>CAWBRF010000001.1:0-27189 GCA_963791075.1 uncultured Planctomycetia bacterium
TTTCCTGCATACCTTCGATGCCGCATTTACGTATTGCTTAGTAATCCGCATTGTCCAGGGAAAGAAAGTTATCGGTCAGTCCATTGTTATCGATCACCGCCGACTGATAAATCCCCGGGATACGGGTGTAGAAAATTCCAAATCCCGCCCGCACCATCACCGGCCGGTCGTTGCCGAACGCATACCCAATTCCCACCCGCGGCGCGAAGTTCGTCCCGAGCAAGGGCATCCTGCCCGCCTGCGGCCACAGCGGATTGCTCGCCATTCCCTTTTTTGAAAACGTCTGCAAGTCGTAGCGCACACCCATGCTCAATCGAGCAGCGTGGCCCGATAGGAAGGCATGATCACATCGGCAACAGATATTCAAACATCGAGCCCGACCAACTCAGGAGCGCGGCGCGCCGTTCACCAGCGTAACCATCCGGCCGAGGGCAAACCAATGCTCGCGGGGAAGCTGGCCATGACTTACGGCGAGAAAGCTGGTCAGGCGGGCTTCCGAGGCCAGCAAGTCGTAACAGCTTTCGTCGCAACGGCGATCGCTCACGTTGAAACCCACGGCCAGCAGCTTCCGCCGCGGGTGGAAAAGAAAGCGAAAATCCATCGCCGAGAATTGCCGGCAAAGCCTGGTAAGTGAAGCGATGTGCTGCAATTCCTGGCGGGCTGCCGAGGCGGCTCCGCGGGCCGCCTCCCGCACGCTCGCTAGCAACGTCTGGAATCCGTGCCGAGGGTCCTCCTTGGCGAAACCCTCTTCCTCGGCCGCTTCCAACTGCCAGGCGCGGCCGTCGGCGATCTGTTCCGCAGCGCGGAGCCTGCCCCAAGCTGCAACTGACATCGAGCCGCTCGAACCAGGCGTACAGTTTTTCTAAGTCCGCGCGTTTTTCCTGGTCGGCCGCCGCGCCGAGCGGCTCACAGAGCCGCTCTTGCACCGCGACCGCACTTCCGGCGGACGAAGGGAAGCAGGGCGAACGGGCACTGGGGTCTTCGCGATTGCTTTGTCTTGCGAGTTGGCTCGCGGCGGATGAGGGCGCCTGAAGCGACTCCGCCGGGAAACCGTTTCTCGGGCGGACAAACTGCGTCCAAAATGCCAATCGCGACAAGTGTTGATGGGCCTGGGCGCTTTGACGCGCGAGCGCCAGCGTCCATTGTTGCAAAACTGGTTGATCGGCCGAAACGCGCATTGCCAGGTCCGCCGCGCGCTGGCGAATGCGGCGCAGCCGCGGCAGGTTTGCCGCGCTCCCCCGGACAGCGCCGGAGCACTCCTCGCGCAGTGCGGCAATGCAAGCGTCGAGCGGGTCGTTCCATGCCGAAGACGCGGCCTGCCGGTGGAGATCGGCGATCACCTCCACAGTATCCTGAAGGCCTTCGAGCAAACGCGGAGGAATCAAGGGACGATTGCGCAACTCCTCCAGGCCCGCGCTCAGCACGGTGAGCGAGCCCCACAGGTTGCCGCTGTCAACGCTGGACACATAACGCGGCTCGGTGGGTTTCAGAGTGCGGGTGTTGTACCAATTGTAAAAGTGGCCCCGGCATCGTTCCAGTCGCCGCATGGATTGCAGCATGCGGCTGGTCCGCTCCAGGAAGGCCGCCGCCGGAAGATAACCCAGATCGCAGGCCGCCAGGCCCGAAAGCAGGGCCAACCCCATGTTCGTAGGGCTGGTGCGGGAAGCTACGGTCGTCGGCGGATCGCCTTGCACATGGTCTGGCGGCAGCCAGTGGTCGGCCTCTCCGGCGAAGGCATCGAAGTAGTGCCACGTTCGCCGAGCCCAGCGCCGGAGTTGCCGTTGTTCGGCGTCCGTCGCAGGAATCGATGTGTCTCGATAGGGCAACGAGAGCCACCAGGCGATCAACGGTCCCGCCATCCACGCCAGCAGCACCGGGCCGGCGCCCAGCAGCGCCCCCGGCTGCACCGCCAGCAGCAATGCCGCCGCGATGAAGCTGGATGCGGCGCAAGCCCACATGATTGCGTAGTGATCGCGCAATTTCCTGCTGCAAGAGGCTTCTGCTTCGCTGGCGGTGGTCCATTCCAGCAAGCGACTCCGGGAAATGCCGAGACGATAGAGCGTTCGGACGATGGCATCGAGGTGACAGTGCGCCGTGTAAGGCAGAATGCACAAACCCACGGTCTCCACGAGCCATGTTCGCAGGCACTGACTCGCTTCGTCCGCGGCGTGCAGCGTCCGGGGCTTGCCTTCCGGCCGGCGAAGCATTCCGGGCAGCGCGGCAAAGGTGGCCGGGCCAAACGCGATCGCCAGCGCCAGCAGCGTGCAAGCGCCGGCCAAAGCCGGGGCGAGCAGCCAGCCCAAGAGGAGAAAACTCCACAACAGCGCCGGCGTGAGGCTCCGCCGCAAGTTGTCCAGGATCTTCCACCGCGACAGCCCGGAGAGTGGATTGGCCCCGTTTCCCCGGAGCGTGGGAACTCGGCTGCCCAACCAGGAAGCAATCTGCCAGTCGCCGCGTATCCAGCGGCAGCGCCGATTCATATCGACCAGCAGCCGCGAGGGAACGCCTTCGAAAAGTTCGACATCGTTGACCAGGCCGCTGCGGGCGAAGCAGCCTTCGATCAGGTCGTGGCTCAACAGGCGGTTTTCCGGAAAACGGCCTGCGCAGGCCGACTCGAACGCTTCCACGTCGTAAATCCCTTTGCCGATGAAACTGCCTTGCCCAAACAGATCGTGATAGAGATCGCTGGTTTGCAGCGTATAGGGATCGATTCCCGCATCGCCCGCCGCCAGGCGGCTGAAGCGGCTGCGGTGCGCCGCGGGCATGGTGGCGGTTAATCGCGGCTGAAGCACAGCATAGCCCGCAACCACCACGCGCGAATGCGGATCGAGTTCCGCTTGGTTCAACGGATGGGCGGCGCAGCCGACCAACTCCCGGCCGGCATCTCGCGGCAGGCGAGTGTCGCTGTCCAGAGTGATCACGTAGCGAACGGAGCGGAGTCTGCGACAAATCGCCGATCGTTGCACTAAACGCATCGGCGGCGCCGGTTCGCAGCAGCCGGTTCATCGCCGCCAACTTGCCGCGTTTTCGCTCTTCTCCCATCCATGCGCCCTGTTGCCCATTCCACTTCCGCGGCCGGTGCAAGAGATAGAAGACCGCCGGGCGGTCGGCGCCATAGCGTTGATTGAGCCGCTCGATCTCCGTGCGGACCAGGTCCAGCAACCGGTGATCGCCGGGCAAGATTTCTCGATCGGCATCGGAAAAATCGCTCAGCAGGGCGAAGCATAAATTGTCGTCCTGATTGGCCAGATACCGCAGTTCGAGCTGTTCCACGAGCTCCCGCACCGTCTGCTCGGATGTCAACAGCGCCGGGACGGCCACCAGCGTGCGATGCTCGGCGGGAATCCCCGTCGAGAAATCCAACCGCATCATCGGCCGGGGCGGGGCCAGGAGGGTGCACAGCCAGTTCACCAGGTTCACGGCAAATTGTCCCGCTGCCCCGGCATAGAGCGCCAGCAGCGTCAACGCGGCCGCCGGACCGGCGATCCGGGTGATTTCCAGCCTCATGCCTGCGGCCGCCGCGGCGCTCACGGCAAGCGACCACACGAACCCAATCGCCCCCAAATAACAGGCCAAGGGCGCCCGCCCCGCCAGCCGCTCCAGGCCCTCGCGCCACGTGAGGCTGTAACCAACGCTGGCTTCCAGCGCGGTTCGCCCCCGATCGACCAGATAGTAGCCCACGTGGCCTCCCACCGTCGCCCGGCCGCCGGCCGGCGAAGGCGCCGCAACGATCGCCGTTGCGGCGGATTTCCGCGCATGCTCGATCGCCGCGCGAGCCACCTGCTCTTCGTCCAACGCGCTGCGGCGGGCGAGCCGCTGGACGATCAGGCGGTAGCGATCGCGACTGGCAAAGCTCATCCGCGGGTAGATGCCGGCCGGGTCCTCCCGCAGGATATGCTCCACCGTGCTTTCGCGCTCGACGAACTCTTTCCAGTCCAGCATTGCCAGCTCGCGCAAACTAAGAATGCCATGCTTCATCGAGAGTTCGTCGGCCGCCTCTTGCCGGACGTCGCGCGCGACCGCCGGACCGGCCAGCTCCCGATTGCGCTGCGGCGGAGCAACGCGGATCGCCACACGACAGAGGTGTTCGATAAGGCCCAGCCGCAACATGCCGCAAAGCGACCACAGTTCCGCCAGCGTCAGCGGCGCCACGGTCTGGTAGGCGCTGAAGAACTGGTGGAGGCTCTCCTGGTCGAGTTGTGCGTCGAGATGGGTGATCAGTTCCCGCGCCAAATGGCATGCTCGCGGCAGGCATTCCCCGCCGGCGGCGCAAAGTTGGGGCAACTCGCGGCGGCGCCCTGCGCAGATCCCGCCGGACCGATCGCATCAACTCTTTAATCTGGCGGAAGTTCTCCACCAGCCACAAGCCCGCGGGAGGAATCGAGCGTCGCTCGGCCGCCGCCCGCATCAACCGATCGTGTCGCCGCTTGCAAAACGCGATCGTTGTCCTCGAGCCGGACGAGCAGCCGGTCGCGGCCGGGCCGGGATGCCAGCCGATGTGAATCGGCCAGTTTACGGGCCTGTTGCGCAAGCTGCTCCAGTTTGATTTCAGAGCGCGTCGGCGCGTCGGACAACGGCGGTCCCGATGGCAATTGCTCGACTGCGTCCGGCTCTCGGCAAGGAGAGATACCCGGCCACTCTGAGACTTGGGGGTGTCCAGCAGTCATGCTAATCATCGGCGAATTCTCCGGTCATATCGGCACACGCAATCTCACGAGCGGGCGATTGTCAGTCTCCGAGGTAAAGCGTCAACAGTCGTTGCTGGCGCCGGGGCAAGGCGCTGCGATCGGGGATCAGGTAGTAATTGCCTTCCGGATCGGTGAGCAACAGTCCGTGGACGCCAAAATCTTGACACCCTTCGCCAGGCTTCTCCAATCGCAGCTTTGCCGGTCCGCCATCGGTAAGCACCGACAGGGCAAGTTGGGCGCCGCTGCGCGCAGTAGGCGAATTTCCTTAACGCGCCGTATCAAGTAGCGACGGGCAAGCGATCGGCGAACCGCCTCCTGCGCCTGCCGGGGCCAAACGGCAAGGGTGTGGAGCATGCCCACCTCGGTCTCTCGTCCCGAAGGCTCGCGATGGCGCAGACTGATGAAACGTCCCTCCTCGCTGGCGGGAAAGGCCCACACTGCTTGCACGGACTCGATGCGATGCGGGCCGCGGGCGACGCGCAGCAAGCCGTGGTCGCCCTCCTCGAGTGTAACGCTGGCCGGATCGAGCCAAACGATTCCGGGCTCGTGATTTGCCTCGCGGGGATTTAAAACCGGCTCGCGGACAGCATTGCGCGGAGAAGCGTTGGCGAGAGGGGCCTGAAACAGCGATTCCCCGCCGCCCCACTCGGGGTTCGCTTCCGCGATGCCCCGCGCCGCATCCCCGCCCGCCGCCGATTTGAAGCGCCGGCGGCTTTCGCTGAGGTTGTACTGGATGCTGGCGAGCGTGCTGTACAATCCGCCCCGATCCAAAAGATCGGCCGGGGTCCCCTGTTCGACCAACCGGCCTTGATCGAAAACCAGCAGGCGATCGGCTCCTTGGAGCGTGGAGAGGCGATGCGCGATCACGATCGTGGTCCGCCGGCGAACCCAACGGCGAATGGCCTGGCAGATCGCCCGCTCCGATTCGGCGTTGACGCTGGCAGTCGCTTCATCGAGAATCAAGATCGCCGGATCAAACAACAAGGCCCGAGCGATCGAGAGCCGCTGCCGTTCTCCGCCGGAGAGACCGGAGCCCCCTTCGCCCAGTTGCGTTTCGTAGGCGAAAGGCATCCGCATGATGAATTCGTGGGAGTCGGCATTCCTGGCGGCGAGAAGGATTTGTTCCGGCGCGGCTTGTCCATTGCCATAGGCGATGTTTGCGGCCACCGAGCCACGGAACAAGAATGGTTCCTGGGGAACCATGCCGATTTGCCGGCGAAGCTGCCAGGGATTCGCCTGCCGCACGTCGGCGCCGTCGATGCGGATCTGTCCGGCGTCGCATTCGTAGAGGCGGCCGATGAGGCTCACCAGCGTCGATTTGCCCGAGCCGCTGCGGCCCACCACGCCCACCATCTCGCCCGGCTCGATTGCAAAGCTGATGTCTTCCAGCACCGGCCGGCTGCGATCGTAACCAAACGACACGTGTTGAAATTCGACGCCTCCGTGGAACCTGTCCAACGGAACGGCCGACTGGGATTGTTCGCTTTCGCCGGGCACGTTGAGGAGTGCGCACATGCGGCGACTGGTGCTGTAAAAGCCGGCAAACCAGGTGGTCAACTCGGCAATCGTGGTCAGCGGCGTGTAAAACATCGCCAGCAAAGCGAGGAAGGCCGTCAGCGAGCCGAGCGTCATGCTGCCAAAGAGCACGTCGCGGCCGCCGATGTACCAGACCACGAGGCCGCCCAACGCAAACAGCAGGCCCATCGCCGCCGTAAAGGCGACCGTGGCGTTTTCGACGGTCAGCCGCGAGTCGCGGAGGCGGCGGCTGGAATCGCCGAAGCGGCGAATTTCACGATCCTCTTGCACGAATGCCTTGACGACCCGGATCCCCGCGAGCATTCCCATCAAGGACGAAGCCTGCTTGCCAACCGCTGCCCAATAGTGCTGATGCCGCGGCTGCAGATAGCGCGTGAAGTACCAGCTTCCGGCGAGGATCAAGGGCATCGGCAGCAAGGCGACCAAGGCCAGCTTGGCATTGTAATGCAGCATCATGACGCCGATGCCCACCAGTTGCAGCGATTGCAAGAGGAAGCCGCTGGTCATGTGGTAGACGAGCGTGTGCAGCGTTTCCGTGTCGTAGGCCACCTGGCTCATGAGCACGCCCACCTGATTGCGGTCGTAGAAGGCCAGCGGCAACTCGTTGAGCTTCGCCACCAGGTCATTGCGGAGATGGGCGGTCAGCGTCGTGCCGACCCGGCTGGAGACCCATCCTTTCCAAACGGCCACGAGCGTGGCAGCCAAGCGGGCCAGCAACAGCGCGGCGACAATGGCCAGCAGGAGTTGCAGCAACTGTCCCACAGGGTGTTGCGCCCGATCGGCCTGCAATACCCGATCCACCAAGACCTGCAGCAACATCGGGGGAGCCAAGTCGATGGCGACCGCCCCCAGCGACAAGGCCAGCAGGAGGACCATGCTGCCGCGAAAAGGGCGCAGCAATGCCCACAACCGCGCGGTCATTCGCAACGGCGGGGCAGCCTTCTTCTCCGGGCGGCTATCGCGCGAGCAGCGATCCGGGCGCGGTTTTCGCTTCCCGTTTTTCGCCTCGCCGGGCGTCGCGCGGAAGTTCTGGCGGCAGCGTGCATTGAGACGGCCCAGCAGATCGGTCAATTCTCGCGCAACATTTCCCGGCCGGCGCAAGGCGTCGATCCATTGCCCGTTAACCTGCGCCTGAAGGAAATGCGAGCCGACAGCCGGTTCCACACGGAAGGCTTCGATTTGCTCCCAACGCCACTCCCGCCGATGCCCGGACCGTCGAGTGCCGACGAGATTGCCGACCATCAGGCGCCGCTCATCCATGGTCAGCCGCTCGGGACACGGGTTTCCCGCCAGATCAATGCTCGTGTCAAGCACGAATGCCGCAGCATCTTCCGCGATCGCATCGCCTGGCGATCCTTCGCCGCCGGCAATGGATCTCTCTGCGGCGACTGCCTCGCAAAGACCTTCCTTCATGCGTTGAATCTCCTCGTCCATTTCAAGTCGGGGAAGTCTTGCCCGGATATGCCGGATTGCCCAGGCGTCTGGCGGCGCAGAAATCGCTTTGCCGAAGCCGCCGTTCATGCCCCGGGCCATCACCGCGGCGGCCAGCCGCCTTTTCCGACACAACGTATGTTCTTAGACTCTTGTTTCTTTGTAAGAATTCTATTCCCACGCGACACTCAGGCAACCGGTTCTCCGCGACCGGTTTGTCGCCGCGCGAACAATCCCTTGTGCGACGCTCGAATCGAGTTCTTCCATCCGACATTTTTGTCCATCAAGAACAAAAAAAGCCGACGCGATCAAACCCCCGAAGGCGTTCGACCACGTCGGCTTACTCGTCAACAAGCCACCCAGCGGAGCCGAGTTGCTCTTTATCTAGTCGTCCGACGGCTTAGAATTGATTTCTGGCGGAGCCCGCTCAAACTACGACTGCGCCGCGATGATGGTATTGTATGGCAAACAGCGGGGAAAGCAAGGGGACAAGCGCGCACAAACGATGCGATCCGGTTGTTTTTCGCATGGGTTCCATACGCTTGCGCCGCCACCGAAACGGGCTGCCGCTCCTCCAACACGGCGCGGACCGCTCGTACGCGAATCGAAGCAAGGTTAAGGGCTGTCGGGCGAACGATGTTTTTCCGGAAGGCAATGGTTAGGCGGAAGCGGCGTTCACTTTGCGAACTCCAACACGATTACCGAGGGCAACAGATGAGGCGTCCGCAAGGGGAGCGTCAACTCGACGGCGGCGATGGTCGTCGCCATCGGCAAGGGCGGCTCGCTTGGGATCGGCCAGGAGGTGTGCAGACGCCGGTTTCCGGCCGTTTAACGCCGGCAGGGTCAATTTACCGTTGGCGGGCCAATCGAAGACGTGCAAATAGAGTTTGCCTGGCTTCTGCGTCACCCGTCCCCACGCCGGCGCCGTCGCGAATGGGCAGGCCGCGGCGCCGTAGATCGACTCGCCATTGACCTTCATCCACGCGCCGATTTCGCGCAGCCGGCGACGCTCGCTTCGGGGATAAGCCCTTCGGACGTGGGGCCGACGTTCAGCAAATAGTTGCCGCCCTTGCTAACGATGTCGATCAGATTGCGAACAAGGGTCTCGCTGGATTTCCAGTTGTTGTCGTCGCTCTTATAACCCCAAGTGTCGTTCATCGTCATGCAGGTTTCCCAATCGCGACCCTTGATGCCCACGGCGGGGATTGCTTGCTCGGGCGTCTCCGTATCGCCGCGGACGCCGCCGCCAAGGCGGTCGTTGGTGATGATGCCCGGCTGGAGTCGGAGCAAAGGCAGGAGCATTTCGGCGCGCTCCCGGGTCATATCCACCGGGTAATCCCACCAGAGCACGGAAATCTGGCCGTAATTGCTGAGAATTTCGCGAACCTGAGGCACGGCGACGCGGCGGATGTACTCGGTCATGTCGCCATTCTGCGCCGGGTCCCAATGCCCGCCGGCCGCGGCGCCGCCCGGATTGTTCCAGTCTTGCGCTTGGGAGTAGTAAAAGCCGAGCCGGATCCCGTATTTGCGGCAGGCGGTCGCGAGTTCCTGGAGTGGATCCCGCCCGAAAGGCGTTGCTTTGACGATGTTCCAGTCCGATGCCTTGGAGGCGAACATCGCGAAGCCGTCGTGGTGTTTCGCGGTGATGACGATGTACTTCACGCCCGCTTCCTTGGCGAGGCGCGCCCACTCGTCGGCGTTGAACTTGATCGGGTTGAACCGCTTTGCGAACGCCTGGTATTCGGCGCAGGGAACCTTTGCGCTGAACATGATCCATTCGCCGGCGTTGCCAATCTGTCGGCCACGGTAGACGCCGGCCGGCACGGAATAGACGCCCCAGTGAATGAACAGCCCGAACTTGGCGTCGCGCCACCATCCCATGCGGGCGTCGCGCTGCGGTTGGGTTTCTCCTGCCTGCCCAGCGCCAGATCCGCGGCGGCGCAGACACTCCGCAGCAAAGCGACAACACAACCAATGCTAGAGACAAGATCAGCGGCTTTGACATCGCGAGGACCTCCTTCAAGTGGCGGCGCCGCAATACGCGGAGCCTAGGTTTCATTATAATCGGGCCGCAAGCCGGTGGAGTTATGATTTCCCCCAAAAATGATTCTCGGATTTCCCAAATTTTCCCAAAATGCCGCCTTCCACCTGGTGTCCCTCACAAAAACTCCGTACGCGTTCTTCTGCCCGCACTAGCGCCGCAACCGAGAAAGATCGGCGGCGCCAAGAGCAAGCACGCATCAACGGCTCGCATCTTCGCAAATCGGTCAGCTTGAACGGGTTGGGAAGACTACCCACGCGTTACACAAGCTATCGCTTCTCCCGAGCTTCTTGGTACAATAGAGAGCTGCCGACAGTCTTGGAGAGACAAGGATAGAAGGAGTTTGCGATGGCGCGTTCTGGGGCGCAAGGCGATCGGAGTCTCTCTGACTCGTCCATGCTAACTCGGCGGCGTTTCCTTTCTCAAGGCGGCATCGCCGCGGTCGCTGTTGCGCCTGCTGTGAGAAATGCGAACACAGTGCAACACACGGAGTTTCGCTTCATGACGAGATGCCTTTGCGTCGCAATCGGCGTTTTTGCGATGGCCCTATTGCCGACAATCGCCGCTGGCGACGAGGCGTCGAAAAAGTTTTTGCCCGCCGAATCGCTGAACCCAAAGCTCGCTGCGCCGATCAACACCTGGGATGAAGCGATCCCGGTGGGCAATGGGTTGCTGGGCGGGCTTCTTTGGGGTGGAGACAATGCGATCCGCCTCTCCTTGGACCGTGGCGATCTCTGGGACCTGCGCGTACCCGAGGAATATAAAAGGGACGACTGGACCTGGAAAACCATCCAGAAACTCGTGGCGGAGAAGAAGCAAGATGAATTGGTCCGCCGGTTCTGCGATCCCTATGGAAAAGCGGGCACGAAGTTGCCCGGAGGACGACTTGAACTAACGCTCGATCCGTCGCAAAAGATCGCGTCGTTTTCGCTCGATCTGGCGCATGCCGTGGGACAAGCCGAACTGGGCAACGAGGCGCGGCTGGAGGTCTTCTTCAGCGCCGTCGCGCCCGTGGCGCTGATGCGAATTCCCGGCCCTTCGCCAAAGCAGTGGAAACTCATTGCCCCGACCGCCCTGAAGAGTCTTGGCTATCCGGCGGCCAAGACAGGCGTAAAAGGCGAGACAAAATGGTTCCTCCAGGAAGGTTTGAATGGATTCCGTTATGCGGTGGTCGCGTCGGCTCGTCGCCAGCGCGACGGCACGCTGCTGGCCATTGCCACGGTCACGACGGCCGACGCTCCCGATCCCGTTGCGGCGGGCCGGAAACGGCTGGGCGACGCCCTTCAGGCGGGCTATCGGAAGATGTTCGCGCCGCACGCCGCGTGGTGGGGCGACTTTTGGCGGAAGTCGCGTGTCGAGTTGCCCGACTTGAACCACCTGCGCCACTATTATCTGGTTCAGTATTTTTATGGAGCTGGCTCTCGACTCGGCTATCCGCCGATTCCGCTGCAAGGCGTGTGGACGGAGGATAGCGGCGGGCTGCCGCCGTGGCGCGGCGATTATCACAACGACCTGAACGCGCAGACAACTTACAGTGCCTATCAAACGGCGGGCCATTTTGACGAAGGCCGCTGTTTCCTCGAGTTCCTCTGGAATTTGCTGCCGGCATTTCGCCAACACGCCGCAAAGTTCTACGAAGCGCCGGGGGCCGCTGTGCCGGGCGTCATGGCCATCGACGGCAAACCGTTGGGCGGTTGGACCATGTACTGCATCCATCCGACGCACGCCGGCTGGCTCGGCCGCCTTTTCTATCAACATTGGCGCTACACGATGGATGAGGCATTCTTGCGAGATCGAGCCTATCCCTGGTGCGACGAGATCGGCCAATGCCTGTTGCACTTGCTCAAACCGGACGCCGACGGCGTGCTGAAGCTGCCCCTTTCGTCGTCCCCGGAAATTCACGGGAACAACCTGGCCGCGTGGCTCAAGCCAAACAGCAACTACGATCACGACTGCATGGCCGCGCTGTTTGGCGGGCTGGCCGAGATGGCCGACGCCTTGGGCAAGACGGAAGCGGCGGCGAAATGGCGTGCGGCCGCGGCCGGCCTCGGCCCGCGAGCCGTCGATCCGCAAACGCAATGCTTGCTGCTCTGTCCCGGCGAAAGCCTCAAGGAATCTCATCGCCATCTGTCGCACATGATTTCCATCCACCCGTTTGGCCTGCTGAATATCGATGGCTCCGATCGCGATCGGGCGGTGATCGCCGCCACTTGCAAACAGTTTGACGAATTGGGAACGAAGTACTGGTGCGGCTACAGTTTTTCCTGGATGGCATGTTTGCTGGCCCGGGTTGGCGACGCCGAGGCGGCGATCAAGGACCTTGACATTTACGAAAAGGCGTTTATCCTTCGCAATGGATTCCACGCCAACGGCGATCAGTCGAAGGCCGGTTACTCAGAGTGCACGTATCGCCCGTTCACCTTGGAAGGCAATTTTCTCGCCGCGCAGGCGGTGCATGAGATGCTGCTGCAAAGCTGGGGCGGAGTGATTCGCGTCTTTCCGGCCACGCCGGCCCGCTGGCGGCGAGCGGCCTTCGACGACTTGCGGGCGGAAGGCGGATGTCGCGTTTCCGCCCGACGCGAGAACGGCGCTGCGACGTGGCTTAAGGTTGCCGCCGGCCGCGATGATGTCGTAAAGATCCGCGACAACTTCGGCGGACGCGCCCCGGCCTGGAGCCGTCCCGAAATGAAAAAGGTCGGCCAAGACTGGCAGTGTCAACTAAAGGCCGGCGAGGCGGTTGAAGCGCGCTTGTCTCCGCCGTAAGCGGCGGCCTGGAATTGAAGAAGGGCGAGCGCATCTCGATTGCCGCGACGCCGATGGCCCGGCGGTGGAAATTGAACAAGAAGTGGAGAAACGCCAAGTAATCGCGATGTTCGGGCGGAAACGTTGCCGCGTTTTCAACCCACGGCCTGCGGCCGTGCGACCCCGGGGGGAAGCCGTTCGCGAGCGCATAGCGCCAAAATAATGTGCGCCGTGAAAAGGCGGTGATTTCCAGCGGGTGCGATTCGCACTCGGCAATGAGTCGCGTTCTTCGACAAAGTGGCTGCGGAATTCGCGGCAGGGGACAAATAACAGAATGGTCGATGACATCCAGCTTAGCGTCTCGCACCTCGGTTACCTGCCAACGTCGCCGAAAACGGCGACGTTGGTCGGAGCGAAGTCGATGGAGATGCCCGAGCGGATTCCGTTCTATATTCGGCAGAACGGCTTTCGCATGCCGCGCGACGTGGAACAACCGGAAGGATTTTCATCGCGGTTTCCCGCGCCTTACGATCTGCTGCGCGGCAACTTGGCCCCGCGCGAGGGATCGCACTTCTGCCAAGGCGAGATGCAACGGATGACAACTCGCTGGGGAACGTTCTGGCAGGCCGACTTTTCAGATTTTCGCCGACCGGGGACGTATCAGATCGAGATCGAGCAACAGATGTCTGTCCCGTTTGCGATTCAGGACGGCCTCTACGATCGAATCGTTCTCGGCTACATGAACTTTCTCCGTGCCCAACGTTGCGGCGACTGGGTGTACGGCGTCCACCCGGCCTGTCACTTGGACGACGGCGTACTCGACTCCGACGGACGCCCTTGGCCCGTCGCCGGCGGGTGGCATGACGCGGGCGATTTCCGCAAGTGGCTGGCGTTCACGCAGGGGCATTCCGAAGCGCTGGCCATCATCCGCCAACGGCTCGATCCGCCGCTGGCAATCCTCGATGAGATCGCTTGGGGCAATCGGTTCTTCCACGGCATGATTACGAACGAGGGACAAGTTTTCGAGGACGTGGCCGGGGGCTCATCGCCGCCCGGGGCGGGGTTCGCCTACGAGCGGCACTGGTGGTTTGAAAACCATCCCGGCGGCTACGCCGACGCCTCGGACAATCGTTGGACCGACAACCGGCCCAACTCGGGCGACGAGCGGAAGGTGCGAACGACATACAACCCGTTGGTGCAGTTTACGTTCGTCCACAATCAGGCGAGGTTCGCGCGCGTGTTGGGCGGAAATGACCGCGCGCGCTGTCGCGAGCTGGCCGAACGCGCCTGGAAGTGCGGCAAGCGGCGCGGACACGACGGGCGGACTCTGTTCATCGCCGCTCAACTGCGCGCCGCGTTGGAACTCGGCGAGTGGAACGAGGCGGAAGAACTGGCCCGCGAACTGATCCGCCGCCAGGACGTTTCCCGCGACGGTTTGAGCGGCTATTTTCTTGAAAAAAATGGCGCGGACGCTTATCGTTCGATCGCGTTTGCGATCGAGCCGGCGCTGGCCCTGTTGCAATTTTGGGAGTTGCGGCGGGACCAGGCGGCGGCGCAAGCAGTCCAGCGATACATCGAAGACTATTTGTTGGCCGATGCCGCGAGCAATCCATTTGGACTGACGCCCTACGGCGCCTACCTGAATCCTCCAATGCCCGAGAGGCAGCTTTTCCGCGATGCAGGGCGGCGACGCGGCGTGCGGACGTTCATTCATCCCTTCAATTCCCTGGGCATGGTCCACGGCACCGGCAGCGTGCTGATGAGCCACGCGCATCTGCTCGCGCATGCAGGCCGACTTTTCACGCATAGCGACTGGGCGGCGGCGGCAGAACGTTTGCTGCATTGGACGTTCGGCCACAACACGGCGAATCGCTCGCTGTGCACCGGCATTGGTTATCGCCAGCCGATCGGCTACTCGTACCGCATCACGCAATTGCCGGAGGCGATCCTGACCGGCTTTATTGGACGTCCCGATGATACGCCTTATATCGAGGAGTCGTGCGCCGCCGAATGGAACACTCAGGAATATTGGGGCGTCCCGTATCAACATGCGGTGTCCGCGCTGGCCTTCTTGATAGGTTGACAAATGGCAATCCGGCATGACCGATGCATCGGTCTGCGGCCGAACGGCGGCCAAAACCAGACGAAATGACGTGCGAAACTCAGGATCAAGGGACATCCCATGGGCAACGAACGGCGATTTGTTGACCTGCAAGTCAACGGTTATGCGGGCGTCAACTTCAATGCGGACGAACTCTCGGCGGAACAACTTCACTTCGCCTGTGAGCAACTGCGCAAGGATGGAGTGGCGGGAATCCTGGCCACGATCATTACGGCGGAGGTTCCCAAGATGTCGGCCCGATTGCGGCGAATCGCCGACATCCGCCAGCGGGATCCCTTGGTGTCCGACGTCGTGTGGGGGCTGCACATCGAGGGCCCGTTTATCAACGAAACACCCGGCTATGTCGGCGCCCATCCGCGGCAGGACGTTCGCCTGGGCGACGTCAACCTGATGAAATCGCTGCTGGACGCAAGTTGTGGTCTGACGGCGATGGTCACACTCGCGCCGGAGCGCGATCCGGGGCTAAAAGCGACCCGATGGCTGGCCAGTCGGCGAGTTTCTTGTTTCCGCGGGGCATTGCGACGCAAGCGTCGATGAACTTCGCGCCGCCATCGACGCCGGCCTGTCGCTGTTCACTCATCTCGGCAACGGCTGTCCGATGATGTTGCACCGGCATGACAACATCATTCAACGCGCGCTGAGTCTGCGCGAGCAACTGACGATCTGCTTTATCGCCGACGGCGTTCACGTGCACCCGGCGGCTTTGGGCAACTACTTGCAGTTGGCGGGCGTGGATCGTTCGATCGTCGTCACCGATGCGATTGCGGCGGCAGGACTCGGCCCGGGGCGTTACGCTCTCGGCGGGCGAAGCGTTAACGTTGGCGTCGATCTGGTCGCCAAATCGGCCGATGGTTCGCACTTCGTCGGCTCGACGGCCACCATGCCGCGCATGGTCGGGGTGCTGCGCGACCAACTGCGGCTTTCCGACAATGACATCCAGTCGCTCCTATGGCAAAATCCCTGTCGCCTGTTGGCGCCTGCTGGGCCAGCGATTTCATGCCGCCGAGGCGAACGAGGAGCGCATTTCCAATGTCCCCGGGGCCCCCTTTCCCAAAGACTCGTAGTCGGTTGTGGCAGGGAGCGCCCTTCGAGCGGCAGACCGGGCCCCGGGATGCCCCTGCGGATGGGTTGTCGGGCATGAGGACCGCCCGGGCCCGCTTCCGGGTGAGAGAATCGTCGCGCCATTCGGAAGGTCGCGAGCCGCTTTGTTAACATGGATTGCTGCTTGGAGCGCACCACGGCGTCGCGATCGATTCAGTCAAGGACAAAGACGGCGTTTTTGTTGTGGAACCTCGGTCGAGACGTTCACGGCGAAAGCGCCTGGGATGCGAGGCGGAGATCGAATCGCCGCCCGCGGCAAACATCGGCAAGACCCCGCAACACGATGAACAACGGCGCCGCAACCAGCGCGAGAATGATCGGATGGCTGAGATGTCGCACGCCGCCCCCCGCACGATATTGACCCATTATCGCTGGGTGATTTGCGCGCTGCTGTTCTTTGCCACAACGATCATCTACGTGGATCGCCAGGTCTTCGGCATGCTGGGACCGGAGTCTGACGCAAGAATTCCATTGGACGGAAAGCAATTACAGTTTCATCGTCAGCGTTTTCACCTTGGCCTACGGCATCAGCTACGCGGCGGCGGGTCGGATGATGGACTGGATCGGGGAACGAAAGGGCTTTGCCCTGGCCGTTGCCGTGTGGAGCGTCGCGGCCGTGGCGCACGGCCTTGTCCGCCCGCTGGTCTACTCCGGACTGCCGTGGCTCAACGCCGCCTTTGCGGGAACTTTCCTCGGCAGCCTGACGCCGGCGATCGTCTCTGTGGCCGGATTCAGCGGCGTCCGCTTCGTCCTCGGCCTGGCCGAAGGCGGCAACTTTCCCGGCGCGATCAAGACCGTCGGTCTCTGGCACCCGAAGAGCGAACGGGCGATGGCGACCGGCATTTTCAATAGCGGCAGCAACGTGGGCATCATCATCGCCGCCTATTCCGTCCCTTTCATCGTCCACGAGATGAAGTGGGGCTGGCCGGCCGCCTTCTACCTGACCGGCGCGCTGGGTTGCGCGTGGGTGACGCTCTGGCTGACGTTGTACGAGCGTCCGGAGAAGCATCCGCGCGTCTCCCCCGCGGAACTTCAACACATCCGCAGCGACCCGCCCGACCCGCCCGCGAACGTTTCCTGGCTCGGCCTGCTGAAACACCGCCAGACCTGGGCCTATACGCTGGCGATGTTCCTCGTCAGCCCCGTGTGGTGGTTTTACTTGTATTGGATGCCGAAGTTTCTCAAGAACAACCACGGAATCGACTTGGCGCGGGTGTTCTGGCCGCTGCTGTTGGTCTACCTGATGGCCGACGCGGGCAGCCTTGCCGGCGGCGGATTGTCCTCGTGGCTGATCCGGCGGCGCGCGAGCGTCAACGTCGCGCGGAAAACGACCTTTCTCACCTGCGTCTCTGCGCGTCCCGGTCGTGTTCGTGGCGCGGGTGAGCAATATGTGGGCGGCGGTGCTGCTGGTCGGGCTGGCTGCCGCCGCACACGCGGGTTTCTCCGCAAATCTGTACACGATCGTCTCCGACACGGTCCCCCGCAAGGCGGTCGCCTCGGTCGTCGGCATCGGGGGCGCCGCCGGATGCGCAGGCATGTTGTTGCTGTCGACGCTGATCGGCTGGGTCCTCGATTGGACCCAAGCCGTGTACGGCGAAAAGGACTACCTGATCCCGTTCTCGATTGCCGGTTCCGCGTATCTGGCCGCCACGGCAATCATCCACCTGCTGCTGCCGCGGCTGGAGCCGATTGCCTTCGACGCGGCGGAATCCCCTGCCGCCAGTTCCCCGACTTGCGAGTGAATCGGAAATGAAGACGACGATGACATCGCGCGAACGAGTGTGTGCGGCCCTGGTCAAAGGGATTGACGCAGTTTTCTCGATCGAATATGAATACAATTGAGAAAGCGCGCTGCCGGAGATGGCTCAGTGCGCGGCGTTTTTCAACAAGCCAGCCGCCGAATTGGCGGCGGGGGGATGATCCATGGTTGTCCTTTGTACAGACGGCGGACAAAGGGTTTTTCGTCGCCGCGGCCGCAGGAAAGGAAGACGGCGGCGATATTGCGGCGCCTTGGAGTTCGCATGTCGCGACGCTGAATTTCATTCGCCCCGCGGTTGTGGACGCTTCTGGAGACGCTAAACCATGATTATGTCGGCTCTCGATTGGATCATCGTCGTCGGCTATCTGTTCGTCTGTGCGGCGATCGGGCTGTTGGTGAAGCGCTATGTCCGCCACGTCGCCGATTTCGCCCTGGCGGCGCAGCGTGGGGGCCAATATGGGGCTGGCCGGGATGACGTGCACGGGAACCGGCATGGTCGCGATGATGTATACTGCGGAGATGGGTTTTCACTATGGCTTCGCCGGCGCCATGCCCGGCGTCATCGGCGGCCTGGCGTCGCTGCTCGTCGGCACGACCGGTTTCATGATCAGCCCTCTGCGCAAAGCCCGCGTGCTCACCGTCCCCGAATTGCTCGAGCGACGATTCGGCAAAGGCGTGCGATGGCTGGCCGGATTGGTGGTTGCCCTGGGCGGCCTGTTGAACATGGGCATCTTCTTGCGCTGGGCGGCGAGTTTCTCGTCCACGCCGCGGGGTTGAACCCGGCCTATCTGAAAGCAACGATGATCGGTCTCTTGGCCATCGTCATTCTCTACACCGTCATCGGCGGCATGGTGGCGGTGGTCGTGACCAACTACTTTCAGTTTCTCGTCATCGGCGTCGGCATGTTGACCATCTCCGGACTTGTGCTCCGGCAGGCTCCGTGGAGCACTCTGACCAAAGAGATTCGCGCGGCCTACCGCGCCGGTCTGGACTATCGCCGCAACGAAGCCGTGCAGTGGAAAGCGGCTCAAGCGCGCATCGACGCGGCAGCCAATTCCGCAGGTCCCGAGGCGGCCGACGCGCTTGGGAAAGACCTCCGACGGCGAAAGGGGGAAACATTGCGGCAGAACGTCAAACCGCTCGCTTCGCAATACGTCCTCGTCGACACGGCCGCAAAAACGCCGCAGGCGATTACGCTGGGAAATCCACTGAACCCCGCGGCGCAACAAGGGGTTGGCTTGCCGTGGCTCGCCTGGCAACTGATCTTCACGTTTTCGGCCGCCGTCACCTGGCAAACCACGGTGAGCCGCGCCCTCTCCTCCAAGGATGTCGCCACGAGCAAACGAATCTACCGGCTGAACACCTTCCATCCGATCAGCTCGTTTTTGTTGCCCGGACTCTGGGCGATTGGAGCGTACCTGTTTTTCTGCCATCACGGAGGCCTTCCCCAAGGCATCAGCGCCTTGACCGCCACGCCCGAATACTTGCGCCGGCTGTTGCCGGCGGGAGTCATCGGCGTCGTCATCGCCGGCATGTTGGCCGCGGAGATGTCCACCGACAGCTCCTACATCCTCACCTGGGCCACGGTGATCTACAACGATCTTCTCATGCCGTGCTTCCGTCGCCCGTTGTCGGAGAAGGCCAGGCTGCTGGCCATCCGATCGCTGGTCGTGCTCATCGGGATCTTCTTGGTGTTCTACGGCCTGGTGTACGAGTTGTCGGGGACGACGGCGTTCGACTACATTTCCGTGACGGGCACGATTTGCGTGGCGAGCATGTTCGCCCTGCTGATCGGATCGGTCTATCTGCCTTGGACCAACTGGGTGGGAGCGTCCGCGGCCATTGTTCTCGGCGCAGCCGCTCCGCTGAGCTTCGTGATCGTCAACGCGACCGCCGGTGCATCGCAGCGGATCGCGCCGGCGACGGCGGGACTTTCGGCCTACGCGTTGGCCTTTGGCGGGTTGATCTTCGGCTCGCTCCTGGGCAATTGCTTTCTGCGGAAACGCCCGCCCGCCGACGACTTTGCCGACTCGACGGGAGGACAAACCTGATGGACAGCGTCTTGCTCTGGTTTTGGACGGGCCTTTTCTTCGCCACGGTCCTTTGGTGGGCGGTCATGTTGGTCCGCGTCGCCTTCATCGGCCCCGTCGAACTGCTGGCGATGTTCCGCAAGTTGAACCAATCCGACGCGGCGCGCACTTCCGCGGAATCCGACGATTCTAAATAATCGCGTCCTTGGAAGAGTCAATCCCCTTGCCCACAGGAGAACGGCGACATGCGTAAAGTGAACGTCGGCATCATCGGTTGCGGCAAGTTCGCTCTGGGGCAAAGTCTGCCGAACTGCGTCGCCGCGGAAAACATGGAATTGTGCCATTGCTCGTCGATCGATGAACCGGGCCGCAAGAACGCCGCGGCGTTCAACCCGAAGAAGATCAGCGCCGACTATCGGGACCTCCTGAAAGACCCCGAAGTCGATATGGTGATGATTTCCGTCCCGCATCAGTGGCACCGATTTTACCTCGAGGAAACCATCAAGGCCGGCAAGCACGTCTTTTGCGAGAAGCCGATGACGATGACGATGGCGGAGGCCTACGACGTGATCAAACTGGTCCGCCGGCACGGGGTGAAGTTGTGCGTCGATTACAATCGTCGCTTCAGTCCGGCGATGATCGACATGAAAAACGCCTACCACGCGCACAAAGCGAATCCTCAAGGCGCGCTGCGCGTCTATTTGCAGGAGCCGAACCGCCCGATGTGGGCGGAAGAGCGTCAGACGCTGCTTACCATTCGGATCAACGACGAGAGCCGCACCTACGGCGGAGTTCACATCGATTGGAAAGAAGGCGGCGGACAGATCATCGGCGAGGGCTGCCACTGGCTCGATCTGATGCGTTGGCTGCTCGAGGAGCGGCCCGTCCGCATTACGGCGGCGGGATCGCCGCGAATGAACTACGCGATCACGGTGGAATTCCACGAGGGGTCGCTGGGCTGCCTGGCCTTCGGCGTCGGCGGCACGTTCGAATGGCCGAAGGAACTGCTCGAGCTGCAACATCGGGGCAAATTCTTCCGCAGCGAGTGTTTTGTCGAAAATCACTACTTCGGCCTCGGCGAACGGACCATCAAGAAGTTCCCGCTGCAATGCGATTTCCATCCCCAGGCGGGCGCGGAAGGCGGATTGTCCGGCTATCTGGCAAAGATCGACGCCGCGGGGAGGGAATATCAGCAAACGGGCGTGTACAGACCCAGTTCGCCCGACAAAGGACATGCGGGGATCTTGAGCGCCTTTGCCGACGCGATTCTTCACGACAAACCATCGCCGCTGAGTGCCATGGACGGCATGAGGGCGACGTACATGAGTCTCCGCGCGATGGAATCGATTCGTCAAGGCATTTCCCTCCCCGTAAACATCGAAGATTGGGAAATGTACGTGCACTGACGTCCACAAGGACCGATATTCTCTTCCCCGCATGGTCCAGACGGCGTTCAACGCGGTGACGCTTGAAGTCTATTCCGTTGAGGCCGGCGCCGCTTGTGGAGCAAGGGCGACCAACGGGAGCCCGGTCTCTCGGGCCGAACGCATCGAAGTGTTCCGCAATGAACAACGGAATCAATCGCTGGTTCCCGAGATACAAACTGTCCCCGGAAGACAAATAAACCCGGCCGGGAACTTTCTCCGCCCTCCGATCGTCTAATCCGGTAGGTGGGAGGACACAGGCGGAAGGCAACTCACATTTCCCGAAGGGAGGAGGCAGTCATGTTCAGAAGCGTGGTTTCCGGTGCTGTTGTGGCGGCGATGTGCGCACTCTCGGCGGCCTGGTCCGCAGCGGCGGAGGAGAAGGCGGCGGAAAAGCCGGCCTCCCCGCCGGGCAATCCGGAAGTGAAGTGGGCCCCGGCGGTCGTCCCGAAGCCGCTTTCCGAGCGCGTCAAGCGGGGGATGAGATGGCTCGTCGAGCATCAACTGAAACAGGGAGGCTGGGGCCAGGGCGAAGAGTCGGCCCACATGGGCGGCGGCAGCCAGATGAAGGACGTGCCCAGCGTGGCCGACACCAGCATGGCCGCCTTGGCGTTGATCCGCGCCGGCAACACGCCCGCCCAGGGCGAGTATGCCCAACAAGTGCTGCGTGCCGTCGAGTTCGTCTGCGGCGAGATCGAGGAGTCGGACAGGGATTCGCTCTACGTCACCCCCACCCGCGGCACCCGCGTGCAGTTCAAGCTGGGGCCGTATATCGACACCTTCACGGCCGCCGTGCTGCTGCCTGAGGTCAAGGACAAGATGCCGGACGAAGCGGGCCGAAAACGGGCGGCTGCCGCCCTGGACAAGCTCTTGGCCAAGATCCAGAAGAACCAGCGGGCCGACGGCACCTGGGGCGGCCAGGGCTGGGCCACCACCATCCAGCAAGGCATGGCCGTCAAGGGGCTCAACCGCGCCGCCCAGTATGGCGCCCAGGTCGATGAAGCGACCCGCGCCCGCGCGGAGCAGCAAGCGCGACAGAGCTTCGACAGGTCGTCGGGCAAGTTCGCGGCAGAGGGCTCGGCCGGCGTACAGCTTTACAGCGCCGGCTCGAACCTCGGCGGCATGACCGAGTCCGTGAAGACCAACAACCAGCGCAAGGATCAACTCGAGCAGAGCCTGGCCAGTTCCTCGGCCCCGGCCAGCGCGAAGGCCGCCGCCCGCGCTACGTTGGATCGCTACAAGGCGGCGGAAAAGGACCTGGACGACGCCCAGACGGCGGTGATCGCCCAGTTGGACGATCCGCGGTTTATCGCCGGGTTCGGCTCCAACGGCGGCGAGGAGTTCTTGAGCTA
Source organism: uncultured Planctomycetia bacterium (assembly GCA_963791075.1). Taxonomy (GTDB): domain Bacteria; phylum Planctomycetota; class Planctomycetia; order Pirellulales; family Thermoguttaceae; genus CAWBRF01. Next base: position 22,227 of record CAWBRF010000001.1, read on the forward strand.
CATGAACATCGGCGAAAGCCTGGTGGTCAAGGGCGGCAACGCCTGGAAGGCATGGGACAAGTCGATCAGCGAGAACCTCGACCGGGTGCAGAACAACGACGGCAGTTGGTCGGGCCACCACTGCATCACGGGCCGGACGTTCTGCACGTCGGCGGCGCTGCTGGTGCTGATGGTCGACCGCTCGCCGCAGCCGATCTCGGCAAAGATGAAGCAGCGGTAAACGATGGCGTGTTCGACGACAACGCGTTTCGCTCTCGGGCTTGCCCGCCGTGCGGCGACGGCCTGCATGATCGTTCTGCTCGCTTCCGCCGCCCGCGCGGAATCGCCCCGCGGCGACGAGTCGGCCCGCCGCGTCAACATCGCGCTCCAGAATGCCTCGCGATATCTTCTCTCCAAGCAGTCGTCCGATGGGGCGTGGCGGTCGGAAACCTATGGGGCGATGCGCGACGGCCCTTCGCTCACGCCGCTGGTCGTGAGCGCCTTGCTGTTTCTGCCGCAGGCCGGGGCCGACGGACAGGCCGCGCTCCGCAAAGGGGCCGATTACCTGGCCGGCTTTGCGGGCGAAGACGGCCGGCTCAAGGTCCACGCCCGCGAACTGCTCTTTCCCGTCTATACCGCGGCGTCGGCCAGCCGGGTGCTGCCGCTGGTGGAGCGGAGTCCGCGGAACCTCCGCGCACAGCAGGCCTGGCTCGCCTACCTCCGCGGCCGGCAGCTCAACGAGTCGCTGGGTTGGCAGCCGGCCGATCCGGAATACGGCGGCTGGGGCTATGCGATCGACGTGCCCCGCAAGCCCGCGCCGGGCAAGCCGAAGGAACTTTTGCACGAGTCGAACCTCGCCGCCACGGTGTTCGCGTTGGCGGCGCTGCGGTCGGCGAAGGCGCCGGCGGGCGATCCGGCTTACGCCCAGGCGCTGGGGTTCGTCAAGCGCTGCCAGAACTTCAGCGACGCCCCGGCGGCCGCCGATCCGAAGTTCGACGACGGCGGGTTCTTCTTCATCCCCGGCGATGCGGCGCAGAATAAGGCGGGAGCGGCGGGCGCCGATCGCTTCGGCCAGGCACGATTTCATTCCTACGGCACGATGACCGCCGACGGCCTGCGCGCGCTGCTCCGTTGCGGGCTGGCGGAGGACCATCCGCGCGTGGTCGCGGCGCGGAACTGGCTCGCGCAGAACTTCTCCGCCGCCCACAACCCCGGCGCATTTGCGGCCGATCGGGCGGTGCTCCAGGACGCGACGTGGTATTACTGGACGTGGGCCGCCTCGCACGCCTTTCTTGCTGTTCGCCTCGGGCAGTTCCCCTCCCGGGATGGACCGGTCGCCTGGCCCGAGGCGCTGGCCCGTGAGTTGCTCGCGCGGCAGCGTCCCGACGGCTCCTGGGTCAACCGCTACACGGACGCGAAGGAGGACGACCCGCTGGTGGCCACGTCGTGGGCGGCCGCGGCGCTGGCGATCGGCCGCGCGATGACCGGCGGGCAGTCCGGCATGTCGGGCGACCGATGTCCGCTGGGGACGATGAAGCGGCCTTGAGTTCGGCCGCTACGGCTTCGGCGCGGACGGCCCGAAAATCTTGTGCAGCCCGCGCGGACGGAATACTATGAGGGCGCGACGAGGTTGATGCAACCCGCGGGAGCGGCTTCGAGGAGGCCGAGGATCGGCTTCCCGCGCGATTTTACAGGGAAGCAGTCGCCACAGGCCCTCGCAGCGGCGATGTGATCTACTGGCGGATCGCGTCGCCGACGGCGTTTACTGGCTGTTCGAGCGTGAGTCGATCGCCCAAGAGGGCTTCCAGGTTGGGAAGATCGTAATACGGCAGCGCATCGTGGACTAATCCGGCGATCACGCCCTTGTTCATGCGGTTGTGAATGACGTTTGACCAGGAGACAAGCATCCGCGACAGTTTCACGTTCCGAAACAGCGTTGGCTCAAGGACGGCGGCGTGGAGGGCGGGAATGCCGACGTTGCCGACGGCCTCCAAGGAGACGACGCCCTCTCGATTATCCGCCAGTCGTTCCGTCGCGTAACGGGCGCAAACGAGGATGTCTTTGGCCCGCATCCCGACGTAGGATCGACCCAGCAGATAGGCCGTGTATGCGTCCTGCCAACTATGGCTATAGTAGTCGTCTTGCCAATTGTGACTATAGTAGTCGTTCTCGGCGGGGCGAGTTTGTCCGAGCCGCGCAGATCGACGGCCAGCACGGTCTCGCCCGCCCGCACACGCTGTTCAATCGGGCCGCCGGGGCCCGCGTCAGCCGCCTTGCCTTGGTCGTGAAGGTACAGGACGACGGAACCCGGCGTCGGTTTTTCCGGCAGGAACACGAGGGCGGGCAAGACGATGCCTTTTTCCGGCACAATCGCCAGTTTTTCAATGCGGAAGCCGCCTCGTTCCACCGTTCCGCATCGTTCCACTTGCGGCGTTGGCAATTCGGCCAGAGTGCGGATGCCGGTCAAACGGCGCAGCTTCGGCCAACCGGGCCGCACGATCGCCGGAAGCCCACGACGCCGCCCGCCGCTTCGCCAGTTCGTTCTCGTAATCCTCGTTCAAGTCGTAAACGGACCGCGCGCCCGGCAGCGACATCACATTTCCCTTGGGAACGCAGCAACACTCCTTTTCTGAAAGAAGCGCGATCTTCGGCTCGGTGATCACCCGATCTTTGCCCAACAGCCATCGCGACATCCATCGCGCCGTGCCTTCGCGGTGGGTGATGTGATAGCCGTGCGGGGTGCTGGACTCGACGATCTCGACGCGTTCGGGAAATCCCAGGTCGGTATAGAGCCGCTTGGCATGCCGGTAGGTCTCCCAAGCGCCGTTGATGTTGAAATAGGGGTCCTCGGCGGCCACGCAGAGCAGCACGGGCGACGGCGCCCGCATGATGATCCAATGGACGTAGTCAACGCCGAACTGCAATTGGCCGAAGAGGTTTTGCTCGGAGTCCTGGGCGCCGGATGGGTTAAGCAATGGGACATGGTGGTACGCGGGCGACCGCGCGCCGCGCTGGGATGCGGTCGTCGAGCGCCATGAGGTACCTCGTTTGCGTGCCGCCCCCACTGCAGCCAGCGCGGCCATGCGCTGTGGATCGACTTCCGCCCGAGACTGAAGGTAGCCGATCGCCCCCATGCCCGTCCCAGATTTCAAAACGCGCCGTCTTGCGTCCCAACAGGAGTTGCCCATGCCGATCATCGTATGACGGAACATGACAAAAGCCGTTCCCGCGACCGCACTGAGTAAGCATACTGGAGGCGTTCGCCTTGTTCGACGGGATCAGAGACAGGGCAGCCATGCCGTTTAGCGCGGATCGCCCATCGCCTGGTGGCAGCCGCTTCCCTTGCCAGCCTGTGCATAGCCGCACGCCACGAGCACCCCCGGATACGGCGGCTTGAACTGTCGTCCGGCGGCAAGTACGGCCGCGCGGTGACATAATGCTTGGGCTGGCTCTGAAAAATGACCTTCTCCACGCGATAGCCGGGCCGAAGAATCGCGCCGACAACCTGCGGCTCCAGCGGCGTTCGCTGGGCAGTCCGCCGATCGCCCGCAACACGTCGTTTCGCAATCGCGTTTGATAGGCGGCGATGTTCTCGGGCGTTTTCAACTTTGCCGCGTTCCTGGTTCCAGCGAGGGTTGTTCATTCCCTCATCCGTGTCGGCGAATGAGGGAGTCCACAGCGCGTCAAAGTCCGCTTTCCAACGCCGGCTGGCTTGATCCACTTGTCGCAACAGATAAGCGCACATCATGCCGGACGGCTCTGGACGCCGAGCCTTCCAAGGGAACGGCCAAGTCTTCGCCGCCTGCGGCGGCAGGACCGACCATGAGCACGACGAACGTCTAACACATGGGTGAAACGTCGCATTGCAATTCTCCTTTCAGGGGCGTCGATTTTCAATCAGCCGCTCCAAGCCGGCATCGTACAAGGCGGGCTCCGTCGGTATCCCCTCCGTGTCCCAGCCCATCATCGCATAAAATGTCTGGATCGCCGCGTGGAAGGCCGTTTCGTCGATCACATCGCCGCTGCGAGGTCCTGTGGCGACTGCTTCCGTGTAGAATCGCGCGGGAAGCCGATCCTCGGCCGCCGTGAGGCCTTCGCCAAGGTATTCCAACGCATGAATGCCGGCGGCGCTCGCCGATCTTCATCATCTCGTGCGAACTGAATTCCCAGCCCATCACCGCGAGGACCATCTCGGCCATCTCCGGAAGGGAGAAAATCCGTGTTGGAGCGATGGCGAAAATGCACAAGTCCAAGGCGTCGGCCGCGGACCAAAGGGTGAAAAGGGCCTTGAAATACCGCACCTTTTCCGGGCCGATGCGGTTCATCGGCACGCGTTTGAGGATGCCGATCGTTCGGGAGAGAGTCAGCGTGTGCTCCCAACCGACCTCCGTGTCGAAATCCCAGTCATGTTCGCAAATGTCATATCGCGGCCCGATCGGAGCGACGGCGTATCCCAATGCCAGATTGGTCTGGCTCCGCGGCTCGAAGCAAACCATCTCTAAGCCTTTGACGTGCATCGCATAGCGATCCGCTCCCCGACCGAATCGTTGGGCCGCCAGACGTGTTCCTTCGGCCAGAATGTCCCCCAAACCATGTCGATATACAATATCCTCCATGAGTTGTCGCGCCCGTCCCGATCGCCGAACGACACGGGCCGGCTATCCTGCGGACCAAGAATGCCCTTTTCGAACAACTCCATCGCAAAGGAAATCGTGAATCCGAGCGACGTGGGATCCAAACCGAATTGATTGCAGAAGTTGTTGGCTGCTAGTATCCAGTCCAGATCGACAATGCCCAGGTTTGGACCCATCGTGCCGGTCACTTCTTGGTGAATTCCGCTCGCGCGAGCATCCAAGCCGTGCGAACCCAACGGGTGCAGAACCTTCATGCAGCGATTGGGGCAGCCCGGGCGGGAGGATCGCCCGCATCGCGCCGCATGAATTCCTCGGGCTTAAAGTTTTCGCTTCCGTCGATGATCGGACGA
>CAWBRF010000002.1:0-142484 GCA_963791075.1 uncultured Planctomycetia bacterium
CCATCAGCAACATCCAGGTTACCGGAACCGACCCCGGCGACTTTGGAATGCCGAGCAATACGTGCGGAAGTTCGCTGGCCGCGAATGCGAGTTGCACGGTCAACGTGACGTTCACACCGGCCGCATCGGGGAGCCGCACGGCCACTTTGACCTTTGCGGACAGTGCCACGAATAGCCCGCAGTCGGTGACCTTGACGGGCACGGGCGCGGTTCCTATCGCCGTCCTTTCGCCTGCGAACTTCACCTTTGCCAGCCAGCCCGATACGACAAGCAGTTCAGCCTGAGAGCTTTACCCTAAGCAACACCGGGCGATGCGACCTTGAGTATCGCCGAGCATTGGGTTCACGGGTACCAATCCTGGCGACTTTAGTCAGAACACGACCTGCGGCGCCACCCTGGCGGCAAATGCGACCTGCACGATTGCTGTGTTGTTCACGCCATGCCGCCGCCGGGAGCCGTAGCGGGACGCTGGTTGTCACCGACAACAGCAACAACGTTGCGGGCAGCACGCAATCCTCGACCCTGGCCGGCACGGGAGCCCACGATGTGGTTCTAACCTGGACCGCCAGCCCGACCGCTGGGATATTGGGCTATAACATCTACCGGGGCACGACCGCCGGTGGGGAGAGCATCCACGCCCCTGAATTCCACGCCCAATACCGAGACCAACTATATGGACGAGAATGTGACGGCTGGAATGACCTACTATTATGTAGTTATGGCCGTAGGTTCGAATGGTGTCACCCAGAGCGCGGCCTCGAGCGAAACCTCGGCCGCCGTGCCCTCACCCTAACCCCGTTTTCTCAGTGTGAACCAGCGGCGCGCGGAGATATGCGGGTCAGATGCCGGCCGGAACGATTCGAGGTGGCAAGGGCTCCTCACCAGTCTCAGCGTTCGAATTGCTTTTGGATTAGTGCCGCGGGCGTCTCGCCCGTGCTCGAGCATGGCCAGGATGGCCATGGCACATCGCTGTTGGGCGGAACTCAACGGCGGAGGTTGCGCTACACAGCTTGTTGCCGTTACGGGGCAGCCTTTCTCTTCATAAACGCCGACCAGGCGGGAGGCCCGCCTTCCTGCTGGTAGACCTCCATCTGGATTTTCCGAAGCCATACAAGGTCAAACAGCTTAAGGAAATCGAGGTCAAGGTCATCTTCGCTGACCCCCCAGTTTTCTTCCATCGACATCTCGTCCAAGCGGGCCGCGAGCAAAAGGAAGGAGGTTCCGGGGTGGGAAAGCCGCCGCACGGTCTCGAGGTAGGCCGCCAGGTTCTGTTCCCTCACCACGTGGTAGCAGGCGCGGTCATAAAGAAAATCAAACGGCTTCAATTCCGGGAGGGCAAGAACATCGGCCAGAACCCAATGCACCGAAACGTTGGCGTCGCGGGCCTTCTGCTGGGCCTGGCCAAGCGCCGTCGGCGAAACGTCGATGCCCGTAACGTCAAATCCCTGGCGGGCAAGATAGATGGCGTCCGTGCCCGAACCGCAGCACAAATCCACAGCCCGGCACCGGGAAACTTTGCCCTCTGCCACGACTTTCTGAAGCTCATCGGCGGGCCGACCGATGTCCCAGGGCGCCGGGGCAGTACGCCGGTAAGCAGCATCCCAGTGCTCGAGCAAGCGATTTCCCTCCGGCCCGTGCGGCAGGATTCCCGATGGGAAGGGGCGGCTGCCGATCACCGTCCTGCCTTTTGAAGAGGCGAGGGCGATTTCGCCCGCGTCCTCGGCGGGAGGCGGCAAGGTGAGGCGAAAGACCAGCCCTCCGGAGGTTACCGTCAACTTCCAATCCCCGCTATCCGTGACCAATTCGGATTTTGCTGCCCCTCCCGTCGGGAGGCCCGCGCCGATCCGCACGATCTGCAAAACTCGCGCCCCGTGGGAAAGGTCGGGAAGGGGTGTTTCCAGAAGATAGCTTTCCGGCGCTGGTCCCTCCCCCTCGCTCCGCACCTGATAGGCGGCATGGTTGGGGAAGAGGATTTGCGCGGAAATCTCCCCGGCGGCTTCCTTCATGTGAGCTTCGCCGCCGGAAACTTGCGGCGCGATTGCCGAACAGAGGCACCCGCCATTCATTCCGGGGGCGACGGGCGTGAGAAACTCGTCGTCAACCAGGAAGGTGGAAGCGTTCAAGATGATAAAACGCCGCGCCCATTGGAAACTCTTTGCTGCCGGGCGCCCTGGGGATGTCGGGCGCTCCGGTAATTGCATCTCCGCGACGGCGTATACAAAAAAGGAGTTCTCCTCAAATGCCGTCATGTGGATCGTGCCGCCCTGCACATGATCAAAAACTGCTTTGGCCACCCGTGCGTAGGAGTCAGGCTCGCCGCCCGTGGAAGCAAGATATGTTGCGAGGTCGAGGATTTGCGCCGTTTGCAGGCAGGGTCCGAGACCTTCGCCGCGGTTCGCGGTCTCGCCGCGTACCAGCCAGGCCCCGGGCAATAAAATGACCGCCATCCCTGCCCCCAACAACTTCCAGGTGAGGGAACGTAAAGTGACCGCAGTGGAATCAGACATTTATTTTCCTCAGGATTTGCAATAAGCGGCGCGCCGTGTTCCGGTGGCTACTCGAAATCGGGGAGGTGGGGGCGCATTCTTCCCATGCCGTGGCTCATGCCGCATTTCATCTGGGTCTGTAACTGGTTGAAGGCTTGAAACTCCGCATCCGCCTGCGCCGTCTTGCCTTCGGCGCGCAGGACAACCGCCAAGTGAAAATGCGCCTCCTGCTCCTGTGGGGCTAGATGAATCGCCTGGCGGTAATGTTCTTCCGCCAGGGGATATTTCTTCATCCGTTCCTCCACCTTGCCGATGGCGAGCTGATAAAGATAGGTGTTCGGAGCATCCTGCCCCATCTGGGTGAGGGCAGACTCCGCCTCCTCGGGCTTTCCTTGCTTATCCAGGGCGTCCGCCAGGTAGTAGGCGGCGAGGCTCTCGTGCCCATCCAGATCCAATTCCTGGCGGAAGTCGCGCTCGGCGCCCTCCAGGTCGTCCGTGCTCCAGGCGATGAACCCCCGGGCAAAGTGCGCACCATGGCAACGCGGGTCAAGCTTGAGGGCCTGGTCGATTTCGCCGCGGGCCTCGTCCAACTTGTCCTGCGCTTCATAGGCGCGCGCCCGTAACAGGTCGATCGAAGCAGTATTGCCCCCGCCGGCGCCTCCGGAGCCTACCAGTTCCAGAACCTTTTCCGGCTTATTTTCCTGAAGATAGCTGCGGCCCAGCCAGTTGATTACCTGGGGGTCAGCGCGCCGAAGCTCGAGCGCCCTTGAAAAGCCGGCCTCCGCCTGCGCGTATTCACCCAGCGCATAGTAGCTGCGCCCCAGGCCCACTTCGGCCTCGAGGCATTGCGGGTCGGAACGCAACACCTCGAGATAAATGGAAATTGATTCCCGGCTGTACCCGGCTTTCTGGAGGTCCGGCGCGCGGCACGGGGCGGCACTCGTGTCTTCTGCGCGCCCCCCCGGCCCCAAAACCAACACGGCCATTAGACCGAAAATCACCGTCCGCATTTTGGGCATCGAGATACATCCTAAGCCCAGACGGCCGGGAGTCAAGCACTCTGTATATCGTGGCGCGACAATATGTCGGGATTGGGCAACAATTGGCCACAACTCATTTAAGAGGGCGAGGCAGGGGTAACTCCAGAGGGCCAGTGGGTCCGAGTAGTTGTTAGAAAGGTTGTTCGAGGAATCCCAAACTGCGGACGAAATACCAGTACATTGAAACCAAATTACTTACATGGAAATCCGGGCCGACGCCAGCACCGATCAGCGCCGCCTGCCACCCCCGGGGAATTGTGTAGTCGACTCTCGGGAATTTGCGGGTATTCGTGGTTTACCCACACTGCCTTTGGGCGCCCCCCCCATGAGGGGGTACATTTACACAAAAAAATCGCTTAGTGAGTCGGACCCATGTCGCTGGAAGTTCCCCCCGCCGCCGGGCACGTAACACTTCAGCGTGTAGTCCATCACCATGCGGTCAGCGTTGAATCGCCATCCCAGGGTGCGAATGGTGCGCTTCATGCGCTTGATCCAGCCGTGCGGCAAGCCGTCGCGGTCACGCTGGTAATAAAGAGGAATGACCTCTTCGCGCAGCACGCGATACAAGATCCTCACGGTCGCGCGCGTCGTGGAGATCCACGTTGGTATGGGTCCGGCCCGTGCCGATGGCAAAGCCATTCAAGCCGTCATAGGCCTCCGCCCACCAGCCATCCAAAACCGAGAGGTTCAGGCCGCCGTTCAGAACCACTTTCTGACCACTGGTTCCGGACGCTTCCAGCGGCCGCCGGGGATTGTTCAGCCACACGTCAACTCCCTGCACCAGGTGGCGGCCCACGTTGATGTCGTAATCCTCAACGAAGACAAAGCGGTCGGCGAACTTGCGGTCGCGCATGAGCTGGGCGACTTGCTGGAGAACGCGCTTGCCGGGCTCGTCGCGGGGATGGGCCTTTCCGGCGAAAACAAACTGCACGGGGCGTTTGGGATCGTTGGCCAGGGAGGCCAGCATCTCGATATCGGCCAGAATCAGGTTGGCGCGCTTATAGGTGGCAAAGCGGCGGGCAAAGCCGATGGTCAGGGCATCGGGACTCAGAATGCGGCCCAGGCGTTGGCGGAGTTCCAACGCTTCGGCGCGGCGCTCCGCCTGCTCGATGGCGCGGGCGCGGACAAACTCCAGCAGTGCGCTGCTTCAGGCTCAGATGCGTTTCCCACAGTTCCCCATCATCAACGTTTTCGATTCCTTCCCAGATGCGCGGTTCGCTGCTGTGCTCGTGCCAGCCCGTCCCCAAATGGCGGTCGTAGAGGCGGAACATTTGCGGCGCCAGCCAAGTGGGAACATGCACTCCATTGGTGATGTGTCCAATGGGAACGGTGTCTTCCGATTTGTCGGGGTAGAGCCCTTTCCACATGGCGCGGGTCACGTGCCCGTGCAGCCCGGAAACGGCATTGGCGCGGCGGGAGACCTTCAGGCCCAGCACGGTCATGCAGAAATCTTCATTGGGATTGGCAGGGATTTTCCCGGCCAATCTGCATCAGTCGGTCGAGCGATAGCCCCAGACGGTCCCGCAGCGGGCCCAGGTGCTCTTCCACCAGCCCGGCGTTGAATCGATCGTGGCCCGCCGGCACGGGAGTGTGGGTGGTGAAAACCACTTCGCGGTAAACGAGCGGCGCGGCTTGTTCAAAGTTGAGGCCCTCATCCTCCATGCGGGCGCGGATGGCCTCCAGCACGGCAAAGGCGCTGTGCCCCTCATTCAGGTGAAGAACCCCGGGAGTGATCCCCATGGCTTTCAAGGCCCGGATGCCCCCGACCCCCAGCAGCAACTCCTGGCGAATGCGCACCCGCCCATCGCCGCCGTACAAGCGGGAAGTCAATTCCCTGTCCTCCGGAGCATTTCCGGGCACGTTGGAGTCAAGCAGGAGCAGGTCGCACCGGCCGACTCTTATCCGCCACACCTTGGCGCGCAACGAGCCACTGCGGGTTTCGATTTCCACCGTGACCGGTTCACCGGTCTTCCCGATGGCCACTTCCATGGGCAACTGGCTGACATCGGTCTCAAAATACTCTTCCCGCTGCCAGCCGTCCCAGTCCAGCCGCTGGCGGAAATACCCCTGGCTGTAGAACAGTCCCACCCCGACCAGGGGAATGTCGAGGTCAGAAGCGCTCTTGATGTGATCGCCGGCGAGGACTCCCAAGCCGCCCGAATAAATGGGGATCGACTCATGCAGACCGAATTCCGCGGAAAAGTAGGCAACCGGGCGCGGCCTCAGCACCCCCGCATGCTTGGCGCCCCACGTCCGATCCCTTTGCAGATATTCGCGCTGCCGGCGGTAGGCGTAGTTGATTCGCCCGTGCAGCACCAGTTCGCGGGCGCGGCGCTCAATCCCCGCCAGCGGAAGTGGACGCGAGCACCGAAATGGGATTGTGGTTGAACTGCCGCCAACGCACCGGATCGAGGTCCAGAAACAAACTGCCGGAGTCATGGTCCCAACTCCACCAGAGATTGCGCGCCAGCGACCAAAGCCGCTCCTGGGAGGGAGCAATGAAGCGATCGAGGGTTCGAGCTTCGCTGACCACCGGGGCCACCTGCGCGGCGGCCTCCGAGAGCATGCGAATCTCTTCCTCGAGGTAAATGCGGGGCGCTATCGTCTGAACCGTGAGAACGCCTTGCAACAGGCCTTGATCAATCAGGGGAACACCGAGGAACGATCGGTAAGCGTCTTCTCCGGCTTCGCTGAAGTATTTGAAGCGGGGATGATTCTTCACCTCTTCCACTGCGACGGGACGCAGTTGCTCGGCCACCAGACCCACCAGACCTTCATGCGTGGCCATGCGCAGAGTGCCGACACACTGGGGGCGGAGGCCCAGGGTTGCCGCCAGCACCAGGTTGATTCGGTCCGGCTCCAGCAAATACACGCAACAAACATCCGTGCGGAAACGCCGGGCAATCAGGGCGACGACGTTCATGAGGGTTTCGGCGGGCTTGCCTCCGTCCAACGCGAGATTGGAAATCTCCTCGATCGTCAAAACATGACTGTCATCCAGCATGTCTTCAGTTTGGCCCATCCCTATGATTCTCCCCGTCACTCAAAATTGCGAGCGGCTACGAATCTTCGTCGTTGGGTTGCACCGGCAAAAGCTCGCCGATTCAGGCCTGGAAAAACGCGCGCAAAAACCCTTACAGAAGGCCCGGCTGGCGACAACTACACGTTGGACTACACGATGCAGATTCCCCATGCCCCCATATGCAACTTTTGAACTCGAACCAAGAACCCGCTGGATGGTATGACCTAATGGGACAAATCTGTAGAATTGCTCGACAGGACAATGAGAAGGAACAGTTATCGGGCGATTCCTTCTCCCTAACCCCCAATTTGTGTCGGTTCGCTCAGCCCTGTAACGTAAGAGAGCTTATGTCCTCCGAACTACAACCCATAACATACACAGGAGATTGCGGGATGTCAACTCGAAACCCGGTCGTGGGTCAAGCTGTAGCGGCGGCTTTATGCCGCCACTTGGTCCGTCATCTGATGGATGAACTCGCCGCTACGGCAATTTGGCTTCCGACGGCGTTCAGGGGGCAAGCAACATCGGCAATGGCGTCACGTCGGAAAGCTACAATATCCTCTTCCCTCGTTCATCTCGCGACGAATCCGCGCAGGATCATCGAGCGGCTCGGAGGGGGGAAGCGGTTTCCCCCTGCTCAAGCTGTAAAGCGGGTCGCGCGCTTTGCCGGGATCGAAGATGCTCGTGTCCGAAGGCAACGCCACGTAAGGTGAAACATCCGGGACGATCGGTGAAGCAATCGGAAAGGTCAGTGGCCGCGGCATCATACTGGTTGAGAGGCGGAAGGCCCAGGATGCGCTCCAGGGTTTTGAGAATGCTCAGCATGCTGGTATGCGCGTGGGAAACACCCGGCGGGAAAAGGGGCTGACCACCAGCAGCACGCTGCGGTGGGCATCCACGTGGTCATGCCCATTCTGCGCGTCATCTTCGGTGATGAAGACGGCCATCTCCGGCCAGAACTTGCTATGCGAGAGCAGGTCGATAATCTTGCCGAGCGCCAGATCATTATCGGCGACGTAAGACGCGCGATAGGCGTAGCCATCCTGCGGGCGCGGCTTCGCCGTGTGGTCATTGGGCAGCCAGATATAGATGAACTGCGGCAGGGGCTGCGCCCGCACATAGCGATTCCTCAAACTCTTTCTTGAATTGCTCGAATCGGTACTGGTCAGGAATCGAAGTGTTGAACATCGGATAAGTTCGCGAAGTGTTGGCGTAAAGCGGCCCCGGAATGGGGAGGTTGATTCCGAGCCGCAAGCCCGTGGGCTCGTACCCCTCGTCGATCTCCCCGGAGAGCCCCTCGCCATAATTCCGGAAGGTCTTGTGATAGCGCGCCAGATGATCCCACAGCGACCCCGCTTCGAGATAATCCTCCGGGCGCAGGGAGGAAGTTCCTCCCAGGCTCATGCGGCCCGGAGCGTCGTTGTCGTAATACAAATGCGAGCGTCCCCCGTAACCGGGGGGCCAAGCCGTCTCAACCCACTCATTGGGATAGCTATCCACCAGCCAGTGGTGCCCGTCAAAGGAAACGTCCGAATCCACATAGTAGTTATCGCTCAGGCCGAAGCGCTCTGCGAGCGCGTGATGGTTGGGCGTGACGCGCACGTGCTTCAAGGTCGGCTCGCCGTCTTCGTGAACTTCGGCATCAAGTCCCCAACGCGCCAGTGTCGGATCGCCGTTCACTTCCTGGCCGCCCAGCGTTCGGATGTCGCCGAAGACTTCGTCAAAGGTGCGATTCTCTTTGACGATGAACACCACGTGGCGAAGGCGCGAGCTGGGTCCGCCGGCAGAGGGGATGGGGAAGTCCGCGGGCCGTTCCTTCGGCGCTGCGCCGGGAGCAAAGCCGTTGTTGCGAATGACCCGGTACGTCAGATCCGCAAGCTCGGCGTCCGGCGGCACGGGGATGATGGAGACGGTGCCCTTGGTGATGTCGCCGATATAGTCTCCCTCCGGCCCTTTTTGAAAATCCGCTCCGCCATTGGGTCCGGCGCCGAACCCCTTGGCGTTGGCCACATAGAGGGTGCGCCCGTCTTTGCTCAAGGCGACTCGCGCGGGAAACCAGCCCGTCGGAATATAGCCCAGCACGGTATCGCGCCGGGTATCGAACACCGCGACCGCGTTGATTCCCGCGCAGGCAATGTACAAACGCGATTCGTCCGGGCTGAGCGCGAGGCCGAAGGGCAGAACCCCGCGCAAGCCGCCCACGCCCGGAGCGGGCTCCAGCCGGATGGTGGCAATCGAGACGATTCCTCCGCGTGTCCAGAATACTAATACTGTCCTGTGCGGAGTTCGAAACATAGACGCGGTCATGCCCCGCTACGACTGCGCCCGGACTCGACCCGCCCACGGACTGGCTCCCGATCGCCAAGCCCGTGCGGATGCGTGCCAGCACCGTCGGCGGGCCCGCCTTGGCGTCGAGAACAAAAACCGAATTTGACTCGGGCACGTTGGGATCGCCCAGGCCGGGTATGATTTTCCCCGCGATGACGGTGCCCTGCTCCGCTTCGGGCGTCCCCGTTGCGAAGGGCGGAAAATCCAGCCCGGTTTCCCCCGCCCGCTTCAAATCAAATCCCGGCACCACCGAATAGCGGAACGTGCCGACGTTGGAGACATAGATCCGGTCGCCCCCGGGGCTCACCGCCACGGCGAAGGGCAGCCTGCCCACGCCGACCCGCCAACGGATGGTTCCCTGCGTGTTTCAATCACCACCAGTTCGAAGTGCGCAAGGTCCAGGGCATAAAGAAGCTTGCCATCCGGCGAAAGCGCCAGCGCCCCGGTAAAGCTGTGGCGATAAGTCCTTGCCGTTAAACTCACGGTCGAAAGCAATGACTTGCGATCGCTGGCCATTTTGCAGGTCGTAAACATCAATTTTTCCAGTATCGCCTTCGGAAACATAAGCCGTCCGGTTGTCCCCGGCGATGGCGAGTCCCATGTAGACGCTGGAGGGCTCCACGTCGGAATGCTTGGGCGGGTAGCCGGGAGGAATTTGCTGCACTTCGGGGGCGTTGCTGGCCAGCGCACTGATGATCGAAAGTGAGAAGGGCCAGGTACCGGTGTTGGCCGTCACCAGCAAATTTCCGTCGGGGCTGAGCGCCATCCCATAAGGGTGCGGCTCCACGGTAACTTGCACACCTTCCGGCGTAATCAATCGCCCATTCGGCAAAACCGTTTCGCCCGACGGATTGATGTGGGTTGGCAGGTCTCCCGCCGGCGCGGTCAATTCCAAAAGCCGCGGTCCTTCCCCGCCTTCAGCAGCACAGGGTGGCTTGACAATCATGGATAAACCAGAGAAGCCCAAGACTATCAGAAGCACCACGCGCCGCATGAAACACCTCCCGCCCCCCATTCCCACGATTACGCAGGATGCGTCAGAGGGTACCTCTCCCCGCACAATGTGGAAACGATACCACACAAACATTACAGGACGGTTAGCACTGCCGGGGCCGACCGCCCCAGCGTTAGGGACTTTTTGTCTGCATGGAAGATAACTTTGCATTTCCCCCCGCGCATGACTATTCTCTTGCTCGATTACTGTAGTTGTTCTGTGTCGTACAAGGAGACAACCCCTTATGAGCAGGGCCTTCTTTTTCGGGATGACCATCATATTTATCAGCGGCCTTTTCAATGGCAGTTTTGCCTGGCCGATGAAGCATGCACGTCGATGGCATTGGGAAAACCTTTGGCTATTTTTTACCTTTTTGGCGCTTTTTGTCCTGCCTTTGCTGCTCACGCTGGCATTGGTTCCGCACCTTCGGGATCTGTACACCGCCGCACCCCTCAGGGAACTCCTGCCCGCCCTTATTTTCGGTTTTCTCTGGGGCATCGCTCAGGTGACTTTTGGGATAGGAATCGCCGCGGTGGGAATGGCGCTCGCAGTCGCCGTGGTGGTCGGTCTGACGGGTTTCCTGGGTTCGTTGATTCCCATGCTGGTCCTCCATCCCGAGGAATTGTTCCGGCCGCGGGGCATCGCCCTGATGATCAGCCTGCCGATTCTGATTTTGGGGCTGGTTCTGTATGGAATGGCCGGCTTGAGGCGGGAAAAGGAGCAAGAGTCCCAAAATGGCCAGCCCGTCGAGCGCAAGATGAGCTTTGCCGCGGGCCTGGCGATTTGCATTTTCACGGGAGTATTCGGCGCTCTGCTGAATTTCGGCTTCGCTTTCAGCGGGCCGCTCCAGCGCCGGAGCGTGGAACTGGGCGCCAACCCGGCGTTCTCCACGTATGCGGTTTGGATGCTCGTTCTCGCGGCGGGCTTTATTCCCAACCTCCTTTATTGCGGCTATCTGCTTTTCCGGAATCGAACCTGGTCGTTGTATCCAATCGCCGGCTGGCCCAAGGAAGCCGCGATGGGAGCGCGCAATGGCGGGCCTGTGGCTGGCAGGAGTTCTGGGTTACGGAATGGGCACAACGTTCCTCAGCGCTTCCGGCACGTCGTTCGGCTTTGCGTTCCTCATCTCATCAACGGTGCTGGTCTCGAATCTGCTCGGCCTGTTTTCCGGCGAATGGGATGACACCTCCACCCGCACCCGACGCTTGCTGAACAGTGCGGTTGTCTCTGTCCTTCTCGCCATGGTGGTTCTTGGGGTGGGCGGGATGTTCTGAGGAGTGGCAGGTGGCAGGTCGTAGGTGGGGCGATTGGATTAAGGTCAACGGGGTAAAGAGAGACGTCTGGGTGTATACTGTCCGACGGGCAATTACAAAAAACGAATTCCGGGTAATTCCATCGGTCGCTTAGGGCTGACCGTGATGGGTTGAGCAGCGTTTTCATCGGCCCCATGGATACCCCGAGGTATGTCTACCGAATTCCGCTTGCTAATGCGCGAAGCGAATAGATGATTTGAGGTGTGCGATGACGGACAGCGAATTACAAGGGCGCATGGAAGATGTTCTCGGGCAAATCAAGGAAGCCGTCGAGGAGCGGGGCCACCGCTTCGAGCTCACCCGGAACCCCGATTTCCGATGGGTCGGCCGGTCCCGGGTTCGCGCCGGCATCTTACTGATCAACACCAAAAAGACGGGGAAATTACCAACCCCCGAGAGCACGAAACCTGTGGCAGAAGCGGTCGCTGACATGATGATGGAGGGGCGGTTGCTGGGCCGCGTTCTCTTCTACGCCGCCAACTCCGAGATCGAGCTTCCGGGAGGGGGCCGTAAACCATTGGATCACTCCAGCCTTGCCAAGATATTCAGTTCCGTGTAACGGGCCCATTCCCATCCCCCGTTGACTCGCAGAAATCCCGCTGCAACCGTTGAGCCGGAAGGTCAAATCCGCGCAGGGCAGCGAGGCACGGCCGTTCACCATTGCCTTTTGCACATTGCCTTTTGACTGGCTTTTGCAACTCCGCGGCGCTGCCCTGATTATTTCGCCAGCGTCACCACCGCCACCCCCAGCCCTCCCAGGTCAAAACTTTCGTTCTCCATGGTGCTGGTGGCCGGAGGATTGGATCCGGTGGTCTGGTCCACAACTTCCAGCCTTCCGCCTTTGAACCCCGGCAAAGTCAGGTGAAACTCGCGGTCGCGCTTATTGACGATCAAGAGCTTCCGTCCCCCGCTGGGACCGAGGAAGGCCAAGGTCATCAGATCCCCTGAGGAATTCCCCGACTCGACAATCGTGTCCCCCGGCCGGAAGTTGTCCACAATCAGTTTCAGGACGCGGTAACGGGCGTTGGGCTGGCCGGTGTCCCAATCGTGCATGGCGATGCTCGGGAACTTGCCGGGATAGCCCGGTACCAAGAGATTCGGTGGCCACATCAATCCCCTGGCGCGCCAACCCTGCGAAGACGTAGGCATAAACGGCCGCAGAGATATTCCAGTAAGAAGGTGCGATGGGTTTGAAGACATATCCCGGCTTTCCCTGATCCCAATCCGACGGCAGCATGGTGCCAATCTCATCCACCATGGTGCCCGTCTTGGGTGAAAGTCGCTGGCGAATGGTTTCGATATATCCCACCACCTCCAGGAATCGGTCCGCCTGGTCGAAAAACGTGTACGGGTAAATGGAGGGAGGATCGTCCCCGCCCGGCACGGCGTAGAAGTGGTAGGAAATCATATCCAGGGGAATCCCCGGCTGGTGATTCCGGGGGTCCAGGAAGTAGTCAAAAAGCTTCGGATGACTGCCTGGATAGGAATTGGAAATTGCAACAAACTTGGTTTGCGGCGAAACCTTACGAACCGCCTTTACGACGGCATCGTAAAGCTTGGTGTAGACCTCGGGACTCAATTCGTGTTCGAGATCCGGTTCGTTTAAGACCCCCCAGTAATCCACCTTGTAGTGATGCCCGGAGTTGTGCCATTTGCCCAGTTCATCGGTGAAGCCGCCCTTGACATACCAGCTCACCACGCGGGCAAAGTAGTCGGCAGGCTCCTGGTAGGTGGGGTCGCGCAATTCCTTGCCCACCTCGTAGTCGTACATGAACTGGTTGGGGTCGCGCGGGTAAGCGACCGGCTTGGGCGTCTTAAACATCCACTCCGGAATGGTGCTCAAGGACAATTCGATGGGATGACCATTGATGGCGCTAAAGGCGTCCTCCGTGTAAGGGATCAATCAGCGAGAAATCCCAGGAGGTGGATGTCTTCCCGGGCGGCTCGAGTTCTGCGACCGACAGACCGCGGGAAGAAATTGCAGGGCGCGTAACGGACATCATCTGCCCCCAGATCCTTAACGGAATTCAGCAGGACGTCGTGCAGCGGCGCGCCGCGCTGGGTTTTGGGCGTCGCAATATACAGGATGGTCGGAATCGTCTTTGATACCCGGACCACCTTGTCCCAATGCACATCGACTTTGACGGGCGGTTCTTCCGCTCCTATAACACCGAAGGCGAAAGATAGCGAGAGTGCAAGAAAAAAACAGAAGAGTTTGAAGCCACGATACATGATTAGTGCTCCTTGCAAAAAGTGGTTTTCCGGCGGTGCTTCTGGCGGAAAAACGCTGGGGACAACCATTCTATGTGCTGGCGCCCGGCACGTCAATTTCTTCCGCTTGACTTTGCACTCCACGGGCATGAAACTAACCCCATTGCCCGGACAGCATCGACATGTTCTCGATGATTTCCTGTGGGTGGTGAGCGGCACGGTCCTTGCGTTCGATTGCACGTGACCAGGAATTATGGTGTCCCTGTTTACCCTCGCGCGCCGGCCGGGGCCCCAATGGCCATCGCGGCTGTTGGCGGTTATTCTGAGCTTGATTCCAGCCCTTACACCCGCCCTGCTCCGGGCCCAGACTGCCAACTCCCAGGAGATTTCATCACAGGACGTTCAGCCCACCTTCAAACTGCAATCGGAACGCAACCTGGTGATGGTCCGCGTGGTGGTGCGCGACGGGAAAGGGGCGGCGGTTGACAACCTCCGCAAAGAGGATTTCCAACTTTTCGATCACGGAAAATCGCAGGCCATTTTGAATTTTTCGCTGGAGAAGCCGGCCCTGAAGTCGACCGAGCCCCTCGTGCCCAAACCCGCCGAAAAGATCCTACGCCGAACCGGAAGACGCGGATGAAACCGTCGTGCCGGCTTCCACGGCTCGCCGCTTCGTGGCGCATGTACTTTGATGACGTGAACACCCTTTTGAGAGCCTGACGCGCGCGCGCGATGCGGCGGACCATTTCCTTACCAGTTCGGTGCAGCCCGGCGATCGCGTGGCGCTGTACACCTCCTCCGGGCAGAAGCAAATCGATTTTACCGACGACAAGGCGCAAGTGCATCAAGCCCTTTTCGAACTTCGTCCGCGCCCCATCGTGCCACCGGATACCTCTTGCGGCGCAATTCCCCCCTACCAGGCATATTTGATCGTCGACCAAAACGACCCCATCGCCATTGCTGAGGCCGCCGATGAAATCATGCATTGTAATCCTTGCCCCAGCAGGAATCGCAGCAGCAGTGCATTAGCCAGGCGCAGGCCCAGGTGCAGTCCGAAGCAATGCAATCGTTCTCAGCAGTCTGAGGTGCAGTCAACTGCCGCCTTGCGGGGAATCGAATCCATCGTTCGCCGCTTGACCTCGCTCCCCGGGCAGCGCAGCATGGTGATTGTCTCCGGAGGATTTCTGACCGAAACCCTCCTCTTCGAACTCAGCCAGATTACCGACCGTGCGCTGCGTGCGGGGGTCATCATCAACGCCATCGACGCCCGCGGTCTTTGGACCGACCCCACGCTCGACGCCAGCCAGCCAGCTTCGCCGACACCCTGAACGCCGTGTCGCAAGGGCAGAAAGCACTGATGATTCTCCTGGAAAGCGCCCGGCAGCAAACCGAAGGCATGCAATCCCTCGCGCTCGATACCGGAGGCATTTTTTTCAACAACAACAATGACCTGGACGCGGGATTCCGCAAGGTCGCGGGCATCCCCGCGGCTTATTACCTTCTGGCTTTCTCCCCGCAAAACCTGAAATTCGACGGCAGGTTCCACCCGATTCAGGTCAAGTTGGTGACCCTCAAGGGCCTGACGGTGCAAGCGCGCCGCGGCTACTTCGCACCCAAGAAGCCCGCCGACGCGACCGAGCAGGAGAAGGAAGAAATTCGAGAAGCGCGTCTTCTCCCAGGACGAGACCCACGAACTCCCCATCGACGTTCACACCCAATTTTTCATGAAGGGCGAGTCCGACGCGCGCATTACCGTCCTGACGCGTATTGATCTGCGCCCCTTGCATTTCCGCAAGGAAGTGGACCGCAACGTCGACAATCTGACTTTCGTGACGGCGGTGTTTGACCAGGATGGCCACGAGATCACCGCCCAGGAAAAGGATGTCCAATTGCGCATGCTGGACGGCACGCCTGGAAAGATACTTGCAATCCGGCATCACCATGCGAGACCTCGTTTGACGTCAAGCCCGGAACTTATCTGGTGCGGGCGGTCGTCCGCGATTCCGAGAGTGGCCAAATCTCCGGTCTGAATCGCACCGTGGAAATTCCTTATTAGGAGATCAATTTATGTCCCGACATCAATGGCTTTTGACCCTGGGCATCCTGTTGACTCTGGGAGGGCTGGGCTTGGAATCGGCCACGGCCCCTGCCGCCCCCGCCGGCGGCGCAAAATCCTTCCCCGCCGGTCACGGAGAATGCGCCGGTGGTGATCAAGACGGAGAGCAACCTGGTTCTGGTTGACGTCATCGCCACCGACAAGAAAGGGAATTACATCAAGGACTTGCAAAAGAAGGACTTCCATGTCTTTGAGGACGATGCGGAGCAAACCATCGCCTCCTTCTCCCACGAAACGGACACTGAGCCCAATGCGCCCGGACATCAGCATTACATGGTTCTTTTCTTTGACGATTCCACCATGGACCCGGCCCTGCAAGCGCATGCGCGCGCAGCAGGCCGCGAAGTTTGTGGAAAGCACCGCTTCCCCCAATCGCCTGATGGCGGTGGTGGACTTCGGCGGAACGCTTGAAGATTGCCCAGAACTTTACCGCCGACGGGGAACTGTTGAAGCGAGCCGTCAGCACCGTCAAGTTTTCGGCCCTCAATCCCAACGCCGGAGGCGGGACGTGCAACTGGCATCCATGGGGGCGCCGTCGCTGGGCGGCGCCGAATCGGACTTCGCCGCGCGCAGCGTGCTGCTCTCCATGCGCGAAGTGGCCAAATTGCTGTCGGCGCCATGCCCGGGCGCAAGACGATGATCTTGTTCTCCGCAGGGATTTGCCCTTGACCCCGAGCGCCAGTCGGAACTCACCGCCACCATCGATGCTCTGAACAAGGCCAACATCGCCGTGTACCCGGTGGACGTGCGGGGCCTGGCGGTTTCCCCAAGCCCGGGCATGGATATCTCCAATCCCTCGGTCCCCGGCACACGCCCCGGGTTTCCGCCGGAGGCGGAATTGACTAAGCCCTGAATCACCCTTCCCTCACCTGCCGGGTCTGTTGGCGGCGTTGGCAGCGCCTGCCTGACCTGAACCCCAGCGCGGAGCGGGGAGGCGGCGGGCGGAGTCGGCGGGGGCGGCGGAGTTGGCGGGGGTGGTGGAGGTTCCCGGTGGGGGCAGTAGGCGGCTCCTCGGGCTCAGGAGGCACCGGCGGCAGCGGCTCCAGTGGGAGTCATGGCACGGGAGGCACCACGGGAACCGGCAGCACGGGCAGCGGCACCGCCGGCAGCGGTTCACGCGGCGCGGGAGGAAACAATCCCAATAACTACAACAATATCAATACACAACTGCATGAGCGGCACGAACATGGGTGGAATGCAGAACCCCAACTGTGTCAACCGGCAGATCATTCCCAATATTCCCGACAGCGTTGCCACCAACCAGCAGGTCCTCTATGCCCTGGCCAAAGGCACCGGCGGTTTTGAGATTTTCAACACCAACGATTTCCTGCAAGGGCCTGGAAAAGGTCGCCAAGGAGATGAACGAGTACTACAATCTCGGTTACACTCCGCCCAGCCAAACGCACGACGGCAGCTACCACAAGATCAAGGTCACGGTGGCGCGCGCAGGCGTGGTGCGTGCGCTACCGCACCGGCTACTATGACCTCAAGAGTCCTGACCTGCTGAAAGGCAAGCCGGAAGGGAAGGTGCTGGAGGCGCGCGCCGCAAGCACGCAGACCGGGGAAATTCCCGTCATCCCTCAGCGCTGCCTTATTTTTACGCCGAGCCCGGCGTGGCCCGCGTGAACCTGGCGCTGTCCGTTCCCGGCTCGTCCATCGACTTCGAGAAACAGAAGGGGGCGTTCCATTCCGACGTGAATGTGCTGGGAATCGCCTACCGCCAAAACGGCTCGGTCGCCGCGCGCTTCAGCGACACGGTCAAGTTGGATTACCAGAAGAAAGAGCTGAAGGATTTCGCCAAAGGCTCGTTTGATTACCAGAATACCTTCAACATCGCCCCGGGAACTTACACGCTGAAGCTGGTGCTGAGCGCGGGAGGCGAGAAATTCGGCAAATACGTAGTTCCTCTGGTGGTCGAACCTTTCACCGGCAACGAACTCAGCCTGGGCGGCCCGGCTTTGGGCGAAAGGTGCGTGCCCGTCTCGCAGCTGCCAGCAGCATGGACGCGGCCCTGCATGGAGGAGCGCACGCCCCTGGTGTTTAAGGGCATGGAATTGGTTCCCTCCACCACCTATCGATTTGCCAAAGGCACGCAGCCCATGGTTTACGTGGAGGTATATGATCCCGCGCTGAAAGACGAAGCCGATCCTCGCGTGGGAGTGTTGTTCAGCATCATCGACCGGAAGACCAATCAGCAGGTCTTCTCGTCCAACACCATGTTGATCAACGATTACGTGCAACCCGGCAACCCCCTGGTGCCCGTGGGCTTCAAGTTGCCCATCGACCAGCTTCCAGGCGGGCGATTACCGCTTTGAAATCAAGGGACGCGACGCGATGGGCAGCGTCTCCACCGTGCGTACGGCGGAGTTCTCAATTCAGTAACCCGAGTTACGGCAGAGTAGGGGCACCCCTCGTGGGTGCCCCCCCCACAAGGGCACCCACGAGGAGTGCCCCTACGAAGATCGTTGCCTTGGCGAAACAGGGCAAGTCCCGTATAATCCACCGAGAGATTTACGAGCGACTGATCGCTCGCTACGGAGGGCCATGACCAAACCACCCGCAAACGGTCTCCGGTTGCCACTCGAAGTACGGGCCGAAATGGCGTTCAAAGCTGCCGTAGAGAAAGCATTTGTCGAGCATGCGCGCCAAGGCCTGCCGATGTATATCTGGCGGGAAGGCAAAATAGTGGAACTCTCCCCTGAAGAAGTGCGCGTGGAAGCTGCGCGCCTGCAAGCGGAATGAGAGGGCAAGAGGTTCAAATAGCGGAACAGGATTCCTCCATTCCGCACCCAGCGTGACGGGAAAAACTGCAACCAAAGCACATAGCCACGGTCTGTGCCTTCCTGTGGGTTGATCAGAGGCGAAAGCCTCCGGCCCGCCTGGCGCGAGAGGCTAGGACAACTTGCTTCTTGACAATTCCCAAAATTGCGTGTAGGCTAACATGATGATGAGCGCCGCCCTCGCATCCATCCCGTATGGCTTGCCCGGCCCCACGCCCGGTCAGATGCTCCCGGTGGCAAAAGGGGACGCCGCGGCCGGCAGATTGGCGGAAATGAGCGTGAAGTGCAAAGCTGGCTTGGAATGTATGCCGGTGGTGATCTAATCGCCATACCCCATTTCGGAAAACCATTCGCCACGGGGCATCGATCCGCCACGGCGCGTCGAGCCGGGCAAAACGTCGCTTCCCGAGAAGCCGCCAGAAAAAAGAATTCTTTTTATGACGAGCAAAGCCAATAACTGTATGAAAACAAATAAATTAATGACAAAATGTCAGGTGAAAAGACAGGCATTTGCGTCAAATGAATCGCAAACGAATGACATTTTAGCTCAATCGTTCCATAAATCCTGATTCAAGGACGACAAATTCGAACTGAGGAACAGGATTTTTCCAATCGGCAATCACCATGACGGCAAAGACTAAAGAGCGCAACCGGGGGCGAACCCCGCGGGCAAAAGGGGTGGGGACATCGAATTCCGCCCATTTAGCGATCCGCCGTGCGCTGCTCAAGTGGTTTCGCTCGAGCGCGCGCGCCCTTCCGTGGCGCGGCACGGGCGACCCCTACGCCGTCTGGGTTTCGGAAATCATGCTCCAGCAGACCCAAGTGGCCACGGTGATTCCTTATTACCAGCGCTTCCTCAAGGCCTTTCCGAGCGTCGCGGACCTGGCGCAAGCTCCCCTGGAGCGAGTGCTCGAGCTCTGGTCAGGGTTGGGGTATTACCGCCGGGCACGCCACCTGCATCAGGCCGCGCAGGCCGTGGCGCAACTACCGAGTGCGAAGTTTCCGCAAGATTATGACGGCCTTCGCGCCCTTCCCGGCATCGGCGATTACACGGCCAAGGCGGTACTGAGCATCGCCTTCAATCAGCCCTACGCGGTGCTCGATGGGAACGTGGCCCGGGTGGTGGCGCGCCTGGGCAGTCTTCGCGGGAATTTACATCAGCCCCCGTTTCGGCGGACCGTAGAGACAGAACTGGAAAAGCTCCTCTCCCGCCGCGAACCGGGAAATTTTAACCAGGCCTTGATGGAGCTGGGGCAGCCCATCTGCGCGCCCCGCGGCCCGCGCTGCCCCGCTTGTCCGCTCGAGAAATGGTGCGGCGGATATCGCTCCGGTCATCCGGAGGATTTCCCGCTTCCCCGCCCTCGCCGCGCGGCGGAATCCCATCACCTTGCCGTATGCCTTCTGCGCCGGGGGAAGAACGTGGCCATGATGCGCGGCCTGGGTGACGGCCTGCTGGATGATCTCTGGAATTTCCCGGCGGCCTTTGGCAATTCACCCGCCGAGGCGCTCGAAGCTCTGCGCGAAAAGCTTGCTGGGCTTGTTGTCTCCGGTAAGGGCCAACGAAGAGGACGATGCAAAGAAGACTGCGCCGCCTTGACCGTTGCCTCGGAGCAATACATCGACGTCCTCGTGAAGTTGCGGAAGCAGTACGACGAAATCGACGAGAAGTACGACCAGTTGGCCGCCGACCCGAAGGTGCAGGAGGCCCTGAAAGGAGTGAGCAAGGACGGCTCGGAGTTCAAGCTCGGGCCGTCGGGCTCATTCGGCGCCTTGGACCGCAGCCTGAAGAAGCTGGAGAGCAAGGTCCTTTCGGAAACGATCTCTCTTCACGAGGGCGCGGGCAGGGACATTTGGTTCGCTTCGTTGACGTTCAACGGGCAGAACCCCATCGAAGCGGCGGTGGACACCGGGGCAAGCACGATTACGCTCCCCTACAAAACGGCGGTCGATGCGGGGTTGGCGCCATCGGGCAACGCCCCCACGGTTCGAGCCCAACTGGCCGACGGCCACATCGTCGAGTGCAAGCAGGTCTACGCGCAGACGGTCCGTTTGGGCAAGTTCAGCGTCGAGAACGTGGAGGTCGCGGTCATGCCGGCCGACTGCCCCGGCGCTGCGGCGCTGCTTGGCCAAAGTTTCCTCCGCCATTTCAGCTACAAGATCGACAACGTCAAGGGGAAGTTGACGCTCACGCAGATCGAAGGCGACAAGAGCCAGCGTCGCGGCAAGCCGGCGAAGGGGGAGCCTCGCGGCAGGCGGCCGCCCAAGGAGGCCGCGAAGAAGGCCGCCCCGACGACCGACGAGTAGGCTGGCCGTTCAAGACAGATAGTTCAGCAACGTCATCTTGAACATTTGCGCCATCGTCTGCAAGGACGCTTGGTAGGCGACCTGTTGGGCGGTGAGTTCGGAAATGACCGTGGCCATGTCGACGTCCTGATTGTTGGACAACAGCGATTGCAACTGCGTGTTCTGCGAGGTGAGTTGCGTTTGCACGGAACTGAGCGTTTGTTCTTCCGCGCCCAGGCTCGCCTGCGTGAGGCTCAGGTTCTGCGAGGCCTGCTGCAACTGCGTCGCGTTGCGCTGGATCTCCGCCTGATCGTTTGCGTTCAGCGCGGTGGTCAGCCGCAACAAGGCGTTGAAGACGCCCGCGGCCTCCTGCGGATTCGCGTCGCTCCCGCCGAGGACCGAGGGAGTGCCTCCCTGGGCGTAAAGCGGCGGCGCGGAGAGTAGTTGCGTGGAAACCGTCCCGCTGCCGTCGTTGGTCGGATCGGCGGCGGTGTCGAGGGTTACGGAGAATGCGTTTGCCACGGTCGGGTCTGCGGCCGCTTCTTGAACGAGCCTGGCTGGCGGTGGTGACGCCGTTGACGACGTTGAAGGTCAGCGTGTTGTTCGTCGCGTCGTAGACCGGCGGACTGAGAGTGGCGCCGTTCTGGAAGATGATTTGCACGTCGCCGGCCGTTCCCGCCATGTTGGATTGGATGAGCAGGCCGCTGTTCGCTTGCCCCCCGAAGTTGACCGCCGCGCTGGCGAACCCCTTTGTGGAGCCCGCGACGGTCGATTTACCGCTGGGAATCAGGCCGAGATCGACGGCCGCGGTGCTGGTGGGGTCGGCGGTGGCGCTGACCGATCCGGGGGAGGTCGTGTCGTCAACGAGTTGAATGCCGTTGCCGTATTGGGAAAGCTCGGCCGACACTTTTCCGCCGGAATCGGTCTTGATCGCACTCATCACCTGGCCGACGGTGGAGAGGCCGGCGATGCTCACGTCGTAGGCCGTGCCGTCGGCGGCGGTGACGGTGAACGACTGGGAATCGCCCTGGGCCGCGGCGACGCCGGCGCCGTGGTTGAGGTCCGACAGCGGCGTGTTGGCGGTGAAGGTGCGCAGGCCGAGGTCCGTGGCGGTCTGGCCGCCGTTCTCGCCGATCGAGAAGTCGCAACCGCTGAGGTTGGAGTAGACCTCCAGGCCGGTCTTGCTGGAATTGATTTGCGCCACCAGGCCCGTGCCCGAGCTGTTCAACGCGTTGATCACGTCTTGAATCGTCTGACAGCCGGCGAGGCTGACGGTTTGCGTCGTGCCGTTGCCGACGATTTGCAGTCCGGAGGTCTGGTCGATGCCGGCGCCGCCGTTGAGCGCGCTCAAGGGGGTGGTGAGGCTGATGGTGGGGTTCAGGGCGCCGCCGTAGATCGCGCCGTTGTTGCTGAGGCCGGCGATTCCGAGTTGTTTCGCGGTCAGGCCGTTGCCGATGTCGCTGATCGACAGGGTTTTGGACTCGCCGGCGACGGGGACAAGGCTGACGTTCAGGCCCGTGGGGCCGATGGCGACTTGCACGCTGCGGCCGGCGGGCGGATTGTCCTCGATCATCGTGGCAACGTCGCCGACGGTCTGCGCCTGGCTGAGGTCGATGACGGTCGGTTGGGAGGAGCCGTCGGAGATTTCAATGTTGCCCAGGGCGACGCCCGCCCCTTCGCGGAGATCGGCCAGCGGCGTTTCGGCGGTCAGTTCGGGATTGAGATTGGCGCCCTCGATGGGGCTGGAAAGCGCGCTGAAGGCCGCCGCCCCGGTGACGTTCGTCGGGAACATCACGTTGGCGTTGGAGAAGCTGTCGATGTTTTGATTGTTGCCGTTGTACTGGATCAAGCCGTTGGCGGTCGTCGTGAAGGGCGCGACGGCGGCGTCCGATCCGGCAAACAGATATCGCCCGTCGAACTGTTGGTTGCCGATGTTCATCAGCTCCTGGATGGCTTCGCCGACTTCCGCGGCGGCGGCGCTGCGCTGTTGGCTCGTGGCGGTCGATCCCGCGGCGCTCAGCGTGTCCGACTGGGCCTGCGACAACAGACTCGCGACGTTCGACAGCGCCGCGTCCGTGGTGCTCAAGTAGGCCTGGTTGGCCGTCACGTTGTTCGTCATCTGGGCGTTGGAGTCCAATTGGGAATCCAGGTTGACGATCTGCATCGTGGCGACCGGGTTGTCGCTGCCCTCGGTCATCTGCTTGCCGCTGCTCAATTGGCTCTCGGTGGCGAGCATGGCGGACTGGGCGGTGTCGAGCTGCTGCAAGAGCATCTGCTGGACGTACTGATTGCTGACGCCGGAAGTCGAAATGCCGCCGATCGAAAGTTCCATGGCTGCGCCTCGGAATGCTACAACTGCGCCAACAATTGCAGGAGGTTGCTCAGTGTGCCGACGTACTTGGCCGTCGCCTGGTACTCCGCTTGATATTCGAGCATCTGGATTGTCTGCTGGTCGATGCTCACGCCGCTGGCGGCCACCTGCTGGTTGTTGAGCGTTTGGCGTAGGAGTCGGCGCTGCTGGCGGTCGATTGGGCCTGCGCCGAAGCCCTGCGTGACGTCGTTCACCAGGTTGTTGTACATGTCGGTGATCGAGTCGCCGTTCGGCGGAGGCGAGCGGCTGCGTGGGAAACTGCGCCAATTGGACGGCGTTGTTCGTGTCCGCGGCGATGCCGCCCTGGCTGGCGGCGAACAGCGACGGGTTGTTCTGCACGTCGGCATTGACGCCAATGTCCAAGGCCGTCGACGCCGGAGAAGAACGTGTTGATCCCCAGGGCGGCCAGCACGCCGCTGGTGTCGTTGGCGAAGGAGAACTCTTGCCCCGACGCGGCCGTGATTGTCAGTCGGTTGTCGCTGTTCACCGCGGCGGTGATCCCGCTGACCTGGTTCAGTGACGCGGCGAGGCTGTTCAACGTTGTGTCCGCGCCGACGCCGTTGACATTGACGGGAATGGCGGTGGTCTGCGTCAAGCCGGTCGTCTGGTTCTGCACGGCGATTTGGAAGGATCCATCGACGGGCGGGAAGGCCAGGCCGGTGTTGCCCAGCGACTGGTTCGGATCGTTGACGGCGGATTCGCTGGTCGCCGTGGTGTAGCCCTGCAGCCCCTGGCCGCTGGCATAGATCTTGTTGAACTCCGACGACAGCGTGCCGGCGAAACCGTTCAACTGATTGAGGAAAGTGGGGAGGACCTGATCGCGGGCGACGAGCAAGCCCTGCAATTCGCCCGAGGACGAATTGGTTGAGGGGTCCAACAGCGTGTTGGTCCCCGCGATGACGGAGATCGGCGACGGTCTGCCCGCCGCTGGATTGCAACGACTGGGCGACGGTCTGCACGTTGCCGTCGTCGACCAGGTAGTTGCCGCCGATGTAGACGGAGACGGAACCGTTGGACTGGTTGACGGTTTGGACGCCGATCAACTGGGAGAGGCTTTGCAGGGCCTGCAGCCGCTGGTCGTCAGCCCGACGGCGTCGCTGCCGGAGGTGTTGCCGCCGTCGGCGTTCTCGATCTGCCAGGTTCAGCGCGCCGATCTGGCTGGTTAGGCTGTTGATTTCGGGGGCCATGTTGTCGACGTCGGTGTTGACGTTGCTGCGGAGGGACTCGGCCTGGCTGGCCATCTGGTTGATCGTGTTGGCCAAGGCCTCGCCCTGCAGGACGGCGAGATTTAGTACCGAGGCGTCCCGCGGCTGGTTGAGCACGTTGTGGATGCTGGAGAAGAAGGCGTCCATCGAGGTGCCGAGATTGCTGCTGTTCAGCGCCCCGACGATGCTTTCCAATTGCGAATACGTTCTCTTGAGGCTGTCGGCGCTGGACTGATCTGCTCGTCGCGCCCTGCGAGTTGCTGTTCCAGGAAGCTGTCGATCTTTCGGTGACCGCCTTGCACCTGGACGCCGGTTCCCAGCAGCTAGCCCGCCATACTGCTGCGGCTGCCGCGGCTGCAGACTTCAACTGTTCGGAGATATAGCCGGGCGTGTTCGCGTTGGAAATGTTCTGCCCGACCACTTGCAGGCCGATGTCGGTTGCCTGCAAGGCGTTGCCGGCCATCTGGATGGAACTGAACAGCGACATCGTCTCTGTTCCTCGATCTTGTCGGCGAGCCGCCGTTAGCCCCGTCTGCGGTCTCCGGCTATGCCAGGACTCACAGGGCATTCTGTCCCAACGCTACTGTTTCTCTAGCCGCCTGGTCTACCAAGGCGCCACTGGCGATAGCCGTCTCTCTCCATATGTCGGCTGGAGGCGACCGCCGGTCGCGATAATCTCCAGAAGTTGCGAGAGGTGAAGCAAGGTCCGCTGCACGACCACCCAGTTGACCAGGTTCTGCTGCTGCAGGAGTCGGCTGCGGCGGCGGGCCAAGTCGACCCGTTGGCGGAGTCCTGCCCTCGGCCGGCGGGCAGCTGCTCCGCCACGGCCTTGATGCTCGTGGCGGGCAATCCTTCCCGGGCGGCGCGGGCCAGCAACTCCTCGCGGCGTCGCAGGCAGTCCTGCAAGGCGTCGATCCAGTCGTTCCTCTTGGGGGCCATGGCCGCCAGCCCTTCGACGTCGGCGGCGGCCAGCAGTTGCCGCTTCTTGCGTGAGGATTGCCACGAGTTCGTCCTGGCCGGCCAACAGGTCGCCCAACAGCGCGGCCAGTTCGGTTTCCAAAGAGGCTTGCATCCGTTTGCCTTTCGTTACGACGTCCCAAGGAGAACAGGTGGTACATCGGTCCGGTGAATTGATTCGGCGCTGGACTCTTGGCTGAGCTTCTGCGACAGCACCTGGTCGAGTTGCTGGGTGAAGACTTCCTCGGCGCGGCCGCCGTTGAAGTAGGCGGGCTTGCCGATGCTGGTCCGCATCGACTTGAGCATCTGTCCGTAGAAGGTCTCGCCGACGAAATTGTCGAACGCCTTGCGGAGCTTGGGATTGGCGCCTGCGCCGGCGGCCGGTCGATTTGCGGCCGGCATTGTCCGCCCGGCTGGGCAGCCTGGTCGATCATGCGAGGTTCGCTGCCTGGTTGGCTTGGATTTTCATGGCTGTCAAGGGTTGGTAGGCGATGCCCGCCCTACTCGATAACCAGTTGTCCGTGAAGTTTTCCGTCGCGATTGAGCCCCTTGATGATTTCGATGATGTCGGCGGTCGGCACGTGGATGGCGTTCAGCGCCTCGACCAGGGCCTTGAGCTTGGGGGCGCCGGGATCGACGGGATCGAAGGCGACAAACGGCTTCGCTCCGGAACCGCCCGCCCCCGCCGCCCCCGGTCTCGATGACGATGTTCTTGTGGGTGACGGCGACGGAGCCGATCTCCACGTCGCCGCTGATAATGACGCTTCCGGCCCGCTCGTTGACCACCACCCGCGCCCCGGTCCGCGGCTCCATCAGCGGCAAGGCCAACACCTGGGAGACGAACGACACCGGGTCGTCGCTGTATTGCGGCGGAATGATGACCTCGATGTTGCCCTGGTTGATGGCCCGGGCCATGGGGGCCGAGCTGCTCGGTCTGCAGACGCATCTGGCTGTTGACCACCTCGACCACGTCCTCGGCGACCTGGAAATCGGCGTGGTTCTTTTCCAGCACCAGCGTGATCTTGCCGTCCTTGGTGAAGACGTTGAAGAACTCCTCTTCCAGCCGGCAGCCGTCGTGGATGCGGCCGGTGGTCGCCTGCGCCGGATCCTCCAGCGTGATCGGGCCGTCGGCGAAGGCCAGCACGCGGCGGTTTCGCGGGTCGGGGCCGACCAGCGGCGTGAGAAACAGCCGCCCGCCGGCCAGGCTCTTCGCCGAGCCCACCGAGCTGACCACGCAGTCGAGCTTGTCGCCCTGGCGGGCGCCCGCGCCCGGGAATGGTCGCCGTGACGATCACCAAGGCCACGTTCTTCGTGTCCTTCAGCTCGACCAGTCCCGCCGATCCCGACTTGCCGGTGGGCATGTCCATGATGCTCATCACCTTGGCCAGGCTGCGGATGGTGGGCAGATAGCTGCTCGCGTCGCCGGTGCCTTTCAGTCCGACGACGATTCCCAGCCCTTGAATCGTGTTCTCTTCCTGGCCTTTGATGTGGCAGATGCTCTTCAGCGTCATCCGCGCCTCGACCGCGCCGACCGCGGTCCAGCACGCCCGAGAAAACGCTTAGCAGCGCCAGTTTGTGCAGATATCGCATAGTCATTTTCCGTTCAACTCTCCATCGCCGGTCCCGAGCAGGCTGGGTCGCACGCCGCCGAGCGAAGCCTGGCCGCGACCCCGCCAAAATGCTCAGAACGGTTGCCACTTGTCCAACCACTGCAAGAGCCAGCCGCGACGGTAACTGTCGCGAACGTAGCCGCTCTCCTGCTTCACGATCCGCAACCCGGCGATGTTCTCGCTGGTCAACGTGTTGTTGGGAAGGATCGACGCCGGGCGGACCTCGCCGCTGAGGGAATAGTCCCACATGTCCTCGTTGTTCTTGATCGTGCTGTGCCCCTCGATCACGACGTTGCCGTTGGGGCGAATGTCCACCACCTCGCAGGTGATGTGGAAGGCGATCAAGTCCTCCGTCTGCAAGTCGCCTTTGGATTGCAGTTTGTTGTCGATTTGGCCGCGGATGTGGGGCGGAGACGTGCCGCCGGAATCGGCCGATTGCGGGTCTTCGACGACCTTGCGCAGCCCCTTCAACAGAATCCAATCCGGCAGAGACAGGTCGCCGTAGCCTGTCTTGTTCCGATCCATCTTGCCGTTGCTCTGCATCACCGACTTTTCGCTGACCGCGACCGTGATCAGGTCGTGCAGCCTCAAGGTGGGCGCCCCGTCGAGCTTCTGATAGGTCCACGACATTTCCGACAGCGTCGCCGCGGACCGCTGCTGCGGGCTAATGAGACTCGAAGTCTGGGCCTCGGCCGCCGCGGGGCGCCAGGCCGCGCCGACGAGCGTCGCAAGGACGGCCGCCAGCGACAAACGAAGCAAGAATTTCATGCAACGCCCCTTTCACTTCTCTAAAAAAACGTTCCAATCGAGGTCCCCTCTCCCTCTGGGAGAGGGTTAGGGTGAGGGGAACCCGCCCAAGTCGCCGCCTTATGGATTTGTTGTTTTTTCTCGGCCAATTCGTCTCTCTACCTCCGCATCAGCGTTCCCGGCTGGCCCGCCTCCAGGGATTCGGCCTGGGGCGAACGGGCGAAGACTTCGACCTCGCGGATGCCGCTGACACGGGCGAAGAAGGTGTTGCGGTCGCTCAAGGGCTCGACCGCCACAAGTTCGCCTTCGCCGCCGTCGTCGCGCGCCCGAGCCATGGTGCGAATGCGGATGCCCGCGGCGCGAGCGTAGACGGTCACGACCTCGCCGCGGCGGACGAGGACCGGCGGCCGCACCGCGTCGCGGGTCAGCGGTTTGCCCGCCGCGATCGCCCGCGTCGCCTCCTTCCCCACCACGTCGGCCAGACTGCGGAAATCGCCGCCCTCGTCGGCGGTCTCGTGCGCCAACTCGACGTTGCTTTGATGGATCAAGGCGCCGCGGGAGAGGGCGCGGGCGGCGACCACCAACGTGGCCGGCTGCGCGACCTGGGCGTCGAGGGAAAAATGCGCCGCGCCCTTCGGCGTCGGCACGCTGATGACGAATCGCTGAGCGCCCGTCCAGGGCGGACTTCCCCCGCTGACGCGGAGCTTGTGCCCGGCCTCGGCGACGAGCTTCGCCTCGCTCTCGCTCACCTCGGCTTCCACGGTCCACCGCTCATTGGCGGCCGCATTTTCCTTAAGGTATTGCACGACGGCCTCGCACAACCGCTGGCGGATTGTGCGAACGACCCCGGCGGGCAGATCCTGGGCGGCCTCGGCGACGACCGCTTGCCCCCGCCCTTCGACGATCACCTGGCTCGATCCGGAGAAGGTGTGTTCGGCAAGATTTTCGCCCCGCAGCAGGAGCAGGTCCTGCAACTCGCGGACGCGAAGAAATCGCTGTTGCGGGGCCAGCGGGGCGGGAAACAGTTCGATGCTCGCCAGGCGACTCGGCCTCCTTCCGATCCGTGCTGAAGATCTCGGCCACGTTGCCCAGTTTGACCACCGCGCCTTCGCCGGCGGATTGTGCGCGAAGCCGCAACTCCGCCGCGGGAACGACGCCCGCGGCCAGGCTCGCCGCGGCTATCGCCACGATGGCTGCCGCCGCTGGCCGCCGGAACCGCCGGTCAAAGACAATCGCAGGAAATCGCATCATGGCCATAAGTTTTCTTCGCGGTCGCGTCAACGAGAAAATCGCCCTCGTCGCTACGCTCCGTTAATATCTCCGCATCGAGGTGATCGTTTGCAGCATTTCATCGGCGGATTTTACCGTCTGCGAGTTCATTTCGAACGACCGCTGCGTGGTGATCAAGTTAATCAACTCGCTGACGGGATCGACGTTGGACGCCTCGAGTTCGTTTTGCTGAAGCGAGCCCATGCCGTTGATGTTGGGGTTGCTCAGCGTGGGGGCGCCGGAGGACTCGCTTTGGGCGTAGAGGTTTTCGCCCAACTTCAACAGGCCGCCGGGATTGATGAAATTGGCCAGTTCGATCTGCCCGATCTGGCTTAAATTCGTGTTGTTCGGCTGCTGCACGGAGACCTTTCCATCGGTGCCGATGGTAATCGAGATGGCGTCTTGCGGGATCGTGATCGCCGGCTGAATCAGCCGTCCCGTGTTGGCGTCGCCGACCACCAGGTTGCCGTTGGCGTTCTTTGCAAGGGTTCCGGCGCGGGTGTAGTACGTCGTGCCGTTGGGGTCCAAGACCTGGAAGAAGCCGGGCCCTTGAATGGCCACGTCCAACTCGCCGCCCGTTTGCTGCAGCGCGCCCTGGGAGAAGTCGGTCTCCGTGGCCTTGACCCGGCTGCCCACGCCGATGGCGATGCCCACGGGATTGTACTGGCCGGAACTGTCCTGGACACCGGGGAGTTTTTGATGTTGGTAGAGGAGGTCCTCGAACTCCGCCCGGTCCTTCTTGAAGGCCGTGGTCTCCATGTTCGACAAGTTGTTGGCGATGACGTCCAACTTGGTTTGCAGGGAATCCATCCCCGTGGCGGCAGTGTAAAAAGTCTGAATGCTCATGACAATTCCGAAAAGATAGGGTGAAGGGAGTTGAGAGTGGAGAGGGAAGCGTTGAGAGCCGGACTGTCGGTTCCAGATTCAACTCTCAACTCTCAACTCTCAACTCTCAACTCTCAACTCTCAACTCTCAACTCTCAACTCTCAACTCTCAACTCTCAACTCTCAACTCTCAACTCTCAACTCTCAACTCTCAACTCTCAACTCTCAACTCTCAACTCTCAACTCTCAACTCTCAACTCTCAACTCTCAACTCTCAACTCTCAACTCTCAACTTCTTCCTCATGCCTTCAAAATGCGGCTAATCAATCCGTTGAGCATCTGGTCCTGGGTTTGAATCATGTTGATGTTGGCCTCGACTAATCGCGTGGTTTCGAGCATGTCGATCAACTCGGTGGTTGGTTTCACGGCGGACATTTCCAGTTCGCCGGAGGCGACATCTCGCTCCGCAGGCGCGAGAGGCTCGGGATCGGCCAAGGGACGGAAGAGGTTTTCGCCCGTCTTCGCCAGGTCGCCCAGCGACGCCGGCTTCACCAGGGCGAGGCTCTGCGCGCCCCGTCCTGGCGGAGTTCGCCGCTGGAATTGATCGCCCAGCGCCCGCCGTCCGGTCGAATGGCGATCGGCGTGCGGCTGTCGCTCAGGACCGGGTATCCCTGCTGCGTGACAAGTTCGCCGCCGGAAGCGATGCGGAAATTGCCGGCCCGGGTCAGCATCTCCTGGTCTCCCTTGCGAACGACGAAGAAGCCGTCTCCGTGAATCGCCAGGTCGGCGGGGTTGCCTGTGTGTTGGATCGCGCCGGGGGAGAAATCGGTCTTTGTCTCGGCCAACTGCACGCCGCCGCCGAGGTCGTCGATCGTTCCGGAGCCGGGCGTGGAAAGGCCCTGCTGGGCGGCTTCGGAGTATCGGGCCTGGACGATCCCCAGTTCCCGCTTAAAGCCCGTTGTATCCACGTTCGCCAAATTATTGGCGATGACCTCCATGCGTTGGAGTTGGGCTTGGGCGCCGTCCGCGGAGATATATAGGCCGTATGGCATGTGGACACTCAGTGCACTTGCAGCGCCCCCCTGCGAATGCAATGTCCGCCTAATGGCGGCGGCCGCACAATGAGCAACCGCTGTGCCGAATTCGCAATGAGATCGCGGAAACCGCTGAACAACGAGCGCAAAGTATTATTTTTCAACGCTTTACGAGTTTCGTTGCCAATGGGTTGGCGACAGAAAGGTTGGAATGCCTTGTGGGAGTCTGCGCGATTTTTGCCGGTTCGGCACGCAAACTCCGCCGAAGATTCGCCGTCGGCCGGCGTTTTTTCGACAAAATGCTTGACGAATTAGGAGTTTGTTGGATAATGAATTGTTTAGCGTTCACAGGCCGTTCCACCCTTTGGCTGACATTCCTGCCGCCGCATCGACGGTTACGGCCTGTGCGTCGACGTCCGGCCGCCGATTGTGGCTCGGATCACGTCGCCTGCATTTTCCCGATTGGAACAGAGAATTTTCGTTTATTGAGGAGTTGTGTGTTATGCGGAACGTTTTTGAGGCCATCCTGGAGACCGGTCACGACGAAGACTTCGTCCCGGCCGAGGAAAGCGCGGAATTCAAGAGCACCGACGCCCCGGCCGGATCGAAGGCGAAGATCGACATTCTTGCCGAGCGCGTCCTGCGCGGCTTGCCCCTCTGGCACCACGAAGATCGGTCGGACTACAGCGGTTTGACGGGCGCCGTGCGGCCGCGCACGTAGGGCCTGGGGCACTGTCCCCTTCCGTCGCCCTGTCATTCAAGGGGCATCTGGACCGAGCCGAGGCAGCCGCGCCGCCTGCGAATCGAGTTCGCCTCGCAAGACACGAACGTCCGCCGGCGCCTCGATCCCCAGCCGGACTCGATCGCCGGCAACGCGAACGACGGTCACCACGATTGAGTTGCCCAGATTGATTCGCTCGCTCTCGCGCCGCGATAATACCAGCATCGCGCGACCTCCGTGTGCGTTATTGCCCCGCTGTCAAAAGTGTCGGTCCAGCCGCCGGCCGCTCGCCGTGCGTCGCCTAAGCGGCTGCGTTTTCCAAGATCGGGCCTTCGACAAGCTGTGTCTTCTGAAATCGTTCGCCTGCGGCGCCGTAAAAGAGGACCTGGTTGCGATCCGTCTCCCAAATGGCCGAGAAGCGAGTCGCCCGGGGCCCCTGGAGGCAGAAATAAATTCCGCACGGCTTCCCACCCCGCGTGAGAATCCGTTCCGTCATCGGAAACGCCCCGTCCTGGAGTTGATGCCGATGACATATTGTTGCGCTGATGTATTCCCGAAGCTCGTTCATACTGTCGATTTGTTGAACTTGGGCCAACATTTCTAGCAGTTGTCTCCGTCAGTTATAGACCTCCTGACAATTGACCAGGAGGTCTGCGTGTATAGGAGAAAATGGGATAAATGCCGACACCAGAAACTATCGGCAGAATGGGGAAAAGAATTCGCAGCGATCCCATATTTCGCGCCCGAGCGTGCCCCGGCGGTGCAAAAGCGGGGTATTTGCACAAGCTGCGACAAATTGAACAGCCATGACAACGGCGGACGAGAAATGCCGGCTATTTTGTTTCCCGGGCATATTCCGCCTGCCGCCGAGATAGGTTCGCCGCCATCGCGTTGCCGCGATGAAGAATGACGCGATACCGCAGCGCGAGCGTTCCGCCCTTGGGGAGTGTATACGACCCGTCTAAGGGCTGCGCGGGCTGAATCGCGTCGTTTCGCGTTTGGAAACGCATCACGTCTCCCCCCGTACGGTTGAAAGCGTTCACACCCGCAAAGTCGTGGAGGCCGAAGGGATTGGCGGCAAACAGACCGTATGTTCGCACATGCCAATACGTGGGAAAGCGGAAGCTGGTGGGATGATTGAGGATGGCGATGCCGATGGTCTGACCGTCGATTGGCCCGGAATAGTCAACCCAAGCGGCGCGCCGGCCCCAAGCCGCATCGTCGCTCTGTCCCACGCTGTTGACGATTCGACCTCCCTGACGCGAATCGACGCGGAGCGTGTCCGCCACGCGCAGTCCGAACGTCCCTTCCTTCGTATCGCCAAAGATCACCCGTCCGACCGTGGCGCGGATCGCAATGTCGAAGTCGATCCATCGCGCGTCGCCATCGCCGCCGAAGACGAGCGTCCGCTGGTCCTCGCATTGTTTCTTGCCGTCGGGTCCAAGCCAATCGTTGCGGGCGACGATCATCGCTCGACTGCCGCCGCTGGTTTTCAACAGTTCGCGATGTTCGATCACGCCGTGGCCGGGCAGTTCGCTCCAGAAATCGACGCCGTTGACGGCGCCGTGCGCGAACCACATCGACCGCTGATGCGGGTGATCTGTCGTCTCCTTCGCGCCGGCAACCATGGGATACGCCCGGGTCATCGGTTGGCCGGTTGGGCCAATGATCGGCCACAAGATCGGCTTCGCCCCGGAGCGAAACAAATACTCGGCGAACAGTTTGCCGTCGATCTTGACGACGACGCCGTTTTCCGAGGGCGTCGCGGTCAGTTCGGCCGCGCCGGCGGAGGCCGACAAAGCGAGGAGCGCTACCGACGTCCCGAGGGCAACGGATAGAAGAAGTTTCACGCAAAGGCGCAAGGGCGCAAAGCCGCGAGCAATTTGGGTGGCACTGGCTACGCCAGTGTTTCGTCTGGTTGCGACGCGACGCGCCATCGCACACAACGAGCCGCAAATCGCCATGACTTCAATGTTTGTCATAGATAGGCGGCCTTCTGTACGCCACGGGAACACTGGCAAAGCCAGTGCCACCCAACCGCCTAGTATCCTATGCCGGCGACGAGATTGCAACGAGGACCGGCTGGCTGCGGCAGGCCCGCCAAAGATCGACTGCCGCGGCGGGAAATCGCACGACGCCGAAACAGACGAGCGGGGCGATTAACAGTCCCCAATAACGATTGAAGTCCTGGCCGACAATCGAGAAAACGACGACGAACAGGCAGACGGTCAATCCCACCCGCTGACCCAGCGGCGAACCCCAGCCGGCCAGTCCGAACATGGCGGCGACGAAGTACAGCGTCGTGACCCATTGCGGCAGCATCAGCAGGCAGGCGTTCATTTGCATCGTCGCCTGGACAAAGGCGACGCCGCCGAATTGAATCCAGCCGTGGCGATGGGCGACCGCGTCGGCGGCCGTCCAGTGCTTCACCGCGAGCCAGTGCAGGCCGAAGAAGACAGTCCAGGCGGCCAGGCCGGTCAGCCAGACGGCCAATTCGCCGCGGCGCCGCCGTGCAACGGCCAACGCGGCGCCCAGCAGACAATAGGGCAGCGCCAGCTCGCGGAAGAAGACGGCGGCCAGGCCGGCGGTCGCCCCAAGGCAGGGCCGATTCAGGCCGTAGGCGCAGACCGACAGGGCGATGAAGACGCCCGCCCAAAGCACCGGCATAACGAACAGGTCGCCCAAGAGGCACGGCAGCAACGGCCCGCACATCAACGCCGCCAGCGGCAGCGGGCCGCGGAAGACGTTCTTCTCCTCGCGCGACGTTGCCTCGAAGGCCATTACCAGCAATCCCAAGGCCAACAGCCCCAGCAGCGCCTTGCCGAGCCGCGGGTCGGGCAGGTTGCCGATCAACCACATCGGCAGCGGCGTTCGCCAATTGAAGACGCTGCGGCTGGGATAGCCGCGGACGACCAACTCGTGGGCGGCCGCCGCGTAATAGTTCTCGCCGGCGTGAATCCGAGCGACTTCCGCCCGATACAGGGCGACGTTGCCGTTGTTCGTGCTTGCGTCTTTCGCCTCGCAGGTTGGCGGCGGGGTGGGCATTTTCGCCAGACAGAAGCAGGCAAAAAACACCCAGCCGGCCAGGACCGCCCGGGCGGCGGCGGGGCCGAGGCGGGCGTAGCCGCTGCGCGGGCTCGCGGGATTCGTCATGGTTCGTGAAAAAACGGGCGGAGGGATGGAGGCAGCGTTTCGGGCGGCGCCGCCGGAACAGCCTCCGCTAAAGTTTAGCTTGCGAAAAATCCGGGGGAGAAAGGACTTTTTTCTCCTTTCCCCTCTTGCTAGAATGGCGCCCGGCCCTCGCGACGGCGGCGTTTTCCCTGCGATTTCCAGTCTTTCCAACGAGGCGGAGGTTCGGCATGAATGCGGTGAACTGGCCGGTCTATTTGAAATTGAGCGGGATGTTCTTCCTCGAATTCGCCGTCTGGGGCGCATGGATGCCGGTCCTCGCCGCGCGACTGCTGGGAACGCTGAAGATGAGCGGGAAACAGACGGGCTGGATTTACGCCACGTTGCCGCTGGCCAGCCTTGTGGCCTTTCCGCTGGGCGGTCAGTTGGCCGATCGCTGCGTGGACGCCCAATGGATATTGATTGTCTCGCACGTCGTCGGGGCAGTGCTTCTGTACCTCGCCGCGCGGACGGAGAAGTTCGCCAACCTGTTTGTCACGATGCTGATGTACTCGACGTTTTTCGCCGCGACGCTGCCGCTGGTGAACGCCATCGTATTTCGACACGTAAGCGAGGCCGGCGTCGATGCGGGCAAGGTGTTCCTCTGGGCCCCGGTTGCCTGGGCGCTGGTGGGATACTTCTTGACCGGTCTGCGACAGGCGGGAATTACCAAGTCCGACGGCGCCGACGCCTTGAAGTTGGCGGCGCTCTGCTCCGTGGCCATGGCCGCCGCGTGCGCGCTCCTGCCGGCCAGCCCGCCAGCCGCGCATGCCGAGGCGCACGGCGCGCCCTTCTTGCAGGTCGTCGCCTTGCTCAAGGACCCGAGCCTCCTCGCTGTGACCATCATTCTCGGTCCTCGTTGGCATCGCCATGCAGTTCTACTTTCAGGGCAGCGCTCAGTTCATGCAGGACATCGGCATCTCCGGCAAGAACGTCTCCGCGTTCATGGGCATGGCCCAGGCGGTCCAGGCGGTTGCGACGCTGTTCCTCATGGATCGCCTATGTCGCTTGATCGGCGAGCCGATGACGATGGCGGTCGGCGCCGGCTGCTGGTTGCTCCTCTTCGGCGTTTATGTCCTCCTCGAAAAGCCGGCCCTGATCATCGTTTCGCAAGGGCTGCACGGCCTCGCCTACACCTTGTTCATCTTCGTCAGTTGGAATTTCTTCAACGCCGCCGCGGCGCCAGCCATCAAGAGTTCCGCACAGTCGTTGATCTACCTGGCGACCAACGGCGTCGGTCTGTTCCTCGGCACGCAACTTGCCGGGGTTGTGATGGATAAGTGCTGCGCCGGCGGTAAGTTCCAATGGAGGAAAATCTTTGCCGTTCCGTTGTTCCTCATGGTCATCAGCGTGGTTGTACTGGCCGCGGCCGTCCACGAACCGAAGCCGGCGGCTGCGCAGAAGCCCGCGGCCGAGAAGCCGGTGGACCAGACGCCTCGGCTGCAAAAAGCGGCGAAATGACAGCGTAGAGCAGGACGAGGAAGAAAGCGGGAACGAGACGGGAGGAGACATCGTTCCCTCCCGTCTCGTTGGTCCGAGCGCGGCGTGTGCTCCAGCGCTACGGCGCCGTCGTATTCGTCGATCCAGCGGCGGCTGGCTTCTTTTTCTTCGATTGCCACGTCGCCTTGAGCAAGTCCTTCTGCTCCGGCGTGAGGATGTCCATCGC
This sequence comes from uncultured Planctomycetia bacterium, assembly GCA_963791075.1. Classification (GTDB taxonomy): domain Bacteria; phylum Planctomycetota; class Planctomycetia; order Pirellulales; family Thermoguttaceae; genus CAWBRF01. The sequence continues at coordinate 36,147 of CAWBRF010000002.1, forward strand.
CTTCTGACGCAATTCCTGATGCGCGGCCTTCACCGCTTTGGCCAACTCCTTTTGCTTCGCCTTCTGCTCCGGGGTGAGTTGGACGGCCTTTTTCACCGCGTTGCGGAGGTCCTTGACCTTCAACTCGGCCGCTTTGGCCGCGTCGATGGCGTCCTGCCGGGCCTTCTTCTGCTCGGGGGTCAGCAGGCTTTCAAACGCCTGCCGATCTTCCTTCAACTTCGGCCCATATTCTTGCAACAGCCCCTCGATCTTGGCCTTCTGGTCCGCGGTCAGGTTGACGGCCTTGAGGAAGCCCAACGGCCTTGGCCATCCTTGTTTCTTGACCTTTTGGGCGGGGCATTCGGCCGTGTTGTCCGCCGCCGACGCCACGCCGCCAAAGAACAACGAAATCGCCAACGCAGCACAAGCAATTCTCATCACCAACTCCCTTGTCATCCGGAATGGAATACGTTGATTTTATGCCCTGCGCGGTTTGAAACGACGCCAACCGTTTTGGGATAGGAAGGTTCGCATCATTCTTGACCGTCCGCAGCATTGACAGACCGCCGTCGCCGGCGTCACCGGATTTTTTGCGCCCGCCACCGCGGCTGTCTATCCCCTTGAACCCCAAGTGGGCCCGGCGGTTTTGCGCCGCCGCGGGTTTTGGCTATTGCGACGCCCCTCGCTGGTCTGCAACCCGCCGTTCTGGGGATGCTTTCGCAACAGCGCATGCCAGCGACATCGACAACTTTTCCCCAGGCCGACCAGTCGCCGACCACGCCGCAGCGCGATCTTTCGACCTGCAATTTCTTGCAGAACCTCGGGCCAAACGCGTCCTCTGCATTTCGCGCCGCCGCGACGGCTGGCTCCGCGTCGGCCGAGCGTGCTAGAATCTGGTCCAGCGGCGACAATCCTTGCCCGCCGCAGACGCCAGCATGAGGGAGCTTCGATTGAACGAACAGGAAGACGCACGGAGGGACGAACCGCTCGACGCCGATGCGACGTTGGCCGTCGAGACGAGCGACAACCCCTTGGTCGAAACCACGTCGCGCGAGTATCTGGGCCGCTGGAACCACCTGGTCAGCACGACGAACTGGGAGAAGGGCCGCATTATTTGCCAGTGGCGCGAGGCGTTGGTCGCCGCCGGCGCCCCGCCGCCGTGCTGGTCGGACGAGGCGTGGAGTCGCCGCGTCGGCGGCCTGACGCCGCAACACGCCGGCCGGCTCCGTCGCGTGTGGCAGAGGTTCAGCGCCGTCCGCGAGCAGTGGCCCGGGCTCTATTGGAGCCACTTCCAGGCCGCCCTCGATTGGTCCGACGCCGAAATGTGGCTGGAAGGGGCGATGCAGGACGGCTGGTCGGTCGCCCAAATGCTCCGCCGTCGGAACGAGACGCTCGCCGAGTTGCCCGCCGCCGAGCCGCTTGATGCGTCGGCGGACGACGACGTGGACGACGACGCCGTCATGGACGAGACGCAGCCGCCGGAGGCGATTTCCTCGTCGCTTGTTGAGGTGTGCGATGCGGGCGAGGACGAGCAGGAGGACGCCGCCGCCGATTCGTTTGCCGAGCCGGCAGCCGAGTTGGTCCGTCCGTTTGCCTCCTTGCCGTCGCTGCCCGCCGACGTGCAGGAAGCCTTCGAGGCGTTCAAGTTGGCGATCGTGCGTCACCGCGCCGCCGCCTGGCAGGAGATTTCCCAGGAAGACATGCTGGCGGTGCTCGAATCCCTGCGCGAATTCGCCCTGTCGCCGGCCGTGCTATAATCACGTAGAGACACTGGCATAGCCAGCGTCACGCGGATTATCGGACTACGTGGCGGCTACGAAAATGAGATTTAGACGGGCAGTTTTGTTCGTGGCCATGGCGGCGGTTGTTTTTGCGGCGGCGGCCCCGCTCTGGGCGGCGGGCGCGTGGAACTGGAGTTGATCGCCGACGCGCGGAGCGGCGCGGCCCTGGCCTTTCAGGATTGGATGCAGACGCTCAGTCGCGCGGGAGTGAAAAACGTCCGCCTCCGCTCCGCCGAACCCACGGACCGGGTGGGGATCGAAAATCGCGGCAGCCCGGACAACCCTGTCTATGTCGTCACCGGCGCGGTCGTCTCCCGCGACGAATTGCTCCTGCCGTGCGGACGTTTCAAGCCGAGCGACGCCGCCCGGCTGGCGAAGTGGCTGGATGACATCGCCCAGCGCGGTCCGCCCAACCAACGCGAAGCCCGCTTGGCCTTCGGACTCACCGCCTCCCAGATCCAGCGCGTTCGCGACGACCTGGCCAAGCCGGTGGTCTTTTCCACCGAAGGAATGACGCGGAGCGAAGCGGTCGAAAGGATCGGCCAGCGGCTGGCCATTCCGCTTCAGGTCAGCGGGCGGCTGGGGGCGGCCGAGGACGACAAGATCGCCGAGGAGTTATCCGCCTTGTCGTGCGGCACGGCGTTGGCCTGCGTGCTGCGTCCGTCGGGATTCGGCCTCGTGCCGCGGGCGACGGCCACGGGGCTGGCGTACGGGGTCGGCAAGGCGCAGCTCGATCAGGAGATTTGGCCTATTGGCTGGCCGCCGCAAAAACCGCTGGTCCAGACCGTTCCCGCGCTGTACGAGTTTCACGACGTCAACGTGCGGAATGCGACGGCGGCGAAGGCGTTGGTGGCGATCGCGGCGCGGTTGAAGGTCCCCGTGCTGATGGACTACAATGCGATGGCCCGGCACGGCGTCGATCCGGCGAAGACGCTTGTTTCGCTCCCCTCCGCCCGGACTACCTACAGCCTTGCCCTGCGAAAACTGTTGTTTCAAGCGGGGCTGAAGTTCGAGGTCCGGATTGACGAGGCGGGCAGGCCGTTTCTCTGGATCACCACGGTCAAACCGGTGTGACCGCCGCGTACCCATTGCGTCTGCGGCCGAAAAAAAGGGGGTCCACGGCGAAAACGGGCCTTCCGCTGGCGTTTGCCGGCGTCGCTGGGTAAATTGAGAGCTATTGGGACAGGAGCGATTGGCTCGTTCGCCGAGGGGTGTTCTTTATGGCGTCGGAATGGTTTTGTCGGATTGCGGGGGCGGAACTCGGTCCGTTGTCCGCCCAGCAGGTCAAGGCGATGGCCGCCCAGGGACGTTTGCATCCCGACGACGTGCTTCGTCGCGGGTCGGACGGGCCGTGGTTGCCGGCGGGGCGGGTGAAGGGGCTGTTTCCCGCGGATCAGTCTGCGGTGGAAGCGCCGGCGGCGCCTGCCGCGGCAGAGGGCCCGGCAGCGGTCCCGGCAGTGGCCCCGGCCGAAAGCAAGCCGCCTGCGAAGAAAATTGCGACGCCGCTTCCCATCGCGAAACAATCGGCCGCAGCCAAGCCGGTTGTTGCTGCTCGACCGGCGAAGCCGGCAGGCGCTTCCGCGAAGGAGAAGCCGGCAGGCGCTTCCGCGAAAAAGACGCCGGCATCGCCCCCCGCCAAGGACGACTCCGCGTCGCCGGGTGAATCCAAAGCGGCAAGCAACGTCGAGTTTCCCGCGGAGACTCGTTGGCGGCATTCCACGCCAAAAAAGGAAATGAGCTTCGACCACCTGGCCATCGACACGACCACGCCGGTGAGAATTGTCGGGCGCAAGGGGAGCCGCGCCGGCGGCCTGACCAAGCAAGAGCGGAAAAAGGCGACGCTCATTATCGGCGGGGTGATGGGCGTTTGCCTGCTGGGGATCGGGCTGATGGTTGGGATCTGGGCCGTATTTCTCAATGGCCGAAAGGCCCCGCCGCCCACCGCGCCCAGCGCCCACCAAGGCCGAGACCGCGGCGACACCGGACAAGCCCGAGGAGAAGAAGACGGCGTCGGAAGAGTCCGCGGAACAGAGTGATAAGGCGGCCAAGAAGGATCGGGAGAAGAGCGCGTCCAAGGGTGAGACGGCCGCGGAGAAGCCGGCGTCCGAGACGGCCAAAGCGAAGAAGCCACAGACCACAGCCAAGCCGGAGACGTTGACGAAGAAATCGGCGCCGGATGGCGACGAGCAACCGCCGAAGGGGCCGGCCAAAAAGGCCGCGCCGAAAGAGGAAGAACCGGGCGGGATCAAAGTTCCGGAGGTCCCGGGAAGGGTGGATAAAGAGTAGCCGCCGGTCGCGCGGCAATCTCAACGGCATAGCCGCAAGACCACGGACGAGTCGCTTTTGTCGTGAACGCATTGGTCACCGGGGCCGGGGGTTTCCTCGGCCTCTATCTTGTCGAGCAACTGACGGCGCGGGCGCGCGCGTCCGGGCTCTCTGTCGCCACGCCAGCCGATCGCTCGCTGCCCTGGGCGTGGAAACCGTCCAGGCCGATCTCCGCGATCGCGACGCGGCCGTCGCCGCCTGTCGCGGCATGGACGTGGTTTTTCACGCGGCGGGCGTGGCGGGGATCGGCGGCCCGTGGCAACGCTATTTCCAGTCCAACACGCTCGCCGCACGGCACGTCGTCGAAGGCTGCCGCCGCCACGGCGTCCCCCGGTTGGTTTACACCAGCAGTCCCAGCGTCACCTTCGACGGCCGCGATCAGCAGGGCGTGGACGAGTCGGCGCCGTACGCGGTCCGCTGGCTTTCGCACTATGCACACAGCAAGGCCCTGGCCGAACGAGACGTTTTGGCGGCGAACGACCCCGCGCGGCTGATGACCTGCGCCTCGCGCCGACACTTGATTTGGGGGCCTCGCGATCGGAGCCTCGTCCCGCGATTGCTGGCCTTGGCCGCGGCGGGAAGGCTGCGGCGGATCGGCGACGGCACGAATCTGATCGACACGGCCTACGTGGAGAATGTCGCCGAGGCCCATCTGTTGGCCAGCGACGCCCTCGTTGCCGGTTCCCCCGTGGCCGGCCGGGCCTACTTCATCAGCCAGGGCGAACCGGTCAATTGCTGGCAGTGGATCGACTCGCTGCTGACGCTGGCCGGCTTGTCGCCGATCCGTAAGCGGATGTCGCTTGGGGCGGCCTGGGCAATGGGCGCGTCGTTGGAGTGTCTTTATCGCTTGCTTGGCTTGGAAGCCGACCCGCCGATGACGCGATTTCTCGCCGCCCAACTGGCGCGGAGCCACTATTACAACGTCCGCGCGGCGCGGGAGGACTTCGGATACACCCCGCGGGTCTCGACCGACGAGGGATTGCGGCGATTGGCAGCGAGTTGGCAACAATACCCACCAATAAAGGGGCTCCCCCGTCAAGGTCACACATCCGACTTGCCAGAACCTCGATAAGCGGATAGGCTTACTGGTTTAGCGTGGCCAGAGAATGCAGGATGATCGCCAACGGGCAAGACTTCGAGCGAATTGTCATCACCGGGGTGGGGTTGACGGCTCCTAACGGCAACTCGTTCAACGAGTTCCGTCAAAACCTCCTCGCCGGGCGCAGCGGAGTGGTTGCTTACGATACGCGTTATTTCGGTCCCACTGTAGCGGGGGTATGCGGCTTCGACGAACTCCGCTATCAACGCCGCAAGGACCTCCGCCGCGGCACCCGGGCAGGCAGCATCGGCATCTACTGCGCGCGGGAAGCGATCGCCGACGCCGGGCTGGACTGGGAAAACCTGGACAAATCGACCGTCGGCATTTACATCGGCGTCACCGAACACGGCAATGTCGAAACAGAGAACGAACTTCACTCTCTCCAAGGATACAACTACGACATCCAGTATTGGTCGCACCACCACAACCCGCGCACCGTGGCGAACAATCCCGCGGGGGAGATTTCGCTCAACCTCGGGGTGACCGGGCCGCATTATACGCTTGGGGCGGCCTGCGCTGCGGGCAACGCCGGGATCATCCAGGGGGTGCAGATGCTGCGGCTGGGCGATTGCGACGTCGCCCTCGGCGGCGGCGTGTCCGAGAGCATTCGCAGCTTCGGCATCTTCGCCAGCTTTCACAGCCAAGGGGCCTTGGCGCGAAACGACGACCCGGCCAAGGCCTCGCGGCCATTCGACCTCGATCGCAACGGCATCGTCGCCGCCGAGGGCGGCTGCATTTTCGTCCTCGAACGGTTGGCCGACGCCCGCGCCCGGGGGGCAAAAATCTACGGCGAAATCGCCGGCTACGCGATGAACAGCGACGCCTGCGACTTCGTCCTCCCCGATCCGGATCGCCAGGCGGAGTGCATGCAGCTTGCCTTGCGGCGCGCCGGGCTCAGCGCCGCGGACATCGACATCGTCAGCACGCACGCCACGGGCACCAGCAGCGGCGACATTCAGGAAGCCCTCGCCCTGCGCAAGGTCTTCTTTGCCGACGGCCCCCGCCGACGTTGCTGAACAACACAAAGAGCTTCATTGGCCACGCGATGGGCGCGGCCGGGGCGCTGGAACTGGCCGGCAACCTCCCCGCCTTCTCGGACGGCGTTTGCCACGCCACGATCAACCTAGATCGGGTCGATCCCGAGTGCGCCATGGCCGGGCTGGTGGCCAACCAGCCGCGGGAAGTGCGGCAGGTGCGGACGATCCTGAACAACTCCTTCGGCATGTTGGGCATCAATTCGGTCGTCGTCGTGCGGCGGATTTCAGAGCAGCGCACGTTGGGAGAATCTTGATGACGGGCGGCCGAAATCAGAAATGCGGTGATCGAAATCCTTTCCGACATCACGCCGGACGAGGACCTGAGCGGATTGAAGGACGATGTCCCCTTCCGCGAGCAACTCGAACTGGACAGCATGGATTTTCTCGACATCGTCATGGAACTGCGGAAGCGGTATCGCGTGCAGATTCCCGAAGAGGACTATCCGAAGCTGGCGAGCATGAGCGGCACGGTCGCCGTACCTCGAACCGCTGATGAAGGAAGTTTTCAAATAGCCCGCAGGCATTCCTGCTCCCCGCATCCTCGTTGATGAAGGACGCATTGAAATAACCTCATGTACGACACGATCATCATCGGGGCCGGCATGTCGGGTTTGGCGGCCGGCATCCGCTTGGCCTACTTTCAGCGGCGCGTCTGCATCCTCGAGCGGCACAGCGCGATCGGCGGGCTGAACTCGTTTTTCGGCCGTCGCGGACGCACGTTCGACGTCGGGCTGCACGCGGTGACCAACTACGCGCCGCGGGGGACGCGGCAAGGCCCCCTGGCGCGGCTGCTGCGGCAATTGCGCCTGGCCTGGGACGAATTGTCGCTGTCGCCGCAGATTGGCTCGGCGATCATGTTTCCCGGCGTGACGCTGGAGTTCTCCAACGACTTTGGCCTGCTCGAGTCGGAGATCGCCCGGCGTTTTCCCGAGCAGATCGACAACTTTCAGCGGCTGTTGGCGGCCCTGACCGACTACGACCAGTTCGATCGGCCCGAGGCCGGCCGTTCGGCGCGGGAGGTCGTCGGCAGCCTGATCGACGATCCGCTGCTGGTGGAGATGCTCTTTTGCCCGGTGCTGTTTTACGGCGGGGCGCGGGAGCACGACATGGACTTCGGCCAGTTCAGCATCATGTTCCGCTCGATCTTCCTCGAAGGGCTGGCCCGGCCGCTGGCCGGCGTGCGGCTGATCCTGAAGCGGTTGGTGGGGAAGTTCGTCGAGCTGGGCGGCGAACTGCGGCTGCGGAGCGGCGTGGCGAAGATCTTGCGTGAAGGACGGAAAGGCGGAACGCATCGTCCTGGAAAACGGCAGCCGAGCTGGCGGCCGAAGACGATCCTCTCCTCGGCCGGACTGGGCGAGACGATGCGGCTGTGCGATCAGGCCGGCCCGACGCCCCGGCCCGCCGGCGGACTGTCGATCGTCGAGTCGATCTCCGTGCTCGACCGGCAGCCGCGCGAACTGGGACATCACCGCACGATGGTCTTTTTCAACGATTCCCAGCGATTTCGCTACGAGAAGCCGGCCGAGGCCGCCGACCTGCACAGCGGCATCGTCTGCTCGCCGAACAACTTCGTCTACGGCGAGCCGCTCGGCGACGGCATCCTGCGGATCTCCGCGCTGGCCAATTACGACCGCTGGACGGGGCTCGACGAGGCGGCCTACAAGGAGCAGAAGCGGCAGCTGGCGGCAGCGAATCGCCGCATCGGCGGTGCGGTTCGTGCCCGACTTCCGCAACGCGGTGGTGGAGACGGAGATGTTCACGCCGACGACGATCCGGCGGTTTCACCGGCCACGACAAGGGGGCGATCTTCGGCTCGCCGGAGAAACGCTACGACGGCGCCACGCACCTGCGGAACCTGTTCGTCTGCGGCAACGACCAGGGTTTGGTCGGCATCATCGGCACGATCCTCAGCGGCATCAGCATCGCCAATCGATATTTGTTGAGGGGGCAATAGGGCGTCGCGACGCTGCAAGCGACGATCCGGGCGTCGCGAAACCGCAAGCGACACTCCGTCCGCAATGCCGCCGCAACACCGTGCCCCGGGCTGCGACCAATCCCCTTCATCCTTCATCCTTCATCCTTCATGCCCTCCCCCCTCGATGACGTTCGCGATGAGTACGACGTGATCGTCGTCGGCGCCGGGCTGGCGGGAATGACCGCCGCGAACACGCTGGCCCGCTCCGGCCGCTCCGTCCTGCTGCTGGAACAGCACTCGAAGCTGGGCGGGCTGGCCACGTGGTTCCGCCGGCCCGGCGGACACATCTTCGACGTCTCCCTGCACGGTTTTCCCGTGGGCATGATCAAGAGTTGCCGCCGCTATTGGAGCCGCGAGATCGCCGACTCGATCGTGCAGTTGAAGAACATCCGCTTCGACAACCCGATGTTCTCCCTCTCGACCACGTTCGACCGCGAGGACTTCACCCGCGTGCTCGTCGAGCGGTTCGGCGTGCCGCGAGAAACGGTGCAAAGGTTTTTCGACGCCGCGCGGGACATGAATTTCTACGACGACCAATCGTTGACCGCGGGAGAGTTGTTCGCGCGGTTCTTTCCCGGGCGGGAAGACGTCGTGCGGCTGCTGATGGAGCCGATCACCTACGCCAACGGCTCGACGCTGGAGGACCCCGCGCTGAGCTACGGCATCGTGTTTTCCAACTTCATGTCCAAGGGCGTATATACCTTCCAAGGCGGCACGGACCGGCTGATGGAGTTGATGGAGCGCGAGTTGCGCGGCAGCGGCGTCGACATTTGCCGCCGCTGCAACGTCGAGAAAATCGCCGCCCCCGGCGCGCCGCGTCCGGAGCGTCGTGGCCGGCAGACGCGAGCATCCGCGCCCGCGCGGTCGTCTCCAACGCCAATCTGAAAGGGACGATCTTCCACCTCGTCGGCGAGGACGCTTGGGACCGCGATTTCCTCGAACAGGCCCGCGCCGTGCGGTTGAACAACTCCAGCACCCAGGTCTACATGGCCCTGAAACCGGGCGAAATGATCGACGAGGAAGCGTCTGCGGCGACCTCCTCTTCAGCTCGACCGCGCCGGCCTTCCGCACCGAGTTGCTGCTGAGCCGGAACGTCAGCAGCCGCACGTATTCGTTCTATTATCCGCGGACGCGGCCGGGGAGCGACCGCTGCCTGATCGTCGCCAGCACGAACGCCCGCTGCGAGCGATTGGGCCGATCTCTCGAAGGAGGACTACGCGGCGGGCAAGCGCGAACTGGTCGAAGACACGCTCGACGCCCTGGGGAAATACGTTCCCGACATCCGCGGGCAGTTGGCCTGGGCGGAATGCGCCACGCCGTTGACCTTCCACCGCTACACGAAGCACCTCGAAGGGGCCAGCTTCGGCACGAAATTCGAGGGCCTGGCCGTCAGCCGCGCCCTGCCGCAGCAGATCGCCGGCCTCTACCACGCCGGCAGCGTCGGCATTATCATGTCCGGCTGGCTCGGGGCCGTCAACTACGGCGTCATCGTCGCCAACGAAGTCGATGGGTTCCTGATGAACAGCGCCTCGCAAACACACGCGATATGACCATGACGCGGCAACAGATCCTCGACGCCATTCCGCATCGCGAGCCGTTCCTGCTGGTGGACGAAATCCTCGAGTGGGAGCCGTCGCGGATCGTCTGTACGAAAGTGTTTTCCGGGCGGGAGGAGTTTTTCGCCGGCCATTACCCGGGTTTTCCGCTCGTGCCCGGCGTGCTGTTGTGCGAAGCGGCCATGCAGTGCGGGGCGATCTTGCTCTCGCGGCGCCTGGCCGAGACGCCGGGAAAGATTCCCGTCGCCACGCGGATGAACGACGTTCGCTTCAAGCGGATGGTGCGGCCGGGCGAGACGATCCGTTTCGAGGTCGCGTTGGTCGAGCGGTTGGCGGACGCGTTTTTTTTGCAGGCCAAGGCGACCGTGGACGGCAAGACGGCCGTGCGATTTGAATTTGCATGTACGGCGGCGGAAAAGAAGGGATTCGGGATGAGGGGGTAGGGATTGGGGAGAACAACCGGTCCCCCTCTCCCTCCGGGAGAGGGTCGGGGTGAGGGGAACCCGGCAAAAAGTCTGCCTCTGCGGATCCCGCGATTACGTTCGGCGTAAGAATAACTGCCGCACTACTTTACAAGGGGAATAGCGATGGGCGATTTCTTCGTGGTTGTTATTGCCGCGATTTACATTGCAATCGCCGTGTTCGTGCTAGGAATGCTCTGGCGCATCACGATGGCCCTCGAGTCGATTGCCGAAACTTTGCGTGATTTGGCGCCGCGGGTTTCCTTGCCGCCGCGAGGCGATCAGAGTCAGGGGACGCGCCACTAGACGTGGAATTCGGAACAGCGGAATCTCGACCGGGCTCCCGAGGGGAGAGGGGACCGCACACAGGACACCATCATGGACTTTCTCGAACTCGCCGGAAAATCGATCCTCATCTTCGGCGTCGCCAACCGCAAGAGCGTCGCGTGGCACATTGCCCGGGTTGTCGGCGCAGGCCGGCGCGCGCTGCGTCTATGTCGTGCAGAATGAAGCGGTGCGGCAGGGCGAGGCCGCATTGCTCGCCGGCGGCGATGTCTTTCTTTGCAACGTCGAGCACCGGAGGAGATCGCCCGCTTGCGCGATGATTTGACCGCCCGGGGCGAAAAGTTCCACGGCCTGGTCCATTCGATCGCCTTTGCCGACTATTCCACAGGCCCGAAGCCATTCCACGAAACGCCGCGGCGGGCTTTTTTGCAGGCGGTCGAACATTTCCTGCTTCTCGCTCGTGGCGCTGTGCAACGCCATGAAGGACCTGCTCGACGCGGACGCCTCGGTCGTGACGATCTCGATCTCGACGACGCAGATGGCCAGCGAAAACTACGGCTACATGGCGCCGATCAAGGCCGCCCTGGACAGTTCCCTGCCGATGTTGGCCAAGTCGTTCAGCCAGTTCTCCCGCGTGCGCTTCAACGCCGTGGCCCCGGGGCTGCTGAAGACGTCGGCCTCGGCGGGAATTCCCGGCTACGTCGAGGCGTACCTCTACGCGGAGCAGGTCATTCCGCGAAAAAAAGCGATCGCCGCGGAGGAAGTCGCCAACGCGGCCGCCTTCCTGCTCAGCCCTCGTTCCAGCGGCGTGAACGCCCAGCGAATCGTCGTCAACGCCGGCATGTCGATCAACTATTTCGACCGGGATGTGATCCACCGCTCGCTTCAGACACCACCAGGCGATTGCCGCTGATTTGCACGACGACGATCCGGCTTCCCTTGGGGAGAAACTCGCCGTCGGTGACAACGTCGAGGCGGCGGCGGCCGAAGCGGGCCTTTCCGCCGGGCCGCAGGTCCGATTCCGCCACGCCGACCAGGCCGATCGCCGGCAAAGGCTCCTCATCGCGCACCTGCGGACCATCGGCACGCGCAACTTCGGACAAGCCCGCGGCGGCTGGTTCGGGCGGGGGCAACATCAGGCGGCTGAAGACGGGCAACGAGCCCATCCGCTTGCTGACCGCCGCGGCGGCGACGACGAACGCCGCCCCGGCAACGAAAACCACGAGCATCGATTGCGCCAACGTGGTCAATTCCTGTGAGGTGTGTGGGATGAAGAATCCCTGCATCGCCATCAGCAGGCCGGCCAACACGAGCACGGCGCCCAGCAGGCCCGCCACGGCGAAACCGGGAAGGATGAACAACTCGACCGCGAGGAATGCGACCCCAAGGAGAAACAGCGCCGCCGCCAGCCAGGTGGCCGTCCCGCCGAGGAAATGGCTCCAGAAGAAGGCGGTGAAGCAGACGGCGGCCAACAATCCGCCAAAACCAACGCCCGGCGAAGTGAACTCGATGTACAACCCCGTCAGGCCGACAACCAGCAGCAGGCCGGTGATGAAGGGCCAATTGAGGATTTGCACCGCGGTGTCCAGCGCGCCCGGTTCGAGCGTGGGCAGTTCGCCCTCGAGGTTGTACCGCGCCCGCAACTCGTCGCGGCTGGAGGCGATGGCTTGGGCCAGTCCCAACTCGACGGCCTCCTTTCCGATGACGGTGAGGAAGCGGCCGTTGCCGGACTGCGGCACGACGCCGAGCTTCTTCCACTCGCCCGGCTGCGCGTCCAACTCCCCTTGCGACATGTAGGCCGGTTTGTGGGTTTTCACGTTCTCCACCCGATAGACGACCAGCTTCTTATCGACCATGGCTTCGGCCAGCGCGGGCGAGCGTCCTTTCGACGCGGCCAGATCGTGCATAAACTGGGCGAAGTCGCTGACCAGCTTCTCGGGGACGTAGCGAAACAGCGAGTCTTGCCCCTGGTAGATGGGGCCGGCGTCGCCCAGCCGCGCGTGAGGGCCCATGGCGATCTCGTCGCAACTCAAGGCGACGATCGCCGCGCCGCTTAAGGCCTCGTGAGGCACGTAGGCGACCGTTCGCGCCCAATCCACGTCGCGAAGCATCTCGGCGATCTCTTGGCTCGAGTCCAATCGGCCCCCGCGGCTCTCGATCTCGACAATCACGACGTTGGCGCCCATTTCCTTGGCCGCCTCCAGTTTGCGGCGGAGATACTGCTCATTGTCCGGCGAGACGACGCCCTCGAAGCGGATCAGCGCGCCGCGGGCGGGCTCGGCCGGCTGGGCCTGTGGCGTTTCCTTCGCCGCGGCGGCGAGAAACGCAAGCGGAAGTGCGGCGGCAGCGAGCAATCTGGAAAGTCGCGGCATGGTGAGGAAAAAGGGATTGGGAATTCGGGATTGGATTCGGTCCCCTCTCCCTCTGGGAGAGGGTTAGGGTGAGGGGAGCCCAGAAAAACCCCGGGATTCAGAACGCGAGCCCGATCCAGCTTCCCCTCACCCCGGCCCTCTCCCAGAGGGAGAGGGGGACCGTTTGCTCAAACGGCAAAGCACCTATCCCATCCTACGCTGCAAATGTCTGACACTCAACTCTCCGCACTCAACTCTCCGCCCACTGGAGGCCCAAGGCGATCACGTTAATCCCCGAGCCGATCCCCAGCATCGCCACGCGGTCGCCCGGCCGCACAAGCCCCTGCTCCATCCCCATGGCGGCGGTCATCGGCAGGGCGACCGAACCGGTGTTGCCGAGCGACTCGAAGCTGTTGAAGTCCACGGCCGGGTCGAGTCCCAGGGCGTCGAGGAGCATTGTGCGATGCGCACGGCCGACCTGGTGGCAAAAGGCCCGGCCGATGTCGCTCGGCCGCCAAGCGAGCGCGGCGAGGAACTCGGCGAACCCTTCCCGCGCGGCGGCGATGCCCGCATGAAGCAAGGCCTCCGAGTCGGTCCACATCAAGGTTTGCAAATCGCCGTCGGCGGCCTGCTCGTGGCCGCCTTGGCAGAGATGGCGCCCTTGCGTGTAGGCGCGAACGACGCCGCCCAACAGGCGGTTGCCGGTCCGGCTCAGGCGTCGATTGGCCAACACGATCGCGGCGCTGCCCGAGCCGATGGTCAGGGAAGCGAAGGCGGGCTTGATCTGATCGCGGGAGAGCGAATCGTCGGCGTTGAGGCGGCGGATGGTCGATTCGACCAGGTCGCGGCTGCTTTCCGTGCCGACGATCAGGCCGGCCTCGATTTGTCCCAGTTCGATCGCGTTGGCGACCTGGACGACGCCGTTGAGCAGGCCGAGGCAGGCGTTCGAGACGTCGTAGACCGCGCAATCGGCCCCCAAGTCGAGTGCATGGTGGACGCCGCAGGCCGTGGCCGGTTCGAGGAAATCGCGGCAGACCGAGCCGTGAATCAGGGCGCCGATGCGGCGGCGGTCGATTCCCGCGGCGCAAATCGCCTTTTCGCCGGTCTCCGCGCTCTTCGCACCGGGCGGCATTCCGCGAGGCCAAAATCGCCGCTGAGCGATGCCGCTCATCAATTCCAACCGTCCCTCGGGCAGCCGCAAACGCCGGTAAAGCGGGGCCAAAAGCGCCTCGATCTCGGCCGACGAGACCGTTTCCTCCGGCAACGTATAGGCGATCGATTCCAGGCAGACGTTTTGATAGCGGTATTGCATCGGAACCTATCACTTTACCCGCTCTCGCGGGCAGGGTAAAGCGGCCTTGATACGGCGGGGATACGGCGGCGGTTGGGCGGACGGGGCAAATTTTAACAGACGCGGCGTTGTGGACTTCCACATAAATAGCAATGCTAGCAATACCGGATATAGTGGGTAAAATTCTCCTTTAACGCAAAATAGGGGATTATCTTGCAACTCGCGAAGCGAATTCTTACACTCCGGGCGACTTGCACTTCTACGCGGAGGAGACGCCGAAGCCGCAGGAGCTTCGAAGCCATACGATAGGGACATCGTTCCCGGCGCGACGCCCATTCGGGGCGAGAACCGGAGAATTCGGCTTGCGGGCGCGTCGTCAACGACTGACGAGGACCGCTTTTGCTGCTCCTGCTTCTTGCCCGGCGTGGACTCCAGCGCGTTGCTCTTGGCGCCTCGGCTCTCACCGCTAGCGGACTAGGACGTGTCCAGGGAGAGAAGTGCGATGAACAACTCAAAGCCGTTGATCGGGATGAACGCCGACTTTCGCTCGGCCCGCAAGGACTCGCCCGCCGTTTCCTATCTTTGTGCCGGATATTACGACGCCCTGTCGAAGTGCGGGGCCATCCCCGTGGTCATTCCGCCGATGCTGGAAGAGGCCGACATCGAGCGCGTGCTCGAGCTGCTCGACGGCGTGGTGCTGATCGGCGGCGCCGACCTCGATCCGCGGAACGACGGTTTCATGCTCCATCCCTCGGTGCGGCTGCTGGACGGCCGGCGGGAGCGGTTCGACCGCACGCTGATGCGGCTGGTCGCGGAGAAAAGGATGCCGGTGTTTGGCATCGGCTGCGGGATGCAGTTGTTGAACCTCTCCCAAGGCGGCAACCTTTTCCTCCACCTGCCCGAGGACATGCCCCGCGCCTGCCCCATGCCGACGCCACCGATCCGACGCATCGTCACGCATTGGTGGTGGAGCCGGGAACGCTCATGGAGCGGGTGTACGGCGAGGGCGAGATCCGCGTCAACAGCATGCACCACATGGCGATCGACGAGGTGGCGTCGGGCTTCGCCGTGACCGCCCGTTGCCCCGACGGCGTCGTCGAGGCCATCGAAAGCACCAGCGACGATTGGTTCGCCCTGGGGACGCAGTTCCATCCGCAGAGCGATTCGGCCTCGGCCTTGGACATGCGAATTTTCGACGAATTCGTCGCCGGCGTCGCCGGCCGCGTCTCCGAAATGCGCATGGTCGCCTGATCTTGTTCCGATCCTCCTGTGAGAGCGGGGCGAAGGGTGAGGGGCGAACGGCGCAAAGAGAAAACTTGGGCCACAAGCGATCGTTTTCCCCTCACCCCAGCCCCGACAGGAGAAGGATGAAGGCGGAAGGATGAAGGATGAATGAAGAAGCGCGGGACGCCTACCCGGCCGTTCTTTTTCACCCTTCGCGCTTTTCTCGCCCTTTTTTTCACATTTCTGTTTTCATCCTTCATCCTTCATCCTTCATCCTTTCAAATAATGACCTCCCGCTTGCGAATTGACGACTCTCACCTGCCCGAGCAGCGCCGCTGGCTCGTCGGCGCCCTCGCGTCGTCGCAGGGGGGCGATGTCACGGCGGCGATCGTGGGCGTTGCCGGGCGCGGCCTGGACGCCCGGCCCGAGTTGACCGCCGCCGCAACGGCCGAAATTCCCCGGGAGACTGCCTCTTTGCTCCGCGCCGCCCTGGACGGGGCATCCTGCACCGCCGCCGCCTTGGCCAACGCCCAAACCCAACTGGCCGAGGTCGAGGCCGCCCTGGTCAACGACCTTTTGGCCAAAGCCGCCCTCCCCGCCGACCGCGTCTTGGCGGCGGGAATCCACGACCCGGGCTTTTGGGCGTGGACCCACGGCGAACTGACGGGATACTTGAGTTGGTGCGACGCCGGGCGACTGGCGGAGTTGACGGGCTTGAACGTTTTGGACGCCTTTCCATCTCGCGATTTGGCTCAAGGCGGCTTTGGCGGCCCGCTGCTGGCCCTGCCACAATGGCTCCTTTTCCGCCAGCCCGGTCGAAATCGCGCGCTGTTGGACTTGGGCCGAACGGCGCGGATGACCTACCTGCCCGACCCGAATTCCGACCAGGCCGCCGCGAGCATCCTTTCATTTGAAGTCGGACCGGGGACCGCCCTGCTGGACCTTTTGGCCCAGCGGCTCTCGGGCGGCCAGCATCGCTTCGACCCGGGCGGGAGCATGGCCGCCCAAGGCCGACGCCTCGGCCCGTTGGTCGAGCGTTGGCTGCTGGACCCCTGTCTCCATGGTCCCTTGCCGCGATGGCATCCGCGGGGCGTCCGGCCGGAGCGATTCTTGACCGATGGCCTGCAAATGGCGGTCGAATCGGGCTGGTCGGTTCGCGACCTTCTTTGTTCGGCGGCCCATTTCTTGGCCGAAACGGTCGCCTTGGCCCTGCGAAAGGCCCTGCCGGAGGACGCCGCCGTAGACGAATTGGTCGTCGTCGGCGGCGGGCGGCACAACGGCATGTTGCTCCGCGAAATCGGGCGGTTGAGCGAACTGCCGCTTGTGCCCATCGAAGAAACGTCGATGCCGCCGGAAGCGATCGGGCCAACGTGCATCGCGCTGCTGGCGATGCTCTGCCTGGACGACGTGCCCGCCAATGCGACGGCGATCACCGGAGCGACGACGCCGCGGATCCTCGGCCGGTTGACGCCCGGTTCGCCGCAGAATTGGCAGCGGCTCGTGCATTCCTACGGCGGCGCCCTGCCGGTCGTCCGGCCCTTGCGGAGCGCGGTGTAGGTTGCTGCGCCTCGGAGCCGGGTGCCATGTCCCACGCTTGCGTGGGCATGTCGAGGGCGCCGCTCCTGGGGAACGTCGTGTCGTTTGCGGCGTTTGCGGCGTTGCTCGGCCATGCAGGCGCCGCGCCCCAGCAAACATGCCCACGCAAGCGTGGGACATGGCACCCGGCGCTACGATTCGACTTGTAGAAATAGATAAACTGCACAGTCTGCGGTACAATTGTCGATAAGCGAATTGGTGCCGGTTGCGGTTTGCCTGACGACGTTATACTCCTGCGGAATGATCCAAAGGACGCAGATATTGGCGACGGAATACGTTTGCTGGTTTTCCGGCCTTGCCTAAATTATCCACACTATTGCCAAAATAGCCCCGATAACTTCTTGCACCGCGATGGACATTGCTACGCCACACTACCTATTGTTCTCCCGGGCGCACGCCTCGGAGGGCGAGGGTCACTGGCAGTTCACACTCCGATCGACGGATGGATCGGAACAATTCGAGGCGGCCGACGTCGAACCCGGCCTGCATGGACAGCGCCTAGAATTGCTGACTGTGATTCGCGCCCTCGAAGCCCTGGATCAACCCTCTCAGGTCACCCTGATGGGGTGCAGCGACTACATTCGCAATGGAATCCAGTACGGACTGGCCGAGTGGCAGTCCAACGGCTGGCGATGGGAGCATTTTGGGCAAATGACGCCGATAAAAAACGGCGATCTGTGGCAGCGAATGGAGCGGGCGTTGCGATTTCATCACCTCGGCTGCTGCCGCAGGCGGTTCGATGGACCCCATGAGAAGGGTGATTCCCCCAGGCCACATGTCGAAAATCAGGCAGTTTCCGAAGAAAAAGAAGCCTGGGGGATTCGCGAAACGTTGCTTGGTTGGCTAAAATACTGGTTCAATGGAAGGTGTCTGCAAGGAGGAACGCGTGCGAACGACCGTGGCGTTGGAAGGCATTGGGCAGCTTATTGAAGGCAGGCACGAGAACCCCTTCGCGCTGTTGGGTCCCCATGAGGTGACCGAGGCGGGGCGTCGGGCATTGGCGGTGCGGGCGTTCTTGCCGCAGTCGTCGCAGGCTTGGGTGGTCGATCCACTCCATGTCGATGCGGCGCGGCCGATGCGGCGGATTCATCCGGCCGGCTTGTTCGAGGCGATTTGCCCCGCGCCGGAGAAGGACGCGAAGGCCCGCTATGTGCTCCGCTTCGCCGACGAGGGGGGCAGGAAGACGACGATGCACGATCCGTACTCCTTTCCGCACTTGCTGACGGACTACGACCTGCACCTTTTGAACGAGGGGCGGCATTGGCAGTGCTATAACCGGCTCGGGGCGCAGATTCGCACGATCGACAACGTCGAGGGGGTCAACTTCGCCGTTTGGGCCCCCAACGCGACGGCGGTCAGCGTCGTCGGCGACTTCAACAGTTGGGACGGCCGCCGCCATCCCATGCGCAAACACATCCCCAGCGGATTTTGGGAATTGTTCGTTCCCGGACTGAGCGAAGGAACGCTCTACAAGTACCAAATCCGCAGCGGCGAGGCGACGTTCGAGAAGTGCGATCCTTTCGCCTTCGGGGCCGAGGTGCCGCCGCGGACCGCCTCGAAGGTGATCGACATCAACCGCGTCCATTGGCACGATTCGCCGTGGATGTCCCGCCGGCGGGAGACCAACTGGCTGGAGCGGCCGCTGGCGTTTTACGAAGTCCACCTCGGCTCTTGGCGCCGGCCCGGCGACGATCCCGGCCGCTGGCTGAGCTATCGCGATCTGGCCCATCAATTGGTCGATTACTGCAAGGAGATGGGCTACACGCACATCGAGCTGCTGCCGGTCAGCGAGCATCCGCTGACGGCGAGTTGGGGCTATCAGACCGTCGGCTATTATGCCGTGACCAGCCGTTACGGCAGCCCGCAGGATTTCATGTACCTCGTGGACCTCTGCCACCAGGCGGACATCGGCGTGGTGTTGGACTGGGTGCCGGCGCATTTTCCCCGCGACGGGCATGGTTTGCGGCGGTTCGACGGCACGGCGCTTTACGAGCACGCCGATCCGCGGCGGGGCGAGCATCGCGACTGGGGAACGTTGATCTTCAACTACGGCCGGCACGAGGTCCGCAACTTCCTCATTTCCAACGCCTTGTTCTGGTTCGACAAATATCACATCGACGGCCTGCGCGTCGACGCCGTGGCCTCGATGCTCTATCTCGACTACAGTCGCCAGGACGGCGATTGGCTGCCCAACGAATTCGGCGGGCGGGAGAACCTCCAGGCGATCTCCTTCCTGAAGGAGCTGAACGAGCAGGCCCACCTCCAGCATCCGGGCATCCTCACGATCGCCGAGGAATCGACCGCCTGGCCGGGCGTTTCGCGGCCGACGTACCTGGGCGGATTGGGCTTCAGCCTGAAGTGGAACATGGGCTGGATGAACGACACCCTCGGCTATTTCCACCACGACCCCATCCACCGCAAGTATCACCACGACGAGTTGACCTTCAGCCTGATCTACGCCTTCCACGAGAACTTCGTCCTGCCGCTGTCGCACGACGAAGTCGTCCACGGCAAGGGCTCGCTGCTGGACCAGATGCCCGGCGATCTTTGGCAGAAGTTTGCCAACCTACGGCTTTTGTACAGCTACATGTGGGCGCACCCGGGAAAGAAGTTGCTCTTTATGGGGAGCGATTTCGGCCAGTGGAACGAATGGAACTACGACGCCAGCCTCCAGTGGCATCTGCTGCAATGGGAGTCGCACCAGGGTTTGCAGAAGTGCCTCGCCGACTTGAACAAAGTCTATCGCCGCGAAAAGGCGATGCACGAAATCGACTTCGACTATCACGGCTTCCAATGGATCGATTGCCACAACAGCGAAGACAGCACGCTGAGTTTCGTTCGCCGGGCGAAAGACCCCAGCGACTTCCTCGTCGTCGGCTGCAACTTCACGCCGGTGCCGCGCATCGGCCGCCGCCTCGGCGTGCCGGAGTGCGCCTGGTACGAGGAGATCTTCAACAGCGACTCGAAGTATTACTCGGGCAGCAACATGGGGAACGGAGCGGGCGTGCAGGCCCAGTGGGCGTCAAGCCACGGCCGTCCGGCGTCGATCGTTGTCACGCTGCCGCCGCTGGCCACGGTGATTTTCAAACCGCGCAGGTAGAGAAGATTCCGCCGCTGGGCGGCAGTGGGTACGCCAGTGTTTGCGGGCGAGAAATCCTTGCCTCGTTGGCCCCTTGCGCATAAGATTCCCTGCGCGGCGTCGGCCGCGCACGATCCTGTGCAATCGAACACAAGGGGGGCGTTATGAGTTGGTTCCACGCGTTTTGGGCGGCGGCGAGTTGTGCGGCAATTTTTTCCGCCGTCGGTCGGGCGGCGGCAGCCGAATTGAAGGCGGGCGACGCGGCCCCCGACTTCACCCTGCCGGGCAGCGACGGCAAGACCTATCATCTGGCCGATTTTCGCGGCAAGCAGGCCGTCGTCCTCGCTTGGTTTCCGATGGCGTTTACGCCCGGCTGCACGACGGAGTGCAAGTCGTTCCGCGAGTCGGGCGACGCCTTGCGGAAGTTCGACGCCGCCTATTTCACCGCCAGTCGCGACACGGCGGAGAAGAACCGCAAGTTCGCCGAGTCGTTGGCCGTCGATTATCCGATCCTCAGCGATCCGGCCGGCAACGTCGCCCGCGCCTACGGGGTGGTCGGCGGCCTCCGCCCGCTGGCGCAGCGTTGGACGTTTTACATCGGCAAGGACGGGAAGATTCTCTTCATCGACAAATCGGTGAAGACGGCCACGCACGCCGCCGACGTGGCGGCGAAGCTGAAAGAGTTGGGGGTGGAGGAGAGGAAGCCGCGGTAACTGCGTGCCGCAATTCGCCGTGCTTCGCTTGCGGCTTCGCGATCAGCCTCCGTCCGCGATCATCGCCTCGAACTCCTTCTCCGAAATCACCTTCACGCCGAGTTGCCGAGCTTTGTCGAGCTTGCTCCCGGCCTTCTCCCCGGCGACGACGTAGTCGGTGTTTTTGGAAACGCTCGCTGCGGCGTGGCCGCCGTGCCGCGAGATCAATTCGTTGATCTCATCGCGGCTGTACTTGACCAGGGCGCCGGTGACCACAAGCGTTTTTCCTTGCAAAACTCTCGCGCCGGCGGTCGCCGCCGCGCCGGCCTCCATCTTCACCCCGAGGCTTCGCAGGTCGTCGATCGCCCGGCGGCCGAAATCGCTGTGCAGAAAGTCGAAAACGCTCTGCGGCGATCACCGGGCCAATCTCACTGGTCGCGCTCAACCGCTCGACGTCGGCGGCAACCAAGGCGTCCATCGAGCCGAACCGCTCGGCCAGCACCGTCGCCACGCGAGCGCCGACGTGCCGGATCGACAGGCCGTTCAACAGCCGCGCCAGGCCGCGGTCCTTGCTCGCGGCAATGCCCGCCAAAAGATTCTCCGACGACTTGCGGCCCATCCGCTCCAGGCCCGCCAATTGATCGAGCGAAAGGCGATAAATGTCGCCGCAGCCGCGGACCAGGCCGCCGTCGACGAGTTGATCGACCAGCCTCTCCCCCAGCCCTTCGATGTCCATCGCGTTGCGGCCGGCGAAGTAGCGAATCCGCTCCTTCAATTGCGCGGGGCATTGCGGATTCGGGCAGCGGATGTACACGCCCCCTTCGTCCTTGACCAGCTTCGCCCCGCACTCCGGACACGCGCTGGGAAAAGCGAACTTCCGCAGCGGCTTCTGCCGCTCGCTCTTCTCCACGCGGACGACGTGCGGAATGATCTTGCCCGCCTTCTCCACCACGACCACGTCGCCGGGGCGAACGTCTTTCCGCTCGATCTCGTCGGCGTTGTGCAGGCTGGCGCGGCTGACGATCGTGCCGGCCAACTCGACCGGCTCCAGATCGGCCACGGGGGTGATCGTGCCCGTTTTGCCCACCTGGACGCGGATTTCCCGCAGCCGCGTCTTCGCCTCGTATTTTTCAAACTTGTAGGCGATCTCCCAGCGAGGGCATTTGGACGTTGAGCCCAGCCGCTCGGCGCTGGTCGAAGCGATCGACCTTGAGCACCAGCCCGTCGATCTCAAAATCCAACTCGTGCAGCCGCTCGATCAGCCGCTCGCAATGTTCCACGGCGGCGTCGAACGCGGCGAATCGCTCCGCCAGCGGCGTGGTGGGGATGCCGAACTCGCGCATCTCGCGAAGAAACTCCTCGTGCGAACGGGCCGCAAGCCCCTGGGTGTCGCCCACCGAATGGCAGAGGAAGCGCAGCCGCCGCTCGGCGCAGATTCGCGGGTCGAGCTGCCGGACGCTGCCGGCCGTGACGTTGCGGGTGTTGGCGAAGAGGTCCTCGCCGGCGGCCTTCCGCCGCTCGTTCAGCCGCACGAGGTCGGAATTGGTCATGTAGATTTCGCCGCGGACTTCCAAGAAGGGCGGGAAATTGCCGCCGCGCAGCCGCAAGGGGATGTCGTGGATCGTGCGGACGTTGTGGGTGATGTCGTCGCCCATGCGCCCGTCGCCGCGGGTGACGCCGCGGACGAGCAGGCCGTCTTCATACAGCAGCGACACGGCCACTCCATCGACCTTCAACTCGACGATCCAGGCGATTTCCTCGCCCGGCAAGAGCTTTGCCGCGCGTTGGCCGTATTGCCGCAACTCCTCGACGCTGTACGTGTTTTCGATCGACAGCATGGGGACGCGGTGGGCGACTTGGCGGAGGCCCTCGACGGGCTGGTCGCCGATGCGTTGCGTCGGGCTGTCCGGGACGAGCAGCTCGGGATGCGCGGCTTCTCCAGGGCCTTCAGCCGCTCGATCAACGTGTCGTACTGGCGGTCGCTGATTTCCGGGGCCGCCTCGACGTAGTATTTGTAGTCGTGGCGGCGGATTTCTTCGCGCAATCGGGCGATTTCGTGTGCAGCCTCGGCCATGTCCGATTCCTCTTAGCATCGCATCGCCGGGTTCACCACAGAGACACGGAGATCGCGGAGAAGAAGGCCAACAAGACAAAGCCGCGGATTGACACGGATGAAACACAGATAAGAGGAAACACAATGAGAGAAATTTGGAAACCAGGCGGTCGATTCATCCTTCCGCCTTCATCCTTTAGCTAATCTGTGTTTCATCCGTGTTAATCCGTGGCTCTGCCTTTTCTCCGCGCTCTCCGTGTCTCCGTGGTGAACTTTGTATTCTATTGACATCCGCAGGTCAGCAGGCAGGCGTCGGCCAGACCGCGAAGGGGATGCGGAATCAGACAGAGAAAACGCAGCGGCGTCGAGCCGGTGTTGCGAAACTGGTGCGCCTGCTTCGGCGGCACGTAGACCACCGTCCCCGGCCGCAAGGGATGCTCCTGCGTCCCCTGCCGCACCACGCCCGTCCCTTCCAAAATAAAGACCTCGTGCTCGTGGCCGTGGGCGTGCTCGGGGGTGTGCCCGCCGGGGGCGACCTCGAAATGCCGCATCGAGAAACTGGGGGCCCCGTCCTCCGGGCCGATCAGGCAGCGGATGCGGCAGCCGGCCGATCCCTCCACGGCGACGGGCGTGGCGGGAATTTGTTCGCAGTCGATGACTTTCATGGCTCCTGCCCTTGCGGCCGACGGGGACACTCCCCCGTGAATGTTTGCGAAAGAAAAGGCCTCGAGGCGACGACCCCCAGCACTGTATCAGTTTCCCCCAAGGAAACTTCACTGTCGCCAACCCCGAGGTCATGTTGAAAACAGCCCGAAGACCATTTCCCACATGCCTTTGATGTTGAACGAGGCTCGATCATTTGTCAAGAGGGCGCACAACGCCGTGCGTCCGCTGCAACGCGACCGGCGCGCGTCCCGCTACGGCTCCTTGATCGCGCTATTCACTCGCGACGACAACTCGTCCAAGCGTCGCAGAGCGGCCTGCCGATCGGACTTCGAGCCGCGGAAATCGCTTCCTTGCGTATGCTCGCGGGCGGCGGCGATCTGCGCCGCCGCCGAGGAAAACACCGGGCGCGGCGAGGCCGGCGACCCCACCAACGCTTGCTCGGCGGGCGAAATCAGGTCGCGGAAGAGCGCGAGGTCTTTGTTCTTGACGCTCAGTTTTTCGAGTCGCCCGACGGCGGTCTCCAATTGCTCGACGCTCCAGACGCGTTTTTCGTCCAGTTCCGCCTCCAAGGTTCGCAGCGCCATGTTGTTGCCGGCGATCTGCGCGGTCAATTCTTCGGTGTTCACCCGGACCGTGGCGGAGTCGTCGGCCGCGGCGGGGGATGGCGGCGGAATTTCCTTGCGCGGCGCGATGCTGGCGGCGATGGGCGGCGGCTTCGGGAGCATCGCCATCAGGTCTCGCTGCGGACGCCGCGGCGGCGGCTGCGCGGCGGTCGCCGCCGGCGGCAGCGGTTCGAGGCGATCCGCCGCGGTCGGCGGCGGGGGAATTTCCGCGGCGCGAGGATCCGGCTTCAGGGCAATGGCCGGCGGCTCCGGCAATCGCGGCGGCTGTTCCATCGCCTTCTTCGCCGTTGCGGCGATTGCCGCCGCGACATCTTTCGCCGGCTTCTGCGGGGCCGCGGGTGTCTCGGCCGGCCCGGTCGGCGCCTTGGCGACCGCCTGCGGGACTTGTCCTTGCGGGAAGAACGTGGGGTCCGCCGGCAGCGGGCCGATCTTTCCCGGCGCCGTACTGGCGATGGCTCGCGCGAGCCAAACGATCAGCCGATCCTGCTGGTCGTTGGGACTGCCCGCCGCCTGCCACAGCCCCCACACGCGATACCACGCCGCTTTGCGATCGTTGAAGGCCGGTCCCTTGTCGGGAAACGCCCGGTAGACGCCGCTGCGATACTGCTGCACCAAGGCCCCGATGGCGTCCTTTTCTCGATCGTCCAGTTCGCGGATCAGTTGCAGAACGGTCTGATAGGTGATCGTCTTCTGCCGCATGACCGCGGCGATGCGGGCGTTTTGGCGGGCGGCCTCCGCCGGATTGAGCGACAATTGGTTGGCCTGTTCGAGCCGCGACTTCAACTCCCGCAACCAAGCCTGCTGTTGTTCGCGGGGCATTTGGGCGACGCGTCGCAAGGCGGCCCGATCCGCGGAATCGGCCTTGTCGTACGACGATTCCGCCGCCACGAGCGCAAGCGCGACCGCCAAAATGTGGACCGTGTGGATCATCCTACAAGGGTACAATGCCGGGCGAGCAAGTCAAATGCGGAAGGAACGGGGAAAGCCACGGATTGAACACAGATTAAACACGGCGGTGTCAAAATTGAAATGCAACGAGGTGGAAAACTGGTATAGGTGAAAACATCACGGGGAGGTTCGATAGGGTGGTTTTCGGAACTAACCCTGTTGAACGGAGTCCCCGTGATGGCACGTCATCTTACTCTTGAGGAACGCGAGAGGGTATCCCAGATGGTCCATGCCCATCGCAGCCAGGCGGAAATTGCCCGGCGGCTGAAAAGGCATCCGGCGACGATTTCCCGTGAACTGCGGCGCAACCGCAACCCCAATGGCTACTGGGCGGCGTCGGCCCAGGTCAAGGCGGATGCTCGCCGCAGCCATCGGCCGTGGACCTGCAAAATGGAGCGGCCGGAGGTCGCCAGTTACGTGCGCGAGCGATTGCGGCAGCGGTGGTCGCCCGACGAGATCGCCGGACGCGCGCGGGATGATTTTCCCCGCGATCCGCGTCGTCGCGTCTCGCGGCAAACGATCTATGCGTGGATTCACGCACACCCTGCCGCAGCCTATTGGCGACGCTGCTTGCGACGCTTGGGGCGCGTGCGGCGGCGCGGGGAAAACCGCGGCCGATTGCCGGCCTGCGTCTCCATCGAAGGGCGTCCCGCCGTGGTCGATCGCCGGGCGCGATACGGCGACTGGGAAGGCGACACCGTGGTCGGTCGAGGACATCGCAGCGGCGCCGTCACGCTGGTGGACCGAAAATCGGGCTACCTGCTGTTGGGCAAGGTCCATGACCGCCAGGCGGCGACCGTTCGCGAAGCGATGATGCAGTTGTTCCAGCCATTGCCGATGCGCTTGCGAAAGACCTTGACCCTGGACAACGGCAAGGAGTTTGCCGAGCACGAGCAACTGGCGGCCGTCACCTCGCTGAGGGTGTACTTCGCCAAGCCCTATTGCGCCTGGCAGCGCGGCACGAACGAAAACACCAACGGCTTGGTGCGGCAGTTCTTCCCGAAAGGAAGCGACATGGCGCACGTGCCGGCGAAGCAGTTCGAGAAAGTCCAACATCTTCTGAACAACCGCCCCCGAAAACGTCTCGGCTATCGAACGCCCCTTGAAATCCTCAGTTCCCGACTTCGTTGCGATTGAGACTTGACATCACCCACGGATGGAAGGCAGTTATTTGGCCTTATCTGTGTTCCATTTGTGTCCATCTGTGGCCGTCCCCGCGGCAATTCTGTTCTCACGTTCGCCTTACAGCCCCTTGACCTCCCAGCCTTCGCGATAGCGGCGGCGGATGAAGCGGTTCGCCTCGGACAGGTTGGCGACCTGCAACTTGTCGGCATTCCACTCGATCTTTTGCCCCGGGAATCGCGAGGAGAGCACGCCCAAGAGCACAGTCTCGGTCAGCGGTCCGGCAAAGTCGAAGTTGGCCGAAGGCTTGTCTTCGCCCAAGCAAGCGTGAATCCATTGCTGCCAGTGATCGTGCCCCTTGAGCTTGGGGTACTTATAGCCGATGAAGTTCTTCCTGGGGAGGAGTTGCGGCCCGCCGACGTGCGGCAGCAGCATCACGCCCTTTTCGCCGACAAAAATGGAGCCGTTGTCCGGCATGTGCAGACTGGCGTCGGCCGCGAGCAGCGCGGGGTCCGGCGTGATGGCCGTCGTACCAGGTCAGCGGCAGCGTCGGTCCGGCGGTGAATTCCGTCGCCGGGAACTCGTAATGGACGATCTCCCACGTCGGAAACTGGTCGTCGGTGCATCCCGGGCCTTCGGTCCGGACGGAAATCGGGCTGGCGAGTTTCAGGGCAGCGAAGGGCGGATCGATGATGTGGCAGCCCATGTCGCCCAGCGCGCCGCAGCCGAAGTCGAGAATTCCCCGCCACACGAACGGCGCGTAGGCGTCCTTGAGAAACGGCCGCAGCGGCGCGACGCCAAGCCAGAGGTTCCAGTGCAGATTGGCGGGGACGGGGTCTTCGCCCGGCTGCCGCCGCCGTCCTTGCGGCCAACCGGGACGGTTCGACCAGGCATGGACCTCCTTGACCTTCCCAATCGCCCCGCCCTGAATCAACAGCGATGCCATGCGGTACTCGATGGTGGAGTGGCATTGGATGCCCATCTGGGCGACGACGTTCGCGTTGCGGGCGGCGGCGGCCAGTTGTCGCGCCTCGTAGAGATCGTGCGTCAAGGGTTTTTGGCAGTAAACGTGTTTTCCGCGGAGGATCGCCGACATCGCGATGGGGGCGTGCATGTTGTCGGGCGTAGCCACGTTGACGGCGTCGATGCGGCCGCCCTGTTCGTCCAGCAGTTTTCGCCAATCGATGTAGGGCTTGGCGCCGGGATGCTTTTTCGCCGCCGCCGCCAGGTTGTTGTCGTCCACGTCGCAAATGGCGACGACGTTGACCGGCCCCTTGGCCAATTCGCCCAAGTCCACGCCGCCCATTCCGCCCACGCCGATGGACGCCAGGTTCAGCTTTCGGCTCGGGGGAGTCTGGCCCGGGCCGCCAAGCACACAACGAGGAACGATGTGGAACGTTGCCGCCGTTGCGGCGGCGGTCTTCAAGAAATCGCGGCGTTTCATCTTCGGGGTCCTTTCGCAAAGCGGCTTCGGGAGGGGAGGGAACGCGGGAACCACGTTGGTTGCCGCGGAGCGGAAGGCAATCGGTCGCACAGCCGAGCTGTGCCAGCGGGAAATCCACGCAACTCCAAGCCATTATCCCGTCGCGCCGGTCCGGCGTCAACAATCGGGAAAAACCTTGTCGGCGCAACTCGCCGAAGGCACTGGCCAACCCAGTGCCGCCCGACGCTGCCAGGCACGCGCCCACTGGCAACTATTCCGCTTCCGGCGAGGAAGTCACAAGCAACGATTTATCGAGATATTTTCGCGCCACGCGAACCACGTCGTCCAGCGTCGCCGCCTGGATGCGCTGGTCGAAGGTCTTGTCGTAGTCCCAGCCCAGCCCATAGAGTTCGTCGAGCGCGGCTTGCCGGGCCTGGCCGCCGATGGTGGTGTTTTCCTGGGCGTGCAAGGAGACGATCTGGCGGACGGCGGCGGCAAACTCGTCGGCGGTGATTTTCCCCAGCTTCGCCCGCTCGATGTCGCCGCGAATCCGCGAAACGACCTCGCCCACCTTGTCCGGTTGGGTTTGCGAAATGACGGTGAAGTAGCCGGGGGCCGGCCCGGTCATCTCGAAGGCCTGCACGGAGTAGACCAGCCCCGCCTCGCGCAGCTCATGGTGCAGCCAACCGCTCGGGTAGCCGTAGCCGGAGAGGATTGTCGTCAGCACGGTCATTGCGGCGTGGTCCTTCTTGTCGAAAATGCTCTCGCAGGGATAGCCCAGCAGGATTGCCCCCGTCTCCTTGTTGGTTCGCTTGTGATAGGCGGCCGAATGGGGCAGGGCGTTGGAGGCGCTGGAAGTCGATCGGCGGCGGCGCCAGCGCCGGCCGAAGCCCGCCGAAGAGTTTTTCCGCCAACGCCGCGGCCGCGGCCGCATCGACGTCGCCGAAAATGGCGACCACCATGCGCTCCGGCGCGAAGCAACGGGCGTAATGCCGCCGCAGGTCCTCCGCCGTGAGCGACTGCACCGATTCCGTCTTCCCCTCGGCAACCACGTGATAGGGCGTTGCCGCGGGAAGTCGATCGGCGAACAATTCGGAAATCTCCTCCTGCGGATCGGCCGTGCGGTTGGCGATGTCGGCCAAGGCGAGCTTCTGCACCTTGGCGAATTCCTTGGCGGGAAACGTCGGCTGCGCAATGCATTCCGCCAACACCTCGGCCGCCCGGGGAAAGTCCTCGCGAAGCGTCGTCATTTCGCCGAAGAAGCTGAAGCGGCCGGCGGCGAAGGAAAGCCGCCCGCCGATGGAATCGAAGTAGCGGGCGATCTGTTCGGCCGATTGGCGCGGGGTTCCCTGGTCGAGCATGTCGGCCAAGAGAGAGGCGCGGCCGGCGGTCTTTTCGCTGTCCAGAAGGGAGCCGCCGAGGACGAAGACCTGCATGTTGACCAGGGGCAGATTGGCGTGGCGTTTGACGAGGACGCGGACGCCGTTGGCCAGTCGCGTGAGGCGGACGCCGCTATCGCCGCCGGCCGCGGCCGCCGCGGCGGCCTTCGGCGCGCCCCCCGGCGGCGCGATCATCACCCGATTGAGCCGCTGCGGAACGAACCAGCGGCGGGCGGCGGCGCGGATTTCCGCGGCGGTCACTTTCTGAATGTTCTCGACGTAGGCCTGGTCGAGCAAAGGATCGGCGGCGGCGAGGAAGCCGTGGCCAAGGCTTTCCGCCGCCTGCTGCACGGTCTGGCGGTCGAAAATCCGCTCCACGGCCTTTTGCTTCTTCGCCTTGGCAAGTTCGTCGCCGCCGACCAATTCCTCGCACAGGCGGTAGGCTTCGCGGCAGAATTGCCGCCGAGGCCGCCTCCCGCTTCTCCGGCAGGCAACTGGCGGAGACGGCGAAATAGCCGCGAACGTAAGGCGGCGTCTCGCTTTCCGCGGCGATCGAAAGGACGAGTTGTCGATCGTGCTTCAGCCGCTGCGCCAGCCGCGAACTTTCGCCCTCGCCGAGGATGCCCGCCGCCAGGTCCAAGGCGTACATGTCCGCGTCGGAGAGCTTGACGGTGGGCCAAGCGAGGGTCATGTCGTCGGTCGCGCCTTCCATTTCGCGCACCGCCTCGCGGGGAAAAAGTTGCGTCGGTTCGTCGGCCAGGGGGACATAGGTCTCGAAGCCGCGCGGCGTGCCGGTCCACTCCTTCGCCACGCGGTCCAGCGCGTCCCGCGCGAAAATCGCCGACGACGACGAACACCTGGTTGTTGGGCACATAGCGCTCGTGGTAAAAGTCGACGATCGCCTGGTTCGTCGTGCGATTGAGGACTTCGAGATATCCGATGACCGGGCAGTGCGCGGGGTGGACGGTGTAGATCGTGCGGTTGAGCATCTCGTCCAGCACGCGGCCGCGCTCGACCTCGTCGTCGGCCAACTCTCGCCGCACGACGCGGAGTTCGCGGGCGAACTCGCGCGGCTCGAAGCGGACGTGCTGCATCGCGTCGGCCAGCAGCTCGACCGCGGTCATCACGTTCTTCGCCGGGCAGTCGATGTAGAACGCCGTCATGTCGTAGCTCGTGTAGGCGTTCGTGGCGCCGCCGAAATCGTTGATGATCCGCTCGATTTCCGTTTCCGTGCGGCGGGTGGTGGAGCCTCCGCAGACGACGTGTTCGAGGACGTGGCTCAGTCCCGCGCCGAGATGGCGGCCCTCGTAGACGCTGCCGGTGTTCTTCACGAAGCAGCGAACCGTCGCCACCGGGGCAACGTGGTTCTCTTGGACGATCACCGTCAAGCCATTGTCCAACACGCCCAGCGTGACGTTGTCGCCCAAGGAGCGGACGCTCGTGTAACGGGGCGTCGCGGGGGCGGCTGCGACGGCCGCCTCGGGGCGATCGGCTTCCACTTCGCCGGGTTTGGCCGCCGCGAGCGAAACGAGCGGCCAGAAAAGGAGAACGGCGACGCAATCCGGTCGGAGAATGTTTCGCATGCGGGCCCTCGTGGACTGCCGTAAATGATGGAATCAGGGTCCCCTCTCCCTCCTGGAGAAGGTTAGGGGGCGGAAGCGATCAAACACGCCGCCCTCACCCCTCTTCGGGAGGGAATGCAAGGCCATTTGATGCCCAAGTTATTGTACATCTCTCCGCCGCGCGGGGTAGATGGCGGCAGAAGCGCTATTATCGGCAACGCGAGCAAACGATTTGCATGCCACACGAAAAAATAACATATGATTTCGGTGGTAGCATGGCCGCACTGGACGCAACACTCTTGGACGCCGAGCGGCCGGAATCGGCCGCGAACGAGATCGTTCGCGATGCGCACACGCGCCGGCAAGCCGCGGTGCTCGCCTTCAGCCGTCGCACCAACGCCCGCCCCTGCCTGAACATCCTCACGCAGGACGCCGTCGCCCTGGTGGCGGAAGTCGTGCGCACGGAACTCAGCGGCGCCGCGCACGTGGTCGGCGGGAACACGCTGTCGCTGCGGATTCTTTCCAGCGAATTGGACGCGGAGGCGATTGGGGCGGTGGTCCACGAATCGCCGCTGCGGGGCGAGGACTCGATGGCGGGTTACGCCCTGGGCACGGCCGTTCCCGTGGCCAGCGAAGACCTGCGAACCGAGACTCGCTTCCACAACCGCTTTCTCTGCAACCTGGGAATTTGCGGCGCGCTGACCGTGCCGCTGCACCAAAACAAGGAGCCCTTCGGCACGCTGGGAGTCTACTGCCGCCAGCCGCGGCGGTTCAGCGAGGACAACCTGCAATTTGCCGAAACGATCGCCCATTTGCTGACGTCTTCGATCGCCCGGGTGAAAGCCGAAGAGGCGTTGCGCCAGGAGCGGTCGCTCGCGGCGGCGATTCTCGACGCCGTCGAGTCGCTGATCATTGTCCTCAACGCCGACGGCAAGATCGTCAACGTCAACCAGAGTTGCCGCGAAGTCGCCGGCTATTCGATCGAATGGATTCGGCGAAAGCCGTTCATCAACATCTTCGCGCCGCCGGAGGACTTGGAATTATTTCGCAGCGCAGCTTCGCGAGGCGGTCCAAAGCCGCGTTCCCGGAAAATTGGAAGCCGGTCTGTTGACCAAGGACGGGCGACGGCTTTGCGTCGGCTGGACGCTGCGGGTCACGTGCGATTCGTCCGGCCTCGCGCAGGCGGCGATCCTCAGCGGCGTCCTTCGCGACAAACAGGCGGAGCAGCCCTTCCACCCCAGTTCCGTGCAGGGAGGCAGCAGCAACCGCGCGAGCCAGCGGCGGGTGTTTCAATACCGGCAGCGGATCGCCCCCATGGTCGGTTCGAGCAAACCTTCGGAGAAGGATTTCATCGAGGTCGATTGCTGCGACATCTCCGCCGGCGGCATCGCCTTCTATCTCGATCGCGCGCCCGAGTTCACGCGCGTCGTCGTCGCCTTGGGACGGCCGCCGGCGCTGACCTACTTCGCCGCGGAGGTCGTCCGCCACGTGGAGAAAGTGAACGACGGCCGCAGGGTCTACCTGGTGGGCTGCCGCTTCGTCGGCCGCGTGCATCTGTAGCCTTCCGCGCCGCACGCGCTTACGCCGCCTGGCGACGCCGCTCGCAATAATGCCGCAGCAGCGGCTCCGGATAGCGAACCATCACCGGCTGAAAATACTTGATGCAGCGAAAACGGTTCCAGTCGCCCGGCTCCAACATCATGTGGGCGTTCACGTCCCAGGGAATCCGCTTGAACCACGAGCGATAGAACACCGACGAAGTCGTCACCGAGCCGAGGAACAACTGTTCGCAAGCGCGGAAGACCCAGCCCCGATCGGATTCGTACCAGAACGGATGCCAAATGAAATCCGCATGGCTCGCCTTCGCGAAAGCAACCAATCGCTCGATGCGCTCGGGCAAGAACTCGTCGTCGTCGTCCAGGTGGGTGATGTAATCGCCGTGGGCGAGGCGCAACGCCTCGTTCGACGCCGCCGTGCCGGCGACCATCCAGCGGCGCGTCGCGTTTGTCGGGTAGTTGCCGCGGCGACAAAGGTTGTGGAAGCGAACCCGCGGATCCTTGATCTTCGCCATCGCGCTCTGCGTTTCCCAGCCGCAACCGTCGCCGACGACGCAAACGTCCAATTTCGCGTACGTCTGGGTCAGAATGGAATGCAGGCAGCGATTGACCAAGAGGTCCGGGCGATTGTAGGTCGCCACGCAGACGGAGACCAGCGGCTCCGCGGGAATCGGCGTTTCCGCCTTCCATTGTTCGAACTCCTCCAGCAGCGCCGGGTTCACCTGAAGACTCCCCTTGAGCGCCTCCAGTTCATTGCGGAGAACTTCCACCGTGCGCGCAAGATTGTCGAAGCTCTTGATCGCCCCAAACAGGCGCAACGGCGCCCGGGGAAGTTTTCGCGCGATCGCGATCGCCTTGTAGAATGCGCTGCGAAATGACATGTGGCGTCCCCTGCCTCGGGTCGGCGACCGGCTCGCTATGCGCGAGTAGGGCGCGCTTGTCGAACGCTCCCGGCGCAACACACCGGGAATTGCCGCGACGAGCGGGGGATTAATACCGCTGTCGGCCGCCGACGTCAAGGTCAACTTTATCAGGAGCGCCGACCCGGGAAAAAACCTCTTTGCCCTTGCCGGTCGCCGTCGGATCGCCTACAATCGCCGCTTGACCGCGATGGGAGGTTGCTATGGCTTGGTTTTCCGAAGACGAGTTGCGCAACCTCGGACTTCGATTCGGCAAGAATGTCCGCATCGACCGCTCGGCGATGTTGTTCGGCGGCGCGCGAATCACCCTGGGCTCGAACGTCCGCATCGACGCGTATGTGGTCGTCACCGCGGAGGAGCCCGTTGAGATCGGCGATTTCGTTCATCTTGGCGCCGGCTCGATGATCTTCGGCCGCGGCGGCGCGACGCTGGAGGATTTCAGCGGCCTCGCGCCGCGCGTCTGCATCCTGACAACGTCGGACGACTTCGTCGAGGGCTATCTCACCAACCCGACGGTCCCGGAAGAGTACACCCGCGTGAGCGTGGCGCCTGTGGCGTTAAGAAGGCATTCGCTCGTGGGTTGCGGCAGCGTCGTTCTGCCCGGCGTCACTCTGGGCGAGGGCGCGGCCGTCGGCGCGCTGACGCTGGTTCGCAAAGACGTTCCCGCCTTTGCAGTCGTCGCCGGCAATCCTCCCCGAACCATCGCCACGCGCAACGAAACGCGGCTCCGCGCGCTGGAAGCCAAGCTCTTGCAGCAATTGCAGCCGCCGTGAACAGGCCGCTGGCGAAGGAACGGTCGCGTTACAATCCGGCGGCGAGCCACAACAGCAGCCCCGCCGCGTTGAACGCCGCATGCGCCACGACCGCAGGCGCGAGGCGATGCGTCCGGCAGTAGAGCGTTCCCAGGACCGCAGCCAGGGGGATCAGCGCGAGAAAATCGGGCGGCACGCCGTCGGGCAGGGCGTTTTTCAGGAGCAACGCCGCCAGGTAGATCGGCGGCAGCGCGGCGACGGCCGCCAACAATCCCAAGCGGACGTCGCCGGCGAGTTTTTCCGGGACCCAGCCGAAGTCGGCGGCCGCAGCGCCGCGGCGGATTCGCAGATAGGCGAGAATCGCGGCCAGCGCCGCCAGTTCGCAAATCGCCTGAACCACCATCTTCATTGCGATCACCGTCGGCGGCGAAGCGGTCTCCGCGCCGCGGTAGTGAACGGCGCCGAAGAGGATCGAACTGACGGCGATCGGGGCGGCGCCGGGCAGGATGCGCCAGGTCGGCCAGAATCGCCGCCCGCGCCGCTCGGCGCCTTCCAGCCAGCCTTGCAGCAGGACGCGAAAAAACATCTCCTCCGCGAGCGGCGCCGCCGCCGCCGCCACCAAGAAGGCGGTCAAAAACAGCCAGGGATTGGCGCGGTCCCCAGCGAGCATTTTCTCGATGTCGTGCTTCGCGTTCGGCACGGCGCGGGGCGTGGCGGCCGGCCCGGCGAAGCCCGTCAAACGAATCACCGCGGCGCCGACAGGGAGCATTGCGAAAAAGACGACCAGCGCGGACAGAACGTGAATGCCTCGCCAGGGACCGGCCGCCGCGGTTGGTAGGGCATCACCGGCAGCCGCCTTCGCCACCGCACGAAGGCGACGATCCAAATCGCGGCGCTGGCCCCGATGACGAGAAGGATCAGGATCTGGATCGGGACGGGGAGTTGGACGTGGGTCCGGGAGAGATTTTCAGCAGCGTCGCCCATGATCTTACGCCAACTGCCGCAAGAGCCGCACCGCCGCGAACACGTAAACCACGCCGGAGTAGACCGTCAGCGCAACGGCCGACCAGAGCGAAATCACCAACGACCACCAGATCCACGGCGCGTGCGCCGGAAAGAGCCAAACCAGGCACGCCCCCGCGGCGACGCACTGCAACACCATCTTCAGCTTGCCGGAAATCTTCGCGGAAAAATCGTGATCGTGCTGCTCGAGGAACGCGCGCAAGGCCGTCACCAGCAACTCCCGCGCGACGATCACCACGGCCATCCACGGCCGCAGGCCCCAGGCCACTTTTTGCAACTCGGGAATGGCCGCCAAGAGGATGAACGTGCCGCAGACGATCACCTTGTCGGCAAAGGGGTCGAGGATTCGCCCCAGCCGGGTGACTTCGCCGTATTTCCGCGCGTAGTAGCCGTCGAGCCAATCCGTCCCCGCGGCGACGACGAAAAGCACGAAGGCCGGCATGTACCACTTTCCCCCCCAGGCGATGAAGAAGAACAGCACGACCGACAAAATCAGCCGCAAACTGGTCAACTGGTTGGGCAGATTCAGCAATCGCTTCCGCCGGCGCTCGTTTCGTCGAGGGTCGTTGGGCATCATCGTTTCGTGGGGCGGCTGGGCGCGCCGATGAGGTCATAGCCGCGGGCGGCGACGATTTCGCAGGGCACGATCTGGCCGGGCCGCACGCCCCGGCCGGTCACATAGACGGCGCCGTCGATCTCCGGGGCGTCCGCCCAAGTTCGCCCCAGGCAAACGTCCGGCCGGTCGTCTGCCGCGCGATCGATCAATACGTCTACAGTTCGTCCCACCTGGGCCTCGCTCCAGGCAAAGGCGATTTCCTGCTGGGCGGCAAGGATCCTGTCTCGCCGCGAAGCCTTGACCGGGGCCGGAATCGGCGCGTCCAACGCGGCGGCCGGCGTGCCCGGCTCCTCGCTGTAGGCAAACGCCCCCAGCCGCTCGAACCGCCGCCGGCGGACAAACTCCAAAAGCGTTTCAAACTGCTCCTCGCTCTCGCCGGGAAAGCCCGCGATCAACGTCGTCCGCAGGACCAGGCCCGGAATCCGCTGCGCAGCCGGTCGAGCAGCCGCTCGGTTTCCTCCCGACTGACGCGGCGGCGCATCCGCGCGAGGATCGCGTCGTCGATGTGCTGCAAGGGCAGGTCGAGATACGGCAGGATTTTTTTGCTCGCCGCGATCGCCGCGATCAATTCGTCGTCGATGTGCTGCGGATAGAGATACATCAAGCGAATCCAGGCCAGGCCGTCGATCTCCTCCAACCGCGCCAGCAAGGGCTTCAGGCTCGGACGGCCGTAAAGGTCAAGGCCGTAGTAGCTCGTGTCCTGGGCGACGAGGATCAACTCCTTCGCGCCGTCGCCGACCAACTCCTCCGCCTCGCTGGCGATTTGCTCGATGGGCTTGCTGGCGTACGCTCCGCGGATGCCGGGAATCGAACAAAAACTGCACAGGCGGTTGCATCCTTCGGCGATCTTCAGAAACGCGAGGTGTCGCGGCGTGACGCGCAGGCGGTGGGTGTCCTCCAGCGGCCGCGTCGGCGGCGGCTGAAACAGGACGCGATGCTCATCCGGGGTCGAGACTTTGCCGCCACGCGATTTGAATTCGCCGCCGCTGGACTCGCTGCCACGCGATATGAAAATGCGTTCGGCGGCGGTTCCGATCTGGTCCCGGGCGAAGACTCCCACCAATTGGTCGATGTCTGGATACTTCGCCAGCAGGTCCTTGCCGTCTCGCTGGGCGAGACAGCCGGCGACGATGACCCCGCCGAGGCGTCCCTGCTGCTTCAGGTGCAGCATTTCGCGGATGACGGCGTGGGCTTCGTCGCGCGCGTCGCCGATGAAGCCGCAGGTGTTGATGACAACGAACTCCGCCCCCTCCGGTTCGGCCACCAGAGAATAGCCATCGAGCCCCAGCAGGCCGGCCATCCGCTCGCTGTCCACGAGGTTTTTGGGGCAGCCCAGGCTAATCAGGGCATAGGCGCGTTTCGTCTGCGGTGAAGCGGGCGGGTGCATTGGGTTGGCCAAATGTCTCGCTCTTTCGGGGGTAGAAGGAGGAATCGTCCCGCCAACTTTATCCTAACCGATTCGTCCCCCGTGGATAAGGGCAGCGCGGAGGGAAATGGCCCGCTTCAGTCCTTGTATCGCCCGCCGGCTGGGTTACAATAGTATACATACGTACATATTCAAGCCCTCCTTGCCCTTGGGATCGCTCATGTTCCCCGAATACACGCGCGAAGACTTGGCCGCCGGGCTGGACGCCGTAGCGATGGACCTCCTGGAGCACGCGGGCGTGGACAGTCCGCCGGTGGACGCCTTTGCTCTCGCGCGGCAATTGGGAATCAACGTCGCCAGGGACGATCTTCAGCAGGGCCGCGCCCGATACGTGCGGTTGGCGGGGCGATCCTCTTCGCGTCCCCGGCCGACGATCCTCCTCCGCGACGATCCGCGGAGCGAGCGGCGGCATTGGGCCGTCGCCCACGAGATCGGCGAGCACGCGGCCTGGCGCGTGTTTATCCATTGGGGGGTCGATGTGCGGGAAGTCTCGCCGCGGGCGCGGGAGGAGGTTGCGAATCAATTGGCCGGCCGGCTCCTGCTGCCGACCGCCTGGTTTGCCGCCGACGCCGCGGCGACGGGCTGGGACCTGATCGCCTTGAAAGCCCGCTACGCCACCGCCAGTCACGAGTTGATCGCCCGGCGGATGCTGGAATGTCCGCCGCCGGTGATCATCACGATTTTCGACAATGGCTCGATCACCTTTCGCCGCAGCAACCTGCCCGGCCGCGTGCCGCCGCTTTCCGCCGCGGAGGGGCGATGTTGGCGGGCGGTCCACGAGCGTGCGGCGCCGCGGCGGATCGACGGGCGGCCGCTGACGATTCACGGCTGGCCGGTCCACGAGCCGGAGTGGAAGCGGGAAATCCTTCGCACTGAGGTCGAAGAGTGCGGCGTCGAAGCCGCGGCGGATTGAGGCCAATGGCGGCCGGAGGCGAAAACTGGACAGTCGCGAGCCGCGCTGTTAACATGGCAGGGCTATTGCCGCTCGGAGCGTATGCAATCGGGGTCAAAACGAGAAATGCCAGTTTCATCAACCGCGGCGCGAATTTTGAGGACCTCATTCATGTTCGCTTGGCGAAATCTGTGGGCGATTCTCGTTGTGGAGGTGATTCTGTTGGGTTGGTCGCATCCGGCTGTCGCCCAGCGAACGACCGTGTCCTTGGACGGAACGTGGCGAATTGCCGAAAGCGTCGCCGCCGACGGAGATGCCCGCCCAGTTCGAGCACGCCGTGGCCGTGCCTGGGCTGGTGCACGACGCCAAGCCGGCGTTTCCGCTGGTCGATCAGTACGAGACGTGGGAATACCTCTGGGACGCGGCATTTTGGCAGTCCTACCCGAAGCCGATCATTGCCCCGGCGGAGTTTGAGAAGAAGTACAATGGACTGGGCCGCACGCCGCAAAAACGCAACTACTTCTGGTGCGAGCGGACGTTCACCGTCCCGGAAAAGAAGCAGTCGGCCGTGCTGGCGATCAACAAAGCGCAGTTTGGAACGGCCGTCTGGCTCAACGGGAAGAAAATCGGCGAGCACTTGGGCTGTTTCACGGCGAGCCGGTTCGACGCGGGCGACGCCCTGAACTGGCGCGGCGAGAATTGCCTGGTGGTCCGCATCGGCGCCCACCCCGGCGTGATGCCCCGGTGGGCCCCCTATGGAACCGACAACGAAAAGGCCCTGTGGACGCCCGGCATTTACGACAGCGTGTCTCTGCTGTTGGCCGACAATCCGGCGATTGAAACCATCCAAGTTGCGCCGCGGATCGACAAGTCCGAGATTGTCGTGCAAGCGCGGCTGAAGAACCGCGGCCCGGCTGCTTCGTTCGACGTGGCGTACCGCGTGAAGGCGTGGAAAACCGGCGCGGCGGTCAGCGCGCCGGTCCGCCGGCGTTTGCAATTCGGCGCCGGCGAGGAGAAAACGCTCACGCAGACCGTGCCCGTCCCCGGGGCGATCCTCTGGAGCCCGGACAACCCATTCTTGTACGCGCTTGACATAAGCGCGGGCGGCGACAGTTGCTCGACGCGCTTCGGCATGCGCGAATTCCGCTGCGATTCCAAGACCGGCCGCGCGATGCTCAACGGCAAGGCGATCTATCTGCGCGGATCGAGCTTCTGTTTGTACCGCTTCTTCGAGGACCCGAATTGCGGCGGGCTTCCCTGGAACGAAGCGTGGGTGCGGAAGTTGCTCGTGGAAACGCCCAAACGAATGCATTGGAACAGCTTCCGCGTTTGCATCGGGACCGTGCCCCAGCAATGGCTGGACATTGCCGATGAGGCGGGGCTCCTGATGCAATGCGAATTTCCCATCTGGAGCAGCATCGAGCCGATTCGCTGCAAGACGTGGAAAGACGACGAGGTGACCGCACAGGTCCGCGAGTTCATGCGCGACAACTGGAACCATCCCAGCGTGGCGATTTGGGATGCGGCCAACGAAACCACGTGGCCGTTTTTGAAAGACAAGCTGATTCCGGCAGTCCGCGGCTTGGACCTCTCCAATCGGCCGTGGGAAGACAGCTATGCCGGCCCCTCGGGCCCGGACGACCCCTACGAGGTCCATCCTTACCTATGGGGCGCAGGGCCGCCCTTTGTGGATATGACCGAACTTGAAGGAATGAAAGGCGGCAAGGCGAAGGACGGCAAATTGCCCGGCGAAGTCTGTTTCGCGCCTCACGCGGCCATTATCAACGAGTATGGATGGCTCTGGCTTCGTCGCGACGGCGCGCCGACGAGCCTTTCGCGTTTAGTCTACAACCATCTTGTGGGCCCGCAAGCCACGCCGGACCATCGCTTGGAAGTCTATGCGTACTTGTTGGCCGGACAGACGGAGTTTTGGCGGGCATACCGGAACTACGCGGGCGTGCTGTACTTCACCTGCCTTGGCGGCGACCCGCCGACCTGCGCCACGTGCGATAACTTCCGCGATGTCCGGCGGCTCCAGTTCCAACCGCACTTTGAACACTATGTGGGTGAGGCGTTCAAGCCGCTGGGCGTGTACGTCAACTTCTGGCAGCCAAAGCTGCCGGCCGGCAGCCAACGCAGCTACCGCGTGATGTTGGTCAACGATACGTACGAGCCGGCCCGGGGGAACTTGGAACTCGTTTGGCAAACGCCCAACGGCGACGGCGCCTCGGCAATGAGTCAACGCGAGTTCGCGGTCCCCGCAGTGGGACAGGCGAGTTACGACGTCGCGCTGGCCGCGCCCGCCGAGCCTGGGGAATATGTCTTGGCCGCGAAAGCCTATTGGGATGGCAAATCGTGGAGCCCGACCGTTGCGCGACGCAAGGTCGCCATAATCGCTCAGCCGGCCCAGTAGCCGGTCATTCGGGCGGACAAAAGGCGCCGGGAAACGCTTTCCATTGGCCGCCGTTGAAGAACAACGCTTCCTGACGCCTTTTCGCTCAGAAGTCGTACCACATGCCGACGCCGACCTGCTGTTCGAACATGTCGCTGAACTGGTACTCCTCGGACTTGCCGTTGAAGTATTCCAGTCCGATGCGGAACAGATGGCCGCTTGCGCCCCGCCACGCCCAGCCGGTCTGCACGGTGAGCCCGCCGCCGAAATTGACCTCTTGCCGCAAGTGGGCGTTGATCGCCGCGAAGGGCGCGCCCTCGATGCCCGTGGGGACGGCCGGGGCGTACTCGACGCCGAACTGAAACTCCCATGGCATGGTCGCGCCCCAGGTGTACACGGCATAGCCGACTTCGCCGTACAGCCGCACGTCGAGAATCGGATGGTAGGCGATCCCCGCCACAAGGCAGTCGCGGGAGAAATTCACCCGCTCCACGCCGGGGTTCTCCAGCATGTATTGATCGCCGAGGTGTGAGCAGACGTGATCGAATCCGAACTTGGTTTCCCACGGCCCATTGCGGGTCGTGAGTATGCCGCCGATGCGGAAGTCCACGGCCACCAGGTCCCGCATGGCGTTCAATTGCAGTTCCGGAAAGGCGGCCCCTTCGAGATCGAATTCAACGCCTTGGGGAAGCAGCCGGTCCTCGGTCCCATAGCGCACCAGCGCCACCCGTCCGCCGAGGGTGCTGTTCCAGAGCCAGCCCATCCGCTGGTCGTAAACCCAGTCCGTGCCGATGCGCGCCTCCCGCTCGCCGGCCAGATACGAGGGATACATCAGCCCGTCGGGGAGGAGTTGCCATGTGTACTGCCCTTGCCCGGTGATGTAATCTTGTACGGGAGGCAAGGCCGTGGGCGCCGGCTGCGAGGAGGGGATGAATTGGCCGCCCGGCGCGGCCGATCCATACATGGCGCTCGGGTCGAATGCCGCGGACGACTCGGTGGGATTCATCCGCGTCGGCGGCGAGAATTGCTCCTCCGCCGCCGTTGGCGCAGACCACAGCAACGCAAGGACAAATGCCCCGCAAGAGCGGATCAGGTTGTGCCGCCCACCGTTGGTGAACATGTCTCTTCGCTGCCGAAAAATTCGGCCTAGTGTACTGCGATCCCGCGCGGGAACAGGCAGACTTAATTGCCGTTCCTGCGGGATACGAAAGCAAGCGGGTATGTCGGGATAGAGAGGGGTGTCACAAATTAAACGCAAGTTTCAAACGATATAATCAAATACGTGTTTAAGTTCTAAATGGACGTTCGTAAGGGAAGCGGCGAGCCGGCGTGGTGGATCAGTGTGGAAAAAATGATCGAACTCGGCTGAATCCATCCAATCAACCCACTTCGCCCTCTTTATCTTTTTTCACTGTCTTTTCTTGGTTTGTCCGTTGCCGTGGTGCAGGCCACACAAGGAGTATCGGTTATGACGGTTTTAGAATTCAGCATGTTCCCCCTTGACAAGGGGGAGAGCCTGAGCCCGTATGTCGCCCGAAGTCTCGACATCATCGACCGCAGCGGCCTGGAATACCGTTGTCACGCCATGGGAACGGTGTTGGAGGGCGAATTTGACCAGGTTCTGGGCGTTGTGAAGCAATGTTTTGACGCCATGGCCGTTGATTGCCGCCGGATCGAGTGTTCGATCAAGCTGGATTATCGCAAGGACGCCGTGGGTCGGCTGTCGGGCAAAGTTCGCAGCATTGAGGAGAAGCTTGGGCGGCCGATCCGAAAGTAACCGCGCGGGGGCAAGAGAAGCTATAATTGGACGCATGGTCCATTCCCCCCTGATTTGTGAACTCCGCCGCTGCCTGGGGGCCGAGAACGTCCTTTCGGCGCCGTCGGAATTGTCGGTCTACGATGGCGACGGCCTGACGATCGTGCGGAAAGCGCCGGACGCGGTTGTTTTTCCGCGATCCACGCAGCACGTGGTCGCCGCATTGGCCGTCTGCCGCCGGCATGGCGCGGCGGCGATCGCCCGCGGCGCGGGAACGGGTCTGGCCGGCGGCTGCACGCCCTGCCGCGGCGGCGTCGTGTTCTCCTTGGCGCGGATGAACCGCATTCTCGGCGTGCACCTTCGCGATGCGATGGCGGTGGTCGAGCCGGGAGTCGTCAACCTTCAGCTTTCCCGCGCGGTCGCTGCCGCCGGGCGTCATTTCGCGCCGGACCCTTCCAGCCAAGGCGCGGCCACCATCGGCGGCAACGTCGCCACCAACGCCGGCGGACCGCACACGCTCCGCTATGGCGTGACCGCTCAGCACGTCCTCGGTCTGGAAGTCGTTCTCGCCGACGGAGAGGTCCTGAAACTTGGGCCGGCGGCGGATCCCGCCGCGCTCGATTTGGCCGGCGTCCTCTGCGGCAGCGAAGGCACGCTGGGCATCGTCACGAAAATCTGGGTCCGCCTGACGCCCAACCCGCAGGATTTGCGCACCATGCGGGCGACGTTCAACACGGTGGACGACGCGGTCAACGCCGTGACGGAGATCATCGCCGCGGGCATCATTCCGGCGGCGATGGAGTTGATGGACCAGGGCGTGCTCGCCGCGGTGGAAGAGGCATATCACTTCGGCTTTCCCCCCGACGCCGCCGCGGTGTTGGTGATCGAGGTGGATGGGCCGTCGGTTGGGCTGGACCTGAAGCAGCAACAGATCGTCGGTTTTTGCCGCAATCATGCCGCCCGCGAGGTGATCGAGGCCGCCACGCCCGCGGAGCGGGAACTCCTGTGGAAGTGCCGCAAGTCGGCGGTCGGGGCCTTGGGCCGCCTCAGCCCGAGCTTCATGATCGAGGACGGCGTGGCCCCGCGGACGCAATTGCCGCATCTCTTCCGCCGCATCGTCGAAATCGGCCAGAAGCACGGCATTCGCATTGTCAACGTCGCCCACGCCGGCGACGGCAACGTACATCCGATTCTGCTGTTCGACGAGCGGTCGCGCGAAGAGGTCGCCCGGGCGTGGGCGGCCGGCTACGAGATTCTCCGCGAGTGCATCGCCTGCGGC
The DNA here is from genome assembly GCA_963791075.1 of uncultured Planctomycetia bacterium. Taxonomy (GTDB): domain Bacteria; phylum Planctomycetota; class Planctomycetia; order Pirellulales; family Thermoguttaceae; genus CAWBRF01. The sequence continues at coordinate 79,266 of CAWBRF010000002.1, forward strand.
GGCAGCATCACGGCGGAACACGGCATTGGCGTCGAGAAGCTTGCCCTGGTCGAGAGCCTCTTCGCCCCGGCCGACATTGAGGCGATGCGGCGGGTGCGCGCGGCCTTCGATCCGGTTGGATTGCTCAACCCCGGCAAGGTCTTGCCCCCCGGTCCCCCTCTCCCTTCGGGAGAGGGCCGGGGTGAGGGGACGTTGGAGAGACCATTGAATATGAAAGACCGGCCTGAATCCCGAGTCGCCGATGCCTTAGCAGGTGAATCACATGAATCCGAAATCGCCTGATATCGAAGCAATTGTGACTTTTCTCCGCACCGACGAGGGCGGGAGGAAAAGTCCAGTGCTCTCGGGTTATCGCGGACAGTTCTACTACGACGGAAAGGACTGCGACGCAGACGAATTTTATCCGGGCGTCGCGCAGGTGAACCCCGGCGAGACCGTGACGGCGAGGCTCGCCTTCGCAAATCCGCAATTGCACGTTGGCCGCGTACAAATCGGCACGGAGTTCCTGATCCGCGAGGGCGGAAAAACGGTCGGTAGAGGGATCGTGACCAAGATCCTTAACTTTCAGCGGAACGCGGAAGACGCCCGGATTAAAGAAGGGAGCTTTCTTGCCGCATCCCCTCACCCTAACCCTCTCCCGAGGGGAGAGGGGACCAGTTGCCCATGATCCCCAACGCCTTCCTGCCGCTGACGCAAACTTTCGAGCCGACGGACGAATCGGCCGCGGCGGCGATCGTGCGCGAAGCGAGCGAGTCGAACACGCCCGTCTATCCGATCGGCGGCGCGACGCGGCTGGACTACGGCGCGGTTCCCGAGCGGCCGGGCGTGGGACTGTCGCTGGCCAAGCTGAACCGCATCGTCGATTACCCCGCGGCCGATTTGACGATCACGGTCGAGGCCGGCGCGACGATGGCGGAACTTGCGAAAACCCTGGCCGGGCGCGGGCAGCGGCTGCCGATCGACGTGCCGTCGGCCGACAGGGCGACGCTGGGCGGGGCGACGGCGGTCAACGCCCTGGGGCCGCGATGCTGTGGGCACGGGGCCATCCGCGACTATCTCTTGGGACTCCGCGCCGTGGACGGCCGCGGCGTCGTTTTCACCGCCGGCGGCCGGGTGGTGAAAAACGCCGCCGGATACAACATTTGCCGCCTCATGGCCGGCTCGCTGGGCACGCTCGGCGTCGTCACCCAAGTCACGCTGCTGGTTCGTCCCATCCCCGAGACGTCGGCCTTGGCGGCCTGCGATCTCCGCGATCTGGCCACGGCGGAGCGATTGCTGGCGGCCCTGGACGATTCGCAGACGCTGCCGGTCGCGGTCGAGTTGATCGCCGGACCGCCGCGTCAGGATGGCCCGTCGGCGGGGCCGGACGGCGGCGAAATCCGCCTCGTCGTCGGTTTCGAGGGGAGCCGCGGCGAAGTCGATTGGATGACGGCGAGGCTGTGCGAACAATGGCGTCGGGCCGGCGTTTCCTCGCTTTCGACCGTCGGCGGCGACGACGCGGAATCGTGGTGGCGGTGGTTGACCGATTTTCCCGCCGATTTGCAAATCAACGCCTTGCCCAGCCGCACGGTCGCGTTGGTCGGCCGCGCGCGGTCGCTCCTGCCCGAGTGCCGCGTGCAGGCCCATGCGGCCAGCGGCGTGATCCGCGTGCAGCGTTCGTCTGGGCAAGACGGCGGCGCGGCGCTCGTGCGCGACGTGCTGCGTCCGGCCATGGCGGAACTCGGCGGCAAGCTCGTCGTCCTTTCCGCCGCGGTCGGCGACCGCCTCGGCCGCGACGACGTTTGGGGAAAACCCGCCGACGGCATCGCCGTCATGCGGGCGTTGAAAGAGCGTTTTGATCCCGCGGGCATTTTGAATCCCGGACGATTCGCGTACTGAATGAAACCTTTTGAATCGCCAACTTGGCCTCAACATGATCCCCCTCTCCCTTTGGGAGAGGGTCGGGGTGAGGGGAACGGCCACCGGCCCTCCGCCCCATGTCCGCCGCTCCAGGCAGGAGAGGGCCGGGCCGGATTTTTGCCGCTTGCCGGCGTGCTCGACGCGAAACTCTTGGCGGCGTGCATTCACTGCGGGCTTTGCACCTCGTCCTGCCCGACCTACGCGGAGGTGGCCGACGAAAACGACGGGCCGCGGGGACGCATCCAATTGATGCGGCTGGTGAGCGAAGACGGTCGGCAGTTGAGCGACCGGATGCGCCGCCATTTGGAACGATGCCTCGATTGCCGCGCCTGCGAAACGGCCTGCCCGTCGGGCGTCCGCTATGGCCAACTCATCGAGCCGTTCCGCCTCGCGGCCGGGCGGGACGACGCCAGGATCGAGCGGCGTTTCGACGTTTTTCGCGAAATTGTCCTCTTGCGGCTGTTTCCCTACGCCGAGCGGATTGCGCGGTTGATGGGACCCGCGCGGGTGTTGCAGCGGACGGGCGTTTACGGCGCCCTGGAGCGCCTGGGGCTGTTCCGGCTTGTGCCCGGCCGCTGGGGACGCATGTTGCCGCTTCTGCCGCCGCCGGCCAAGCCCGGCCCGAAGCTGCCGTGGTTCCTTCCCGCCGTGGGGAGGACGCGGGCGAGAGTCGCGTTCTTCGTCGGCTGCGTCGCGGACGCGATGTTTCGCCCCACGCATTGGGCGACCCTCCGCGTCTTGCAGCAGAACGGCTGCGACGTCTTCGTCCCGCCGGGACAAGGATGCTGCGGCGCGATCCACTTCCACGCCGGCTCGAGCCGCGGCGCCGCGCCATGGCCGACGCCAACCTGGTGGCCTTCGAACTCGATCGTTACGACGCCATCCTCGTCAATCACGGCGGTTGCGGGGCGATGCTGAAGGAATACGGCCTGCACTGGCACGACGGCTTGCAGCCGCACCGCGCGAAATTCGCCGAGAAGATCAAGGACGTTCACGAATTTCTCGACGCCCTCGGCCTTGTGCCGCCCAGCGGAAGGATCGCCGCGGCGGCCGTCTATCACGACGCCTGCCATTTGGCCCACGCCCAGGGCGTCACGGCCGCGCCGCGGCGGCTGCTGGCGAAGATTCCCGGGCTCGAGTTGCGCGACCTGCCCGAAACGGGCCTCTGTTGCGGTTCGGCGGGCACGTACAACTTGAACGAGCCGGCGATGTCCGACCGGCTCGCCGCGCGGAAGATGGACAACATCCTCGGCACGGGGGCGGAGAATCGTTCTGGCCGCCAACGCCGGCTGTCTGCTTCAGCTTCACCGCGAGGTGCGGCAGCGGCGGCTTCCGTTGCGCGTCATGCACCCTATGGACCTGCTCGATTTGAGCTATCGGGAGCAGACGCTGGCGGCGTTGAACGGGCGGCGCGCATAAGATCCCCCTCTCCCTCCGGGAGAGGGTCGGGGTGAGGGGCATCGCCGCGGACGCCCGCCCTCGGAGCGGCGTCGTTTTTCCGGCGCTCGATCCACCACGACGCCTCCTGCGAGGTTTCTCGTCGCCAACCTCACAGCAGCCGACGCCGCGGGCTGAGCAGGTGCAGCAGCGCCACAAAAAGGGCGGAGCCGATGATGGACCAGACGATCGGGAATCCTTGGCCGCCGATTTGCAGTGTGAACAAGTCGGGCAACCCTACAAGCCTGGCCAACCACGCCGCCCAGCAACGCGCCGACGAATCCCAGCCCGATCGACACGAGCCATCCGCCGCGCGAAACTCCGGCGATCGTCTGTCCGATGGCCCCGCAAATTCCCGCCACCACGAGCAAAATGAGCAAGTCAATGATCGACATGCGCAACTCCTTCCCGCGCCGGAGCAAAACCGGCGCGGACTTCACAACGGCTTATGCCCCCAACGCGGCTGTTTCGTTTCCCGCCCTTGTCCCCTCCACTAAAACTATTTCCAGCCGGATCGTTGAGACAATCGCCGATGCAGGGGCTGAGCAGACACAAGCCGGCGGTAGGAATTTCGCTTAACCATCGTATTGGCCCGCTACCTGCCAAGCGCCTCGCCGCAGATCGCATAGTAGCACGTCAGGTCCATGATGCACGACAGCGGACATGCCTTCACGTCGTAGCCGGGCAAGTCGAGGCAGGCGTCGGTCATCGGCCAGTGCGGGTCGATGTACAAGTGCTGCAAAGCGGCAGCCGCGGCGGCGGGGCGCTGCGAGGTGATGAAAATCGTTCGCACGCCCAAGGCGTTGGCTGCCGCCGCCATGGCGTCTTCGTTCTCCTGGTAGCCGAGCAGCAGATACACGTCGCCCGCGCAGGTTCTCGCCGATCCATTTCGCCCCCTCGACGCCGGTGGAACCGGCCATCGCGGTGAAGAAGCCGACGTCGCCGGGCATCCCGGCTTCCAACGGCGGCAGATGTCCGAGGAAGTTGCGGACGATCTTCCGCCGCCCCGCCGACGCCTCGCGGAGCCAGCGGGCCGCCGTGCGAATTTTCGCCATTTCGCTGCTGCGGACGGCCGTCAACGAGTCGCGGACCTTCGCCAAAAACTCCTGCGCGTACTTTCCCGCGCGACCGGCGGCGGACGCAGATTCGGCTCGAACAACATGCCCGCAGTCCGTTTTAGCCGGCGGTGTCCGGGATCGAGAAAGATGCTCAAGTAGACGGCCAATTGCCGGTTCCGCCGCCGACAGGCGCCGATCAATTCCGCGGCATACGTCCACTGGGCGATCGCGACGGCCGGAGTGGCCGTCGGAATGAGTCGCGCGCCGGCGGCCGATTCGACCAGGCGGCTGTCCAAAGGAATCTCGATCGGGATGGGGCGAACGTTGGCCGAGAGCGGTTCTTTGAAAATCGGATTCTTTGCCGAGGCGAACGCAACCACCAGGGCGTCGCTGGCGCAGAGTTCGCTCCAGCGACGGTCTGTCGAGCGCTGGGGCAGGCCGTAGTCGCTATAGAAGACGACATCGCGGGACTGGAGTTTCGGCAAGGGTTGATTGCCGGCAATGGGGGCGGCGGCGCACAGTCCGCCGGCCCGGCCGGTCAGTTCGGCGATCATGCCCGGCTCTCCCGCCAGATAGATTCCCCCGCCGGCGACGAGTTTTGCGGCAGCTTCATCGGCGGCGTCGGCGATCGAACTGACGCGGGTCTCCAAGCCGCGAACGACGCGCAACTGGGCGTCGAGATAATCTTCCGCAGGGGCGGCCGTTGCCGTCATGGCGGTTGGGAAGACTGCGAAGAAAACCCCGACAACCGCGATCGATATTCCTGCAATGGTCCGCAGCACGATCCTATCACTCCCCTTCTGCCGTTGGTCCGGCATGGACGCATGACGGCGACGCGACGCCTCCCCGGTTTCACGGAAGTCGCTCTCGATAAACCACGTTATGCCAAGACGGCGGCCCGTTTTCAACAGGCGTGGTGAAAAATCTGCTGCCGGCCTCGAAGTCAGACGCGAAATGAAGACAGTTTGCTCTTTTTTTGTCGCCTGAAATTTGGTACCATCCACCCCGTCCGCGGGGCGGAGGAGGGGTGGACCGCGATGCAAGTCTTGGCCCTGATCGAAGGCGTGAATCAGCCGTGCTACCGCTATCGACTGGAGGCGTTCGCCTGGTCGATGGCCGAGCGAGGGCTGCTGCTGGAGGCTGTCCCGCTCGAAAAACCCCTCCTGCGGCGTGTTCGCCAACTGTTCGCCATGCGCCGGGCCGACGTCGTCATCCTGCAACGCAAGCTCTTGCCCCGCTGGCAATTAGCTGTGTTGCGCTGGGCCGCAAAACGACTCGTCTACAACGTCGACGACGCGGTCTTTCAACGCGACAGCTATCATCCCAAGGGACCGCAGAGCCGCACGCGACGATGGCGCTTCGCGGCGACGATGAGGGCGGCGGATCTTGTCCTGGCCGGCAACGAGCACCTGTGGGGGGAGGCGACTCGATACGTCGAGCCCCAGCGGGTGTGCGTCATTCCAACGTGCCTGGAGCCGACATGGTACACGCCGGCTGCCCATCGCCGCCCTGGTTCCCACGTCCGACTCGCCTGGATCGGCCAACGCAGCACGCTTGCCTCGCTCGCCTGCGCCGGGGAACATCTGGCCGCCGCCGCGGCGGCGTTGCCGGGGCTGCGATTGCGGGTCATCAGCGATTTGGAGCCGACCCTGCCGGGGGTTGAGGTCGATTTCCGCCCCTGGTCGGCGGCGACGGAGGCCGCCGAACTCGCCGCGAGCGACATCGGCGTCAATTGGCTCCCGGACGACTCCTGGAGCCTGGGGAAGTGCGGGCTGCGGGTGTTGCAATACATGGCGGCCGGCCTGCCCGTGGTCGCCAATCCCGTCGGCATGAACCGCAAGATGGTGATTCACGGCGAGACGGGCTATTGGGCCACAACGCCGCAGGAATGGGCCGAGGCGATCGCCCGGCTGGCCGAGGACCCCGCACTGCGGCAGCGGATGGGGGCGGCGGGCCGGCGGTTGGTGGAGCGTGCATTCGGCGTCGCCGCGTGGGGCCCGCGGATGGCTGCCGCGATCGACGCCCTTGCCCGGGATGTCCAGCACTGCCGCTGCTTTGGCGTGGATGAGGCGATGCGTTCCACGTTGAGGGAGACGAAGGGGGGCAAGGCGGCATGATCCAGAGACGTGGCTTTGTCCGGTGTTTGTCGCTGCTTCTGTTGTTCGCGTTTGCTGGATGCACCGTGGCGTGGCAAAACCGAGCCGCGCTGCCCGAGCGCTTCTCGGCCGTTCGCCAACCGATTGCGATCCATAGCGACATTGAGCTTCCCGGGGCGAGTCTCTTGCTCGACGAGTTGGCTGCCGAGCAAGGCGAGTTGTGCCGGCGATTGGGGCTGCCGGCCCTCCGCGAGCAGGTCCAAGTCTATGTGTTTGAGAACGCGGAAAAACTCCACAAGTTCATCCAGGCGCGGCACCCGACTTTCCCCGATCGCAGGGCGTTTTTCGTCGAGACGGAACTGAAATTGGCGATTTATGCCCAGGCGGGCGATCGCTTGACGGAAGACCTGCGGCACGAAATGACCCACGCCTATCTCCACTCCGCGCTGGGAAAGTCCCCCCCCCTGTGGATGGATGAGGGCCTGGCGAAGTATTTTGAGGTCCCGCCGGGCCGGAACGGTCTAAATCGACAATATGTCCACCAAATCGCCGTCGCCATGCAAAAAGGGGCGTGGCATCCCAACCTCCGTCGCCTGGAGCAGCTCGATCCGGCGGGCGACCTGAGCCAGGCGGATTATGTCGAGTCCTGGGCGTGGGTCCATTATCTGCTGGAATCGCAGCCGCCGCAGGCCGATCTGCTACGGCAGTATCTCGCCGAGTTGCGGGCGAAGCGGGGCCCGGCCGAACCGGTCACAGCGCGATTGACCGCCCTGGTGGGACATCCGGAATGGGAGCTTTTGGAACACGTTCGACTGGTGGCGACCGCTTGCGGCCCTTATAATTCCTCGCAGCCCTGAATTTTCGAGACCGAAGGTTTGGTTGTGGCACGCGGCGAGAAATATGCTGACCTATCGCACCTTTCGCAACACGGACCCGCCGCTGCTGACGTCGATTTGGCGGAGCCGCGCCGATCAGGCCGGCTTGGCGCAGGCGATCTCGCCCGACGTGCTCGAACAGTATGTCTTTGCGAAGCTCTATTTTGATTATCATGGGCTGGTGTTGGCCTTCGAGGATCGCGAGCCGGTCGGTTTCGCCCACGCCGGTTTTGGGCCCAGCGAAGACGAGCGGGCGGTTTCCACGGAGTTGGGGACGACGTGTTTGATCCTCGCGCGGCCCGACTGCCGCAGGGCGGACGTGGCCGCGGGGCTTTTGGAGCACAGCGAAGCGTATCTCCGCAACCGCGGGGCGAAGGTCCTTTACGGCGGCGGCATTCGTCCCTTGAACGCCTTCTACTTCGGCCTCTACGGCGGCAGCGAAATGCCCGGCGTGCTCGAAACCGACCGCCTGGCGCGGGAAGCGTACTTGTCGCGGGGCTACGAGGAGATCGACCGGACGCTGGCCCTGGCGTTGGACTTGGCGGCGTTCGAGGCCCCGATCGATCGGCAGCAGATGCAAATCCGCCGGCAGATGGTGGTGCAGGTGTCCAGCGATCCGCCCTCGCGGACGTGGTGGGAGGCGTGCGTGTTGGGCGAGTTCGACGTGACCCGCTTTGAATTGACGCCCCGCGTCGGCGGTCCGGCTGTGGCCTCGGCCGCCTTTCGCAGCATGGAGTTGGCGGCGAATCTCGGCGCGGGCAAGACGATCGGCCTGATCGAGCTATGCGTTGACGAGGCGTATCGGCGTCGCGGGCTGGCCGTCTTTTTGCTCAGCGAGGCCTTTCGCCAGTTCGCCCGGCAGGGCATTGCGGCCGTCGAGGCCCAGGCGATGCAGCACAACGTGGCCGCGTTGGGGATGTATCGCAAGTTGAAGTTTCACCAGACCGGCGAGGGGAGCGTGTTTCGCAAGCCGGGATGAGACACTATTATTGGGCGATGGCCTCCGGAATTTCCAACGTCGCCTGCTTCCTTCCCTTTGTCCATCCCAATGAAAGGACGAACCATGCGACAAACAGCGCTGCGAATCGCGATTTGGGCAATTGTTTTGGCGGTCTTCGCCGCAACCCAAGCCATGGCCGCCGATCTTTGGGTGCGATACGAAGGCAGCGACGGACCGGGGAAGGGCAAACAGATCGTTCTCGTCTCCGGCGACGAGGAATATCGCTCCGAGGAATTCCTGCCGCAATTGGGCAAGATTCTCGCCAAACATCACGGCTTCACGTGCACCGTGCTGTTCGCCGTCAATCCGGCGGACGGCTCGATCGACCCCACCAACCTGCACAACATCCCCGGCCTTGAGTCGCTGCAAACGGCCGACCTGATGATCATCTCGACGCGATACCGCGACTTGCCCGACGAACAAATGCGCTACGTCGCCGAATATGTTGACGCCGGCAAACCGATCATCGGCATCCGCACGGCCACCCACGCCTTCAGCATTCCCGCGGGCAAGACGTACGCGAAGTACAGCTTCAACAACAAGGAAGGCGGTTTCGGCCGCCAGATTCTCGGCGAGACGTGGATCGACCATCACGGCCGCCACGGCTTCGAGAGCACGCGGGGCGTCATTGCCAAGGGCATGGAACAAAATCCGATCGTTCGCGGCTGCGACGACATCTGGTGCTTCACCGACGTGTACGCCGTTCGACTGCCCCTGCCCGGCGACTGTCGGCCGTTAATCCTCGGCGAGGTCCTTGAGGGCATGAAGCCGAGCGACAAGCCCGTCACGGGCGCGAAGAACGATCCAATGCTGCCCGTCGCTTGGACGAAGAGCTACCAGGGCGCCGGCGGCCGATCGGGGCGGGTTTTCACGACGACGATGGGCTGCGCCGCGGACTTCGCCTGCGAAGGGCTTCGCCGGCTGGTGGTCAACGCCGCTTACTGGTGCGTCGGCCTGGAGGAGAAGATTCCCGCCAAGGCAAACGTCGATCTGGTGGGCGAGTACCACGCGCTGCCCTTTGGCTACGCAAAGCATCGCCCAGGCGTCGCGCCGTCGGACCACGCGATGTAGTAGGGCCTCGGGGAGGGAAGCGGGGCGTGGTGGACCCGAAGGGGCCTGAACATTTATTAGGGTATAGCGTATCATGCGAGGTAACGCGACCACAAAGCCACGATCATACATCATCCTTCTCTGCCTTGTGGGAGTGGGAATCGTGACGGGGGTATTGACCGGAAGCGGGATTCACCACGCGGGACGAGGCTGGCTTGGGGCATGGTTCGTCGGAGTAGTCGAGGGCGTTATCGCCTTTTTTGGCGCCTATATGGTCTTGCAGTTCGTACTTCGCGTTATTTCGTTCGTCATTTTCCTCATCGGGAATTTGCGACAAAAACGAAAGCAGTGACTGAGATTTCCGCCGCCGCTGGGAAATCCGGCCACCCATGAACACTGGCAGAGCCACTGCCACCCTGCTTCGCCCGCCGCTACGCCGCCTTCTTCCGCTCGCCGCGCTTCTTCCGCGTGTCCTTCCAACGCCGGTGCAGCCACCAGTATTGGCCCGGATCGCGGCGAATGGCCGCGGGTGGCCCCGATAGTTTCGCTATCGGGGTGCGCCAGCACAAGAGGCGCTGCGGGGCGATTTCGATGTGGATAACGGCCGGGAGTTGCTGATCCGGTTCGGGGCCACCGGCAGTGTGACGGTGCGTCTTGACCGCCTCCCGTGCCTAACGGCACCCCGATAGCGGAGCTATCGCGGCCACCCGAGAACACTGGCAAAGCCAGTGCCACCCTGATTCGCCCCGCCGTTACGCCGCCTTCTTCCGCTCGCCGCGCTTCTTCCGCGTGTCCTTCCAACGCCGGTGCAGCCACCAGTATTGGCCCGGATCGCGGCGAATGGCCGCTTCCAATTGACTCGTGTACCATTGCGTCAGCGCGGGGATCGTGGCGGTCTCGTCGCCCGCGTCGCGAGGATCGGTCATCGCTTGCAGGACCATTTCGAAGTGCATCGTTTGCCCCAGCCGCGGCGAAGCGCACACGGCCACCGCGGCCTGATGCTCCATCGCCAACAGCGCGATCGCCTTATAGGCGGAAGCGGGCCGGCCGAAAAACTCGACCCAACACCCCTTCTCGCCGGCGTACTGATCGGCCAAAAAGGCCATCGTTCCCTTGTGCGACAGCACGTGCTCGATCTGCGCGTAGCCGCCGTTTTTATTGATCAGGTGTTGGCCGGTCGCGCCGCGGAAGCTGGTCAAAAAATCGTTGAGATAGCGGTTGTCCAACGGCCGGGCGACGGAATACGAGGGAAAGCCCAAAATTCCCAGATTGAAACCGCCCAACTCGAAATTGCCCAGGTGGCCCGTCACCACGATGACCGGCCGGCCGCTGAGCAACATGCGAACCAAGGGAACGACGCCGCGCAGGCTCATGTAGTCGCGCCAATTGGTCTCGTGAATCTTCCGCGGCGCGTGGGCGACCTCCAAGACCAGCAGGAAGAGGTGCTCCCACATCCGTCGCGAAAGCCGCTGCCGCGACTCCGGCGAGAGTTTGGGAAAGGCGTGGGCGAGGTTCTCGTCGATCACCCCGCCGCGGATGTGCAGCACGCGGCAGCAAAGCCAGGCCAGCCAGCGGGCCAATCCCTCGCCGGTCTCGATCCGCAGGGCCTGGATCGCGCAAATGAAGATGCGGACAACGACGTAAGCGAAGTAATCGACAAGCCGATTTCGCCGCATGGCGGACTCCCCTCCGTGGGACGCGGCTATTTTCGCAGGAATGCGGCCGCAAGCCAAGAGCAAGTGGAGCGTCTCGTTACCCCGCTGCCAGGGAGTCCAGCCACGCCTCAATCAGCGTCGCCTGATTCGCGTTGCGGTCGATCTGCTCGAGGGCTTCGAGGCATCGATCCAGCCGGGCGGCGACAATCGCAACGCCAGCCAGCGGCCGGGCCGCCTGCTCGACCACTCGCCGCAACTCCGGGTCGTCGGGCGGGGGCGCGCCGCTGCCGTGTTTCAGCAAAGATTGAAAATACTCCGCCGCAAACCCCACCACCAGCCGCAGCCGCCCGCGCCGCGCCGACGCCTCTTTGCCGGCCTCGTCGATAAAGGCGGAAACCGTCGCCGCCAGCCGCACGCTGTCGGGCGGCGCCGCCGACAAGCCTTCCAGCAGTTTGCCGCGAAACGCCCAAAGCGCGGGATCGGACAGCTCCAACGCCCGCTGCACGCTCCCGTCGCTGTGCTCGGCCAGCCGCCGCGCCTCGCCGGCGTCGGCCACCAGCCCCTTTTCCGCGAGCAGCTTGGCGACGATGTCCGGCGCCAGCGGCCGGAATCGTACCAATTGGCACCGCGAACGGATCGTGGGAAGCTGTTTTGCCGGGCTGGTGCTGATGAGGATGAGCACCGACTGCGGCGGCGGCTCTTCGAGCGTTTTCAATAAGCAGTTGGCCCCCTCTTCGTTGAGGTAATCGGCGTCGTCGATCACGGCGATTTTTCGCCCGCCGAAGGAAGGCTTCAAGCTGAGGTTGTGGCAAAGCCCCTCCTCGCGCCGCTTGTCGCGCTGGCCGATGAGGAGTTCCAGCGGGAGGAACGACTTGTCGGCGGGCTTGGCGACGAGGTCGAGGTCCGGATGAGTTCCGGCCACGGCCATGGTGCAGCTTGGGCAGGTTTCGCACGGGTCGAGGGCTTCTTCCGGCCGCTCGCGGCAGAGCATCGCCTGGGCGAGTTTCAGCGCCATGGTCCGCTTGCCAATCCCCGCCGGTCCGGCAAAGAGAAAGCTGGTGGCCAATCGCCTGCGCACCAGCGCTCGGCGAAACAACTCGACAACCCGGTCGTGTCCTTCGACCCCGTGCCAACTCATTCGCGTGCTCGCGGCGGGGACAATCCCTTGCGGGACATGGCATTTTCGACGGCCCGGCGGACGTCGGCCTGGACCTGCTCGACCGTCCGCGCGGCGTCGACGACGACGATTTCCTGCGGCCGCCGCGCCGCCTCCGCCAGAAAACCCGCGCGCACCCGGGCGTGGAAGGCCGCCCCCTGCTGCTCCATGCGATCCAGGGGGCGATCCAGTCGGGCGGCGGACGCCTCGGCGGGCATGTCCAGCAGCAGCGTCAGGTCCGGGGCCAGCGAGCCGGTGGCCACGCGGCCGACTTCCCAAAGCGTCGCCACGTCCAGCCCGCCGCCGTAGCCCTGGTAGGCGACGTTCGACAGCAGGTAGCGGTCGGCGACGACGATCTTGCCGCCCGCCAGCGCCGGCCGGATGACTTCTTCGGTCATTTGCGCCGGGCGGCCATATAGAGGAGCATTTCGCTGCGGCGGTGGATGTGCAGATCGTGTCGATCGAGGAGGATGCGGCGGACCGCCTCGCCCAGCGGCGTGCTGCCGGGGTCGCGGCAGGCGACCACCTCGTGGCCCATTTCGCGCAGCCATTGGCCGAGCAAGGCAATCTGCGTCGATTTTCCCGCGCCGTCGCCGCCGTCGATGGAGAAAAACATGATGGGTTTATTGTAACGGACGGCGGCGAGCGTTCCCAGGGCGGCGGGGGCACAAGCCGAAATTGACACTCTGCAAGGGAACTGGTAGATTCCCGTGGCACCTTGGATGGCATAGTCAGCTTGTTTCGCCCGAATTCGCCCAGGAACGACCATCATGTCCTGCCTGATTGTTCCTTTTCTTGCGTTTGCGATCATCGGCGCCGAACAGCAACTCGCCGCACCCGTCTCGCTCGACAGCGGAGGCGAATCCTGGCCAGTGGTCCTAACATCCGATGGCAAGGGCTTTTTGGGCGTGGTGAATAGCGGCAGCCGCAGCGACAAGCGACTGCCAGGCATGGCGGAGAATGGTGACCGTCGGGAAATTGTGGTATGGGACACGGTGAGCAAGTCGAAAACCTGCCTACTCAAAAGCAGCGTGGGAGTGCCCCTCGCGGTATCGCCCGATCGCAAGAGCGTGGCCGGGATGATACTGACCAACATTGCCGACGGAAAATATGACGCTGAAATCGTCATGTGGGATATCGCCGAAAGGTCGGCGACTCCCCTGCTGAAGGCGAAGATGCCGTGGTTCCATTCTCTTTGGCCGCTTTGCCCTTGCCAGGCGGCCGATTTTTCCCGTGATTCGACCCTCTTCGCCTTCGCCGACGGCGATACGAAGAAGGCTCGCCTCTGGAAGCACGGGGCAGCGGGCGCTTGGGGCGATCTGAAGACGCTTGACTTGGCCCAACGGGCCGACGCGCCAAAGCCAACGCTTTTGGAAATAAAATTCAGCCGGGACGGAAGGCAACTCTTCGCGTTCTTCCCGATTGGAAAGGCCGACGAACCGTGTTCCTCGTTTGCCGCGAAGAGGTGGGACATCGCCTCGGGGCACCCAGTCGCCTGCGCGATCAAGCCAGCGGAAGAGTTTGTCTTCTACACAGGGCCGTTCCCGCACCTCCTCGGCGAGAACACCTTATGCCATCAGGCCCCCGAGGGGGCGGGGAGCGGGGTGATTGGCGTCGATATCCCCTCGGGCAAGAAAAGGTATGACGTGCCCGGTCTCACGCTTTGGGCACGGCTCTCGCCCGATGGAAAAACCTGTGGCGACATTCATATGATGCTGATGAGCGGGCAGCCCTTTCAACCGGTGACGGTCGGCTTCTGGAACTTCGACGATGGAACTCAGAGGCGGACGGTGGAACTTCCGGCTACCGACGAGTTCGTGGCCGCGACATTCACGCCTGACTCCCGTTATTTCTTGTGTACCGCCGGCTCCGGGGGCCGGAGTGTTTTCGTGATCGATGCCAAGACCGCCAAGATTCGGTCGTCTTGGAAGGCAGCCGCTCCGGTGCGGGGACTGTTCCCCGTCAACTCTGGCGAGGTCGCTGCGGTCGGCGTTGGTCCTGGGACGGTCCTGATTTACAAGATTCCAAAACCGTGATTCGGGAGTCAACTGGCACGTGCCAAACTATTGCACTTGCGGGCTGGGAATGGGCGATGAGGCGGCCATCGCGCTCCGGCTGTAAACGGGGCCGGGTGCCATGTCCCACGCTTGCGTGGGCATGTTGCTACGGCCACGGTGCTTCACATGCCCACGCAAGCGTGGGCATGGCACCCAAGCTCAGAAGCCCTACCGCACCTCCGGCGTTGGCAGCGGCGCAGGCGCGGCTATTGCGTCCTGGCTATACCGCTGCACCATGCGAATCGCGTGCGCGGCGACCAACTCGCGGAGCTTCGTCGGCCGCAACACCTCGGCCTGCTCGCCGTAGCCGAGAATCCACCAGGAAATCTCGTTCAGGCCGGAAACGGTCGCGTGGAAATCGATCGTCCCGTCGTCGTTGCGCACCACCCGCTGCGTCTTGTGCCAGGCCACTTCCGCCACATTGTCGGCGACCAGCCGGCCGAAGCGAACCACGACCTCTTCATCCGCACCCCGCTCCGGGATCATCCGCCAGGCGTTGCGAAAATAGCGGGCCAGCGAAAAACCGCGGGGAATGCGATAGCCGTCCGCAAGCGTCTCCAGCGACAAAATGCGGCCGAGATTGAACGTCCGCGTCGCGCGATGAATCGACGATCGCCCAATCAAATACCAACTCCGCTGGCTGAACAGCAGCCGATACGGCGCTACGCGGGTGAGAATCACCTTGCGCTCCGCCAGGCTGTTGTAGCAGATGCGGACGCACTTGCGGTCGGAAATAGCCGCAACCAGCCGCTCGTAAATTGGGGTCCTTCCGTCCAGCGGGTTGTTCGGCGGGGGATGGATTTCGATGGCGTCGGCGGCGGCCCGCAACTGCTGGCGAAGCCGCGGCGGGAGCGTGTTTTCCAACTTCACCGCGGCGGCGTGCGCGGGGCCCAGGCAAGGGAGGCGATCGCCCAGGTCGTGGCACAAGACGATCAGCGCCAGGGCCTCCTCGGGGGTGAAGTGGGTGGGCGGGAGGTAATGGGCGCCGGGAATGCGAATACTGCTGCTTCTGGTGGTCAAAAAACAGAGGCACGCCCGACTGCCGCAGCAAATCCAGGTCGCGAAAGATCGTCCGCCGGCTCACGTCGCAAGCCCCGGCCAATCCCTCAACGTTGTACCCCCTTCCAGCCTGAAGCAGACTGATCAGTTTCAGCAGGCGGTGGATCTTGGAGAGGTTCATCGGCGTCGGTCTTTTTGCCTGCGGCCGCAGGGGCGGCATCGATGGGCGGCGCCGCGGGCGATGTCGTGCTCATCGGCGCGGGCATGCGGCGGTCGTCGGCGCCGGCGGTGTCGCGGTTATCGGCGCGGGCGTCGGGACGGCTTCTGGTTTGGGTTCCTGGTTGGTCTCCGGAATCGCCTGCCCCGGTCCGTCGAGCACTCCCTCCAGCGGCCGGGAGTCGGCCCGCTGGTTGATCGGCCCGCGGCTGATCGGCGGAGGCAGCGTGAAGCCGTAATTGATGTAATGGGCGGCGTCGCGGGCGCGGGCGCGGCGGCGAGCGTCGAAATACGCCTTCCCCGGCCAGGGCCCCTCGGCCAAGTAGACGCCATTGTACTCCAGCAGCGAGCCCTTGCGGTAGTGGACCTGGGCGATCGCCACGTTGTAGTTGACCAGGACCCGATAGTAGCCGCTCTGGGCGTCGGCCAAATTCCGCTGGGCCTCGAGGAGCACGTCGAGGATGATCTGGCCCGCCTCGTAGGCGGCGCGAACGGCGTCCACCTCTTTCTGGGCCGCAAGGCAGCGGTTGAAGTCGGTCTGCGCGATCAACAGGTTCGACTCCATGTCGCGCATCGCGTAAGCGACCTGGTGCGACACTTCCAGTTCTTCTTCCTGCAACTTCGCCTTTTCCCGCGCCAACAAGTGTTCCGCGTTCCGCACGCCCGCCATCTCCTTGCGGAAACCCAGCGGCACGGTCGCCTGCAACCCCAAGTGCCAGCTTTGGTAATCGCCGTGGAGCATGTCCTGATAGGCGGACGAAGGGGGTGTCCGCCGTGGCCGAGCCTGGCTCCTGATCCATGCCGTTCCAGGTGTAGCTGGCCACGGCGTCCAGCCGCGGCAGCAGGTAGTTCTTCGCCGCGACCAACTGCCAGTTCGCGCTCCTTGACCCTCCATCGCTGCTGGCGGAGTTCGACGCTGCGGCAGAGGGCCTCGGCGTGCGTGTCCGCCCAGTCGAAGCTCACCTTGCCGTGGTCGGCTCGTCGGCCGGCCGGATCAGCCGCCCGTCGGTCGCCGCCAGACCCATCAGGTAGCGAAGCTTCGCTTCGACCGCGTAGAGGCTGGCCAGCGGCGTTTCCACGGTGCTGCGGAAGAGAAGTATTGTTCGCGGGCCTGGAACTCCTTGTCGGCCTCGCCGCCCTTGGCGCTGACGACGTAGAGGGCGTGAATTTTCCGCCAGGTCTCCAGGGCGGCGTTCCGTCCGGCCACGACCGCGTCGAGATTCCGGTAGGAGAAGTAGAGTTCCCAGTAGGCCGTCTCCACGTCGTAGGACCAGGTTCCGCACCGGGCCCTCGAAGTCGGCCAGGGCGATGTCGGTGTTGATCCGCGCCAGCACACGCCGTTGTTGACGCCGGGCTGGCCGTCGGGCCCGGCGATGCGGTTGAACTCGACGCCCGCCCCCTGCAACAACGGCTGGCGAACTTGCATCTGGAAGTTGGCGGTCCAGTCGGCGGGAAACGCCCGCGTCGGCGTTCTGCAAGTCGTAGCCGATGGTGTTGGTGACCGAGTAGGTGGCGCCCGTGGCCGAGGTTTTGTTGAATCTGCGTCTGGAACTGGGCGGGCTCTTGCAGGAAGTCCTGCGGCTGCAGCGCGGCGTAGACCGGCGAGACGTTCTGCGGCGTGTGGTTCCGGTCCCAGAGAGGGTGCTGGCTCAACTGGGCGTCGAACGGCCGCCAGGGCCGCCTCCACGCCGGGCCCGTCGTCCCGGCCGTCGCTGCTCTCGACGACCGCCGGGTCGTAGATCGTGACCGCCGCGTCCGGTTGCTGGGTAAGCGCGGTCGGACCGTTGACCGCCGCTGGGGAAACGAACGATGCGGACTGCCGGCCGCCAAGTTGCCGAATCACCTTGCTGTTCTCCAAGGTGAATTCACGGCGTCTTCCAACTTCAGGTCCCAGATTTCCTTGGCGTCGGAATTGGCCAGCGACAGCGGCCGCAATGCCCCTTCCACCTCGCCCAAGGGGCATTCCTTCACGTCCGGGACCTCAATCTCCGTAGCCATCCCAATGTAATGGGAGAGCTCGTTGTTGAGGTTCTGGTGGAAGTAGAACGGCTGTTGTGGCGTGCAACCGGCGAGAACCGCCAAAAGCAGGGCTAGTCGTCCAATGAGCGGGAGTCGCCGGGGCATCAAACGCCTTCCTCGGTACGCGTGCTTCCGCGCAACCGCCTGTCAGATAAGCGGTTAGCGGAGCCAGTTGAGCCAGAACCTAGACCCCCTGGCCGGCACTCGTCCTCGGTTGGCGCACTATGTGCGACCCCTAGACCAGCATTCGGCAAACCTGTTATCGGCCGGAAGCTAGGCAATCTTTGACGATTTTGCGGAATCGGAGGGATTTACTGCCTAGAGCCAACCTGCGTCAGCAGATTGTATCCCCCGCCATGGTTAGGGGTAGGTGATTATCCTATATTCCGCGCAACTTGTTTTGCACGGGGTAAAACCGCAACGTATTGTGGTATTGAATCGCACACTCGCCTGTGACATTTTGATTCACACCACGACGACGCCGCGCTGCGCCACATCTGGCTGCGCCATTGCAAACGCGACGACGGGGGTGGTCTTGCCTCGCAGCGGTAAGCGATCGTCGGACGAGGGGGTGCCGGATGTTGGACATGAGAATCTCGGCCAAGGCGGCCTTTCGGTTTACCGCCGGCGCGATGCTATTTCAACGGTACTGGGGTTAGGGCGAGGGCGAAGCAAAAAGCACAGCCCTCACCCTCGACGCCTCTCCCGAAAAGAGAGAAGCGCACAGGAGTGCATCCTGCGCGGCGCTGTCGCGCCGTCGCAAGGATTTGGCCGGTCGGGAGAAAGGGCGGCGCGGCCACCCGCGCCGCCCTGCCGGCTGATCGAAGAGATTCTCAGTCGGGCGGGCGTGGACGTTGTCGCCGTGGAAAACGGGGTTGAGGCCTGCCGCGCCCTGCGCGCAAAGGACTACGAAGGGTCGATCATCGCCCTGACGGCCAGCGCGCAGGCGATGGACCGGGAGAATCGCCTCGAGGCCGGTTGCGACGACTATGTGAGCAAGCCGTTGGACCGCGGCCAGCTCTTGGCCGCGGTGAGTTGCGGCTTGGACTTCGCCCAGATCACTCTCGCACCGGCGACTTGACGCTGCGGCGGGGGCCGATTTGCCCGGAAACCGCTTTCTCGTTTCTTCGCGCGGGCGCGCGTTTTGCCGGTTCCGGCATCGGGCAACCGGTGGCCGTCTCGATGGTCGCCAGCAGGGCGCTGGCGGAGTAGGGCTTTGTCAGCCGGAAGACGTGCGTTAGGCCCGCCAGGCGAGATTCCCGCCGGCTGCACGGATAGCCGCTGGCGACGACAACGGGAAAATCGGCGCCGCCTTGGCGCATCTGCTCGATCCATCGCAACGCGTCGCCGCGATCGTCGGGCCTCCAGTCCAGAAGGAGGACATCGGGGCGAAAATCGGCCACAAGGGCTGCGGTTTCCGGTCCGCCGCCCGCCGCGGCGACCTCAAAGCCGCACAGCGAGAGCAGGCGATGCAAGGAATCGCGATAGGCCGCCGCATCATCGACGATGAAAATTTTGGTCATGGAAAGCGCTTTCCCTCGCTGGGAACATCTTGCGGAAGATGAATGGAGATCGTTGTGCCCTTGCCGGGACTGCTTTGAACGTCGATTTCGCCGCCGTGGTTCTCGACGATGCCGTAGACGATGCTGAGCCCCATCCCGATGGCCCCCTCCCGCTGACGCGTCGTGTAGAAGGGATCGAACATCCGCTCGATTTGTTCCGGGTTCATGCCGTGTCCCCGGTCTTCGACCGTCACCCGCAGCCCGTCGTGCTGGGGATCGACGCGAAGCCGGACGCGGCCGTCGGCGGGGGACGCCTGGATGGCGTTGGTCAACAAATGGACCAGCGCCTGCTCGATTTCCGTGGGATTGGCGATCAGGTTCGCCGGTTGCTCGCCGCGGGTGAGAACGACGAGGACCTTTTGCCGCTGCGCCAGGTCCTGCACCAGTTCGCAGGCGCGGTGGGCAATCGGCCGGAGGTCGATTGGCCAACGCTGAAGCCGCTCGCGCTGGGCGAACTGGAGCACGCTCTTGACAATTTGCCCGCAACGCAACGCCTGCGCCTCGATGTTGCGGACCGCATCCTCGATCATTGTGCGGCGGTCCGGGTCGTCCATCGACCGCAAGGCGACCGAGGCGTACAGGGCGATGGCCGCCAGGGGGTTGTTGATTTCGTGGGCGACGCCGGCCGCCCAGGTCCCCGCGGAGGCAAGCCGCCGCGTCCGCCCCAGACGCCCGCGATTCCAGTGGAAATCGCCGCGCCGCGACGGGGAAGTCTCCTCGTCGTCGCGGTGGGGCTCCGCCGCCGCAGGGCCTTGTCCCCGCGGCTCCCGGTCTCCCGACGCCTTGGGCGGGGTTTTGCCGGGCGGAGGTTCGTTTTGCAGGGTTTCGCAAAGTTCGAGGTAGCCGAAGGCGTAAGCCGCCGTCGCGGCCAGATTTTCCAATGCGACGATCTGTGCGGGCGTGAAGCGTCCCGGCCGCCGGTCGTGGCACTGGAGCAATCCGAAAGCTTTTCCTCCCGCCCGAAGCGGAATCAACGCAATCGAGCGATATCCCGCCCCCAGGCAAGCCGGTCGCGGCCAGTCCACGCCGACGATGGCCGCCGCATCCTCGGCCATGTTCTCTGCCGCGTTGGTCCAATAAGTGCCGTATTCGGTAAAACACGGGAGTCCGCAATCGCAATGATTGCCAAGCACTTCGCCGCAGAGGCAATCCCACGTGGGATTGCCGCACTCGTCGCGGACCGGCGCTCCCAACGCGTCCCGCCGACAGAGTGAACTTTCGACGGCGACGAAACCCGGCGGGAAGCCGCGCCACTCGACTATGGGGAATTCATCTCCCCTGCGCAGGCGAACTGCGACGGCCTCGACGTTGGCGCCCTCTTGGACCAGCGCGCAGACGGCACTAGCCGTTTGCGCTAAATTTGTCGCTTCGCCCACCATCTTTGACCATCGTTGCAGCAACTCGACGTGGGAGGCGGAGTTCTCGGGCCAGTTCGACTCGGTCATGCGGAAGCTTTTCAGTGGTTGTCAAACAGGAACCGCAAAAGCAAGATTCAAAACTATACAACACGCTTGGCATACAGACAACCCGAAATGAAAGCGTTTTTTTCAAGCCGAACGGCGCGCTTTGGATCGCGGCGCAGCGAGTCGCGCGACTGCGACGCTCGGCTGAGGACGGCCGCCGTCACGCCTCGCGGGCGAGGCGCCCATCGCTCTGCGGCGAGGGAGCGAATTGAAGATCGCCCTGAGGCAAGCCTTGCAGCGAGCGGCGGACCGCGTCGGCGTTTTCCTGGGCAAGGCGCAGAATCGGCGCAAACATTGCGAATGTCGCGCTCGAAAACCGAATCGCCGTTGGGCAAGGCCAAGACTCGATCGGTCAATTGACGCGTGTTCCGCAGGCGGAAGATCGCCCAGGGAAACGTCGAGCGATAGGGCTCCATTTGATGGCAGCCCGGATAGAAGTATCGCCTCGCCAGCACGTTCTCCCGCTGGAGCACGCTCATCAACTCGTCGCGAGAGAGCGTTTCTCGGCCGGCCTCGCACTCGACGATGATGTAGTGGTGGTTGTGCGATTCCGCGTCGTCGTACGCGGAGAAGGCGATTCCGGGGACGTCGGCCAGCAGTTCCTTATAGAGTTCATAGTTGCTTCGATTGTCGGCGCAGACGCCGGGAAAGCTTTCCAGCGACGTCAGGCCCATCGCCGCGGAGATCTCGCTCATCTTTCCATTGATTCCCAGGCATTGAACCCGATCGACGCCGGCGAAGCCGAAGTTGCGGGCGAGGCGAAGTTCGGCGGCCAGGGCGTCGTCGTTGGTCGTCACAGCGCCGCCCTCGAAACAGTTGAGGACCTTCGTCGCGTGGAAGCTGAACACTTCGAGTTTGCCGAAGCCGCCGAGCATCTTTCCCTGGAAGGAGCAGCCGACGGCGTGGGCGGCGTCGAAGAAAAGCGAAAGCTTGTGGTCGGCGGCGATTTTCGTCAGCGCGGGGATGTCGCAGGGACGCCCCCAGATGTGCACGCCGAGGATCCCCACGGTCCGCTCCGTGATCAGCGACTCGGCTTGGCGCGGATCGATCGTGTGCGTGTCGCGATCGACGTCGCAGAAAACCGGCGTTGCCCCTTCCCAGGCCAGCGCGTGCGCGGTGGCGACGAAGGTGAACGACGGCAGAATCACCTCGCCGGAAAGCTGCAGGGCGCGGACGGCCAGTTGCAAGGCGATGGTGGCGTTGCAGACGGCGACGCACTGGTTCACGCCCAGCATCGCGGCCAATTTCTCCTCGAACTCCTGCACGAAGGGGCCGTTGTTGGTGAGAATGCGGCGGTCGAGAATCGCCGTCAGCCGCGCGAACAGGCGGTCGCGGTCGGGAATGTTCGGCCGCCCGACGTGCAGGGCTTCGGCGAAGGCGGGCGGACCGCCAAACACGGCCAGGTCTTGGGCGAATTTCTTTTCCGTCATCGGCGCAACTCGCGCATGTGCAAAGGGAGGGCAGTCCTACGCGGCAACGTCGCCGCGTAGGCGCGGGGCCGTCGCCGCCCGCTGGAAACGTCCGCAGGCCGGCCATCGCGGCAATCCGCCGACCGGCGCGGAAGATCGCCGCCGTCAGGCCCTTCGGGGCGCCGCCGATCGCGTCGCCGCCGCAGTCCGCGGCCGAGCCAGCGGCTTGTCGCAATGCTTGTTGCAGGAGATGAATGGTCAGTTGTTGTTGCCAAATCCGCTTGTGCGCGCGGATGAGTTGTTCGTATCGCCCCTCGTAGCGGCGGTCGAGCAGATCGAGAATCCGCACGACTTCCGCGACCTGCTCGCTCATCGGCTTGCCGTGCCAGCTTCCGCCGGAGCGGATGCGGTAGACGGACATGGCTTCGTTGAAATAGGCGAGCTTGCCGCGCTCCGCGTTGCACGCGTGCAACGTCCAGTCGTAATAGGGAAGTGCGGACAGCCACGCGGGCAATTCGAGCGCAGGCTCATTGTTGAACATGAGCGTGGAGCAGTTGGGCACGAACATTTGCACGAGCACGTCCGTGAACTCCAGCGAGGGCTTCGTGCCCTCCACCGGCGCCCAGTCGCTGAATCGCCCGTCGTCGAACAGCAGCCGGACGCAGTGAAAGCAGGCCGAGTGATCGCGCTCGGCGTCGAGGAAGTCGCACTGCTTTTGCAGTTTCTTTTCGTTTGTCCAGTAGTCGTCGCCTTCGAGGATGGCGACGCGGCGTCCGCGGCATTCCGCCAAGGCGTTCGACGAAGTTCGCCGCGACGCCCAAGTTCTTTGGCCGGGACAGCACGCGGCATGGGCCGGCGAATTGGTTCGACCACCGCCGGGCGATCGCGGGCGTCTCGTCCTGCGAACAGTCGTCGGCGATCACAACTTCGCAGGGGAAGTTCGTCCGCTGCCGTCGCAGGCCCTCCAGCGCGCCGTCGAGATAGGCCGCATGGTTGTATGTCAGCACCAACACGCTTACCGTGGGTTTCATAAGAAGAAGCCTGCTTTGCTTGCGGTAGGGCAAGACGTGAATTTCTGCCGCACGTTGCTGGAAAAGGCGAGCGAAAGAACTTGAACGCGGCGAAGCTTATCGAGACGGGCGGCGCGGAACAAGGGCAAATCCGCAACGGCGGCAGGCTCGCGGCCCCGTGTCGCGCCCCGGCGACGATTGCGAGACGCCAGGGCCGTTCAACTCGTCGGAACCACCCAGAATGGGGAAATCCCCGTTGCGAACCATCGGACGAACGCGTTGCCTGCCGACCTCAGCGGGAGGGCCGCTTATCGACCGGCGACGGCGTAGTCTAATGCGTTCTCGGGCCAAGCCTCCGTCAGGGCGTTCGCCGCGGGCGAGGTTTTCAACGCCGCCGGGCTCCCCTTCAAGCAGACGAAGGTGCATCGATCGCGGTGCTCCAGGCCGGGCTGCCCGAAATTGAGGTGGGCGGGAGCGAAGCACTCGTAGACGGAAGAGAATCCGGCCGAGGTCAGCGCGTTCACCAACGAGGGACGCGTGAGCCAAAAACTCGCCGTATTTCCATAGGAGGCGTGGCCGTGCGCCTCCATCTCCTCGCGGGAGGCCTTTTCGCTGTGTTCCGTGAAGGGGTGGCCGCAATAGGTCTTCCCCTCGTACTCGACGGCGGACGTTGGTTTCAGGCTGATGTGGGTGTCAAAAATGGCCAACCGCGTCGCAACGTCGCAGATCTTTTTCATCACCTCAAACACGTCGGGGGCGTTGAAGTGATAGAGCAAGCCCGAACACAGGACCGCGTCGAAGCTAAGGCCCGGCTCGGCCAGGACCTCCCGCACGTCGCCCGTGCGAACCTCGAAATTGTCGAGTTGCAGGGCGGCTTTGGCGAGCAAGCACTTCTCGATGTGGCCTGTGCGAACGTCGACGCCGACGACGCGCGCGGCGCCTTGCAGGGCGAACTCGATCGAGAAAATGCCGTCGAGGCAGCCGAGATCGAGGATGCTCGCTGAGGAAAACCGATCCCCGAGGACGTTGCGAAGGATCTGCACGCAACGCTTCAATCGCGTGTGCGGAATTCCCTGGTTGCCTCGCGTCCAGACGCCGTGCGGCAGGGGAATGTCGTAAGACCATTCCCCATAGGCGGCCTTGAGTTCGGCGATCCGCGCGATCAGAGCCTGTTTGCTTAAGCCCATGTCTTACACATCCTCCGTGAACCCGTCGGACGGCGGGCGCAGCAACTTCGCTCCCGGTCCCTCGCTGTCAATTTGCGAGCAGTGTACTTGCGCGAGCCATGGCCGTCAAGTGCGGAAAACTGCCGCGTTTCGCCGCCAAGGCGGGGTGGAGGACGCTGGGCGGCGCCCGGGTTCCGGCGGCATAGCGGGCGCGCCGGCCAGCCGCCGGCGCGTACAGGAGGCTATTTTCTTGGCGCCGCGGCAGCCTAGGGCACCTATTCTGAGGGGCTCCAACTTCCCGAGCGACGATGGCCTGCCGCCGGCGTGGCCCAGACACAAATTGCCAAAGAGATAGTGCATTGCGCGGTCGCCGCCAAGGATTTTCTCGTGTTCCGCGCCGTCCGTGCCGATAACCTCCTCCGCGACCTTTTCTTTTCGCTCTTATCCGCCCGCCGCGAAGACGGGCAATGTGAGTTCCCTCTGCGAGACACTGTTCCTCCACGCGGAAGAGAACCGGTGAAGAATTATTTGTTCGGCGTCTGGAAGCTGCGTCACTTCTGGTTGGCCCTGGTCCGCATCGACCTGCGGAACCGCTATCGCCGTTCCATGCTCGGCATGGGCTGGTCGCTCTTGCAGCCAATCGCCATGACGGCCGTCATGTGTACGGTCTTCCATGGGCTTTTGGGGGTGGATGTCGCGACCTACGGCCCCTACCTCTTGGCCGGTCTGACGCTGTGGAACTTCATCGCCGCCTCGGTGAACGGGGGCTGTCAATCGTTCTTCCAGAACGAGGCGTACATTCGCCAACAGCCGGCGCCGCTGGCCATCTATCCGCTCCGCACCGCCTTGGGCGCCGCCGTCCACTTGCTCTTGGGGCTGGTCGTGTTCGCGGTGTTTTGGTGCGTCGCGCACGGGCCGGGCTGCCTTTGGACGCTGCCCGCGCTGCTGCCGGGAATTGTCCTCCTCTTTATTTTCGGTTGGTCGTTGGCGATCCTGGCGGGGGTGATGAACGTCCTCTTCCAGGACACGCAACACTTGGTGGAAGTGCTGCTGCAAATCCTCTTCTACCTGACGCCGATCATGTATCGGGCCGGGCAAATTCCACAGCGGCAGGTCCGCTGGATCATCGGCGTCAACCCGCTGACGTCGTTTCTAGAGTTGATCCGTCAGCCGGTCATCGACGGCCATCTCCCCGCGGCGGGCGCGTACGGCGTGGCGGCGCTGACGGCGCTGACGGCGGCGGCGCTGGCGACGGCGACGCTGTGGCGCGTCGAGCGGCGGATGATTTTCCATTTGTAAACGGATTCTCTCCATGGCCTTGATTCAATTGGACAACGTGGAACTGATCTTTCACGTGCGGCGTCACGGGAGAATCAGCTTGAAGGAGTATCTCCTCCACGGCTTCTTCCGCCGCCGCAAGGAGAACTGGCTCGAAGTCCGCGCGCTGGAGGGAATCAACCTGCGGATCGACGAAGGGGAGCGGGTTGGCGTCGTCGGCTGCAACGGGGCCGGCAAGAGCACGCTCCTGAGAGTGCTCGCCGGCGTCTATCCGCCCACGGGCGGAGTCCGCGCGGTCCGCGGGCAGATCAGTTCGCTCTTCGAGTTGTCCCTGGGGTTCGAAATCGACGCCAGCGGCTGGGACAACATCATGTACCGCGGCTATCTCCAGGGAGAGACGCCGCGCTCGATCCGCGCAAAAATGCAGTCGATCGCGGAATTCAGCGAGCTCGGCCAGTTCCTCGACATGCCGATCCGCTACTACTCCTCCGGGATGTTGGTCCGCCTGGCGTTTTCCATCGCCACGGCGATCAATCCGGAAGTTCTCCTCTTGGACGAGGTGTTGGCCGCCGGCGACGCCTCGTTCCAGACAAAGGCCGTGGCGCGCATGCGGGGCCTCATCTCCTCCGCCCGCGCCGTCGTCATCGTCAGCCACGACATGGCGTCGCTGGAGCGGCTTTGCGAACGGGTGGTTTGGCTCGATCGCGGGCGAATCCGCGTGGACGGCCCCGCCCGGGAGGTGATCGCCGCCTACCGCCGGCCGGCCGTCGCGATGCCGCGGGCCGAAGCGGCGTGAGCGTCGGCCGGGAAGTTGCACGCGGCGCTTCCGAAAGGGCCGCTTCGCGGCGGCGCGCGGCTCGCCGGGACGAATCGAGAGCAGTCCCGGCCTGTTCTCGCCCACTGCCGCGTCTTGACCCGGCCCGCGCCGCCAGCGTAAACTAGCGGCATGAAAATCATCGAGATATCATCCCTGGCCATTCCCGACGTCAAGGTCGTCCGCTTCGCCCGCTTCCGCGACGACCGCGGCTATTTCTGCGAGTCGTACCGCCGCGGCGATTTCGAGACCCATCCGGAAGCGGTTTGTTTCCGCGGCGTGCAGTTCGTTCAGCACAATGAGAGCCGTTCGCGCGCGGGGACGATTCGCGGCCTGCATTTCCAATGGAACCCGCCGATGGGAAAACTCGTGCGGACCATCGCCGGGCGCATGGTGGACCTGGCGATGGACATTCGCCAAGGCTCGCCGTGGTTCGGAAAGATCGTCGCCTGCGACATGCGCTGTTCGGCGGAAGACGACGTCGGCCAATGGATCTGGGTTCCCGGTGGATTCGCCCACGGAAATTTCTTCCCCGAGCCAACGACGATCGAGTATCTCTGCACGGCGGAGTACAGCCCTGGTTGCGAGGCGGGAATTTCGCCGCTGGCCCCCGATCTGGATTGGTCGTTGTGCGACCCGCGGTGCAAAGGAATGTTCGACTGCCTGGCCGCCGGCCCGGTGTTGGTTTCGGAAAAGGACCGCGCCGGTTTCACGCTCAAACAATGGAGCGACGATCCGCGGTCGAGCAACTTCGTCTACGGCCGCCCGTAGAATCGCTTCCAAGTCTCGTCCGACGCAAATCGCACGGCCCGTTCTACGCGCGCAAGAAAAGGCCCCGGGACGAGGGCCCAGCGGGCGCTCCCCGGCTCGTCCCGGGGCCTGGCAAGGAACCGCGTTATTCGAATGGGCCCTTGTCGAAGCGCTTCTGGATGATTTCGATCTGACGTTGGACGTCCTGGCCGCGCCGGCCGAGACGAGTTGATCTTGTTCGACTTGCACCGCCACCCGACCCGCCGCACGATCAATGTCGCCGTCGAGCGAGTCGTCCCATTTCAATTCCGTCTCGGCGGCGGACGCCGCGAGCGGGGCGGACGGCGTCTTCTCAGCGTGCTCGGCCAGCGCAGAAGGCGGGGCGGGGGCGGCCGTCCACGCCGGCTGCATTGTCCGCTGCCGCCAAGCGACCCCGACGACGATCAGCGCAGGCCGCCAAGGCGACGATCTTGGCCAAAAGCCGTCCCGTTCGTTTCCGAGGGCGAGGAGGCGCAATCGGCCGCGAGAAGACCTCACATTCCGCCTGGCCCGCTTCCAACAACTCGCCGAAGGCCAGCCAGGCGGCCCGCAACTCGGCGGACTGCCGATCCAGCCCGCCTTCGGAGGGAAAACCGCTCGCCGTGATTCGCTCCAGGCGGCGTTGAAGTTCGTCACAGTCTTCGTTCACGGTCGCATCTCCGCCGGCATATACGAGAACCGGCCGCCAGATTCCTTTAACTCTTCGCGTACGCGGGTTTCCAAGAGGGACAACGCGGCGCCGTGGCCATTATTGCAGGGCCCACGGATTTTTTTGGATGGGAGTCTTGCAAAATACCGCGAGATCGCCAAAAAAGCCCGTTACACCGGATGGAGAGGGAGCGCTGGCAAACGGCCTGTCGTGATTTTATTCTATCGGGGGGCATGATCCCCGGCTGGCAATAACTGGCGTTTTCTGCAATAAACGTCGAGGGTCTTCGTTCATCATCATAGACAAGACGGCGCCCCGCGATGGATGAACTCGGCGGTCAGCAGCGATTTGCGGAGTGGGTCCGCCTGCACGGCACGGCCGTTCGTGGATTCATCTTTGCGCGGGTTCGCCGGCCGGATGTCGTCGAGGACATGGTGCAGGAGGTTTTTTGCCGCGCCTGGGAAGCCAGAGATCGGTATCACGAGCAAGGCGCCAGCCGGGCCTACCTCTTGAAGATCGCCGATCGCTTGGTCTGCGACCGAGGCCGGCGGGGTCAACCGGAAAGGAACCTCGATCGAGAGCAATGGAAGGAGCTTGAGCCGCCAAGCCGGGCGGACGATCCCCTCCAGGCGGCGGCGAGTCGGGAGCAAGCCGGACAATTGGCCGCGGCCATGGAGCGGCTGTCGGCGGTCCAGCAGCGGGTGCTGCTGTTGCGATACTATGGCCAACTGAGCTTCGCCGAAATCGCGGCGATGATCGAGTGCCCTTTGAACACAACCTTGAGCCATTGCCGTCGCGGACTGGAGACGTTGAGAAAGATTATGGTGAACGACGCGGCGTGAACGTGTGCGCCCGGCGACTGTCCCCTGCGGAAGCGAGTCGAGAGGTTACAACCAATTTTTTTGGAGGAGGCGAGTTATGTCGATGACGAAATTTGCTCTTTCGGCGTTGCTGGCGGCCGCCGTTGGACTGGTTTGGGCGACCGCCGGCCTGGCCGAGGCCCCGCCGACACAGAAGCGCGCGGAGGAACCAACGTGGGACATGGGGGGGCCGCCCTCCCGGACGGTGGCGATGGACGACCGGGACCAACCGCCCGGGCCGCCGCCGGATGCCGCGGACCGGCCGCCGCCGCCGAATCGCCGCGGAGACGCCGAAGGCGACCGCCGCGGTCCGCCGGATCGTCGTGGAGATGCTGAAGAAGATCGCCGTGGTCCGCCGCCGGACCGTCGCGGGGGTCCGGAAGGCGACCGCCGCGGTCCGCCGGACGGCAGACGCGGCGATGGGCCGTCGCTTCCGCCTCCGCCGGTGCGTTGGCCGCGCAACGGCGCGGAGATGCGGGAAACGGATCCGGATATGTTCAACCTCGTGAAGGAAGAGGAAGAGTTGGAGCGCCAGTCGCGCGACTTGGCCCAACAATTCCGCAAGGCCAGCGGCGACGAGCGGGCGAAAATCAAGGACCTCGTCGAGAAGACGGTCAACCGTCATTTCGACGTGCGTCAGCAGCGGCGGGCCCTCGAATTGAAGCGTCTGGAGGAAGAATTGAAGCGGCTGCACGATTCGCTCGATCGCCGCGAGAAAGCCCGCAAGGATCTCGTCGAGAAACGGGTTTCCGATCTCCTCGGCCAGGAGGACGACTCGCGGTTCTAGGGCGGCGGCTTGATTCCCTCACCCTTCGGGAGAGCATTGGGGTGAGGGCTGCGCCCGTCGAGAATCCCGCGCCCTGCTCGCGTTGCCGCCGGGCTTCGTAAAAGAGCACGGCGGCGGCGGCGGAGATGTTCAAACTGTCCGCCGCGCCCAACATCGGCAGGCGGACTGCGGTCGCCTCGGCCGTCAACCAGATGGACGAGAGCCCCGCCGCTTCGCTGCCCAGGACCAGGGCCGTCGGGCCGCGAAAGTCAACCTCCGTATACGGCTTCGCGCCATCGACCCGCGCGGCGACGATCTTCATATCGCGTGCAAGCAGCCAAGCAAGGGCTTTTGCGCTGGGGGCTTCGCAGACGGGGACGGTGAAGATTGTGCCAAGACTGGCGCGGATCGCGTTGGGGTTGTAGAGGTCGGCGGCGGGATCGGCGACGATGACGGCGGACACTCCCGCCCCGTCGGCGCTGCGAAGGACAGCCCCGATGTTTCCCGGCTTCTCGACGCCTTCCAGCACGGCGACCAACGGATTGTCCGGCAGCGTGAGGCCGTCGAGCGAGATGTTTGGCGTCTCCGCCACGCCGAGCAATCCCTCGCTGCGATGGCCAAAGGCCAGCTTTTCAAACACGTTTGCGCCGACGTGGAGCACTTTGCCGCCGCAGCCGGGGAGCAAGGCCAGCGCTGCCTGGACGTCGCGGCCTTCGCACAGTTCGTCGCAGACGAAGACTTCGCGCATGCGCACTCCCGCGGCGATCGCCCGGGCCAACTCGCGTGCGCCATCGATGAGGATGCGTCGCTGTAGTCGGCGATGTTTGCCGTCGCGGAGGCGGACGGCGTCTTTTATACGCGGGTTTTGCAGGCTCGTGATGATGGACATGGCCTTGGCCTATTTCTTCAGCAAGCCCCATCGCGCCGCGCTGCCGCTGGGCAACGTCCGGCCAGCGGCGGAGGCCAGCGACAGCGGGATGGCCTCAAGCCGGTCGGCCGGCGATAAATCGAGGGCCTCGGCCATCAGCCCGGCCAGCCGCGGAGGCTCGAAATCGGGCGTGTGGCACGTCAATAGGATGAACCGCAAACGCCCCGCCGTCAAGCCGCGGCACAATTCGAGCAGCCGCGGCAGGTCTCTTGCCAGCCGCCAAACTTCGCCCCGGGCGCCGTGGCCGTAGCTGGGCGGATCGAGAATCACCGCGTCGTAAAGGCTGCCGCGGCGGAGTTCCCGCTTGACGAACTTCATCGCGTCGTCCACGATCCAATGGATCGGCGCGTCGGCCAGGCCGGACAGGGCGGCGTTGCGACGGGCCCAGGCGACGATGTTCTTCGCGGCGTCGACGTGGACGACTTCCGCCCCGGCGGCGGCGGCCGCCAGCGTGCTCCCGCCCGTGTAGGCGAAAAGATTCAGCACCCGCGGCGGAGGACTGCCGGCAAACCGCACTTGCGCGGCGATCCACCGCCAATTGTCGCCCTGTTCGGGAAAGACGCCCAAGTGGCCGAATTGCGTCCGCTTCAATTCCAGTACGAGCGGTCCGCCGGCGATGGTCCAGCGCTCGGGCAGTTTGCGGCGGCAGGTCCACTCGCCCCGCTCGCTGTCGCGGCGGTCGAAGCGGGCGTCGGCCTGGGGCCACGCCGCCGGATCGGCCGGGGCGAAGTGCTCGGCGGCCGGACAGGGCCGGTCCAGGGCGACGCCGCCGAACCGCTCCAGCCGCCGCCCGCCGCCGAAATCGAGGAGTCGATATTGATCGGGAGCGAACATGATTCACAACTTAGGATGAAGGCGGAAGGATGAAGGAGGAAAGAAACCGCCGCAGGGGACTGCGGCGCATGGCGCTTTGGGGAGATGGAACCGCCGTCTCCACCCGCGCCGCGCTTGCGGTTTAGCGACGCCCCGCCCTTCGGGACCGCGTTTTACGAACCTCGCTAAACCGCAAGCGATGCGCAGACCGTCGCGGCGGCCGCCATCCGCCGCCCGTCTGAACGAGAACGCCTTTTCATCCTTCATCCTTCCGCCTTCATCCTTCCTGGGAGCGGTCCGGCCGCCGCTTGGCGGTTTTTCGATGCGGTCGATAGCCGGCGGGACGCCTTTCTCCGCGCGGCGGCGCGGCCGGCTTCCCGGCGCGACCCAGCGAACGCGGCCGCGAGGGAATCAAGCACTGCGGACCCGGTCCGATCAAATCTTCGCGTCCGGCGGCGACGAGCGCCTCGCGAACCGATGCGTAGTTCTCCGGCTTGAAGAATTGCAGCAGGGCCCGCTGCCATCGCCGCATCCGCGCGCCCTTGGGGACATAGACCTCGCGGCCGGTCATCGGGTCGATGCTCGTGTGATACATGCACGTGGCGACGTCCATCGGCGCGGGGATGAAGTCCTGCACCTTGTCGGGCCGATGCCCGGAGCGCTTCAAATAGAGGGCCAACTCGATCGCCGCGGGCAGGTCGCAGCCGGGATGGCCGGCGATGAAATACGGGACCAGGCGGCGATCTTTTCCCGCGGCGGCGGCGGCCTGGCAGAACTCCCGCTCGAAGGCGGCGAAGGTTTCGATCGGCGGTTTCGCCATCAGCGCCAGCGTCGCCGGATCGCAGTGTTCCGGCGGCCACCTTGAGCAGCCCGCCGGTGTGATGCTCGGCCAACTCGTCGATGTACTCGCGGGCTCCGCAGGGCAAGGTCCATGCGCACGCCCGACGCCACGAAGACCTGCTTCACGCCGGGCTGCCGCCGCGACTGCCGCATCAACTCGACCAACGGCGCGTGGTCGGTCCCCAGCAGCGGGCAAATCGTCGGGTGGAGGCAACTCATCCGGCGGCACTTGCGGCGGATCTCCGGCCGCGTGCAGTTCATCTGGTACATGTTCGCCGTCGGACCGCCGATGTCGCTGACGACGCCGGAAAAATCCGCGTCGCCGGCGATGCGGCGAATCTCCGCCAGCACCGATTCCCGGCTGCGGCTTTGAATGACCCGCCCCTGATGCGCGGCGAGCGAGCAGAAAGTGCAGCCGCCGAAACAGCCGCGAACAATCTGGATCGAGTCCTTCACCACCTCGTAGGCGGGAATCCGCTGCCGGCCGTAGGCCGGGTGCGGACGGCGGGTGAACGGCAGGCCGTAGACGCGGTCCATCTCCGCTTCCGTCAAGGGCCAGGCCGGCGGATTGACCACCACCGCCTCGCGGCCGTGGAATTGCACCAGCCGCCGGGCGCCGTCGGGATTCGTCTCGCGATGGATCGCGCGGGTCATGGCGGCAAACGCCCGCGGGTCGGCGCAGACCTCTTCATAACTCGGCAAGATGACGGCGTCATCGTCGCCGACGCCAGCCCGAAGCGCAAGCGAGGGCCGCTGTGGTTGCGCTTCCCTCGCTGGCGCTTCGGCTGGTATGCCTCCGCGGCGCCAAGGCGATAGACCGTGCCGCGAACGTCGCGAATCGCCTGGATCGGCTCGCCGGCGGCCAGCCGGGCGACGATCTCCAGCAAGGGCCGCTCGCCCATGCCGTAGACCACCAGGTCGGCCTTGGCGTCGAGGATGATCGCGCGGCGGACGCTGTCGCTCCAGTAGTCGTAATGGGCCAGGCGGCGGAGGCTGGCCTCGACGCCGCCGGCGACCACCGCGCACGCCTGGATAGGCCTCGCGCGCCCGCTGACAATAGGCCAGCGTCGCGCGGTCCGGCCGCCGGCCGATCTCGCCGTCGGGGCTGTAGGCGTCGTCGTTGCGGACCTTGCGGTTGGCCGTGTAGTGGTTGAGCATCGAGTCCATGTTGCCGGCGCTGACGGCGAAGCACAGCCGCGGCCTGCCGAAAGTCCGCCACGCCGCGCAGGAATGCCAGTCGGGCTGGCTGAGAATCGCCACGCGATAGCCTTCGGCCTCGAGCAGTCGTCCCAACAGGGCCATCGCGAAACTGGGATGATCGACATAGGCGTCGCCAGTGACAAAGACGACATCGACGGCGTCCCAGCCGCGGGCGATCATTTCCTCGCGGCCTAGCGGCAGCGGTTTGCCGTCGGTCCCCTCTCCCTTTGGGAAAGGGTCGGCGCGACTGCCGGTCCCCTCTCCCTTTGGGGAAGGGTTAGCGCGATTGCCGGTCCCCTCTCCCTTTGGGAGAGGGTTAGGGTGAGGGCGATGTGCCACGGACGCATCCTCGACGAGTCATTTTACCCTTTTTCGCCCCTGCCGGCAGGCGAATCCTCGGCGGAATGGGCGGACGACATGCCGCTGAAAAGAGATCGCGCTGCGGCCAGCGCTTGACGCGGCCGATCGCCTCGCGGAGACGCTGCGTGCAAAAGCTCAAGGGCGAGGGCTTGCCCTCTTCGTGCTCGCCGCCGTTGAGCAGGACGACCCAATCGACGCCGCCGGGAAGGTGCTCGATGTAGGCGTGAATGCCGGGCACGCCGCCGTTCTTGCTGAAGCGGACGCCGTTGTCGGTCGTGCAGGACCACGTCCCACCCCAGTCCGAAATGCGAGCCGTTCTTTCGCGGCGCCAGCGGCGGCGGCGGCGGGGCGAACATCTCCCGATACACGGGCGGCGACAAGAGCGGCTGGCCGCGGCTGCCGTCCAGGGACGTGAGAAAACGAGCCATGTCCACCGCCGAGCCGATCCAACTTCCCGCCGGCGGCCCGATCGGATTCCGCCCGCCGGGAAACTCCCTCAGGCCGTCGCGGCCATAGCGGTGGGCCTCGTTGCCGCCGTAGCGCCGGCCGAGCCGCTCCCGTTCCATGTCGTCGATCCCTGCCGGCGGCAAGCACCCGCCGCCGCACATACTGCTCGTACGGCTGGCCGGACGCCCGCTGAATCACTTCGCTGCACAGGAAGAAGCCGAAATTGGAATAGTGCTCCTCCGTGCCGGGGGCGAAGGCCAGCGGCCGGCTGAAGGCATAGCGAATGAGCCAGTCGTCGGGAATGGGCAGCTTGTGGCCCGTCTGCTTGGCGATCTTCTCGCGCCATGTGCATGTAATCGCCGCCCTTGCGCGGAGTCGAAGCCGCCGGCGTGCAGCAGCAATTGCCGCACGCGTGATCTGCTTGATCCGCGCGTCGAGTTGAAAGCCGTCCAGCGGCTGCGGGGCTGCCCAGGAGCGGATAGACGCGGTCGTCCAGCGACAGCTTGCCGTCTTGCACCAGGCAAAGCACGGCCGACGGCGGTCACGGCCTTGCTCACGCTGGCCAGGCAGAAGGGAGATTCCGGCGAGACCGGCTGGCGGGCGGCGACGTTGGCCCAGCCATAGCCCTTGGCGACCACGAGCTTGCCGTCGACGGCCACGGCCAAGGCCCCGCCGGGAATGCCGAACTTCTTCAGCGTGCGGCGCATGGCCTTGTCCAGCGATTCGACGCCGTCGCCCACTTCGGGCGGAGGGCGTCCGCCGGGGCCGGGCGATCGCCGTGGCCGGCTGCCGCCGGACGCTGTGCGGCGCGGGAGAGTGCCGCGGTTTTTCCAAGGCGAGCGTCCCGGACGAACCTTCGTTCGGCGGCGGGTTGGACTTCGTCGGAAAACCGGGCCGATCGGGGCCGGGCGAGCCCAGACGCCAGCGAGGGACGCTCAGCGGCGCTTCCCTCGCTGGCGATTCGGGCTGGTATGCGCTTTTCCGAGAAAGCTCGTCCGCGCCAGCCCGATCTGCATTGCCCCAACGGCAATCGCCGCCAGGCCGGCCACGGCCAGCAATTTTACACGCCAATGGGAATGGTTCTCGTCGCGCACTCTTCTCGCTCCCGTCCTGTCGATCGCATTAGTGTTATTGTACCTATTGCCGCCGCGGCAAGAAAGTGGGAGCCCCGAAGGGCAGTTTTCTCGTCCTCCGGCGGTCGTCGGCGAAAAAAGCTTGCGAAACGCCTTGCACTGCCGTACAATGAGGGGTTTGACGCCGCTTTCACCAGCCGGCAGTGTGTCGCATGAACGGGCAAGGGGCCGAAAGCCAATCCGCGACCGTCGAGTGCATCCGCATCCGCGGCGCGCGCACGCACAACCTCCGCAACGTCGATCTGGACATCCCCCGCGACCGCCTCGTGGTGGTCACCGGCCCGAGCGGCTCGGGCAAGAGTTCCTTGGCCTTCGACACGCTCTACGCCGAAGGCCAGCGGCAGTACATCGAGAGCCTGTCGATCCACGCGCGGCAGTTCCTCCGCCAATTGGAGCGGCCCGACGTCGATCTGATCGACGGCCTCCAGCCGACGATCTCCGTCGATCAGCGCCCCGGCGCCACAACCCGCGAAGCACCGTCGCGACGGTCACCGAGGCGTACGACTGCCTGCGGCTGCTGTACGCGCGGCTGGGCGAGGCGAGTTGCTGCCGCTGCGGCGCGGCGATCCGCCAGCAGACGCCGGAAGCAGATCTTGGACTCGATCCTTGCGCGGCAGGAAGGGACGCGGATCATGGTGCTGGCCCCGGTGGTCCGCGGGCGCAAGGGCCAACACGGCGAAGTCTTCGAGCGCGTGCGCAAGGCGGGGTTCCTCCGCGCGAGGGTGGACGGCGCAGTCGTCGACGTCAACGAACCGCCCCAGCTCACGCCGCAGAAGGCCCACTCGATCGAAGCGGTGATCGACCGCGTCGTCGTCCGCGAGGGGGTGCGGCCGCGGCTGGCCGAATCGATCAACCTGGCCATCCGCCACGGCGAAGGGCTGGTGATGGCCAGCCGCGAGGAGAAACAGGGCGGACAGGCCGTGTGGCGCGACGAATTGTTCAGCGTCCTTTACGCCTGCCCCGATTGCAAGGTCGGCTACGAGGAGTTGGAGCCGCGGACGTTCAGCTTCAACAGCCCTTACGGCGCCTGCCCGCGTGCGAGGGGCTGGGATCGCGCGTGGCGTTCGATCCCGAACTTGATCCTGCGCCGAAACAGGAGCTTTCGCTTGGCGACGGGGCGATCGCGCCGTGGAAGGACGTTTCGCCGGCCGTGATGCGGCGATTGAAGATCTTCCTCCGCCCGTGGATGACCGCCGCCGGACTGAACTGGTCCACGCCGCTGGAGAAGCTGAATCCGAAGGCGCTGGAGCAACTGCTCCGCGGCGACGGCAAGGACTTTCCCGGCGTGCTCGTGCTGCTGGAGAAGGAATACGCGACGACGTCGAGCGAAGCGCGGCGGCAGCGGTTGGAGGCGTTTCGCGGCGAAGTGGTCTGCCCGGAGTGCAAGGGCGCCAGGCTGCGGCCCGAGGCCCGCGCAGTCCGCTTCGCGGGGCGAGCGATCCACGAGACGACGGCCATGACCGTCGCCGCCGCGAGGCAATTCTTCGCCTCGTTCTCGCCGACGCCGCAGCAGGAGCCGATCGCCCGGCCGATCCTCCGGGAAATCATGGCCCGGCTCGATTTTCTCGACAACGTGGGCCTGGAATACCTCACGCTCGACCGCCCGGCGGGCACCTTAAGCGGCGGCGAATTGCAGCGCGTGCGGCTGGCCAGCGGCCTGGGCTCGGGCCTGGTCGGCGTCTGCTACGTGCTCGACGAGCCGTCGATCGGACTGCACCCGCGCGACAATCGCCGCCTGATCGCCGCCCTGCGCAATCTGCAATCGCGCGGCAACACGGTCGTCGTCGTCGAACACGACGAAACGATCATGCGCGAGGCCGATTGGATGGTGGACCTGGGACCGGCAGCGGGGCGACACGGCGGCTGCGTCGTCGCCCAAGGAACTCCGACGGAAGTGGCCGCCGCCGATAGTCCGACGGGCCAGTGGCTTTCCGGCCGCCAGCGGATGCCTGTCCCGCCGCGGCGCCGCGTCGCCGCCGCAAGATCGATCGCCATCGAAGGCGCGACGGCGAACAACCTCAAGGACTTGACCGTGCGATTCCCGCTCTCCGCGCTGGTGTGCGTCACCGGGGTGAGCGGGTCGGGGAAGAGTTCGCTCGTGGACGAGACGTTGGGCCGGGCGCTGGTGCGGCGACTGGGCGGCACGGCGCCCAAGCCCGGCCCGTTCCGCAGCCTCCGCGGCGCCAACCGCATCGACAAGGTGGTGCAGATCGACCAATCGCCGATCGGCCGCTCGCCGCGGAGCAATCCGGCGACGTTCACCGGCGTGTTCGACGAGATTCGCAAGGTTTTTGCCCAGACCCGCCAGGCCCGGCAACTCGGCTACAAGGCCGGCCGATTCAGCTTCAACATCAAGGGCGGACGCTGCGAAGAATGCCAGGGACAGGGCCAACGGAAGATCGAAATGAACTTCCTCCCCGACCTCTACGTCGTCTGCCCGGTGTGCGAGGGGAAGCGGTTCAATCGGCAGACGTTGGAAATTCTCTACCGCGGCCGGTCGATCGCCGACGCGCTGGACATGCGCGTGGACGACGCCCTGGAGTTCTTCGAGAATTTCAGCGGCATCGCCCGCTTGCTCCGCAGTTTGCAAGAGGTTGGCCTGGGCTATCTGACGCTTGGGCAATCGTCGGTGACGCTTTCCGGCGGCGAGGCGCAGCGGATCAAGCTGGCGTCGGAACTCAGCCGCGTCGACACCGGCAAGACGCTTTACATTCTCGATGAGCCGACCACGGGCCTGCACTTCGGCGACATTCAGAATCTTTTGGCGGTGCTCGGCCGGCTGGTGGACCTGGGCAACACGGTCCTGGTGATCGAGCATCATTTGGACGTAATCAAGACGGCCGACTGGATCATCGATCTCGGCCCCGGCGGCGGTCAGGACGGCGGCCGCCTTGTCGCCGAGGGCACGCCCGAGCAGGTCGCGGCGATGGAGGACAATTGCACGGGAAGATTTTTGCGCACGGCGCTGAATGGGAAGGGGTGAGGGCGGGAGCGCGGCGACGCGGCCGCCATTGCCAATAGTGTTTTACAATATGAGCCGAAAAAATGAGAAACACATGGTACGCGGACCAGCGTGACGTAGTGAAGTGGGGGATGCTGGCCCACATTGCGGAGCGCCACTCGCTGGCCGCAATTGTTCAGGTGGCCTAGGCGAAAAAAAGGGCGAAAAAAGGCGCAAAAAAGAAGGCGCAAAAAGGGGTCGGGAGTCTTAAATCGGCGGCATCATAAGCAAACACTCCAAAGCAGCCTTCGGCGGCTACTCCGCGCCGGAGGACAGCAGCGGCGAGTCGTGCTCGATCTGGACTCGCTCGACGACGCAGCCGGCCTTCTGAACGTCGGCCACGGCACTGCGGATGGCCGACTCAAGGCAGTCCGCTTCCCGGCTGAAGCCGACAACCGGCACGCCGGCGCACACCCCGGGCGTGCCGTCGTCGCACCCGGCCTCGAACAGTCGGTCGGCCAGCTCCTCGCTCATGTCCGTCCCCGCTGCGAGGATGACCTCAAAGTCAAAAGTTTTCATCGGCCGTGCTTATTCTTGTGGTTGTTCATCCGCTTGTCTATTTTAGCACAGCCGGTTTAAGGAAGAAAGGGACGCGTGCGCGTGGCATCGCGGGGAGCGTGGGTGGATCGTAGCGAGCCCCGCCTGAGCCCGCCAAAAGCCCATGGTGGGGCTCGCTTCGCTCGACCCACCCTACCTCTTGATTCACGCCCCGCAAACGCGATAATAGAGCCACTCCAGCCAAAACCTTTTCAGGGAGATCCGCGATGGACTACAGCGAACTATTCCGGGTGAAACCGGGAAGCAAGGTCGATCTCGGCGGGATCGATCCCAACTTCACGGCAAAGCACGAGGACAAGGCTGCCGCCCAAGGCCAATTGGACAAAACCACGCGCAAGCTCCGCGAATTGCAGTACCTGCTCTACGCCGAGGGCAAGCGTTCGCTGTTGATTTGTCTGCAAGCGCTCGATGCGGCGGGCAAGGACGGAACGATCAACCACGTCTTGGGCAACATGAATCCGCAAGGCACGCGCGTGCACGGTTTCAAGGCGCCGTCAAAGGACGAGGCCGCCCGCGATTTCCTCTGGCGCATCCATCGGCAGACGCCCGCCAAGGGCGAAGTCGTCATCTTCAATCGCTCGCACTACGAAGACGTGCTCGTGGTTCGCGTACACAACCTGGTCCCGAAAGAAGTCTGGTCGAAGCGATTCGAGTTGATCAACGAGTTCGAGAAGAATCTCCTCAACAACGGCACGCAGATTCTCAAGTTCTTCCTGCACATCAGCGCGGACGAGCAGCTTCGCCGCTTCAAGCAGCGGATCGACGATCCCGCGCGTCACTGGAAGATCAGCGAAGGGGACTACGCGGAGCGGGAGTTCTGGAAGGATTACACGAAGGCATACGAAAACGCGCTCGCCGAGACGAGCACGAAGCATGCCGCCGTGGTTCGTAATTCCCGCCAACCACAAATGGTTCCGGAACCTGGCGGTGTCGCGCATCGTCGCGGAGACGCTGGAATCGCTGGGGATGCGTTTTCCCGAGCCCACGGTGGACATCGAAGACATCAGGCGAAAGTACCACCAGGCGGAATTGGAGGAGGAAGCCCAGGGGAATGGGAAGAAGGGCAAGGGCAAGAAGGGCAAGAAAGAGAAGCCCCGGGCGGAGGAGGCCAGTGAGGCCGGGCTGCCGCAGGAGGGCGCAGCGGAGGAAGAAATCGTGGAGGAAACGGCAAGGCAGGATTAAGCAACGCGAGGCGGTCGTTCAGCGGCCAGCCAAGCAAGAGATGGAACCGCAAATGCACGGGGACGAACGCAAATCATTGAATTCATCCTTATCTGCGTACATCCGCGGTTTCTCTTTTTCCCTTTGCGCCTTTGCGTGAGACCGGCTTGCTCGTCTCTTCCTCCCATTCGCGCCTACTCCTGCGACGCGTTGAGCGCCTGGTCGAGATCGGCGATGATGTCGCGGACGTCTTCGATGCCGATCGAGAGGCGAACGAACTCCGGCGTGACGCCCGTCTGCACTTGCTCCTCCGGCGTGAGCTGCGAATGGGTCGTCGTCGCCGGGTGGATCACCAGCGACTTCGCGTCGCCGATGTTGGCCAGGTGGCTGAACAACTTCACGTTGTTGATCAGCTTCACCCCGGCCTCATTGCCCCCCTTGATGCCGAAGCCGACGATGCCGCCCTGTCCGTCGGGCAGATACTTCCTCACGTTGGCGTAGTCGGGATGGCTGGGCAGACCGGGATAATTCACCCACAGGACCGCCGGGTGTTTCGCGAGGAACTCGGCGACGGCCAAGGCGTTTTGCGAGTGCCGCTCCATCCGCAGGTGCAGCGTCTCCAAGCCGAGGAGCGTCAGGAAGGCCCCGAACGGACTCTGGCACGCCCCCGTGTCGCGGAGCCAGTGCGTGCGGATGTAGAGGATGTAGGCGATGTTGCCGATCGGGCGGAGGGCCTCTTCAAAGACCATGCCGTGGTAGGATGGGTCGGGGGCGGTGAATTCCGGCCATTTTTTCGGCTCCGCGGCCCAGGGAAACTTGCCGCTGTCGACGATTGCCCCGCCGAGGTGGACGCCGTGCCCGGCGAGAAACTTCGTCGTCGAGTAGACCACGATGTCGAATCCATGCTCGATCGGCCGGAACAACGCGGGCGTCAGCGCCGTGTTGTCGAGGATCGTCGGCAGCCCTCGGGCGTGGGCGGCCGCGGTCAGGGCGCGATAGTCGGGCACGTCGTTTTTCGGGTTGCCCGGCGTCTCCAGATAAACGGCGCGGCGTGTTTGCGTCAACGAGTTTATCGAGGCTCTCCGGCTTGGCGGGATCGAAGAAGCGGACTTCAATGCCGAGCTTGGCGAAGGTCTGGCTGAACAGGGTCCACGTGCCGCCGTAGAGGCTGGTGGCGGAGAGGAAGTTTTGCCCGGCGTGAACGATGGTCAACAGCGACGCGGTGATCGCGGCCGAACCGCTGGCGAAGGCCAAGCCCGCCGCCCCGCCGTCCAACGCCGCCAGTC
The DNA here is from genome assembly GCA_963791075.1 of uncultured Planctomycetia bacterium. Classification (GTDB taxonomy): domain Bacteria; phylum Planctomycetota; class Planctomycetia; order Pirellulales; family Thermoguttaceae; genus CAWBRF01. The sequence continues at coordinate 120,276 of CAWBRF010000002.1, forward strand.
GCTTCTCCAGGACGTCGGTGGTGGGGTTCATCAAGCGGGTGTAGATGTTGCCGAACTCGCGCAGGCCGAAGAGGTTGGCCGCGTGCTCGGTGTCGTGGAAGACATAGCTGGTCGTGGCGTAGATGGGCACAGCCCGGGCCGTGGTCGTCGGGTCGGGCGTTTGTCCGGCATGGAGGGCCAACGTGCCAAGTCCGCGAAACGCGCTCGCATCTTGGGTCATCGGTCAGGGCCTTTCAAGTCAAAGTGTCGAAGGATGTTTGCAGCCGACCATTCTAGCGAGTTTTCTTGCCAAGGCAAAAGCCCCCCGGCTGCCGGGCCGGAGCGATCGCCGCGGATGGCGCACGGTCATCGAACCGGTAGCCATTGCGAAAAATACCAGGTAGGATAGGGTCTCCCGGAGGAACAATCATGTCCGAGCAAGGTTGGAAACGCCTGACGGCCGGCGCGCCGTGGTTCGCCGCCGGCGGAAACTACCCCATCGCCGCCTACTCCGAGTTCATGCCGCCCCCGCGCCTGGGAGAAAAACCCTATGGCGACGGCGACGAAGGGCTTTTCGACGCCGCCGATCCCTGGGGCTGGCGAATTACCGAGTACGAAGAGGCGCTCGAGTTGCAGCCGGGCCTGCTCCAGATCGCATCGCAACTGCTGCACGCATTGAGGCATTTGGCCCGCGGCGAACCGGCGCACGGGATCGCCGCCGGCAAGCTGCGAGACAATCCGTTTTGGCCGGCGGAGTTGCACGCGGCCGGTGCGCCGCCGCAGGAGCGCTGCACGCTGCTGTTGCCGCTGGCCCTTTCGCGCACCCAGGACGACAAGGGCCGCGTCCGTTGGACGCTTTTTGGGGCCAGCGAAGACGGACCGGGGCGGGCGTTTTGGCGGGGATTCTTCGTCGCCCCGCGACGCGAACTGCCCGCGGAATGGGCGATCGGCTTCCTTCGCCGCCTCTTGGCGGCCGCCTATCAAGAGCCGCTGGGGCGGCTCGGCGATCTCCGCCGCGCCGGCCTGCGGATCTACTCCAGCCCCGACTATGCCCTGCTGCCGCAATGGGACGAAGGGCCGCTGCCGCGATGGAGCGAGCCGTATCGCTGGCAGCCCGGCCAATCGCTTCGCGGCGTCCGCTGGCTGCTGACGTTCTGTCCCCTGACGCGGTTGCCGGCGGCGGTGCGGCGCGGCGTACTTGGCGGGCGAGTTGCACTTGCTGCCGTTTCCGGGCAGCCTGCTGTTCTTCGGCGCGCCGGCGTACTTGAAAATGGAAAGGGAATTGCCCCAGGCCGTGCAAATTCCCCTGCTGCACTCGCTCCAGCGGCACGAGGCCCCGTGGGGAATTCGCATTCCGCAGTCCGGCTGGATGCACGAGGCTCGCCCGGGCGTTCTTCCGCATCCCGATTTCGGCCCGATCCGCGGCGCGCTTCCGCCGAACGCACCGCTGGGCGCGCGTCTATCGTCATCATGACGAACTCGCCGAAATCGCCCCCAGCGAGGACAAGCTCGCCCACGTCCTTTTCAGCCCCGCCCCCGCCGACGTCGGACTCTATGGCAAACCGATGGCCCGCAATTCGCAAATCTGGACGCAAGACTTCCGCCTGCTCCTGGACGGTCCGCGGGCTGGGGCCGCCGAACTGAAGCAAGCGGCCGATCGGCTGGCGGCGGGCGGCCTGTTCGGCTACCGCATGTTCTATCCGCCGATGCAAGTCGGGCGGAGCGAAATGTTCTGGCGGCGTCCGCTGGTCGCGTATTTCGCCGCGGAAACCGGCGAGCCGACCGTCCTCGCGGACTCGCCGCTGGGGTCGCTGACCGCGCACTCGACTCAGCGGCGATCGGCCCGGCCGCTCGAACTATGGCCGCGGCTGCTGGCCAGGCCCGATCATCAAGAGGCGGTGCGGCTGCTCGTGGACCATAGCGAGCCACACCATCATCGCGGCATGATCAACGCGAGAATGCTCTTGGAAACTTGGGAATTGCTCGGGCAAAAGCCGCTCCCGCGGGAGCTTGGCGCGGCGGGTGCTCATCCTGCCGAAAGAAGAATCGTTGGACGACTGGCTCGCGGCTGCTGCCGGATCAGGCCTCGCAGCGGGCGGACGCGGAACAGTTGGTCGGCGCGGATTGGCCGCCGCATCGCCGACCGCCGAGCCTCGCCCGACGCGGCCGCCCGCCTCGCTCACCTTCGCCCATACGGCGCGGCGGTCGTTCGAGACGGCCTATTGGAAGACGATCGCCCTGTTGGCCTCGGGGCGTTACAAGAACAAAGACAACGCCGACTGCATCCAGGACCGGTTGACGCAAGCCCGTTTGGTCCATCATCGCCGCGACCTGGAAGCCCTGGGCGACTTCCTTCTCGCGCACTATGAGCAGACGGTGAAACGGGCGAAAATGGCCGGCCGGGCCCTGGTCGGCGAGCTGCCCTTCCACTGGCGGACCGATTTCGATTTTCCTTGGTGGGGCGGCTGGGCGAAAAACCAAAGCGAAGAAGCCTACGAACGCAATTTGCTCGTCGTCATTCCCGGCCGCAACCGCCGCCAGGCGATCGTCATGGCCGACCACTACGACACGGCGTACATGGAAGACGTGTTTGGCTACACGCACGGGGGCGGCGGGCCGCGGCTGGCGGCGGCCGGCGCCGACGACAATCACTCCGCCACCGCCGCGTTGATGCTGGCCGCGCCGATCTTCCTCCAACTTTCCCGCCAAGGCAAGTTGGCCCGCGACATTTGGCTGCTCCATCTCACCGGCGAAGAATTTCCCGCCGACTGCATGGGCGCCCGCCATGTCTGCGAGTCTCTGGTCGAGGGCGGCTTGCGGATGCGGCTGCCGGACAGGCGATGGCGGGACCTTCGGCGGACGCGGGTCGAAGGCGTTTATGTCCTCGACATGGTCGCCCACAACAACGATCGCCAGCGTGATGTCTTCCAGATGTGCCCTGGGGCGGGGCGACAGTCGCTGTGGCTGGCGGAGCAGTCCGCCGCGGCCAACGCCGCCTGGAACGATTCGGCGCCGTTTTGGAACCGTCGCTCCCGCCGCCGCGGCCGCGGCCGCCGCAGCGCCGACGGGGCGACCTGCCCCAAGGCCGCGATCCATCCCCATTTATTCGGCGAAGTCCGCCGCATCGACAATCCGCGAAGCACGCTTTTCAACACCGACGGGCAGATATTTTCCGACGCCGGCGTGCCGGTGGTTCTCTTCATGGAGAATTACGACATCAATCGGCACGGCTATCACGACAGCCTCGACACGATGGCGAACATCGACCTCGATTACGGCGCGGCGGTGGCGGCGATTGCGATCGAGTCGGTCGCCCGCGCGGCGACGGGGGAGATCAAGGCGTAGCCGCCCGCAAGCGTGAGAATGACAGGTTTGGGTGCCATGCCGGGTGCCATGCCCACGCTTGCGTGGGCATGGAAAGTGCCGCGAACGTGGCAACATGCCCACGCAAGCGTGGGCATGGCACCCGGCCTCGAACACGATGGCGAACATCGACCTCAACTATGGCGCGGCGGTGGCGGCGATTGCGGTCGAGTCGGTCGCCCGCGCGGCGACGGGAGAAATCAAGGCGTAGGACGAGGCTGGGCGGGAACAGGGTCTCACGCAAAGGCGCGAAGCCGCGGAGGAAGAGGATCGCTCGCCGGGTGGCCCCGATAGCTTGCCTATCGGGGCGGCGAAGCCGCGGGAGGCTTCTTACCGGCGTGGGGCCCCTCTTGTGCCTACGGCACCCCGATAGCCGAGCTATCGGGGCCACCCGCGCGAAGACGCAAAGACGCGGAGAAAGAGGGGCGCTCGCCGGGTGGCCCTTGACGCAAAAGACTCCTTCAGGGAGGGGCTACCCGCGTTTCAGCGTTTGATTTTGAGTTTTACTGGCGGCAGATCAAGAAGCAGTTTGAGTTCGCGAGCGCCGACACCGCTCACCGTATGAGACCAAGGCAGCCCGCGCAAGCGGATGCGCAGGGAGTAGGAGCCAGCCAGCTCAATCGGGATCAGCCATCCTCGGCCGCCGACGATTATCGCATACTTGTCCTTGGCGTCGCCCATCATGCCAATTCCCCCGTGCGAAATGAGCCAGTCAAGACGCGAGCCGAACGGGAGGAGGTAAGGACGTGAGTTGGATAGGATGCTGGCGGCGCTCGGCGGGTACGGAACGCGGTTGCCGGCGGCGTCCAGCAATTCAGCTTCGACGCCCCCGATTGAGTTTGCGACCCACGTAACATTTGAGTCGTGGGCGTTGTTGAGGCGGAGAAAGACTTTGAGGACGTGCGGGTAATGGTGCGCAGCGTCGAAGTCGTCGCGAAAGACGAGAGACGCTTTGACGGCCTTCGAGAACAGGATCTGCTCCGCCATCGCGGAGCGTGCACAAACCAGAGCAAGAAGCGTTGGAATAACGAATCGCATTGTAATGGACGCCCAACTTGCGCTGTGTCGTGATCTCAACTTCTATCACTCTACCCCGGTGCACCCCCTGCCGGCAAGGAGCGGCTGACCGTCAGGGAGTCGAATCATGGGGGTCGAACCGGGGACGCAGCGAGTTCCTCTCGCGGGTCATTCGTAGTGGGTCCACATACGGATAACCTTGACCAGTTTGGCGTCATCGAAGACCTGATACACGAGCCGATGCTGAATGTTGATTCGCCGGGAGTACGCCCCCGACAGGTCGCCGATCAGCTTCTCGTACGGCGGAGGCGTTTGATAGGGGTTCTTCGCGAGAACGTTGAGGAGGCGCTGGGCGTTGGCCTTAAGCCCCGAGGACGCGAGCTTCTTGGCGTCTTTCCTGGCCTGTGCGGTGAACACCAGGGCCCAGCTCACCAGTCGAGTTCCTTGCTGCACTGTTCCAGCGGCGTTCGCAGACCCTCGGCAATCGACTCCTTCATCCCAGGAATCGACACCAGGTGCAGCGTCTCCTGAATCGCCCGCCAGTCATCCTCCGACACCAACACGCCCCGATGGCGCTGGCCGGCGATCTGGACAACATCGTGGAATTCGGCCAGATTGTCGAGAACCTCGTCCAGGCGGGCGGAGGCTTCCGTAGCGGTTAGCGTCGTCACGTCGCAGTTCCTTTCCGCAGAAGAAAGAAAGCTCAACTCACACCCTATCTTACCACGGCGAGGAGAGAAAAGGAAGCAGAAGCGCTTCTGCCAAACCCTCCCCTCCTTTGCGCCGTTGCGTGAGACCTCTTCTGAGAGTGGGAGGGCATTCTTCCAAACTTACACAGTTACTGGCCCTGACCGCCGTCCCCGCTTGTCTGCACTGCCTTGCTCGGGGACGGACCGTGCCATACGGGACGCCCTGAGGCCGCCTGCCGTCTCCGAGCGTCTTCTAGAATCGCGGCGATGTCGCCGCCGAACTTGTCGGCCATTCGCTCACGGGTCCGATGAATTTCCTCGATCGTCGCATCGCGATCATTCTTCTTCCGAAGCGTCATCGACCATTTCCCCCGGCGTACATATTATCGGAACGGGAATCCCGAAGCCTTTCAGCACGTCGCAAACACAAGCAGCCTGCGGCGCGCAGCCGCGCCGCAGGCTTTCTCGCAAAGAGATGGAGTTCAGCAATCCAGCGGTTACCAGCGGTCGCCGCCGCCGCCACCGCCGCCGCGGGGACCACCACGTCCACCGCCGCCCTTGCCGCCGCGACCGCCGCCGCCGCCACGGCCGTATCCGCCGCCGCCGCCGCCGCCACCGCCGCGAGGACCTTTGTCCTCCGCCTCGTTCACCTTGATCGTGCGGCCGTCCAACTCGGCGCCGTCCATCTCGGTGATCGCCGAGGCAGCGGATTCGTCGCCGGAGAAGGTCACAAAGCCGAAGCCGCGGGAGCGGCCGGTTTCGCGATCAGTAATCACCTTGGCCTCGACGATCTCGCCAAACCGCGAGAAGGCCCCGTGCAGGCCCTCGTCCGTCGTGCCCCAACTCAAACCGCCCACAAACAACTTCTTCATCCACATCACTCCTTGTGCGGCATCGCTCGAAAAAGCGACGCACATCTGCTTCACACCGGGCAGGCGTGGCTTTGTCACCCTCGCGCCCCGAAGGGTGGCCCCAGTGGCCACCACTAAATCCAACTAGCATGATAGCAAGTCGGCCGCTGCGTGCAACGGGTGTTCTGTCAAAAAAGCCTCCAAAATGTGACTTCCCGGCGATGCGTCCCCGATTGCCCAACGGAAATTTGGATCAAAACAACCACAGCGAGTGTAGCGACATCCACTCGCTATGGTGGATTTACCTTGGATTTGGCCTGTTGCTCCATTTTCCGCGAATTGCCCTTGAATCGGCGAGCGATCTGCGTTACAAGCCACGCTCTACGTCCGGAGTTTGCTTTTCCGCGGACGCCCATCTCCTCTCTTTTACGCTCTTTGGAGGCATCGCCGATGCGTTTGCCCATCGCCCTACTGGCCTGTGCCCTGCTGGCGTGCGTCGCCGACGGACGAACCGCCGCCGCCGCGATGTTCCCTTACAAGGCGTTCGTCGCCGCCGACGAGGTCTACGTTCGCAGCGGTCCCGGCGAAAATTTCTATCCGACCGACAAGCTCAAGGCCGGCGACCCGGTCGAGGTCTATCGCCGCGATCCGGGCGGATGGTGCGCGATTCGGCCCGTGCCGGGGAGTTTTTCTTGGGTTTCCGGGCGGTATCTGCGATTTGGACGAGACAACATTGCCACGGTGACGGAAGAGCACGTGGCGGTGCGCGTGGGAAGCCGCTTGAGCGACGCCCGCGACGTGATTCAAGTGTGGTTGCGCCGCGGCGAGACGGTCGAGGTGTTGGAGGCGAAGCGCGACGGCGCGGCCGCGGCGTCGAACGCCTGGTACAAGATTGCCCCGCCGGCGGGCGAGTTTCGCTGGATTTCGAGCAAGTTCATCGATGCGAACTTTCCTCGCGACGGCGCGCGAAAGACGCCCTCCGACGACCACGCGCGCGGAGCCTGGCGGCCGCCGGCGGCGAGCGCGGCGACGGCCGCGGCCGTCCGCACAATGTCGGCGCAACAGTTCGAGGCGGAGGTCGTCGAAGTCGATCTCGAATTGTCGATGCAGGTCGCCGAGGAGCCGAATCTCTGGCGTTTCGACGACCTGCGGACGCGGAGCGAAGCGTTGTTGAACCAGGCGGAGACGACGGTCGATCGCGCCCGCGCGCGGCTGCTGCTTAACAAAATCGCCCGCTTCGAGGACATCAAAGAGCGTTACGACCGGGTCAATGCCGTGCGCGAGCAATCCGTGGGGACGAGTCGCCAAGTTGCGCACTCAGCCCGCTGCCGCCGGGCGTTTCGCCGCAGTTGGACGACGGGCGATACGACGGCGTGGGGCGTCTGGAGCGGGTGACGTCGCCGCGGACCGGGGCCCCGCAATACGCCCTGCTGGACCAGTTCGGCCGCGTGCGCTGCTACGTGACGCCGGGGCCGGGCGTCAATCTTCGCTATTACGTCGGCCGGCAGGTGGGCGTCAACGGCGTCCGCGGCTACATGCCCGAGCAGCAGGCCAATCACCTCACGGCGCAGCACATCAACGTGATCGACGGCCCGCTGCTCCGCTGAGACGGCGTTCTATTTCAGGCCGCCGAGGAAGCTGTCGAAAGTTCCCAGTTCGAAGTCGTCCTCCGCCTCGGTCGGCGGTTCGTCGCCGACGACGAACTCCGTCTCTTCGACCGGCGGCTTTGGGGAAGAAGGCTTCTTTTTTGCCGCCGGTGAAGCGGCCGGCTTGGCCGCGGCTGCCGGTTGCTCCTCCGTCGCCGCTTCGGAAGCGGCCGATTCCGGCTCTTCCAGCGATTCCAGTTCTGCCAGCGGTTCCAACTCCGCCGACTCCGGTTCGGCGACGGCTTCCGCCTCGGCGACGTCCGGTTCCTCGATCACTTCTGCTTCCAACAATTCCGGCTCTTCAATGGCCTCGGGTTTGGCCGATTCGACGGGCGAGGCCGCCGCGGCGATTCTCCATTTCTTCGCCGGCTTCGGCCTCGGCAAGGGGATCGCTGTCCATCGATTCGTCGCCGGCGATGCCGGAATCGACGGGCGACGGCAGAGGGATGTCCTTTTCGGCTTCTGCGGAATCCATGGGCGAAGCGGATGCGGCCGCCGGGTCCGCGAGCGCTTCGGGCTTGGCGAGATCGAATTCTTCGCCTGCCGCCTCGGTTCCGGCGGTTTCGGAAGGCTGCGGCAGTGGAGCGGTCGCCGGCTCCTGCTCGGCGGCCGGCGCCGCCGGAGCGAGCCTCCTCGATGAAGTCCTCGAATTCCAACTCATCGTCGTCGATGGATTCTTCGAACTCGCCGGCCTCTGCGGCGCCTGCCGCGACCGGCTGTTCTATCTCCTCGGCTGCCGGTTCTGCTGTTTCCTCCGCTTCGAGGAATTCGAGTTCATCGTCGTCAACGGCGGCGTTGGTTTCCTCGGATTCGGCGTCGTGGAACTTCGGCGTCGGCGCCGATTCGAGGTCGCCGTCGTAAACGTAGTCGGCGCGGAAAGTGAGCGGCCCAACGGTAAACATTGCGTCGGGCAGAAGCGGCGCAACGTCAACCTTTCGGCCGTTCAGAATGGTGCCGTTCGTGGAGCCCATGTCGCGAAGCATCAAGAGGCCGTCCTGCTCGGACAATTCGCAGTGTTGGCGGCTGACCAAGGGATGGGCGATGGTCAGTCCCGCATCGCGGCTGCGACCGATGATCGTTGGCAATTTCAGCGACACGGCCGCCTTGTTGGCCTTTCCGCCGACGACAACAAGTTTGGCATCCATGGGCAGGTTGTAGGGCGAGCGGGTGGGGAGCAACTGTGCAATAATCTATCCTACTCGGAGGCTGCGGCGGCCGCAATAACCCGGAGAATCGGCCGCACGGTGGAATAGTCAATCCAGTGCGACTGCGCACGATGGGGGGGACCGGTGGGTGAATTCTGCCGCGGGAGCGGCCGCCGGCGGTCGCAGTGCGGCCAATACTGCCCTAAAGTGGGGGATTGACGCGCGGTCCGAAGTCGATTTAATTGGTTCTCTTAGGCAATTGGCCTTGAATGTGACCCTCGGAAATCTATAATTTCGGGATTCCGCGCTCCGCGGCAGCGGCGTCGTGGTTGGCGGTGCGGGTGTAGCTCAGTTGGTAGAGCACGACGTTGCCAACGTCGTTGTCGTGGGTTTCGAATCCCATCACCCGCTCTTTCCTTATCACTTGCATTGAATCGACGGCGGAGAATCATGTCGGACATCGAGAGGCCGGACGAAGACGACTCGCTGGCGACCGAGCAGCCAGAGCTTGATCGGCCAGAGACGGACGAGCAGCCGAAGCTGCACTTGGACGTGAAGATTGACGCCCGCGGCGCCTGCGAGCGGCACATCACCGCGACGGTGGCCCGCGAGGACATCGATCGTTACTTCGACAAGGAGTACAGCGAGTTGATGCCCAGTGCGCAGGTGCCGGGGTTTCGTCCCGGCCACGCGCCGCGGAAGCTGATCGAGCATCGCTTTCGCAAGGAAGTTGCGGAGCGGGTGAAAGGGGCCCTGTTGCGCGACAGCCTCGCGCAGATTCACGACGAGCAGGACCTTTCCGCGATCAGCGAGCCGGATTTGGACCTGGACGCGGTCGTCGTGCCCGACGAAGGGCCGCTGTGCTTCGAGTTCGGTCTCGAGGTTCGTCCGGAGTTCGATCTGCCGAAGTGGAAGGGGCTGAAGCTGAAGAAACCGGTCCGCGAGTTCACCGCCGAGGACGTTCGAGCGGTCGTTGCAGCAGGTGTTGGCCAATCGCGGGCGGCTCGCGCCGTACGACGGGCCGGCCGAGGCGGGCGATTACATCTCCACGAACCTTTGCTTCGAACACGAGGGCCGGGTGCTTGCGAACGCGACGGAAGAGGTGATTCGCATCCGTCCCACGCTCAGCTTCCGCGACGGCAAGATCGAGGGATTCGACAAGTTGATGGCCGGCGTTCGCGCCGGCGAGACCCGGCGGGGCGAAGCGACGCTGAGCGAAGACGCGCCCAACGCGTCCCTGCGCGGCCAGCGGGTGACGGCCATTTTCGAGGTCCTTGAAGTCAAGCGCTTGGAGAAGCCGGAGTTGACCCCCGAGTTGCTCGACGAACTGGGCGGATTCACGCTCGAGGCCGATCTCCGCGACGCGGTGAAAGACGCCCTGGTCCGCCGCTTGGAGTATCGTCAGCGGCAGGAGGCCCGCCGGCAGATCACGGCGGCGTTGACCGTGGCGGCGGGGTGGGAGTTGCCGCCGAAGCTGCTGCAGCGGCAGAGCCAGCGGGAGTTGCAACGGGCGGCGATGGACATGCAGAGCAGCGGCTTCTCCGACGACGAAATCCGCGCCTATGAAAACGTCCTCCGCCAGAACAGCCGCGTGGCGACCGCCCGGGCGCTGAAAGAACACTTCATTCTCGAACGCATCGCCGAGGCCGAGGAGATCGACGCGACGGAGGAGGATTACGAGGCGGAGATTCGCCGCATCGCCGCGCAGACGGGCGAATCGGTGCGGCGCGTGCGGGCGAAGATCGAGAAGGGCGGCTCGATGGACGTGCTGCACAACCAGGTGATCGAGAACAAGGTGATCGACCTGATCCTGCAAAACGCCCAATTCGAGGAAGTCGCCTATTCGCCGGAGGAGACGGACGTGGAAGCGCTCGACCTGGCGGCCGGCGGCGGCGAGCACTCCGACATTCCCGAGGCCAAGCCCGGCGGCGAGCCGGCGCAGGGCGGACCGTCCACCGGGCCGCACGCCGCCCACGAAAAGCGGTAGAGGATTTTTTCCCTCCAGGATTAACCGGAATCATCGATGAACACACCGTTTTCCGCCGTTGCCAGCCAAGGGTATCGCGATTATCAGCGTCAGCGGCAGTTGACCCTGGGCGATTTGCTCCTGGAAAACCGCATCATTCTTCTCCAGGGCGAGATCCACGACGGCAACGCCAACGAGTTGGTGATGAAGCTGTTGTACTTGCAGAGCGAGAACCGCCGCAAGGACATCCACTTCTACATCAATTCGCCCGGCGGCAGCGTCAGCGCCACCTTGGCCATTTACGACACGATGCAGATCCTCAGTTGCGCGGTCGCCACGTACTGCGTCGGCTTGGCGGCCAGCGGCGGGGCCGTCCTCCTGGCCGGCGGCGCCAAGGGGAAGCGATTCGCCCTGCCGAATGCGAAGATCATGATTCATCAGCCCTACGGGCAGGTCGGCGGACAGGTCTCCGACATCGAGATTCAGGCCCAGGAAATCCTCAAAACCCGCGACGTGCTCAACCACATCCTCGCCGGCCACACCGGCCAGTCGATGGACCGCATCGCCAAGGACACCGACCGCGACTTCTACATGAGCGCCGAAGAGGCCAAGCAGTACGGCGTCGTCGACGACATCCTCACCAAGCAGCCCATTTCCGGCGAAGAAGATTAAGGCGAAGAAGATTATGTCGCTGATTCCCTACGTGATCGAGAAGAGCGGCCGCGAAGAGCGGGCGATGGACATCTACAGCCGCCTGCTGCGGGACCGCATCGTGTTCCTCGGCGCGGCCGTCAACGACGACGTCGCCAACGCGATTGTCGCGCAAATGCTCTTTCTCCAGTCCGAGGACTCGAAGGCCGACGTCCACCTGTACATCAATTCGCCGGGCGGGAGCATCTCCGCGGGCTTGGCCGTTTACGACACGATGCAGTTCATCAACTGCGACGTGGCCACGTATTGCGTCGGCCAGTGCGCCTCGATGGGCGCGGTCCTGTTGGCCGCCGGGGCCCAAGGAAAACGCCGCGCGCTGCCCAATTCCCGCATCATGATCCACCAGCCCCTGGCCGGCATGGAGGGCACCGCCGAAGACATCATGATCCACGCGAAGGAGTTCGTGAAGGTCAAGGAGCGGCTGAATCGGATTCTCATCAAGCACACCGGCCATCCGCTGGAAAAGATCGAAAAGGACACCGATCGCGACCGCTTCATGTCCGCGGAGGAGGCCCTCGAATACGGGCTGATCGACCAGATCATCGAACACATCGAGCAGCCGAAGTAGCTCTTTCCCCAAACATTCGTTTCACTTTTCTTTTCGTTCGTTTGTCCGATAAAAATCTGCCGGGGGGCGGAGACGCCGCGGCGTGTGCTTTCCCTGCGCGCCGGCGGAGCGTCTCGCCGTGGGACTACCCATCGAAAACACAACCCTTGCGCACGAGGTGAATATGAAAACCTGGCAAATCGTCCTCCTGGGACTGGCGGCGGCGTCGATCGCCGGCTGCAAAACCGATCCAAACCAAGCCCTGCTGGAGCGGGATTTGCGGCGGCAGGAAAACGAAATCTACCGGCTCCGCGATCAACTCGAGGATTGTCAGGCCGAGTTGGACGCCGCGCGACGTTGCAGCACGGCTGCCCGCGGCGGACCGTCGGCAACATCCTCGCCGGAAAGGCCGGAAACCGGCGAACCCGCGCCGCCGGATGTGCAAATGTCCGACCAGCCCCCGCTAAAAGGAAAAGATTCCGAACGCTTGGCGACCCCGCCGGGCCGACCCGATGCGCCGCCGCCGTCGCCCAAGGCGCCCGCCGCGCCCAACCTGGAAGCCCCGCCCTCGCCGTTTAAGAGTTCGAGCCGGCCGCTGGACGGGCGCGAGTTTTCCGTCGCGGGCCGCGACGCCGACAGCGCGCTCGTGCGACAGATTACGTTCAATCAAAGCTTGACTGGCGGCTATGTGGCCGAGGAGAACCCTGGCGAGCAAGGATTGCTGGTGGTGATCGAGCCGCGGGATGGGCAAGGCCGGCTGCTGGCCGCCCCCGCCGACGTCCAAGTCGCTGTGCTCGATCCGAAGCTGTCGGGCCAGGAAGCCCGCGTGGCGCGGTGGAACCTGACCGCGGCGGAGACCGCCGCCCAACTGCGCGGCGGCGCCGACAGCGGCATCCATTTGACGCTTCCTTGGCGAAACAACCGGCCGAAACACGCCAAACTCCACCTGTTCGTCCGCTACGTGACCGGCGACGGCCGCAAGGTCGAGGCGGATCAGCCGATCGAGGTTGTCCTGCCGAGCGATCGCGCCGCCGGCTGGGCGCCCGCGCCGCAAGGCGCTTCCAACTGGTCCGCGGCCGACGCTGCCGCGACGCGAACCGCCGACAGGTCCAGCGACGACGCCCCGCGACGTCCCACGTGGTCGCCCGAGCGGCAGTGAGATGGAAGGCTGAAGGCGGAAGGATGAAGGATGAATAGCAATCACCCTTCGTTTTTCATCCTTCCTTCCGCGCCTTCAGCAGCGGGTCGCCCGTTAAGGGCAGCTTGACCGCGCGGCCGGTCTCGGCGGCCTTGTAAACGGCCAAAATCACCTCGACCGAGCGACGTCCTTCATGGCCGTCCACGGACGGGGCGACGCCCTTCTGAATGGCCTGGAGGACGTCGCGGAACTGCCGCGCGTGGCCGTGATGGCCGATGGCCGCCGGGTCGGCCGCCCCGCCGCCGCCGCTGGTGCGCTGGGCCATCTTCGCAAGGATCGCCTTGTCCCGGGCGGTTTTTCGCGAGAAGTCCCATTTGATGATGTCGTCTTCCTCCATGATCGCCGAGCCCTGCGTGCCGTGGACCTCGATTCGCTTCAGATAGCCGGGATAGACGGCCGTGCTCGCCTCGATGACGCCGACCGCGCCGTCGGCAAACTCGACCGCGGCCAAGGCGACGTCTTCGACGGCGATCCGCTTGTGGGCCAGCAGGGCCGTCCGACCGCGGACCTCGACCACCGGGCCCATGAACCAGCAGAGGAGATCGACGCTGTGGATGGCCTGGTTCATCAGTGCGCCGCCGCCGTCAAGCCGCCACGTGCCGCGCCACGCGCCGCTGTCGTAGTAGGCCTGGGTGCGATGCCACTTGACAATGGCGTCGCCGAGGGTGAGCCGGCCGAATCGCTTCTGATCGATCGCCCGCTTCACTTCGACGCTCGAATCGTGGAATCGCGAGGGAAAGATCGTCGCGAGCGTCACGCCCGCCTTTTCGCACTCGGCAATGATCTGGTCGCAACGGCGGAGGGTGATTTCCAGCGGCTTTTCCACGATGACGTGCTTGCCTGCGCGCGCCGCGGCAACGGCCGGCTCGAGGTGGGCGCCGCTGGGAGTGCCGATCGTGACCACGTCCACCGCCGGGTCGGCGAGCAAGCCCTTCAGGTTGGAATACGCCTTGCAGCCGGTAGCGGCGGCCAGCCGGTCGGCCGCGGCGGGGACCGCATCGAAGCAGGCCGCCAGCCTGGCCCCGCGGAGATCGGCGATTGCGCGAGCGTGAAAGTTTGCGATCATCCCACAACCGATGATTCCAAAACCGACCGTCATAAAGATTCTCCGGCAATAACGGCGAAACTGGACAAAACAGCGATTATAACCGGCGTTTCTCGCCAAGGCCAGCCGCCGCGGCCGCCGGCCAAAGGTCAGCAGGGCAAGCCACGGATGGAACACAGATGAGACGCACTATGCCGACAACGAGAAATGGAAGAAAGAAGAGAGGAGTTAGGAGTTAGAATGCGGACAATGCCGCACACTCCTAACTTCTAACTCCTTTCTCCTTTCTCCTTTCTTCCCAATCCGTGGCCGCCTTCGCGGCCCTTCTGCCGGTTACGGCGGGTCATAGCCGCCGGGATTCCAAGGATGGCAGCGGCAAATGCGACCGACGCCGCGCCACGCCCCGCGCACGGCGCCGTACTTTCGCACCGCCCCGATGAAATACGAACTACACGTCGGCTGGAAGCGGCAATGTTGCCCCAAGAGCGGGCTCAGCGTGACCTTGTAGACGAGGACCGCGGCAATCAGGCCCCACGCAGGGATCCGGCCAACGACGCGAGGGAGATTCCTCGCGAAACCGCAAGCGGTTTGGCGAGCCCGTGGAAATAACTTCCGCGAATAAGTGCGGGAATCTAGCATTCTTTCAGTATTTTCTCCGTGCCTCCGTGGCGAAGCTGCGTTGTCCGCTTAACGAGGCGATCCAAGTCTGCGAAGAGGTCTTCCCATTGTAGCGGCTTCGCGAGCACGGCGGCGGCGCCGGCGTGGCGGGCTCGATCGCAGTCCTCGATTCGGGGAAAATGCACAATCGCAATCAACGCCGCCGGGGCCAATGCGGCGGCCGCCCGCTGCAACTCGACAAGTTCTTCGCCAAGGCATTGGCCGCAGTCGAACACGGCGGCGATCGCTCCCGCTGCCGCGTCGCCGGGGGATTGCAATCGCGTTGTTTCCCACCCCCAGCTTCGACAGGCCGTGGCCAAGGTCTCGGCCATCGCCCGATCGCGGCTGAAAACGGCGATCAAGCCGCGGCGGTCGGGACGCGACCGATCGGCGTCGGCCAACAGTCGCTCTTCGTCCGTCGCCGTCGGCGGCATCGCCCAAGCGCAACATTCCCCGGCGGCCAACCGCCGCAGTTCCCGCTCGGCGCGGGCAGGCCACTGATGCCAATACGTGCGGACAACGCCGGGCCACGGCTCGCCCGACCGCGGCTCGCCCTCGCACCAGCTTCCCAGCAGGGCGACGAGGCGGGCCAGCGGGGCGATTTGCCGCAGCCGCTGGATGTCGCGGTGCGAGAACTCGCCCGGCCGCGCCTGAGCGACAACGATCACATCGACCGGCGGAGAGGCGTTGGCCAGGACCGCGGCGGCTGCTTCGACGTTGTCCGCCCTCTGCACGCGGCCCAACGCCGTCAGCCCGTCGCGAGCCTCGCGAAACTCGCGTCGATCGGCATCGCCCAGGAACAAGAGGGAAAGCATCGGCATGGAGGTTCTGCTCCGAACGCGGTGTTGCCGTGCGTTGAGCATTCACCACGGAGGCACGGAGGACACGGAGAAGAAGGAAGACGGAAGCCACAGATTGAACACAGATGAAACACAGACAAGGAAAGGATAATTTATGTTTCTTTAATTCATCTGTGTTCAATCTTTGTTTCATTCTGTGGCCGCTCACAGCAACCCGGCCGTTTCTCCGTGTCTCCATGGTGAATTGTTCGCTATAGCGTTACGATTGGGTCAGTAAACGTTGCTCGGCCTCGACGATCAATTGCCGTGCGGCCGCCGCGTCGGCCGCCTGGTGCAAGGCGTTGAGGAAGCCGGGTTGGGCGAGGATGCGGCTCAGGCGAGCCAATGTCTGCAAGTGCCCTCGGTCCTCCGTCGAGCAGATCAAAAGGAAAACGTCGGTCATCGGCACGTCGCCGCCCATGGGGATGCCGGTTGTCGTGACGCCGAGGGCGACGAAAGGCTGGCTGAGGATTTTGGCCATCGGCCGCCGCGGGTGGAGCAGGGCAACGCCGTTCTCCAGCGCTGTAGTGTGCATTTCTTCGCGCGAGCGGACTGCATCGGCCATCGCCTTCGGGTCCCAGAGCCAGCCGGTCTGCGCCGCCAGTTCGACCATCGAGTCGATGACCGAGCTTCGCGTTCGCGCGGGCAGGGGAATGGCGATGGCTTCCAGGGGGATCATCTCCGCCAGGGAGATTTCCGCCTCCGCCGCGCCGACGGGGGCGGCGCGCTGCAACACGCCTTCGACTTCGACGAGTTCCTCCTCGCCGGAGAGTCCGATGTGGTTTTCCAGCCAATGATGGATGTCGGCCTTGGCGAAACGCCACTCGCCCCCCACCTTGCGGCCGGGCAGCTTGCTGCGATCGGCCAGCTTTCCCACCTGTTGCGGGGTCAGGTGGAGGTATCGCGCCAGGCCCTGGATGTCGAAGTCGCTGTGAGGCATGGCATTAAAGGCTGCACGATTTGAAAAAGACGCCAACCATCGTGAAATGGAGGCGTCCGTTCGTTTTTGACCGCCGGCAATATATGTTCCCGGAACTGCGGCCATTTTTCAAGGGCTCTTTCTATCACGCAGGATGGGGGCGATATGTGCCGGTTCCCTCTCCCTCCGGGAGAGGGTTAGGGTGAGGGGAAGCATGACCGGGGTCGAGAACAGCAAGGCGGAATCTCCGCCGGGTTCCCCTTACCCTGGCCCTCTCCCGGAGGGAGAGGGGGAGTGCATACGTCCGCTCCGTGCAATTTTCCGCCTTGACAGCCGCGGCGAAATTGCGACAATCCCCGCCGGCTGAAACCCCGATCGGGTCTTTTCCATCACTTCTCATCGGACCGGCCAAACCTTTTCACCGCATCGGTTCGCTTTTCTGGCATGGAGGCCATGGGCGTGCAAGTCTGCTCTCGTTCCACACCGCTGGTGAGCCTGCGCGCTTGCTGCCCGGACGCCCAATGGGTCGGTCCGGACGACATCGGCGTGACGGCCTGCGTCTGCGACTCGCGCAAGGTCGAGCCCGGGTTCGCTGTTCGCCGCGTTGCCGGGGAGCGAGTTGCGACGGCCATGATTTCATCGCCGAGGCGGTCGCCCGCGGCTGCGCGGCGATCCTCTCCGAGCGGCCGGCGGCGGAGTTCGGCCTGCCCAATTGCGTGGCCGCCGACGCGCGAGACGCCTACGGCCGCATCTGCCAGGCCCTGGCCGGAAATCCCAGCCATCGACTGAAGCTCGATCGGCGTCACCGGCACCAACGGCAAGACGACGACCAGTTGCCTGCTTGGCCAGCGTGCTGGCCAGGCGCGGGGCATCGCGGTGGGAATGCTCGGCACGCTGGGCTACTTCGACGGCGATGAATTCGAGCCGGCCTCGTTGACCACCCCGCCCGCCGACGTCGCTGGCCGCACTGGCTGGCCCGCATGGTCCGCCAACGGCTGCACCCACGCGGTGATGGAAGTTTCCAGCCATGCCTTGAGCCAGTCGCGGGTGGCGGGCGTTCGCTTCGACGCCGCCTGCGTGACCAACGTCAGCCGCGACCACCTCGATTACCATCCCACGATCCAGGATTACCGGCTTGGCGAAGTCGAAGTTGTTCGAGCACTTGTCGCCCGAAGGGCTTCGCCGTGGTCAACGCCGACGATCCGGTCGCCGCCGGCTATCTGCGGCCGCTTGGACGGCCCGGCCTTGACCGTCGGCATCCGCTCGCCCGCCGAAATCACCGCCACGCCGATTGAAGAATTTCTGAGCGAGCAGACGTTCCTGCTCACGGCCGGCAGCGAGACGATGCCGGTGCAGACGCGCATGATCGGCCGGCACCACGTTTACAACTGCCTGACGGCCGCGGCCGTCGGCCTGGCCTACGGCATCGACCTGCCCACGGTGGTTCGCGGTCTGGAGGCGGTCGAGTGCGTGCCGGGCCGGCTCCAGCGGATCGAGTGCGGCCAGCCGTTCGGCGTGTTCGTCGATTTCGCCCACACGCCCGACGCCCTGACCGGCTGCCTGAAAACGCTGCGGCAGGCGACCGACCGGCCGGTTGATCTGCGTCTTCGGCGCGGGCGGCGACCGCGACCGGCAGAAGCGTCCGCTGATGGGCCGGGCGGTCGAACAACACGCCGACCTGGCCGTCGTCACCAGCGACAATCCCCGCAGCGAAGACCCGCAGGCGATCGCCGACGGAGATCCTCGAGGGCTTCGAAGATCCGGGCAAGGCGCAGGTGATCCTCGATCGCGTCGAGGCCATCCGCTGGGCCCTGGCGCAGGCCCGGCCCGGCGATTGCGTGCTTTTGGCCGGCAAGGGACACGAAACCATGCCAGATCATCGGCGACCGAGCGGATTCCGCTGGACGACGTGCGAAGTGGCCCGCCAATGGCTCTATGAAGTCAAACCGTACAGCGAAGAATCAGGAATGAGCAACCCTCGGCGACCTGCATCAGATCGATCGTGCGGCACATGGCCTCTGACGACCTGAGCCAGACGATCGGCGGCCGGATCCTTGCGGCCGCGACTGCACGCCGTTGGGCCGCATCGTGACCGACAGCCGCCAGGTCGAGCCGGGCGACGTCTTCTGGGCGCTGCGCGGAGCCGAATCACGACGGCGGCGAGTTCGTCGGCGAGGCCTTCCGGCGCGGCGCAGCCGGCGCGGTCGTCTGCCGCGGCGATCGAAGTGCCGCCGGGCCGCTGGGCGATCCAGGTCGACGACACGCACCACGGCGCTGGTGCAATGGGCCGCCTGGAAACGCCGGCAATTCACCGGCGCGGTCGTCGCCGTGACCGGCAGCGTGGGCAAGACCACCACGCGGCAGATGATCCACACCGTGCTGCAAACTCGCGGCTGCCGGGAACGGCCAGCCCGCGCAACTTCAACAACCACCTCGGCGTCCCCTTGAGCATGATGGCGATGGAGCCCGGACCACGACTATGCCGTGCTGGAGCTGGGGGCCAATCATCCGGGCGAGATTGCCGCGCTGGCCGCGTTGTGCCGGCCCACGGTCGGCGTGATCACGCAGATCGGCGACGCCCATCTGGCGGGATTCGGCAACCGCCGCAACATCGCCGCGGCAAAGGCCGAGTTGCTGGCCGCCCTTGCCGTCCGGACGGCCAGGCCGTGCTGGCCGACGACCCCTGGCTCCGCAGCGCCGCCGCAGAATGCCCGGTGGGCATCACCTGGATCGGCGACCGGCAGCCAATGCGATCTGCGGGCGGTGGACATCAGCAGCGTGGGCGGCCGGCTGAGCTTCCGCATCGGTTCCAGGGGAACGGTCCCTTGCGCGTCGGACGAAGATTGGACAGATTCCCCGGCGGCGAAAGCGCGGACGCAGACGCGGTTCGTTTCTGCCTGCCGGTCTGGGGACGCCACCACGTGACTGCGGCGCTGGCCGCCGTGGCGGTCGGCCGGCTGTTGGGCTTCGAGTTTGCAGGCGATGGCCGACGCCTTGGCCGAATATCAGCCCATGCCGATGCGGTGCGAAGTGATCGAGACGCGGGGCGCGACGATCATCAACGATTGCTACAACTCGAATCCCACGGCGATGCAGGCGGCGCTGGAGTTGCTCCGCGAGTTCGACGCCGCCGGACGCCGCATCGTCGTCTGCGGCGACATGGGCGAGTTGGGCGAGCAATCGCTGGCTGCTGCACTGGCAATTGGGCAAGCAAATCGTGGAAACCGGCGGCGCGGACATGCTTGGTCGCCTGCGGCCGATTCGCGCGGCACGTTGTCGCCGGGGCGCTGGCGGCGGGCATGGCCCGCAGCCGCGCGATCGCCTGCGCGACGGTCGACGAGTCGCCCGCCTATCCTCGGCCAGGCGATGTTGCCCGGCGACGTCGTGCTTGGTCAAGGGCTCGCGGATGATGGCCATGGAACGAATTGTGGCGGCCCTGGCGAGAGTATCCCCACCGCCGCAGCGCATGAGAAAAGTTGAGAGTTGAGAGTTGAGAGTTGAGAGTGGAGAGTTGATCGTTGGTGGCCCTGGATCAACTCTCGACTCTCAACTCTCAACTATGCGAGAACGGACCGAACAAATCATTGGAGAGTCTTGCCGTTTGCGTTGGATTTGCGGGAATTCGACGCTACCCTTCCCTCCTTGGGTAGGAGCATCAAACTTGTCGGATCAGCGGTTACTGGGTCAACCGCCCGGCGGGTGCTTCGCGGTGAGACTTTGACTCGAGCGCCGGGGCGGCGCATCCGCGCCGTCCCGGCGGCTCAGGGATTTTGCACGGCGGTCCCCCTCTCCCGATGGGAGAGGGACGGGGTGAGGAGGCCCCGGTAAGAAAAGCCGCCTCCAGAATTCGCAGCCCCCGAATCCCGTCACCCCAACCCTCTCTCGGGGAGGGGGACCCGGAATCGGCAATTTGCAAGAGACCACAACTCAAATGCTTCTTTGGCTCCTTCATTGTCTGGCGTTGCTTCGACCGGACGGTCCGCCTGCGCACAGCGGCAGCCTTGGGCAAGATCACCCTCCGCGCATCGCTGGCGGCAATGATCGAGCTTCGTGCTGGCCGTGCTGCTGGGGCCGCGGCTGATCGCCTGGCTGCGACGCCATTTCCGCGAGCCGATCAAGAGCGATTCGCCCGAAGTTCGCCGCCTGCACCAAGGCAAGCAGGCCACGCCCACCATGGGCGGCCTGTTCATCATCGCCGGCCTGATCGGCGGCACGCTCCTCTTCGGCGACTTGGCCAACCGCTACGTGCTCCTGGCCCTGTGGGTCGCCGGCGGCTTGACGGTGGTCGGCGCCGTTGACGACCTGGTCAAGCTCCGCACCCCCGGCAACGGCCTGTCGCCCGGCATGAAACTGGCCGGGCAAGTCGTCGTGGCCGCTGGTCGGCCGCGGTCGTGCTCTATCGCGACCATGCCGCGCTGGCCGACGGACTGGAGCTGCCGCCGCCGCTGGCCGGCCGCGGCGTCTCCTTGGGACTCTGGTTCATTCCCCTGGCCGTACTGGTCATCGTCGGCTCCTCGAACGCGGTCAACCTGACCGACGGCCTGGACGGCCTGGCCGGCGGCTGCCTGGTGTTCGCCACGGCGGCGATGATGCTGGCGGTCTATGCCGCCGGGCACGCCCAGTGGGCCGCCTACCTGAACCTGCCACGGATTCCCGGCTGCGGCGAAATGACCGTGCTGGCCGCCGGGCATGATCGGCGCGCTGGCCGGCTTCCTCTGGTTCAATTGCCATCCCGCCCAGGTCTTCATGGGCAATACCGGCGCCCTGCCCTTGGGCGGCCTGCTGGGACTGCTGGCCGTGGTCGCCCGGCAGGAATTGCTGCTGGTGGTGGTGGGCGGGGTGTTCGTGGCCGAGGCCGGCAGCGTCATCCTGCAAGTGGCCTCCTACAAGTGGCGGCGGCGGCGGCTGTTTCTTTGCGCCCCCCTGCACCATCATTTCCAATTTCGAGGCTGGCCGGAAAACAAGATCGTCGTGCGATTCTGGATCGCCGCGGCCCTGTGCGCCTTGCTTGGCCTCGGCCGGACTGAAACTGCAATGAAACGTTCATGTCATCTGGTTTTTGCCGGCGGCGGCACCGGGGGACACCTGTTTCCCGGCCTGGCCGTTGCCCAGCGATTCGCGGCCGAAATCCGCCGCTTGCGAATCACCTTCATCGGCGGCGGCAAGGAATTCGAACGGCGAGAAGTCGCCGCCGCCGGCTTCGAGTATTGCGCCCTGCCTTGCCGACCGCTGCCGCGCGGACCGCGCGGGGCTGTCTCCAGCAATACATCGTTCTGTCGCCGACGTAATTGCTGGCTCACCGGTTGAGCCGAAACGCGCAACCGAGCTCCTCGATGTCGGGCAGCCGCACCGCGAGGCCGCTGTGCGCGATCAGATCGGCCAGCACTGCTCGGCCATTCCCAGCGAGATCGGCTGAGCGAGCGACTGGCTGGTGGCCAGCAACCGGCACACGCGAGAAAGCTCGCGGGCGTGACTGGTCAGCCGCGAGGCGATGAACTGCTCACGTCGGCGGGCAGGCGAACTTCCATCCGTTTGGCCATCTGCGCGAGGATCCGAGCCGTGTGACGTAGTCGGGCGGCTCGATGCAGGGCATACCAACCCGCTGGTCAGCCGCGTGACCAACTCGGGCCCCAATTC
>CAWBRF010000003.1:0-80661 GCA_963791075.1 uncultured Planctomycetia bacterium
CCAACATCGGCACGCTGAAGCCTCGCGGCTGGCGGAAGACGGGCCAAGCTGGTTCGTGGACAAGACGGGGCATGGTCTGAATTGGGAACCCGCCCTGACTTGGCAGCAGTTCCGCCGGCAACTCGCAGGATACCTCCTGCGTCATCCGACGCACGGGTTTGCCATCGTCGAGGAAGGTGAGTTCCAGGTCGTCGTGTCGGCATGGCAAATTGGTTAGGCCGTATAGGGAAAAGGCGTTCGACCACGAGCAGGAGACTTGACCGTGACACTGCACATCGAACTCAAGATGGACAATGCGGCGTTCGAGCCGAATCCCCTTCCGGAGGCGGCTCGCATTCTTCGCAAGCTGGCGGAGGGCATGGAGACCTATACCGCCCGGCAGTACAAGGACTGGGTGTTGCAGGACGTCGATGGCAACACCGTGGGACGGCGACGGTCGGTTAGGCCGTATAGGAACGAGTCGGAAAGGAGACGAAATCATGTTGTTCGACGTTCCCGTCAATCGCATCAGCACCGCCAGAAAAACGGTTCGCGTCGAGGCGGACAATCTGGAGGAAACAAGAAAAAGAGCGATGGAAGCCGCCCGGGACGAAAACTTCAGTGGCTGCATCGTCGAGTACGAGTTCGAGGCGACTGGCTCGCCAATCGAGGTCGCCGACCCGGGCGTGCCGGTCCACCCTATGGACGTCGCCCCCGAAAAAAGCTCCTGCGAGCAGTGCGTCTTCTGCGACAAGCCGATGCCGGAGGACTTCGAGCAGGTCGCCGACGACGGCTGGCATCCCGACTATTGGGAAGGCGAGCGGCATTGCGACGGTCCCGTTTGCCCCGAGTGCCTGGAAAGGTACTGCAAGCTGGACGAGTCCGGTGAGTTCGTCCTCAAGGAACTCAAGGGCGAGTTCGTGAGCCGTCGGCGCAGCGGACCGGAATTCCGCAGCGCTTGCATCGCGAACGCCAGAACCCGTATGGTCAAGGTGCTGGAGACCCGTGAGACAAACGAGGGCGTGGGCGAGCCGGAGGAGGAGTACGTCGTGCTCGACGGCACGAGGTACGAAGCCGCCAACATCGGCGAGCAGTGCGCTTACACCGTCGTCCAGCAGAAGAAGATGTTCTTCTACGAATAGGACATCCGCATCGACCCCGACGAGATCGAGTTCTGACAAGAGGAAACCAAGTCATGCTGGTCAACAAGATTACTGTAGGCTTCGTCGTCCAAGTCTTCGACACCGAGAAGAAGCGGTTCGTCGGCCAGGAGTTCGTGGCGGGCGACCAGTGCGACTACGAGGACAATGGCGAGCTGGTAGGCCGTGAAATGCTGGAGGTGGACGGGAAGGAGGCGTACCTGCCCTTCGACATGGTGCAGCCGCACACGGAGGACGAGGGCGACGCCCGTGGCAAGCAGGCCGACAGGCCACGGCACTGCAAGACCGTCCGCGTCCCCGTGGAAATCGCCTTCACGTCCGACCCTGCCGAGCTGGACAACCGGAAGGACGAACCTGCGCCGACCAGGGAAAGCCTCCTCGCCTGGCTTCAGGACGCCCTCGTCCTGCAAGTGGATACCGAAGGCAACGGGCAGCCGAAGGGCGCCGTCTTCGCCGGTGCAGGGATCGATTGGGATGCCGCGACGTTGATCGAGACGAATGACCATCTTGGTTAGGCCGTATGGGAGCAGAGTGAAAGGAACCAACCCATGACCAGGACCGTCTTCGCCGCCGACCTTTTCGTGCCGACGCCGCACTCAACCACCGAGGAGAAGTCGCGTTTCTGCGCCGCCTTCGTCAGGTTCGTCCTGCGGGGGTTCGACCGCAAGCTCTTTAAGCCCGACTTCTACCGTCGTCTTTCCAACATCTTCGGGCACATCGCCAACTACGATGTTGACGGCTTTTGGGAAGTCTGGTTCGCCACGCCTGAGCAACAACGCCAGTTCGTCCGCCGCATCCACGAGCATGTTCCCGTCGGCGACCCGCACTTCTGCTGGTCCGACGTCGAGCGGGAGCTGAAGTCGTGGGCGGCGACCGAGGCGAAAGCCGTGGAAGCGATGCTGCGGGAGAACGAGCGGAACGCCAAGAAGGCGGCGAAAGCCGAGAGCGACCGCCGCGCCGCCCTGGCCAAGAAGACCCACCAGAAGTTCAGGGTGGTGGCCAAGAGCACCAACTTGGGTGGGTTCGGACTTAGACAGTATATATTGCGCGCCGCTGACGGCACCGCCTGGAAGGTCCTCCGGTGCTACCTGTACCCCTGGGAAAGAGGGCAAGTCGTCGACGTTCGGCTGGTCAACGGCGAGCCAGACTGGTGCGGTATCCCCGGAGTCGAATGCCCGGAGCGGATGCCGGACTGTCAGCCCGTATAAGGGGAAATCATGCGAGTGAGGTTCTTCGACATCGACTGGGACATGACCGAGGAGACCCGCACCCCGCAGGACTGCGGCCTGCCGTCCGAGTGCGTCCTCGAAACGGACGACGACATCGACCTGGCGCAGGACGGGGCGGACGTGCTCGGCCAAGAGTACGGCTGGCTCGTGAACGGCTGTTCCTACGAGGTCGTCGAACGGAAAGGGCAGGAAAATGGCTGACAATTTTCCCGGCGAAATCACGATCGGCGGCAAGGTTCCCGCCAACTTGCTGGAAGAGTTCCTGGGCGAACTCGATTCCACGGGCGCCAAGGTCGGCGGCTACGACGGCGCGGAGTTCGATGCCAAGACCGCTCACGACCTGCGCCAGGCCCTGGACGAGAACGGGCATCTTTTCCTTGCGGACGCCGAGGCTCGCTACGGGCAGTTCGAGGAACTGGAAGCCTTCTGCGTCCAGCACGGCATTTCCTTCGACCGGCATTCCGACGCACGTTACGAGTTCGATGCCGAGAACGTTTATTTCCGTCCTGGCATGAAGGAACCCGCAGCCGTCCGCTCCGACAACGACGGCGACAACCTGCTGGACATAAGCCTGGTCCGTCCGATCGCCCGGGAACTGGTGGGGGTGGTGGCGGCGGCGGCGACGAACAGGAAGAAGCTGCTGGCCGCCGTCACCAAGACCATCAGGGCGCTCAACAAGCTCTTGCAGCCCGAGGTGGAGCCGTTGCCGCAGTTGCAAATCATCGGGGAGTGATGGGATGGATTACCTGCCGCCGGGATACATCCAGCGAGTCGGCGACAAGCGGTTCCCCCGCTTCGTCATCCGTGACGGCCTGAACCAGGTGTGGACCGGCGAGGGTCGGTGGAGCAACGATCCCGCCAAAGCCAAGCTCTTCAAGCGTGGAGCTCGACGCGGTGGAGGCAAGAAACCGCTACTGCCTTGGCGGCGACGAGGCGGACACGTTCACGGCCACGATCATTCTCACCGTCCATGCCCGCCGTTGGTCGAAGAAGGAACTCGCCCGCCATCTGAAACGACACAAGAAGTTCTGCATCGGCGGGCCCGCCGGGAAAGAGGGAGTCCTGCTGGAGATCGTCCCTGACACGTTGAAGAAGGTCAAGCGATGAAAAGCCTGCTGAGTCTGTTCACGGGGAGCTGGAAGAAGAACGGCAACGTCGCTTCCGCCGCCCCTCCCCCCGTCGTTCCCGTCCCCGCCGTCCCCGACTTTGCGCCGACCGCCCTCGAAGAACGGCAGCGGCTGCTTGCCCATCACGTCCGCTTGGTGGCTCGCGGGATGGCGAACGGGCTGTGCGTGTACGGCTCCCGTGGCGGGCTGGGAAAGACGAGGGTGGTGCTGGAGACGCTGAAGGAGGAGGGCGTCGAGCCGGTGATCCTGACGGGGCACTGCACGCCGTTGGCGATGTATATGTCCCTGTACGAACATCCCGAATCGGTCGTCTTCCTGGACGACTGCGATGCCATGTTCCGCAACCTCCCCGCCCTCGGCATCCTGCGAAGCGCGTTGTGGGAAGGGGAGAAGGGGAACCGCCTCGTCAACTACAACTCGTCCCAGTTGAAGATCCCGTCGTCCTTCCGGTTCGAGGGTCGTGTCATCTTCGCCGTCAACGCCCTGCCGCGACAGAACCATGCATTTGGCGCCGTCCTGAGCAGGGTGGACCAGTTCGAACTGTCGGCTTCCAACGAGGAAGTCCTCGTCATGCTGCGGCAACTGGCGGCGCAGGGATTTGAGGAACTGAGTCCCGACGAGTGCCAGGAGGTCGTCGATTTTATTGGGGAGTTCTCGGCGAGCCGGGAGCTGTCCTTGCGGCTGCTGGAACCGAGCCTGCGGAAAGTCATCTACGCGCGGGAAGCGAACGTGGACTGGCGTCAGCTCGTCGCCAGCCAGCTCCACGAGATCGGTCGAACCGCTGCCCCCAAGGTCTCCGACTCCCGCGCTTACGACCTGGAATGCCTGCGACAGGTCGTGGAGGATTATCCCCAGAACGTCGCTGACCAGGAGGCGGCTTTCCGGGCCATGACGAGGCGTTCAAGGGCAACGTTCTTTAGGTTGAAGAGGATGTTGGGCGAGCAGGTGGGCACGGCAATGGCGGCAATGGGAGTAGGTTGAGCTGTAAGGGAGCCGCCAGGATACATCCGAGATGACCACGCACCTCGCACGATACTTTCAGAAGACTCGGCTCCAAAAAGGGCTGAAGCTCAGCGAGGTCGCCGTGCGCCTGGGATACAAGAACGCCGGCAGGAGCCTCTGCCACGGCTGCAACCGTCTGCACAAGTTCGAGACGACCGGCGACATCGACAGCCAGCTGTTCCAGAAGCTGATGGCGGCGCTCGACGTCGACCAGGCGACCGTGAACGGACTCCTCCAGGAAGACCTTGACGACTGGTTAGAGTGGGCGAACGAACCCGTCAAGCCCTGCCTCGTCGTGCGACTGATGCCGGCGATCTACTCGCAGGCGGGACTGCCCGACGACGTGCAGTCCCCCGAGGCAGCCGAGCGGTACGCCAGCGAGTTCGCGAAGGAGCATCGGCGCCAGGTCTGCCTCGTCCTGTCCCGCCGGCTGTCCGTCTATTTCGCCGAGGACGGCTCCTTTCAGTACGCCAGCGAAGCCGTCCCCGGCGGCGGGCCAAACCAGCCGTGCATGAAGATCGGCAGCCGGAAGTGCCAGACACGGTTCCTGGATCACGGCATCGCCCTGCCGGAGGTCGAGTGGTTCAGGCGTTTTCAGCCAAGGGAAGGAGGGTGACGGCGATGCAACGTTTGGGCAAGAACATCGTCCGCCCCCAGGACTCGGCGTTCTTCGAGGTGGTCGTCAACGTCATGGTCGTGCCCAAGAACGGGGAAATGACCGCCGGGAAGCTGGGCGGGGCAGCCGTGGAGGCGGTGGCCAACGCCGTCCGCCACGCCGAGGAAGCAGGATTCCGGCACCGTTTGGCTGGGCAGGTCTCCCTGGGCGCGGGCACGGTGGAGCTGAGGCACCAACTCGTCGCCTACGGTTAGGTTGTACCCGCCTGTTCGACCTGTAACAGCGGGTACGCGG
This sequence comes from uncultured Planctomycetia bacterium, assembly GCA_963791075.1. Lineage (GTDB taxonomy): Bacteria > Planctomycetota > Planctomycetia > Pirellulales > Thermoguttaceae > CAWBRF01. Next base: position 5,408 of record CAWBRF010000003.1, read on the forward strand.
TAGACGAGATGCGACTGGCTGCGATTGTCTGCACGGTGTCGTTCACGCGGCAAGACCGCGAGGCCGTCGCCAAAGGGGGCTGGGTACATTCGGCCATGCGGTCGGACGCGGCGCTCAGTCACTTCATCGACAGCCGCCTGGGCGCTGATGGCATCTTCCGCCCGGATGAAACCGTTTTCCAGGTCATGTCCCGAATCATGGCGAAGACGGCCTCCGGGTTACTTTTTCATGAATTCGGACGCCTGATACCCCCGGCTAGGCTCGAAATAGTCGCCGTGGAGCACACGGCAAATGTCAATCCACTCGCACTGGTCGAACAACACCGCCGTGACGACGGAGGCTGGGCCGAGGTCACGCCTTCTGGCCGGGAGCTGGAAAGACAGGTCCTGGCTGTCTTTGGCGAACCACCGCCCAACATGCCCGGGTGGCGCGTGTATGTTCCAGATTTCTTCGAGTACATGTTCATCCGGCGTTCAAACAACACGCTCCTCGCCGCGATGAAGCTTCACAACGCACTGACAGTGCTTGTCGAGAGTCCCTGGCCCGCTAGGGCCGGGCCGCGTCGCAGGGGACGACCGCCAAACACCAGAGGGGCATAGCTCATCGGACGTGGACGAACGACGGGTAACGGCGGTAGTGACTAAGGTACGCCTCAAGCAAGCCGACGGAAACGCTCTCCCGCACATCGAATCTAAAGGGCATTTGATTATGGATGGCGGCAGCGTCGAAGTCGGAAGATACTAAACCTTCTAAGAGGTGGCGTTCCTTGACGGAGATGTCCGGCACGGACACGCCCACGACCGTCGTCCAATCGGTGGACCGAAATGGCCACTCAGCGAATACATGGTCGCTCTTGATTCTGGCGGCCAATTCGTCGTCGCCGAGGACGGTTGTAACGGTTACCATCTGATGTTCGCTGTCTCGATACCTATATGCGGCGAGCGGGATGACGTGCAGCTTCGATCCTGTGACTCCTTTCAATGCCGCAAGCTGTACGGCTTGCAACAGCAGACGAGCGAACGCCTCGGTTTCCAACTGATCCGGCGTAATCTGCCCGACTGGAAGATACTCGCCAAGCTGCTCCGTAAGGTTTGCAATGCAAATCGTCTCATATTCTGAGTCACTGAGGGCCAGAACCCGGTCTTTGCCGTTCGCCTCACCAGGAGGCGGCGCAAGCAGGGATGCCAGGTACGTATCGAAGTCCCTGTGCGTCGGTGATTCGGGATTCTTCAGGTATGCCTCGAAGTCTTTCCTGGTCAACGATGCCGCACGTCGTCGGTACGACTGGGGGTTGGCATTCAAGGTTATCTTCGCAACGTCACCACTCGCCAGCTTTGAGACGAGTTGGCGAAACTCGCCAAGCTGCTCTCCTCGCCTATTGGCGTCCGCATAATCCAGCCATACGATTAGGCGTCGCTTAGGTTGTTCCGATAACAATCGTTCGAGGCTCTCGACAAACTCTCCGCTCGACTCGTGCCGGCAGTCGATGAAACCGAGACGGTTGAACGCTGCCCGCCTCCACGTCGTCTCGTCGCTTTCGATCGAGATCATGTGCTCGATCGCAAAGCGGTCGTTGATGAGCTTGAAGTCCTCCAGGAAGCGTCCACCCATCGAGACGTAGATGTACCTGGACGGACCGTTCCAAACGCGGACGAAATCGAGCACGTCGAGAAAGAGTTGCCTTTCGACGAACTTGTTTGGACGAAGTTGATATGGAACATTTTGTCCGCTCACGATTTTCCTCGCTTTGCACGCTTCAACGACTCGTCAAAGCACCGCCTGCCGACCTCTGCTCGGTCGTGTTGAGGATCGTCAAAGTAATATTCCGCTACGGTCTCTACATCGTTTTGGTCGGCGGCAAAGCAGATTCGCCGTTGCTTCTGCTGCGGTTCCGGCTTCGGCAATTCTGGGACGTACTGCCGAACTCCTGGCTGTGCCCGAAGTTGCGAGAACTTCGCCGCCTCGACCCTTTCTATGATCTGCGACAGGCTCCGTTGAGAAAGCGACTCGAACATCTCCGTTGTTTCTTCTTCCTGCTTCTTCCAACGATTGGTAAACGAGGTAAAGTACTTCAGGCCATTCCTCATGTGGTCGATTACTGCCTGATATAGGGGCGAATCGGTGGCAAGCCCACGCTTAGTAGTGTTTAGAGGAAGAGCCATTGAGTCTGTTGCCCGAAAGGAAACAATTCCTCGAATTGAAATGAATTGGTTGTGATAGCCGGGCGTGACCCCCTTGGTTCCCCAGCCGGTCTTGAACGTCTTGTCGTTGTACAGAACGATCCGGTTGTTGCAGATTACCGTCCACCCGGCGTTCTCGCTCTTGCTCTTAACGAATTCCTCATCGTCCAGTTCCGCCTCGGTGGCAAGAGGACGATAGAAGCCGACGGCAAGTTCTACATGGACGCCACTAAGGTCTCCAGCAAGGACGTAAGGCTCAATGGAGGACGTCTCCCTCGTCCCGATGTGATCGGGGCAAAGCATCGACAGACTGACCGGAGTAATCTTCCGGTCATTCAGCGTAACAGCAAAGCCTTTCTGCAAGATTAGAGCATAATGGCGTGCGATCTCCTTCTCCAAATCGGCGAGAAACGAGGACTCCTTCGTGTCGAATTGGCGGGCAATCTCAGGATGCCAGCTGGGTAATGGAGATTTGAGTACCGTTCTCGGATAGCCCTTCGCCTTTGGCCAACGAGACAAGTTGAAGTTGCCACGGATCGTGTTCAGGTTCATCGGTCTGTGGTTGTGCCTCTTCTTTATCAACCTGTGACTGTGCCTCTTCGTCGAGCCATTCAGGCGGAATCTCCACTATGTAAGGGCCTGAATCCGGTTGAGAAACTACAATCGAATGGCGACCCATTTTGAACATGGCACGCTTCATGCCAATCCCGTACATCCCAACGGTTTCGAGATCGGCATTGCTCGCTGTCGGGCCGACCAAGCATGAACGCACTTCGCTCGGCGATATCTTCGGGAATGCCTCCACAATTATCGATGATTTCGAAGCGATCCGGTCTCGCAATGATTTTTGCCGAGAAACCCTTGTACGGTTTCCCGTTGCTCGTATGCTGGTCCCGCCTCTTCAGTTCCCGGATGACACCATCGACACAATTGTCGAGAAGATCGAGAATCGAATCGGCCAGCTCGATATCCCTCGTCAGCATTCGGACGAAGAATGCTTTCGTCGGCCCGGCTTTGATCCATTTGGTCGTCGGCATTTGTGGTGCTCGCTTGTCAAGAATTGAGTATATCGGCGATCCTTCTGGCAACAGCCCCTACGAGAAGGGGGGGGGTGCCGCATTACCTCGCCTGCTAAGTCCGCTGGGCCTGATCTTGCAATGCCCAGGCAATCGGCACGATACAATTGGCTTACGTCTCGACCTCGCTGAAGGCTGGAAAGTACCTATACACCTTACCGTATTTCTTCCGCTCCGCCTCCGGCAACCAAGGAGGATGAAGAACCTCCGGGGCAATCCGCGGTAGCCGCTCGTCGAGATACCGAATCTCCTTTAGGGTCAAAATGGGAGCCTCGATCAGATAGGCATCTTCCGCAGTCTTAATGAATTCAAGGTCTGCAAAATGTTCGACCGGAACTTTCCACTGATCGGAAGAATCAAAAAAGACGCCCCCCATAGTTAACATTTTCGCTCCGTCGGCATAGCGAAAGTTAAAAAGCTGCTGATATGTGATACGGGATTCCGCCTTAAGCGGGGCATTCCGGTCGCTCAACGTCTTCCTAATGTGGGCATCGACGACATCCCGCATTACCTTGGCTGTCCCCCAGCCGGCCAGATCAGCACCACGAACTGACCCAGGAACAAGGTTCTTACCAACCGTGAGCCTGAGATCCTTCAGACGCTCTTCCGCGGTATTCTTATCCGTGTCAATTTCCTTCGGGTTGACATCGAGTGTTATCACGAGGACGCTGCCAGATTTTACGCGACTCGCGACAGTTGCAATATCGCTTAAGACGTTCCCGCTAATCGGTGCATCGTAGTCAAGCCAAATGATCGATCGCTTGCCCCACTTCATCGTCGGCAAGACTTCGTGCGAGTACCCCCACTTCATTTGGATGCACGAATAGGGACGGTTGAACTTCGCACGTAACTGGGCACGTTCGTTGGCTTCGATGTTCACCATTTCTTTTACCCCGAGCCGCTGGTGAAACAAGCTGAAGTCAACGAAGCCTATCGATCCGAACCCAACATACTGATACGATGGAAGCGGGGCAATGCGAGAAAATCTGCTCAGGGTCTCACACAGCATCTTGCGTTCGATGTTCTTTGCTGGCCGCAAGGAGTAGTTGAATTTTTCGAAACTCGGCTGTTTCACTGCTCGACCTCTGCCTTGTAAAAGTAATCGAACGTCTTCTCGCCGACCGCCTTAAAGGATCGGACCTTCAAAGTTCTCTTTGCCTCCTCCACCTGGTCCAGCGGCTTGTCGTACTGGATCCGTTGCATCACAGGTCCAACCTGGCGGCCGCAGCTTTGACGACTGGAAGCTCGAAGAACCCGCGGGGTTTCACCTGAGTCACCGGTCGCGTCGGCGATGCGGCCACCATTTTCTCCAGTGGACCGACGGCCTCGTCCTCTACTTTGCGTTCTTTCTCCTCCTTCAGTTTATTCAGGAAATCCACAACGGGACGCATGAGATTCATCATTTCCAGTCGCACGGCACGAAAGATAAGCGAGTCAGTATTGACGCCGGTCTTTGTGGTGTTCCACGGAAGACGTGACGCATCGTCGCAGTCGAAATAGGCGTAGCCACGGAGATGGTTGAACTGTCCGTGAAAGCCGGGGATACGCACGTCCCCGGATTTGTCCCCCCAGCCAGTCACCTTGGTCTTGTCGCCTTCCAAGATTAGACGGCCGTTGCAGAAGACATGCCAGCCAGCGGCCTCGGGCTCCTCGCTTTGGCCGAGGCCGCAATACAATTTGACTGTCACGGTCTTGGCCCCATCTTTCGGAAACCTCAGCTTCTTATATGCCGGTGCAAGCCGGCTGTCAGACAGAAACTGCAACGGCTCCGCGTTCACGGGAACTTGATTCAACGTTACAGCGAGGCCACGAGAAATCGGCGTTCCGAGTCGTACCTGAAGCTCGTTCTTCAGTTCCGTCACGGTTGTCTCAAGCGAAAACGCTTCCGCAACATCCTCGTGCAACGGTGCTACCTCGACAGTGGTTCCCTGGTCGTCTCGCGCGTTGCGAACCCGTTCCTGGACGTTGCTGAACTGGAATTCCCATTTAGGATCTCTAGCCCATTGCTTAATGTCCACGTTGACTGCAAACCGGTTGTTCGCTGTTGCGGACTCAACGCGAAATGCCGTTCCCAACTTGAAAATTGCCCGTTTCATGCCCACTCCGAACTGACCGATCGAATGAGAAACGGTAGGGGACCCGGGGGGCCTTCCGAATCGGAAGGCATACTTTCTGGCGGTGTCGATGGAAATTCCACCGCAGTTGTCGGAAATGCGAAAGCCGTCGGGGGAAATCTCGACGCGTGCCCAGAGTCCCTTATAACTTCCGTCCCCCTCCAATTGTCTGGCTCCGTCCGCACAGTTGTCTACAAGGTTGACGATTGCGGGAATCAGACCGATGTCCCGAGTCAACATGTCGATGAACAACTCCTTGGTCGGCATCGCATCTATCGGAAGATTTCGAAACGTTGGCAGCCATCGCATGGGTCCGCTGATTTAGTGGGAATTGTCTCCGCCGCCAGTCGCCTGTATTATGCTTCGAGCGACGGCTCTTGCCATCCGTGGAGGAACCGAATTTCCGACTTGCTTGAATCCGTGCCATCGGGTTGGATGGAATTGGAACCAGTCCGGAAAGGACTGGAGTCTCGCGGCCTCTCGGGTTGTGACGCACCGCGGTTGATCTGGATGAATCGGCCTGGCTGCCGTGTGGCTGCCATGATCGACATTCGTACCCGCACGCAATGTCCGTGCGAGTCCATCATTCGCCAGTCGGTAGTACTTGCTGATCGGCTCGCTTGTACCCGGAATCGTGGCCGAAAACCGCTTAACAACCTCGTCGGAGTGCCACGTTCTCAGACATCCAGACAGGCCATCGCCGTTGTGTTTGCGAGACACAGATTGGTCGTCGGGGTCCGCGACCTCTCCTCTAAGCAGCTTGGCGTAGTAGCTGGGGCGCCCGAGTCGGCCGAGGAAGACATCCGAATCGTAGGCGTCTTGACGGTCCACGACCTTCTGCAAATCGCGAATGGCATCGATCACCTTGGGCTCGACTATCGTTCCCTGGCTATTACGGAGCGGACATGGGGGCGGATATGAGGGAGCGGGCAGACCGCGCTCGAAGCCGAGAACGAAAAGACGGTGCCGCCGTTGCGGGACCCCATAATCCGCCGCATCGAGCATCTGGACGGGTTCTACCACATCGTACCCGGCCCGTTTGACTCTCAGTAGGAATGAATCCAGGAGATCTTTCGAATCGCCAAACGTTAAGCCTTCAACATTCTCTAGGACGAAGTATCGGGGTTTCAACTGTCTGACTAGCCGGGAAAAATGGAAGAGCAGTTGATTCCGTGGGTCGGTGAGCAAGCGTCTTCCGATTTCCGAAAACCCCTGGCAAGGCGGCCCGCCGAAGACCACATCGATCCGTTTCTTGCCGAGCCTGGCTATCCTTCGAAGTTGATCGCCGGCCGCTTTGGAGAGGTCGCACTGAAACGCCCGACGTGCGGGGAAGTTCTTCTTATAGGTTTCCACGTTGTTCAATTCGATGTCGAACGCGGCGACGACATCGAAGCCCGCCTGCTCGAAGCCCAGGGACATTCCCCCGGCCCCGGCGAACAAATCGACTCCAATCGGACGCCGCTTGGCTCTCATGATCGGCTCTTGCAATACTCGCAGTAACGTCTGATGCAGCAACGGTCGCACGCGGGATTGGTGGACCGGCAGACCGTCCGCCCGTGCGCGATGCAGTCCACGTGAAATGCGTATCGTCGGTCTCTAGACACTAATGCCTCCAACTCATCGTGGCATTGGTCGGCACGTCGTTTCTCAGTCCATCCCAGTCGGAACGCAATGCGATGAACGTGTGTATCCACGGGCAGGACGGAGCAGCCGAGCGTATACATCATCACGCACTTGGCGACTTTCTCGGAGACCCCGGGCAACCCCGTCAGGTATTCCTCAATTTCCGATTCCGGCCACTTTCGCATCTTCCGAAGATCGCAGTGGCCGAAATCCCTTACGATGCTCGCGATGGCACCTCTGAGTTGTTTCGCCTTGACGTTGGACAATCCGGCCGGTTTCAGAACACTCCGCAACCTTGCGATCGGGGTATTCGGCATCGCCTCCCAGCAACCCAACAACCGCTTGAGCCGCATGTAAACCGACCGAGCCATGTCCGGCGAGGTGCGGTTCGACAGGACAACGTACACCAGGTCGTCGATCGGATTCGTCGGGTTGCCAAAACGTGGAAGGCCGTAGGTATTCTTCAACGATTTGCAGACTCGACGGACCACCTGTGCCCGGCAGCCCAGGTCCCTCGCCGATTTGGTCGGGCTGTTCGCGTGGTGCATCATTTGTCAATTCTACCCTCAGAACGGCTCATTCGACGCCGAAAATCGCGTCCACCTGCTACACTGAAGAATGGTCTACTTTTCCGGCGGAGTTGACTTGCCTTTTGTTGCCGGCAATCCGGCCCGCACAGTCCCGAAAGTCGGCAGAACCATCGGCGTCGTCCCTCGTAAAGACCAGCAATGTCTCCATGCTGCTCGGGATTCCGCGGACGTAGAGCCGGATGGCCGTCGGCTGCCAACTCATTTGCCTACTCCGCTCGAAACGCGTTCGTCACCAATTCCCTACCGTAAATCATTTTTCCTCTCCCTTATTGCTGGTGAACTCCGTCACTCCTTTGACTCCAATGACTACCCCTTCGCCATCGCCCCCTTCAAGTCCGCCACCCGCTCCGTCAGGACGGCGCCTTGCTTCTCCAGCTTCTCCGTCGATATCCGCAGCCGACCCAGAATCTTCTCCCCGTTGTTCTTGATCGTCTCCGTCCAGCCACGAATTTCGTCCAGTTCCTTCACCTGTTTGGCGATCTCCAGCAGCGCCTGGTCGATGGCGGTGAAGTCCACGTCGAGGCTGCTCCGCTCCAGGGCCTTCCGGGTGCAGAGGGCTCGGGCAACGCTCAAGCCCAACCGCAGGTGGGCGTCGGTCGTCGCGTCGTCGGCGTCCCAGACGACGACCACGTCGTTGCCGTAGCGGGCGAGCGGCTCCAGCCCGACCGGGACGGTCTTCTTCGAGAACACGAACAGCCCGCTCTCCGCCTCCCGGTTCTGGCGGGCGGTCTCCATCTCCTTTCGTGCCGCCGCAAGGTCGTAAGAGGCGTCCTCCTTCGCCTCGACCACGATCTTGGCGCACGGGGCGGCGCTCTCGGGGCCCAGCTCCACCACGGCGTCGCCTTTCTTGCAGTTCTTTATCAGCCCGGTCGAGTTGCCGACCGCCGTCGCCACGTCCTTCAGACGCTGGGCCTCGGCCTGCATGACATCGAAGACGGCAGTCTCGAAGTCGCCGCCGTGCCGGGTCGAAGCGGCTGCCTCCTCCCGGCGTGCCTGCATCTTCTCCAGGGTCACCCGGACCTCCTCCTGGAACTTTTGGTACGCCTTGCCGTGGTCGCCCAGCACTTCCATCAGCTCCCGGCGCAGCCTGGACAGCGCCGAGTCCTTGTCGTCCAACGTCAGGTGCTTGGAGATCGCCTCGTTGGTGGTGGCGACCGTTCTGGACATCCGGGAGAGCGCCGAGTCCTTGTCGTCGAAGGAGAACTGTTTGACCAGGGCGTCGATCTTCTCCTGGAGGTCCTTGCGGAGCTGCCCGTTCTTGTCGGTCAGTTCCCCGACCAGCCGGGACAACGCGCCCTCCTTGTTGTCGAGGGAGAACTCCCGCAAGACCTGCGTCCGCTGCCCCTCCAGCTCCTTGGAGACGGCGGCGTGAAGCGCCTTGAGGAACTCGTTGGTCTCGCCGGGCGAGAGCAGGTGGACGAGCGGGCTGTCCTTGCCGACGAGGGCGGCCAGCGTCCGGGACATCTCCGAGTCCGCCGCCGTGACCTTGCGGGAGAGCAGGGTCTCCAGCTCGCCGTCCTTCTTCAGCAGCCGCTGCACCCGCTCGTTGAACCGGCCGCTCTCGGGGTCGAAGTACTCCTTGAGCGTGCCGACGAGGGTACGGTCGAGGCTGGTGCGGTGCTCGGACAAGGCGAGTTGTACGTCGCCGAGCAGACGTTCCCCCTCCCGCTTCAGGACGTTCCCGTCAACCTGCCCGCGAGCCTGGCGGATCGCCAGTACGCCCAGGCGCAGGGCGCCGAGGGCGTAGTCGTCCCGGTCTCGCCCCTCCTGCCTGGCGACGAGTTCGGCGACGACTTCGGGGTCGACAACCGTCAGCTCCAGCGGGAGGGAGAAGGGTAGGGTTTCGGGTTCTTGGGTTGCGACGGAGTGCATGGCTTTTTCCTGTGCAGAGCTGCTCGGCCTCGTGACGGCCCCAGTGTACCCCTTATGGGCCGTGTCCACAAGCGATGGAGCCACCGGACGGCACCGGCATCCAAGGAGGAAATCCGGCTCCTGCAAGAGGGTCGCCGCGACGGCTCGCCTCGTTATGTTTTCCGTTGTCTCCCCATGTGCCGTGGCGACCGGTTCTCAAACCCACTTGATCTTGTTTCGACGAATCCAGAAGTGGCTTCCGCAGATCTTGGCATCGACGGACGGCATAGCTGTCAGCGTTCCGTCCTTGTGGACTTGCACCGACCAGCGGGGGTAATGACTTGCCATCAGGTTCAAGGCGATAACGTCCCCGCAACCGCACGGGCACATGAGTCGGAGCCACTTCGGCTTTTCCTCCGGGCCGATTAGCACGAGATTGCCCGCCGCCAACTCAGAGGCTGGATCGACCGAGGACTCCAGTTGCACTACGCCCCGGAACGCCCGGCGGCGTTTGCGGCATCGGCACCGCTGCCAGATCCATGCGAGAACCCGAAAGAGCCATTGGATCATGCGTTCGCCCTACCAGGCACGACCAAGGAAGTTACGGCTATCCCCTCGGCCCCAGTGTTCTGTTCGCTGGCACATGCAGTCGGGCTTGGGACGTTGACGGTTCGTGCGGGTTCGACTCTCGTGGAAGAACATCAAAACCTCGGTCGAGCAGCGATCCGCGCCCATGAACCCCGTCACCCGGTGAAGAAGCTCCGCAACCGCCTGTGCAGCAACGCCTGTCGTGAACATTATGACGGCTGGCTCGTCAGTGGCCAGCCCCCGGATGTAGCCTTCGGCAAGCTCACGCTCACGCTGTTCCGGCGGCAGCGATTCTGCCCGAATCGTGTCCGGGTCGATGGTGCCCCGACAGAACAGGCACGCCTCTCCAGGCAGCAGCGTTGTGACTCGTCCCCAGATTCCCCGAATAATCCCGTTCTCCGGGTATATTATCGCCGCCATGTCGAAGACGGGGATCAAGTAACGAAGTGCAAGCCGAACCAGGATCCCTCGTGGGGCTTGTTTGTCAGTGCAGCCGAAAACGATGTCGCAGTTGCGGAGGTGTTTGGCCGTGGTCTCGTCGGTTATAGGGTGCGGATGTGCCGTGACCACGGTGCCGAGCCCGATACGGCCCGCATGCTCCTCCTGAACCTGCGTTTTCAGCCCGCCCTTGTCGCCTAAGCCAGAACCGTGGACGCGCGTCACGTTAGATCCGGTGAGCGTGTCGCCGTCGAAAACGGAGACTGCGCCGACCCCCAGCCGCACGAGCTGTTCGACCGTGGCCGAGCCGGTGCCGCCTGCGCCGACCACGCCAACATGTAGCCGTCGCAAGAGTCGTTGGATATCAGGCCCGAAGGCTCGCACTTGGCGGTCAAAAAACTCGGGGATGGGCTCTTCGTCCTGAACTCGGTCGATGAACCGAAAGCGCTTGCCGATGACGCGCATGCGTTCAACCATCTCCCACTCCTCACCGACGCGCACACGTGCCTGGTAGGCCAGGGGTGAATTGAAGACCATGGCGCCGTGCAACGGCTGCCCTGTGCGCGCTCTGAAGAACGAAACGAGTTTCGAGTCCTCCTCGTCGTCCCAGCGTGAGAAGTCGGGGCAATCCGGGGGATGGGAATGGGCGAAGAGGATCGCCTCATTGTTGAACTTGGCGCGCTTGGCGGCGCGAACGTAGGAATCGGACACGATGCTCAAGCGGTCTTCCTCCCGCACGAGCAGGTGCTCGTCTTCGACGGGAATCACTTCCCGTGCGAGAAGCCGGACTTCGTCGTCCGTGTTGCTGATACCGCAGAAGACATACGCCGCGCCTTCCCGACAAGGGACTGCGAACAGCATTTCGGCGAGCTTCTCCAGCCGATCCTCGGTGATCGTGAAAGTGTAGCGCACGGCTATGCCTTGTCCTGGAGCTCTCGATGCACCAAGGGCATGAAATTCTGCAACGTGTCGATCCCGGGTCGCCACTGAGGCAAATGGCGGGAGAACCGCTGCCACTTCCGCCCAGCGTGATCCTCGAAAACGTTTGCATTTTGCGGGTACTGGCCGGTAGACTTCATCCGGACGGGCGGATCGACGTAGAAGTTGTCGAGCCTGGCATCGTTGTACCCCTTCTGGATGCAGATCAGCAGGTCAACGACAGCTTGGTCGTACTTGCCCGAGGAAACGGCGTAGCCCTTGATGATGACGCCGGCGTTGTCCCCGTCAGGCACTAGCTCGTAGACGTAGCCCTTGCCATTCAGGTAGGCTTCGTCCTCTTCAAGAAGCTGCATGGCCCGCTCCCGGATTGATCTGCCGCAGGACGCTGTAGAAGCTCATGCGGTGTTTGAGATGCACCTCCTGCGTGTCCTCGATCTTCTCGTCGTCGCCAGGGCCCGGCGTCTCCAGGAAGAGGTTGTAGTCGGCACCGATCGGCGACTTGGGCAGCTTGCGGATTTCGGCGCCCGTGATGCGCTTCTCTTCGACCTCGTACTTCACGTGGTCGATGTGGATGAAGAACTCGTGCTCGTGGTGGTGGTGCCCATGCTCCTCGTGCTGCTCATGGTGCCCCTCGTGCTCGTGTTTCTCTACGCTCGCCATGTCAGAATCTCCTTTAAGGCGTTGGCAAGCCACCGCCAGAGCGACGATGCCCAGGCGGCGGCGATCGGAAAGGGGCAACGACTGCCCCTCACGCCCAATAGATTACCCGAGGCGGCTCCTGATGTCAATACGAATGCGCATGTTTATTTTTGATAGTTTGCAATACAAACAGTTTATGCTGTTGACATTTTCCCGACGCCTGGATATGCTGTCTGTTGTGGGGCGATCCTTATGGCGGAATTGCGTGGCGGGCAAGGCAATGGATGACCATGAGGACTTCTACCGAGAGGTAGGGCGGCGCGTCAGAAGGGCGAGAAAGGCACGGTCGCTGACGCAGCAAGCACTCGCTTCTCTTGTCTCTCTGACCCGCACGTCCATCACGAACGTCGAGAAGGGGCGGCAGAAGATCCTTCTGCACACTCTTGCGGATCTTGCGACCGCTCTTCAGGTGGAGTATGCTGCCCTGCTGCCGGAAAGTCCCACGGCATTCTGGCGACAACGACCTGCAAGATGCGTTGAAGGGTTGTCCGATCCCAGAGCAAGAGTTCATAAAGTCCGTTGTCCAGTCTTCCAGGATGGGAGGGTAGATTCATGCCAGTTCGTCGGAAACGCATACGATCACTGGTCGAGCAGCTTCTCAAAACAAATCAAATCCAGTCTGCTCCTGTTCCTGTTGAAGAGATCGCGGAATCGCTGGGAGTCGCCGTGCGGCGGGAACCAACAGACGATGACCTTTCCGGCTTTCTATACCGTGACCGCAAGCGAAAATCGGTGGTGATCGGTGTAAATGCAAGCCATAGCGAGAATCGCCAGAACTTCACCATCGGGCACGAAATCGGTCACTTCCTGCTGCACGAGGGTGACGACGTACACGTCGATCGAGGATTCCAGATCAAGCTGCGCAGCGAAGCGTCTAGCAAGGGTGTCGATGTCGAAGAGAAGGAATCAAATCTCTTCGCTGCGGAACTGCTGATGCCATCGCGGTTCCTGCAACGGGATCTGGAGAAGATTGAGGGGCTTGACCTGAACAACGAGAGTGTCGTGGCAGGGCTTGCGGACAAGTACGGAGTCAGCACCCAGGCGATGACGTTTCGGCTTGCGTACCTGGGCTACATCAGGCTGTAGGTTTCATGGGCCGAGAAGCGGCGGGCCCACTTCAGCGACCTCCAGCAGCCGCCGAGGCTTCTCCCCGACCAGCAGCTTCGGCGTCGCGGTCGGATGTCTGTTCGGTGACTGGCGTCCCGCACTCCGTCTTCACAAAGCCTAATCCCAAAATCTATTTTCGGATTTTCCCGACGCTGAGGTGCTCAGGGCGGGACTCCCGAGGACATCCGCTCGCCGACTTTCCTCTCCAAGGGAAGTTTCATCTGCCTATGAGCGGACGATGAGGGGTGGCGGCGGGGTCCGCCGCGAGGGACGTCGCCGGCTTTCTTTCCTCAGGGAACCGCGACTGCCTTCGAGCGGACGACGACGGCTTGGGGAGCCTGCCTCGGTCGCTTCTTCCAAGACTCAACACAGGCAGCCAAAAAACCGCTGTACTTTTGGACTCTTTTGGCACAGAAGGGGGGCAAGAGCTGATTTCATGCTGCCGCTCGGCGGGGGCTGCCGGGGGCGGCGGCTTTGAATTCAAGGGAACCGGGAATGCTGTCGAGCGGGCCGTGATGGGGCGAAATCGAGCCGCGCTGAAGGCGGGCGGCGGGAGCGGGTAATCTCAAAACAGGCGAAATTGGATACGCCTTCACAGTATGGCAAAATGGATACAGAAACCACAAAAGAAAAAAGCCATAAACCCATACAGTTTATGGCTTTTTGAGTACCCCGGAGAGGAATCGAACCTCCGACCTACGGTTTAGGAAACCGTTGCTCTATCCCCTGAGCTACCGGGGCGCGTTGATCTAACCTATTGATATTATTGCACTTGCGTTCTATGATTGTGGTGTTGGCAGTAAATCTTGGCAGTAAATTTGCCGTATACGCCTTCGCTACCTTTCCCAAAATACCGTTGTATATTGTACATGGCACGCCGCAAACGAACTCGAGACGAAGGCTACTGGTTCCACGCCGGCCGCGGTTGGTTCATTACCACCGGGAAAGCGTCAAAACCGCTCCTTGACGACAAGGGAAATCCTATCAAATCGGCCGACGCTATAGAAGAGGCGCGACAAGCCTACGCCCGCTACCTTCTCCAGACGGAACTGCCTGCCAAGGAAAGCGGCCTGGCCGTGCTGGAAGCCTGCCAAATCTACCTTGACCATGCCGAATCCCGCCACCCGGAAACGTACCGTATGCGGTCCGGCTTCCTGTTCGATTTCTGCACTGGCCTGCCGATTCCGCCACTCGGCCGCGTTCCTCACAGTCTTGCTTAATGAACCGCCGCGGCGATCCGGTTGATCGCCGCGAGAAAAGCCTTCGCGCTCGCTTCGACGCTGTCGGTCGAGACGCCGCGGCCGCGGAAAATCCGCCCCTCGTGCTCGACCTCGACCAACACCTCGCCTTGCGCGTCCTTGCCCACGGTCACGCTGTGCACGCTGAAGTCGCGGCAGGCGACGGAAACGCCGGTCATCGATTCGATGGCGAGAAAGACGGCGTCGATCGGGCCGTCGCCGCCGGCCATCTCCGCGCTGATCTCCTCGCCGCCGTGGCGAAGACGCAGCGCCACCGTCGGCACCTTGCCGGTCCCCGACGTCACCTGATAGGACAGCAGCGACCACAGTTCCGGCGCGGTGCGCATTTCCTGTTCGATCAGGGCGGCGATGTCGGCGTCGTAGATTTGCTTCTTCTTGTCGGCCAGCGCCTTGAACTGCTCGAAAACGGTCTGTAGTTGCTCGGCGGCGAGCGTGTAGCCCATCCGCTTGGCGCGGTCGGCCAGCGCTGCCCGTCCGCTGTGTTTGCCCAGCACCAGGTCCGACGTGCTGAAGCCGACGTCCTCCGGCCGCATGATTTCGTAGGTTGTCCGCTCCTTGAGGATGCCGTCTTGATGGATGCCGGCTTCGTGAGCGAAGGCGTTCTGGCCGACGATCGCCTTGTTCCGCTGCACGATCATGCCGGTGATGTTGGCGACCAGGCGGCTTGTGGGGACGAGGCGTTGCGTCTGCACGCCGGAGTGGGCGTGATAGAAGTCGTTGCGCGTGCGCAAGGCCATGACGATCTCTTCGAGCGAGCAGTTTCCCGCGCGCTCGCCCAGCCCGTTGATCGTACACTCGACCTGTCCGGCGCCGGCCTCGACGGCGGCGAGGCTGTTGGCCACGGCCATCCCCAGGTCGTTGTGGCAGTGGACGCTGACCACGGCGCGGTCGAGGTTCGGCACGCGCTGGTTGAGCGTCTGGATCACGCGGTGCATGTGGCTGGGCGTGGCGTAGCCGACGGTGTCGGGGATGTTGACCGTTGTCGCCCCGGCGGCGATCGCCGCCTCGACGACCTTGCAAAGGAAATCGGGCTCGGTGCGGGCGGCGTCCTCGGGCGAGAACTCGACGTTCGGGGCAATGGCCCGCCGCACGCCGCACCCCCGCCACGGCATGACGCACAATCTCCTCCCGGTCCATCTTCAGCTTGTGCTCGCGATGGATGGCGCTGGTCGCCAGGAAGACGTGGATTCGCGGGCGCTCGGCCAGGCGAACGGCTTCCCAGCGCGGTCGATGTCTTCATCGCGGCAGCGAGCCAGCCCGCAGATCGTCGCCCCGCGAACCAGCTGGGCGATCTCGCAGACCGCCTTGAAGTCGCCGGGCGAGGCGATGGGAAAGCCGGCCTCGATCACGTCCACGCCCAATTCGACCAGGGCCTGGGCGATCTCCATCTTCTCCGCGAGATTCATGCTCGCCCCGGGCGATTGCTCGCCGTCGCGGAGCGTCGTGTCGAAAATGATGATTCGTCGCGAAGGGATTGTTTCTTGTCGTGCTTGTTCTTCGTTGTTCATGGGCAAGGTTTTCCACACGGGGTTCAGTATTCGATGGTGGAGGGAGACTTCACGCCGCAGTCGGGATGTGCCGACCCTTGGTCGGCCCAGGCAACACCAACCACGCCCTCGTGGGACCGAAACGACGGTTGTGGAGCTTATTGAGAACCATCATGGACATCGGAAACGGGTAAAAAGTCGCACCCAGGCGCGAAAGACCGACAACGCATAAAAAAACCCCAAGGCTTTTTCAGCCTTGGGGTTCGATTGTTCTTCCGGCGTGGGAGTACGCGCGAACCTTACGGCCGAGGGCTGGCTAAAGCCAGCAACATCAACGGCAATAGGCTGCGCAAAAGGGTCACGGAATGAATCTCCACTTCGACAATCAAACAGCAACGAATTAACTCTATCAGGGGAATGGCCGCGTGTCAAGGGCTCTGCGCTGCCCCCTGCATCTCAATATCGTCAAAATCGTACGCCGAGGTTGACCGCCGCTGCGTCGTGAATCGTCATGTTGGCGGCTCGGAGTGATTGGCTCTATTCGCATCGGCCACCCCAGGCGCACGCTTCGCCTTCTGCCGCCACGTTGCCCCCAAATTGCCCAAACCATCGAGTAAACGCCATTAGAGTGGGGTATGCCATCCCCAAGTAAATGGCATTCCGCCACATCGGCTTTCTTGCTTCTGCGGTGCACGACTTCGGAAGCGGCGGAAACCATTACTCATGGACGATGGAGGCCGACACGGCTCGCCTTGTGGATCGGCTCTCTTCCGCATGGCGGCCGCGTTTCCCGGCGTAAGGCCGCGAGGAATAGTCGAGCATGACCGAAGTGAAACCGGCGTCGAGACAACGGCGCACTTGCTCCAACGAAACCGCATGATCGAGATGCAGTGCGGCGGGCGTCGCGAACCGACGCGCCACGCCGCTGGCGACGACTCCCATGTCCGCCGGACTCAAAAGAACGGATTCCACCGCGCCCTGCATCAGGATCACCGGCGCCCGCATGTCGGCGGCCACGCTCAATATCGTTGCGATTGTCTCGGCGTTCCAAGCGCAAAACGCCGGAACGGCATAGCCATCGGCCAGCGCCGGCCCAAGCAATTCGTGCATCGGCGCAAATATCACAAAAAAACGCCAATCTTCAAGGACAATGCAAAGAGCGATTCAGAGTTGCGGATGTCCACTTTGACCGTATCCGTTCTCAGATCGCCGCAACTCCGTTTGACCGTTGAACTTAACGTCAACATCAAAACGATGCAGCGTTCTTGCCGGGTTTGCCCGGTCCCGCACAGAAACTCGCTCCACGTTATTCTCTACGACTGAGATCATTTGGCAAGGGGCTGTTTTCCGCCAGACTAGCGATCTTTTCGGCTCGGAAAGACCGGAAGTTGTAAGGCTTGTGCGCAGTGTGCAGGCGCTCCCAGGGCCAACCTAAAGGAACCCAAAACTCGTTGAACCAGCACAGAAGAAGAATGTCTCTCGTTGCTCACTTCGGCGGCAGGTCGGATTCGGCGCGGCCCAAGACAATCTGATCGAACGCCGCGCCGCCGCCTTGCGCGCCGAGGTAGAGGCTGCGGACCCGCCACGGCGTCTTCCGCAACGCCCAAAGGTCGACGCGGACGACTTGCCAGGTCAACGACGCCGCGTCGGCCTGCTTGACGACCTTCGCGTCCTCCATCGCCGTAGGCTCGCCGGCGACGAACGAGAAGCCGCCGTTGCTGCTCTCCGCCAGCCGCAGCGTCATCCCCGTGGTCCGCGGCGACAACGCCTTCCAGGCAAACTGCAGCCAGCGATACTGCCCCGGCTGCTGCGGATGCTCGACAATCTCAAAGTCCCAGTTGGGAACCACGTGGCCAAACGGCGGTTGGTAGTTGGGGAAGGTCACGCCCGCGCCGCTCAGGGCCAGGCACTTGCCGCCCGAGTACGCCCCGTCATACTTGAAAATCAAGGGAGGGCACATGCACTTCAGATCGCTTTCTTTTTCGTCGAAGAGCACCGCCACAGGCCGCCGCGCAACCACGTCCGGGTGCGAACAGCCGAGGGCCTGCCCGTGCAAGACGATTTCGCCCAGCCGCAGATTGCCGACCGGCCAGCTTCCGCCTCCCGTGGTGACCAGCCGCAGCCGCGCGGCCTCGATCGGCTTGTCGAACCAATGCGTGTGCGTGCAAACATCCGAGAGCAGATAAGGTCCGTCGAGCCATTGCTCCTTCTCCGTGGACCAATACTGCAACCGCGCGTCGCGCAGCCACGACTCCGGATGGCGCGGGTCTTCGACCAGCGTGATGCCCGTCATGCGGAGCTGCGTCCGGAACGTGTCGAGCTGCAGCGCTAATCGACTGCGCCAGCCCGAGTCGATGTAGTTGATTTCCGTCCAGCCGAGCCACGGTTTGGCCGGGGCGTCGGGCTTCCCGTCGCGGAGCATTTCCACCGGGTTCTGCCACGGGCGATCGCTCCCGATCGACGGATCGCACACCGCTGTAATCAACGCCTTGGTCTCGGACAGGAGATTGGGGGTCAGGGGCGCGGATTCCGCGGCGGCGTTGCCCCAGCCCGAGCGTCGCACTGTCGGCGTCGCATCGGCGGCCAAAAGCTCCTTCGGCGACGGCGCCGCCGTCGTCGCGAGTCGGACGCGCCACCGCTCGACATACGACGCATCGGCCGGCGCGGGACCAAGCCGCACGACGCTTCCATTCCACGTTGCCGCCAACAGGTCGCCGCCGGGAAGCCATGCCGCGACCGGCAGGCCGTCGAACTCCTGGCTGTGCAGCAAGCGCCCGCGGCGATCAAGGATGTAAAGGCTGCCCATCTCGCTGCCGACCACAATCCGGGCGCCATCGGCGGCGATCCGCGGACTGCGCAGCGTGTCATCAGCCGCGAAGTTCCATTCCAAGCCGGCGGCCGTCGCGTACCATTTCAACTGATTGCCCGTCGTCACGGCCAGCGCCGAACCATCGGGCGTAAGCGACATGGCGTCGGCGGGGGTGGCGAGCGTGCTGACGAGCCGGCCATTGCGGATCACGTAGATCCGCCCGCCTGCGCCTTGTGGGCGTCCAGGGGCATGATCGTCCGAGTCGCCGGCGATGGCCAAGGTTTTCCGGTCGCCGCTCACTTCGGCGGCCCGCAAACTGATGGTTTTGGTCAGCACGAGCCGCCAAAGCTCCGTGCCGCTGGCGGCCCGGTAGGCCGTCGCCGTCGGACCGTCCAGCGCGACCAGCGTGTCATCGTCCAGGGCGGCCAGGACGATCCGCTTGCGAGTCGTCTTCCACCAGTCCTGGCTCCAGAGCAGTTTGCCCCGCGCGACCAGACGGCGAGTCCCAAGTCGCCCGCGCTGGCGACCCAAGCGCCGTTGGGGGCGGCGGCGAAGTTGTTGATCCGATCGGAGAACATCCAGCCGACGAACCAGAAAGTGGCCCGCTTCGGCAGCCCATAGAGGGCGAAGCGCCGCTCGGGCCGGCCGTCGAGACCCAGCAGATACAAGTGGTATCCCTCCGGCGTGTTCAGGTCGAATCCCTGGACGGCGAAACCGTTGCCGCAGGCCGAGGGGCCGTAGGCGAAGTGGTTTCCGATGCGATCGCGCCGCTCGATGCTGCCGTCCTTGGTCTTGAGCGTATAGAGATTCTGGTCCCAATTCATCGCGTTGATCGCGGCCATCGAGCCGTCGCTGGAAATGGCAACGTCCCTCAGCCGCGGCCCAACCCAGTCCTCGTGCGGCGCATTGTCAGGTTTCCGGCCCCAGACCGACGGCTCGTAGACGAAGCCCTTCTGGGCGAAGTCGCTCACGGCGTCGCGGGCCGGCGGCGCGGCGGACGCGGGGAAGGCGATCTTCCAGGGCGCAAACGTTTCTGCCTGCGGCGGGGCAATCCCGATCGTCGCCTTGTCGCACAGCCCGCTAATCAACTCCTGAACATAAATCTCGCAAGAGACGCCCTTCTCCTCGGGCGCGGCCGTCGCGGCGCGAACGCGCGAGGTTGACCGGCAGAATGAATTCCTCCGCCGCGTCGGATCCCGCCGTGGTGAATCGCTCGGCGACGACTTGCCCGTCATGGCACAAGCGGACCCAGATCGGCAGCCGCGAGGCGACGCGATGGCCGCCGCGGGTCAGTCCCGCGCACTTCACGCGCACCGCGGAGCCGGCCTGAAACGCCTCCAGCGGCACGGCGCTGGCGTGGATCGAGCCGATTGCTTCCGGCAGGATGGCATACAGGCGGGCCGGCGTGGTGCGGAGGTCCGCCTCGACTTTGCCGTCTTCCGTGCCGCAGCGCCGCTGGGCGAGCACGTCGTAGATCGCCTCGCCGTGCGTTTGGAAGTCCAAGTGCGCCACGACTCGCGCGCGCTGCGACATGATCAGCCCGACCCGCCACGCCATCCCTGGGTCCAGGCCGCGCATCGTGTTGTTCACAACCCAGACAAACCGCGCGTCGCCCGAACGCCTCTCGGTCAGGAGCACTTCCGGCTCGGAGCACTTCGCCACCGGCGGGACGCAATCGCCCAGCACTTCGACGAGCGCCGCCGCATGTTCCTTGAAGTACTGCGGGAAGCGATCGTAGGAGGAATCGTCCTGCCAGCCGCTGGGTTCCTGCTCGATGCGATCGAAGCGAATGCCCAGCGACCGATACTGCTTGACGAGTTCTTCGCGGCACGTGGCGTCGTAAAAAACGGGTGTTCCCGCGGCGCGGGCGTTTTCCAGCGCCGCGGCCAACCGCGGCTCGGGCTCGACCTGCAGCGAAACCACGAGGATCGCCTTGAACTGCTTGAGCGAGTCGGGCCGAAGGTCTTCGGCGAAGAGGAATCGCGCCGGGCAATGCGCGTAGAGACAAGCGTTGTAGGCCTCGAAAAGCCGATCGAAGTACAATCCCCCGATCACCTTCCAGCGATCGATCCGCAGCATCCGCTCCGAGACGACGATCGCCAGCGGGTCGTGGCCCTGCAGCGTCGTCAGCCAGGGGCCGAATCGCCGCAGGATGACATTGTTTACTTCACGGAAGACGGAGACCGTGCTCGGGCCGGCGGACCGCGGATCGCTGGGCGAGGGATAAGCCGGCAGGCGGTCCGACCAGCCGACGCCGTCGGCCCCGCGCATGACCATTTGCAGCAAGGTGGGGAAGATCATCGCGCCGGCGCCGTCGTCGTTTCGGAGTTCGGGGTGTCCCCACGCCCGCCGGCCCGGCCGCTTGTAGAAATCGACATTGTGCGGCGTGACCTGCGGCGGCTGGATTTGTTCCGCTTGATATTGCAGATCGACCTCGTCGGCATTGCGGAACCAAGGCGGCGGGATGACGCCCACCGAACGGTACGGTCCGCTCAAGACGCTGAGTTTGTCCGGCGCGATCGAGTGCAGCACTTTGCGGAACTGCCGTTCGGCGTCGATCACATAATGAAGTCGGATGTCGGAGACCTGGTCGATCACGGGGTCCCACTGGCCGGTCTGCTCCGCCCGCCGGACCGCCTTTTGGTAGGCCGCCTTCTGCTCGGGCGACTTGGCCGCGTCCGCGGGCGCCTCGTAAATCCACCAGTTGGCCGCCCAACTCCAGCCGCGAAACGCCGGATAGGAAAGCAATATGGTGGTCACGTCGCGAATTGTTTTGGCGAGTTCCTCGGGCTTGCGCCGATCGTGGCCCGTGCCCAACGGCAGCCCGGCATCCATGCTCAGCAAGATGCCCCGCTCTTCGATCCCGCAGGCGCCGTAGGCGGCAATTGTCTGCTGCGTGGCGTTTTCGAGTTCGACCTTTTCGGGCGCCACGGCCGTTGGATCGGCGGCCAGCCGCCGCGCGAGTTCGCGCGCCACCCGCCTCGGGCGTGAACAAGGCCCCCATGCCCACGCCATGCCCCAGGCAATCGACAACCATGTTCGCGCCAATTTTGAGCAAGCGGGCCACGTGCTGCATGACCGCGTCCGCCGTGTTCAAGCCGGCGCCGATGGGAAAGAAGCAGAGGCCATCGCCATATTGAACGATGCTAAAGACCGGCGGACGAGCGATCCCAGGCCCGACAATCAGCATTTGCCCGGCAGGCGTCAGATCGGCCGCGACGGCAGTCAACCAGTATCGGCCCGGCCGCAACGCCGCGGTGAGCTTCTTGGAAAGCGCGATCTTCGCCGCTTTGCCGGGCACGACCTCGATCGTCTGTTCGGCGATGGTCCGACCCTCCTCGAACCAGCACGATCTTCGCCGAGCGGGCCTCCGGCGCCTTTTCCCCCGTGCGGCAAAGCACCGTGACGGGGACCTCTTCGCCTTGCCCATAATAAATCCGCCCCAGCGGGGTCCATAGAGAAATCGACCCTTGCGCCTGCGGCCTGCGTATCTCGACTACGGTTTCCACCTGGTATTCGCTCGCTGAGCCGAACAGGCCGGGGCAGACGCGCAACTGGTAAAGCCCGCCGGCGTCGGCGGGCGGGACGATCTTTCCATCCTCGATCGGCAACTCCGTGAACTCCGGGGTGTTGTACGGCCGGAGCCACGCGCGCCACGTGGGATGGATCGGCCGTCCGCTGGGCTCGAATTGGATCGACAGCGCAACCGGTTCGCCCGCCGTCCAGCGATCGCCGGGCAACTCAACGCGCAGCCGCTCGAACGTCGGCGCGGACGACGCGTCGCAATTCGCCCGTGCGGCGATCGTAAACCTGGAACAACTCGATCGGATCGGGCCGTTTGACGAGGATGTCGTTTTCCCAGAGCCGCATGTCGGACACGCGGCCCTTGCGCTTGCCCATGCTGAGGTGGATGCCGCCCGTGGGCTTTCCGTCGGGGCCGTAGACGTTCACCACGTCGGCGCCGTCTTCAAGAATATACAGGTTGCCGCGATCGTCAACGTCAAAGCCGCCGTGCCAGCCGTCCCACGGACTTCCGCCGACCGACGAATTGACCAACCAGAGCGGCTTGCCGGCGAAGTCCTGCACATGGATTCCCCCATCGCCCACCACGTAGAGCCGCCCGAGCGGCTCACAGACGCGGAACTGCGGCAGCCCGCCAACGTAGCCCTTGCCGGCGAAGACCAGGGGATAGGCCGCAAGCATCTTGCCCGATGGCGCGACGCGAACGATCCGGTTGCGATTCTGATCCATGCCGAAGAAGTCGCCGCTGGCGCCGGCCTGGACGTTGCACGGGTCGGACCATCCGATCCCGTCGCCGTTGAGAAAATCGCTCACGGCCCCGACGCTCTCGAAGGCGGGGCTGAAAAGGTTGACGCTGTGGTAGAAGTGCGCGTTGGCCGTCGCGATCAGACCGTCCTTGTTGGCGGCCGCCATGTACAACGCGGGCGACGTCTTGCCTCCCTGCTTGCCCGTGCCGTCGCGATGGATCCGCAGCACGTACTCACCGCCGCAAAGGTAGACGTTCCCGTCGCGGCCGATCGCCATGCGGCTGGCGGAGATCTGCATCAAGGGATGCTCGCGCGAATGACTTGTTCGAGGGCCAGCGCGCTTGCGGCGCGGGGGCTGGTGAAAGAAACGGCGAGCAACAGACACGCAATCAACGCGCCAACGACGGCTCTCATAGCGAGGACTCCTAAGCGATTGGGTTCCGATTCACGGGATCCTTACGATTGTCGCCGCCGCCCGGACCCCACAACGGCGGCGGCGACGACGTTTCGCCGCGCTTACCGCGCCAACTCCAAAAGCTTGTCGATCCCCGCCGCCAGGCCCGTCCCGTCGGCGGCTCCCACCAGGATCACGTTCTTCTCCACGGCAAACGGGCTCCAGGCGAAACTCACCAGCGCCTTGCCGGGGCCGGGATAGGCTGCGTCGGCGATCTCGAGGAGCAAGTCGCTGGCCTGCAACGCGGCCACGGCCTGACTGCTGGCGCCGTCGCCGAGAAGAATCAAATGCGCGTCGGTCGTATATGCCTCGGGCAATTGGGGCGGAAGCTGATAGCCGCCCACGTGGCTGGTCAACTTGGTCCACGGCTTGGACCAGCGGGCTTTCAACTCGGCGGTGGCCTTCTCTTCGGTTGCCAGGCCCGCGACGACGGCGACTTTCCCCTGCGGCTCGAGGTGCAAGACAACGCCGGGCTCGTAGGCGATCTCGTCGTCGCCGGACCAGTCGGAGATAGCCGTCGCCGGCGATCGTGACCAGGGCGCCGGGCTGCCGCCAATCGCCGGGCAGTTCCTTGCCGTCGCTCGTCGCGGCGTGCACGCCTCCGGCGGCGTCGACCGAGAGCGTGATCCGACGCTCGACCTTCCGCCCTGCAAGGTCCGGCGCCTTGTGCGTTGCGTGATACACCTTGACGTACGGATTCCAAACCCGCGGATACCGCGCCTTCTTCAGCACGGCGGTCTCCGGCTGGACCGTGGCGGAGATGCCGCGGGCGACGAGCGCGGCCGCCAGCTTTTCGGCGGCGGCCTGGTGCGAGGGACTGCCGACGGCGACGACAACGGCCGGCTTTCCGGCGAAGAATTTGCGGATCGTCGGGCCGTCGAAGACCTGCACGGCCTCGGCCACGATCCGTGGGACGGCCGGCTTCAGCTCGACGCGCACGGGGACCGTTTTCGCGAGGTTTCCGAGGGGACTGGTCACGTTGACCGCATACTCGCCGCTGGCGGCGTTCGTGCCCAGTGGGAAACTTTCGCTATAGGAGCCGTCGGCAGTCGTCGATCGCCATACATGGTAGATCACGTCGCCGGCGGGATTCTTGATCGCCACGCTCAGCGGCCAGGGCGATTTGAGGCCCTGCAGGGCGGCGCGGAGGTCGATTGCGCTTTGGGCCGCCGCGGCGGAAACGTCCAACCCGGCCGGCGCATGCGGCACGACGAGATACAGCTTCATTTCCGCCGCCTGGAAATCGCCGCGGATCGGGGCCGCGGGATCGGCAATCCGGGCGGTCTGCGACCAATCGGTCCCTTGGATGACGTAGGCGGCGCAGTGATCGGCAAGCCCGCCGCAGGCGGAATGTCGCCGAGTACGGCGCACAATTGTAGATGAAATACGTGTCGCTTCCGGCGATCTCGGGCAACTTCTCATAGCCGTTGGCGACCAAGAAGAGCTGTCCGTCGCCGCCGACGTGGCGCTCGAAGAGCAGTTCGTTGGAATCGCTTTCCGCCCGGGCCCGCGAGTCTGTCTGCCGCATGGCGGTCCGCAGCGGCGCGACCGCGCCGCGAACCGCTTCCGTCATGAAGCGGTTGGTCTGATAGTAGCTGGCGTCGCGGGGCGTCTTGAAGTTCTCGGGTTTCTCGACGAAGGGGGCAACCCAACGATACATCACGCCCTTGAGGTCCGCCTGGGCCACGATCGGATGCGGAAAGGCGACCGTGCAACTCCGATCGACGACGATCTTGCCCCCTGCGGCGGCGAAGGCGTCGATGGCTTGCACCACGTCCCGCGGCAGGTCGAATGTCTGCCCGACAATCACCAGCGTGCGATATTTCTTCAGGATTCCGCGGGGCAAGAGGGACTCGTGGACGATTTGGGCCGGATAGCCGGCCCGGGCCAGGGCGTAATGCGCCGTGAGCACGGAGTCGCGGTAATCGCCGGAGATGCTATAGGCGTTGATGTCGATCTCTCCGCTGCGCCGGACGGCGTTTTCGGGCATTGCGGCCACCATGAGCTTGATCTGTTCGCCGGTTTTCTTGTGGGCTTCCCGGGCGGCCATCTGCTTCTCCCGCATGGAGACTTCGGTGAAGCTCCAGAGCACGGCCACGTCGTGGTCCGCGCAGGTCATCGCCCCCAGCACGGGGCCGATCCGCTGGGCGGGCTCGTTCACCGCCGCCAACTCTTCCGGCTTCATGGCGCCCCAGTTCAGCCACCAGTTGCTCGCCAGGCCGGCGGCCAACAGGCCGTTGAGGCACGCGCGGTAGGCATTCTTTTGCCCCGGTTGCGGCACTTGCCTGCCGAACAACTGGCCGTTCATCGCATGCGCGACCTTGGCAGTCGGATTGGCCGCCTTCTCGAGCATCAGGCCGCTGTACAGTCCCAGGCGATCGATCCCCCAATCCGCAAAAACGTGCGTCGAGGGGAAATCGTTGACCTCCTGGTTGAGCGGATCGGCGCCGTCCATGAGCGCCCTGGCGCGTAAATGTCGGTGCTGAAGACCGCCTTGGGCCAGACGGTCTTGATGTCGCGCGACGCCTGGCGGTTGGTCTCCCCGAGGATCGCGCAGCGGATGTGCATGTACTTCATCCAATCCGCGTCGTCGCCGGAAGAGGGATCGTCGCGGAACCGCCAGCCGCGGGCTTCGTACCAGTCGCGTTCGTCGTGGTTGGGAAAGCCGGAGGCCATGCCGCCCGCCGGCGTTTTTCCCCAGGTGAGCCCGGGTTCGTCCAGGGTCCCCACATCGATGATGTTCCTCGCGAACCGCCGCAGCCGCTGCGCCACGTGGAAGTTGAGCAGCCGCAGCGCGTACTGCACGTCGGCCGCCGCCCAGCTTATCTGCCCGCCGAACGGCTTGTGGACGCAATAGCCGGTCCAGTACATGTAGACGATTGTGGGCACGTTCGCGGCGATGGCCTGCTCGAAGATGACAAAACCTCCGGAGCGCGTGTCGCGCAGGTTCTTCACGACCGGCTTGCCGTCGGACAAGCGGCCGAAAGAGAAGGCGCTGCCGACGACGAAGTTGCCGCCCGATTGCCGCAACTGATCGACGCCGGTGGTTTGCGAGATGAGGCTGGACGACGCGCGGACTCCGCTGGCGACCGCGACCTGGGCCGCTTCCCGCCCATCGAGCTGCACGCTGTAGGAGCCGGGGGCCAGGCTGCCCGGCGGCAGGACGACGATGACCGTCGCGCCGTGGCCTTGGACCGCCAGCGAAAGGGGAGCGAGTTTCGCGGCCTTGGGTACGAAGGCGATCCGGGCCGCCGCGCCTTGCGCCAGGCCGGCAACGGCCAGCTTGATCGGTTCCTCGGTGTAATAGGCGCGGCGATCTTGCGGAAGGATCAACTGCGCCGCCCGCGGCCAGCCCCGGCCGCATCATCGCCACGACGACAACAACACCCAGTGCAACCATCTGTTTCCAGCACGTCATCTTTATTTCTCCTAAAAAGCGGGACAAACTTGGATAGTTTCTATGCTCATCATTGTAAAATCCCCGCGCCGCGGGCTGGCAATCCGATTGACCCCCAGCTTCCGGCGCGGCGGAATATGGCCAGATCCGTCCAAAACGCGGCGGGACGCAATGCTCATGGCGGCAGTGCCCGCGGCAAGCGGTTGACGGCGATTGACCGGAAGATTTGCTTTCAACGGCGGGACCCCGGGGAAGGGCAAACGGAAGGCGGCGGGAACGAACCATTCGCGGTGTAGGGTTTCAGTCTATAATCGCCCGCGGCAGCGCGTCAAGCAAATGCGCCGAAAGTATAAGATATTTACCCAAAAATACATTTCGCTTGCTGCTATACTGGGGGCCGTGGGAATCGTTTTGGTTTCCCTTTCCTCCCGACCACCATTGATCGAGGCACGTTCATGACCGCGCAGTATCGTTTTTCGTTTGGACCCTGGAACATTCACGAAGGCGCCGACCCTTTCGGGCCGCCGGTGCGCCCTTCGCTGGCCTTTGCGAAGAAACTGGGGATGTACAAGCAGCTTGGCTTCGAGGGCGTCCAATTCCACGACGACGACGCCGTGCCCGAGCTGGAGGGCTTGTCCGCCGCGGAAGTGCAAAAGCGCGCGTCCGCGGTGAAGAAGATGCTCGATGACGAGGGGTTGACGGCCGAATTCGTCGCCCCGCGGCTCTGGGAGCACCCCAACGGCATCGACGGCGCTTACACGGCCAACGATCCCGGTTGCCGCCGCTGGGCGATCGAACGATCGAAACGGGCGATCGACATCGCCAACGGTTTAGACACCCGCCTGATGGTGCTCTGGCTCGCCCGCGAAGGCACGTATGTCCGCGAGTCGAAGAACGCCCTCGATTCGCACCGCTATCTGCTGGAAGCGATCAACGAAATGCTGCGGCACAACCCCAAGGTGCAGATTGCCATCGAGCCGAAGCCGAACGAGCCGATGGACCACGCCTACATCCCCACGATCGGCCACGCCCTGGCGCTGGCCCATCAGACGATCGATCCGGCGCGGGTCGGGGCTGATCGAGACGGCCCACGCCCTGTTGGCCGGGCTCGATCCTTCCGACGAAATGGCCTTCGCCCTGGCCGCGGGGAAACTGTGGAGCGTCCATCTCAACGATCAGAACGGGCTGAAGTTCGACCAGGACAAGTCGTTCGCCGCCGCCAACCTGCGGGGCGCCTTCAACCAGGTCCGCGTCTTGGAGCTGGCGAACTACGCCGCCACCGGCCGCTTCATCGGGCTGGACGTGAAGACCATGCGCACGCAAACGGCCGACGCGGCCACCAGGCACCTGATCAATAGCCGGGCAATTTTCCTCAAATTGGTCGAGAAGGTCCGCAGTTTTCCCGACGACTTGGCAAAGCGGCACATCGCCGCCCGCGACTACGAAGCCTTGGAGTTCGCCGTCTTGGAGCATCTCATGGGATGTTGACCATGCGGAAATTCCCGGCCGCCCGCCATGTTGCCTTGCTTGTCGGCGCCGCCCGGCCTTACAATCGGAAGATCGTCGTGCGTCGCGGGCGCGGCGGCCTTCGAGAAACGTCGGCCGAGGGCGGTTCCCTCCAGGGCGAAGAATCCGCGGAATTGGCGGCTTTTTCAGTGCGTGGTGATCGCAAGGGCGAAAGCATGACCGAACATGCGCGGGATCGGCGCAGCTTTTTGAAGTCCGTGGGCCTTGGTTCGCTCGGCGCGGCGGCGGCGGGCGGGATGTTCGCCGCGGCGGCGGCCCAATCGCCCGACGCAAAGACCCTCGCCGCGGGCGCAAAGCCGGCGTACTTCCGCTTGGCCATTGCCGGGTTGCTTCGCCACAAGCGATTGGAAGAAGTGGCGGCGGACATCGCCCGCTACCGCTCGAAAGGCTACAACGCCGTCTATGTTGCGAACGACTACCTGCGGCCCTTCGACCTGGAGGAAGGCTTCTTTTGGGGCGAAGTGCGGTTCTTCAATCTTTTCGACTTCACGTGGGGACGCGACCGGGGGCCGTGCCGCGACTACCTCCGGCGGCTATGCCGCATGTGCCGTGATGCTCATCTGGACGTGTTCGCTTGGTTCCCGCTGCCGGCGCTCACGACGGAGTTTCGCCAGTATCTGCACAGCGAGCACGCGGACGCGATTGGCCGCATGGGCGAGGGGCAAAACGCCCAGGAAACCCTCTGCACGTGCAAGGACGACAAGGGCCTGGCGGTTCTGGGCGAGTTGATCGAGGAGTTTATGCGGGATTTCCCCGAGATCCGGGGAATGTTCGCCGTGACGCTCGACTGCGGCGCTTTTCTCTGCGACGAGCACTGTCCGCACGCCCACGGCACGAGCCAGGCCGAACATGCCGCGAACCTCTTCGAGTGCGTGCAGCAGTCGATGCGCCGCATGCTGCGCCGACGCCCAATTCCTTGTTTGCCCTTGGTTCTGGAAACCGGGATTCGCGGATGCGGTGCTCCCGCGACTGAAGGAGCCGTATTGCCTCGTCTCTCGCTACAGCCAATGGGCCAAACAGCAGATCGAGCCGGGAATCCCCGGCGAACCGCTGTTCGACGCCTCGCTCGTGCTGCCGGACACGATGGGACCGGAGTTTGCCGCCTGGCTCAAGCGGGTCGGCCCGGAGCACGTCCTGGACGTGCTCGCGACGGGCACGGGCATCGACTGCTTTTTTCTGGCCGCGCCGCCAAATCCATTGGGCGTCTATCGCCGACTGCGGGCGTTGGCTGCGCACGGCGTCCGGCGTTTCATCGATTACGACTGCGGCGGCCATCATCCCGGATCGTGCGAAGAAACCGTCGCTTTGTTCAACGAAAACCCCGGCCTCGATGAAGCCGCTTTTCTATATGGGGTGGCCGCGCGGCTCTATCGTCGCCCGGAGGCGCGTGAACCTGCGGTCCGCGGCTGGCGGGCCTTTGGCCGGGGATTCTGCAACCTGCCGATTGGCCTGGGCGACACCGGCTGCAACGAATTCTCCGGCCGCTTCGGCATGGCGTGGTCGCTGTGCATTGCCACGCCGCTGGTCCGTCAGAAAATCGCCGAGACGGATCAACTGCACAAGATCCACTATTTTTCGCCGTACAACTTTTTCCGGCCGGACTTATCCGACCGGCTGGAAGCCTGCTTCCTGCGAGTTTTGGCCGATTGGGAAGTTGCCGCGCGCGAGCTTGCGGCAGCCGACGCCGCGGAAGGCCATACGACGGCCAGCAGGCATGAAGCCCTGTCGGCCGAGGGGCACGTGGTGTGCGTGCTCTCGGCGCTCAACTGGTGCGGGGCGGCGCGCGTGGCGAAAAAACCGGACGGCGGAGACCGCTTCGGCCAATCGCAGCGTCTGGAGAGCGACCTGGTCCGCCGCTTTCAGGGTCTCCTGCGCGAGTGGCCCGGCCTGTGGGACAACAACTGTTGGCATCCGCATCACACGCCCCTGGGCCAGCGGCTGGGGCTGGGGCTCGAACGATATCACGACGCCTTTGCGGCGAAGCTGGCGATCCAGGGCGCGGGAGAGACGCCGGCGGAATAGAATGACCGGATTCGCTTTCAATGCGGCAATCGACAGGCCAAACCCGACTTCCAGGAAACGCGAAACATGAATGAGCGGTCGTTCGATGTGGTTGTCGCCGGGCATGTCTGCCTGGACTCCGGCCATTGGCGACCTTTGAATGCGTGGTGACAGAAAGGACGAGAGCATGACCGAACATGCGCGGGATCGGCGCAGTTTTTTGAAGACCGTGGGCCTTGGTTCGCTCGGCGCGGCGGCGGGCGGGATGTTCGCCGCGGCGGCTGCTCAATCGCCCGACGCGAAAACCCTCGCCGCAGGCGCTGCCGCGGCGGACGCGAAGCCGGCGTACTTCCGCTTGGCCATCGCCGGGTTGCTTCGCCACAAGCGATTGGTTGAAGTGGCGGCGGACATCGCCCGCTACCGCTCGAAGGGCTACAACGCCGTCTATGTTGAGAACGACTACCTGCGTTGGTCCTTCGAGCCGGATGCCGATGCCGGATTCTTCGGCGATTGGCGAATGTTCAATCTTTTCGACTTCACGCGGGGACGCGACCGGGGGCAGTGCGGCGACTACCTGCGGCGATTGTGCCGCATGTGCGGCGATGCCCGTCTGGACGTATACCTCTCGTTCTGGCTGCCGCAACTCACCACGGAATTTCGCCAATATCTGCGAAGCGAGCACACGGACGCGATTGGCCGCACGAGCGGTGAAGGGCAGAGCGCTTCGAGACCCTCTGCACGTGCAAGGACGGCAAGGGCCTGGCGGTCCTGGGCGAGTTGATCGCGGAGTTTATGCGGGATTTCCCCGAGGTCCGGGGGCTGAAGGTTGGGACCCTCGACAATACGGCTTACCTCTGCGACGAAAGCTGCCCCCATGCCCACGGCACGAGCCAAGCCGAGCACGCCGCGAACCTCTTCGAGTGCGTGCAACAGTCGATGCGCCGCGTGCGTCCCGACGCGCAATTCCTTGTTTACCCTTGGTTCTGGAAGCCGGGATTCAAGGATGTGGTGATGCCGCGAGTGACGGAGCCGTATTTCGTCGTCTCTCGCTACAGCCAATGGGCCAAACAGCAGATCGAGCCGGGAATCCCCGGCGAACCGCTGTTCGACGCCTCGCTGGTGGCGCCGGACACGATGGGACGGGAGTTTGCCGACTGGCTCAAGCGGGTCGGCCCGGAGCACGTCCTGGACATGATTCCGGTGGGCACGGGCATCGACAGCTTTTTTCTGGCCGCGCCGCCAAATCCATTGGGCGTCTATCGCCGACTGCGGGCGTTGGCTGCGCACGGCGTCCGGCGTTTCATCGATTACGACTGCGGCGGCCATCATCCCGGATCGTGCGAAGAAACCGTCGCTTTGTTCAACGAAAACCCCGGCCTCGATGAAGCCGCTTTTCTATATGGGGTGGCCGCGCGGCTCTATCGTCGCCCGGAGGCGCGTGAACCTGCGGTCCGCGGCTGGCGGGCCTTTGGCCGGGGATTCTGCAACCTGCCGATTGGCCTGGGCGACACCGGCTGCAACGAGTTCTCCGGCCGCTTCGGCATGGCGTGGTCGCTGTGCATTGCGACGCCGCTGGTCCGTCAGAAAATCGCCGAGACCGATCAACTGCACAAGATCCACTATTTTTCCCCATACAACTTCTTTCGGCCGAACCTGTCCGACCGGCTGGAAGCCTGCTTCCTGCGAGTTTTGGCCGATTGGGAAGTTGCCGCGCACGAGCTTGCGGCAGCCGACGCCGCGGAAGGCCATACGACGGCCAGCAGGCATGAAGCCCTGTCGGCCGAGGGGCACGTGGTGTGCGTGCTCTCGGCGCTCAACTGGTGCGGGGCGGCGCGCGTGGCGAAAAAACCGGACGGCGGGGACCGCTTCGACCAATCGCAGCGTCTGGAGAGCGACCTAGTCCGCCGCTTTCAAGGCCTCCTGCGCGAGTGGCCCGGCCTATGGGACAACAACTGTTGGCATCCGCATCACACGCCCCTGGGCCAGCGGCTGGGGCTGGGCCTTCAGCGATATCACGACGCCTTTGTGGCGAAGCTGGCGATCCAGGACGCGGGGGAGAAGCCGGCGGAATAGAATGACCGGATTCGCTTTCAGTGCAGCAATCCATAAGCCAAAGCCGACTTCCAGGAAACGCCAAACATGAATGAGCGGGCCTTCGATGTCGTTGTCGCCGGGCATGTCTGCCTGGACTTGATTCCACGCTTCGAGAACAGCGCCGCCGCCGCCATCGGCGAGATCATCGTCCCCGGCAAGCTGGTGAATATCCGCTCGACGGCCTTTTCCACCGGCGGCGCCGTGTCGAACACGGGCCTCGCGCTGATCAAGTTGGGCGTCAAGACCATGCTCATGGGCAAGATCGGCGACGATTTCTTCGCCGAGGGCATCCGCGCGCGATTCAGGCAGTGGGGAGCGGACACCGACCGGGCGATGACGGTTGTCCCCGGCGAAGACACCTCGTACAGCTTCGTCCTCGCGCCGCCGGGAATCGACCGCGTCTTCCTCCATTGCCCCGGCGCGAACAACACCTTCTCGTCGCACGACGTCAACTACGATCTCGTGGCCAAGGCGCGGTTGTTTCACTTGGGCTATCCTCCGCTGATGCACGGGCTGTTCACCCGCGGAGGCGCCGAACTGATCGAGATTTACCGCCGCGTGAAGGACCTGGGGGTGACGACGAGCATCGACATGTCGCTTCCCGATCCTTCTTCCGAGTCGGGCCGCGTCAACTGGGCCCGCGTGCTGGAGGAACTTATGCCCTACGTGGACATCGCCCCCTTGAGCGCGGAAGAGGCGATGTTCATGCTCAACCGTCCGCGGTTCGACGAGTTGAAACGCTGTTCGGGACAAGGCGACCCGATCGGCGCCTTTACGAGCGAGGACTTTGAGTGGATCGCGCGGAAACTGCTGAAGCTGGGCGCGGGGATCGCTCCCGTCAAATGCGGTCACCGCGGCATACTCCTCTGCACGGCGGCGCGCGATCGGATCAAGCGGATGGGGGCTGCGGCGCCGCAGAACGCGGCGGAATGGTCCGGCCGCGCCTTGTGGGAAGAGCCGTTCTTGGTCGACGAGGTTGTCTCCGCCGTGGGGGCGGGCGACAGTTCCATCGCCGGCTTCCTCGCCGCCGTGCTCCGCGGTTGCAGTCCCGAAAACGCCTTGAAAACGGCCTGTTGCGTCGGCGGTCAAAACGTCAAGGTGTTTGACGCCGTCAGCGGCGTCCACAACTGGGACGAGACGCAGGCGATGATCGCCGATTGGCCAAAACGTCGCCAGGCGGCCGGCGACGCGTGGTTGTACGATGAATCGCGCCGCATCTGGAGACACGCAAGCGACGCCGCGGCCCTGGCCGCAGGCGCGCTGCCCCGGCGCTAGAGCGGCAAATGGATTGTCCGCACAGAGCGCGGCGCAGCCTTGCTTAACCAGCGCGACGCGCGTGTCGCGCATGGGCGTCCCCGTCCGGCCAAAGATCGGCGGATCATTCCTGTTCGGCAAATTGCCGCCACTGTCTCTCCGCGGCGTTGCGGTCAAGCGGACCGGGCTGGAAGATGATCCGGTGCTTCAACAGGAGAGTCTTTCCCGCCGGCAGGGTGTATGGTTCCCGGTAGAGCACCGCGGGGCTGAAGTACGGCATGCTTCCGATGAGATACCACGGCGTAGGATGACGAAAACTCTTCGGATGATCCAAGACGATGATCGTCGCCGACTTTCCCTTCCCGAGCGAGCCGCCGAACGACATCCAACTGCGCCTCTGTCCAGAGCTTGTTCACCGGTCCTTCGCTGCCCACGAATTGCCAGCCGCGCAGGGCGGGCGCCAGCCGCAGCGACATCCCCGCATAGCCGCCGTAACCGACGCCGCCGGGCTGGCCGAGGATCGGCGTGCGATCCAGCCGCACATCCACGTCGCCGGCGGTGAAAACACTCTGCCAGTCGATGAAATAGCCCCCGTCTTTGCCCGGCGGGCTGACTTCCAGCGTGCGTTTCTCCGTGAGCACGGCCGGTTTGGCGGGCGGATGGTAGCTCAAGGCCAACTCGAAACGGGCGGAGTGATCGGCGCGGGCCGTCGCCTTCGCGTCGATCAGTTCCGTCTCGCCCGGGGCTTTCCCCGTCTTCGGGTCCTCCTCCCAATAGAGAACGCCATTGATGAATTTCCACGAGAACCAGAGGGCGCGGTGCCAGGGATGATCCGCCGGGCGAAGATCGGTCAGGGAAGAGCTTCCCGCCAGGGTGATCGGATGGAAATAGGGCTTGCCCTCCTCCTTCTTGTAGTTGAATTGCCAGACGACCGCCGGGCCGCGCGTCAGCGCGAGCGAGTGGTCGGTCTGTTTCCACGCCAGTTCCGGTTCGGCCCCGAGGGTCGCCGCCGCAAGCAGTAGTGCAATGCTGTTCATGTTCGTGGCTTTCCTTTCAGTTCATGCGAATTCCGACAGTATGAAAAAAGCGCGTCGCTTTTGAGTTGCCATGGATTGCGCCCGGACTTCCTCGTGCCGCCAAGTTCTCCGGGGTCATGATCGGCCGTTTTTCCCTTTCGAGGATTCTTGGCAGAACTCGCGATAGACCTGGAGCATGTACTCGTAGTTTTCCAAGGGCATTCCGGGAAAGATCGTGTTGGAAGTGCCGAAGATGTAGCCGCCGCCGGGCGAAGCGTGTTCCAGGCAGTACAACGCCGATTGGCGAATCGCCGCGCGGGTCCGTCTTGCAGCAGATTGCACTGAACGTTGCCCATCAAGGCCATCCGCCCATGGCAACGCCGCTTGACCTCGGCGATGTCCATGCCGGCCATCGGGTTGACCGACTGGAAGCAGGCCGCCCCGACGGCGAGGAAATCGTCCAGGACGGACATGATGTTGCCGTCGGTGTGTATAAACGGAATGACGCCGCGGCGCTTGATGTGCTCCACCTGGCGAGTCAGGTAGGGGGTGATGATTTCGTGAAAATGTTTCGGCGAGACGAACGGGCCGCGGTTGTAGGCGACGTCGTTCACCACATGGATAAAATCGGCGCCGGCGTCGGCCATCTCGTCGAACTTCGCGCACGCCCGGCGGGTCTTTTCCTCCGCCGCGGCGTGAATCTGTTCCGGCCGCTCCGCCAGGTTGACGGCGAACTGCGTCCAGTCGGGCATGTGTTCGATCGACCAGAGCGAGTCGCCGACGATGCCGCCGACGAGAATCTTCTCGCCGAAGACTTTCTTCGCGGCGGCGACCCCATCGGCGTCGCTCCACGGCCAAAACACGGCCAAGGCGTCCCACTCGTAATGCTCGACGATGCGCACGTAAACTTCCATGCACTCGTCGATCATCCGCGCTTTTTCCGCCGCCGTGCGGCCCTCCCAAAGCCGTCGATCGGGAAATTGGAGTCCGAACGCCTCGCGCTCCAACTCGAACATGACCTCGAAATGCGGCGGACGGTCCGGCTCTTCAAACCGCAGCGTTTTGAGCATTCGTTCCTTGCCGGTCATAGCGCGACATTCCTCGGGAAACGGCGATCCAGGTTGCAGACAGCCCATGGGGATGACCTTGATTGGAAGGAACGCCTCAGGCGCGGCGGTCCGTTCAAACTTCAATGTTGGCGACAAAGGGTTCCTGTTTCCGATTGCATTTTGTGCGGCAATGCGATTCTAGCTCACGGCGTCGTACAATGCCACGGCGTTTTCCAGGGGCGTGTTGCGGTCGAACGACCAGGCGCAAAGCGTGACTGCCGGCGAAGCGGCCGTGGCGCGGAGGATGTCTTCGATCGCGCGGTGGATCGCATCGGGATCGCCTTCGAGCATCACGACCGGATCGACCAGGGGCTGCATGTGAATCCCCGGCAACAAGCGGACGCCGGCCGCGAGGTCCGTGCCGGGCCCAAGCTGAATCGAGTCCAAGTTGGGCAGCTCGCGAAAGGCGGTCAGCAGGTGGGTGGATCGACCGCAGGAATGATAACCCGCCCGCTCGAACTGCGAAGCCAACGCCCGGTTGGCCGGCAAGACGACTTCGCGATACGTCGGCAGCGAAATGAGCGAGGCGGCGCAGTCGCCGAGTTGGATGCGCGTGAGGCGAGCGCCGGTGGCCGCGGCGATCCGCGCGAAGATCGCCCGATAGAGTTCCCAGACCTTGGCGAAGATCACGCCGGCGCCGGCGGGATCGGCGAGCATCAAGGCGAACAAGTCTTCCCCGCACAACTGGTGGGCTGTGGTGTACGGAGTGTGGATGTTCATCGTTCCCGACTTTGTGCCGAAGACGTCGGCTTGGTCTCCATAGAGCCGCTCCAATTGCCGATATTGCTCAATCAGGGAGTCGATCGCGGGATGGCAGGCCGCTTCCCTGGGATCGATGGCGGCGATTTCCTCTGGGGCGAGGCCGGCCCAGGGGCGCCCCGGCTTTCCACAACGCCGTCCGGGGGAAATCGCCACTGCGCCCCTTGCGTGCGCATGACGAGGTCCACGGGTTGAATGAACACGCTGGGCGAAGGCTGCGGATTTTGGCTGCCGACGCCGTACTTGCCGAGCACCTCGAAGAGAAACCGTCCCTCCGCGCGTTCCACTTCAGCGCGGTAGGCCGGATCGAAGTAGTACGGCTCTCCGTAGGTTATCCCAAGATGCTTGGAGTAGAACGCCGGCATGAAGTTCAGGCTCACGTCCACGCATTTCATGCTTATTGATTCCGTTGTTAATTGCGGAACACTTCGATGCGTTCGGCCCGGGAAACCGGGCTCCCGTTTGTCGCCCTTGCTCCGCAAGCAGTCCCGGCCTCAAGAGTTCTCGCTGGATGGGCGGCGCCGCGAATTCAGCCGCCCGAAGGCCCCCGCAGGGCAAGCTTCCAGCCAACGTTCAACAATGTTCGCTCGTCGCCCGGACAAAAGCCGGGGGCTCTCTTATTCTGCGCTCGATTGCGGCATTCGGCAAGTAGGCTGCCTTTGGCCCGGCTGGCGGCTTTTCCGGTCTGGAAAGACTGGCCTGCACATGGCCAACGGGCTCTCCGCAGCAACGACGCCGGCGCGCTCGCCATTGCGCCAGTTTTTCCGCTCGGATACGGACCTTCTGGGTGGGGTGTAAAACGATGGCCATTTGTGCGAAAAAGAGGCTTGCCCATCGTCATGGCTGCGTGTCATAATACCGACGAAACCGCCATGACGCAGCCCGTTCGCTTCCGCTGCCGACTTTCGACTGCCGTCCCACCCCGCCCAACCAACGCCCGCGATGACCGATCCTCAGTGGCAAGACCTGCTCCGCGTCATTCGCGGCGAATCGCTCGACCCGCTGCCCGTGGGGCTGATCGTGGACAGCCCTTGGCTCCCCGGCTGGGCGGGGGTTTCCATGCTCGACTACTTTGCGGATGAGGCGATCTGGCTGCGCGTCAATCTCGAAGCGGCGCGGCGGTTTGAGCGGATCTGGCTTTTGCCGGGGTTCTGGGCCGAATACGGCATGTGCACTGAGCCTTCGGCCTTCGGGGCAAAGTGCATTTGGCGCGAGAATGCGTTCCCCAACGCCGCCAAGGCGCTGCACGACTACGCGGAGGTCGGCCGTTTGCAGAAACCCGACTGTCGCAGCGACGGCCTGCTGCCGTTTGTGATCCGCCGCTTGCAGCGTTGTCAACCGGCGATCGAAGCGGCCG
Source organism: uncultured Planctomycetia bacterium (assembly GCA_963791075.1). Classification (GTDB taxonomy): domain Bacteria; phylum Planctomycetota; class Planctomycetia; order Pirellulales; family Thermoguttaceae; genus CAWBRF01. The sequence continues at coordinate 43,404 of CAWBRF010000003.1, forward strand.
GTCACCGCATCCGTTTCGCCGTCGCCCGCGGACCGCTGAATGTGGCCGCCCACCTTCTTGGCCACAACGAATTCCTCATCGGCGTGAAGACGAATCCGGAGGAAATCCACCGCCTGCTGCGGATCGTCGCCGACTTCCTCATCGACTGGCTCAACTTGCAGGCGGATGCGTTCGACTCGATCGACGGGATCTTTCTCCTGGACGACTTGATCGGCTTCTTGCGGGACGACGATTTCCAGCAGTTCGCCCTGCCCTATCTGAAACAGATATTCGCCTCGCGAAACGCGAGCGTCCGTTTTCTGCACAACGACGCCGCGGGGTTGATTACGGCGAAACACTTGGCGGCGTTGGGCGTGAACTTGTTCAATTTCTCCTATAATCACCGCATGGACGAGATGCGCGCGGCGGCCGGGACGTCCGCGGCGCTGCTGGGCAACATTCCCCCGCGCGACGTGCTCGCCCAAGGAACGCCGGAAGATGTCCGCCGTTGCGTCGCTGCGATGCTCGCTTCGACAACGGACCGTCGCCGGATGATCGTCTCTTGCGGCGGCGGAACGCCGCCGGGCGCGCCGAGCGAAAATATCGACGCCTTGGAAACGATTGCGAATCGAGCAACGCGATGACGGTGAAGCCGAGCAAATCGCCTCCCGTTGACTTGCCTCGACCGGCGCCGTCGTGCGATCCGCCAAAGGCGATTCGCGCAGCCGACGCGAATCCGTCGGCGTGGGGGCGGTGGTGCGTCTTGGCGGCGGCATTCTTGAGCCTGATGTTCGACGGCGTGCAGATTGGGCTGTTCCCCCTGGTCGTCCGGCCCGCGCTGCGCAGACTTGCTCAAAGTCGGCGACGAGTCGGCAATCGCCTCGTGGAACAGCGTTCTCGTGGCCTGCTTTCTCGTGGGCGCCGCCGCGGGAGGGCTCCTCTTCGGCTGGTTGGGCGACAAGTTCGGACGCGTCCGGGCGCTGGTGATGACCGTGCTCGCGTATTCGCTTTTCACCGGCGGGTGTTACTTCGCCGCTGCCCCTTGGCAACTTGGCGTGTTTCGCTTCCTCGGATCGCTGGGAGTGGGCGGGGCGTGGTCGTTGGGCGTGGCGCTCGTGGTGGAGTCCTGGCCGGAGCGGCATCGTCCGATGTTGGCCGGCGTCATCGGAGCCGCCGCCAACGTCGGCTTCCTCTTGATCGCCTTGCTGGCCCTTTGCCGTCAAGTCACCGAAGGGGATTGGCGATGGGTGATGCTGGCCGCATCGCTTCCGGCCTTGTTGGCGCTGTTCGTTGCCGCGGTTCCTGAATCGGAGGCGCTGGCGGGCGTCGAGAAAAACGCAGGCCCGCAGCCCGGCGGTGGAAATCTTCTGCCCGAAATTGCTCCGCAAGACGATCTTAGCCATGGTGTTGTCCGCGATTCCCCTGATCGGCACTTGGGCGGCGGTGTCCGGCTGGACGCCATTGTGGGCGGACCAGATGGCCCAACACCATATGGGCAGGACAATGCTTTCGCTCGAACAGGCCGCTTCGTTTCAGCGCGCGGAAAACGCCAAGGAAAGACAGGCGCTTCTGGAAAAATCGCTCACCGCGGCCCAGTGGGCGAGCGTGCGCAGCGGCACGGCAAACGTCAAGGCCTGGGTGCAAGTCATGCTTGCCCTGGGATCGATCCTCGGCTGCTGCGCGGCGCCCGTCGTCGCCGGCTTTTTCGGACGCCGACCGGTCTATTTCGGCCTCTGCGCGATGTCGCTCTTGTCGTGTGCATGGCTCTATCTTGGATTCGACGGCGGCGGCGCCTGGTTCATGATCGCCGCAGGCGTCGCCGGCGGCGTGACGGCGGCCTTCTACGGATGGCTGCCATTGTATTTGCCCGAGTTGTTTCCCACGCACGTCCGCGCCACCGGGCAAGGCGTGAGCTTCAATGCGGGCCGGGTGATTGCCGCCGGCGGAAGCCTCTTCATGGGTCAGTTCGTGGCGCTGTTCGGCGGCCATTATGGCCATGCGGGCGCCGCCGTCTGTCTTGTCTATGTCTTCGGCGCCGTCGCCATCTGGTTCGCGCCGGAAACGAAAGGGGCGCCGCTGTCCGATTAGTTGGCCAAAATGCGCTTCACACGCCAGAGGAAAAGCGTTGCGAGGATACACACCGATGAAACCAGTCTCCTTTCTCACCGCGCTCTGCGCGCTGTCGCTTGCCCGCGGCGCCGTCCTTGGCGGCAACGCACAGCCGCCCGCGGCGCCGATCACACTCGAGCGCAATGACAAGCGCGGGCAGTTGCGCATCCTCCTTGACGGCAAGGAAGCCTTGGTCTACCGGTACGCCGCAGACCTCAACATGCCGTATTACGGCCCCTTTGGCCCCCGCCGCGAAGACAGCCAAAGCGGCGTCCACTTCACCCTCAAGAAGGGCGGCGCGCTCGGGCAACGCGTCGGCATTCTCGTGCATTCCGGCAACGTCAACGCCGGCCGGGTCAAAGAGCGATTCCAACAATTCCTCGATGGAAAGCTGTGATTATGAACAAAAAAACCATTCGCGCGGGAATCGTCGGCGCCGGCTTCTCCGCCTCTTTTCATTACGAGGCGCTGCGGAAAGTCTACGGCACGAATGTCGAGGTCGTCGGGGTGCACTCGCTCGACAAAACGAGCGGCGCCGCCTACGCGCGGAAACGCGGCATTCGCTTCTTCGACCGTCTCGACGCCCTGCTCGACGCGGTCGATGCCGTGCATGTCTGCGTTCCGCCCATGGCGCACGAGTCGATCGCCGTCGCCGGGCTCCAGCGCGACAAATTCGTCGTCTGCGAGAAGCCGCTGACGGGCTATTTCGGCGATGGATCGAAAGGCTTTCACTGGGACCGGGCCGACAAACAAGCGGCGTTGGAAGCGGCGCTGGCCAGCGTGGATCGAATCCTCGCCGCCGAACGACGCAGCAAGGGCCGCTTGCTGTACGCGGAGAATTGGGTCTATGCCCCCGCCGTGCAGAAGGAACGGGAAATCCTCGAAAAGACCGGCGGGCAAATCCTTTGGATGCACGGGGAAGAGGCGCACAGCGGCTCGCACTCCGTGGACTATGCCTACGCGGCGCGCTGCGGCGGGGGCGCGCTCATCGGCAAAGGCTGCCATCCGCTCACCGCCGCCTTGTACCTGAAGCGCGTCGAGGGGCGCGTCCGCGACGGCAAGCCGATTCGGCCGAAGACCGTTTCCGCCCGGACGCACGCGCTGACTCGCCTGCCGGGCTTCCGCGACGAAGGCCACATCCGCTGCAACTACTACGACATCGACGACTTCTCCTTGACGCACGTGGAGTTCGACGACGGCGCCATTGCCGACATCTTTGCCTCCGACATCGTCTTGGGCGGCATCCACAATTGGCTGGAAGTCTGCCGCCAACAACCATCGCACGATCTGCAACATCAATCCGAATACGGCGATGCAAACGTACAACCCGAGGGAAGAAAACTTCGCCAACGTCTACGTGGTGGAGAAGATCGGCACAAAGCAAGGCTGGGCATGCACCTCGCCCGAGGAAGACTGGTTCACCGGCTATCCGCAGGAAATCGAGGCGTTCTATCGAACGATTGCCGATGACGAACCGCTGGAGACGGACAGCCTGTTGGCGGCCGACGCGATTGCGACCATCTACAGCGCTTATCTCTCCGCCGACCGTCGCGGCGCGGCCGTCGCGGTGAGAAGCGAAGCCTGCGCGCAGTAGGGCCCACGACCTCCTGCGCGACGTAAAACCCATTTTATCCCCTCCAGTCCGCACTCCCCGCTGGTTGGGTCCTTGCGGCCGACCGCGAGCCCGATGACATGGGCCGCGATCGATTCCCCCGGACCCGGCGCGATCCATGCCTCGGCGCCAGAGCGAGCTATCTTTGTAGGATGGCTTACACCATGGGAAAGCAGGCGTTTCCAACGGACGGCGGCAGAACGAAGCCGGAGCCCCGGCGCACGACGCCGCCGAGTTACGGCGTCGCGTTGGCTGCGGCCCTGCTGGCGACGTTGGCGCGGAGTTGGCTCGACCCGGTGCTGGGGAATCACGCTCCCTTTGCAACCTACTTCGCGGCCGTGATGTTCACCGCGTGGTGTTGCGGGCTGGGCCCGTCGCTCGCGACGATCGCCGCAGGCGCCCTGCTCGGATCCTACATGTTCAGCGACCCTCGCGGCTCGTTGTACATCAATGATCTGGAACACCAGATCTCCTTGGCGCTGTACGTGTGCACGGGCTGCTTCATGGCTTTTCTCGGCGATTGGCTCAGCCGCGCGATCACGAGGCGAAATTGGGCGGAAGCCCAGCTTCGGCTCCGCGAGGAGCAGTTGCAACAGCGGCAGGTCGAACTGACGCACGTGGCTCGGTTGAGCACGATGGGCGAGATGGCCGCAAGCCTGGCGCACGAGTTGAACCAACCGCTGCACGCCGTGAAGAACTACGCCCGCGGAAGCGTCCGGCGGCTGCTCAAGAAGGACGAGAAGGATGAGGAATTGCTTTCCGCCCTGTGGCAGATCAGCGAGGAGGCCAATCGCGCCGCGGAGATCATCCGCCGCGTCAGGGGGTTCGTCCATAAGCGCGATCCGCAGGTTTCCAAGGTGTCGCTGAACCGCCTGGTCGAAGAAGTGGTGCTGCTGAGCAAGGCGGAAATCCAGCGGCGGCGCGCGAGGATCCTTGTCGACCTTGCGCCCGACCTCCAGGCCGTCGCCGGCGATCCGATCCAGATCGAGCAGGTGATGTTGAACCTCGTTCGCAACGGCTTGGAGGCCATGGATGAGAAGCCCGAGTTGAATGGCGACCGACAGTTGCGGATTAAGACTGGACGTCACGACGACGGCCAAATTCAGGTCAGCGTGCAAGATTGCGGGAAGGGCATCGACGGCAACGACCTGGAAAAGATCTTCGAGCCGTTCTTCACGACGAAACCGGAAGGGCTGGGCATGGGGCTGGCCATCAGCCGCTCGATCATTCAGACGCACGGAGGACGCCTTTGGGCGTCGGCGAATCTGGACCAGGGCTGCACGTTTCACTTCACGTTGCCTGCCGCCGGGATGGGATAAAACATGAGCGATGAACCCACCGTCTTCGTTGTCGACGACGACCCCGGCGCCCTTCGCTCCCTGTGCTGGCTCCTGCGGCAGGCGGACGTGCGCGTACGATCCTTCTCCTCGGGCGGGGAATTTCTCGATGCGTATCGCCCGGAGCAGGCCGGCTGCCTTGTGCTCGACGTTCGCATGCCGGGAATGGATGGCCTGAAGGTGCAGCAGGCCCTCTGGGAGCGCGGCGCCGGACTGCCGGTCATCTTCATCACCGCGCACGGCGATGTGCCGACCTGCGCCCGCGCATTTCGCGGGGGCGCATTCGATTTCCTCGAGAAACCGGTGGACGACGACATGCTGCTCGACCACATTTACAAGGCCGTCGCCCGCGATGCGGAACAGCGGCGGCAGGGCTCGGCCCGGGAGTTCGCCGCCCGCATGAGCCAGCTCACCCTCCGCGAAAAGGACGTGCTCGACGGGCTCATTTCCGGCAAAAGCCTCAAAGAAATTGCAATCGCCAGCAACGTCACCGTGCAAACAATCTGGCGACACCGCGTCAGCATTCTCGAAAAGATGGGCGTCGAGAACAGCGTCGAGCTTGTCCGCCTCGCGAGTCGTTGGGAAGTGGAACGGCGGGGCGTGGACGACCTGGCCGGACCGCTCCCGACCGTGAAATAATCACGTACCGCAGGCGTTGATCCTGTGCCAGATTTATAACAACAGGCCGTGGCGCGGCGATGCGGCCGCCAGCCGCGGCGCCCAGCCTGGGTCGAAAGGCGCCACACACAGATTCGCAACAAAGCGACCGCGTTACCATGAAATCTCTCTATCGGTTCCTGGCCTCCGAAGACGGCCCCACCGCCGTCGAATACGCGGTGATGCTTTCGCTCATCGTGGTCGTGTGCATCTCGGCAATTTCCACGATCGGAACCAACGCGAACAGCAAGTTCCATCAGATCGCCAGCTCGATCCACTGACGCGCCCGCGCTTTCGGCGGCGGGCGTCGACGCTGCAAACGTCGCGAATTGGCCTGTCGAGCCCCTGCTCCGCACGTGCGGTCGGCGCCGCCGGCGCGTTGCGCATCTTCATCCGCTTCATACCCGCATCGCCGCTGCTCCGGCGAAGTCCATTGCCGCGTCGGTGGCTTCGGCGACGGCATTGCCGGCGGCGGCCTCGACCTGTTGCGGACTTTGCGTCGTGCCCTGGATGTAGATCGTCCGAATGTCCGTGAAGCCGATAAATCCGAAGATGCTTCGCAGATAACTCTCCTGGAAATCGAAAGTTTCACAGGGGTTGCCCGATTGATAGACGCTCCCGCGGGCGAGGATGAGCATCAGCGGCCTGCCCGCGACAAGGCCCACGAATCCTTTCTCCTTGGAAAAGCCGACGGTCAGCGACGGTTGTACGATCACGTCGATGTATTGCTTCAGCCGATAGGGAATGCCGAAATTCCACATCGGACTGGAGAGCACGTACTTGTCGAACCCCTTGAAGTGGTTAATGGTTTTGACGACGGGCTGCCAGGCGGCCTCGGCCTCGTCGCGGGGCGCCTGACCGCCCATCACGGCGTACTTGGCCTTCGCCTGCGGCGCGTGAAACGGCGGGATGTCGGCCTGAAACAGGTCCAGCGTCTCGACCTCGTCGTCCGGTCGTGCGCGTCGGTACGAATCCAGAAATGCGTCGGCCACGCGCGTGGAATACGACTCGACCCGAGGACTGGCGAGAATGTGAAGCAGCTTGGCCATAAGGGGCCTCCTTTGCGATGGTCTGCCACAATTATACGCATCCACGTCAAGATGATTGGCGCCGCCGGACCTCGATTCGGCCGTTGTCGTCCACCAGGACAGTAGGGTCCATGCCGAGAAACAGTCCCGTTCCGACAACGCCGGGAATCGCCCGGAGCGATTGTTCCAACTCGAGCGGATTGGGCCGACCGCTCATGGCAGGAACCCCGGCGGTTGCGTTAGCTGGCTGGCTGCCTCCTCGTCGACGAGCCACGCAAGCGTGCCGGCGGTCGGCCGGACGCCGGCCGCCGGGCGCTCGTCGCGGGTCGCCTTGCCTTCGAGCACGTCGCCGAGCGCCGCCGCCTTCTTCGCCCCCGACGCCAGAAACACGACATGCCGAGCGGCGTTGAGAAGCGGATACGTCATTGTGATGCGGTCAACGGGCGGGGGAAGCGCCCCGGCCGACTCCACGCAACCCAGGCGTCGGCGACGCGCAGCGCCGGCGCGGCGGGAAAGAGCGAAGCCGTGTGGCCGTCCTCGCCCAGGCCGAGCAAGATCAGATCAAAGCGAGGCGGAGCGCCTCGAGCGGCGTCGCTGCTGAAGAAGCGAGCCAGCTCCGCGGCGTAGCGCGATGCGGCCTCGGCGGCGGCGCCCGCCTCGGTCGGAATCGGAAACACCTGCAAAGGCGGGATGCGCACCCGGGCGAGCAGGGTCCTTCGCACCATTCCATAGTTGCTCTGCTCGTCTTCGGGCGGCACGAATCGCTCGTCGGCGAAGAAAACGCACGTCTTCGACCAATCGACGGCCGCACGCTCGTCAGGCTCGGCGAGGCGGCGGTAGGTCTGCTCGGGCGTCGAGCCGCCGGAAAGGGCGACGACAAAACGCCCCCGCGCGGCGATCGCCTCCTTCGCACACTCTGCAACAACGTCGGCAGCCTTGACGGCGAGAACGTCGGGACTTTTGCAGATCACAAGAGGACGCGTTTTCATAACTATTTGCGGCTCCAAGACATTTTTCCGCGTTCTCCGGCACGCAGTTGCAGGTCGCGACTGAAACCATAAGTCCCCCTTCCGGCGGCGCCGACGGCGCTCCAACTATCGCAATTCTAGTGAGACGGCGTCGCGCGTCCAGAGGGGACCAAAAAGTCAACAAATAACTTCGAGAAATGCGGCATCGCGGCAGCCGCTCGCTGCTCGGGAATAAACAAATGGGTTGGGAACAATCAACTGCGAGAAAATAGTCTCATCTCCTGCAACGACAGCCTATTCAAGTCTCGTTGTCCGGGCGGAAATCTCCGCATTCCCCGCCGGTTCGCTTCTTTTCTCGCGGAGATTGCTTGCCTAAAATTCCTTGGCGGCTTTTTATGCGCCGATTGATCGAGCGTGGTCGCCGGGCGTTGCACCGACGCCCTTGTGCCGCACTACTGCATCTGACGGGCGTCAAGGCGGGCAAGGAGTCGGAAATAGAACCGATCGGCTGGTGGCCGGATGGCGGAAAAGGGAACCATCGACGCGGAAACGGAGCGGCTGGCCGCAAATGCTCGCCGCGAAAAGAACTGGAAACGCTGGGGCCCCTATCTGGCCGAGCGTCAGTGGGGCGTGGTGCGCGAAGACTATTCGCCCGACGGATCATGCTGGGAGTTCTTTCCCCACGCGCACGCCCGCAGCCGCGCCTACCGCTGGGGCGAAGACGGCCTGCTGGGAATTACCGATCGCGAATGTCGTCTCTGTTTTGCCCTGGCCCTATGGAATGGCCGGGACCCGATCCTGAAGGAGCGCTTGTTCGGTCTGAGCAACCGCGAAGGCAACCACGGCGAAGACGTGAAAGAATGCTATTTCTATCTGGATGCAACGCCCACTTCTTCGTACCTGAAGGCCCTTTACAAGTATCCCCAGGCCGAGTTCCCCTACGCCCTGCTTGTCGAAGAGAATCATCGGCGGAGCCGAAGGGACCCGGAGTTCGAACTGTTGGACACAGGCATTCTTGACGGCCAACGCTACTTCGACGTTTTCGTGGAGTACGCCAAATCGTCTCCGAACGACATCTTGATCCGGGTGACGGCGGCCAATCGCGGCCCGGAAGCGGCGACGCTTCACTTGCTGCCAACGGTTTGGTTTCGCAACACCTGGTCCTGGGGATGCCTGCACGAAGGCTGCACCGTAAAGCCCCAGTTGCGGCACGTTGGCCAGGGCGCGGTGCTTTGCGCGCACCCGACCTTGGGGCAGTTCCACTTTCGCGCCGGTCCCGACGCCGGCGGTCGCGCGCCGCCGCTGTTGTTTACCGACAACCACACGAACAAGGAAAGACTGTTCCGCGTCGCCAACGAAAGCCCGTACGTCAAGGACGCATTTCACGAGTACGTCGTCCACGGGCGGTCGGACGCGGTCAATCCTGCGGCCGTTGGCACGAAGGCCGCCGCGCACTACGTGTTGAACATCGCCGCGGAGGATTCGACAACCGTCGTCTTGCGGCTCTTCGGCGAAGGAGAGGCCCCGCGGGAGGCCTTCGGCGCGGACTTTAGCCGCGTGTTTGCGGATCGGGCGGGGGAAGCGGACGAGTTCTACAGAAACCGCAACCCGCCCGGCGCAGCGGACGAGGATCGCCGCATCAGCCGACAGGCGTATGCGGGCCTGCTCTGGACGAAACAGTTCTACCACTACGTGGTCAAGGAGTGGCTCGACGGCGATCCCGCCACGCCGCCGCCGCCCGCCAGCCGCCGGAAGGGGCGGAATAAGGATTGGGGCCACCTGTTCAATCGCGACGTGATCTCCATGCCGGACAAGTGGGAGTACCCCTGGTACGCCGCCTGGGACTCGGCGTTCCACATGATCCCCATGGCGGAGATCGATCCCCAATTTGCCAAAGAGCAATTGGTCCTCTTTCTCCGCGAGTGGTACATGCATCCCAGCGGGCAAATGCCGGCCTATGAGTTCGCCTTCGGCGACGTCAACCCGCCCGTTCATGCCTGGGCCTGCTGGCGGGTTTACAAGATGACCGGGCGGCGGGGAGCGCGGGACCGGCTGTTTCTCGCGCGCGTCTTTCAGAAATTGCTGATCAACTTCACCTGGTGGGTCAACCGCAAGGACGTGACGGGAAAGCATCTTTTTACCGGCGGCTTTCTCGGCTTGGACAACATCAGTCTTTTCGATCGCTCCAAGCAGTTGCCCAGCGGCGCCGTGTTGGAGCAGGCCGACGGCACGGCGTGGATGGCCTTTTATTGCGTCACCATGCTCGCCATGGCGATGGAATTGGCCCGGGAAGACGCCGCCTACGAAGACGTGGCGTCGAAGTTCTTCGAGCATTTCGTCGCCATCGCCGACGCGATGAACCAATTGGGCGGGACCGGACTGTGGGACGAGGAGGACGGGTTCTACTACGATCAACTCCAGGTCGAGGGCAGACCGATCCGTCTGCGCATTCGCTCGCTGGTGGGAATCATCCCCCTGTTCGCCGTGGAGATTTTGGAAGACCGGACAATCGCCCGGCTGCCCGGGTTCCAAAAGCGCCTGCAGTGGTTTCTCGACAACCGCCGCGACCTGGCGCAAGCAAGTTTCCTACCTCGAGCCTCAAGGCCCCGGCGGCCAGGGGCGGCGGCTCCTGGCCATTCCTTCCCGCCCGCGGCTGGAACGCATCCTCCGCTACGTGCTCGACGAGAACGAGTTTTTGTCTCCCTTCGGCGTCCGCTCGCTGTCGCGCGTCCATAAGGATCGGCCCTACGCGTGCTCGCCCGGCGGCGTCGTGCAGCGCGTAGACTATGAGCCGGGGGAGGCGACCACGGGACTCTTCGGCGGCAACTCGAACTGGCGCGGGCCGATCTGGCTGCCGGTGAATTACCTGCTCATCGAGGCGCTGGAGCGATACCACCATTTCTACGGCGACACGTTGCGGGTGGAATGTCCGACCGGCTCGGGCCGGCTCATGAATCTGCAGGAAGTGGCGCGCGAACTGGCGGCCCGGCTGGCGCGACTCTTTCGCGCCGACGAGTGCGGCCGCCGCGTTTGTCACGGATCCGACGCGCGTTTCGCCGCCGATCCGCACTGGCGCGATCTCCTCCTCTTCCACGAATACTTTCACGGCGACTCCGGCCAAGGGCTCGGGGCCAGCCATCAGACAGGCTGGACCGCGCTGGTGACGCGGCTGCTAAAAGACTGTTGTGCCCCGAGCAGGAAGCGTGTTCAACAAACACGGAGTGAACATCGCGAAGCTCCGCGCGAATTGGCGATCCAAGAATAATTCCGACGAACCAGGATGCGTTGCGACGCCGATGAAGACGCGCGTGATTGACGTGGGTGGAACGAACATCAAGCTCCTCGCCTCCGGCCAACGCGAGGCGAGGAAGATCGCGTCGGGGGCAAGCATGACTGCCGGCGAAATGGTCCGGGCCGTCCTCGCGGCCGCGCAGGACGGGGATTTCGAAGTCGTATCGATCGGCTATCCTGGCCCGGTCGTCGATGGAAAGCCGCTCCGCTCTCTTCCTCTTGATGCCCGGCTCGGCGACAACCGCAATGCGTTCCTCGGCGGCTTCCGCTTATGGGAAGAGGACGTCTCCATTGCCTCGCCATCTCACCCGTCCTACCGCGGCGCATCGGCCGTCCCAAGCGCGGAGGCAGGGGGAGAGTAGGCGCAGCCCTCACACGCGATCGTCTTTCTTGCGATGCGCACGGCGATATTCGGCCAGACTCACGCCGACGAAGCGGGCGAAAGCGGCTCGCAGGCGTTTGACGTCGGAAAAACCGCATGTTTTCGCGATTGCACCCAGCGTTATTTTTGGATCCTCGGCAATCAGTTGGCGTGCGCGACGGATGCGGAGAAAATTGACGTACACATGCGGCGTGCGCCGCATCGCGCGGCGGAAGGAGTGCTCTAGCCAGCGTCGCGATACGCCCTGCTCCCGCGCGACATCGTCGATCGTAATCGATTCCGCGAGGTGGTCGCGCATGTACCGCACGGCAGCCGCGACTTCCGGATCGTCGATGGCAATCACATCCGTCGATCGCCGTTGGATGACGCCTTCGGGCGGAACCAATAAATCGCCGGACGGCGGCGGCTTTCCACGCATCAGCCGGTCGAGCAAAGCCGCCGCCTCATAGCCCACCCTCTCGGCATTGCGCACCACGCTCGACAACGGCGGATCGCAGAAATCACAGGCGCTTGCGTCGTTGTTCACGCCCAACAAAGCCATATCGCTGGGCACGTTTACGCCGAGACGCTTGCAGGCCTCCAGCGCCATCCTCGCCCGGTAGTCGGTGCATGCCAGGAGCCCGACGGGCATGGCCAACGATTGTATCCATTTGCAGAGCGGTTGCCCGACGTGAACCCAGGCAACGTGCTTGCCCAAGGTGTTGGGGGCGAGAAACGCCGCGCACTCTGCGCCGACGGCCTTCACCCGCTCGGAGAACCCCGCGCCCCGCTCCTCGGAGTACCATAGGTCCTGTACGCCATAATACGCAAACCGCCGGAAACCGGCCTCCAAGAGGTGCTCCGCCGCCAACCGTCCCACGGCGCGGTTGTTGAACGGTCACTCGAGGGATGGGCGAGTGCGTCGTGGCTCCCGAGAATATTTACGGCGGGGATGCCGAGGTCTTTTACCAGTCGGGCGTCTGTGGCGCTGTTGATCATCGTGATAATGCCATTGCCCGACCAACCGCGGAGGCTGGAAACGGAAATGGAAGGCGACTCAGGGCTGACCTCAATCGTCCAACTCCCGCAGTCCGCGGCGTAACGGAGAACGCCGTGCACGTGCAACTCCAGATGCGGCCAACCAATGGGCAAGGCCAAAGCCACGCGCTTCATCGTGCCGGTTCGCGCCATGCGATTCTTCTTCTCAAGCGACTGGACACAGATACATTGCCATTATAACTAGTCCCCGCGGCCTGCCGTCCCTACTTCGCAAAATGCCCTATTTTTTTGCGGAAAACACGGCGTTGACTTTGCCGCTGAACTGAAATAGGGTAAAGGTATCGAATTTGTCGGTTATGCGGTCTTGCTCATCCGTTGCCAGCAGATCCAAGGCTTCTTCCATGGGAGGTTTCGCCATGTCTCCGAGTCGGAGGATCTCTACGTCGCTGTTCGCCTGCGGTCTCGCCGCGGCACTCGCAATTCTCGCTCTCGACTCCACCGCCCGCGCGGACATCGCCTGGAGCACGGCGGTCGGCATTGCCAACGACAACGATGTGTTGGCCGCGGGCGCCGCGGTCTATGCCTACGATTGGGCGAATGCGAACATCGCCGTCAACGGCGTCAACTTCACCGGCACGTCCGTCAACACGGGCGCCGTCGACGCGAACCTTTCCCTCGGCAGCGGCTTCGGCAGCGCTTTGGCCGCGTGCAACACTGGCGCCTCCGGCGCATTCGGGGCCCTGACGACGGCCTACCAGACGCTTCTCGGCGGCTTGGTTTACGGCGCCAACTCGACCGTGACCATGAACAATCTGCAGAGCGGACATCAATACGCCGTCCAGGTTTGGGACTGCGACACGAACGTCAGTTCGGGGCAGTATACAACCCTTTCCAGCGGCGCCAGCACGCAGCGGATCTATGCGAATCCAACTGGCGTTTATGGCGGCGTCGGCCAATATTCCGTCGGATATTTCACCGCCAGCGGCGCATCGCAGGCCTTCACCAATGGAACCAATGATGGGACCACCATGCCGGCGATGACCGCGATGCAACTCCGCGACGTGACGAACATCGGCTACTGGAACGGTCTGGGCGGCAGTTTCTGGGACGGCAACACGACGGCGAACTTCTGCACGAATGTTTACTCGGCCCCCCTCGCCAATGGGACCTTCGCCGCCGCCGCGGCACTCGTTCCCAACGTCTATTTCGGCGACTATTACTACAACGGTTCGGGAACCGTCGCCGTCGCGCAGAACTCCGTGACGGTCGGCGCCGGCGGCGTCTCCGCCGCCGCCGTCAACTTCACCAACAACAGCGTCCCTTACACGATCAGCAGCGCCGACAGCGCCGGCATCACGGGCGCGACCGCGGTAAACGTCGTCGGCGGCGGCATGGTGACATTTGTGGGAACGAACACCTACACCGGCGCAACGACGATCTCCTCCGGCACGCTCTCCGTCGGCGGCGCGGGGCTCCTTGGCGGCGGGAACTATGCGGGCAACATCTCCAACAGCGGCGCGCTGATCGTCAACAGCAGCAGCAATCAGACGTTTTCCGGCGTGATCAGCGGCGGCGGCTCGCTCACTCAGGCCGGCTCCGGCGTCCTCACCCTCGCCAACGGCAACACCTACAGCGGCGGAACCACGGTCAACGGCGGCACGTTGCAACTCGCGCCGCCCTCGGGAACCTACTACAGCATCAGCGGAAATCTTGTGATCAACAGCGGCGCTGCGGTTGACGTCAACGGCGTGTGGGGCCTCGGATACTCCGGCTACTACGTCAGCGCCGCGACGATCAACAACGGAACGCTCGCCTTTACCGCCACGGGGAACATCGGCGGCACGGCGGCGAGCAACATTACGATGTCCGGGGGCACGATCAGCGGGACCCCCTTCGACTGGTACAGCGGCGACGTCCGGAAACCCCACGCTTGCCACGAGCCAGCAGCACGCCCGCGGTCATCAGCAGCGGCATCAACCTCCGCCTGGGCACGGGGAGCCTGTCCTTCAACGTCGCTCAGGGCACAGTGCCCGGCGGCGTTGATTTGCTCGTTAGTGGACCGATTGTTAATGGATCAGGCGGCAACAACAGCAACATCGTCAAGATGGGCGCTGGGGTGTTGTGTCTCTCCGGCTCGAACACCTACACCGGCAACACGACCGTCAACGGCGGCACGCTCCAGATCGGCGGCGCGGGCGTCCTTGGCGGCGGCAATTATGCGGGCAACATCTCCAACAGCGGCGCCCTGATCGTGAACACCAGCGCCAATCAGACGTTTTCCGGCGCGATCAGCGGCGGCGGCGGCTTGACCCAGGCCGGCCCGGCGCGCTGGTCCTGACGGGAGCGAACACCTACAACGGCGCAACAACGGTCTCCGGCGGCACGCTGACGACTTACCAGGCCCTTCTAAACACGCCCTCCGTCGCGGTGGCCAGCGGCGGCGCCTTCGACGCCGAAGTCACCAACGCGACTTACAACGGGGTCAGTTTCCTCGCGCCCTGGTATGTCAGCGGCACGGTCTATTCGGGTTCCGGCGTCACGCAAACCATGGGCAACGTCTCGCTCGGCGGCGGCACGCTCAGCGGCAACGCCGTGGGATTGGGCAGCGACGGCAATTACACGGTTAACGGCGCGTCGTACTCGATCACCAGCAGCGGCAACTCGCTGATCAACGCCCTGGCCGGCTTGAGCTTGCAGGGGGCCGCCGCGCTGGGCATCAACGTCGTCAATCCCGGCGACGTGCTCACGATCTCCGCGAGCGTCTCCGACCTCGGCAGCGCCACCGCCGGCATCGCCAAGTCCGGCAGCGGCACGCTCGTGCTCTCCGCCAACGACGCCTACAGCGGCGCAACGACGATCTCCGCCGGAACGCTCCAGATCGGCGGCGCGGGGCTCCTTGGCGGCGGCAATTATGCGGGCAACATCTCCATCGCCAACAGCGCCGCCCTGGTCACGAACTCCAGCGGCAATCAAACGTTCTCCGGCGTGCTCAGCGGCGGCGGCGCGCTCACCAAGACGGGTTCCGGCGTCCTGACCCTCTCCAACGGCAACACCTACAGCGGCGGAACCACGGTCAACGGCGGCACGTTGCAACTCGTTCCGCCCTCGGGGACCTACTACAGCATCAGCGGAAATCTTGTGATCAACAGCGGCGCCGCGGTCAACGTCAACGGCGTGTGGGGCCTCGGATACACGAACTACTACGTCACCGCCGCGACGATCAACAATGGAACGCTCGCCTTTACCGCGACAGGGGCCGTCGGCGGCACGGTGGCCACCAACGTTTTGATGTCCGGGGGTACGATCAGCGGCACCCCCTTCGACTGGTACAGCGCGTCCGCCGGAAGCCCCACGCTTGCCACGAGCGCCAGCAGCACGCCCGCGGTCATCAGCAGCGGCATCAACCTCCGGCTAACCACCGCGGGGAGCCTGACCTTCAACATCGCTCAGGGCACAGTGCCCGGCGGCATTGATCTGCTCGTCAGTGGACCGATTATTAATGGATCAGGCGGCAACAACGGCGGCAACATCGTCAAGACGGGCTCTGGGGTGTTGTGTTTCTCGGCGTCCAACAGCTACACCGGCAACACGGCCGTCAACGGCGGCACGCTCGAGATCGGCGGCTCGGGCCTCCTCGGCGGCGGCAGTTACGCGGGCAACATCTCCATCGCCAACAGCGCCGCCCTGCTCGTGAACTCCAGCAGCAATCAAACGTTCTCCGGCGTGCTAAGCGGCGGCGGCTCGCTCGCCCAGGCCGGCCCGGGCGCCCTGACGGCCTCGAACGCGAACACCTACAGCGGCGGAACGACCCTCAGCGGCGGCGCGTTGGACCTTGCCAATCAGAATGCCGCCGGGAACGGCACGGTCACGATGGCCGGCGGCAGCCTGGTTTTCGCCGCTTCGGCGGGCGGGGCCTTCAGCTTGGGCGGGCTTTCCGCGGCCTCCTCGGGCCCGGGCTACGACATTGCCCTGCAAGACAACGCGAGCAGCCCCAACCCCGTGGCCGTGACTGTCGGCAGCGACAATGCCAACACCACCTACGCCGGCAACCTCAGCGGCAGCGGCAGCCTGACGAAGAACGGCTCCGGGCTGCTGACCCTTACCGGCAACAACACCTACTTAGGCACGACGACGATCTCCGACGGCACGCTGCAAGTGCTCGGCGCGGGCGTCCTCGGCGGCGGCAATTATGCGGGCAACATCTCCATTGCGGGCAGCAGCGCCATGGTCATGAACACCAGCGGCAATCAAACGTTTTCCGGCGTGCTAAGCGGCAGCGGCTCGCTCACCCAGGCCGGCCCGGGCGCCCTGACGGCCTCGAACGCGAACACCTACAGCGGCGGAACGACCCTCAGCGGCGGCACGTTGGACCTTGCCAATCAGAATGCCGCCGGGAACGGCACGGTCACGATGGCCGGCGGCAGCCTGGTTTTCGCCGCTTCGGCGGGCGGGGCCTTCAGCTTGGGCGGGCTTTCCGCGGTTTCCTCGGGCCCGGGCTACGACATTGCCTTGCAGGACAACGCGAGCAGCCCCAACCCCGTGGCCGTGACTGTCGGCGGCGACAATGCCAACACCACCTACGCCGGCAACCTCAGCGGCAGCGGCAGCCTGACGAAGAACGGCTCCGGGCTACTGACCCTTACCGGCAACAACACCTACTTAGGCACGACGACGATCTCCGACGGCACGCTGCAAGTGCTCGGCGCGGGCGTCCTCGGCGGCGGCAATTATTCGGCCGCCATCTCCATCGCCAGCAGTTCCGCCCTGCTCATGAACGCCAGCGGCAATCAGACGTTCGGCGGCGCGATCACCGGCGCCGGCGGCTTGACCCAGAGCGGCGCAGGGGCGCTGAGCCTATTGAACATCTCCTACTCCGGAAACACCACCGTCAACGCCGGGACGCTCGAATTCGTCGACACCAGGCCCCTGGACGTCTCCAGCACGGTGAATATCGGCCCCGCCGGCACGCTGACGATCTATTCCGATTGCTCCTTTGCAAACAGGAACAACTCGATAAGCACCAGCGGCGGACTCTTCTGGGCGAGCATCACCGGGGGCGGAACGCTCAATAAGACCGGCCCAGGCTGGACCGGCTTGTGCACGGCCGTAAGCCTGACCGGCCAGGTCAACGTCCTCAACGGGGGGCTGGGCGACGACACCGCGGCTCTCAACTACGCCGGCAACTCCGCCGGACTCTACCTCGCCCCCGGGACCGTCTTCGACATACGCGGGCAAAGCGCCTATTGGAACGCCCTGACCGGCTCCGGCAGCGTGGTCAACTCGTATCAAAGCGGGACCGATGTCCTGTATATCGGCGTGGCCAATGGATCGGGCACTTTCTCCGGCACGATCCAAGACGACGGCGGCGCGATGACCAGCGGCGGGGCCGGCGGCGCGGTTAATCTGACCAAGAACGGCACGGGCATGCAGGTCCTCAGCGGCAGCCTCGCCTACAGCGGCGCGACGAATGTCAACGGCGGCACGCTCGCGGAAAACTCCCTCGGCATCAGCTCCGCGGCGTCGATCGCCTCCGCGGCGACGCTCCAGTGGGATTTTAACAGCCTGCAGCAGGTGGCGGCCGCAATCGCCATTTCCGGCAGCGGCACGTTGCTGAAAACCGGGACCGGCATCGCCTCCCTGGCCACCGACGGCCACAGCGCGACCATCAGCATGGGATCCGGCGGGTTGATCGACATTGAAGGCGGCGTGCTCGGCAACAACTGGGGCACGGTCGTCTGGACCGGCAATCAGGCGTCGATGAACATCGCCTCCACCGCCGCCTTCGATATCCGCGCTCAGAACGCGACCATCGGCGCATTGACCGGCTCGGGCACGGTCGCCAACACGTATCAAAGCGGAGTTAACGTACTCACCGTCGGGGCCGGCGATGCCTCGGGCACGTTCTCCGGAACCATCTGCGGGGCGGGCGATGGGAACGCCCTCAACACGGGCTATCCGGGTCAGGGCGACTTCAACGCCGGCGTCACCGCCTTGACCAAGACCGGCAACGGCATCCAGGTCCTCAGCGGCGACAACGTGTACACCGGCCCGACGACAATCGCCGCCGGCACGCTGCAAATCGGCAACGGCACAAGCGGCGAAGGCCTGGCCAGCCCGACGATCAGCAACAGCGGCGCACTCGCCTTTAACCACGCCGACACGCTGACCTACGCCGGCTCGATCAGCGGGCCGGGCTCCCTGACCAAGACCGGCACGGGCATGTTGGTCCTGGCCGGCAACAGCAGCTACAGCGGCGACACGACCGTCAACGCCGGCGCCTTGGCCGTCAACGGCTCGCTGTGGCAATACAATCAACTCAACGTCGACGGCGGCGTCCTCAGCGGCAGCGGCACGGTCGGCAACGTCGTCACGCACGGCGGCGCCCTGGCGCCGGGCTACAACGCCGGCGCGGGAACCCTCAACGCCACGAGTTTGTTCCTCAATCCCGGTCCGCTGGACCTCACCTTGGGTGCGGCCTCCGGCGGCAACGGGTTCATTAACGTCAGCAACGGACAGGTCACCCTGGCCACCACAAACAATGACATCGCCGTCAACCTCACCAGCGGCGGCTCGCTGGCCCCGGGAACCTACGCCATCATCAGCTACGGCACGCTGGCCACCGGGCCCGGAACCGGCACGCCCGCCCAGGCGTTCTCCGTGAGCGACTCGGGCAACTTCGCCGCCGACACGCTCAGTTTCACTGCCAGCGGCAACGCGATCGACCTGGTGGTTACGCCCACCACCGGCGGCGGCCCGATCAACGGGACGTGGAACACCAACGGCCCCGGGACGTGGAGCACGTCGGGCAACTGGAGCGGCGGCGTGCCCGGCAGCGGCCAAGACACGGCGGTCTTCGGCACGGTCCTGACCAGCGGCACGGCGACCGTGACCCTCGACGGCAGCCGCAGCCTTGCAAGCCTCGGCTTCAGCACGACCGGAGCCAACAGCTACGTGATCAGCCCGAGCACTGGCGTCGCGCTGACCCTGGCCAACACGGCAACCAGCACGGCGGCGTTGAGCAACAGCGGCGGCAACCAGACGATCAACGCGCCGATCGTGCTGGGCAGCAATTTGAGCGTCAGTGCCACGACCGGCAGCGCATTGACGATCGCCGGGGGCATCAGCGAGAGCAGCACGGGCACGTCGGTGAGCGTTAGCGGCGGCGGGGAAGCGATCCTCAGCGGCACGGACACGTACACCGGCGGGACGAACGTCACCGCCGCGACGCTCGCGATCACCTCGGCCAGCGCGTTGTCGAGCACGGGCGTGGTGACGATCAGCGGCGGCGGACAGGCTCGTGTTGGGCAGCGGCTCGGGCATTGGGGCGCTGTTGACGGCCTCGGCGCCGATCAGTTCGGGCGCGGTGGCGTTGAGCGCGGCGGCGGCGGTTCCGGCGACGCTCGCGCCGATAGGAAACAGTTTTGAGAACATGGCGACGCTCGGCGGCGCTCCCTCACTGTCGCAAGGCGGTGGGGGAAGCGCCGTCGGCGGTTCTGCCCCGGCCGTCCCCGAGCCGGGGACGCTCGCCTTGCTGGCCGTCGCCGTGGCGGCGGCCCTTGCCGTGCGGCGGAAGCGGGAGTAATATTGATGTGCCGGCCGGCCATCGTCCGCACTCGTAAGGAAGCAATGCCGTGAGCAGGTTCCAAAGTGGGGAGGCGCTGCGACGCGGATTCACACTCGTGGAGTTGCTGGTCGTCATCACGGTCATCGGCATCCTCGTGGCGATGCTGCTGCCGGCGGTGCAGTCGTGCGCGAGGCGGGACGGCGCGGGCAGTGCCAAAATAATTTGAAGCAGATTGGTTTGGCCTTGCTCAGCTATGAAGCCGCCAATGGCGTATTTCCCCCCGGCGGATTGCCGCCCGCCCCCGGCCCGACGATGGGATATGGATTCTCCTGGTGGGTGCGAATCCTGCCGCACATCGAACAGGTCGCCATCTACGGAAAGCTCAGCCAATCGCTCGGCGGCTGGCTGGGCCAGGGCGGAGATAACAACCCCGTGCTGTACAACCAACAGTTTGCCTTTATGTACTGCCCTTCGAGCAATCTGCCGCAGCCTGTGCATCAACGACCCCGCCTGGGCCACGGGACCTTGGAAACTCGCCAATGTTCAGAGCCCCACCTACTGCGGAATTTCCGGGGCAATCACTGCATCGAGCACTTCGACGATGCAGGATCCCTACTACGACGACCCTCTCAGCCCGGGCACGGGCACGATTTGCACCGACGGCGTGCTCATCGAGAATTTGGGCGTCACCACCGCGCAGATTCGAGACGGCCTGACCAACACCATGGCGGTGGGAGAACAGTCCGACTGGCTTACGCCGGCGATGTACGGGGCGGGCGGCGTCAACGATGGTTGTATTATTGGCGATTGTCGCGCGGATTGCTGGCAGGGTTTTTCGATGGGCCCCAGCGGCAACTACGGCGCAGGATCAGCGCAACTTCAACCTCACGTGCGTGTCCCAGCCGATCAACTCCAAATCGACGCTTGCCTATGGCGTGCTCGGCAACTGCGGCCCGAATTCGCCGATCCAGTCGGTGCATCCCGGCGGCGCGAATGTCCTTATGGCCGACGGCTCCGTCCACTTCCTCAGCGAAGCGCTCGATTTCACGATCCTTTGCAACCTGGCCAATCGCGATGACGGCAACGCCATTCCACCGATGTAAACGCGCATGTCCCTTCGCCGCACTGCGAAGGCGTCAAGAAGACGGAGGTCGCTTGCGTCTTTGCGTGTTTGCGATCGCGGGATTGTTGTTGATTGGCTGCGGCCCGTCGCGGGCGAAACTCTACCCGGTCTCGGGGAGAGTGACGTTTCAGGGGAAGCCTGTGGCGGCGGGGATGATTCGTTTCAGCGATCCGCAGGCGGGAATTGACATGCTGGCGCGAATCGGCGGCGACGGCGGCTACGATGTCGTCATGGATCGCGGCCGCGGCTTGCCTGCCGGAAGCTACCAGGTTGCGGTGATGCCGCCGCTGGCGCCGGTGCAGATCGGGCCGATAAAATCGCACCAGCCGCGACAGTTTCTCGACATTCCCGCAAAATACCGCCGGCCGTCGAGCAGCGGACTGACGTTCACGGTGCAGCCCGGCCTGGGCAATTTCGACGTGGACATGCAGCCGTGAAGCCGAGCATGCCGCCACGGCGGCCTTCCCGTTCTTCGTCGTCGGAGCGGCGTTCAACAGGAGGGGGGAGTGAACGTGTGCAAGGCCGAGGAGGTGACAACTTCCCTATTTTCCTCTATAATATCCGTATTCGCCGATCCGCCCGCCGCATTTGACCCTCAACGAACTTTTACTTCCTTGAGGAGACCCCTCCATGTTGCGTCTTGCAGAGCATTCTCGTTTTCGCGTTGGCGCTTCTGGCCGGCGTTTCCGCCGTGCGCGGGGGAGAATTGGACGCGCCGCCGGAAAAGATCGAAGGAGGACCGCCCTCCGGCATGATGAACCGCTATCTCGTGCGGCAAGCGGAGAAGGCGTGCCAACGCTGGCGCAGCGACTATGAAGCGCGAAAAACGCCGGAGCAAATCGCCGCGTATCAGAAGCGCGCCCGCGCGGAGGCGCTGAAGTCGTTTGACGGCCTGCCGGAGCGAACGCCGCTGAATCCGCGGATTACGGGCACGGTTTTCCGTCCGGACTATCGGGTGGACAAGGTCGTTTTCGAGAGTCAGCCGAAGCATTATGTCACGGCGCTGATGTTCTTGCCCGATCCGCGGCGATTCAAGCCGCCGTATCCCGGCGTGCTGACGGCCTGCGGCCACGCGGGCCGGCAGTCGAAAGGACATGACGAGTACCAGTCGATGGGCGCGCTGCTGGCGATCAACGGCATGGCGGCGCTGGTCTTCGACCCGATCGACCAGGGCGAACGCCTGCAATGCTTCGCGCGCGATTACCCGCCGGTCGGCGCCCCCTGGGAACGCCACTGCGTTGTCGGCATCGGCTGCACGCTGCTGGGGCAGAACGCGGCCCGGTTCGAAATCTGGGACGGCATGAGGGGAATCGACTATCTCCAATCGCGGCCGGAGGTGGATCCGCAACGGATCGGCTGCACGGGCAACAGCGGCGGCGGCACGCAGACCAGCTATTTGATGGCCCTGGACGATCGCGTCCGGTGCGCCGCCCCGAGTTGCTGGCTGACGGGCGCGCCGAGACTGCTGGCGACCGTTGGCCCCGGCGACGCGGAGCAACAGCTTTTTGGCCAACTGCTCTTCGGCGTGGACCATGCCGATCTGATGATGATGCGGGCTCCTTCGCCCGTTCTTCTTGCGCCGCGACGCACGACTTTTTCGACATCACGGGCGCTTGGGACACCTTCCGCTATGCCAAGCGGTTGTACACCCGCATGGGATTTGCCGAACGGGTGGATATTCTGGAGAACGACGCCGGCCACAACTACAACAGCGTTCAGCGCGAAGGCGTCGCGCGTTGGATGTCGCGGTGGCTGCTGGGCAAGGACCGGGTCATCGTCGAGCCGAAGATCGCGCTGCTAAGCGACAGGGAATATCAGTGCACCACGAATGGCCAGGCGCTGTCGCTGCCGGGCGCTCGCTCGGTGTACGACATCAATGAAGACTACGAAGGCGAACTGGCCAAACGGCGCGCGGCGGCATGGTCCAGCGGCGATCGAAGCGTGTTGCTCGATCAGGTGCGGCGGCTGGCCGGCGTCCGCAGACTGTCGGAGCTGCCACAGCCCCGGGTCGAATCGCTGGGAACCGTGGCCCGACCGGGCTATACGATCGAAAAACTGCTGCTTGAGCCGGAGGAGGGAATTTTTCTCCCGGCGCTCTGGTTCCTGCCCGAAAAAGCAAAGCCGGACCGCGTGGCGCTGTATCTGCACGAGCAGGGCAAGGCGGCGGACGCTGCGCCCGGCGGCGCCATCGAACGACGCGTCCGCGCCGGCGACGCCGTGTTGGCGGTCGATCTCCGCGGGACCGGCCAGACGCAGCAGGACAACAGCGGTCATTATTCGTCCGAATACAAAGACGTGTACATCGCCTATATGCTCGGCCGGTCGTACGTGGGGATGCGCGCCGAAGACGTGCTTGTCTCGGCCCGCTATGCCGCCCAGCGGGCTCGAAAACATGCGGTGGATCTCGTTGCGATCGGCAATGTCGGCATTCCCGCGCTGCATGCGGCGGCCCTGGAAGCCGACCTCTTCTCGACGGTAAGCATCTCGCGGATGTTGAAATCCTGGTCAACCGTCATTCATGATCGTATGAATCGGAATCAGGCGGCCCAGATCGTTCACGCCGCGCTGCTGCATTACGATCTTCCAAACTTGGCTGCAACTCTCGGCGACAAGATTACAATCGACCAGCCGGTCAATGCCGTGGGCAACGTCATTGAGAAATCCAAATAAGCGTCGAAGGCGAAGCCGATGCTCCAAACGGAAAGGCGAAGAAGATGCGAATACGGCAAATAATGTTGTTTGCGACGCTGGTCGTGGGATGCGTCGCCGCGGCGGCTGACAGCGCCGCAGACATCGGCGACCAACGGCAATCCGCGCTGCCGTTGGAATCAGCGGCCCCGCAGCGATTCGTGCTGAACATGGTGTTCCCCAACCCGGGCGAGCCGGCGCAGCCGACCAAATGGAATGATCCGGCAATGTTGAAGTCTTGGGGCTTCAACGGCCAAGTGCCCGTAATCTACGTCCAATGCGGCGTCCCATTTACGTCCTTGGACGCCCAGCTTCTTCCTGAAGGGACGGCGGCCCGGCGATGGGTCGATTCGCAGGCGGCGATGGTCAACGCCAATCTCCGCGCCGCCCGCGCAAGCGGCATCGCGCTCTACCCGTTCACCGATGTTTTGGTGGTCCCGAAGAGTCTGCTTGCGAAGTACGGTCCCGAAATGCGGACGGGGAAGGAGTTGGACATTCGCAAGCCGAGAACCCAAGAGGTCGTCCGCAAGCAGGTGGTGGAGATTTTCGCTCGCTTTCCGGGCTTGGCGGGGCTGACGTTGCGATTTGGCGAGACCTATACGTTCGACACGCCTTATCATGCAGGCGGGCGGCCCATGGCGTTTGCCGGCAAGGAGGCCATCGAAGGCCACATCGCTCTGCTCAAACTGTTGCGCGAAGAAATCTGCGTCAAGCGGAACAAAGTGCTTTTCTACCGGACGTGGGACTTCGGCCAGTTTCACGACCAGCCCGATTTCTATTTGAAAGTCGCCAACGCCATCGAGCCGCATCCGAATCTGATCTTCTCGATCAAGCATCAGCAAGGCGACTTCCATCGGCTTTCCCGCTTCAATCCGACGCTGGGGATCGGCAAACATCGGCAGATCGTCGAGGTGTGTTGCCAGTTGGATTCCTACGGCAAGGGCGCCCACCCTTACTACAACGGCCAAGGGGTGATCGACGGCTGGGAGGAATACGCCTGGACGATGAAGCCCGGCCAACCGAAGGGTCTGCGCGACATCGTGCATCTTCCGACCTTTGCCGGCGTGTGTACGTGGTCGCGCGGCGGCGGTTGGGAGGGGCCGTACATCACGAACGAGCTGTGGTGCGATCTGAACACGTATGTCGTGTCGCAATTCGTTCTCAACCCCAACCGCACGGAAGAGGAGATCTTCAACGACTACACCCGCCGCCGGCTGGGCCTTTCCGAAGAAGATGTGAAACGGTTTCGCGAGTTGAACTTGCTCTCGGCCGCGGGAGCGATGCGCGGCCAACTGACGACGAAAGGGCGCGGCGTGGACCCCTGGTGGCCGCGGGACGACTATCTCAAGACGGCCGATCTGAGCGAGTTCGTCAAGCGAAACCTGGTCGAAGACGTGCTTGCCGAGAAGGCCGAAGCGGTGCGGATGTGGAAACGCATTGAGGAGTTGGCCCGGCAGATCCATTTCGCCGACAAGGCGACGCAAGAATACGCGGAGGTGTCTTGCGCCTACGGCCGGATCAAGTACGCCGTCATCGAACAGGCATGGACGATCCAACTTTACGGCGCCGTCGGCGACGCCTCGAAACGCTACGACCAACGACGGCTGGCGGATGCGATCGCCAAGTACGATCGCCTTTGGGCCCAGTGGCGGCGACTGAAAGAAAAGAATCCTTGCTGTGCAACGTTGTACAAGGACGCGAACGCTACGGTGGCCCGATACCGCAAGGCGCTGACCGGGACGCCATAAGAGGATTTCACGTCATGCTGCAAGAGACAACGCTTCCCGTGGAAATTGTATTGGCCCCGGGGTGGTGGCATCGCCATGAGGGCATGACGTTCGATGAGGACTTCTTTTTTCATCCCGCCAAGCGCAGTCGAGTCGGAACGAAGAATGGAGCAAGCGCTCTATGATCGTTGGGGGCGATTTGGGCTGGGGACGGACCACGACAGGCTGCTGCCCGTGGTCGGCCCCGTCCATCTGGCTGCCGGGTTTCTGCTTTCGGAAATGCTCGGGTGCGGCGTGGAGTACGTCGCCGATGGGCCGCCGCTGGTCCATCCGGCGAACCGCGAATGCCTCGATTTCTCGCCCCAGGAGGCGTTTCGCAGTTCCGCATACCGCCGCTGGGACTCGCTCTGCGACGCCCTGAAGACGAAATACGGCGGTCTGGTGGGCGATGTCAACTGGAGCGGCATCCTGAATCTTGCCCTCGATTTGCGCGGCCAGGCTTTGTTCCTCAACATGCTGGACCGCCCGGAGGATCTGTCGCGGTTTTTCGGCCGCATTGCCGCCGTGATCGAGCAATTCACCGGCGCCATGTTGCAAAGGACCGGCTCCACGTCGATCTCGGTGAATCGAACCGTCCGCTGGCTGCCCCGACCCGTGTTCCTGCATTCGCACTGCTCGCTGACGATGATTTCCACGCGCGACTACGAGCGATTCCTGATGCCCTTTGACGCCGCATGGGGCCGGCAGTGCGATTCTTTCGGCATTCATTATTGCGGCGTCGATCCGCACCGCTTTGCCGAGGTCTTCCGCCGCCTGCCGCGGCTGGATTTTCTCGATGTTGGCTGGGGCGGCGACGTGACCCGCTTGCGGAAGGCGTTGCCCAACACGTTCTTCAATATCCGTTACAGTCCCGTGGAGATCGCCAAGCAATCGCCGGACGAGATCCGGCAGACCGTCCGTCGATTGGTCCAGGAATCGGCGAACCCTCGCTTGACCGGCGTGTGCTGCATCAACATGGATCAGCAGGCGACGGAGGAACAAATCACCGCCCTGCTGGAAGAGACTGCGGCGCTTCGCGAGGAATATGCCAAGTCGAACCGGCCGGATTGTCAAGCGAGGACTGTATGATCGGCGGAGTCTATAAGACCGGGCTCATCAGACGCAGAACGTTTTCGAGAAAACGCCGACTGCGCGGCCGTTTCGCCCACTCCTCGGGGACGAGGCGTTCACAGTCGTCGATGTAGGACTGCTGCAGCGCATGCAGCTCCTCGGCGAATTCAGACTCCATAGACGAACAAGGCCACTTCGTAGTTGAGCCAGAGGCTCCGCATGTCGAGATTCACCGTTCCGAACATGGAGATCCGGCGGTCGGCGGTCATGGACTTCGTGTGCAGCAGGCCTTTGCGGTAGAGGCGAATGCGGACGCCCATGTCCATCAACTCATCGTAGTACGATCGGCTGGCGTAGCGCGTGAGCAGCGAATCCACCTTCTCGGGCAGGACCATGTCAACGCGCACGCCGCGGCCCGCGGCGCCCCGCAGCGCCCGCAGCAGGGAATCGTCCGGGACGAAATAGGGCGTCGTCAGCGTGAGTTCCTCTTGGGCGGAGTTGATCAGCGCAAGGAGCATCTGCAAAATGCCGTCGCCGCTCTGCCCCGGCCCCGAGGGGATGACCTGCACATCCGCGGTTCCCTTCGGTTCAACAAGCCCAAGCCCGGCGGCTTCGATGATCGTGTCGATCGATTCGGCGGTTTCAAGCATCCAGTCTCCGATCATCGTCATCGCCAGGGGGATGACGGCCCAGCCCTCAAGGCGGACCATCGCGTCGACCCACTGCCCGACGTGGGCGTCCTGCTTGAAATAGCGGGGATCGACCAGATTCATGCTCCCGGTCCAGGCGATCTCGCCATCGACGACGACGATCTTCCGATGCAGGCGCAGATCGTTTCGGCTCACCAGCGTCTGAAACAGCCCGACGGGCAACGCCGGTTGGAGATGCACTCCCGCCGCCCGCAGCCGCGCCGGCTGCGGACCTCTCCACCAAGGGCGGGCGCCGAGCGCGTCGACCAGCACGCGACAGGCGACGCCGCGACTTGCGGCGCGCACCAGCGCCTCCAAAACCTCGTCGGCGGCGCCTCCCGCGCTCCAAATGTAGAACTCCATGAGAACGCTCTTGCGGGCGCGATCGACGTCCGCGGCGATCGCCCTGAGGATTTGATCCGACGCGGAGCAGACGCGGCCCTCGCTTCCCGCCACGGTGGGAACGCCCACCATCTTCGCGCCGAGCCGATCCATTCCGCGCGCCTCCGGCCGGTGCTTGTCCCAGTCAACGTTGGTCATTCCCTTGCCGATCATCCGCTGCGCCAACATCGCGTAGTCGCTGCGGAGCGCGGCGATCCGTCGGCGCGCCTCAGGCCAACTCGTCGTTCGCCAACGAGCAAATAGATCGCCGCTCCGACAAAGGGGAGAACGGCGACGAGAAACAGCCAGGCCAGCGCGACGCCGTTTGCCGGCCGGCGCATAATCACCCGCACGGAAATGAGAACGACGATGATCGCGTGCGCGACGCTCAGGAGAGGGGAAAGCTGAAATAGCATGCAACGCCGCCTACATGTTGGCAAGAAGGAGCGCATCCGCCGCCGTCCATTCTACATCTTTTTTCGGCGGCGGCGAATAGGGGCCCTGCGATCGCCCGCTGACGGGGGCGCTTGCGAGGGCACAAAGATAAGAATAGACTCTTTTATTGATTCCGTTGTTCATTGCGGAACGCTTCGATGCGTTCGGCCCGAGAAACCGGGCTCCCGTTGGTCGCCCTTGCTCCACAAGCAGCGCCGGCCTCAAGAGGATGCCTCTCTTGCGGACGAGCCATCGATAGTTTCCATCGAACTCGCAAGGGGCGCCCATCGCGCGCGGAATGTTCTTCCGGCGCGGCGCCGAGGGATGCCGCCGAGGTCGTTCCTGAGGAGACCGTCATGGATTCCGAACAGGGCGCCGACGCCCAATCGCCTGCCGACAAGCGATACGAGTATTTTGCCTTCATCAGCTACAAGCACGAGGACATGCGCTGGGCCAAGTGGCTGCAGCAGCAAATCGAGACGTATCGCCTTCCCGCCATCATCCGCAAGCAGGCGCCGCACCTGCCGAAGCAGATTCGCCCTGTCTTTCGCGACCAGACCGACATCAGCACCGGACCGCTGCTGCAAAACCTCCGCCAGGAGTTGCAGGATTCCCGTTTTCTGATCGTCCTCTGCTCGCCCGCCGCGGCGAAATCCGAATGGGTCAACCGCGAGGTGCAGCACTTCATCGACATGGGCCGCGCGGAGCGGATCATTCCCTTCGTCGTTGCCGGCACGCCGAACGCCGCGAACCCGGACGAGGAGTGCTTTCCCGCCATCCTCCGCGGCGCCGAACGATCGATGCTCGGCGTCAGCACGCCGGAACTCGGCAAGGAAAAGGCGTTTGTCAAGGTCGTCGCCAAGCTGCTCGGATTGAAATTCGATCAACTCTGGGACCGGCATCGCCGCCGCCAGCGGCGACAGCGGCTTTTCCGCGGGTTGACGGCGGCCATGTTGTTCCTCGCGGCGGCGATTGGCGGTTTCGCTTATTGGGACTACTATCGCACGAAGGTCGCCTACTATGCCGACTACGTCGAGTGCCGGGGCGTTCCCCAGGGCCTCGGCGCGTCGAGCGCCGCGCAGGTCCAGCGCCGCAATCTCTCCTGGAAATTCGCGTCTTCGCGCCGCCGCGCCGACCGCGTTTGCAGCGTCAACGGCAGCGGCAGCGTCTGCCAACCCACGGACACGGAAGACGCCGATCGCCCGGCGGATCGATTTTTCCATTACCGCGACGACGGCGCATTGGAATACACGAACGAATTCATGGCGACGGGAAAGGAACTGCGGAAATCCGTTTATGCCCCGGACTTGTCGATCGTCGAATTCAAGGGGGGCAGCCAGGGGCGGTTGCAGATGCAGGCGAAGTTTCTGCCCGCCGACAGGGGCAGCCTGAAAACGGCGCCCGGGATGGTCGATGCCGGCGGGCGCTCGGAAATCGCCGCCTGGGAGTTGAAGTATGACAACCTCGGACGCGTGGTTCGCCGGACGTATTTGAACCAGAGCGGCTACCCAACGTCCGACGCCAATGGGATTTATGTCCAGGAGTTTGTCTGCACTCCGGCGGGCAAAGTGAAAGCGATACGTTATTTGGATGTCGCCGGCCAACCGTGTCCGACGAAGCGGGGAATCGCCGGCAAGCAGTACGACTACGACGCGCAAGGAAATCGCATTCAGACCACATGGTTTGGCAGGACTGGAACGCCAGTCCCTAATGACGACGGCGACGCCGTGGAGAAGCAGAAACACGATGAAGACGGCAATCTTGTTGAAGCGGCCTACTTCGCCGCCGACGGCAAGCCCTGCCTGAGCAAGGACAGGAATGCCGGATGGAGGGTCGCCTACGACGCGCGGGGAAACAAGACGAGCGCGTCCTGCTTCGGGACCGACGGCAAGCTTTGTCTGCACAAAGATGGGTATGCCGGATGGAAGGCCGAGTTCGACGCGCGGGGACGCCAGACAAGCGTGTCCTACTTCGGCGTCGACGGCAAACCCTGTCTGAGCAAGGACGGGTATGCCGGATGGAAGGTCGCCTACGACGAGCGGGGAAATGCGACAAGCGCGGCCTACTTCGGCAGCGACGGCAAACCCTGCCCGATCAAGGACGGGAATGCCCAGTGGAAGGCCACTTTCGACGCGCGGGGAAACGAAACGGGCGCGTCCTTCTTCGACGCCGGCGGCAAGCCCTGCCTGATCAAGGACGGGTATGCCCAGTGGAAAGCGGCGTTCGACGAGCGGGGGAACCAGACCGGCATGTCCTACTTCGGCGTCGACGGCAAGCTGTGCCCACGCAACGAGGGGAATGCCGGATGGAAGGCCGCTTTCGACGAGCGGGGAAACAAGACGAGCGAGGCTTATTTCGGCGCCGACGGCAAGCCCTGCCTGCTCAAGAATCGATATGCCGAAATGAGGTGGACCTACGACGCGCATGGAAACCTGACGAGCGAGTCCTACTTCGGCGTCGACGGCAAGCCCTGCCTGAACGTGAACGGATGCGCTGGAGTGAATTGCACTTACGACGAGCGGGGGAACCAGACAAGTCAGTCCTACTTCGGCGTCAACGGCAAGCCCTGCCTGAGCAAGGACGGATACGCCGCAGCGAAGGCCGCCTTCGACGAGCGGGGAAACGAGACCAGCGTGGCCTGGTTCGGCGCGGATGGAAAGCTCTGCCTGCACAGGGACGGGAATGCCGAAGTGAGACGGACCTACGACGCGCGGGGAAACCAGACAAGCGAGTTCTATTTCGGGACCGATGGCAAGCTGTGCACGCTCGCGGACGGGTTTGCTGGATGGAAGGCCGCTTTCGACGAGCGGGGAAACCGCACAAGCGAGTCCTACTTCGCCGCCGACGGCAAACCCTGCTTGCAAAAGGACGGGGTTGCTGGATGGAAGGCCCAATTCGACGCGCGGGGAAACCAGACAAGCGTGTCCTACTTCGCCGCCGACGGCAAGCCCGGTCTGAACAACGAGGGGGTTGCCGGATGGAACAGCGTCTTCGACGAGCGCGGAAACCAGACAATCGAATGTTTCTTCGGGACCGACGGCAAGGTCTGCGTACACGCGGAAGGCTATGCCGGATGGAAGTCCGCTTTCGACGCGCGGGGAAACGAGACAAGCGTGTCCTACTTCGGCGCAGACGGCAAGCTCTGCCTGCCTCGAGGACGGCTATGCCGGATGGAAGGCCGAGTTCGACGAGCGCGGAAACCAGACAAGCCACTTGTTTTTCGGCAGCGACGGCAAGCCGCGGCTGTTCAAAGACGGGTATGCCGGCTGGAAGGCCAAGTACGGCGGATTGGGCAACGAGACAAGCCGGTCCTATTTCGACGAGCGCGGCCGGCCGGTGATTCCCGTCGCAGTTCAAGTTCGCCAAGTCCTGCCCAAGGGAAAAGCCGCGGCGTTGGGACTGCGCCCGGCGACATCATCGTTCGCTACGACGGACAACATTATTCGGAGTTCGAGAAGCTCGTCGTCGCGATCAAGGCCCCCGGCGAAAAGCTCCGGGAGCTTGTGGTCCGGAGGGACGGCAAGGAGATCTCTTGCCAGGCGGCGCCGGGACTGCTCGGCGTCATGCTCGGAACATTGTACGCCCCCGCCGCGCCCGAGTTCCCTTCCGCCGACAAGCCTGCGACCAAGCCCGCCGCGCCGTCTTCCGCGGATGTCCGCCCTGAAAACAAAGGCGCTGCGCCTGCCAAGTGAAGCAGTGCGCCGCCTTGCGCGGGGATTCTTGGATGCTTCGGCGGATCGAGAAGGCGATCCTCACATTGTCGTAGGATTTCGGCCGATTGCGACAATCCCTCCTTCCTCCACGCCCCCTGTCGTTTGCGAGCGACAGACGATCTGCCTTATCGACGCCTACGACAATCCGGACTTGGTCAGCAGCAGCTACAGCGGCGGCACGACAATCAATGACGGCGCCCTGACGATCGCCACCGCCGCCGCATTGCCGAGCAGCGGGTTGATCACGATCGGCGGCGGCGGGCGGCTGGTCTTGGGGAGCGGCGTCGGATTGCTCTTTGCGGCCTCGCTGCCGGCCGCTTCCAGCGATGCGACAACGTCCAGCCTCGCGGCAACAACCGTCGCTGCAGCGGCGTCCAGCGGCACGGCGACGCCAATCGCGGCAGCGAAGCCCAGCAGTGCAACGGCGTCGAATGCTGCGGCAATTCCCGGCAAGACCGCCGCGCCCGTTGCAGCAACGTCGGCAAGCGTCGCGACGACGCCCGGGACAATTATTTCGCCGCAAACGATCGCTTCGCACGACGCTGTCTTTGGCGCGTCCCAGGCAGCGACGGCGGTCGCCGCGCTTGCGGGACTTGTCGCGCCGTCGGCGCCCCTGGCAGAACGAATGGCTGAAGGGGCCTTATGTCATTTGCCCGCGAAGGCAAACCTCGCAGCGAGCGTTTCGGCGGCAACGCAACGCACGGCCGCTTCTTCCGTTGACGCCGTCTTCTCGTCGCCATCAACCTCCGGCGCTGCGACGATCTTCACACCGACGCCGACTTCGCCCCTTGGCCCGGCCGCAATGGTTCACACGGGACGGGCGCCCTTCGCGGCGAAGAGGCCGTTGCACGTTTTCGGCCTGAAAATCCCGCAGCATAACTTGGGCTAGCCTGCGTCAATGCGCGGCCGCGGCGCGTCGCCGCCGGCCGCTCAGCAGGTAAAGCTCCGACCGCACCGCGGTCAGCGGATCGCCCGCCGAGTCAATCCCGTCCACCCGCGGAACCGGGTCAAAAATGATCTTTCGCCGCTCCGGGGACAACTCGTCCACGCGCTGGGTGATCGCCAGCGCGCCGAACTCCGTCTCCGGCCGGCTCTCCGGCCAAAGGGAGGCGGCGTCGGCGACATCATCCCCCGCCTCGGCCAATTGCACCAAAACGCGGAACCTCGCCGGCCCCTTGGCGAGCCGCTCCGACATTTCGGCGGCGAGGAAGTCGGCCGTCTTCTTCGCCGCCTGCTCGGAAGTCAGGAACGCGGTCCCGGCCTCGGGGCGGAGGCGGAAGCGGCCGAACCGGCTCTGCCCGGCCGAGTTGGTGAACTTGAATGCGGTGATCGCGAAGTACGCCTGCCGGGCGTAGCTCGTCGGGATTGGCTTCGGGGCCTCGACGAAAGCCTTCGCCGCCGGGTGGGCGGCGAGGAACGCCGCGATGGGCGGCGGACTCGGGCCGCCAGGCCCGCTCGCAACCGCCGCGCGGAGAAATTCCAGGAACTCCTCCCCGGTTCGCACGGGAAACCCGTTGTGCGAGTGGGCGATGATGTCCGTGTGGACGTGTTCCGCCAGGTGGAAGCGGACGGCCATGCCCTGCGGGCTGGCCCCCATCGGGTCGTTGTCGGCGACGCACGGAATCCCCGCCGACCCGGAGAACCGCACGGTGACCGGTGTGGACGGCCGGGCGGCGTGCGGAGCGCGGGTCAGTTTCGCCGCGTCGGGCGAAGGGGTGAACGTGCCGGAATACATCACGCCCTTGGCGTGAACAGGCCGGAAACCGGGGTGCAATCCTCCGGCCAGTTTATCGAGGCCATCGAGCAGGTCAGTGACGAGTGCGGACATGACGCAAGTCTCCTTTTGGGTCAGCCTGGCAATGTGCAATACGTCCCGTCGTCGCTCCCGCCTCCGCGCAGCGAATTTGACTCTGTGAGAGGGGATTTCCGATCTCCTCAGCCAGCGGCATTATACGTCTCATGGCAAGCGGGGTTGCCGACGAATCATCGGCGAACTGAAGAAACTCCGCCTCCACGTCTCCAGTTCCACCGTGGCGCAGGTGCTCCGGGAGAACGGCTTCGATCCCGGGCCAAAGCGCGGTCGCGGCGCATGGTGCGACTTCATCCAACGGCACATCAAGACGGTCAACATCTAGGGGTCTTCCGGCACACTTCGTTGTTTCCTCGTTGCTGAGCGTCAATTCAGTCGCCGACATGCCCCTCCGCAGCAGGGGCGAAAACTCCGGACCAGCGTGCGGGAACGCCTGGGCGCAAGAATATCGCCTTGGAGATTCAGGCAAAAACACTTACACTAGAAAAGGGTACGGATAACCCCTACGTCCAGAATGCCATGCGAGATAACCCTCGCGTGGTCCCTATGAGGATAAGAGAAATCATGGAAGTTGCGTTGCGTTTGCGTCGCGTCTGGATTGTGTTGCCGCTCACGGTCGCCGCCATGCTGTTGGCCTGCGGCCGTGCGTTGGGCTCGGAGACTGCCGCCGATTTGGGCGTCGTCACGCTTTTCGACGGCGAGCGGGGCGAAACGCTGAACACGTGGGGCGGCGGTTGGGGCGTCGGCTCGATGCGCACCATTGAGATCCAGTCGGCACACGTGCATTCGGGACGTTTTGCCCTGGGCGCGGAACTGGGACCCACTCCGCCGGGCGGGGATCGCTGCCTGCAATGTTTCGCTTCGGGGTTCGGGCCGAGCAAGGCCTATTGCCAGACCCGCGATTTGAGCCGCTTTGCCCGCTTGGAGTTCTATGTCCAGAACGCCGCCCACGCCGCGCTCAACGGCACGTTGCAAGTGAAGGACTATCACGATAGCAGCCGGCATCGCGCGGTCTATCGTTTCTACCTTCCGGCCTCCTCGCGGGCGCCGGAGTGGCAGCACGTCGTCGTTCCCTTGTTGAACAGCCGATCCCGGATGGACGACCGAAGGCCATCCCGATTTCGGCCGTGTGTTGGCTCTGGACTTCATTTTTTCGCCGGAAACGGCACTTTCCTCCGGACAAGTCTTTCTCGACGACATCGTGCTCGTGGAGCGCGGCGGGCCGCTGAACATCGATACGGCGCCGTTGCCGATGCTCGTCGAGCGCATGGCGCACCGGCAGTGGGACGGCCTGTGGGCCGCGCAGCCGCACGCATGGTCTGATCCCCAACACCTCCTATGAGTCAACCGACGCGGGGCTGAATGCAACGGCCGCTGTGCTGTGGATGTTGCCGGCGGCGATCCGGCATCAATGGGTTCCACAGGCGGAGGCCGACCGCTATGTCGCACAGCTCGTGGAGACGATCGGCCGGTTGCAAGATCGGGCAAAATGCGTGCCCCCGAGGAACGTCGATTGGGCAACGCTGGAACCCTCGTTGTTGCCGGAGGAATCCGCCGTCGATGCGGCGTTCCTCGCGTTGGCGCTGCATCAGTACAAGTCGCTGCCCTCGACGCCGCCGGCTTTGCGGAAGACGGTGGACGAAACGCAGAACCGCTTCAACTTCGCCGCCTTCGCTTGTCCTTCCGGCTGGCGCATGGCCTACCGCTATGCCACACGGCCGGGAGCGGAAGGGTTCCTTTCCTGCACCTACGACGGCTACACCAACGAAGGCAGCCTGATTTCCCTGGCAGCGCACCTGGCCGTCCGGCATCACGTGCCGATCGAGAAGCACTGGAACAGCAACGTCCATCGGGTCCGCGGGCAATTTGCCAAGTTGCCCTCGGCGCCGGTCGTACACTCGCTGAGCGAATTTCGCGCCCCCTTCGCCCAGGCGCTCTTGAATTTGTTCGTCAACGTGCGGTCGCGCGGACCGGATCGTTATCCGGACAACAGCCTGGCGGTCAATCCGTGGCAGAACTTTGTGTGCTATGAGCAACAGGTCATGGCGCGGTTGGCCGAGTTGGGTCGTCCGTACCTGGTGGAACCCGACGCCGGCGACGACGGGACGCTGCGGAACTATCAGCAATTCAGCCTGTACAACGATTTCGGCGAGCGGGACTTGTTCATGCCCTGGAGTCGCCGCCTTTCCCCTGCTGGCCGGCGCCGACGGCGCCGACACGGCGGTGCGGTTCCTGCTCCGACACAAGCTTCATGGCCCGCTGGGACTGGCCGATTCCGCCATGTGGGCCACCGGCGCCGACGAACCGCACGCGATCAGTGGCGCGGAACGATTTCTGGAACACAGGCATGGGGACGATGGCGATGCTGGAATGGCTCGACGGTTCGGCCGGGTTGAGCAAGTCGTTCGCCGCCCTGCCCGAGGTCCGCACGGCCTTGGATCAGGTGTTTCTTGCCCGCGCCGATGGCGCCGGGCAGGCAGCCGCCGCGGACAAGGCCATCGCGCACCTTCCCACATTAGATCGGACGCAAGAAAAGTAGCCGCCGCCTGGCGCCGAGGAGCGCCGCTCCAGCGTCAACCGCACGAATCGCTGGACGACAACGCCGGACACACGTTCCGCGGCACGCGTTCTTGCAGCAGGATGTCGTGGGCGGCGCAGGACGGGTTCCGCAGAAAGCGTTGCGGCATCGTCGGGCCTAACAGGGCATGGGCCAGCGCCAAGAGCGTCATGCCGCTGTGATGGGCCATCACAATCTTGCACGGCTGGGCCGGGCTGCCCGGCCGGCGAAGTTTCGCCGTATAGTCGATCGCATCATAGAAACCATAGGAACTGGAATAGCCCAGCCGCTCCAGCCGAGCCAGGTTCTCGCAGGCTTCGCGAGGCGCCACGACCAGCGCCAAGGCCGCGGCATAGGGAGCAATCACCAAATGCTTTCCCGGGTCTGGCGCCAGGCCCAGGCCGGGCACGCCAAAAGCGCGATATCCATAGTCGTCGCTTCCGCCGTGCGCGCTGGAGCAGCTTTCGGAAATCCCCCAGGGAACGCCGCGCCGGCGGGCATAGCGCATTTGATGTTTCACCGCCGCGGCAAGTTGCGTCGAGCAGCGTGGCCCGATAGGAAGGCATGATCAGCATCGGCAACAGATATTCAAACATCGAGCCCGACCAACTCAGGAGCGCGGGCGCGCCGTTCACCAGCGTAACCATCCGGCCGAGGGCAAACCAATGCTCGCGGGGAAGCTGGCCATGACTTACGGCGAGAAAGCTGGTCAGGCGGGCTTCCGAGGCCAGCAAGTCGTAACAGCTTTCGTCGCAACGGCGATCGCTCACGTTGAAACCCACGGCCAGCAGCTTCCGCCGCGGGTGGAAAAGAAAGCGAAAATCCATCGCCGAGAATTGCCGGCAAAGCCTGGTAAGTGAAGCGATGTGCTGCAATTCCTGGCGGGCTGCCGAGGCGGCTCCGCGGGCCGCCTCCCGCACGCTCGCTAGCGACGTCTGGAATCCGTGCCGAGGGTCCTCCTTGGCGAAACCCTCTTCCTCGGCCGCTTCCAACTGCCAGGCGCGGCCGTCGGCGATCTGTTCCGCAGCGCGGAGCCTGCCCCAAGCTGCAACTGACATCGAGCCGCTCGAACCAGGCGTACAGTTTTTCTAAGTCCGCCCGTTTTTCCTGGTCGGCCGCC
>CAWBRF010000004.1:0-69869 GCA_963791075.1 uncultured Planctomycetia bacterium
TTTTTTCTGTTTGGGACGCCTCAACCGTCGTATTGCTGCCGTCGCGTAGGCGGGATTCGTCCCCCAGCGCGGTTGGAAGTAATACACGCCCGCGCCCATGATCCATCCGCTCGGTTGGGTGTCCGTCACGATGGGCACGACATAGGTTTGCGGCGGCGCGGCCGGCGGGGACGCGGGCGGCGGGACATAGACGCCGGCATAGGGATTTGCCGGCGGCGGAGCCGCGTTGCCGCCGGGCGGATATGTCGGCCCTTGGCCAAAGCTCGCTGCGGCGAAAAAAAACATCGCGACCATCGCGGCAAGGGTCCCCGCCCGCGCGAACGTCCGCCCAACAACCCTGGGAGCGTCCATAGCTTGCAACCGAATGGAGTTGTGAGAAGATCGAACCTGAAAAGTTTCCGGGGGCGGAATCATCGCCAAGAAGCCCGGCCGCTGCAAGCCCAGTTTTCCAGGCGGAAGGCATGGCGCCGGACTTAACTCTTTGGTATTATGGAAGTTCGGTGGAAAGAAGGAAGACGGAAGAATGAACGATGAAGGACCGCATTTGGTCGTCCTTGCCGGCCCGAACGGCTCGGGCAAGACGACCATCGCCCCAAAGCTCCTCAAGGGAAAGCTGGAGGTCAGTGAGTTCGTCAACGCCGATCTGATCGCCGGAGGGCTCTCGGTGTTCGACCCCGATTTGGCGGCGATGGCGGCCGGGCGAGCCATGCTGGCGCGGCTCAAGGAGTTGGCTTCCCGTCGCGCGAATTTCGCCTTCGAGAGCACGCTTGCCAGCCGGTCGTTTGCCCCGTGGATCGCCGGACTGGGGGATGTCGGCTACCACTTTCATCTCGTGTTCCTGTGGATAAGCAGCCCGGATTTGGCGGTCGCCCGTGTTGCCGACCGCGTGCGGATGGGCGGGCACAATGTGCCGGAACCGATCGTCCGGCGCCGCTACCACGCCGGGTTGCAGAATTTCTTCTCCCTCTACCGCCCACTGGCCGCCACTTGGGAGATGGTGGATAATTCCGACAGGCCGGCGATTCGCTTAATTGCCCGCGGTCGCGGCAATGCGACTGATCTGGCGGCGAATTCCAAAATTTGGAACCGAATTCAGAAGGAATGCCTCGATGGCAAATGAGCCTCGAACGCGACATCTCCGAAATCCTCGCGTCGGATCCGAATGTCGTCGTCGATGCTTTAAGGGAAGCCGTTCAGGACGCGATCCAGCGACACAAGCAGATGGGACTTCCCATGGCGGTCTGGAGGGATGGCGCCGTTGTATGGGTTGCGCCGGAAGAAATGGAAAGAATGACGAATGAAGGTTGAAAAGCCTTCCTTCTTTCAAGGAAACTCATACGCCGGATTCTGCGGGTCGAAGTCCGCGTCGGTGAAGCCGTTGTTGAGCTTCAAATCGAGATAAATGTACTGCTCCATCAACAACGGCTCCTCGGCCGGGTCGCCCGACCATTCGTACTGCTCGTAGCCGATCGGCAGGTCTAACTCCCGATCGATGAAAATCCGCGCCAGCAAGGTCGCCTTGGAATTTTCCGCCGTCGGCTGGGGTAGCTCCGCCTCGATACAGGTGCAAGGGCGGTCGTTGATCTTCGCGTTGCGCAAGCTGCGGACCAGGCACGTGGTGTGCGCGACCTGTTGCCGTGCGCGGTCGGCCAAGAGCTGGGTCAAATGGAGAATGCCCATCTCCATGATCGGATGAAGTTGTCCCCGCATGGCGATCTTCCCCCCCGGGTCCAATTCCCATGTGCCCACCCACTTGCCCGTCCAACCCGCCATATGACCGACGAGATTGCCGTTGCGCTGCCCTGCGACGTAAATCGCCTCTTGGCCAGCGTTCGGGGTGAGGAAGCGGAGGTAGACGCTGAAGGGATGATGGCGGACCTTGATGAAGATGACTTGGGCGGGCGAGAGGTCTTTTCCCGCCCGCTCCCGCTTGACCACCACGGCGGAGTAGTCGTGGATGTTCTTCTCGATGTTCGCCTCGCCCTCCTCGGCCCATTTGAGCAGCCGCTTCATCGCCCGGGCGGGATCCTCGCTCTCCTGGCTGCGGAGGCCGCCGGCGGCGGGGTTGTCCAGGCCGAGGGCGCTGCTCGCGGCCTTTCGCGACAAGTGCCTTGCCACGTCGAAGCCCAACAACTCCAGCAGCAGCAGCCCCATGCCAAGCGCAACCAGCAGCACCAGGCCGATCCAGAACGGCCGGAAGAGGGAGCGTCGCCCTGAGGATGCCGTTTCCTGAAGTGCCATAACCGCCGTCGCCAAAGTGCTTTTCCTATCCCAACGCCGGGCTCAGTCTATCACCGCGCCGCCGGCCGCACCAGTTGGCGGTTTGCGACTCGTAGGATTGTCCGCCCAGCAGGACGGTCTTGCCAGAATGCTCAATGCAGTTTTCGCAGCTTACCAAGAGCGCCCACCCGACGCAATATATCACAGCCGATTATGGGGGGATGGTTGTGTTGTAGTTGTGGGGTGGGTCAAGCGTAGCGAGCCCCATCTGTCTGTCGCCGAATGATGCAGGGTCGGCCTCGCGACCAGGCTTCGCCGGCGCCCGCGACTGCAAAAATTGTGGAAAAAGTGTTTGACAAAACGGTTGGAAATTCGATAGAATCCATAGCGGAACAAGGGGCATTCTTTTTCGTGGTCTGGATCGACAGTGGATCAGGGCGACCAACGGGGAGCCCGGAGGTTCCGGTCTCCCGCCGGTCGGCCGATGCCAGTTTCAGTTCAGACATTAGTAAGCTTCAGGAAGAGGCGAGGCCTTCTCTTCTTTTACCCGTCGTGGAATGTGCGGCGGCGATGTTCGCCACCGAGTGTTTTTATCTATCTTTTTTTCTCTAGGAGGTGTCTCATGGTTACTCGTTCGCGAAAGCGAGGGTTCACCCTCGTCGAGTTGTTGGTGGTGATCACGATCATCGCCATCCTCATCGGATTGCTGTTGCCGGCGATCCAGGCCGTCCGGGAGGCAGCCAATAGGTCAAGCTGCTCGAACAAGATGAAACAGGTCATCTTGGCGATGCACACTTTCCACAGCGCCATGAACCGGCTGCCGCCCAGCTCGCAATTATTCACAAGCTCAACCACCAGCGCCCACGGCTGGAGTTTCCTCACGCTGATTCTGCCGCAACTGGACCTGGCGACCTTGTACAGCACGAGCCAATTGGGCGCCACTACCGACCCCTTCAACGGCGGCGCACTGTCCCAGGCCGAAATCGCCGCCAACACGCAGATTCCCAGTTTCCTTTGCCCAAGCAACAACAGGCCGCAGTTTTATACTCAGTCGGGAGGCACCCTGAGGGCGTACGTGACCAATTACAAGGCGATGGGGGCCACGCATTACGAGAGCCTGCAACAAGTCACGAGCTCGGGCACAGCCCTCTACCCAGGCCCCGATTCCAACCCCGACGGCGCCTTGTTTCCGGCGCTAGCGGGCGCGGGCCTGCGGCTCACCGACCTCACGGATGGATCATCCCACACGATCCTCTGCGCGGAAACCCAGGACACCAACGCGAGCAGTTGGATGTGGGGCGAGGAGACAACGCTCTACGGCCTGCCAAGTACGCTCGGATGCAGCAGCGGTTCCTGCACCGGTAAATTTAGCACGAGCAGTTTCGCCAAACCAATGATCAATGGAGTCCAAGCCAGTTATTACGCGCCGCTTGACTTCAACGGCCAAATTGGCAGTTCGTGGAACACTACCGGCCTTCAAACGTACCTTTCGTATGACTTCACGCCGGGCACTGGGGCGAACGCTGGATGTTTCGCGAAGCCTTTCCCCGTGGCGCAATGGAATTCTAACCCCGTTACTGCCCTGTATGGCCCCAGTTCTGCGCACGCTGTTGTAATGCACGGCATGGGCGATGGTTCGGTCCAGGCGCTTGCGAAGAACATTGACCCGGCCGCCTACATGTTCCTGATAACGCGGGCCGGCCAGGACCCGGTCGGGCTCCAACAGTAACGGCGCGACAGGCTTGAGTACAGAGGAACGTTTGGGCTGCCGCTTTGCGAGCGACGGGGGCGGCAGCCCTATTTTCTCCTCCGGCGAGGGCTTGCCTTCCGCCGGCGGATGTTTTACACTGCGATCGGTCAAAAATGCCACGATCCTTCCTCTTCCGCGACGGTTGGCGGAAGATATCAAACCGCGCAGAGTATAGAAAATAAGGGCAGGCCGAAGTGGCGGAATTGGCAGACGCGCTAGGTTCAGGACCTAGTTCCCGTCAAGGGAGTGCAGGTTCAAGTCCTGTCTTCGGCACTAAAAAGGTGTTTCAGCACAAGGACTTACGACGATGGGTTGCGAGTCCTTTTTGCTTGGCCCTTTACCAACCAGGCAATTCTCCCTCAATTCCGTCCTAGATTCTCACGATCACGTGGTCGCTGACCGCCAAGGTCTTCGCGATGCCGGCCAGCAAGGGCTGCATCACCGGCCAGACAATCCACGTCATTGGCGGATGGCGCGTGCGTTGAAGGGAGACTCCTTTGAAGGTCTTCAGGATCGGCATTCCTGGTTCGGGCTTCATCGGCGCGCTGGGATTGCTTGGCTTCCTCGCGCTCTCGCTGACATGCCGCTCCCAGCCGCTCGGCAGCGCTCTCTGCGCCGCCGCCGAACCCAGCGCGGATGGCCCAATTGCCTCGCCCGAGCCAGTTTGGCCGCAAGCCGATGACGCCTGGCGCATCCGGTGCTGCTCCACGGCAGGCTGTATCTCCGTTATCACGACGCCCGTTGGTGCTACGACGTTCGAGCCGCCGACGGCTCAAGCGGCGATTGAGGCGGCGGGGGAAGAAGGCTGCCGCTGCCCACAGGGCAGCCGCAGAAGCCAGGTGGATTCGCCGCGATTCACGCTCGGGGCTGTTGCAGGCGGCGGCAACTCGGGGTAATCTGAACCGTTGATCTGGGCGTTTTCCGTGCAGATGTCAATAAGTCATGGCCCTGCGAAAGAGTGCGGCGATCGCGTCTCTTTCCGGAGGAACCAAGGCGTTTCGTCTCCCAAGGCTTCTCGTGAAGAGGTGTCCTCATGCGACGTTTTCCAGCATTCATCGTGATTTTCGGCATGATCGCAATTGTCGCCTTTGCGATGCGAACGACTGCGCAGAACGGTCCCCCTGACGGACCGGGCGGCGGCGGTCGCGGTGGGCCGCCGCCCCAGAATGGACCCGGCGGACCGGGCGGCGCCGATGGTCCACGCGGCGGGTTCCATCTTCTCCCGCCTTTCGCCGTCGAAAAGATGAACCTCACGAAAGTTCAACAAAAAAAGCTTGCCAAACTCGAAAAAGACACCAAGGCCAAGCTCTATAAAATCCTCACGCCCGAGCAGCAGCAGATGTTAGAGGAGGCTCGCCCACCGCGTCAGGGACAAGGCGGGCCAGATGGCGGTCAGGGTGGTCCTGGTGGCGGCCGGCGCGGTCGGCGCGGACGCGGCGGCGGTCAGGGTGGACCCGGCGGCGGTCAGGGCGGACCAGGCGGCGGTCAAGGTGCTCCAGGCGGGGATCAGCCGTCCCCACCTCAAGGCCCTGCTTCGGAATAGGCGCGGATCGGAGTTGCGACTCTAGGCTAATGGGGAGAACTGCGAAACATGACAGGCGAACACCTGGATATCTCCAGCGAGCACCCGCCGCCAGCGGGTCCTGCGCGGCCGGGCGGGCGACGGTTCATCGGCATCCATTTCGCCTGTTGTGATGTCTACACCAGGATTTACGTCAATCGGACGGAGACCGCCTACGAAGGCCGCTGTCCGAAATGCGCCCGGGCGGTCCTGCGCAAACATCGCTCCCGGCGGGACGACGTGCCGATTCTTTACCGCCCGCTGACCCCAATGCCGTTGAAATAGCCGTAAGTCACGAATTCGCAAGGATTTGAACAAATGGTCTTAGGTCTTGGGGCTTTGTTGCAACTTGTCGCTCCAATTGGCCAAGACGCAAGCCCCAAGACCCGAGTCCTAAGACCCAAGTCGTAAATTCCATCCGCCAAATTCTTCAAATAGTCTGCCGCTATTCAACGATCTCATCCAGTTGCGTCTTGAACCGGATGGCGGTTTCGGGTAGTTTACCGCCCCCATGGATTATGATGTCCAGAGATCGACGCGGCATTGCGCGGCCAGCGGGCGAGAGTTTGCCCCCGGCGAGGAGTTCTATTCGGCCTTAGTGGCCGAGGGGAACGAATCTGCGCCGCTTGGACTATGCCGTCGACGCCTGGCAGGGGCCTCCGCCCGGCGCGATCGGTTGCTGGAAGTCGCTCGTCCCGCCGGCCAATGCGAAGCGTTCGCATCAGGCCCCCAACGACGTGTTGTTGCAGTTCTTCGACGAGTTGGCCGAACAGCCGGGCCGGGAGGACATGCGCTATGTGCTGGCGCTGTTGTTGGTCCGCCGACGGGTGATGCGCGTTGAGGAAGAACGTCGCGGCGGCCTGGGTCAGGAGATCCTGCTGCTGCACTGCCCGCGACGCGACGCCGATTACGAAGTTCCCGTCATCGTGCCCGAAC
Source organism: uncultured Planctomycetia bacterium (assembly GCA_963791075.1). Taxonomy (GTDB): domain Bacteria; phylum Planctomycetota; class Planctomycetia; order Pirellulales; family Thermoguttaceae; genus CAWBRF01. The sequence goes on from CAWBRF010000004.1 coordinate 6,468, forward strand.
AGGCGCGGATCGACGCGATTCAACAAGAGCTGCGCATCTTTTGGAATAAGCGGCGCACCTCTTGGAACAGCGAGTTGCCGCATGAAGCAAACGAGTTGCCGACATTGCCTGTCGCTGGCCGCACTGGCCGCGCTGATGGCGACGTGCGCGGCCGGCTGTTCCTGGTTCGCCTGGCTTGGCCAGCCGTTCGGGCCGCCGGAGCCGCGGGTGCTGCCCCCGTCGCCGACGATCGTCCAAGTGATTGAGGCCGTCAATCGCAACAACTCCCAAATCCACTCCTTCATCGCGAACCAGGCGATGCTCCGCTCGCCGGGCCAGCCGAGTTTGCAGGCGAGCCTCGCCTTCGAGCGGCCCGGGCGGCTGCGGCTCCGCGCCTCGACGGGCTTTACCGGCACGGAACTCGACTTGGGGAGCAATGACGAACTGTTTTGGTTCTGGATTCGCCGCGATCAACGCCCGGCCGTCTACTACTGTCGCCACGACCAGTTCGCCGCCTGCCCGGCGCGGTCCATGCTGCCCATCGAGCCGGAATGGCTGATGGAGGCGTTGGGCACGGCGGAACTCGATCCGGGGCTCCCCTATCAGGGGCCGATCCCCTTGCCCGGCGACCGCCTGCAAATCACCTCCACGCGGGAGACGCCCAACGGACCGACGACAAAAGCGACGATCATCGACGCCGGTCAGGGGTGGATTTTGGAGCAGCGGATATACGACGCCCAGGGCCGGCTGCGGGCCGTCTCTGTGGCCAGCGGCCACCGCCGCGATCCGTTGACCGGCCTGGTGATGCCGTCCGCCGTGCGCATCGACGTTCCCTTGGCTCAATTTTCCATGCAATTGGACTTGGGCAACGTGCAGATCAACCAGCCGCCCGCCGATCCCGCGGAGTTGTGGTCGATGCCGAGTTATCCCGGCTATCCGACGGTCGATTTATGCACCTTGCGGCCGACGCCCGCGGCGTATCCGCCCGGCGCGGCGCAGTGGCGGCCGACGCGCTAAAGGATGAAGGACGAACAGATGCGACGCCCCGCGCGGCAGACGGTCATCCTTTCTGGGAGATGGCGAACTTGAACATCGGGCGCAACGCGGGCGAACGGTCGTTGCGCCATGCGGTGATTTGGCGGAAGCTCTCGTTTGGGACGCAGAGCGCCGCGGGCAGTCGCTTTGTGGAAGCGATGTTGACGGCGATCGAAACATGCCGCCAGCAGCGGCGCAACGTGCTCGCCTTCGCGACCGCCGCCGTCGAAGCCCGCCTTGCCCACCAGCCGACCCCTTCATTGCTCCCCAGGGTGTGAACCGTTGCCTTGCCTATTGACGGGCTTAGAACAGCGCGCCTTAAACCACCGCTGTTTCATGGGTTCGGGCCGGCCTGAAGGAAACCAAGAGTCGGTGTGCCGCGATAGAAGACCCCCAGATCGGCGGAGTCGTCAATGCGTTCCCTTCCGGAGGTTGGCGCCGGATGCGTCGTGAACTGACAGAAGATTTACGCAAAAGGCGCTTGCAGTCTTCGGCGGCGCGTGCGTTTAATAGAGTTCGCGCCCACCAATTCCATTCCGGGAACACCCCGCCTCGAAGTTCGGAGAATTTCCCATGTTGATCCGCTTTTGCGGAGTTGTCGTTGCGTTGGGGATCGTTGCCCAGTCCTTGCCCCTCCGGGCGGAAACCGCGCTCAGCTACGCCGACCTGGTTCGTCGCATGACGGATCTGGAAAGACTGGCCGTCTTGCCGCTGCCGGGCGAGACTGCCGCCCAGTGCTCCAGCTACGACCGCGCCAGCAAGTATGACGCGAAGACCGGCAAATACATCGACTGGGGCGCCAACGCCGACGACACAGGCTGCATCCGCAAAGAGGGCAAGCAAATCGTCATGGCCGAAATGAAAGGCCCGGGCTGCATTTGGCGGATCTGGTCGGCCGCGGCGGGCAAGGGACACGTCAAGATTTACCTCGACGGTCAGACAACGCCGACAGTCAATCTCCCCTTCATCGCGTATTTTTCCGGCAATGCGGCCCCGTTCAATTATCCGCTGCTTTCCTACAACCTCGCGCAGATGCACTCCCAGGGGCAGAATCTGTACATGCCGATTCCGTATCAAAAATCGTGCAAGGTGGTTGCCGACGAAGGTTGGGGAAACTATTATCACTTCGGCTACGCTTCTTTCCCGAAGGGGACCGTCGTGCCGACCTTCAGCGCCGCCCTGGCCGCGGAGAACGCCGCGGAGTTGCAGAAGACGAATGATTTCTTCCGCGACCATCTGGGCGACGACCCCGCCGCTGTGCAACAAGGCCAGGATACGTCTCGCGGCAGCGCGGCGCTCGAACCGGGACAGACCTATCCGATTAAAATTACCGTAGCCGGGCCGCACGCGATCACGCGTATGGTAGTGAAGGGAATTAAGTTCTCCAACCGCGAAGACCAGATGACCGCGCTGCGGAAGATTGCCCTGCGGATCACCTGGGACGGCCAGGCGAAGCCGGCCGTGTGGGTTCCCCTGGGCGATTTCTTCGGCACCGCCCCGGGCGAGAATCATTACAAGACGCTGATGACGGGCATGACCAAGGACGGCTATTACGCCAATTGGCACATGCCGTTCGGCAAGAGCGCGCTCGTCGAACTGATCAACGAGGACAAGTCGCCCGCGGGCGGTCGAGTTGGAAATCGTCCACGCGCCGCTTTCCCGGCCGATGGACACAGTTGGGCTATTTCCACGCGAAGTGGCATCGCGACAGCTTTCCGCTGCCGGCGGACCGCTGGCCGGATTGGGTGATGCTGCGGACCCAGGGGCGCGGCCGCTTCTGCGGCGTCATGCTGCACGTATGGAACCCGCGCGGCGGCTGGTGGGGCGAGGGCGACGAGAAGTTCTTCGTCGACGGCGAGAAGTTCCCCTCCACCTTCGGCACCGGCTCGGAGGACTACTTCGGCTACGCTTGGGGCTGCCCCGCCTTGTTCCAGCGGCCCTATCACGCGCAGACGATGACGCAAAACAACCAGGGGCATCAGTCCCTGCTCCGCTGGCACATCGTCGACAACGATCCCTTCCAGACTTCCTTCGAGGGCTGCATCGAGAAGTACGATCATCCCGGGCCGAGTGTGAAGTACGCCTGCACGGCGTTCTGGTACCTCTCCTCCGACGGCGTCGATCCCTACTCCCTCCCGCCGGCGCAGCAGCGCGACGGATATTATGACCCGGGAGACGTGGTTCGCAACCTCCATGCCGTGCCGGGACATCCGGGCGCGGTCGTCCGCCAGGGCATGAAAATGTTTCCCGGTTACAAGTGGCGCGACAACGTCCAGCTCTGGTGGATCAGCGGGAAGCCCGGCGGGAAACTCGAACTCCGCCCGACGCCGGTAAGCTCCGCGGGAAAATATGCGTTGTGGATCGGCCTGACAAAGTCCTGGGATTACGGCGTCGTTCAGTTTCGTTTGGACGGAAGGAAGATCGGCCCGCCGGTCGATCTCTACAGTCCCAAGGTGGTCAAGGAGGAGCTTTCCCTCGGGGACTACGACATTGCGCAGGGGACCACGCGATCGAGGTGCAGATTGTCGGATCCAACCCCAACGCGAAGCCGGGGTTCATGTTCGGGACGGATTTTCTTGAGTGGCGGCCGGTTAACTGACGGCGAAGGAGAATTGCCATGGCGCGAAAGTGCAATTGTTCGGGCGGGTGTTGCGGTCCGCAAGGCGACGATGTCAGCAGACGCGAGTTTCTCACGATCGCGGGCGGCGGCGCCGCGGCGACGCTGCTGACCGGCACGGCGCCGGCCGACTGGATCGGCCGGCAGGCGGCCTCCGAGGACGTTGTTCGCTGGCGAGAGGCGCTCTTGCAGCCCTCGCCCGCGCGGGTCTATCGTTCGGAGGTCCACGGCGACGCCCGGATGCACCTGGGCGGCATCGGCACGGGCAACGTCGAGATCGGCTGCGACGGGCAATTTACTTCGTGGCAGTTGTTCAACACGCTTCGCGACGGCAATGTCCCGCTGTGGTTCGTCGTCAAGGCCGGCGGCAAGACGAAACTGCTGCAAGCGGCGGGCGGCCCCGACTGGCCGCGCGTCGAAACAGATCGAAATGACCGGCGAGTACCCCATCGCCGATCTGCGGTGCGTCGATGCGGAATTGCCCGTCAAAGTGGAGCTTTCCGCGTTTACTCCGTTCGCGCCGTTGGACAGCCGGTTCTCCTCGCAGCCGCTGATTGCGATGGTGTTCCGCATGCAGAATCCCACCGCCGAAGATCAGGCGGTTTCGCTGGCTGCGATGATGCAGAACGCGGTGGGCTACGACGCGATCGGGCCGGTCGAAGGCGTGACGCACGGAAAGTACGGCGGCAACGTCAACGAGCCGTTCCGCGACGGTCCCGCCGCCGGTTTGCTGATGCGCGCCGAGCCGGGCAAAGAGCCGTCGCTCGATCGGGCCACGGCGATCTATGTCGGCGCAAATATGCAGGCGTTGCAGCAGTTCGTGAGCGAACGGCCGAAGAACCTTGCGGTGATCACGATCGCCAATAATGTGTTGGAAGGAGTCAATGTCCCCAAGCCGGCCGAGAGCGTCATCTGGTTTGAGGAGCCGCCGGCCGATTTCCCCGCAAGTTCGCTGAAGGCCGCCAAGCGAGCGGTCGAGGCCGGCGCCACGCTGGTCTTTTCCGGCAAGACCATGCCGTTGATGGACGCCTACGCCAAGCAATGCGGCGAAAACGCCTCCCAGCGACATGGCGAATTGTCGCCGCCCTTGGCGGAGCTGCTGCCGGCTCGATTCACGGCCGTTCGGTTGGCGTCGGGCAAACAGCCGGCGGACCGCAACTCGCTGGAGTTCGACAACCTCCAACTTCAGCCCAACTCCCAACAACGCACGCTTCGCGGCGGCTTTCGCGTGCTTGTGCGGCGCGTTGGGCAAGGGCCAAGTGGTCTTGGCGGCCGGGGCAATCCTCGATCCCAACCGACAGGAAGCCGCCGAACTCCGACACCCGGCGTACGGCGCGATGTGTGAACTGGTCGGAGCCAATTACGCGCCTCCGCAGGGCGTTCCGCCTTCGGCCTGGGGGTTTGGGGAGATGGCCCTCGTTGCGCTGGCCGACAAGGTCACGGTGCTGCCGGCGTTCGAGGATTGGAACGACGCCTGGAAGCAGTTTCAATCGCAAGGTTCGTTCACGCCGGTCGATCGGGCGAAAGCCAATGCGCCGACATCGCCCGGTCGGAGCGTCAACGGGGCGGTGGCGGTCGCGGTCAAGGTCCCGGCAGGCGGAGCGGTCGAGGTTCCCTTCCTGTTGGCATGGCGGTATCCCAACAAGTATGAAGGCAGCAGTTATTCTACGCATTCGGCGCCGAGCGTTTGGATCGGCTGCCATTATGCGACGCTTTGGCCCGACGCCAAGGCGGTGGTTCACGAAGCGGCCGCCAACTTCCCCATGATGCGTCGGCGGACTGAGTTGTTCCGCAAGACGTTCTACGACAGCACGCTCCCCTACTGGATGCTCGACTGCATGACGTCGCAGGCGGCCACCATTCGGCACATCGGCGTGGTGTTCCGCATCGCCAACGGCGACATTTACGGCTGGGAGGGCTCGAATGGCTGCTGCCAACCCACGTGCACTCACGTTTGGGGTTATGAGCAAAGCCTCGCCCGGCTCTTCCCCGATCTGGAAAGGGACATGCGGCGGATCGACTTCAAGCACCAGCAGCGCGCCGACGGCGGAGTCAACAACCGCACGGACGTGCCTTCGCCGCCGCATCCCACTTGCGAAGGCCCTGCGACCGACGGACATGCAAGCTGCGTGCTGAAGGCGTACCGCGAGGCGTTGAATCATCCGGACGACGGATTCTTCCAGGAGTATTGGCCGCATGTCAAGAAAGCGGTGGAGTATCTCATCAATCGCGACGCCGCCACGGGCGGCGGCAAGCCGCAGGGCGTCCTCCTCGACGATCAGCACAACACATATGATGAGGACTTGCACGGCGCGACGTCGTTCATTTCCGCCTATTACCTGGCCGCCCTTGCGCGGGCGAGGAATGGGCCAAACGCATGGGCGACCAGCCCGCCGCCGGCCGCTTCCGCGAAATTTTCCTCGCCGGCCGGGAGAACATCGTCCGCCGCTGCTGGAACGGCGAGTATTTCCAGCAGGACCTGCCCGACTACATGAAGCGGAACGGCGAAGTCGGCCCCGGCTGCATGTCCGACCAACTCATCGGCCAGTGGTGGGCGCATCAGCTCGGACTGGGCTATCTCCTGCCGAAGGAAAAAGTCCAGGCCGCCATGCAGTCCATCTTCAAGTACAATTGGGTTCCCGACCTGACCGGCTTCAAGCAGAGTCCGCGGGCGTTTGCCGGCGAAAAAGACAAGGGTTTGCTCGTCTGCACCTGGCCCAAGGGCGGGCGGCCGCGAGTGGTCATGCTCTACTCCGACGAGGTTTGGACGGGGATGGAGTATCAGGTCGCGGCCCACATGATCTACGAGGGCCTGATCGAAGAAGGGCTGGCCATTGTCCGCGGCGCCCGCGACCGCTACGACGGCGTCCCCCGCCCGCCCATCGGCCGCAATCCCTGGAACGAGATCGAATGCGGCGGCCACTACGCGCGGGCGATGTCGAGTTGGTCGCTGCTCCTTGCCGCCTCGGGTTTCCGTCTCGACGGCCCGGCCGGGACGCTCGAATTCGCCCCGAACGCGACGCCGCAGCGGTTCAAGGCGTTCTTCACCGGCCCGGAATGTTGGGGTTCGCTGGAGCAAGTGCGAAGCGGCGGCGTACAGCGGAACGCGATCCACGTCGTCGAAGGGCGATTGCCCCTGGCCAGCGTGCGGCTCTCTCCGCCGGCCGGCGTTCGGCAGGCGGTCGCGACCCTTGCCGGCGCCAGCGTGCCGGCGAGCCTGAAAACCGTGGAAGGCGGCGTGTTGGCGACGCTGACGCCGCCGATCACGATCAAAGCGGGCGAATCGTTGGTGATCGCGTTGAGCTCGAGATCGCATGGACAGTCTTTCGCCTGTCCTTCTTGCCGAACAGCAAACCGCCGATCGAAGCGGCGAAGTCAGACGCCGACAAATGGCCGCGGTCCGGCCAAATTCCTTGACCACTCGCGGGGTTTCGCGGCGTCGAGTTTCGGCGTCCAGAGGCGCGCTTGTCGGCCGGTTTTTTCGCGAATCGCGCCTAGAGATCAACGTCGTCGATCACGTTCACTTCGGCATGTTTCAGGGCGCGGATGGCGGCGTCGACATTCTCAAAACGAAAAACGAGCACTGCCTTGTCGCGGCGCTTCTCGGTGAAGGCGTACATGTACTCGACGTTGATGTCGGCCCGCTCGATTGCCCTGAGCACGCCGGCCAAACCGCCGGGACGGTCCGGCACCTCGACGGCCACGACCTCGCTGACGTTGACGACGAAGCCGGCGGCCTCCAGCACAGCTTTTGCCCGCAGCCAATCGCGGACGATCAGTCGCAGGATGCCGTACTGTTGGGTGTCGGCAAGCGAAAGGGTTGCCAGATTGATGCCGGCGTCGGCAAGGACTTGGCACGGCGCCCGCAAGTGCCCGGGCCTGTTCTCGACGAACAGCGAAAGCTGATGAATCTTCATGTTTGCAGTTCTCGTTGGTCGAAGACTCGTTTTGCTTTTCCCTCGCTCCGATCGATCGAGTGCGGTTCGACCAGGCGCACCGCCGCGCGCAAGCCGATCGTGTGCTCGATCTGACGGGAAAGCTTATTTTGCAGGTCCTCCATGGCGCCGACGCGATCGCTGAGGACGGCGGTGGTCACTTCCACGCGGACCTCGATCTGGTCGAGGTTTTTCCGCCGCGTCAGCAGGATTTGGTAGTGCGGCAAAGTGCCTTCCACCGCCAAAATGGCCGCTTCAATCTGCGATGGAAACACGTTCACCCCGCGAACGATGAGCATGTCGTCGCTGCGATGCGAGATGCGGCGAATGCGGCGGATGGTGCGCCCGCACGAACAGGGCTCGTTTACGATCGTGGTGATGTCGCGCGTGCGATAGCGGATCATCGGCATGGCCTGCTTGCTGAGCGTCGTCAGCACCAGTTCGCCTTCGCGGCCGTCGGGCAGCGGTTCGAGCGATTCCGGGTCGATGATTTCCGGATAGAAGTGATCTTCAAAGATGTGCAGCCCGTCTTGGGCGAGACACTCGGCGCCGACGCCGGGGCCGATGATCTCCGTCAGGCCGTAGACATCGAAGGCTTTGATTCCCGCGGCGGCCTCGATGCGACGGCGCATGCCGTCCGTCCAAGGCTCGGCCCCGAAGCAGCCCGCCCGCAACGGCAGTTCGCGGACGTCAATGCCCATCTCCTCCGCGCGGTCGAGAATGTGGAGAACGTAGCTTGGCGTGCAGCAAATGGCGGAGACGCCGAAATCCCGCATCACCAGGAGTTGCCGGTCGGTATTGCCGCCGGACACGGGAACGACCGTGGCGCCGAGGGCTTCCGCGCCGTAATGGATGCCCAATCCACCGGTGAAGAGCCCATAGCCGTATGCGTTCTGCACGACATCGCCCGCGTGCAAACCGTACCCGGCCAGGGTGCGAAGCATCACTTCCGTCCAAACGTGCAAGTCCGCCTGGGTATACGCGACGACGATCGGCTTGCCGGTGGTGCCGCTCGAGGCGTGCAGCCGCACGACGTCGCGCAGCGGGCTCGCCAAGAGCCCGAAGGGATACGTTTCGCGCAAATCGTTCTTGACCGTCAGCGGCAGCCGGGCGATGTCGTCGATGCCGTGCACGTCGCGCGGCGTCACTCCGCGCTGGTCCATGCGCCGGCGATACAGCGCCACGCGCTCGTACGCCCTCCGCACAGTCTCCCGCAAACGCGCCGATTGCAACTCCCGCAGTTCCGCGGGCGGCATGAAGTCCGCCGCACTGGCGGGATGAACGCCAAGGGAAGAAGTCGCCGCGGCCGTGCAATTCCTGTCAACTGGCATATTTGTGCATGGGCAAGGGAAAACGGCAGGGAACAATCACTCGACCGCGCTATCGCGGCCGAGTTCGAACGCGCGCCAATTGACTTCGTACAGTTCGGGCTTCAGGCGTCTGCGGACGGCCTCCCGCCAGGCGGCAACGTCGATGCTCAAGCGACGGCTCAGCGCGCCCAGCAACGCCACATTCGCGCTGCGGCGGTTGGGCAGCGACAGCGGGCGGACAACGTCGATTGCAAGCAACACGCCGCCAGCGCGCAACCGCGGCAAATTGTCGTCAACTTGATCTTCCGCGAGCACGAGAAGGAAATCGGCTTCGCCTGGGGGGACCATCGGGCTGAGTACGCGCACGCCAAAACGGACGTCGCTGGCCACCGAGCCGCCCCGTTGACTCATGCCGTGGACGTCGGCCTTCTTCACGTCGAATCCGGCCAGCAAGGCGGCCTCCGCAAGGATGTCTGAAGCCGTCAGCACGCCCTGTCCGCCCAGACCGGCGACGACGACGTTGAGGGGAACGGCCAGAGGGGAAAAGGAAGCGGTCGCCGTGAAAGCCTCGTTTCCACGCGCCGCGCCGCCGGCCGGTTGTTCTTCTTCCCCGTTGCCCTCTGCACTTCGCCCTTCTCCGTTTTTCTCTCGCCGCGGTTGTCTTTCGCCTTTTGCCTTCTTCGCTGCCGCCAACAGGCACGGCCGTCGGACAACGATCACCGTCAACTCGTTGCCGCCAACGGCGTCGCACAGTGCGCGCTCCAGTCGCTCCGCGTCCGCCACAGGGTCGATGACAATCACGTTGCGAATGCCGATCGCGCGGGCGAGGTCTTCCGGGATCACCCGGCCGGTCGATTTTCCCCCCAAGGCGCGGCCCGTGCCGGGATGCTCCTGGAGGCCGGTCATCGCCGTCGTGCCGTTGTCGAGGATCAGCACCACATGGCCGGTCGCCGGCGGGTTGTAGACCATTTCGACCAGTCCCGTGATGCCGCTGTGCACGAAGGTGCTGTCGCCAATGACGCTGACCACCCGTCGGGCCTGCGTTTCCGGTAAGACGTGCCGCAGCCCCAGCCCCATGCCGATGCTGGCGCCCATGCACAATTGCGAATCCATCGCCTCCAGAGGCGGCAGCGCGGCAAGCGTATAGCAGCCGATGTCGCCGGCGACGGTGCAATCGAGTTTTTTCAGCGCGGCGAAGGCGACGCGATGCGGGCAGCCGGCGCACAACGCCGGCGGTTTGCCGGGCTGCGGGACTGGTTCGGGCGAAACGTCGCCGGCGAGAATCCGCCTCACCCGCGCGACATTCAACTCGCCGAAACGATACATTTCCGGCCTCTGCTCGACAACGACGCCCGCCGCCCGGATTTGCTCGAAGAGATGCGGGTCGCCTTCTTCGACCACGAAACACCGCGCGACGCTGGCGGCAAAGCGACGGATTAGTTCAAGCGGCAGCGGATGAATCAATCCGAGTTTCAGCACGGCCGCGTCCGCGGCGGCTTCGCGCACGTGCATGAATGTCGCTCCCGACGCGACAATCCCCAGGCGGCAATCGCCTTCGACGACGCGGTTGAGCGGGCAGGTTTCGTTCCAGGCGGCAATTTCGGCGAGCTTTCGCCGCAGGCGACGATGAGCGGGCCGCGCACTGGCCGGAACCATCACGCGGCCGGCGATGTCGCGTTCAAAATGCGCCCTCCGCGGCGGCTTCGCCGGCGGATGCGGCTCGACCGGCGTCTTCGAATGGCACACGCGCGTGGTCGTCCGCAGCAGCACGGGCAAATGCCAGCGGGAGGAGACCTCGAACGCGGCCAGCGTGAAGTCGTAGGCTTCCTGCGAATCGGCCGGTTCGAGCATCGGCACGCCGGCGGCGACGGCGTAGCGGCGACTGTCTTGCTCGTTCTGGCTGGAGGCCATTCCCGGATCGTCGGCGACGACGACAACCAGCGGCCCATCCACGCCGGAGTACGCGGCAGTGAAGAGCGGATCGGCGGCGACGTTCAGCCCCACGTGCTTCATGGTGGTCATCGCCGCCGCCGAGGCAAACGCCGCGCCCAAGGCAACTTCGAGCGCCACCTTCTCGTTCGGGGCCCATTGTGCCCGACCCCCAAGGGTGTGGAAGTGCTCGAGGATTTCTGTCGAGGGCGTGCCGGGATAGCCCGTCGCCAGGGCGACGCCCGCGTCGCGCGCCGCCAGGGCCACGGCCATATTGCCGCTGAGCAAACGCCGGGATGTTCTGTTTACAACCGCCACTGGTGGAAATCGCCAGATCCTTGCAACAGTTCTGCAACACACTCGGCAGCGCTGATTGCACACAGAACATATGATACTTGATTTCGCCGAGGAATTCCACACGGGCCGCGGGCGGGGGAAGCCGCCTCCCCCCAAACCCCAGATCTCGAACCGCCGTCGCACGCGGGCAATCGAGGCGGCCGGCGAAAGCGAATTGTCGGCGGGAAAAGCGGCAGGCCAACTGGACTTTCCCACATCGTGTCCGGGCCGTCACATGCAGGCGGCAACGCGGTCCGTCAGACGCTTTCGCTGGGCCGCGTCGTCAATGCGATCTCGCAACTCCTTCAGGTACATCGCCCGCGAGGGCTGGTCGAAAAGGATCTTGCGGCAGGGCTGGAGCAACTCGGGGAACTTTGCGCGGAGCAACTCGGCTACGGCGGGCCAAACCCGAGGCCGGGGATTGATCGCATCGACCCAAATCCGGTCGATGCCCAGATCGGCGGCCCAATCCAGCAAGGCGTCAATCGAGGCCTGACTGTCGGAGAGAAACGGCAGCAACGGGCCGAACATGACGCTGGTCTTGAGGCCCGCCTGTCGGGCGGCCTCGATTACGCGAAACCGCTCCTGGATGCTGGCGGCCCCAGGCTCCCACAATTCCCGCAACTTTTCGTCCAACGTGGTCAGCGTGACGCCGAGTTGCACCGGCCGTCCGGCAAACACGTCCAGATCCCTGAGCAGCAAGGCGCTCTTGGTGAGCACGTGTAGTTCAAACCCCCGCGCCAGCAAGAGTTCACAGCACCGGCGGGTCAGTCGCCACTCGGCCTCGACCGGCTGCCAACCGTCGCAGGCGCTGCTGACGAAGACGCTGCCCGGCTTGGCCCGGCGCAACTGCCGCTTGAGCGCCTCGACGGCATTGACCTTCACGTCCACGAACGCTCCCCAGGGTTCGTCGTGGGGATGGAACCGCTGCATGAAGCGGGCGTAGCAGTACGTACAGGCGTGGCCGCAGCCGGTGTAGCAATTCAGAGAATAATCGTCGAGGCCGCTGCAGTTGAGGATCGTCTTGCCGACGGTTTCGCGAACGATGGGTTCCCCTGGAACTTCACGGGAGTTTTCCGGGGGCTGGCTGTCGATAGGCATTGACTGTGGGGGTTTTGCAAGAGACGCTGGCGCGTACTGGCGGCAATTCCGCCCCGAGCGCCTCCACCAATTCTATCCGCACTCGAGCGGGTGGGAATCCGTGCGATCTTGCCGCCGCATTCTTATCGCAAGACCCGCCCTCCGTTAATGTCGAGCAAGGCGCCGTTCGTGAACGAACTGGCGTCGCACACCAAGTAGAGAACCCCCATCGCAACGTCCTGGGCCGCGCCATTGCGTTTCAGAGGAGTTGCCTGGCGATAGGCTTCCAGACGTTCTGGCGGCGTACTCGCATGGTGTTGCGTCTCGATGACTCCAGGGCAAACGGCGTTCGCGCGAATCTCGGGACCATATTCCTTGGCGAGAGTGCGCGTAAAGACGTGCAGGGCGCCCTTGGCGACCGCGTAAGGCCCTGCCCCAAAAGTCCCGCCACTCTGCATCGAAGCGGAAACGATGTTGACGATCCGTCCGTTTCCCGAGTCGCGCAGATGCGGAATGGCTCGCTTGGTGACGAGAAAGGCGCTGGTAAGATTGGCCGCCAAGGTCTTTTCCCAGATTTCCAACGGGCAAGTTTCGATGCGTTCCTTGCCGACCAGCGCCCCCGCATTGTTCACCAAAATGTCCAGGCGGTTCGCCGCTGCGACGAATTGGTTGACAAGAGAATTGCACTCTTCCTCCTTGGTCAGATCGGCTTGAAACAGAAAACCGTCGCCGCCCTGTTGCCGTATCCGGCCGAGCAGTTCGACGGCCGCATCCTTGCTTCGGTGAAAGTGGATTCCCACATAAGCCCCTGCGTCGGCAAGCGTCAGGGCGATTTGTCTGCCCAGGCCCACAGCGGCTCCCGTCACGATGGCTGCTTTTCCGCGTAAAGAGAAGAGGTCGGCCGAACTCATGTGAATGCTCCTGGGTAAGATTATGGTGAACGCTGGAAACGAAATCAATCGATTGTGCGCATCGGAACCAAACCAGTGCAGATTTTAATAAGCTCGACGAGCCCTGTGAAGTGGCCTGCGCCGACGCATCCCCATTTTCCCGCCTCGGCGAGAATTGCGTGAGGAGTCGAAACGGGGACGAAAGTCGGAACGGGGACCTGCTAAACAGGGTTTCGTAATTCCAGGAGATCGGCGCCTGCCTGGAGCCGCCTCCCAAAGGGCGGCGGCGGACTTCGTGACCTCCGGGAATCACGAAAGTCTATTTAGAACAGCGAATCGATCGTCTCGCGGAGGCTCGCCGCGTCGATGCCGCCGGGCAATCGCAACTTCAACACGACCTGGTTTCCCGCCGCGTTGATTTCCAATTTGGACAACGCCTCGCGAACGTTGTCGGCCGCGCCCGAGGCGCGCGACGCGTCGGCGAGGGACCGGCGAAGCGTTTTGCAGAAGTCCTCGGCCGAGGGCGGCGAGTCGAATCGCAGCGTCCGCGAGATTTCCAACTCTTTCTCGCCGCGGATCTCCTCCGTTGTTCCCAGGACGGCGGAGGCCAACTCGCCGCGTCGGCGGAGGTGGGCGTCCCTCAGGGCCTTCGGGGCGCCCAGGGCGGCCGTCGCGCCGGCGGCGGAAAAATCGAGGCGGCGAACGAACGGTTCCAGCGGGCCGCGAAGCGCCGGCCGCCAACGATTCAAAACCTGCCGCACCAACCCCTTCTCGCCGCTGATGATCGTTCGCGAATCGGGGAAGGCGATCGCCGACGCCGGCAGCAGGAAGACGGCGGCGCCGCCGATGGTCTCCTTGTTCTCCGCCGACTGGCCGATCTCGCGGAAGGCCGGACAACGCATGATCTTTTCGCAGTCGATCGGATGGGCGAGGCGATAGACGACAATCGTGCCGGACCCATCCGCCGCGCGGCCGGCGGCGATGGAATCGACGTCCGCCGTCTGGAGGTCCGCATTGCGGAGGAAGATGCTGCATCGCTGGACGAGCGCCCGCAGTTCCGCCCCCGGAGCGGCGCCGGCCAGTTGTCCGCCGGCGGCCTTCGGCCAACAGATCGAGGCGAACCAATCGCACTGCTCGGGCAGGCAGCGAGTCTGCGGCAGAACGCCGGCGGAGAACAGCAACGAGGCCAGCGAGAACAATCCGCCGATCACAATCGCCGCGCCGCCGAGCCAGGCCAGCCAACTCAGCAGTTGCCCGCTCGATTCGCTCCGCCCGCAGTGATGGGTCGATTCTTCATGCGACGGCCCGGCCGCCCGGCGAGACGCCGCGACAGGCACAGCCGCGGGGGCAAGGACGGGCGAAGGCGAAGGCTTCGCCCGGGGCGTCGTCACGACGAACTCCGCCGCACAGACTTTGCAGCGAATGCGCCGCCCGGCCAGGCCGGCGGGAAGATGGAAGCGATTTCCGCAGTCGCGGCAGACCGTCGGCCGATGGGCCTCGGCGGGGACGACCCTGGGAAGCGTCTGTCCATGGGCCGCCCGCCCGCCATGCACCGCCAACACGCGCCCACAGCCCCGACAGCGGATGCGGCGGCCGACCAGGCCCGCACCCAGCGCCAAGGGGCGGCGGCACGTCGGACAGCGCGGCGTCGCGGCGTCCACGTCTTCCAGGCAACTTGCGGCGTTCGACATTGCGTTGCGGATCCTTCCCAGCAATCAACGGGCCACGGCGTTGCGCGACCAGGTTTGCATCAGGCTGTCCTGAACGTCGGCCGACGGAAGCTCGCACACCTCGGGAATCTCGACCCGCAGCCCATTTTGTTCGTAGCGGGTGAAGGGGCTCCGCGGGCCGGTGACGGCGACCGCCGGGTTGCCGGGCCGAAAACCGTGGTCCAACGCCCGCGCTTGAATCGGCCGACTCATGAGAAACCTCAACAACGTCTCCGCCGCCTGCTGATGCGCGGGCGTCGTCCAGGGCGTGTTGAGAATGTAGTAGGGATTGTCGTTCCAGAGGTTGTATTTCGGGTAGACGATCTGGAGGTCGTCCCAGCGACCCGCGGCGCTGGGCAGGAAATCGATGGCCACCGACTCGTAGACCATCAGGGCGTCGAAGGCCGAGGGGCCCTTCAAGATCATTTCTTTCATCATGTCCGCCGTGGAGTGCGACAGGCCGGTGACGCCGCGTTCGAATTCGACGAGGAATTTTTCGAACTTCGGCGAGTGGACGTCCGAACCGCCCAGTCCGGCCCGCTTGTGCAGAGACTCGTAGGCCATGAGGATCAGCGCGACGCGGCCGGAATTGGACTCGTCGGGATGCGTGTGTCCGAACTTGAAGTGGCCCCAGTCCGGGCGGTCGGCGATCGTTCCCCATCCCCGCTCCGCCCGCATCGCCGAGCCGATGGTCCGCAGGGAGACGTTGGGCGACTTTCTCGTAAAGGCGTCGTAGCGGCTCTTCCACATGACCACGACCATGGGAGTCAAGGCGAGCATTTCTTCTTTGACGATCGGCGCGCCGCGATAGCGCGTTTCCCAGTCGCGCTGGAACTGTTCGCGATAGAGCCGGCTCGCCGGCGACCAGACGTGAATGCGACGATCGCCGTCAAGAATCGCCTTCGCGCCCTCGATCGAGCCCATCGGAAGCAGGTTCACGACAATCCGTCGGCCTTCCTCCGTGCCGGCGAATTCCTTCGTCGCCCATTCCAACCAGGTCTGTTTCTCCGTGCCGTAAGCGACGCCGATTTCGATCTTCTCCGCGGCGTGCGCTGCGGCGGCGTCCGGAGCGGGAGCGACGCGCGGCGCGACGGCGGCGGGAACCGGCGCGGACGGAACACTTGCGTCAGGCCGGTGCAACGCGACAACGCCCGCAGGCGGCGACGGCCGATCCGGCGACAGCATCCACCGCACGCCGAGCAGGAGGAGCAGGGCCGCGGCAGCGGCGGCGGAGATCGCCACAATCCTGGCGGTCTGCGGAGTCCATGCTGGCGTTTGCGGCGGCGTTTCCGCCGGCATCAATTCGTACCCCGCGGCGGCATCGCCGCTTGAACGCTCGGGCAGGATTTCAAAACCCGGGTCGCGCGACGCCAAGGCGGACGCGCCGGCTCCGTCCGCCGGCGTCCAGGAGTCCGCGGCAGCGGCGGGCCGCTTGCGGAGGGGGACCCGGATGGGAGCGGCACTCGCCGACAAGCCCGCGTACGGCTTCCCGCCGGTCGCGGCGGGGACGGTCGCAAGTTTCCCTTGGTCGCTTTTCTTTGCCCGGCTTTTGCTTTGTGGCCGCCTTCGGCTTCGCCGCCGCCTTGCTCTTGGCCGCCGCGGGCGACGGCGCGGGGACCGTCGGCGAGGACGCCTCAAGCCCAACCACCGTGTCGCTGGCGTCGAACAGCGACAAGTCGAGATTGCCGTCCAACACGAGATCGAGTTCATCGAGGCGTTGGATTTCGGGGCTCGGCTTGGCCGCCGGCTGCTTCGCAACCACGTCGGCCGCGGACGCCCGCGGGTCGGCCGGCGAAATCGGCCCCTCGGCAAATCCGAGGTCGTCGTCCACGCTGAAGGCGAGGTCGTCGGGTTGTTTCGCCGGCGATGCGGCGGCGGGCGCCTCCACCCGCGCCGCCATTGGCAATGCGGCGGCGGCCTGGCCGTCGGTCGGGGCGGTTGACTTCGCCGCCGCGTCGGGCGCCTTTTCCCGAAGTTGGCGGTCGTAGACGGTCTTCAGCGACGGACTCAGCAGGCAAGCCTTGGCCACGCTGATGCGATAGTTCAGCGCGTCGCAGTGTTTCCTGTTCGCCGCTCCCCGCCGATACGACTTCACCAGCCGCAATCGCTCGTGCACGTGCCGCTCGATCACCCGGCGGTCCGACTCGAAGCGATCCAAGCCGAGAAGGCAATAGTGGTCCGGCGGCAGAATCCTTCTCCGGGATGCCCAGCCAAGTTTTCAATGGATCAAAGGACGGCGTGTCCATCGCAATCCGTTAACGCGGCGCGGAGTGCCGCTTCCAGCTTTGGGTGAGATTCTCGATCACTTCCGCGGAAGGCACAGCGCACATTTCGGGAAGCTCGACGCTCAGCCCGTTCTTCGCATACCGCGTGAACGGGCTGCGCTCCCCGCGGACGGGAACCTCGGGGTTGCCCGGTCGAAAGCCGTGGTCCAGAGCGCGGGCCTGGATCGGCGCGCTCATGAGGAACGCGAGAAACGTCGCCGCCGCGCGCCGCTGCGCCGGCGTCGTCCAAGGCGTGTTGAGGATGTAGTAGGGGTTGTCGCACCACAGGCTGTACTTCGGATAGATGACTTGCAGTTGGTCCCATCGCCCCTCGGCCTTCGCGAGATAGTCGATCGCCACCGACTCGTAAACCATCAGGCCGTCGTAACTCGTGGGCCCCTTCAGCACCATCTCCTTCATCATGTCGCCGGTGGAGTGCGACAAGCCGCTGACGCCGCTTTCGAACTCGCTCAGGCGGTCTTGCAGCCCCTGGGACATGATGTCCTCGACCGTCAATCCCGACTTCTTCTGCAGGAATTCGTAGGCCAGAAGGATGAGGGTGGACAGCCCGGAATTGGACTGGTTGGGATGCGTGTGTCCGAACTTGAAGTGCCCCCACTCGGGCCTTCCGGCAATTGCGCCCCAGCCCGTCTTCGCCCGCATCGCGCAGTCGATCGTCCATAGGGAAACCGTCGGCGACTTGACGATGAACGCCTCGTAGCGGGTCTTCCACATGACCAGGACCAGGGGAGTCAAGGCGAGGAGTTCTTCCTTGACGATGGGCTTTTCTTTCCACTTGGGGCCCCATTTGGCGGCCCAATCGCGCTCGAAAGTTTCGCGGTAGATGCGCGCGGCGGGCGACCAGACCTGAATGTGCGCGTCGCCGTCGAGCACGGCGTGAGCGCCTTCGATCGATCCCATGGGAATCAGGTTCACGCGGATCGCGCGGCCGTCGTCGCTGTGGGCGAACTCCTTCGTCGCCCATTCCAACCAGGTCTGCTTTTCCGTGCCGTAGGCGATGCCGATTTCAATCGGTTCGTTGGCCGAATCGCCTTCGATCGGCTTGTTCGCCAGATACGGCGTCGCGGCGGGGGGGCTGTCCGGTTTTTTCTCCGCCGCCAACCCAGCGGCAGGCCGCGCCGCGTTGAAGGCCGCGGGACTCGCCGCGGCAACCGTCTGCGCCGGACGCAGCGGCACAGACAAAGACGACTGACCGCTGAATGCGTGGAGGAAGACGGCGTAGCCGGCAACCGCCAGCGCGACCGCCGCCACCGTCGCCCAGACGAGCCAACGCAAAGGCAGCGCGGTCGAGAAGGTTTCCCCTTGTCGCTTCTGCACGTTTGCTTCGTTCGTCACACGCCGCCTCCTTGCGCCAAACGAGCCCGGCGCCCGCCCTCGCGCCGGACGCGATGGTTCGACGCGCACTGATTCTCGACCGCCTCGGCGCAGACCGACGGCCGCAGGCGCCCCCAATGCAACACATTGATTGTGTCGCCCTATTGACGTTGGTTCAAGTGGCATTTCCGACATTCAACATAAACTAGCAGGGCGCTAATGGAATCAGCATGTCGTCCTAACGGTTTCCTCACAAACTGCCCGCGGGGACATGGCGGCGCCCTCCGGCGGAGCTAAGATCGTTTTCGTTGAGGACTCCGCCTTCGATCGAGAGATGCTCGCCGGCGCCTTGGAGCAAGATTCGACGCGGTAAGGCGACCTTGCCCGTGCAGGTTCATAGACGAGGTTGTTTGTACAACGACAAGGGCAATGCGGTCACGCTCCGGTGAGAACAATTCCACTTCGGACGGCATGCATGTTGAAGCTCCACCAGGGCGCTTTGGGTTCGGCGGGGCGGCGCGTCGCAACTGAAGGCAACGAATGGCGTTATTGCCGAATTCCAGGGCGCAGCCACATCCTATTCTCGCCGAATTCAGGCGCGGCTACTCACCCCAATCGCCGCGTACAGTCGCGGATCATCCAGGCCGTCGATCACCAGCCGGGCGACGCTGAAGTCGTGATCGCGGCTGTGTTGGCCGGGGACGGCCACGGTGAAGGCCCCGGCCGCGGCGGCGGCGCGGCAGCCATTTTGACTGTCCTCGAGCACGAGCATCTCCTGCGGCGGCGTGCCGAATCGCCGCGCGGCGGTTTGATAAATCTCCGGATGCGGCTTCCCCTGCGTGATGTCCTCGGCGGTGAGGATAAAGCGGAATCGCCGCGCCAGATCGAACGGCGCCAGGCACGCCTCCATCAACCGGCGGACGCTGCTGGTGGCGATCGCCTTGGGAATCGCCGCCGTATCCAAGGCGTCCAACAGCGCGGTCAAGCCCGGCATCATCGCCAGCCGGCCCGGCAGCAGCGCCAGAAAGATCTCGTTGGACTCCGCGGACAGGGCCTCCCAAGACTCGCACAGCCCGCACGCGCGGATCATCGCCTCGAACGATGGGCGCGGCGGCATCCCCATCATCGCCGCCTTCAGCTCGGCGGTGAACTTCTGCCCGCGCCGAGCGAGCAACTCCTCGCCCACCGAAGTGTACACGTCTTCGGTGTTGAACATCAAGCCATCCATGTCGAAGACGGCGGCCTTAACGCTGGGCATGACTTCCTTTCACCTCGCGGGGACGGACTCGATATATGATATACGAATCGTTGCGATACGCAACCGTCAGGGCAAGCGGCGGGACGGCCGGGGCGAGGATGTAGTCGATCTGCTCCTTGGCGGCCAATTCCCGCAGCCGCGCCGCGTCCAACTCCGCCGGCGATTCGAACCATCGCTGACCCGGCACAAGGCCGTGGGTTGACCAGAACTCGTCCATGCGGCGGCGCCACTCGACAATGCCGCGGGCGTCCTGGGGGACTTCTTTCCACGTGCCCGCCTCGCCCCGCCCCGTATACCACTTGAACGACATCGACATCCGCGGCGTTAAGAAGACCGCCCCTGGGGCGATGTGCTCCGGCCGCGACGCCCACGCGCAAACGTCCAGCCACCCGGGGTAATCGTCCAAACGGTCGCCGCGCGGCTGGCAAACGGGGATCGGCGTCCGCTTTGGGCTGGCCAGCCAGCGGCACGCGGCCGTCCATGCGTCGAGGTCCCAAGAACGGTTGTAGTGCGGCGGCGCGGAGAACAACCGCAGGACTGCGCAATCGCCGACGTGCAGCCCGGCCAGAACCACCACAAACCCTGTTAAAAGCCATCCCAACTTCGGACGGCTTTGCCGCAGGACGACGATCCCCGCCGCCGCCAACAGGGCGATGCCCAACGGCAACGCCACGTCGGACAGGCGAAACCAATAGAACCGCAGCAGTCCCGCAGCGACGGATGGATTCCAGAATGTCAAGAAGCTGAGGAACATCCCCAGCAGCGTGATCGCCAGGCTGGCGACGGCAAAACTGCGGATTCGCCGCACGGCCAGCCGGTCGGGCACGACGATCCCGAGGACGAGCCAAAGGAGGCATAGGACCGCAAACGGGACTAGTCGCGACAGCGGGAACCGCCAGAGATCGAGGTGGTGCGGCAGCCGCTCGTAGACATAGATCATGTTCGCCTCGCGGATGGCGGCGGCGGCGGTCCCCGCGTTCAACAGCAGCGCGGGGACCAGGCCCGGCAGGGAGAGGATCAGTCCGCCGGTCAGCCCCGGCCACATCGCGCGAAGCGGCGGCGGGACGGCTTTCTCGCGGCTTGCCGTTTCGCGAAGCGGGGGAACGATACTCGCGAAACCGCGAGCGGATCCATCCCAACGCGCAAGCGCCCACGCGATCGCCGCCGCCAGCGTTGCCCAGCCGCCGACGACGACGTGAAACGCCGACGCCGCTCCCAGCAAGAGCCACGCGCGGTTCCAGCGGTCGCAAGCCAACGCCTCTAGGGCGAGGAAGATCAGGACGAAGGCGAAGCCCTTGGCCTCAACGCCGCCGATGATCCATTCGCCGGCGAGATTGCCGTGCTGGATCATCGCCGCCAGCAGCGCGGCCGTGAGCGGCGCCAGCCACGCTCGAGGCGCGACCGCGAAGCTCAATCGCCGCCACGCCCAGGCCAACAAGGCCCAAGTCAGCGTGCGGCCGAACCACGCCAAGGCCGCGGCCGAGAGCCATCGCGACAGCCAGCCGAAGGTGAAATAGAAGACCCAATGGGTGTCGGCCGTGCCGAGGAAGAAATCGTTTGCGCCCAGGTTGGATTCCAGAAATGGATCGCCTTGCCCAAATAGTTCGGCTCGTTGACCTCCGGCGTCGGCCAGGCGCCCCGAATAAAGAACACGGCGAAGACGAGGGCAATCTCCGCGAGGATTTGCCAGCGGTGCGGAGGGGTGGGAATTGGATGCGTCATTCGCACTGCATTCTCGCGCAATGTCCGGATCGGTCCCCTCTCCCTTCGGGAGAGGGTTAGGGTGAGGGCGGCTCAACCCCAAGTTCCAAGCCCTGCTCTTTGTATCCACGTTTCTTTGCCTGTGCGAAATCGGCGCCCGCCTTGGCTTTCTCTCCTTTTCGTTTGTAACAGAATGGCCCGGCCCTGATAATATTCGGCGGCCGACTTCGGATTGAGCCGGATGGCCTCGGTGTAGTCGGCAATAGCCTTATCCAGCTCCCCGCTCTCTGCGTACGAGGTGCCCCGGTCGGCAAAAAAATCGGCCTGTTTCGGATCGAGCCGGATGGCCTCGGTGTAGTCGGCGATCGCCTTTCCTTTTTCGACGTTGTCTGCGTAGAGAGCAGCCCGGCTGGCAAAGAAATCGGCCCGCTTCGAATTGAACCGTACGGCCTCGGTATAGTAGGCGATGGCCTTTTCCGGGGCCACGTCTACGTAGATATCAGCCCGGGCGGCAAATAAATCGGCCAACTTCGGGCCGAGTTTGTTGCTGCCCTTTTTCCGGCTCCTCTCGATTGAATTGGCGATACATCCGTCGGTGATGCTACGTGCGTCCTTCGGATCGAGCCGGACGGCCACGTTGAGGTCGGCGACGAACTTGTCCCGCTCCCCCTTGTCTGCGAAGGAGGCAGCTCGGAGGGCGAAAACTTCGGCCGGCCTCGGATGCTTCAGCCGAATCGCCTCGTTAAAGTCGGCGATTGCCTTGTCCTGCTCCCCCTTGCACGCGTACAGGGTGCCCCGCCTGACGAAGTGAACGGCTGACTTCGGCTCGAATCGGATCACCTGCGTGAAGTCGGCGATGGCCTTGTCGTAGTCCTTCTTGTGAATGTAGGTGGTGCCCCGGCTGTAGTATGCCTGCGCCGACTTCGGGTCGAGTCGGATCGCCTCGGTGTAGTCGGCGATGGCCTTGTCGCAATTCAACCCGACGTAGGCGTCGCCCCGTTTGACGTATAGCTCGGCCGACTTCGGGCCGAGGCGGATGGCCTGCGTGTAGTCGGCGACGGCCTTATGATACTCCCACGCGTCCCCCCCGAATGAGAAGTAGATGGTGCCCCGCTCGGCGAATGCCTGGGTAAACGTCGGGTCGAGGCGGATGGCTTCGGTATAGTCCGCGATAGCCTTGTCCTGGGGCCCCACGGTTGCATAGGCCTTGCCGCGGCTGGCGTACCCGTGCGCCGACTTCGGGTCGAGCCGGATGGCTTCTGTGAAGTCGGCGATAGCCTTTTCGCCGAGCCGGACTGCCTCCTTGACGTCGGCGATTGGCTTTGTGCCGCCGGCGCCGCCGTTCTGCTGCTGCCTCTTACACAGGTAAGCGGCGCCCCGTCCCGAAAAGGCCGTGGCCGACTTCGGGTCGAGCCGGATGGCCTCGGTAAACGCCGCGACTGCGGCGTCGCAGTCCCCCCTGTCGAGCAGGGCACGCGCCTGCTGGCAAGCTATCGTTGCCGCGGTCGGCCCCGCAGCGACAACGGGGGTGGTGATCGCCAAGAGCCAGCAGAACGCCGCGAGCAGAACGGCAACGTGCTTCGTCATGGTTCGCGTCCCTTTTGCTCGAAATATCGTAACCGCCGACGCTCGCGCGACTTCGGCCCTCACCCTAACCCTCTCCCGAAGGGAGAGGGGACCGAACAAGGCCCATCCATCATTCTAACGCCGCGATCGCCGCGAAGTCGTCTTTCAGCGAGCGATAGAGCCGCTGATAGAGCGGAAACGCCCGGTCGTATTGCCGCTTCGCGGCGCGATCCGGCGGCGTCTCTTGCACCACGGAGATCGTCGCCGCGCAGGCCTGGGCGACATCCTTGAAGTAGCCCGCCCCCACGGCGGCCAACAGGGCGACGCCGTAGGCCGGCCCTTCTTCGGTGTTGATCGTCACAACCTTGCGGCCGAAGCAGTCGGCCTGGATTTGCCGCCAGAGCGGACTCCGCGAGCCGCCGCCGGAGGCGCGGATCTGCCGGACCGGAGCCCCCAATCCCTCGATAATCGCCAAGCTGTCCCGCAAGGCATACGTCACCCCCTCCAAAATCGCCCGGACCATCGAGCCGCGGCCGTGGGCCAAGGTCAGGCCGATGAAGCAGCCGCGGGCGTGCGGATCGGCGTGCGGCGTCCGCTCGCCGGAGAGATAGGGCAGGAAGAAAAGCCCTTCGCAGCCGGGCGGGACCGCGGCCGCCTCTTGCGTCAGCAGGTCGTAGACGTTGACTTTCTCCCGCTTCGCCCGGGCGGTTTCCGCCTGGCACAAGGCGTTGCGGAACCATTGCAGCGAGCCGCCGGCGGAAAGGTTTACGCCCATCATGTGCCACTTCCCGCGCACGGCGTGGCAGAAGGTGTGGATTCGGCCTTCAGGATCGATCTTCACCTCGTCGCTGTGGACGAACATGACGCCGGAGGTGCCGATCGAGGTGGAGAGGACGCCTTTGGCGACAACGCCGTTGCCGACGGCCCCGGCGGCGCAATCGCCCGCGCCGCCGACGACCACGCAATCGGTCGCCAGCCCCAGCGTTGCCGCCGTCGCCGGCGTGAGCCGGCCGGTTACGTCCTCCGATTCGCAACAATCCGCCAACAGGCCGATGTCCAAGTCCAAGGCCGACAGCAGCGGCTTTGACCAGGTTCGCCGCGCAACGTCCAAAAGCAGCGTGCCGCTGGCGTCGCTGACGTCGGTCACATAAAGGCCGGTCAAGCGGCGGCGAATCTCATCCTTCGGCAGCAACACCTTGCGGGTCTTGTCGAAGTGCCGCGGCTCGTGGTTTCGCAGCCAGAGGATTTTCGGCGCGGTGAAGCCGGTCATCGCCGGGTTGGCCGCCAGCTTGATCAATTCCCGTCGCCCGCCGACGCGCGCTTCGATTTCGCGGCATTCGGCGGCGGTCCGCTGATCGTTCCACAGGATCGCGCGGCGAATCACCTTGTCGTTCTTGTCGAGAAAGACGGAGCCGTGCATCTGGCCGGACAGTCCGATCGCGCGGACGTCGGCCGGCCGCAGCCGGGCGAGCTTGACGACGCGGCGGACCGACTTGACGGTGGCCTGCCACCAATCCTCGGGGTCTTGCTCGCTCCAGAGGGGTTTTGGGGCGTAGCAGAGATAAGTTTCCATCGCCGCGGCGAGGATTTTTCCTTCCGGGTCGATGGCCAGCGTTTTCACGCCGGAAGTGCCGATGTCGATGCCCAAGAGTGCAGCCATGAGTGACGGTCTCCTTCGCGTTGCCTGGAATACGCCGCTGGAGCCCGTAATTCTAAAGCGGATTTGGCGAGAGCGAAAGTCTCCGCTTTTGAAAAATACCTACGAGATGGTTGACTTTTCTGCCAGAGGTAGGCATACTGGCGGCTGGCGCCCGACCGGCGACCGGTACGAGGAGGAAATCCATGCTTCGCCTTTTTCGCTCTGCTCGGCCGTCGTTTTGGCCTTCATGGCGGGCGGCGAAGCGGCGAAAGTCGAAAACTTCGGATCGGCCAACGGCGGCTGCCCGGCGGCTGGCGTTCGACGTGCTCGAAGACCGCAGGATGTTGTCGGCCGCCTATCCGGCTGTGGCTACTCTAGGCGGTCCCCCCGGCAGCTCTGCCGATTACGTCATCGGCGCAACCGCCCTCAACGCCAGTGACATTGGCCTCGCGGCTACGAATGCCCTTGTCTATGCCTCCGTTCAGCTTACGGTCTCGCCCAGCCCGTGGGTCTCCGGCGGCGAGTGGGGAATGACATTCAAGGCAACGATCGGCGTCACTTACTTGTCAGGGAATCCAACGGGCTCTGTGACCTTCATGGATGGCGGCACGGCGATTGCAACGGAGGACGTTGGATTTTTTTACGGCACTCTTGGCAGCCCGTATGGCGCCGTGTTCTACGCGTCGAACATCGCCGTCGGTTTCCACAGTTTCACAGCCGTCTATTCCGGCGACAACTACAACGGCTACTACGGTCCCAGCACCAGCAATACGGTCACAGGGACCGTTTTCGCTCCCTCCGCAGTCACGTTGGCGGTCTCCCCCTCCCCGTCCATCTTCGGGCAGCAAGCGACATTTACCGCAAGCGTGACATCCACCTTGCCGGGCCCGGCGGCGCCAACGGGAACGGTGACTTTCACGGACGGCGACGCCACGCTCGGCACGACTGGCCTGAGCACCGTCAATGGCGTGACAACCGCCACGCTCAGCACCAACAGCCTCGCCCTTGGCAGCCACAGCATCGAAGCAAGCTACTCCGGCGACGGGTATTACGTCGCGAGCAGCGTCTATCAATCCGAGACAGTCGCCCTCGCGGCAAAAACCACGCTCCTCGCGGCTCCCAACCCAGCGGTCTTCGGGGAGCAAGTGACGTTCACCGCCACAGTAGCCGCCGTCGTGCCGGGCTCGGCGACGCCCACCGGCACGGTGACCTTCATGGACGGCGGCGCAACGCTCGACACAAGCACACTGAGCGCCGTTAACGGCGTGGCAACCGCCACGCTCACAATGAGCAACCTGCTCGCCGGAAGCTACAGCATTACCGCGGCGTACTCCGGCGACTCGAATTACTGCCCCGAACGTCAGTAATCCCGCGACACTTGCCGTTGCCGCCACCTTCGGGCCGATGATCGACCTTGGCACGCTCGGCGGCGCCGGCAGTTGCGCAAACGCCATCAACGCCAGCGGGGAGGTGGTCGGCTGGGCCGACACCGCCAGCGGCGACGAACACGCTTTTCGCTACAGCGACGGCAAGATGATCGACCTGGGCACCCTCGGCGGCGCCAGCAGCAGTGCCGACGCCATCAACGCCAGCGGGGAGGTGGTCGGCTCGGCCGCATACGACGCCAACGGGGATACTCACGCCTTCCTTTACGAAGACGGCAAGATGACCGACCTGGGCACGCTCCCAGGCTACACGGACAGCGTGGCCACCGGCATCAACGCCAGCGGACAAATTGTCGGCTCCTGCAGTTCATATACCTTGCCCGCCGGGAGCGCCTGTCACGCCTTTCTCTACAGCGACGGCACGATGATCGACCTGGGCCCGCTCCCCGGCGGCACGCTTAGCTGGGCCAACGGCATCAACGACAGCGGGCAGGTGGTGGGCGACTCCGCATACTTCCCCTCGGGGAATTATCACGCTTTCCTGTATAACAACGGGACGATGACCGACATGGGCTCGCCGCCTATATACTTTGACAGCAGCTATGCCTACGGCATCAACGACAGCGGCGAGGTGGCGGGCTACACAGATGACGCGGACGAGGGCGGCGAGGGTTTCTATTTCAGTTCCGCTTTTCTCTACAACAAGGGAAAGGCAACCGAACTGGGTTCACTCGGCGGCGACGTCACCTTCGCCTATGGCATCAACGACAGCGGGCAGGTGGTGGGTTCGTCCACTACCGGTTATAACAATTACAGGACAGACGCGTTTCTGTACACCGACGGGGCGATGTTCGACCTCGGCGCACTGCCAGGCGGCTCCGGTAGCTGCGCTAACGGCATCAACGACAGCGCGCAGGTGGTCGGCTACGCCTATACCGCCAGCGGGGATCAGCACGCCTTTCTCTTGAACCTTGGCGCCGGCGCAAGCACGACGATCGCGGCCTCGCCGCCGCAATCGCTCTATGGTCAGCCCGTCACCCTAACGGCCACGATAACCGCGGCCAAGCCAGGTGCGGCGACGCCCACCGGCGCAGTCACCTTTATGGAGATGGACAGCGACACGACGCTGGGCACGGGCAGTCTGACGACCGTCAATGGCGTGACGACCGCCAGCATCACGTTGACGACCCTACCTGTCGGCAGCCACAGTATTACGGCGCTGTACTTCGGCGACGGCAATTTCTGCCCAGGCGCGAGCGGCGCTGGCCCTTGGCGTATCCTCGGACTTCGCGCCGATGATCGACCTGGGGACGCTCCCCGGCGACAGCGATAGTTGTGCTTACGGCGTCAACAACAGCGGCGAGGTGGTCGGCGAGTCCTACTCGCCGTCCGCCGGCACGACTTTTCACGCCTTCCTTTACAGCAACGGAATAATGGCGGCGCTGAACGGAGATAGCGGCGTCCGCAGTTACGCTTACGGCATCAACAACAGCGGCGGGGTGGTCGGCTACTGGGATTACCAGGACGGCATTACGTACGGATTTACCTACAGCAACGGCGCGCCGACCTGCCTCGGCACGCTGGGTACGTATTACACCAGCAGTTGCGCGTACGCAATAAACGACAGCGGACAGGCGGTGGGCGACTCCCAAACCACCTGGGGCGCCGAAAACGCTTTTCTCAGCGGCAACGGCGGAATGATCAACCTGGGCTCCCTCACCGGCGACGCCGACGCTTGTGCCTATGGCATTAACGACAGCGGGCAGGTGGTCGGCGAGTGCGACGACGGGGTTTACGACCACGCCTTCCTCTACAGCAACGGCACGGTGACCGACCTCGGCACGCTCGGCGGCGAAAGCAGTTGGGCCACCGGCATCAATGCCAGCGGGCAGGTGGTCGGCTGGGCCGACACCGCCAGCGGTGCAAAGCATGCATTCCTCTATAGCAACGGCGTGATGACCGACCTCGGCACGCTACCGGGCGGCTACGGCAGTTGCGCGTATGGCATCAACGACAGCGGGCAGGTGGTTGGCTGGTCCGCGACATCCGATGGTTCGCAGCACGCGTTCCTCTATAGCGACGGCAAGATGATCGACCTGGGCACGCTCCCCGGCGGCATCGAAAGCGCAGGCCTACGGCATCAATGACAACGGGCAGGTGGTCGGCGAATCCGGGGACCTCAGCGGCGATGAGCGCCTTTCTCATTGACACGGACATTACCGCCACGAGCATGTCGCTTGCGGCCTCGGCGCCGCAGCCAATTTACGGCCGGCCCGTGACCATCACGGCCACGATAACCGCCGTCCTGCCCGGCTCGACGACGCCTACCGGCACGGTGACCTTCGTGGATGGCTACACAACCCTCGGCACGGGCCGGTTAAGCACGGTCGATGGCGTGACGACTGCGACGCTGACCACGAGCAGCCTCGGCGTCGGGAGCAACAGCATCACGGCGACCTACCCCGGCGACGCCAATTTCCTCGCCAGCGCCAGCAATCCGCTCGACGAGAGCGTCGTCCCCAATAGCAGCATCAAGCTCGCGCCCCCCGGCCTGGCGGTCTTCGGGCAAAAGACGACTCTCACGGCGACCGTCTCCGCCCTTGGATCGAGTTTGGGCGCGCCCACGGGCACGGTCACTTTCAAAGATGGCGGGGCGACGCTCGGCACAGCCAAGCTGAGCACGGCCAAAGGGGTAACGACCGCTACGTTTACAACCGCCGGCCTCGCGGTGGGCACACATACGATTACGGCTGTCTACTGCGGAAACGGCAAGATCACCGCCAGCGTCAGCAACGCTGCGGCGGAGACGGTTGCCAAGGCGGAAACGACCATCGCCGCCGTGGCCTCGCCGGACCTCTGGGTCTCCGGCCAGCCGGTGACGCTCACGGCTACGGTCAGCGCCACTGCCCCCGGAGGCGGCTTGCCCACGGGGATTGTAATCTTCAAAGACGGCAAAAAGACTCTTGGCGCCGGTACGCTGAGCTTGGTCAAGGGATTGCCGACCGCGACGCTTACGAGCAAGAGCCTCGCCGCGGGCAGCCGCGTGGTTACGGCCATCTATTGTGGCGACGGCAACTTTGCAGGCAGCACGAGCCTCCTTCTGCACCAGACGCCCTCGGTTCCGGCGGTTCCCACCATCGCCAGATGGTGAAAAACCGCCGCCGGGCGGCCAGGGCGCGAATTCTCCCAATCGGCGAACCTTCCGCCGCCCGAGACGTATTGAATCGCATGGCCCCCCGTCGAATGCCCGCAAAACGCCTGGGAAAACTCCTCGCCGCCCTCCTTTTGGCCATCCTGCCAATAGCCGGCTGCGACGACGCGGGCTCGAAGGCCGACCGCAAAAAGTCCGCGACGAACCAGCAGCCGCTCTCCGGCATAAAACTCCGCCTGACGGTTGTCGATGATCCGGCCATGGCGACCGCCATCGGTCGGCTCCGCGGGGAATGGTGCGCCCAAACCGGATCGGAATTTGAAGTCGTCAACCTCGAAAAGGATTGGTCCGCCAACTCGGCCGAGACGGACGCCGTCATTTGCCCCTCGGCCATGCTTGGAACCCTGGCGGCCGGCGGCCGGATCGCACCCTTGCCGGAAAAGCTCCTCCGCGGCGCCACCGCCCAGTGGGACGACATCTTCGAACTCCTCCGACTTCGCGAGGCGGCCTGGGGAGGCGAGGTCTTCGCCGTGCCCTTGGGCTCGCCCACCTTGGTCTGTTGCTATCGGGCGGATTTGCTGGAGAAGCTCGGCCGCCAACCGCCGCGAACGTGGGAAGAATATCAGGAACTGGCCCAACTCCTCGCCGCGCAAAAGCTCGCTGCGCCAGCGCGGGACGTGGTTCGGCGCGATCGAGCCGCTGGAAGCCGACTGGGCGGCAATCACGCTCCTGGCTCGCGCGGCCCCTTACGCCAAACACCGCGACAACTACTCCACCCTCTTCGACATCGCAACGATGGCGCCGCTGGTGGACGGCCCGCCGTTTGTTCGCGCCTTGGAGGAACTCGCCGCGATCGTCCGCCTTGGACCGAAAAGGCAGTTGGCGCTCGACGCCGCCGGCGTGCGCGCGGCCTTCTGGGCAGGGCAGTGCGGCATGGCCCTGACATGGCCGACGGCGGCGGGAAAACCGCCCGCTGCCGTCAAAGACATCCGCATCGGCTTCGCCGAGTTGCCCGGCTCGCCGCGGGCCTACAATGTCCAGAGCAAGACATGGGAGCCGCGGGGCGATGGGGTCGATCCGCACGTCCCGCTCTTGGGCGTCGCCGGCCGGTTCGGCGCGGTTTCCACACGCGCGGCACATCCCGAGGCGGCATGGGAACTTCTGCTCTGGCTTTCGGCCGATCCATGGGGCCGGCAGATTTGTCCGCTCAGCCCGGCGACGACCCTGTTCCGCAATTCGCAATTGAGATCGCCGCGTCAATGGACGGCGCCGCCGGTCTCGCCCGCGGCAGCCGCCGAGTATGCCGCGCTCACTGCGAAGACTTTGCGGCGGAGCGAGTATCTGTTGGCCCTTCGCTTGCCGGGCCGGGCCGAGTACTTGGCGGCCTTGGCCGACGCGGTGCGCTCCGCTGCGACAGGCAAGTCGTCCCCGGCCGACGCCTTGCGGATCGCGGCCGCCCACTGGCGGAAAATCACCGCTCGGCTGGGTGCTGAGCGGCAGCGGACGGCGTATCGACAGAGCCTCGGTGTGGATTAAATAGGAGAACGGTTGAACAGGAGGGGGAATGACGGTTCCCGAAGCGTTTGGGCTGGGTTTCTTCCCCCTTCCCAAGCTGGCGATCCTTTCCTAGAATGGACTCCCACCGCTTCCCTGCCCAATACAAGGGGAGTGGTAAGCTTGGGGCGGTAGCTCAGCTGGGAGAGCGGTACGTTCGCAATGTACAGGTCGGGAGTTCGATCCTCCTCCGCTCCACATTGTAAAGCCTTGCGTAGCAGTGAGTTACGCAAGGCTTTATTCTTTGGTTTCTTGTAACCCGTGCATTTGTAATCCGTTTTGTAACCCAAGAGTGAGGCGGGCGGTAAGGTGGCGATATCTTCTCGCCTGGTCGCTAGCGAGGAGGCGGGCTTCGGTGCCTCCGGCAATCCTTTTGCCTTTTCATGTCGTGGAGTTCCCAAAACCCTGGCTCCGAGTCGCGCGCACAAGACTAGCTCCGAAAACCCGCCTCGCATCCGTGCCGCCAGCCTACAGCCAGGCAACCGTGATGCCGCTCGACCGGTCCCCTTATTAACGCTCCCCACGCCCCCGCCTCCCAGCCGCTAACAGCGGGTCCCGGTCGGACTTCGACGGCGACGGGGCGGTTGTTGGTGCAGTGGGTGAAACCCTTGAAATCACGGGGATTACAGCCAGTCCGTTTCAGTGGCGTTTCAATCCGTGGCGACGAGGGCATCACCCGTTCTCTTGGTCACGGACCTGGAGTGCCCGCCGTGGAAGGGGCGACGAAGCCTGTGGTTGTCCTCGGAAGGGCTTGGGATCGTGTCCCGAGGGGGCTGGAGGCGTGTCTCGTGGTTTGGAACAATTTCCGAGGCTTGTTGGAACCTTGTCGCGACGGCGGCAGCCTGGGAAGTCCCTTGATCGTGCGGGTGATTACGCCGACAATGCGGCTAACACGAGGAAAAGCCTGATGCCCGCCGCCAAGGAAACCGTCGTACATATCCCAGTTTCCAAGCTCAAGACAAACCCCTGGCAATCCGAGGTCGGTCCGCCCCTCTCCGACGCGGATTACGCCATGCTCAGGGAGAGTGTCGAGCGGCACGGAATCCAGATCCCTCTCATCGCATGGCGGCGTGGCAAGCGGCTGGTAGTCCTGTCGGGGAGCAATCGCCTGCGTGTTGCCAGGGAGTTGGGGCTGGCGACCGTTCCCGTCATCATCCGCGAGTTCGAGGACAAGCAAGCCGCTCGCATGTTCGCATTGAGCGACAATCTTGCCCGCAGGCAGGCTGACGACGGGGCAACGTGCTTACCTCGCCTACCAGTTCCAGCAACTCCTCACGGTCGGCAAAGGTCGCAGGACCGACCTCCAACCTTCGTCACAAATGACGAAAGTCGATGCTAGGGAAACCGCTGCCAAGCGAGCGGGAGTCTCTGAGGGAACCGTCTCCGCGATAAAAAAAATCGTCGAGAACGGCGACGACGAGTTGCTTCAGTGCATCGTGTGTGGCAAACTCAGCGTGTCCGAGGCAAGGGAGCTGGCACGCTCGTCTGCGTCCATACGCAGGAAGGTTCTTGATGTCGTCAACAATGGAGGGGCGAGGAAGAAGGTGTCGAGGCTGATCCGTGAGGCGACCATCGCCGCTCGCAAGGCTTCCGCACGCCGCTACGCCAGCACAAACGGCACAGGCAACAACCACGACATCCTGCACGGCGACATGAAGCTCCTTGCGAAGCGGCTCAAGGACGGCTCGGTAAAGATGTTCCTGACCGACCCGCCCTACGCCAAGCCCGAGTTGTACGGTCGGCTTGCGGCGTTGGCGGCAGCGAAGCTGAAGCCCGGCGGTTTGTGCCTTCCTTTTGCTTGGCTTCCCACCATGCGTTAGCGGCTTGGCGGCTGCCTTCCTTAGTCGGGCTGGTCTTTAGTTGGCGGGGGCTTACGGCATACCGCCTGCCTAAGTAGCCTTTATGCCAACGCTTGTCCTTGGCGTTCCAAGTCATTAGTTCCAAGAGTGCCATGATGGGCTTGCCTATGAAGGGTTCGGTGTAGTGGTCTCCCATTCTACTCGGCTGTAACCCGAATTGTAACCCGCAGGTCGGGTTACAAGTCAAATCAGGTTACAAGTCGATTTCACAAGTATCGTAATCACAAGCACTTACGAACACAGAGAAAATGTGGATTTGCGTTCGCAATGTACAGGTCGGGAGTTCGATCCTCCTCCGCTCCACATTGTAAAGCCTTGCGTAGCAACGAGTTACGCAAGGCTATTTTTGTCCCCTTTCCTATCGTTTTTCATTTTGTCCCCCTTTTTGTCCCCATTTGGGACACGGCAGGGAACTTTTCGCCATTGCAAGTCCAAGCCTCGAAGGGTTGTACTGGCAGCCGGTAGAGTCGCCACTGCCGAACAGGAAGCAGAAGACCAGACTATTACACGAAGCCACCCAATCTACCCTCCCGCGTCTCTTTCCTATCCCCGTTTTTACTGTCGCCCTTCAAACCTCCTCCCTGACTGATGTCGTTCTCCTGTTCCAACAGGAGAAAGACCATGTTCGCTTTGACCGGCTGGTGGGAACTCTGCGGCGGTCACGTCACGCTGGGCAGCATCATCGCCTTCCTGATCGCCCGCATCTATTTTGAGGGCCGCAAGAACTTCCTGGGAGCGGTGATCGCCTGCGAACGATTCAAGCGGATTTCTTGCCGTGCCCGGAGCCGTTTCTGCTTAGCCAACTTTTTGCGAAGCGCCGCCCCCCTGGCGGCAAGTCTCGCCCGAAAGCGTGTAATGGCGGCTGCCGCAGCCGTTCCCGGAGACGCTCC
Source organism: uncultured Planctomycetia bacterium (assembly GCA_963791075.1). Lineage (GTDB taxonomy): Bacteria > Planctomycetota > Planctomycetia > Pirellulales > Thermoguttaceae > CAWBRF01. The sequence goes on from CAWBRF010000004.1 coordinate 39,890, forward strand.
CGTGATTGTGGAAGGACATCGCCCCACGGCTTGTGCGATGTCCTTCTGATCGGCTCCGCGATGCCGCAATTGCGCTATGCGATCACGCTCTTCCAGGGTAAGATGATTTGTCATCGCGGGGACTCCATTCCCAAGGAGAAGTTTGCAAGACTTCACCCATTGGAACGTCCCAGCGATGTTTTTTCCTACACCAGTTTCCGAGGCTCATTTTTCGAGCCCCGATTGCACTTGAGTTTTGAAACCACCCAGTAGGCGACCGCTTCCGCATGAACCGACGCGAACGACTCATGGCCACGCTTCAGGGAAAGCCGGTTGACCGGCCTGCCGTCTCGTTCTATGAATTGAACGGGCTGGACCATCGTCCTCCCCACGACGACGATCCGTTCAACATCTATTCGCATCCCTCCTGGCGGCCGCTTTTGGAACTGGCCGGCGCGAAGACCGACCAGCTTGTGATACGCGGCGCGGCGTTCAAGGACATTTTGCCCGACCCGCTCAACTGTTTGGCAAAGGACGAAATCCGGCTCGACGCCAACGGCAGCCGCATCATCACGCGCACGATTGTTTCAGGAAATCGCATGTTGACGATGCGGACGCGGCGCGACCCGGACATCGACACTGTCTGGACCACCGAGCACCTGTTGAAGGACGTGTGCGACCTCGACGCGTTCTTGGAATTGCCGCCGTTCGACGCGGGAGAGGCCGTGGACGCGACGGCCGTTTTGAACGCCGAGGCGGCGCTGGGCGACGCGGGCATCGTGATGATCGACATTCCCGATCCGTTGTATCTCTCCGCGGCGTTGTTTGACATGGGCCAATACACGGTGATCGCGATGACGGAGGCGGAGCGGTTCCGGCGGCTGCTGGAACGTTTTTGGGCCCTGCTTCTGCCGAAGATCGAGGCCGCGGCAAAGTTGCTTCCCGGCCGGCTGTGGCGCATCGCCGGGCCGGAATACGCCGCGCCGCCCTACCTGCGGCCAGCGCTGTTCCGCGAGTACGTGTGCGCGTACGTTCGGCGGATGGTTAACGTGATTCACAGCACCGGCGGCTACGCGCGGGTGCATTGCCACGGCAAGATCAAGGCGATTTTGGACGACATCGCCGACACGGGCGCCGACGCGATTGACCCGATCGAGCCGCCGCCCCAGGGCGACGTCGAATTGGCGCACGTGCGACGGCGGTATGGCAAGCAGCTTGTCCTTTTCGGCAATTTGGAAATCGCCGACATTGAGAACATGCCAACGCCGCAATTTGGCGAGAAGGTGAAACGCGCGCTGGCGGAAGGGACCGCCGGGGCGGGCCGGGGCTTCGTTCTCATGCCCTCCGCATCGCCCTATGGCCGCGTCCTTCCGCTCTTGACGACAAAGAACTACGAAAAGATCATCGAGATTATCGACGGCCTCTGACGTGCGCGACGAAGGTCGTCCTCGTCCAGGAAGACGTTGCAACCGACGCAATGCTTCCAGTCCATGCCTGGGCGATCTTGCGCATCGTCCCCGTTGTTGCGCCGGACGCCGATTGCAAGCCGGCCGTCGCGCCGTCGCCGGGCTCACCGCGCGAGCAGTTTCCGAAGTTGGCGGGCCGTCTTCCGCGCCAAGGGGACGTCGGGCAACACGAGGTTGGGCAGACGTGAGAAGGGCAACATTTCCGCCGTGATCGGCCCGGCGTACTTGATCCGCCGGAGGGCCGCAAGCACGGCGTCCCAGTCGAGGTCGCCTGTCAGCAGGTCGTCGCCAAAACCGTGCAATCCGCCGCCGCAATCCGCGCGAGTGAAGTTCTTCACGTGGACCGCCGCGATGCGCCGGCCGAGGATTTCAATCCAATGCTCCGGATAGCCGTTGATCAGGCAGTTTCCCACGTCGAAATAGACGCCGACATGGGAACTGTGGAACTGATCGACGAACAGCTTCATCGCCATCGGGTCGGCGAGGAACCAGTTCCACACGTTTTCCAGCCCGAGTGTGACGCCCAGCCGCTTTGCCGCCGGGAGGAGTTCGCCGATCGATGCCGCGGCGCATTTCCAAGCGGTCTTGTAGGGCACGAACCGGCTTGGTGGGATCCCACGGCACGGCGACCGCGCCGGGAACGATCAGGGCGACCTTGGCGCCCACGCCCCGCGACGCGGAGGTGCTCCAGGGCAAACGCAATCGCCTCCCGGCGGACGCCCGGCCGCGGATCGGACAGCGAACGCTCCCAATAAACGCCGCTGGCGACCGTCCGAATGCACAGGCCCAGCCGCTCGGCCTGCTTGCGGATGTCGCGACACTCGGCGTCGGATACGCCGGGGGCGAAGCAGCCGGCGCCAAAGGCCAGCTCCAGGCCGTCGTAACCCATCGCCTTCGCTTCGGCCAGGGCCTTGGCGATCGGCTTGCCGCCGTCGAACCCGCCCAGGGTCCAATAATTGATCTGAACGACGTTGTCCATGATTTCTTGCGCCTCGGGAATTGTGGGAGATCAGAAGCGCACTTTCACCGGCTTGCCCGCGGCGGCCGAGCGGATCTCCGCCTCCACCAACTGCACGCTCCGCATCGCGGATTTCGGCGTCACGATCGTCGAGGCCTCGTCGTTGGCGATGCAGTCGATGAAGTGCCGCAGTTCGCGGCGGTAACCATCTCCCTCCGGCAAGGAAACGACGGCGGCGGCGTTGTCCTCGCCGTACAGGGCGAGGCTGCCGTCCCCGGCCAGGCTCAAGGTCGCCTTCTCCATGGTCACACGAAAGGTCATCGAGAAGGGGAATCCGCCGGGATAATCCCATCCGCCCTCGGCGACGATCAGGTTCGGCTTGCCGTAGTCGTAGGCGGTGACGATATGGTCAAAGCCTTTCCGCGCGGAGCCCGACCCGCGGCTGAACACGGATTTCGGCTCGCCGAAAAGATAGAGGATGTAATCGGCGTCGTGGATGTGCAGATCGAGGGCCGCCGAGCCGCTCTTGCGGGGATCGCACAGCCACTGTTGCCAACTCCACGTCGGCCTGGGACTGACGCGCGTAAACATGGCGGAGCGGACCTTGCCGTGCGTGCGCGAACGGATGATCTCGCGGGCGACGACGTACGCGGGCCAGAAGCGGATGCACTGTCCGATGAACAGCTTGCGGCGGGCTTTTTTCGCCGCCGCGGCCATCGCTTTCGCCTCGGCGGAGGAAATCGCCATCGGCTTCTCGCAGATCACGTGCTTGCCCGAGAGCAGCGCGGCAATCGCGTGTTCGGCGTGAAGGTAGGTGGGCAGGGCGATGTCCACAACCTCGACGTCAGGATCGGCCAGGAGGAGTTCGAAGTCGGCGTACGTCTTCACCCCGGACAAGTCTTTCGGCGCGGCCCCGGTCGCGATGTTGCCGGCGACCCCGGCATCGGCCAGTAGTTTCGCCGGATCGATGTCGCACAAGGCCGTCACTTGCACGTCGTTGAACGTCTTGTAGACGTTAAAGTGACAGTTGCCCATGAAGCCCAGTCCGAGAATCCCCACTTTCGTCGTCATCTGCGGTTCCTTTCTGTTGGCCAACGCCGCCTGCTGGAATCAACGCACAGCGCCAAGGAGCAACCGCCGATTCTCGCGTGTAAAAAACGGGACAGCCCCCGACAGCGGCTGGCGTTTTTCTGATTGTATCGCAGGCAACGCGAGGAAAGCAAGCGTTTTCACGGAGCAACTATTCGCGAGGGCATTCCTTTTCGGGCGATTGACCCCCGTTTTTCGCCGGCGTTCATCGTGCCCGTCGGGCGCGGCGACGAAGACTTACGGGGCATCCTCCACCTTGAATTCCAGCACCGTCAAGCTGGCGGGCGGGAAGGTGAACGTGTCCGTGACAGGCCGTGTCTGGCTCGTGATCCCCACATTGTTCGGACTGTCAAGGGTATTGGTGGCCAGCAGGGAGGGCCCCGTCAGCCGCGAGACTTTCACCGTCGATCCCGCGGGCTGAAGCCCGCGCCATGTGAAACGGGTCATTAGTGGGCGATCCGCCAACTTCTGAATCACCGACACGACCAGCTTTTTCCGCTTCGCGTCGTGAGTGACCACCACGTCGAGCGCCGACACGTCGTCAAAATGGAGCAACGACGGCACGCTCTCGTCTACGGCCTTCTCCGGGCTCACAATCCCGCAGAAGAACCGTTCGTGTTTCGCTTTGAAGGTCGGCGCATCAACCAGGCTGCGCACAAGTCGGCCGCTATGGGCGTCGTGCAGCAGCTTCTGGGGATACCAGAATGGTCTGCCGCACGCACCGCGTCCGGTCGGTCATGATGGACGCGAGCGCATTGACGGCCAGCGAGATGTTGGACAGGCCAATGGTCTCGTTGTGGCGAAGGACCTCGTGCAGAATGCTGGCCACGGTCAACGCATCCATGTAGTTGAAGATTTCGTACAGATATCGATCCCGCCCAAGGGACGACCGATACCATACGTTCCATTCGTCGAACGCGATCCGCGGGCGTTCTGCGATCGTAGGCGGCATACCCAACTCACGCCGCGTGCGCGAATGAACTCCCAGCGACGTGTCCATCGCTTCGTCGATCGTCGCGTTGAGGCTCTCCAACATCTGATCGCAGATTCGGCTGGCGGCCATGCAGTCGCGAAAGACGGGCCGGCCGAAGTAGTTGTGGACGCTGATCATGTCGGCGAGGCCGACGGTCTCGAAGAGCACGGTGCGGTCCCATTCCGGGTCGGGCCGGCCCAGTCCGCAGACGACGATCCGAACAGTGGGATCCACTGTTTTCATTTGCAGAATTGCCTCGCGACACCACGCCGCGTAGGCGGCGGCGCTTTTCTGGCCGGCCTGCCAATTGCCGTAGATCTCGTTGCCCAAGCCAAAGTACTTCACCCGAAATGGCTCGGCCCGCCCGTGGGCCCGGCGCAGATCCGCCCACTTCGTCGCCGTCGTTCCGTTGAGATACTCGACCAGGTTGGCGGCGTCTTCCGGACTCTGGGTGTGCGCATTGACGGTCAGATAGAGTTCCGCGCCGAGTTCGCGGCAGAGCGCCCATGCCTCGGGTATTCCGAAGGCCGTGCTCAGCGTCTGCGCACTGGCGCGGAACAACTTGGCGCGGGGCCGCTGATCCGGCGGCCCAACGAGCTCCTGCCAATCGAAGTAGGCCACCTCGCAACCACCCGGATAACGAATGTGGGTAGGGCGCAGTTCGCGGAGCGCCTCCAGTACGTCCTTGCGGACGCCGTCGGACCGCGCCTGGGGACTTCCGGGGTCATAGAGCCCGCCGTTGATGCACTTACCGGACAGTCCAATGAACTGGCCGAATAACATGCCGTCCACACTTCCCTGTGACTGGTTGCCCAGGATAAAAATCTCCGCGTCGCATTTCTCAGGCGTCTGCGGCATATCCGCCGCAAGGCAATGAATGGCAAACAGGCCAATTAAAACTGCCGTAAAGATGTGCTTGTTGATGCAGAGTTTCATTTCTTATTCTCCTTCTCTTTCGGTCTGACGAGGGTCACAATATTCAACCCGAACGGCCAAAAAACTGTGCGCTGTGAAAAGGCAGGGATTTCCAGTGGGTGCAATTCCCGCCCGGCGATCCAGGAAATCCCGGAACCACCGCAGCGGGTTCCGTCCCGCGCAGACGGAAAGGATAGCAGATCGTTTTTGCCGCGACAAGGCTTGCCGAAGTGCATTCAAGATCCAGACAAAGGAGCCAGGCAAAGAGGAGTCTTTGATTCGTCCCAAGGCTTCCATAAAGGTAATCCGCGACTTGGGCGGGATTCAGGTCCATCCCCTGGATTTTACGCGGCGGCGAGCGGGGGCGACAGAGGGGAGGCGCCGGGCCATTTCCCGGCCGCGTCGGGTGCGGCAAGCGAAAATTGGCCGGCCGCCTGACCTTGACACCCCTCCGCCGAGACTCGTATATCGCAACGACAAGATTCCCGGAAGAAAACGCCGCAACGTGAACGCAATCATCGTGCAGTTTCTTCCAAACATCCTCGGCAACGGCTGGTTGGACAGCCCCTCCGTGCGCAGAGTCCGCCGCTTGTTTCGGCGCGCCCGCTTCGGCCTGGAGATCTCGGGCCGCACGCGGCAATGGGCTTCGCGGCAGGTGCAGGCGATCGTGCGAACGTTGGGGCTGCGGAGGGTGGCGGTGCGCCGCTCGGGCTGATCTCGCCCGTGCGCGAGAATTCTGAAAACTATTTTAATTCGCCGGAAAAACATATCGCTGGATTCTTGCAACGCACGCGCCTTCATGATGGAATGAAGTTGCGTTTGCGGGCGGTGCGATTGCGGGTTTCTTCGCGAACGCCCTTGGCACGGATGCAGCCGCGAACGCCAGCGGAGAAAAACGCCAGCGAAGAAATTGGTCAGGAGCGTGGCTGCCCCGATGGCACAGAAGAAGTGCGAAAAGGCGGGGCTGCAAGTCTCTCGCTTACAACAGGTCGCGACTCGCATTCAAACGTTGAATCTTGCGAATTTGCATCGGTTCCGCCGTTTTTCGGGAGGCACTGCCATGGTTTCCAAAAAAGTTCTTTCGGCGTCGGCTTGCGCTTTCGGTTTTGCCGCGGCAATGATTGTTTCGATCGCCGCTTCGCCCGTCCGGGCCGACGTCGTCGTCGATTGGACCTTCGACAACACGCTCGCCGACGCCTCCGGCAACGACAACGACGGCACGCTCATCGGCGGAGGCTCGGCGAGCTATGTTACGATGGCCGGTGCGAACGGCATCAGCCTTACGGGCATCAACATCGCCAGCGGCCAGGGAGTCATCAACACGGCGGCGAACAACCGGCGGCTTTCCTCCGCTGTTAGCGCTGACGGATCGCAAGCCATGACATCCGCATCCCCGCAGTCCCAAGAGCGGAGAAGGGGTTCCACATGTACCACTCGATCCTTGTTCCACTTGATGGCTCCCAATTCGCGGAACAGGCGCTGCCGCCGGCCCTGAGCATCGCCAATCGGGCCGGCGCCAGCCTGGAAGTCATGCTCGTCCACGTCCTCTACGCGCTGCAAAACCCCGCGTGCAGTTGGTTGCCCTTCGATCCGACGGAGGACGCCATATTCAAGGACCGCGAACAGGCGTACTTGGACGCTGTCGTGAAGCGATTGCGAAAGACCGCATCGGTTCCCGTCAACTCTGCTCTTGCACATGGCCTGATCGTTGATGGCATCCTGGAACGAGCCCGCGCCACGGCTGCCGATCTGATCGTGATGACTACGCACGGGCGCGGCCCGATGAGCCGCTTCTGGCTCGGCAGCGTTGCCGACGAACTTGTGCGGCAGGCTCCGGTCCCGATCTTAATGATGCGGCCTCGGGAAGCCCCTCAAGACCTGGAGCCAGAGCCGATTCTGAAGCGGGTGCTCGTGCCGCTGGACGGATCGGAATTGGCCGCACAAATTCGGGAGCCGGTCGTCGCACTGGGAAACCTAATGGACGCGGAGTATACGCTGATTCGAGTCGTCGAATCGCGATCGCTTCCACCGGGCTATTTCGCTACGGCGGACATGAGGGCGGCCGAGCAACCCCGGCTCAAGAAAGCAATAGCCGAAGCCCAAGCCTATCTCGACGACGTGGCAAAACGCTTGCAAGCCGAGTCTTTCCGCATCCAGACGCATGTTGTCGTCGCCGAGTCGGCCGCCGCCGCCGTTCTCGACATCGCCCGCGAGAAGGAGATCGACGTTATCGCCATCGCGACCCATGGCCGCAGCGGTTTGGGTCTGACAATTTCGACTGGCGCGATCTGCGGGGTTTGGGTAAAATGCCGAGGTAGTCGTTTTCCAACCCTCGGTCCCAAGCAAGGAGCGCCGGATGAGCCAGTCGCCGCGAGTGCCGCCCGAAGAGTTCGTCGAGTCAATGCGAGGAGAGATGGAACAGTATCTCAAGCAGGTCATGGAGGCCGTCAACCAGGCGTCCGACGGCGAGTGGATCGCCGGCAGCGAGGAGCAGGTTCGCGACATTGCCGCAGCAATGCGGCAGCGGATTTTCGAGCAGGCCGTGCAGAAGCGAATCGATGCGGCGGAAGCCGCTTTTCCCCCCTCCGCACGATCCGGCGACGGGGAAGCGGCTGGCGGATAAAGGCCGTCAGTCGCGGAGCGTGGTCACGATCAACGGCAAGATCGAAACCCAGCGACGCTGGTGGTTCGGCCGCGGCAGCGGCAGCGTCGCGCCGGCGGATGAGATTCTCGATCGCCGCGGGGCGACGATCACGCCCGGCGTCATCGAGATGGCCTGCCGCGTGAACTTGTCGGCCAGCAGTTTCGTCAAGGCGGCCGCGGTGCTGGAGCGCACGGCGCAGGTGAAGCTCAGCGGCGAGCGCTTGCGGCAAGAGGTCGAAGCGGCCGGACGCCGCGTCTTGCAGGCGCAGCAGAGCGACGCCATCAAGGCGGCGTGGCGTGCGGAGGACTGCGCTCTGCCGGAGGAGGGCGAAACAGGCAAGAAAACCCGCGTTTACACGGGCTGCGACGGAGTCATGGTCCCGGTCGTCACCGAAGCCGAGAAGGTGAAGCGCCGCGAGAAGGTCAAGGCGAAGCGCCGCCGCGCGGGAAAGAAGCGTCGGCCCTTGCCGCCGCGAAAGCGCGGCGCGGACAACGCCTGGAAGGAGTTCAAGGTCGCGTTCTTCTACAGCGAGGACGCCAAGCATCAGCACGTCGCCTTCACGCACGGCAATCACATCAACGCGGGGACGCTCCTGCGCCGCGAGGCGGACAGGCTGCGGTTCCGCGAGGCCGACGAGCGCGTGGGGTTGGTGGACGGAGCGGTCTGGATTCGCGACCAGATGGAACTCCACTTCGCGGAGTTGGACGCCTTGGGCTTGGACTTCTATCACTTGAGCGAAAACGTGCGCCGCGCGCGGCGCAAGGTTTTCGGCGAGGAGGCGCCCGAGGGGCGGGCATGGGCCGACGAGTTGATGCACCTGTTCAAGCACGCGGGCTATTCGGCGGCCTGGGAAAAAATTGTCCAGTGGCGAGCCGCCTTGAAGGGCAAGGCGAAGCGCGAGGCGGCGGACCGGTTGATGAAGTTCGTCTCTTTGCGGAAGGAGATGATTCGTTATCCGGCGTTTCGGGAGCGCGGTTGGCAGATCGGCAGCGGGCCGACCGAATCCCAGTGCAAGCTCTGCACAAAACGGCTCAAGGGCTACGGTCGCCGCTGGGACCGTCCCAACGCCACGGCGGTGGCGGCCTTGGACGCCCTGGACCGAAACGGCCAATGGCGGCAAGTGTGGCCAAACGCCTGCCCCGCCGCCGTTTAAGGCCGCCAGGAAGTTTGGTCACACACAGCGGTTTCAAACGATTGCTCTTGGGGAGTGTCGCCGATAAAATAGTACGGGGTACATTCACGCCCGTGCTGGTTTATCGGCCGATTCCGAACGGATAGCCGGTGAAACGCAATTGTTGGCCATGGCACAGGGGGCGGCGATCTCCGAAAGTTGAGGGCGAAGGTGGACATTGACGCAATTCCCCTGCTCATTCGCGACACAAAGCGCTTTCACGAAGTCGCGGCGACGCTGACTAAGTACGGCCTGGCGCCTTGGATGCGCAGTGTTCGCGCGGACTGGGTGCAGAAACTGTTCCTGGACCGAGAGGGTGGACACATCGGCGACCTGTCGAAGCCGGCCCGGCTGCGCAAAGCGCTCACCGAACTGGGCACGACCTTCATCAAACTTGGACAGATCCTCAGCACGCGGCCGGATCTCCTGGGCGAGGAATGGACGGAGGAGTTGGCCAAGCTGCAATCCAGCGCTCCGGCCGATCCGCCGGAGCGGGTCCGCCAAACGATAGAGTCCGAGTTGGGAGCAGCCCCGGAATCGCTGTTCGCCAAGTTCGATGACCAAGCGTTTGCCTCGGCCTCGATCGGTCAGGTTCACTTGGCTCGGCTCCGGGAAGGTCCCAGTGTGGTCGTGAAGGTGCAACATCCAGGGATCGAAGGCAGAATTCGCAGCGATCTGGAGATCTTGAAGCAACTGGCCCAGTTGGCGGAGCGGTACGCCCCGCATCTGGCCCAGTATCGCCCTGTCGCGACGACGGAGGAATTCTCTCGCATACTGCTAGGCGAGTTGGATTTCGGCAGAGAGCGGCGGAACTTGGAGCTGTTTACGCGGAATTTCGCGGATCGCGACGGTGTCCGCATTCCGCGGCCTTACGCCGAGCTGTCCTCCCACCGGGTCCTGACGATGGATCGGTTGGAGGGCCTGACGGTCAAAGACACGGCGCAGTTGGTCCGCGCCGGCTACGACTTGTCTGACATTGCGCGGCGCGCGCCAACATGTTCTTGGACATGATTTTTCGCGACGGCTTCTATCATGCCGACCCGCATCCCGGAAACCTGCTCGTCCTCCCCGGCGGGGCAATCGGTTTGCTCGACTGCGGCATGGTTGGCCGGATCGACGAGGCGCTGCGCGAGCAACTCGAGGAGTTGCTGATCGCGGCCGTCTCCCAAGATTCCCGACGGCTTGCCGACCTGGTGATCCGCCTGGGCACGCCGCCGCCCGGTTTGAATGAAGACGGTCTGCGGGCCGACATTGACGAATTCCTGGCCGAGTTCGTTGGGCAAACGCTGGCGGAGTTCGACCTCAGCGGGGCGCTGAACCGCACGACATCGATCATCCGCAGGTATGGGATCATCCTCCCGTCGCGGGTGTCCCTGCTGCTGAAGGTGTTCATCATGTTGGAAGGGACCTCGCGTCATCTCAGCCCGGACTTCAGCCTCGCCGCGCTCCTCCAGCCCTATCAGGCAAAGATCGCTCGGCAGCGATTGTCGCCGCGGCGGTTGCGCCGGCGATTCCAGCACGCGTATCAAGACTTGATCCGCTTGCTCGACGTCCTCCCCAGCGACTTGGCCGACATCCTCGGACAAATCAAACGCGGCCGGTTCGACGTCCACCTCGAACATCGACGCCTGGAATCCACGGTGAATCGGCTGGTGATGGGTTTGCTTGCTTCCGCGTTGTTCGTTGGATCGGCGCAGCTTTGGAGCAGCGCGGCGCCGCCGCTTGTCCATGGCGTTTCCCTGCCGGGCGCTGCCGGCTGCGCCATCGCCATCGGGCTGGGATTTCGTCTAGTTCGCGCCATCAAGCGGTCAGGAGATATCATTGACAAGAATCCGCCGTGAACGAGGCTTGCACGCTGGCCACTCAATCTCCATCGCCGCGGGGATCCAGTCGCTTGTTAGGCGTCAGGTCGCCTTTCCTTCTGGTTCTCCAACAACCAGACAATAGAAGATTTCAGCCGGGGTCCATCAGGGTGCTACTGAACACCCCTGCTTTGATATCACTCGACATTCCTTGACGACGCTGTCGGATACCCGCGAGTTGCTGGGGAGGCTTGCCCCCCAATCCTCCGCCGATCCCACTACATATTTTCATGCAGCCCTTCCGCTCCTGGCTCGGACACCGCGTCCAGGAAGTCCCCGACGCCATGTCCGTCGCCCTCGCCCGGTCCGGAACGGCGGGAGGCGGCGTCTCCCGTGACCGTCTCTTAAAGGTCACTCGGATCTCGCCCGACGTGTTGGATAGCCTCTTGTGGGCGTTGGTTGTATCGGGTCAGGTTGTGATGGTGAAGGCGGGCGGACGGATGGTGTACGGGGCGAACGGGTGACGGATGGACCCTCGCCGGCTCGCCTTGCGCGACTGTTCCTTCCGCTTGCTGCCGTGCGGAAGCAGCACCCGCTTGCTGTCCACGGTCATGTGATGCGCCCTGGGGTTCTTGGACACCTTGGCGACTTCGGGCTCGATGGAGCGGGAACCGTTAAAGCGAACCAAGTGGCGATGGCAGGCTACACTACGCCATAGCCCCCAGCGTACGGAGTCATCATACCCAAGGCAAAGCCGCTGGTAAAGCGCACGTTGGTAAAAACGACGGCTGCGCTTTACCGTGTGAAGTTGTAACTGATTGTACAATAAGTCTTTACGAATGTACAATGACATAGTTTTTGCGTTCGCAATGTACAGGTCGGGAGTTCGATCCTCCTCCGCTCCACATCATAAAGCCTTGCGTAGCAAAGAGTTACGCAAGGCTTTTTCGTTTGATTATCGGATACGATTTAGAAATGTTGTGGCATCGGATATAACCTCTCGCCGAATGCGTCTTGCCTGTCTTTTCCAACCTGGGGAATTGCCCCTCGCTTTGTGCGCTTACGATGAATGCAATATTGAGAACAATGTCGAAAAACTCTGGAGCCGTCCCATGACCACGGTTCAAGACACGTCGCGCAGACTCACTGCCAAGCAGGTTGACACATTCCATCGCGAGGGATACCTCATCCTGACCGACTTGTTTGGCAAGGACGACCTTCAGCCGGCCATTGGCGACATCAATCTGGCAATCGACGCCAAGGTCGCCGAGTTGTTAGCCGCTGGATCGCTGTCACAGAGCTACGCCGAGTTCGATTTTGAACATCGTCTAGCCCAGATCAGCCGTGAGACTGACCAGGTCGCCCTGAGCCTTTGGAACGGCGTACTCCATGGACCTGGCTTGTTTGAATTGATCACCAATCCAAAGCTGCTCGACGTGGCCGAGTCGCTCTGCGGCGAAGAACTGGTTGCATCAAGCGTCTATCGTTTGCGGCCCAAGATCCCCAACTACAACTACGGCGCCGTGCCGTGGCACCAGGACTCGGCCTACTTCGAGCCGTACTGTGACAAGTCCCTCGTGCTAACGGTTTGGATTCCGTTGGTGGACGCCAACGCCGAGAACGGTTGCCTTTGGGTGATTCCCCGTGTGCACACGGGCGAGATCGCGCCGCATCGCCCTGCCGAGGGCAAGGCGTATCTTGAGATCCTCGAATCCGACCTTCCGCGAGGCGATCGGATTTGTTGTCCCGTGCCCAAGGGCGGCGCACTTTTGTTGACCAACCGCACGCCGCACGGCAGCTACGAGAACACGACCGACATCGTCCGATGGTCGTTGGATCTTCGCTACCAGAGCGCCTCGCTGCCGACGAATGCGAAGATCAGCCGCCTGCCCGGCGAGTCGCAGCCGCAGGGGCGCACGATGGACGATCCAGGCTTTGTGCCGGTCGCCTGCCATCCGCCAGAGGCCGATTTCCTCGTCCGCAGCCGCGCACGTTCCAATGAAATCTTGCGGACCGCCGAACAGTTCGCCGAATTGCGGACACGGCACATCCCGACGCCCGTCAGCGATCGGTGGGGCACGTGGTGGAACGGCGAGGCCAACAATCCGGGCCGAGGGTAGCATCGGCGAGCAGTCCGGACACGATGTCCGGGATCGGATGACCGCTGTGGCTCGAATTTCATTTTTTCGCTCGTCCGCGTCGCGGTACGAGTTCCTCACCAGGCCCTGGCGGTGAAGATGTCGCTGTTGCGACGGGGCGTAGGCCGGCCTGTTATCGCTCCGAACGAACTCGCCGGGACAACTCGTCCGGCATCCGGTCGCGGTTGGCCGCCGTAATCCTGATGCTTTCGACGTCTGACCGCGCTTTCACCTCGGCGATGAAGCCGCCGCGATCGGCTGCAATCGTCGCCAGCACGGGCACGGGGTCTTTGCAGCAGCGCTCCCGCAGTTGTCTCACCCCCGAAGGCTTCCGGTCCAGGTGGCAACGCCGGTCGTCGCAAAATCGGCTTAACCGCTGAAAAAAACGGCGGGTTCCCGCTGGATTTCTCCTACAAATCCGAAATGCTCCCTTCTACGCTTGCCGTGTCGAATTGCCATAACCCGAGTGGCAACAACGCCGGGGGCGATCAACAGAAAAGGGCTTTCCTTCATTGCTACAATTGTTTGCATGGGGAGGGAGTTTCCCCACTTTCTCAGATCACTGCCTTGAAGAGGTGAAGCATGTCGGGACACGGCAAAGCAAGAGACGACAAACGGAAGAAGCGGATACGGACAAGACGGAATGCCGAGACGGCCCAGGCCCACAAATTGAAAAATGCACAAACGCCGCCCAGGACTTTGACTTGACCGCTTACGCCGCTCCTTGGTCAATTCCAATGACTACCCCACCAGGGGCGGCGTCCAGACAACGAACGACTGAAAAGGAACTGGGCATGGCACAGAAAAGAATATCGGAATCCGCCTTGAAGAACGTCTGGAAACGGCGGTCGAATTGCTGCAAGACGCCGAGGACGCCGATAGCGACGGCATGGTCATCCTGAGCAACAGTGTCTACATGCGACTCCGAATGGCGGTCAAGGAAGCCACCGGCGTCGCTCACGGCGTCGTCGTGAGCAATGAGAGCGACGTGGACGATGAAGAGGATGAGGACGATGAAGACCAGCCCGACGAAGTCTGTCGCTTCGAGCGGGAGTCTATGGGACGGTGATTGGCAATCATGCGATCCCGAGTCGCCCGAATACCGGCCCCTTGGCCAAATCCACAACAAATGCGAAGACGACCGACGCGGCAAGCGTGCCGGCGACAACGAAAATCGGCAAAGGCGTCATGAAGATTCCCCAGACAGCCAACGTCGAGGCGATCAGGATATCGGCAACCGATGACACAATGAGCCAAAAGCTGGGGCGAGAGGACCACAGGCGCCGGCGTTCGCGAATGGCATAGGTCGTCGCCTGATTGCCGAACACGATGACGACAAACGCCAGAGTTCTCAGCGCTCCGGTTCTGAATTCCATGCTGAATTCGCCAATGGCCAAAACGGTGCTGCAAAAGACAAGTTCAAGGATTCCCATAAAGACGCCCGCGATCGTCAATCTGCCGATTCGCCAGGCGTTGGGCAGCGGAGACGGTCGCACATTGTCCGTGGTCAAGGACATTCCCAGGAAGTCGCCGGTGATCATGATGATGACCATCAACATCGGAGTCAGGATTGCGTGCCCGGTCATAATCAGACCGACCGCTAGGAACAACACCTGGACGACTTTCTTGTTGACGGAGTTGAGCGTATAGGTCAGGATTCGCTGGAACGTCACCCGGCCTTCCTTGACCGAGGCGACAATGCCGCCGAGTCCTGGTTCGGTCAGCACGATGCCGGCTGCCGACTTGGCGACGTCGGTCGCCGTCGACACGGCGATTCCCATCTGTGCTTGACGGAGGGCCGGCGCGTCGTTGGCGCCGTCGCCGCACATGCCAACGGCGTGGCCGTCCCTCTGAAACGCCTTGACGAGGTGATACTTGCCCTCCGGCAGGACGCCGGCGAACACGGCGAAATCTTGCGGACGAACATTGCCTTGGATCGGCCCCGCTGGACAGACCGCTCCCTCAAGCCCCACCGCACGAGCTACGATTGTCGCCGTTGCCGGCGCGTCGCCAGTCACCATCACGGTGCGCACGCCCAACGTGCGCAGCTCCGCGATGCGCTCTGCCGAGTCCGCCCGAGGCGGATCGCTCAGTGCGATGAGTCCCGCAAGTTGCAGCGCCGGCGGCGGACCGACGGCGACGGCCAGAACGCGGAAGCCTTGCGCTTCGAGCTCGTTTGCCGCCGTGGAAGCCGTTGGCGATGGTTGGGTGAGACCGACGACGACGGCGAAGGCCCCCTTCACGATCCGCAGATTGCCGCCGCTGGGACTCGCCGCTGTCGCCTCGGACATCTTCGTCGCCGGATCGAACGGCACGAACGTCGTCCGTTTCGGCAGATCGGAGGAACTGTTGCCCGCGGCGGCGGCGCGAATGGCGGCATCGACAGGATCTTGCCCGCCGTCCGAGCCTGCCAGTGCAGCTAACCCCAGGACGTGCGCCTCGTCGAAGCCGGACAGCGGACGGACGGCGGTCACCTTCAGCTCGTTGCGCGTCAGCGTGCCCGTCTTATCCGCGCACAGGACATCGATGGACGCCGCCTCGTCCACAGCGGAGAGGCGCGTCGGCAGAACGCCTTGGCGTGCCAAAGACCGTGCGCCGACCGCCGCCGCAAGCGTAAACGTGGCCGGCAGGGCCACCGGGATCGAGGCAAGAACCGCCGTGAGCACAAGGGAAATGATGTCGGCAGGCGGCATGGCGTGAACCCAAGCATACGTCGCCAGGATGACGATAAGCGCGCCGTTGAACATCGCGAGATTGCGCACCACGCGCAGCACAGCCTTCTGCTGGGAACTTACGACATGAGCAGTGAGCACAAGCTCCGCCGTGCGGCCAAACTTCGTGCGCGTTCCGGTCGCTGTCACTTCCGCAACCGCTTCGCCTCGCCGTATCAGCGCCCCTGCACAGGTTTGGAGTTTCGGGCCGGCTTCGATGGGGATGGATTCGCCGGTGAGCATGGACTGATCGACCAGAACCGATCCCTCAGCCAGACGCACGTCGGCGGCAACCACGGCGCCGAGCGACAGCTTCACGATGTCGCCCGGCACAAGTTCGGCGGCGGGCAGAGTCATCCAGACGCCATTGCGCCGAACCGTCGCCGTCAGCGCCAGCCGCGACTTCAGGGCGGCAAGGGTCGCCTGGCTGCGCCCTTCCTGGAAAAATCCGAGCACGGCGTTGAACACCAGCAGACTCGCGATGATTGCGGCCTCGACATACTCGCCCTGCGCCGTCTGAAGCACGATCGCGGCTTCGAGCATCCAGGGAACCGGCGCCCAGAACTTTTCCAGCGCCATGCGAAATGGATTCTGGGTCGTGTCGGGCACGGCGTTGGGGCCGAACTGCTTCAGCCGGCGGCCGGCCTCCTCGCTCGTGAGACCTGCCTCGGCATTCATCGACCCCGACGCGGATGCCACATTCGGCCCCTTCCCGGCTGACGGCGTCGATCGCGGGGTCTGAACAGCCAATTCATTTGCGAGGGCAGCTTGCTTTGTCCCGTGTATAAAACACCGTCTCCGCCTTGGCGGGCGGGCGGTCGCCGCGAGGAACGCGGAAAGCAGGGATGAAAATCGCGAATCTTATTTCGGTTGTTCCAGCACTTGGGCGATCGGTTCGGCCCCGGTGTAGCGCGGTTTGCGGTCGGTGAGCGGCCGAATGCGAATATCGCGGAACCAGACCGGCGCGCCGCCGTAGTTCTGCAACATGAGGAAGCCCTCTCGCGGCAAGGCCCCGGCCGCGTACGTATACTTGTTGTGCGAACCGTCCGGGTTGAGGCCCGGCTTCTTATAAAGATTCAGATCGGCCTTGGCCACCTGCTTGCCGTTGAGAACGACGGTGATCCAATTGTCGTTGGCGGCGATGCGATAATGGTTCCATTGGCCGATGGGAACGTTGGCGTCAACGGCCGGACGCACAAGCTCGTAGATCGCCCCGTTGGCGTTGGGGGCGTTAAAGGGAACGCCATAGTCCCCGTTGTCGAGGATTTGCACTTCCCTGCCGGTCTGCACCGGATTGCGGCGGTCGTGAGTGCGAAGGAAGACGCCGCTGTTGGCTTTGGCCTTCGGCCCCATGCGGAAATCCAGTTCCAACTCGAAATCGCAGCAACGCTGCTTCGTGCCAAGATCAAGGCCGGCCTTGGCCACGTGCAGTTCGCCCTCGGGCGTGATGATCCAAGCGGTCTGACCGGGGGCGGCCTCCCAGGCGTCGAGGTTCTTGCCGTCGAAGAGGATCTCCCAGCCATCCTTGTCGAAGCGGGGTTGATAGCCGAGTTTGTCCTTGACTTCGTCGGCCGAGACGGCGCTGGCCGACAGGGCGGCGGCGAGAATCACCCCGGTGAGAATGGTTCTGCTCATGGAAGGTTCCTTGCCGGAGGGTGGATGGGGCGGATTGTCAGCAGACCCGCGCCATACACTTCGCCTAGTGGCGTTTTGCCTCCTCGGCAAAGCGGTCCAGCGTTTTGTTGGGTCCACTTCTTTGGGCGAAATCTTCTTTGCAGCGCGCACTTATGGCGAGCGTTCACGGGGCTCTTACCCTTGTCATGCCTGCCGAAACCCCTCAGCGACAGGCCAATAACCGTGATTTTGATCGGCGAAACTCAGCTTGTCAATCGCTTCCCAAAAGAATTCCCGAAAAATCGGACGCGGCAGTCATTCGATTGACCTTTTGCATGCGGCTTGGGTTAACGGGCGCCCTGAAAGCCGCCCGATTGTTGTTGAAACTTCGGAACCTGCCGATGAACCTGCGACGCGTGCTTTTCGGCGGTTGCTTCTCCAGGCGTTCCAGCAACCAACGGCAGTTGACCACTTTCTCCGCCAGATCCAGAGGGACGTAGAAATACTGATTCGCGGCCTCGAAGCCGATCCGTGAATCTTCTTGCACCAGTGGAAACAACTGGCGCGCCAAAGCGATCTCGGACTCCAGGCTGCTTCTGACGATTTCCCGCAGGCGCTGCGCGCTGCTCGGCGGAAAACGTCTGCGACCGATCCGCCAGGGCGTCGCGGGCGGCGACGTACCGCGATTGGTTCACCACCGATTGAAAATGAATGGCCGCCGCCCGGGCAAAGCGCAGTTCCGCCGCCGCCTCGTCGCGCCGCGGCGAAGGCGCCTTCGCCACGGCCGCCTCAAGGTCGGGAATGCCCGCGCCAGCCCTGGGCAACCTTTTCAAACTGCGCCGTGAAGACATCGCGGGGATACGGTCCGCGCCAAGCGTCTAAATCGTCGTAAGGAATCCCCGTCATCGTCGCCTGATAGCCGGTCTTTTCCAGGTAGAGTGGATTGGCCGGACCGACGTGCACGGGGCATTTGTAGATCACCGAGGCGTCAAAGGGATACTGCTGAAACGCCGTGCTGAAGGCGGTCCACGCCTTTCGCGCAAGGGAGCGCCTCGACCCCGTATCGCTCGCTGGCCAACGCGTCGAGCACTCGTCGAACGCTGGGGGTCGGTTGGCGCGGAAGCGCACGGCAATCTCCAAGTTCGGCGACGGATATCCGCCCAGACTCCAACTCAGCATCATTCCATTTACGCCGGCGGAGGCCAGGCCGCGACAGTGCCTTGCCGCCAGATCCATCACCGGCAAATAGGGGACGGTGGACAACTCCCAGCTATTATTGAGTTGCACCTTGGCGATGGTGTTCAGGCCGGCCTCCTTCGCCGCTTTCCAGCGCCGCAGGGCTTGCTCTCCCGGCCCCACGGCGGACAGCGAGTACTCGCCCACCAACGTGTGCACGCCGCCGCGGTCGATGGGAATTCCCCATTCGCTAACTGACATGAACCATGTCGATTTGGGCAGCCGGGCGATGATTTTCGCCGCGTCGCCGTCGTGGTTCCATCCCCAGTCCCAGGCGATGACCTTGGCCCGGGGATTTCCGCGGTGAACGCCCTCGGCGATCGTCGCATTGACCTCGGCGAGGATTTCCGCGTTGCTGCGGCCCTTGCAGCGCGGGCATTGCCGCCACTGCCCGTGGGATGCGCAATTCGTCAGGTTCTCCGAGGCGGTAATCGTAAACAGGCCCGCCAGGTCGGGCGTCTGCCTGAAGACGTACGCCAACGCGTCCCTCATCCAGCGGCGCACCGCCGGATGCGACGTGCAGAGGGCCGCGAGTTCGCCCTCGCGCACGCCGGCCATCTCGGGGCGGTCTTTGAAAAACGCCGCGGGCATTGCGCGGGGCTCGTTCATGTAAAGATACACGCCGACGCCGTATTTCTTTGCCCGCGCGACTAAGGCGCGGAGATTGGCGATGCGCCGCTCGCAGCCGCCGCCGAACTCGGGAAAGGCGGGCCCGCCCGGGGCCAAATCGCGGAGCACGACGTGCAACCAAACGCCGTTGACCCCCAAGGCCGAAAGCCGCTGCAACAAACCTTCCGGATAGGGATCCAACTCGGGACTCGACAGCGAGTCGCCATAGACCGCGGAATACGCGTAGATGAAGCGCAGCGACAACCGTTCATCGTCGCCGGCTGTTGGCAAGGCGGGCAGGGAGGAGCGCGCGGCCGGCGCGGAACCGCTGCAAAAAGCCAAAACGCGGCTCGCCCGGCCGCCGAATGACGTCGCCGAACTCCTCCGCGACGATCCGCTTGATCTGGGCCGCGCGTTCGCGGGCCGCCGCATCCGGAGCAACGTAGCGCAAACGCGCGCACTTCGGTTTCAAATAGCCAAGCTTCACCCACAAGAAATCGTCCTCGCGCAGGGAAAACGCCAGTTGTTCCGGCGTCATTTCCAGCAACTCCAGCAATTGGTCGTAGGGCAAAAGATGCCAATTGCGGCGGATGAGAGTGATGTAGCCGCGAGACTTCTGCTCGACGGGAATCGCGGCGGCGGGAGGCAATCCCATGGATTCGGCCATGGCGGCGACATCGCCGGCCGACGCCCCCAGGAGCTTGGCCAACTTGTCCGGGGAAGCCAAGCCCCAATTACGCCAGACGAATTCGTGGACGCGATCGGGAAAGTGGCGCGCGGCGATAGGCGCGGGAGAGGGCCCTTGCGGCATGGCGGCCTCCGCAGCAACGCCGTCGCCTGGCCGACAAGAGAGGATGGCGCATAGGCACGCCGCGCAAAATCGAGTTTTCGACGCCATAGCCCTTTTCCTTTTCAAATTGGTCGCTTGCAGCCTTGGGAACGGATCGTCGCGGATCGCCTCCGAAATCATCCACGGGGCGGGAGCCTCGCCAGCCCGTCGCCGACGCCGATCATGATGAGCGCGCGGCGTCGTTTCGACATTCGCGGAGCTTCTCCTTCCCAGCGGATAATCCCAATCTACGGTCCCCCCGGCGACGATGGCAAGATAGGCGCGACGCAAAGTTGGCATAGTTTGGCGCAAATGTTATAGCAGCAGTTCCCGGCCGCGAAGAAAACCCGTGAAAACGGGGGGCGATGAAGCGTCTTTTCGTAAAGCTGGGCCATCAGGCAGGCGATCTCTGCCCCGTTGCCGGCGAGGCGCTCGCCGACCGGGCTCTGCCCGACTGCCGCCGGCCGCTCCGCTCTGTCGCGTCGGCCAAAATCACGGCGTTTCGCCAAACTCAAAACCCCCGTTGTTAAAGACTTTGACGCTCGGCGGAGCTTCTTCGCCTAACGGGACAACCGGACCTCCGTCGTCTTGCCCGTTGCTTGCGAAGGCGGAACCAGCTTGTCCAGTTTGGCCGCGACTTGCTCAATCAATCGACCGACGACCTCTCGGGCGTGCGGACGCCCCTCCATGTAGTCCCACAATTTCCGTTTCTTGATCAACTCGCGTTCTTCCGCCGTCAACTTGTCGAGCAATCCGGGAATCGGATGCAGAACGTCGGCGCTCCTCATGGTGATGTAACCCAACCACAGCCAATCGAACTGCTCGCGGTCAGGCCGGGCAAGAAGAAACTTCAGCAGATCGCGGCAAGCCGGCCAATCGTTGCGTCGTTTGCACTCGTTGGCCAAGCGGTAGAACTCGTGCAGTTCCGGATGGATGTCGTCGTGAATATCGTACTTGGCTGTCGGGTCCCAGAGGGCTTGTGCAACGACATCGAAGATCGGCAGGTACGGCCGGATGCCGCACTCGTAACCCTCGTAAACCACGCCGTCAACGCCCGCCCTCTTAAATTGCTTGAGATCTTCGATGTAGACCCGCGAGTTGAAGTTCGGCACGCCGAGATTGCCGTGGACCATCAAGTTCTCGTGGATGTAGAGCTTTTGCGGATGCGGAAATGCCGCCCGCCATTCCAACAAGCGGTCGAACAGGTAGCGATTGAAGGGCGTATTGGCTGGCGCGGATCGACGTCCTTGTGCAACGCGTTCTTGTAGGTTTTCAACTCGGGATCGTGCAAGGGAACCAGCGGATCGCGGCCAAACGTGTCGAACATGATCGCGTCGGTCTTCCGCAGCCACGTCCTGTCGGCCGGCAATTTGTATCGCTGGAAGTATACGATGAACTCCCGCTGCAACTTCCGGCCTTCGCTCTCTTCCATAAAAATGTTGAAGAAAGTCATCGCCTGGCCCACCGGCCCCAACAGCCTGCACTTTTCGCACTGGCAAACGTCGAGCCCGTCGGGCACGGCGAAGATGAGCCGGCAACGGTCGGGATGTTCGTCCAGGTAGCGGCGCACTCCCTGCCGAAACAGCGCCAGCGCCTCGGGATTGCTGGCGCAGAGCCGGTCCTCGGTCTCCAGCCGATCGCCCGGCGGCCGGGGCTTGCCGCGCTGATCCACGGCAAAACATCGCCGCGGGATGCCGTCGCAAAACGCCAGTTGGCAGTACGTGTAATGCACCACCTCAATGCCGCGCTTGGCGCACTCCTCTTCGATCAGGGCGGCGTGTTCCCGATAGCCGTGTTGAGTGATGACCGACAGCGTATTCATCCGCCAACGGCCCATCCGGTCGATCAGCCGACGGAGCATTTCCGGGGTGTGACGCTGCTCGACGCCGCAGGGAAACAAACCGCGGATCGAAAACGCCGGCTTGCAGTCGCCGCTCGTCTTGCCCGCCAGCACGTCGTAGACCGCATACAGCACTCCTCGCTCGCTGCCGCTTTCCACGTCGATGTCCCCGTCCGCGGCGACGGTGAACCGGTAGGCGTCGGAGCCGTCGCTGCGAACGACGGCGCGAACGGCTCGTCCGTTGGCCAACTGCCGGGCGAATTGCAGTACAGGCGACTTGTCCCCGCCCCTGGCAATTCCAATGCAGCCGAAGGCGACAACAGCCGCCAACCACACACAACGCAATCGCGGCGCAACCGCGTTGCGAGCAGGCCGGGCGCCGTGGGCAGGTGAAAACTCCGGCCGTTGACGCCGTTTTTGTGTTTTCGTTCTTATTGTGGCTGTTGTACGGAAACGCATTGGAGTTCCTTCAGTTACCGTCTTGGTTCCAGCAGCAGCATCCGGAAATTCCGCTTCGGAATCGTCACGGCGGCGGCGCCGTCGGTCATGGGGAATACTGTGCCGGCCGGTTTGAACACGAGATACGGCGCTTCGGGATCGTCATTGTTGGCGCGCCAGCCGCCGTTCGGCTGCCAGCCGCCCTCGTAGTCGCGGTAAATGTCCCGGAGCTGGCCGCCCGCCAAGCAACTCAGACCGAACGCCTTGAGATCGGGGCGGAGGGTGAGCGTGACATCCTTGTCGGTGTTGTTCATTGGCGTCAGAATGAGCCAGCCTTTTTCGTTTGCGCCCGCGGCTTTCAGGTTTGTTCGGCAACGGTCCGCCGTGTAGAAAGTAGAAAATGCCTGATTGTATGCAGCGCTGTTGGCGACGACCACCGGCGGAGGAGCGCTGGCGGGACGATGATAGAGGGAGCACACGATCTTCTCCGGAACTCCGCCTATGACCTTCAACCGGTCGCCGGTCTCCCAGTAGCCGGTAAACTGGACATAGTCATCCCATCCCATCAGCCGCTCGATTTCGTAAACTGTCCAGATCGGCGCCTGGAGATCGTTGCCGCCCACCTGCGCAATGTCGTGGATGATCGCCAAACCGGCCACGTGCTCGTAATCCTTCCATTTTGGCAGAATCCATTTGCCGTGGCGGCCGTCTTTCGGAGGACTGATCATTTTGCCGTACACCTCCGCCTTCGTCTCTCGGTCTCCGGCATACACCGCCATCTCCGTAAGCCAACTGGTAAGGTGTCCCCACTGCTCCTTGCAGTACAGGAGGCGCATTCCAGGCAGGGATAGGAGGTCGTAATAGTTGTGTTTGGGGTCGGAACTGATACTGCCGCAAGCCCCCTCGCCCAGCCAGTTGTCGTCGCAAAAGGCCGCCGTCGCCATAGTCACCCCCCAATCATGGTGCCGCACCCAGCCGTACTTGGGATTGCGAGCTTTGATGACATTGTAGACGCGTTCATAGTAACGCCGGTACGCGAGCAGCGGGTCTTCGGGCTGGCGGACCCCGTTGTCGTCCACATAGCCGCAGCCGTGCGCCTCGTTGCCGCAACTGGTATTTCCCATGCAGTCGAAATAGACGCCCTCTTGCGGGTACTTCTTGACGTACTTGTCCAGCAGGTAAAGTTGAAGGTTTGCGGCCGATGAGTTGCGACATCCCGAACCGTACCAGCACGCGCTGTTGGGGTCGGGATGGACCGACGAACGCCCGGTAGCCCATTCGCGCCACCAGTCGGCGTATTCCGGCGAACCGGTCCACATGGACGGACCGCCGAACCAGTAGAAGCAATTGATTGGCCATTGCTCCGTCTCCTTTTCCAGCCGATGCCGCCAGAGATCATACGTCTCCTTCTTCTCGTGCGGCACGGCATAGTCGGGCGAAATGGCGGTATAGTTGACCGACCAGCTACAGGCGACGCCGCGGTGCAGCGCCACATGCCGCCAGTCCTTGCGGACCGGCTTCGACGGCGTGATCGCCCAGCCCAGGGCGATCGTTCGTTCCTTCGCCAGGTCCACGGTTTTCTGGATGAACGGCATGGAGAGCACCACCTCGTCCTTGGTCGGAATCATTTTGCCAGACTCGCCGGCAAGCACCCATCCTTTGTTGCTCTGCCAACAGTACTGGAGTCCCGCTTTCTCGTTGCCGAACCAATAGCCGCCGCTCTGCGTGGGCAAGTCCACCGGCTTCCCGTCCTGCAGCGTACTGCCGATGGTCTTCAGGGCGGCGCATTCCTTCCGCAGAGGAATCTCGATCGCCGCGCGATCCACCTTTCCACCGGAAAACGTGATGTCCATCCAGGTGAACCCGTCGAATTCAATCCAGCCTTTTACAGTGATTTTCAAGGCTGCGTCTTCGGCCGTTAACTCCCAGCAGACTTTCCGACGGTTCTGCGAAGTGATCTTAAAGTTCCCCGCCGTCAGCAGCTTCTCCTGACCGCCTCGCTTGACCCGCAGACGCACGGGTTCGGCCAGCAGGCGTTGCCCGTTGGAGATGATTTCCTGCGGAAAGAGCGTATTCTGGAAGACGATTTCCTTCAGTAGGCATTCCACTTTCGTTGTTCCGCCCTTGCCGCCGGACGCATCCTGCGACGGGTTCTTCTCCACCTTCACGTCCGTCCATGGCGCCGGTGGACCGTCGATGATCCCCGCGTTGCTGTGGAACCACTCCGGCAACGGCTTCTTCTCAAAGACCTGACGATTTTCGCTCACCTGGGCGGCGCCCCGGAAGATCCGCGTCGCCACCTCATACGCGCCCACGGCCAAATCCTTAGTCTCAAACCGCACCGTCTTTATCGGATCGTCGAAACTCGCGATCGCCTGGGTCAGCACGGCCTTCCCATCCCGCTCGATCGCGACCTCCGCGCGCAGAGACTTCAGATCTGCGCCGACGGGTTGAACGGTGACATCCAGCTTGTTCCAGCTTGGATACTTGGCCAGTTCCACAGTGGACGACGCGGAATAAACGATTGGCACACTGCGGGCAAGCACGGGCCGACCGGCGGGATCAAGAACCTTGACGACCAGGCCAACGTCGCCGGGTTTGGCCATCTTCCAGCGGATTTCAAAGGGTTTGAGACCGTCGGTCACGGCGACTTTCTGCTCTTGCGTGAAGGACTGGTTATAGCCCTTGCCGATCAGACGGACCGTGTACTCGCCCGCCTTTCCGAGAATCGCGCCCGTTATGCGCACGTCGCCCTTGTCCGCCGCGCCCAGTGCGGATATCGCCGCGGCCGCCGGCGCCGCAAGCACGAGCTTGCCGAGACAGGGCTGGCTGCGCTGGTCAATGCAGAGCGTGTTCTGCGCGGACTTGAACCATTTCCACGAACGCGCCACGTTGAATCCCACCGTGTCGCCGGGAGCCATGCCAAGGTCCGCCAGCGGGATCGCCAGTTCAGCGGTCCAGTCCTTGAAATCGGAACGGCTCTTAAAGGTCGCATGGGAGTTCCAGCCCTTGTCGCCGTCGCGGCTGTCCAGCAGCGCGCCTTTCGCGTTGACCGCAAAGCGGTACGTGTGGCCGTCTTTGCCTTTCAGCGTCCATTCGACGTAGTCGTCGGCATAGACATCGCCGTCCCGCCGGGACGCGCCGGCCTTGTACTGGCCCGTGGGATACTTGACGTGCGTCGGGTCCGCCTGGAGGTCCTTGTCCACCTCCGTCCGGAACGCCAGATACAGTTTCTGATCGTCTGCGGCGACCCACAGACGGGCGTCGTCGTCGTCCATCACTCCGATCCGGCGCTCGACAAGCCCCCCGTGGGCCGGCATTCCCTGCCACGCGGACAGATTGCCGTCCACCGTGATCGGCCCAGAAGGACGCGGCGCTGCAAGCAGGGCCGGTTCGTAGGCGCGCTGAGGACGGATCGGATCGCCGTAACCGGGGGGCTGACGACCGTCGCGTGTCCCCGCTCGAACAAGCTGTGGATTTCTTCGGGAGACAACGGCCGCCGGAAGATTTGCATTTCGCCCAGAATCATGTCGTCAACGAATTCCTTCGGTGTCGCGTTCGAGGCGACCCCGGAAGCGATCAGAAATTTCGCCGGCGTCGGCAAGAGCACGCGGACGTTCGGGTCGTAGCCGCCGGGCTGTCCGTTCATGTAGACTTGCGTGTGCCCCTTCTGGAAGACGACGGCGAAGTGCAGCCACTCGTCCATGAACGTGCCGTCGGTGATGCCAATGTCGCTTCCGGCATAATGATAGGCCCAGTAATGTTCTTTCATGATCTGAAAAAAATTGCTCGGACCGTTGCAGAGGAAGATGTAGTGCGTCTGGTCTTGTAAATTCGTCAAAGGTTTCACCCAGAAGGCGACCGTCCCGGAATCCCCGAAGAAATTGGCCGGCGTGGTGTACATTTCATCGCAGGCCGAAGCACCGGCGGCGTTTCCCGTCGCGTACTCGATTCCGCTTCCCTTGCCCCCGAACAAATACCCCTTGCCGAACAGTCCGCCCACAAGACGGCGATTCAGGCTCGGTCGGCGTCGTCACCGGCGCGGCGCTCCCTCGGGCGAGTTCCGGCGTGAGCCCGTTGTCGAAGGAAAGGTGAAACAGCAAGTCCGACGAATCCATCGCCGCGCAGGTCAGCGCGGTTCCCAAGATCATCGCGGCGGCCATCAATGTCTTTGTCATCATCGCATCCTCGGAATTGCGCCAAATGGATTCAAGTTTAAGTTGCGGATCGGACTTTCGTAAATTCACCGCCCGCCTCTCATTCCACGAAACGGGGGGAGAGGAGATTTGCGGGGCCGCCTCACTCCAATTGTGACAGGAGCAGCAACATGCAACCGCTGGCGGTGATCCATGTTTCTTGAGCCGTGCTGTCGTAAGTGCCGTGTATGGAGTTGCCGGCGTTGGGATAGTTGGCCGGCTGGTTTTCGCGCGGGCCGTAGAGACCGGTGGTGACGCCCCAGCGCCATGTCCCGGAGATGACGATAAAACGCCATCGGATAATACTGATGGGTGATTGACGCCGACGCGGCGTATTGTCCGGAATTGCGCACGCCCACCTGGTTCATGAACGACATAAATCGCGGGTTCGCGCCAAGACCCAGTGCAGTTGGCGTTGTGCGAGTTTTTGCCCGCCCGGATATCCGGCCAGCCTTTCCGCCGCGGCAAAGACGAAGCCTGCGGAAAGGATATACGTATTGTAGCCGATGCTGAGGGTGGGTCGCCAGGGAATGATGGCGGCCGGCTTTCGGTCGAAGCGAATTTCGCTCGGCTGCCGAAATACGGTGGCGTTGCAGAACTTCTCCAGCATCTGAGCGAACCGTACATAAGGAGCGCTTCACTTCGTCCACGAGAACGCACGCGTTGCCCTCGTTGTGCCGCGCGTACTCAAGATACTCGGTGAACGCGAGCATGTAGCCGAACGGGTAAATGAGCAGGGGAGCCTCATCGCCGGCCTCCTCCGGGTACGACTCCAGGCCGCGGCAAGTTCGCGAAGCATGGAAGTGGCCCTCCGGCTGTTGCATGGCGAGCATCTTTTTCAGGCATCCCTCGGCCTTTGCCAAGGCCGCTTGTCCGCCGCCGTCTCTGGCTTCTTCGAGATAATAGAGCGCCAAACCGGCATGCACTTCCAGTTCCTGGTACGGCGCATAGTGATCAAGACGCTCGATATACGCGACGGTCTTACTGGCCGCGACGATGCACCGCTCGGCATTCTTCTTGTCATACGGCTTCATTAGCCGACCGCAGTAACGCAAGACATGCGCGGAGTAAGCGAAATACTTTGGCGCGGTGCTGGGCGCCTGATTGCCGCCCATTCCCATCGCTTTCGCCGCTGCGTATTCTCCCCACGTGTCCAGCACGGCGCGACGGTCGCCGTGCAGGTCGTCGTAGGTTTGATCGCCAACGTGGTGCAACCCCAGGATCATCCGATCTCCCTCCCTTTTCGCGAGCTGGGGAAACCATTCCGCAACGGCATAATAGAAGCCGCCATCCGGTTTTTGCATCCGCAGCAGCCAGTCGACCTCCCACCACGCCTCGGCCAAGCAATAAGGGTATGGTTCGTTGCTCCCGCGCCATTGCGGGGAAAAACGTTCCTGCACCTTGAGCAGGCCGTAGATCGCTTGCGCGACGTATGGCATCCACTTGTCATCGTCGTGTGCGTCGTGCCAGCCGCCGTAGGCGGCAACGTGGCCGAGAACTTTTCCAAAACTGTCCGGTTTCAGCGAGTAGAGATATCCGTCATGGGTGTGACAAAAGATGCCGCAACGTTTCAAGAAAAAATGCGTCGCCGCCTTTTCCCGCAGATCTTCATAGCAATTCTTGCTGATCGCAAATGGCGCGGTCTCGGCCGATTGTCCGCCGAACGCCGCGCGGAGCGTGTAATTGCCCTCCACGCGAACCCCGCTGCAATCGGCGATCCAGTCCTGTCGTCCCCAGAGATTTATGCCATGAGAAACAAGCGGGATGGACACGGTTTTTCCCGTATCGCAGTTGCGCAGAACGGCCGTCCCCCGGGAGAACTCCTTTCTTGTCCAGACATAGACCGGCTTGTCGCCATCCAGCGGAAAGCCCGCCTGACAGTAATAGAAACTGATCGGCTGCCGGCTGTACTCGTCAAAGTCGTACTGTTGGAGCACACTTTCTCTGCCGGCGGCGTCGGCCGCGATTATCGCGCATGGCGATAAGACAAACCAGCCCGACAGCGCCAGGCCAGCGATTAGAACGGATTGGAGTCGGTTCATGGTTTTGTCGTCCTCGGGGAGTTGGGAGACTTGCAGAACAGGCCCATAATCGCATCCTCGGAATTGTGCCGAACAGATTCGAGTTACTGACTGACCGAAATCAGCCGATAATTCCACTCGGTCATCGGGAACGTCAGTTTGCCGTCCTGGACCGCCGCCGTTTCCTCCGGTTTCTTGAACAAAACAATCTTGTCCGTCTGCGGATCCGGATCGTTCACGCGCAGACCGACCCGATGGACTAGATTCTCGGCCTTGAACGGTTTCGTTGGATCAAAACCGAGCGATTTCCAGTCCACCGGCAGCCGCATCTCGCCGCGATAGTCCGATTCGTTGCAGACAACGAAAACGACGTTCGGGCCGGTCGCCCCGTCGCAGTCGTAGGGCTTCGTCTCCTTGTCCTTGCGAATGTAGTAACTTACATACGTCTTGGCGTTGGGCGCCGTCGCGGCCTTCTGATCCCAATAGCCGACGAAATCGTAGGCCGGGGAATAGATGTTGTGCCGCGTCAGGGCCTGGTTGTCCCGGGCCTCGACCGCCCTGTAGACGTTCCAGCCCTGTCGCCAACCGTACCGATAGTCCAGCGGCTGCGCTTCGGCGCCCTTCTCCATGTCGTGCAGCAGGCACAGCCCCTTGATGTGGTCCCAGACGGCGTCGACGCCGTACTTCCAACAGGTCTCGGCCCTGATCCGGCCTTGACCGATGAAGGCCGAATAGTTGCCGAAGTTGCGGCCCAGGTACTCGGCCCGAAACTTCGCCGGCGTCACCAGCCCGCGATACGTCGGCTGCTGCTCGTTGATCCGACCGTTCAGGTTCTCATCGGTCCAAAAACGTCCGCCGAACGATTCATAACTCATGTTCGGCATGCCGGAGGAGTGGAACACGGAATTCACCCCTTCCGGATAGTAGTAGGCCATGAAGTTGTAGAACCGCTTGTACACGTTGCGAATGCCGAGAATTCCTTGGGACGAGGCCCGCGAGCCGTCCCGCGGACAAACCCGGCATGGGCGAATGGATTCGAGCTGCTCACAATGTGGGACACGTCGTGGTACATGCACCGGTACGGGCTCTTCTTGAAGAGTTGATAATACTTCCAGACAACCCAATCTTGGAAGGAAGGCGAATGGAACGACGTGCCGAGGCCCCCGCCCGATCGGAAGCGGGCCGCCGCATTCGCCGCCCATTCGTCGCCGAATTCGATCACGTCTTCGTTGCCCTCCCGATCCGACGTGTTGCAGTGCACGTAGTTCATATTGGTGTACGGGCCCCCGTGGATCCAGCCGGATCTGTCGCCGATCGCGTCCACATAGCTCCAAGAGCCGCCCCCCTCGCG
>CAWBRF010000005.1:0-14180 GCA_963791075.1 uncultured Planctomycetia bacterium
CCCTTTGCGATCGCCAGGGCGCTGGTCGGCGGCGCACTTTACCAAGGCGGCGGCAAGGTGGATCTTTTTAGGGCGCGGCGCCAGCCGCAAAACCAGCCAATAGACGCCCGAGGCAATGGCAATCCCCAAAATGTCTTCCACGGCGTCCATGACTCGAGCGGTCCGCATGGGAACAAAGCGTTGCAGCGTTTCTGTGCCCACGCCATACGCGATGAGGAGAGCAATCAGGGGCCAGGAGAGGGGTCTTGGCCAGCGGGTCGCATGCGCGAGGAAACCCAAAACGGCGAAGGCGGCGAGGTGAATCCCGAATTTCCCCCAAGGAAAAACGGGAACCGCCTTGAGCCCAACCAGTGCGGCGGGGTTGGAAACCAGAAGCAGCGTCGTCAGCAACGCCCAATAGGCGAGGAAGGCGAGGGAGAAAATGATGCGCATGAGCAAGCCTTTGGGCGTTTTGCGGCTACATGGTCATTATACAACATGCGGCAATCGTCCCAAAGACGCGTGCCGAGAACGGTTGCGTCGGGTCTTCTATGGGCCATTCCCGTCGCTTTTTTCGCCCAGCGCAATCGGCAATTCCACAACGACCCGGGTCCCCTCGCCCAGCTTGCTCTCGACGCTGGCTTCGCCGCCGAGGAGTCTCGCCCGCTCGCGAATTCCCGCCAGTCCGAAACGGCTTTCGCCGACGTTGTCCGGCTGGAAGCCGACGCCCCAATCTTGAATCTCGATCCGCAGCCGCGGGCCGCACTGCACCAACTGGACCCTGACTTTCTGGCTGCGGCTGTGCGCAGGCGTTCGCCAAGGCCTCCTGGGCGATGCGGTAGACGGCGTTCTCGAGGATGGGAGGCAGCCGCTGGAACTCGACATCGCTGAGATACTCGACGGCGGGCCCGTTTTTTCGCCGATGTTCGTTTGCCAAATGGGCGATCGCCGCGACGATGCCCTCCTCGTCGAGGATCGGCGGCCGCACGCCGGCGATCAGCCGCCGCGCCTCGGAATAGCCTTGTCGCAGCATCGTCATCCCGGCGTCGCAAGCCTTCTCCGCCTCGTCGGGCTTCGTCTGCTTCAGATGGCGATGGACGTTGAATTGCATGATCGCGCCGGCAAGATGCTGGGCCAGCCCGTCGTGGATTTCGTAGGCGATCACCTGGCGCTCGTGGTCGCTCGCCTGCAACATGTGCTTGAGGATTTGATGTTCCCGGCGGAACGCCTCCTCGGCTTGCCGGCGTTCGGCGATCTCGCTGCGGAGTTGTTGATTGGCTTGGGACAGTTCGCTGGTCCGCTCCGCCACCCGCCGCTCCAGTTCGTCGTGAGCCCGCTGCAGCCTCTCCTCGGCCAGTTTCCTCTCGGTGCGGTCGATGCTGAAAACGGCAAGCGCGGCGACCTTTCCTTGCTCATCGAGGACGGGATGCACGACGCCTTCATAATGGCGGCCGAGTCGCTCATCGTCGTAGCGAACCGGCTTGCCGGTGCGAACGACCTCGTGAAAGTGTTTCGATCGCAAGGCAGTTCTTTCCGGCGGAAGCAAGTCGTAGACCGTGCAGCCGACGACCTCGGCGGCGCTC
The DNA here is from genome assembly GCA_963791075.1 of uncultured Planctomycetia bacterium. Classification (GTDB taxonomy): domain Bacteria; phylum Planctomycetota; class Planctomycetia; order Pirellulales; family Thermoguttaceae; genus CAWBRF01. The sequence continues at coordinate 1,563 of CAWBRF010000005.1, forward strand.
CTGCCCAGGCGGCGCGCGGCGGTCTGGTTGGCGAAAAGGACGGTTCCCTCGGCGTCCAAGAGCAAGATGGTCTCCGGGCTGGCGTCCATCAGCGTTCGCAAGGCGCGTTCGCTGTTGCGCAGTATCTTCCTCCGCCCGCTTGCGTTCGGTAATGTCTTCGATCATGCCGACGTTGTTCACGGGCCTGCCCGCCGCGTCGTGCAACAGCGAAACCGTCAATTCGCTCCACACGGTTTGGCCGTCTTTGCGAAGATAACGTTTCTCCGCGCGATAGACTTGAAGGTCGCCGAGCCAGAGGCGGGAAATGAAGGGAAAATCCCTCGCCCAATCGTCCGGGTGAGTGAGGCGCTTCAGGCCGAGGGCGAGGATTTCGTTCTCCGCGTAGCCGAGCATTTCGCAGAAACGCCGGTTGACGCGGAGGAGGCGGCCGTCCGGGCCGACCAACGTCAGTCCGATCGGACCTTCCTCGAAAACGGCGCGAAATCGCTCTTCGCTCTCCCGCAACGCCCTCTCCGCCCGCCTTCGTTGGGTGATGTCGAGGTTGACCCCGAGGATGCCGCAGATTCGCTTTTTTTCCCGAATGGGGGCGACAACGTTGAAAAAGTCTCGTTCTTCGCCCTGAACGCCGGCGGCGGCTTCTTCCTCGACGGTTTCGCCGGCAAACGCCCGCCGGTTGTTGTCTTGCCAGAGGGAAAGGAGGGTTGCGTCGGGGGCCACGTCCTCGGGCCTCTTGCCGACGCACTCCCCCCAACGCTGCTTCGATGCGGCGTTTTGCATCGTGTAGCGGCCGTCAACGCCGATGGCCCAAAAATCGAAGGGGAGGCTTTCGATGGTCGCCAAGAGAACAGCGTTGCTGCTGGCGAGCCGCTGCTCGGCCCGGCGGCATTCCGTCTCCGCCCCCCTCGCCTCCGCCAACCGCCGCCGCAAGTCTTCCAGTTCGGAGATGATCTGTTCCTTGGTTTTTTCCTCGTCCCGCATGGCACACCATCCCTCTGCTTTTGTGCTTTGCGACTCGACACTGGGGATTGTACACTTTTCCGCAAACTCGCGGAAGGATCAGCCGCCGCCCGCGGGCAGAGTCCGTTTTGCCTCGGGGCCGGCGCGGAGGGCAAGGGCTAAATAGCGATCGTCCACGCAGACCGCAATCCTCGCCTCAATCCAGTCGGCAAGCATCCCACGCACGGCCGCACGGTCCGCCGCGGGGTCCCGCCGGGCGGCAAAGTCGAGAATCTGCGACAGCGTTCGCCCCTCGTCGCAGAAAAGATAGACGCCGCGGGCGAGCCCGCTGAGGCGGCGCTGGAAGGCTGCCGCGCCCGGGCGGGTGTCGTGCAGCAGCAACACCCCGTCGTCGCGGTCGAACAGCGACAGGGCGGCCGCGCCGGAAAGCTCGCGCCAAGCGGCGACCCGTTCCAAGAATGGGCCCACATATTCCTCGACGCGGCGTCCGTCGGCGTAGTCGAAGTCAAAATAATAGGCCAGCCTGGCCAGCGAGTCCGGCGGAAAGGGAAACGCATGGGCGAAGGCCGCGCTGGGCCGGAGGTTTGCAATGCCAAACGCCTCGGGCTCGGCGAAATAGGGCGAGAAGCGATCGCTCCGCACGCAGCCGCAGCCTCGCGGCGGCGGAAGATGATACAGCGAAGGCAACATTTCCGCCATCGCCGCGTAGTCGGCCGGGTCTTCGCCGGGAAAGCCATACAGGAAATTCCACTCGACGACCGCCCCGGCCTCGGAAACCCACTTCAGCGTTTGCAGGTTCTGCACCGCCGTCGTCCCCTTGTTCATCAGCTTCAAGATCGCCGTGCTGAAGGTCTCGATGCCGAGTTGAAACCCGGCGATTCCCGCTGCCGTGAGCGCCTCGATCTGGGCACGGCTCATGGCGGTCCGCATTTCAAACATCAGCCGCACGCCGAGACGGGCTTCTTTCAACAGCGGCAGCAGCGCGGCGTGATAACGGTGGTCGAAGATGTTGTCGGCCGCGCAGGCGCGTTGGATGCCGTGGCGGTTGGCCAGGCAGCGCAGCTCCTCGACCACCCGCCGCGGCGTTTTGCTGCGGTAGCGGAGGCGGCTGCCGTTGAGCCCGCAGAACGTGCAGTGGCATTTCTCCCCCCACCAGCAGCCTCGCGACGCCTCGAAGAAAACGATGGGATCGATCTGGCCGGACAAAGGACTGCGGCGGAGGCGGTCGAAATAGTCGTCGAAATCCGGATACGGCAGGTTGTCGAGATTGCCGACGATGGGCGAGGAAACGAGGGGGAGGCTGTCCTGATCTTCGTCCGGCCGGGCGGCAGCCGAAGGTTGGTCGAAGATTGTCCGTTTCGGACTCGCGACGATCGCCGCCAGTTCGGTCCGCGCGACCGCTCCCGGCGGCAGCCGCACACGTTCGCCGGCGAGCACTTGCCGCACGACCTGCGGAAACGCAAACTCGGCCTCGCCGAGAAAAACGTAATCCACAAGTGGAAAGAGGCGAAGCATCTCGATCCCCATCTCCGAGTCGCAGGCCGCCCCGCCGAGCATGATCTTCACGTCCGGGCGAAGCTGCTTGATCCGCCGGGCCAGGCAGAGCGAGGCCGCGGTCTGCTGAAAGGACGAGGTGAAGCCGACAACGTCGTACTGCCGCCAGTCTCGCGACGCCATGGCGCGGTCGAGCATTGCCGCGGCCTGGGGCGCCAGGCTTTCGTATTCCGCCCGCTCTTCGGACCCGAAGGCCGGGTCGGACTTCAGCAGCACTTCGCGATAGTACCGTTCGTCGTCGGGCAGTCGGTCCGCGCCAAAAAAGTGCTTGGCAAACAACCGCTCGCCGCCGAGAACGAAGCCGAACGAATCGGCCAGCCAGAGATACTCTTCCAGACCGATCTGTTCGGCGAAATCCAGATTCAGATAAACGACGTCGCAGGCAATGCCCTGCCCGGCCAAGACCGCCTTGAGCAGGCCGAGGGCGAGGTTCGGCCAGCGGGGGCTGGCAAAGGGCATGTTCACCAAGGCGACTCGCGGCATGGGATTTCGACATTCCTCCACGGAAAAGGACCCACTCCTTATTCTATCACGGACTCACTTTCGCGTCCGCCCGTCGCCGCGACGCCACTGGCACACGGGCCAGATTTTTGGTCAAATGGTTTGTAGGGTGGGTCGAGCGCAGCGAGCCCCACCATGAGTCTGTCGCGGGGTTTGGTGGGACTCGCGACCAGGCTTCGCCCGGCGCCCGCGGCCCACCCTACATCAGACCAGCGTCCGGAGCCGCAACCCATGAACCCTACCCGAGTGCACCAATCGCTGCACCAGTCCGGCGCGATCGCCTTCGCCGGAGTGTTTGACGCCCTGTCGGCGAAGCTCGCCGAGGACGTCGGCTTTCCCATGGCCTTCGTCTCCGGCTATTCGGTCGCCGCCACGGCCCTGGGCGAGCCCGACATGGGCCTGCTGACGCAAACGGAAATGATCGAGCGGGCGAGACGCATTTGCATGAGCGTGCGGATTCCCGTCATCGTCGACGCCGACACCGGTTACGGCAATCCGCTCAACGTCTTCCGCACGGTGGACGAACTGATTGCCGCCGGGGCGGCCGGCTGCTTTCTCGAAGACCAGGTGTGGCCCAAGAAGTGCGGGCACATGCGCGGCAAGCGCGTGGTCGATCGCGAGGAGTACGTGCAGAAGATTCGCGCCGCGGTCGAAGCCCGGGCCGGCAGGGATTTCTTCATCGTCGCCCGGACCGATGCCCTGGCGGTCGCCGGCATGGACGAGGCGGTCGCCCGCGTAGAGGCCGCGCGCGGCGGGGGCGGACGCCAGCTTCATCGAGGCGCCCGCCTCGCTGGAGCAATTGGCCGAGATCGGTCGCCGCGCGCCGCCGCCGATCGTCGCCAACATGATCGAAGGCGGAAAGACGCCGGTCCTGCCCCGCGAGCAATTGGCCGAGTTGGGCTTTGGGCTGATCCTCTATCCCTTGGCCGGCCTGTTCGCGGCGGCCGAGGCGATGCGCTCGATCTACGAAAAGCTCCGCCGCGACGGCACGACGCTCGGCGCGGAATCGCGGCTGATGGACTTCGCCGAGTTCAATCGGCTCATCGGCGTGGAGGAGAAATACGCCTTGGCGCAAAGGTTCGGGGCGGAGTAAATCGAGACGGCGCACCCGCGCACAAATCCGCCCTCACCCTAACCCTCTCCCAAAGGGAGAGGGGACCGGACACATCAGACCGCGCCGGCCATCGCGGCGGTCCTCCGCGCCGCGATAATCTCCCGCTCGATGCTCGGCGGCAAGCGGCGATAACGGGCGAACTCCATCGTGAACGTCCCCTGCCCTTGCGTCATGCTCCGCAGATCGGTCGAGTAGCCGAATGTCTCGGCCAACGGAACTTCGCCCTCGATCCGCGCCGTCGGGCCGTCCATGTCCGTGGCCACGACCATCCCCCGCCTCGACGTCAGATTGCCCACCACCGTCCCCTGGAACTCGCCGGGACACTCGATCTCGATCTTCATCACCGGCTCCAAGAGCACCGGCCGGGTGCGGGAAAAGTTCTCCCGCATGCAGGTCCGGCGCAGGTCTGGAACGCCATGTCGGAGCTGTCCACCTCGTGATACGAGCCGTCCTCGAGCGTGACCTGCAAGCCGACGACCGGATAGCCGGCGACCGGCCCCTTGTGGATGCACTGGCGAAAGCCCTTCTCCACCGCGGGGATGAACTGCTTCGGCACGCGGCCGCCGGTCACTTCGTCCTCGAAGACGAACGACTCCGCGGAATCTTCGGGCAAGACGTCGAGCCGGCCCTTGATGTGGGCGAACTGGCCGGAGCCGCCGGTCTGTTTCTTGTGCCGCGTGTTGAACTCGCACGCTTGCGTCGGCGCCTCGCGATAGTTCACCTTCGGCGCGCCGACCTCGACCTCGACCTTGAACTCGCGGCGAATCCGCTCGATGTAGATTTCCAGGTGCAGTTCGCCCATGCCGGCCATGATCGTCTCGCCGGTTTCCTCATCGACGGAGATGTGCAACGTCGGGTCTTCGCGGCGGAACCGCTGCAGGGCCTTGCTCAGCCGGTCGGCGCCGTCGCGGTTGGCCGGGGCGACGGCCACCTTGATGACCGGCTCCGGCACGTACATGCTCTCCAGCGTGCAATACGGGTATTCCGAGGCGTAGGTGTCGCCGCTGGCCGCATCGACGCCGAGCACGGCGACGATGTCGCCCGCCGACGCCTCGTCGATCTCCTCGCGCTGATCGGCGTGCATCCGCACGATGCGGCTGAACCGCTCCTTCCGCCCGCTTCGCTGGTTGAAGTACGTTCCCCCCTTGGCGAAGCGGCCTTGATAAATCGCGCATGAAGGTCAGCGTGCCGTAGGGGTCTTCGACGATCTTGAACGCCATCGCCACGGTCGGCTTCTCCGGATCGGCCGCCAGGGCGATGCTCTTCGTGTGGTCGCCGTGCGCCAGCGCCTTGACCTGGCAGTCCAGCGGCGAGGGGAGATAGCGGACCACGGCGTCCAACAGCGGCTGCACGCCCTTGTTGCGATAGGCGCTGCCGAGAAAGACGGGCGTCAATTGCTGGGTGAAGACCGCCTGACGCACGGTCTCGTGAATCAGCGGCAGCGGAACGCTCTCCTCGGCCAAGAGCAGCTCCATCAACTCGTCGCTGTACATCGAAAGCGCTTCGAGCAAGTGCTGTCGCGACTCGGCGGCCTCGGCGACGAGTTCCGCGGGAATGGCCTCGCGGCGAACCGTCTCGCCGTTGTCGCCGTCGAAGTAAATCGCCTCCTCGGCCGCCAGATCGACCACCCCGAGGAAATCCGCCTCGCGGCCGATGGGAATCTGCATCAGCACCGCGTCGCAGCCCAACTTGGCGCGAAGCTGCTCGACCACTTTGCGGGGATCGCCGCCGACGCGGTCCATCTTGTTCACAAACGCCAGCCGCGGAACGCGATACCGCCGCATTTGGCGGTCGATGGTCAAGGATTGGGCCTGGACGCCGCCAACGGCGCAGAGCACCAGGATTGCCCCGTCCAAAACACGCAGGCTCCGCTCGACCTCGACGGTAAAATCGACGTGGCCGGGCGTGTCGATGAGATTGATCGCGGCGTCGCCCCAGTGGACGGAGGTCGCGGCGCTGGTGATCGTGATGCCGCGCTCCTTTTCGAGATCCATGTGGTCCATGGTGGCGCCGGGCGCCGTCGCCATGCACTTCCTGCATGCGGTGGATTCGGCCCGTATAGTACAAGATCCGCTCGCTCAGCGTGGTCTTGCCCGAGTCGATGTGGGCGGAAATGCCGATATTTCGCACTTGCCTCAAATCCATAAACGATCACCGTAGCCCTGGGAAACCATTCATTATACACCGTCCGCGGCGGGGGAGCAACCGAACTATTCGGCCGGAGGGTTCGCGATCGCGGCGGCAGGCGATTTCTTACATTTGCCTAACCACCGGCTTGCCAAACCCTCATCGGACGGCGCGACAACGCCCGATCAGCTCGAAAATCCCCCACGCGACGCGACTCTTCGCGCCGGACAAGGCGGCGACAACCGCCCCGCTGGCGTCGAGGACCTCGACCCGCGTCCGCGCAGCCCAGATCGCCTCCGGCCCATTGACGACGATCCAATCGCAGTTCTTCTGCTCCAGCTTGCGCATCGCGCGGAGATGCCGATCTTCGGTTTCCAGGGCGAAGGCGACCATCCACTTATCCTTGCGGATTTTTCCCAACCGGGCGACGATGTCGGGAGTCTCCACGAGTTTGATCTCCAGCGGCCCGCCCGTCTTGCGGATCTTCCGTGCAGCGACGGTCTTCGGACGGTAATCGCACGGCGCGGCGGCGGCGATCAGGCCGTCGCACGTCGGAAACACCCGCAAGCACTCCGCCAACATTTCTTCCGTGGAGACGACGGAAATCACCTCCGCCCGCCGGGGATAGCGGACGCCGACCGGGCCGCTGACAACCACGGCGTCGTATCCCGCGGCGATCGCCGCCTCGGCCAGGGCCTTGCCCATCCGCCCGCTGGAGCCGTTGGAAAGATAGCGCACGGGATCGAGGTGCTGGCGCGTCGGACCGGAGGTGATGAGGATTCTGGCCATGGGCGGCGGGTGAAGGATGAAGGGCGAAGGCGGAAGGATGAAGGATGAAAACGCGCCCGGCATTCATCCTTCATCCTTCATCCTTTTCTTTAGTTGCTCGGCGATGGCGTCGAAGAGTTTTTCCGGCGAGGCCATGCGGCCGGCCCCGACCTCGCCGCAACTGAGATAACCCTCTTCCGGATCGATCAATACAAAGCCGTCGTCGCGCAGTTGGGCGACGTTTCGCTGCACGGCCGGCTTGGCCCACATTTTGTCGTTCATCGCCGGGGCCAAAATAATTGGCCCGGCGAAGGAGAGGACGGTCGTACTCAGCAGGTCGTCGGCGAGGCCGCAGGCCGCCTTGGCGAGGAAGTTGGCGGTCGCCGGGGCGATGCAGAAGACCTCCGCCGCGCGGGCGGCCTCGATATGCGGATGCGCGCCGGGGCCGAAAACGCTTATGCCCACCGGGCGGCCGGTCAGGGCCTCGAAGGTTTTCGGCCCGACGAGCCTCGCCGCCGAGCGCGTCATGACGACGGCGACTTCCGCGCCGGCCTGAACCAATCGGCTTGCCAACGCGGCCGTCTTGTAGGCGGCGATGCCGCCGGTCACGCCAAGGAGCACTTTGCGGCCGTTCATAGGTTCTGGAAATCCAACTCCGGCGGTCCGCCCTGGGCGGCGCCGACCACTTGGACCTTCAACTCGGAATCCAGGAAAATCTTGTCTTGGAGGATTTCTTGGATGACGATTTCCATCTTGTTCGTGTCGGCGGCCATGTTCACCAGCGGCCGGGCGCCGCCGTTGATCGCCACAAGCCGCTTCTGGATCAGCGTGGACAGCTTAAACCGACCGCCGACTTTGTTGACAATGGCCTCTTCCCGCAGTTCGTCGATCATTTTGACAGGTCTCCCATTGGTGAGTCAGAATTGCACAGATTTCGTCGATCGCCCGCTCCAGGTCGTCGTTGACGACTTGGTGGCCGTATCGGCCGGCGGACTCCAATTCGCACTTCGCCCGTTGCAGCCGCGTGCGAATGGAGGCTTCGTTTTCGGTGTCTCGGCCGCGGAGGCGGCGCTCCAATTCCTCCATCGAACCGGGGCGGAGGAAGACTGTCACCGCGTCGGAGAACTGTTCCATAACGGCCATTCCGCCTTGGACGTCGATGTTCAGCACGACCCACTTCCCCGCCCGCAGTCCGGCCATCGCCTCGCTTCGCAGCGTCCCGTACCAATACCCGTTGTCGAACACTTGAAAGCACTCGATGAACTCGTTGTTGCGGCGGCGGCGCGCGAACTCGTCGGGCGAGAGGAAGTGGTAGTTGACGCCGTCGGCTTCTCCGGGCGCGGGGGCCGGGTCGTCGCCGAGACGCTGGCCGCCAGCGGCGCCGGGCATCGCTGGAAGACGCCCCGCAGCACCGTGTTCTTGCCCGCCCCGGAAGGCCCCGACACGACCACGAACCGGCCGCACTTCCCCGTGTCGTTTTTTTCCCGTTCGCTCATTCGATGTTTTGAATCATTTCCCGGATGCGCTCGATGGCCGACTTCACCTCGATCACCTCGGCGGTGATCTCCACGTCGTTGGCCTTCGAACCGATGGTGTTGGCTTCGCGGAACATTTCCTGGGTGAGGAATTCGAGTTTTCTCCCGCGCTCTCCGGCAACTCGACCAGCGCGGCGAATTGGTCCAAGTGGCTTCGCAAGCGAATGATCTCCTCGGAGATGTCGCTCCGCTCGGCAAACAGGCCAACTTCCTTCACCAGGTCGCGGGAATCGAGGGAAACCTGGAACTCGGCCATCGTTCGTTTCAGCCGCTCTTCCAGCCGCAGGCGATAGCCGTCGCCCACCAAGGGCGCCCGCTGGGAGATCTTCTCCAGCCCCAGGGCGATCAGGCGGCAGTTGGCGGCAAGATCGACGGCCATGGCGCGGCCTTCTTCGACGCGCATCTTCGCCAGGCTCGCCAAGGCCGCCTCCAACGTCGCCCCAATCAGCGGCCACTCGTCCGCCGGGTCGAAGTCGAAGCTCGTCCGCTCGTCCACCACGCCCGGCAGCGCCAAAAGCGACTCCAGCGGGATTGTTTCCGGCAGGTCCCATTGGCGATGGAGCGATTGCAGTTGCACGCGATAGCGGTCGAGCACGGCGGCGTTGATCTGGAATTCTTCGGGCGAATGGCGGCGGTCAACGCGAAGATTGATTTGGATCGTGCCGCGGCGGACTTTCTGCCGCACGACCGCCTCGATCTGCGGCTCCAACGCCCCATAGCCCTCGGCGGCGCGGATCGACAGCTTGAAGTACCGGTTGTTGATGGCGCGGACCTCGATCGCCACGGCGACGCCGTCGCGCTGAGAATGCGCCTCGCCAAAACCGGTCATGCTCAAGAGCACGGTGAAAAGACTCCGCTGCGAAATCGGCGGTGCATCAATCGGGCGCCGCGCCCGTCGCTGCCGCCGCTGCTGGCGGGCCCGAATTCCGCGGCCCGCCGTACACCTATTTGGCCGGCGCCGCCGGGGCTTCGCCGGCGGGAGGCATGCTCCCCGGGGAGAGCGGCGCGCTGGCCGGCGCCCGTCGCTCGCCGCCGGCGGGGCCGCCGCCCTTGCTGATGTCCAGCGGCCCTGCATCTGCCCGCCCATCATCTTCACGGCAACCATGCACAAAACGATCCAGAAAAATGCGACGCCAATCGTGATCTTCGTGAACAGGTCGCCGGCCTTGGTGCCGAAGGCGCTTTGTCCGCCCATCCCGCCGAAGGCGCCGGCCAAGCCGCCCCCCTTGCCGCGCTGGATCAGCACCAAGACGATCAGGAAGATCGCCGTTAAGATCAGCAGGGTCATCACCAAATACGTCCACATCGCCTTGCCACTCCTATCTCGTCAATGGATCGATGTCCGCTTCTATTTCGCGCCCGCAACAATGCCCCAAAACTGGTCCGCCTTCAGGCTGGCTCCGCCAACCAACGCCCCGTCGATGTCCGGCTGATGGAGCAGCTCGGCCGCATTGTCGGGCTTCACGCTCCCCCCATACTGGATACGGACCTTCTGGGCCGTCTCTTCATTATATCGCTCCCGCATGAGCTTGCGAAGATCGAGATGCGCCTCCTCGGCTTGGGCCGGAGTGGCCACTTTGCCGGTCCCGATCGCCCAAACCGGCTCGTAGGCGATGACGATCTTCGCCATTTGCTCGGCGGACACGTCGGCCAGAGAGCCGGTGAACTGGCGACGAAGCACTTCCGCCGTCTTTCCCCCCTCGCGCTCCGCGAGGAGTTCGCCGACGCAGAGGATCGGCGTCAACCCCGCGGCCAGGGCGACGCGGACCTTCTTATTGATCTCGGCGTCGGTCTCGCCAAGGATGTGCCGCCTTTCACTGTGGCCGAGGATCACGTAACGACAGCCAAGATCGCAGAGCATCGAGGCGGCGATTTCGCCGGTGAACGCCCCCTCTGGCTGGTGGTACATATTCTGCGCACCCAGGGCGACTTTCGAACCGGCGATCGCCCGGCCAACCGCTTCCAGATAGCAGAACGGCGGAAAGACGGCCAGGTCCACGCTGTCGCAGGCCGCGGCCTTTTTGGCCACCGCCTCGGCCAGGGCGACCGCGGCCGCACGGGTAAGATTCATTTTCCAATTGCCGGCAATAAACGGGCGTCGCATCACGTTCTCCTTCTATTCCACAATTCCAGTCGCCGGGAATGAGCCGAGTATCTCCAGCCGCAACGTCTTCCGCTCCAGCGCGGCGACCGCCCGCCGCAAGCACAAGTCGTTCTGGTGTCCTTCCATTTCCACAAAAAACAGGTAGAACCCCCGCAGGGCGCCGGGGGCTGGAAAGGACTCGATCCACGTCAGATTCAGTTTGTTTCGCTTGAAGATGTTCATCGCGTCGGCCAACGCCCCGGGACGATGCTCGACTTGAAAGAGCATCGCCGTGCGATCGTTCCCGGTCCGCTCCGGAACGCGCCCGCCGATGACCGCAAATCGCGTCGTGTTGCCGGGATTGTCTTCGATGTTCTCCGCGAGCACGTTCAGGCCGTATTCGACCCCGGCCTGCGGGCTGGCGATTGCCGCAGCCCCGGGCTTTTCCGCGGCCAACTGGGCGGCGGTCAAGGTGCTGGCGACCTCAATCGCCCGCGCGGAAGGCAGATGCTTCGCCAGCCAGTTCCGGCACTGGCTGATCACCTGAGGCTTGCTGTAGACCTCCTTCACCTCCGCCCGCGGACACTTCGCCAACAGGCAGTGGTGGATCGCCATCTCCACCTGGCCGCAGATGCGCACCGGCAGGCGAGTGAACATTTCCAGGGTGTCGGCGATGCGGCCGTCGGTCGAGTTCTCGACCGGCGCCAGACCAAAGTCGGCGTGTCCGCAATGGACCTCTTCAAACACCGCGGCAATCGTCCCCACGGGCACGAATTCTATGCTCTTGCCAAAGCGATGGATGGCGGCCAGGTGGCTGTAACTGTAGGGAGGGCCGAGGAAGGCGATCCGCGTCGGGCGGACCAGCGCGCGGCAACCGCTCTGGATCTCGCGAAAGATGGTCCGGACGACCCGCTGCGGCAGCGGCCCCGTGTCGGCGTCGAGGGCTGCCGTGGGCGCCGCGTGCTCCGCCGCAACCTCCGCGCCTGCGCCGCACACCTCGGCAAAAAGCTTCGCCCGCTCCTGAATCAACTCAACCAGCTTGGCGTCGAGTGCGGCGATCGCGGCGGATTTTTCCCGCTCCGGCGGCGGCGATTCCGGAACGTGTTTGCGTTTTCCCGTTGCCTTCGCCATGGCGCGAACCCGCCGCCGTATGCCGCTTTATGGGTAAACTCTTATTTGTATCGGCGGGATTCGCTCCTGTCAACCGGCCCTGCAGAGTCATATAAAACAGTCCCGAAGACGTATTTCGCCCCTCCTCCTTGACGGCAACGGGGCAGACAGCTAAATTTGAGTGTTTGGCTGGTGGATGCCGAAACCGAAAAAAGGCTGTAAAATGTCCGCCCCGCTCGCTCCGACCGGATGTTCCCGCAAGGACGCCAATGGCGGCGTCGCCGTCGCCATTGCGGGCATGATTTGCATTGCAAGGGGGCGACCGTAGGGGCTTTTGCTCGAATTCCGCAGAAGGCAAGCCCTGAGGTCGAAAGCGACCTGAGGGCTTTTTAAGTTTAAGGATCCCCCTCTCCCTTTGGGAGAGGGTCGGTGTGAGGGGAAGTACGGAAGTGCCCGCCATCGGAGGAGCCGGTGAATCGCAAACATGCGCCATCGTCGATTTCGACCGACCAGGCTCGCAAACTACGCCGTGCCGCCAATTGGCCCGAAAAAATCGTCTGGGGGATGCTCCGCAGTGGTCGGCTTGGAGGGTTGAAGTTCCGCCGCCAACATCCCATCGGCCCGTACACGGTCGATTTCTATTGCCATGAGATCGGATTGGTCATAGAAGTCGATGGGGCGAGTCACGAGGATCGCGGTGAAAGAGATCAACGGCGGACTGCGTATTTGCGGCAGCAAGGGCTGCGTGTGTTTCGCGTAACAAATCAGGATGTGTTGAGCGATTCCGAGGCCGTTAGTCGCGGGATTGTGATCGTTGCCGGAGTGGAGGTTGGTTGAGCAACAGTGTTTCGTACTTCCCGAAAGGAGAG
>CAWBRF010000006.1:0-17984 GCA_963791075.1 uncultured Planctomycetia bacterium
CAGGTTCATCCCCAAGTCGTGATGCGCGTCGGCATAGCGGGGATTGATTTCCAAGGCGCGTCGGAAGCAGGCGATCCCCGCTTCAACCTTGCCATTCTCGGCGCGAATCTTCCCCAGGTTGCGAAGGGCCAGCGTGTATTCCGCGTCCTCTTGCAACGCCTGTTCGAACTGCACGACGGCTTGAGGGTTCATTTTCTTCAGATACAGCATCACGCCCAAGTTGTTGTGCGCTTCCGCGGAGTGCGGGTCGGCCAGGACGGCCAGCGCGCATTCCCCGGCGGCCTCGTCGATCTTCCCTTGGGCGTAGAACAGCGTGCCCAGCTTGTTGTGGGGCAAACCATAGTCCGGATTGTAGGCGATCGCCTTGCGATAGCAGTCAATGGCCTCGTCGTTCTTGCCCGCCGTGGCCAAGACCATGCCCAAGTTCACGTAGGCGTAATCGTTTCTATCCGTACATTCGATTGCATGGCGCCAGAGCGTTTCACTCGTGCGCCAAAAGGCGGTTTGCCGAAAGCCGAGCGCGACCATCGCCGCGATGGCCGCCGCCGCGAGGCTGCCGCACAGGATTTTTTGCGCGGAAAATCGCTTCGTCAAATCCAGGGCGCCCCAGGCGACGATGATCGCCAGGCCAATTTGCGGGAGATACATGTAGCGGTCCGCCCGCGCCTGCGCCCCGACCTGGGTCAGCCCAATCACCGGCACGAGCATCCCGAGAAACATCAGCCAGCCGACGAGGAAATAGCCGCATTTGCGGGCCAAAAGGACGGCGGCGGCGGTGATCGCCGCCAGGAGCGCCGCCGACGCGGCGATTTGCCACAACGGCAGATGGATGCCCATGTGCGGATAATAGGCCGCCATCCCCGTCGGCCAGAACGTTTGCCGAATGTACTGGGCGTAGGAGACCAGCGCGTTGCCCGCGCGCCACGGCAAGGACAAGGAATCGTTCTTGAAGGCGTACACCTGCGACTGGGCCCAAATGGTCAGCCAACAGGAAGCGGCGGAGAGGCAAAACATCGGCAGCTTTTCGAGGACCACTTTCCAGGCCGGCGGTCCGCGCCGTTGTTGTCCCAGGCCCAACCGCCCGAGCGGCCAGTAGTCCAACAGCAGCAGCACACAGGGCAACGTGACCAGCATCGGCTTGGCCATCAGCCCCAGGGCGAACAACAACAGGACCAACAGGTATCGCAGCCAGCCGGGCCGGCGGGCATAGGCGGCGTAGGCCCAGAGCGTCGCCATGAAGAAGACGCCGCTGAGGACGTTTTTTCGCTCGGCCACCCACGCCACCGACTCGACGTGCAAGGGATGCACGGCGAAGACCGCGGCGACGAAGGCGCTGGGCCAGAGCCGTCCGGTCAGCTTTCGCATCGCCAGCAACAGGAGCACGGCCGCCGCGGCATGGAGCGCCACGCTGGTGATGTGATGCAGCGGGGCCGTCTGAAACGCATCGTCTTTCGCCACCGGCGACCATTGGCAATCGATCATGTGCGAAATCCACGTCAGCGGATGCCAATTGGCCGAATAGGACTTCGTAAAGGCCCAGCCAATCCCGTCCCAGGTCACGCCCTGCTTGACGTGCAGATTCATGTAAACATACTGGTTGTCGTCGCAGTTGATGAATTCGTCGCGCGCGGTCTGTCCGAAGACGCCGACGACGGCAACGACCAGCAGCAGCGCGATCGCCGCGACGATCAGCGGCTTCGATTGGTCCTCCGCTGGAAGGGGGGATTTTGCCGGGCCGACGGGTTTTTGGATGCGGCGGGCAGCGGAAGCCGCGCTCTTTGGCGCCCGGCTGGTTCTTCTGGACTTTCGGCCCATGGCTATCGCTGCGTTCCCCGCCGCTGGGTTATCTTACAAGGACTTCCCTCTCCCCATTCTAGTGCATTTTGCGGAAGCTTGGAGGGGCACGGCCGGGTGCGTGCAAATTGCCATTGGGGCGATTCGCCCTTTCTTGTTAGAATCCCTCCCCACATAGGGCGGCGGGGCCCGGGGCAGGGACGCCCGCTAGACGAGTGGTAAATCCATTTGAACCCCTCATCCGGAGGGAAAAAATGGCCCCGGATCGAACTTGCTGCTTCGGCGAGGAGAAATGGAATGCAACGGCGTGAGACGCTGGGAATGAGACATGGCCTTTTGGCGGCCGCCGCAGTGCTGGCGTGCAGTTGGGCTGCGGCGGAAGCGGAACAGCCCGGGTACGGGGCGGCAGGTCCAAGCCAAGCCGTGCAGGCGCCCTATCCCGATCCGCAGGCCCCGCCCGCTCAGGGTCCGCAACAGTATCCGCAAGTCCAAAACGCCGCCGCCGTCGGGCACTCCCCTCCAGTTGCCGACTTTGGAGAATCGTCGCCGCACGCCGGAGCCGCCTTCGCCGCCGTTTGTCCTTTCCGCACAACAGACCGCCGACTTGGACCGCGTCTTGGCCGCATGGGAGCAGCGAAACAAGGAGGTGCACTCCTTCGAGTGCAGCTTCACCGAATGGGTGTACGATCCCACATTCGCCAATGCGAAGAATCCCAACGACCCCATCCGCACCTTCAGCGGCGTCATCAAGTACGCCGCCCCGGACAAGGGACTTTTCAAAGCGGAAGGGCAGAAAGCGGAAGACCCCAAAGAACAATGGATTTGCGACGGCAAGACCATCTTCGAGTATGACTGGACGAAACATCAGGTCACGGTGTATCCCTTGCCGCCGGAGGCCCAAGGCAAAGCCATCGCCGACGGGCCGCTGCCGTTCGTCTTCAACTCCGAGGCACAAAAACTCAAATCGCGCTATTTCCTCCATTTGATCACCCCGAAGGACGTGCAAGGCGAAATCTGGCTCGAGGCGTATCCGCGCTGCCAGCGGGACGCGGCCGAGTTTCAGCGGGTGCAATTGATCCTTCAGGACAAGGGGATGATCCCTTCCGCAATGCAAATCTTCACTCCCGGCGGCAAAGAACGGCGCACCTACAAGTTCGACGACGTGGTCATCAACGATCGCTTTGGGTGGCTCAAAGGGGATCCATTCCAGGCGGGCACGCCGCTGGGATGGAAGCGCGTGGTCGAGCTTCCGCCTCCGCCCGTCCAGGCCAATCGCGTGATCCTCGGCAATCCGCGGTAGTGGTCCCTCTCGCCCGAGGGGATGCTCTGGGCGTCAAATTGGTTAGGGCGAGGCGGCAGGCGTCGCGCTCGCTTCCCTCTCCGGCCCAAAATACCCCCCGAATTGACGCCATGCCCTGCGGCCCTATAATCTGGTAGGGGATTGGCATCGAGACAGCCCATGCACGGCCGCAGTTCGCCAAAGACTTGTTTGCATCGACGCATCGCGCTCACGGCGCTGTGGATGGGGGCTTGTTTTCTGGCGACGCCGGTCTGTCCGGCCGCCCAGTCCAAACAGCAGGCCAATCGCGGCGGCGCGCCGCAGGGACCTGAAGCCGCCAAACCCGAGCCGTTCGGCCAGGTCGTCCGAATCCTCCTCCCGTTGGACAGCAAGGGGGTCAACCGCGTGCGGCGGTCCGTTCGCCAGGCGATGAACAAGGCCCGGATGCAGGAGTGCCGGGCGACGCTGATCTTCGAGTTCGACTCCGCCCGCGGCGGGGCCGAGGCCAGCCAGGGCACGTCCTTCGGCGACGCCTACGAACTGGCCAATTTTCTCTCCAGCGACGAGCTCAACGCCGCAACCACGGTCGCCTACTTGCCGCAATCGATTCGCGGCCACGCCGTCCTCCTGGCCTTGGCCTGCGACCAGATCATCATGGCCGACGGGACGACGATCGGCGCGGCCGCCGCCGACGAAAAGGTCATCCACGAGACCGTGCAAAGCGCCTATCGCGAGATCGCCGGCCGGCGGCGAACCTTGCCCGAGGAATTGGCCGTCGCCATGCTCCATCCCCGGGCCGACGTGCTGATGGTCCATACCGAGGCGAGCACGGAATATGTCACCCCGGCGGAGTTGGAGGAATTGCGGAAACGGCACACGATCCAGTCGCAGGAGGTCGTCGTCCGTCAGGGCGAACCGGCTCAATTCTCCGCCGCCGATTTGCGCCTCTGGGGATTCGTCAAGCGATTGGCCGCCAACCGGCTGGAGGTGGTCCGCGCCTTGGGATTGCCGTCCCGGGCCCTCGAAGAGGACCCGTCGCACGGCGGGCCGTGGCGGGCGGTCCGCGTCAATGTGCGCGGCCAGATCGACGGCGAAAAAGTCGATCAGATCGAGCGGCTCATTCAAGATGAAATGCGGCTCCACGAGGTGAACTTCATCTGCCTCGAGATCGACAGTCCCGGCGGGACCGCCGCCGATTGCCTCCGCCTGGCCATGTTCCTCATGGACCTCGATCCCTCGGCGGTCCGCACCGTGGCCTATATTCCCGAGCAGGCCCGCGCGCAGGCCGCCCTGGCGGCCATGGCCTGCGACCAGATCGTCATGCGGCCCCGGGCGGTGCTCGGCGGACCGGGTATGCCGCAAATGTCGGACGACGAAATCCGCCTGGCCGCGCAAACCGTCCGCGCAGAACTCGCCCCCAAAAAACTCCGCTCCTGGTCGCTCTGGGCGGCGATGATCCAGCCGGAACTCAACGTCTTCCGTTGCACCCGCGCCGGCGACGTCGATTTCTTCTGCGACGACGAACTCGCCGCCGAACAGAGCAAACTCCAACAGCAAGGCAAGCCGACCCGCTGGATCAAGGGCGATCGCGTCACCATTCCCTGGGCGTTTTTTCGCGTCCACGGCGACCAGGCGGGCGATTTCCACCTGGCCAGTCACACGGCGGAAAACCTCGCCCAATTCCGCAGGTTCTACGACCTGGAAAACGAGATGACCTTGGTCGAGCCCGGCTGGGCCGACGCGCTGATCGATTTCCTCCGTACGCCGGGCATCTCCGTGCTGCTGCTGATCGTCGGCGGCGCGGCGCTCTACGTCGAACTGCACGCCCCCGGCGCCGGCGTCGGCGCGCTGGTCGCCGCCGTCGCCTTCCTCCTCTTCTTTTGGAGCCATTGCCTCGGGACCGTCGGCTGGCTGGCGATTGTTTTGTTCCTCGCCGGTGTCGCTTGCATCTTGCTGGAGGTCTTCGTTCTGCCGGGGATGGGCGTGTTCGCCGTCGGCGGCGGCGGCATGGTCCTGGTTTCCTTCGTGCTGGCCAGCCAAACGTTCATCTTGCCCCACAACAAGTATGAAATGGAGCAGTTGCAGCGGTCCTTGTTGACCGTGGCCAGCGCGGTCGCCGGGCTGATTGCCGCGGCGGCGATTTTGCAGCGATGGCTGCCGCAGGCGCCCGTGCTCCATCGTGTTTTCCTGCCTCCTCCCGCGGACGAAGAGGCGCAAAGCATCAGTCGCCGCGAAATGCTCGTCGATCTGGAGAACCTCGTCGGCGTCCAAGGGGTGACGACCACGTCGCTCAATCCGGGCGGAAAGGCCCGTTTCGCCAATGCCCTGGTCGATGTCATGGCCGTCGGCGAATTCCTCCCCCGCCACACGCCGGTCGTCGTCAGCGAGGTCCACGGCAACCGGGTGCTCGTGCGGCCGGTTCGAGGAATGAGCGGCCATAGACAGCCGCCTTACGCGCGTAGTATACTCTGCACGGTTTGGAATGATGCCAACCGCCGCGGGGCAGAAGGTTCGCCTCATTTTTGACCGCTGGCGGCGTTGAAATTTGACGGAATCAAAGCTTCAGGATGAGCACATGCTATTTCAAGAGTCCATCGCGATTGCCGCTTCCCCAAATAGGGTGTGGAAGTTTGTCGGCTCGCCCGAGCGCTGGGGCCAATTCGATGCCAAGGTGGAGGGATGCGAGTTGGTAAGCTCGCAGGGGGGGCGCATCGGCTCGGTCTACACGGTAATCCGTCGCATGGACGCCAAAACGACTCCGACACGCTGTGAAATCGTTAACCTGCAACATGGCAAAAGGATCGAGGTAAGCGAGGAAGCGGTTGATCCAAACGGGCCGGTCTCCTCGGCGGTGTTCACGTACGAGTTGAATGACCTCGGAACAAGCACGAAGGTAACCGCGCGAGCCGAGATTTCTTTCCCGCGAATGAACATCCTTCTCAAGGCGCTCGTCTGGTTTATTTCACGATTCGGCCGCCCAAATGGTGAAACCCCTCTAATTAAGTTAAGGAGGATTGTTGAGGCGGAAGAATCGTTGAGGCAGGTTGGGCCAGCCATGACCGGGGTCCAAGGCGAGGCGAATGCCGTCGAACGCGGCGCCTTGCCGAGGCAAGTTGAGCCCGCCGGGAACATCGTCCGCGACAATAACGGCGGCTTCAAGTTCGTCGATTTTCCGTTCTGGATCGGCGCGTTCGCATTTCCCCTGTCGCTTTTCTTCCTCTGCAAGTTCGCCGTCTCGTTGAGCCACGGAGGGGAACTGCAAAAAGGCTACGGCCCTCTGGCGGGCGCGCTCATATTCGGCCTCGTCGGCGCACTCTTCACGAAGCGAACCGTATTTGAGTTCGATGTGCTTCGGCGTCAAGTCGTATGGAGCAAAACCGGCGTGTTCGGCCGTAAATGTGGGGTTCTCCCTTTCGAGAAGATTAGGAACGCTAAAGTCGAGCAATCATCTGTCGGCGCAAGCCCTTCTTATCGAGCGTCGCTCGCGACCGACGAAGGTATCCTTCCTTTGACCGACGCCTACTCGGTCGGCGCCGCGAGCCAGGAACGATGCCAGCGGATTAGCGACATGATCAACAATCTGGACATCGGGGCGGCTTCGAACAATGATCGTCGCAATCGCTAACTTGCGGCGGGTGGAAGGATTGCTTGCCTGTCGCGTGCCGTAGGCACAGGAGGCAACCCGCCGCGGGAGTTTGACAGGCGCCCGGGAAGATGACAAGATAGGGAGGAAAGGTGATTGCGATGAAGATGACGTGGTTCGATCGCGTTACGTTCGATCCTCAGATCATGGGCGGCCGGGCGTGCATCCGTGGAATGCGCATCCCTGTCTCCGTGGTCGTTGGCCAAGTCGCCAACCACGCGACCGTTCAAGAAATCCTTGAGGGGTATCCGGAACTGGAGCCGGCCGACATCGATCAGGCCCTTCAGTACGCCGCCTGGTTGACGCAAGAGCAAATCATCGCCATTTAGGGGCGTCCCATGCGTTTTCTCTGCGACATGGGAATCTCGCGGAAAGTCGCCCAGTGGTTGCGGCGTCAGGGACACGATAGCAGCCATCTCGGCGAGGAAGGGCTCGCCCGTTTGCCCAACGGTCGGATTTTCGCCAAGGCGATTGCCGAAAAGCGGATTATTCTCACTTACGACCTGGATTTTGGCGAAATTGCCGCGATAGCGGAAAGCCCCATAGCCGGCGTGGTGATATTCCGCCTCCAGAACACCCGCGCGGACCATATCATTGAACGGCTTTCGGCAGTGCTGGAGATGATTGGTCCCGAATTGGAGCGCGGCGTCATTGTGACGGTGGAGGAATCCCGGTTTCGGATACGAGAACTGCCGCTGTGATAGGCGCCGCGGAGAGGCTGAAACGTGAAAACAAGAAAAAGTGACCGCTATACGTATCGTGTAACGTGGTCGGAAGAAGACCAAGAACACGTCGGACTTTGGGCCGAGTTCCCGAGTTTGAGCTGGCTGGCTTCCTCGCCCGAGGCGGCCTTGCGCGGAATCCGGACGGTAGTGGCCGAAGTCGTTGGAAACATGCGGGCCAGGGGGGAGGCGATCCCCGACCCCCTTGCTTCGCGCCGCTTTAGCGGGAAGTTTATGGTTCGCGTGCCGCCGGAGGTTCATCGGAAGCTGGCCGTCGAGGCCGCGGAGGCCGGCGTCAGCCTCAATCGACTGGCCAGCGCCAAGTTGTCTTGATGGCGCCGCTCCCCCCATAGACATCCGCCCGCCTTCCGCGCATAGTAGAAGCATGATGGACCCGTGGGTTTGGGCGGTGCTGCTCTTGGCGCTAGGCTTGGGCCTGGCTGTCTTGGAGGTCTTTTTCCCCTCGGCCGGCGTTTTGGGCTTCCTCTCGCTGACCGCCGTGCTCGCCGCGATCATCATGGGCTTCTATCAGGGGACCGGAACGGGATTGGCCGTGTTGGCCGTCGCCGTCGTCGGCCTGCCGTCGATCGTTGTGCTCGCCTTTCGCTATTGGCCGGAAACAACGATGGGCAAACGGGTCCTTTTGGCCGTTCCCAAGGCCGAAGACGTCCTGCCCGACGATCCCGAACGCCGCCGCCTCAAGGGTCTGATCGGCCATGTGGGCCGGGCGAAATGCCCCATGTTTCCCGGCGGCGTGGTCGCCATCGACGGCCGATCGGTCGATGCCGTCAGCGAGGGAATGGCGATTGACGCTGGCCAGGCGGTCCGGGTGATCAAGGTCGAATCGAACCGCGTCGTCGTCCGTCCGATCGAGGAGGAAACGCCCGTCGAGACCGCAGAAGACCCCCTCCAGCGGCCAATCGACTCGATCTCCACCGATCCCTTCAAGGAGCCACCGCTTGACAGCGGTCCCAAGAAGGGGTAGTGGTTAGGGCCAGAGCGTTGAAGATTCGGCAGCCGGGCGGGTTCACCCTCACCCCAACCCTCTCCCGAAGGGAGAGGGGGACCTGAAGCAACAGTCTGCAACAATACTTTCAGGAGCTTGATTCCATGATCCTCGCGGCGCCCCAACCTGTCGACACGACCGTGCAAACCGTCACCATCGTGGCGGTTTTCATCGGCCTGTTCCTCCTCGTGATCGGCCTGGCGGTCTTCCTCCGCTACTTTCGACTTTGGATTCAGTCGAAGACCACCGGGGCGGGGATCACGATCTTCGACCTCCTGGGAATGACCTTTCGCAAGGTCAATCCGGCGGTGATCGTCCGCAGCAAGATCATGGCGGTGCAGGCGGGCATCAGCGAGCGCGACGGCGTCACGTCGCGGGGCTTGGAGGCCCATTACCTCGCCGGCGGCAACGTCCCGCTGGTCGTCCGCGCGTTGATCGCCGCCCGCAAGGCAAAGTTCGAACTCGACTTCAAACTTGCCGCGGCCATCGACCTGGCCGGCCGCAACGTGCTCGAGGCCGTCCAGACCAGCGTCTATCCGAAGGTGATCGACTGCCCTTCGCGGAGCACCGGCCGCGAGACCCTCGACGGCATCGCCCAGAACGGCATCCAGTTGAAGGTGAAGGCGCGGGTGACGGTGCGGGCGAACCTGCGGCAGTTGATCGGCGGGGCGTCGGAAGAGACGATTGTCGCCCGAGTGGGCGAAGGCATCGTCAGCGCCCTCGGTTCGGCCCAATTGCACAGCGAGGTGTTGGCCAGTCCGGACCGCATCTCGAAGACCGTGTTGGCGCGGCGGCTGGACGCCCAGACCGCGTTCGAGATCGTCTCGATCGACATCGCCGAGGTGTCCGTGGGCGAGAACATCGGCGCCCGGCTCCAGGCCGATCAGGCGGAGGCGGACATGCGCGTCGCCCGCGCCAAGGCCGAAGGCCGCCGCGCCATGGCCGTGGCCGAAGAGGGGGAGAACATCGCCGCCATCGAGGAGAGCCGCGCGAAAGTCGTGCAGGCGGAGGCCGAGGTGCCCAAGGCGATGGCCCAGGCGTTCCGCGAAGGCTCGCTGGGCATCTTCGACTACTACAAACTGCGGAACATCCAGGCCGACACCGACATGCGCATGTCGCTGGCCAAAGGCGGCGGCGCGCCGACGAACAAACGAGGGCCCGCGGCATGAATGGACCGCCGCTGGTGCTGTTTGCCGTCATTGACCCCATCCTGTTCAAGGTGGCGGGCCTGCTGATTGTGTTCGTGCTCTACATCCTCGGGCAGCTCGGCGCCAGATTGCAGCAGCAGCGGCCGCCGCTGGCCGGAGCGCCGCGTCCTGCGCCTCCCGACGCGCAGCCGCTGCAAAGCGAGATTGAGGCGTTTCTGGAGCGGGCCTCCCGCGGGACCGGCGAGCCTCGCCCCGTGCTGGCCACGGTTGTCGCCGAGCCCGCCGCGGCAAAGCGGTTGTCCCAGGCGGCGGCGCGAAAGGCCGCCGAGGATAACGCCGAGGAACCGGTGGGCGACGAAGTGGTCAAGCACGTGGAGAAATTCCTCGACTCGGGCGAGTTCTCCCGCCGCACGTCCCAGCTCGGCGGCGAGGTGACCAAGGCCGACGCCCAGGTGGAACAGCGATTGAAGCAGACGTTTGTCCACGACGTCGGCCGCCTGGCGAAAAAACCGGGCGAGACGGCCATGGCCCCCGCCGTCGAGGAACCGGTCGAGGCGGTCGTGCCGGCGCTCGATTTCGCCGCGCTTTTGGCCAATCCGGTTTCGTTCCGCCAGGCGATTCTCGCCAGCGAGATCCTCCGCCGTCCCGAGGACCGTTGGGCGTGACGTGGTCCGGTCCCCTCTCCCTCCGGGAGAGGGTTAGGGTGAGGGCGTGCGGCGGAGGAGACTCATCGTTTTTCCAAAGGCAGAATGTCCTCAGTTGCGTTCTCTGCCTCCCCAATTGTTCGCCTGTACCCATGAGACGGCGTATCAAAGACAGCCGACGCCTTTACTCTTCCCCTTTACTCCTTCCGGTCAAAAAATATGCTCCTGGCAGATGTCGCATTGCCGAGTTTCATAGGGCACTGGGTTGTCTTTATCATTCTCTTTCCGCTGGTGGCAACCGTTGAGGCGGCTGTTCTCGCCCGGCTGTTGGGAATCAAACCTATCGAATCCTTTGTCACGTCGGCAAAGGCCAACTGGCGATCCACGATTGCGGGGCTTCCTGTGGGATGGTGCATGGCTTTGGCGGGTTTGATCCCAGCCGGCGTATTAGCGTACTTTCTGCCTGCACCCTACCGCGATCCCGCCTTTCAGATTATCGCATTTACTGCGTTTACTGGCGGCATCATCCCCAACAGGTTCTCCACGATAGCTATGGCCGCCGCGTGTCTCCTCCTCTTGGTTCCATATTACGTTGCGACTGTCCGTATCGAGCGAAAAGTCGTAGAAGCTCGTCACCCGGAGATTGACCCAAAGCGAGTTGTCGTCGCCGTACGCTGGGCAAATCGGCTAAGTTACTCTTGCTTGCCCTTCTTGTGCTGTGGTGGTTAGTGACTGCGATCCTAAACTACCGCAGCACGTAGGCGGGGAGATAAGCGGTCGCGAGTCTTTGATAGTGCCGAAGGGAGGTGAAAGGCCCTGCGGCGCTTCCCCTCACCCTATCCCTCTCCCGGAGGGAGAGGGGACCGGACGCACCATTCGCCCCTTGACTTTCGCGCCGAAGCTGGTAGATTAACCGTAGTTTCAGCATCCCGGAACACGGTGCGATTCCGTGACTGTCCCGCAGCTGTAATCGGCGAGGCGCGTTGGCACGAGAGGGCAAAAGCCGGTCACTGCCGCAGTGTTTGCGGCGGGAAGGCCCCAACGCCGCCGAAGACCCGTAAGCCAGAAGACCTGCTGAAAGCAACAGAACTGTCGCGAATCTGATGGCAAAGGATTCCGGCGAACCTTTTGATCTTTGCAGCGAAACCGCATCAGGGCGACAAACGGAAGCCGGTGTTTTTCGGCCTCCGCTCGTCCGCCGGCTCCGATGCCAATGCAGACATCAAGAGGCGTTCGTCGGCGTCCTTTTTTTATTCACCTCGCAGGAAAGGGTTTAATCGCATGAAGCCGCAAGTGAAGACGACGAAGAAAGACGTGATCGCCCACCGCAAGACCTGCCAGGCCAAAGGGACCGGCTTGTCGCACTATATCCTGATGGATAAGAAGGCGAAGTGATGGCCGCGGAGAGCGTCGGCCGGCAACGGCGCGGCGGCCCCCTCGCGGGGCCGCTACGTCGGCACGGGCAATGGCCCCGCCTTCCAGCCCATCGACATCGGCCACGCCGATTACGTCGCCGTGATCGAGCCGGACACGGCTTTTTGGGCCTTGGTCCGGCGGGAAAAGCTGGCCGAACTGGCCCTGGGCGGGGCGTTGGCCAAGGCGTTTGCGAAGAAGGCGGCCAAGTTCGCCGAGGAAATCCACGCGCTGCGATTCGGCCTGAAGCCGTCGGCGGTCTATTTCAACCCCACCGAGCGGTGCAACCTCAATTGCACCTACTGCTACATCCCCGAGCGGATGCGCCGCCGCGGCAAGCACATGTCCGCGGAGCGAACTGCTCGAGGCGCCTGGACGCGCTGAAGCAATACTTTCGCACGACCGTTCCCAAGGGGACGTTGCCGCAGATCGTCTTCCACGGGGCGGAGCCGCTGCTGAATCGCGAGGCGGTCTTCGCCGGCATCGAGCGGTTTGCCGGCGATTTCCGCTTCGGCATCCAGACCAACGCCACGCTGCTGGACGACCAGGCCGTCGAGTTCCTCCGCAGTCACGGGGTAAGCATCGGCATTTCGCTCGACGCGGCCACGCGCCGAGGTGGCCGACCGCACGCGAAAGACCTGGAACGGCGAGGGCGTCTACGACCAAGTCGTCGAAGCGATGGCGCGGCTCGACGGCTATGCCGGCCTGGAGCGTCATCTGCACGATCTCCAGCGAAAACCTCCGCCAACTGGGCGGGCTGGTCGATTTCCTCCACGCGCCATCGAGGTGCCCACCTGCCTGATGAACATCCTCCGCTGCACGCTGCCGCAATCGCGCGCGGTCAAACCGGACGACGCGGCGGCGGCCAAATATTTCCTCCGCGCGCTGGATCGCGCCGAGGCGTTGTATCGCCGGACCGGCCGTCGGCTGGTGGTGGGCAATTTCGCCAACATCCTCTTGGCCATTTTGGCCCCCGCGGCGCGGCGGCTGATGTGCGACATCTCGCCCTGCGGCGGCGGCCGCTGCTTCTTCGCCGTCGCTCCCAACGGCGACCTCTTCCCGTGCAGCGAATTCATCGGCCTGCCGGAGTTCTGCGGCGGAAACCTCTTCGCGGACAAGATTCCCGCGGTCCTCCAGAGCGCGCCGTTTCGGCTGGTCACGGGCCGCAAGGTCGAGGACATCGATCCTTGCCGCCGCTGTGCGATCCGCCATTTCTGCGGCTCGCCCTGCCCCGCCGAGGCCCATCAAATGAACGGCGGGATGCACCGCACGGGGGCGTTTTGCGAGTTCTACGAGGAGCAGGTCCGCTACGCCTTCCGCGTGATCGCCGACGAGCGGCTGGACGCCTTCCTTTGGGACGGCTGGGACCGCGATATGCGGCCGACGTTCGATGTGGGGTTAGGGCGGGGGGAAAAGGTCCCCGCTCAGGAGCGGATGATGCCGTTCAGCGCGGACGTCTTTAAGGCTTGCGTGTTTTTCGCCTTGCCCTCCGCCCGGCGCCCCCGCTGCTGGGCTTCATACTTGCCAAGGTATCGCTGATTATACTGAGTGCGGCACGCCGCAGCCCTCATCCCGGTCGGCTTCGGAACAGCCGTCTGCCGCGGGCTTCTTCTCCAGGAGTCAAATTCATGACGTCACGCCATTCTGTCCCGATGTGGGCAATCTTGATCCTTTTGGGCGGCGTTTCGTTATGCCGCCGCGCCGCCGGTTGAAAAGGCCAAGCGCCCGCCGAGACAGCCCGCCGCCGCCCCCGTCCAGGACGAATATTTCGAGACCTACAAGGTCCTGATCGACACCATCGACGAGGTCGATCGGAACTACGTCAAAGCGATCGACCGCCGCGAGTTGATCGAGGCGGCCATCACGGGGCGTGATCAGCAAGCTCGACCCCTACTCGAGCTACATCGGCCCGAAGGAATTGAGCGGCTTCCGCGCCGCCGTGGAGAGCGAGTTCGGCGGCATCGGCATTCAGATTTCCGTGCGAGGACGGCGATCTGCGGGTTCTCAGCCCGCTGTACGGCACGCCCGCCTATCGCGCCGGCGTGCTGGCCGGCGATTGGATCGTCGAGATCGACGGCCGCAGCACCGAGGGGCTGAGCCAGGACGAGGCCATCGAGCGGCTGAAGGGGAAGGAGGGGAGCCGGGTGACGCTGACCTTGGTTCATGCCGGCCGGCCCGCCAAGGAGCGGATGAAAGTGACGCTCACGCCGCGAGCGCATCCACGTCGACACCGTGCTTGGGCGATCGCCGCAAGGCCGACGACACCTGGGACTTCATGCTCGACGCGAAGCAGGGGATCGGCTACGTGCGGGTGGCGGCGTTCGGCCGCGAGACGCCCGCCGACCTGCGCAAGGCCTTGCAGCAGTTGCGGAGCGCAAAAGATGCGGGGGCTGATTCTCGATTTGCGTTTCAATCCCGGCGGGCTGCTCAGCTCGGCCATCGAAGTGAGCAACCTCTTCATTTCCAGCGGGCGGATCGTCAGCACCAAGGGCCGCAACACGCCCGAGCGCGTCTGGAATGCCCGCAGCAACGGCGCCTTCGAGGGCTTTCCCATGGTCGTGCTGGTGAATCACTATAGCGCCAGCGCCAGCGAGATCGTCTCCGCCTGCTTGCAGGACCATCAGCGGGCGGTCGTCATGGGCGAGCGGACCTGGGGCAAGGGGAGCGTGCAGAACGTGATCGAACTGGACGACGGCCGCAGCGCGCTTGAAGCTGACCACCGCCGCCTATTGCCGTCCCAGCGGCAAGAACATCCATCGCTTTCCCGACTCGAAGGACAGCGACGTCAATGGGGCGTGATGCCCGACGCCGGCTACGACCTGCGGCTGAGCGACCACGAGAAGGGGTTGCTGCTGGTACCGATCGCCAGCAGCGGGACATTTTGCGTCCCCATCCGGCGGCGGCAGCACGCCACCGGTCCCGGCGGCCAGCCGCCGAAGGACGACACCACGATGTTGCCGGCGCCGTCGCCGTGCCGGCCTCGCCGGCCACGCGCCGCACGGTCGGCGTCGCGGGCCAAGTCGCCGCGGCGGCCCACAGCCGCGGACCGGCCGCGGGAAATCGCCGGCCAGCCCGCCGCGCCGGAGCGTCGCCGCGGCGAGGTCCGAAGGCCCCCTTCGTCGATCGCCAGTTGCAGATGGCCGTCAAGTATCTGACGGACCAGTTGGCGCGGGCGAAGTAACGTGACGACTCTGGCGCCAGGAGTTAGCCAAGTTAGCATCGAAAGGGCCAGTGTAAGCAGACGATGTCCGCGTCGCGAAATATCTGACTCCTACTGCGTACTTTTAACTCCCGAACTGGTCGCCATGAACATCCTGGCCCTGGAAACCACCTGCGACGAGACGGCCGCCGCCGTCATCACCGACGCGGCTGGAAGTCATGGCCTCGGTGGTCGCCTCCCAGGACGAGTTGCACCGGCGCTTCGGCGGCGTGGTGCCGGAGATCGCCTCGCGGGCCCATCTCGAACGCATCCTGCCGGTGATCCACCAGGCCCTCCAGCAGGCCCAGCATCTCGCTGGCCGACATCGACGCCGTGGCCGTGGCCAACACGCCGGGCCTGGCCGGCTCGCTGCTGGTCGGCCTGGTGGCGGCCAAGGCCCTCTGCGTGGCGCGAGACATCCCCTTGGTGGCCGTCAACCATCTGCAAGCCCACATCTACGCCTGCCGCCTGGCCGCCGCGCCGCAGGAGGTCTTCCCCTGCGTCGGGCTGATCGTCAGCGGCGGGCACACCAGCCTGTACCGCTGCCTGGGGCCGCTGGATTTCGAGCTGCTCGGCGCCACCATCGACGACGCCGCCGGCGAGGCCTTCGACAAGGTGGCCGCGATGCTGGGCCTGCCCTATCCGGGCGGGCCGGCCATCGCGCAGGCCGCCGCCGGCGGCGATCCCCGCGCCTACGCCCTGCCCCGCTCGTTCTTCGCAGGACGACGAGCGGCTGGATTTCAGCTTCAGCGGCCTGAAGACGGCGGTGCGCTACACGATCGCCGGGCCCGGGCCGGCCCGATTTCACCCGCCTGGAACTCGACCCCGCGGCAAGTGGCCGACCTGGCGGCCAGCTTTCAAGAGGCCGTGGTCGACACGCTGGTGGACAAGGCGTTTGCGGCCTTGCGGCAAGACCGGTTTGCAGATTCTGTGCGTGGGCGGCGGCGTGGCGGCCAATGCCCGGCTGCGCGGCCGCTTGCACGAGGAGGCCGCGCCGCCGCGGCGTGCAGCTTCACGTGGCCCCGCTTGCGGCTCTGCACCGACAACGCCGTGATGGGCGCCATCGCCCTGGAGCGGCTGAAGGCCGGGCTGGTCGAGAAGCTCGACCTGGAGGTCTATCCGGGCGTGGTCCGTGCCCGGGCAGGCGGACGTCCGAATTCGGCAGGGAAAATGGGATGCCCCTTAAGCCTCGTTCGACGAGGACCATCCGTGGGCTGTCCCTTCCGTCCGTGCCCGCGACGTCCCCAGCTACTGGATGAACTGCTCTTCCTGGTCTTCGCGTGTGGGTGGTGATTTCGCCGGCGTCTTCCAGGCGGCGGACAACGTCGACGATCTGCTGCTGCGTCTGCTCGACGTTCGACAGCCGCACCGGGCCGAGGTACTCCATTTCCTCGCGCAAGCAGGTCGGCGGCCCGCTTCGACATGTTGCCGAGGATCTTGTCCTTCAACTCGCCGCTGGCGCCCTTCAGGGCCATCGCCCATTGCGAGCTTTCCACGTTCTTCAGCAGCGTCTGGATGTCGCGGTTGGCGAGCTTGGAGATGTCCTCGAAGACGAACATCAGGCGGCGGATCTCCTCGACCAGGTCGGGGTCTTCCTGGGCGAGGTTGTCCAGCAGGTTCCGCTCCGTGGCGCGGTCGATGACGTTGAGGATTTCGGCCACGCTGGCCACGCCGCCGGCGTTCTCGAACTGCTGGCTCATCACGCTCGACATGCGGTGCTCCAGCCCCTTCTCCACCTCCTTGATGATCTCCGGGCTGGTCTGCCCCATGGTGGCCACGCGGCGAATCACCGACAACTGGCGGTCGGCGGGCAGCCCGCTGATGATCTCGGCGGCCTGCGGCGGCGGCAGGTGGGAAAGGATCAGGGCGATGGTCTGCGGGTGCTCGTCGATGATGAAGGTGAGCAGGTTCTGGCTGTCGACCTTCTGCAGGAAGCCGAAGGGGAGGGCCTCGATCGACTGGCGGACGTTGTCCAGCGTGGCGGTGGCCCCTTTGCCCAGGGCCCGCTCGACCAGTTTCTTGGCCACGTCCAGCCCGCCCGATCGGCCGGTCAAACCCGTCGGATTGGCCGAGGCGAAGTCCTGGATGACCGCCTCCTGCTCCTCGCCGCTGATGCCGCTGGTGCGGGCGATCTCGATGGAGACCGCCTCGACCTCCTTGGGAGCAAGCTTGCCCAACAGCAGCGCGGCCTGATCGTCGGGCAGGCTCATCAACAGGATGGCGGCCTTGCGGATATCCGTGTTCGCCATGCCGCAAACTCCTTCGCGCAGTGCCTTGTTGGCATCGGCAGGCCGACGGCTCGGGGATGAGTCAAACCGGCCGTTTTCGTCGCCCCGCGTCTTTCCTGCAAATCTTTGCCGGCGAAACAACCGATGCAGACAATACGGCTTGTCCAGTCCACCATGTTCCGTTGGCAGTTTCGCCGATGACGCAGACCCAGTGGAGAACCGACGGCGGCGCGGCGGCCGGCCGCCCCGTCCTTGCAGCCGACTCGCCCGGCCCGATCGGACGCTGGGAACCGATCGTTTTGGCGGCGGAAGGCTACTGGTCGCAGATTTACCGCGCCCGACCGCTCGCTTCGCCGGCCAGCGCCGGCGCGGCCTATGCGCTCAAGGCGATTCGTCCCGAGCGCGACGGCAAACTGGCCCGGACGCTCTTGGCTCGCGAAG
Organism: uncultured Planctomycetia bacterium; assembly: GCA_963791075.1. GTDB lineage: Bacteria > Planctomycetota > Planctomycetia > Pirellulales > Thermoguttaceae > CAWBRF01. The sequence goes on from CAWBRF010000006.1 coordinate 17,518, forward strand.
CGATTGTGGGCGGCAGCGTCTCGAATCCGCATCTCGTCGCCGTGCTCGAGTCCGGCGTTTCCCGCCGGCGTCCCTTCTTGGTCATGCCTTGGCTCGACGGAAAAACGTTGCAGGCGCGGCTGGCCGCTGGCGAAGCAATCGACCTGCCCGAGGCGTTCGGAATCATTCGCCAGGCCGCCGAGGCGCTGGCCGCCTTGGACGAGGGCGGTTGGATTCACGGCGACGTGAAGCCGAGCAACATCCTTGTCTCCGCCGAAGGACACGCGACACTCCTGGACCTGGGCTTGGCGCGGCGTCGCGGCGAAAGCGGCGAGATCATCGACCGCAGCGTGATGGGCGCACTCCACTATCTGGCGCCCGAATGCCTGGCGTCCGCCGCGGCAGCCGATGTCCGCAGCGACATCTACAGCCTCGGCGCGGCGCTCTTCCAGATTCTCGCCGGCCGCTTGCCGCTGGAAGCCGATGCG
>CAWBRF010000007.1:0-78214 GCA_963791075.1 uncultured Planctomycetia bacterium
AAGCGGCGGCCGCGGCCGAGGCCCAGGTCGAATCAGCGGCCAGCGAGGCGGAACAAGACGCCGCGGCGGCGAAGAGGCTTGAGTGTGAAGCGCACGCGGAGACGCTGCGGCCGCAACTCGAAGAGCAGCGACGCCAGGTCGAAGAATTGGATCGCCGCTTGAACGAGGCCGACGCAACGCTGGCGCGTTTGCGATCTCAGCAGGGCATACTCAAGGCGCGGCTGGAAGCGGCGGAGGGCCAGCGGCGGATTGCCGCCGGTTTGCCCCGGCCGGCGCGGCGGCCGCTCACGCTCGCGGCGGCAGCCTTCTTTTCGGCCGCCGCCGTCGCCGTGTTATATGTTTTGGCTCGCTCCGGCGGACGCCCCGCAGCGACGCCTGTCTCGCCGACGCCGATCATCGCTCCGCTCCCGCTTTCACCGCCCCCCGAGCGCATCGCCGAGCCGTTCGTTGACGCGGTGGACGCTAGCGCCGCGGCTGGTTTGCCGGTTGTTGTCGAAGGCGTCGGTTGGGGAGGCTTTCGCGTGGCGCAACCCGCGAGGCGCTAATCGAAGCCTTTGGCCCTCTTGAGCCCACTCCAGAAACCCAAAGGACGGGCTGGGTCTCGCGTCACCATATCGATTGCTGGTTTGACTCGGCCGGCCGTGTGGTTGAGGTGCGTTTCGTTGAAGGATTCAAGCTGCCGCTGGCGTCGGGGATAAGAATTGGCTCTTCCGAGAGTGCGGTCTTGTCGGCCTATGGCGCCCCCGACAGCGTGGTAAACAATCCCCAGGCGAAGATGCTTCGATATTACAAGCATGGCGTCCTCATGTGGTTGATGGACGGCAAGGTAATTTCTTTCACCGTGTTCAGGCGGCACGGCGAGACGCGCCGGCGGCGAAAGCGGCATTTCCGCGATGGCCCGAATTCGCCCGCGACGCCAAGCTCAACGAAGCACAGCGGCAGTTCCGCGACATGTGCGAGCAGGTGGTTCATCTGGAACTTTACCCGATTAGCCAATCGCAGTTGCAAGCGCTAACCCCGCAGGAAAGAACCGCTGAGGAGGAACGATGGCGAAGCGAGTTGGCCACGAGGGCGGGGCGTGAGCGGGATTCGGCAATCAATGCCCTCGCACTCTTGGGAAGCAAGAAGGCAGTCGCGGAATTGTTGGAGACCGCGACGCAGCGGAGTCAAGTGGACAATCGCCCTCGCTGGATGGCCGTCCGCGCCCTGGGGATCGTCGGCGACCCGATCGCGGTTCCCGACCTCGTCCATCTGACGTATCACTACAACCAGGACACGCGGCTTTGGGCGCAAATTTCCCTCGTGCGGCTGACGGGAGAAAATTTCGCGAGGGACGTGGCCGCGTGGCGACAATGGTGGGACCGGCAAGGCGGAAAGCCGCCCATCTCGGAGGAGATCATCGATTGGCAGGCGGCGGAGAGCGCCGCTGCGAGCCAACCGGACTCCGCGCAGCCAAACAGTCGCCGCGACGCCGCCGGCCTCGAAGGGGACTGGGATGTTGCGCTGCCGGCTGGATTCAAGCATGGCTTGTCCATTCTTCATCTCGACGCCGCGCGTGACCGAATGTCGGAGGCCGGCGTGTTTAGCGGAGTCTACGAACTTCGCGGCGACAAGCTGGCGGTGGTCGAGCCGGACGACAAGCGATTGACCGAATTCGTATGGCAGATGGAAGATTCGAATCGGTTGCTTCTTATTGAGTCGTCCCACAAGACAGGCCAGGACTATCGTGGGGCGGTGCTCGTGCGCGTGTCCCCCGCGGCGCAGAGCATCGCTCCCCTCCCGCTTTCATCGCCGCCCGTCGTTGCCAAGCCCGCCGGGGAGAGTTCTGCGGTCGTTGCGGTCGAGGCGACTTTCGGCAACAAGTTCTTCAGACAGGGCGACTCCATCAGCATCACGGAAGTCAAAGCAACCTCGCCCGATCTAAAGCCCGGGGACAAGGTGATCGTGAAAGGGCGCTACACGCTTTCGAGCGCGCCGGAAGCGTCGCTATGTCTCTTCTTGACCGCCGCAAAGGGTCCCGGCAGAAGCAGAATTCATCCCGAACAGCGACTCAAGATCGCCAAGGGAGAGGGAGAATTTGAGCTTTCCGAAACGCTGCAGTACGACGGCTATCTGCACGTCGCCTTTTACGCTGCCCCGCAGGGAAAACCCTTCGGCGGAATGTACTTTGGCACTGCGAAACAGATGAAAGAAATTATGCACTGGGATGTACAAAGCTGGTACACGGCACAATAGCGAAAGGAACGTGCTCCTTTCATCGGCCGTCGTTGCCGCGCAAAAACCGACCGAGAACAACGAGACATTCAGCCTGCCCCGTGCGCAAGGCTGACGATTTATTGACGCTTGCGTTCCTCACAACAAGAAAGGGACATGGAGATGATGAAGCGATTGGCGATTGTGGCGGCGTTGATGCAGATTCCCGCGCTCGTCGCGCTTGGCGAGAACAAAGAAGGCAGTTGCCAACTCAAACAATGCGGAGCCTTTGACAAGGACGTGGTCACCGTCCACGTCGGCGAGAAGATCCAGGGAACGTGCAGGTTCCACATTACGGACTTCTTCAAGCGGAAGATCATCAACGCCGGCGTCGAGATCGTGAACACGAGCGACAGACGCATGCACTGTCAATACTACGTGGCCTTCTTTGACGAGCAGGGAACGCTTATCGGGTGTGCGGCGCAGGGCACGTTCGGCGCAGAGGGGCTCGCGGCGGGAAAGAGCACGCAACTTGCGAGCTGTCTTATTCCCTTGCCCGCCGGCCTTCCTGAAAAGGCGGTCCAATACAAGATCGCCTTCTACGAATCCGACGAGGAGATTGGAAAAGCCGCCGCCAAGGTCCGTTCGCCGGACGCATTTGGCCGGAAGTGGACGGACGCGACGGGGACCCACACCGTGCAAGCCAAGTTGCTGGAGTCAACCGGTGGAACCGTCCGCCTGGAGACGAGAAATGGCCAGATAATCGGCCTTCCGCTGGAGAAATTGAGCGAGTCGGACCAACGCTACGTCAGGAGCAGACGCCACACCGGCAACGATGCCGGCGCGCCCAATCCGCCAGCGGCGGGCCGGCATGATGGGGCGCAACAGGACAATTGGTTCAGCGCCGGCCCGGGGTGGGAAGAGCTTGAAAGAGTCGCCGAGTCTAACGGGCACATTGTCTCTTCGTACAATCACTCGGCGGAACACTACCAGAGGATTCTGTCGAAGTCGAAACCGGGCTCGACCGTGGTGCTGCTCTTTGCGCTGAATCGCCCGGATAAGGACGTCCCCGAGGAATACAAGGACCTGCTTCCCATTCCTTGGGAACAGATCGAAGCCAGGCTCAAGCAAGGCGAGACGGTCGAGGCCGCCGGGGAAGCGCGGGAGCGGCACATCGTCCTTCTGGCGGCGCCGACGGCGCCGCAGCTCGAGAAGCTGATGCACCACACCAAATATCTGCCCGCCAACCCGCAAGACAAATAGAGCCGAAAAGAGAAAAGGAGACGGGGCCAAGCGATAGAGATCGAGCCCCTGACCGCAGGCAACCGTCCGATGAACGTGCATCTGCCGCTGATCCTCGCGATTCTCTTCGCCGCCGCCGCCCCGACCCACGCAGCCGCACTAACCGATGAGTTGGTTCAGCAGGGAATCGAGCGACGCCATCGCCATGCGGGCATCGTCGCCAGCTTTGGAGTTGCCAACCCGGCCTGACGTGAAGATGCAGTTTCTTCGGCAGTGCCGCGAATCCGGAAGCACGTTGATCGGAGGATGCGTTCGTTTATGCCCACGCAGGGGGTATTGTTTACGGCAGATGCCCCCGGATGCGCAAAATGAGACAAGTTTTGCGCAAATGACCCTGTGGACAGGGAAATTTTCCCTTGTGGCCGTTGTCGCGATCGATTAGCATAGGAGAGCCTGGACTGCGATTTCTTCTGCCGAAGGATGCGGCAATTTTCGACCCGCCACAATAACCCGCCAAAAGCATTCCACCCGCCAAGGCGATCGCTCGCCGACGAAGGCAGACCCAGACGGCATTTGTTGTGTGTTGGCGACTGCTCGATCAGCGGGCTGGAAACGGCCGAAATCGTTGGTCGCCAACCGCTCCCAACGTCCATCGACAGCGACGCCTGCGGTTTCGCTGAACACGTTCGCCCTACGGGGTGGGCGTTTGACAACGCCAGCAACCATCGCGAAAGTAAACTTCGTCGCGCCGCCGTTGTGGGGTCCGGGCGGCCGCAACAATCGCAAGGATCCCGTGAATTGGAACCCAATCGCTTAGGAGTCCTCGCTATGAGAGCCGTCGTTGGCGCGTCCATTGCGTGTCTGTTGCTCGCCGTTTCTTTCACCAGCCCCCGCGCCGCAAGCGCGCTGGCCCTCGAACAAGTCATCTCTCGCGAGCATCCCTTGATGCAGATCGCCGCCAGCCGCATGGCGATCGGCCGCGACGGGAACGTCTACCTTTGCGGCGGTGAGTACGTGCTGCGGATCCATCGCGACGGCACGGGCAAGCAGGGAGGCAAGACATCGCCCGCGTTGTACATGGCGGCCGCCAACAAGGACGGTCTGATCGCGACGGCCAACGCCGCACTTCTACCACAGCGTCAACCTTTTCAGCCCCGCCTTCGAGAGCGTCGGGGCTGTGAGCGATTTTCTCAACGGCGACGGGATCGGATGGTCCGACCCGTGCAACGTCCAGGCCGGCGCCAGCGGCGACTTCTTCGGCATGGATCAGAATCGCAACCGGATCGTTCGCGTCGCGCCATCGGGCAAGATGCTTGCGGCCTATCCCCTGGTCTTCGCCGGCAAGGGCTACGTTGGCGGGCTGCCGCAGTTCCGCGTCTGTGAGCCGCTCGGGCGGCTCTACGTGGTGGGCGATGGGGGAATCCATGTGCAGGACTTCGTCGGCAAGCCGCTCTGGTTGGTCCCTTCGTCGGTCGGCGGAAGTCCGTGGGACGGCTGGCACGGCGGTTTCAACGTCAACGATCGCGGCAACCTGTATATTCTTGAAGACGGCGCCGACGTGGTGAACGTCTACGCCCCCGACGGAAAGCCGGCCGGCGCCATCCACCTGAGCATGGGCAAGCGCAAAGGCCGCGTGTCCGACATGCGGATTTGGGAGGACGACATCGTTGTCAAACGGCCCGATCCGATCGAGTTGTTCCAGGTTTACGATCGCCGCACGGGCGAATTGCGACGCGTGGTCCGCGCCGACGTTCGAGCGGCTGCGCGTCGAGTTGCCCGGCGATCGCTGGACGGCGGGCGAACCGGTTCCGCTGTCGATCCAATTCGAGCCCAGCGGACGGCCGATCCATCCCACGTGGCGCGCGTGGCTCCGGCCGTACAACACCCCGGAATTCACCGAGTTGCCGATCGAGGATGGAAAGATCGTCCCGCCCGCCGACGCCGGCGGGCTCTATCAATTGCGCGTCTGTCCCGGGCTGTTCGGTTCCGCGAGCGAATACCAGGTGGAAACCGTAGTCGAGATACGCAGGCCGCAGGCGCAAGGGTCGATTTCTCTATGGACCCCGCTGGGGCGGATTTATTATGGGCAAGGCGAAGAGGTCCCCGTCACGGTGCTTTGCCGCACGGGAGAGAAGCCGCCCGTTTCCCGCTTGGCGAAGATCGTGCTGGTCGAGGAGGGTCGGACCATCGCCGAACAGACGATCGAGGTCGTGCCCGGCAAAGCGGCAAAGATCGCGCTTTCCAAGAAGTTCACCGCAGCGTTGCGGCCGGGCCGATACTGGTTGACTGCCGTCGCGGCCGATCTGACGCCCGCCGGGCAAATGCTGATTGTCGGACCTGGGATTGCGCGTCCGCCGGTGTTCACGATCGTTCAATATGGCGATGGCCTATGCTTCTTTCCCATCGGCGCCGGCTTGAACACGGCGGACGCGGTCATGCAGCACGTGGCCCGCTTGCTCAAAATTGGCGCGAACATGGTCGTCGATTGCCTGGGGCATGGCGTGGGCATGGGGGCCTTGTTCACGCCCGAGGCGGGTGCGCGCGATCTGCGCGGCGGCTGGCCGCCGATCCAACGGCCGTGGCCCCCGAAAAAGTCGAACTCGAAAACGCCACGCGGCAGACAATTGCCGCCTACGGCGCCTGCGGGATCGAAGAGCGGGGCATCTTGCTGAGCATGGATGCCGGGCTGCCGTTGGGCACGGGCCACGATGGGCGCAAGCCCGAGGAACTCGCCAAAACAATTCGCGACGTGACCACCATATTGCTTTCCTATCCGGCGTTTCGCGGCTGGAGTTGGGCGGCCAACTGGTGGATTTACGAGGCGCCCGCGGACGCGGCCAAGTCGCCCGAGCAGAAGGCGGCCTACCAAAAGGCGGTCCGGCGGGCGGAGCAGACCGGCCAGTGGGACCCCGTGATCGACCAGGTCTCCGACATCCGACTTCATTATGTGATCGACGCCGAACGGCAGTTCCGCAAAGTGCTGCACTCGATCGCGCCGGACAAACTCAGCGTCTTGAGCGGACCGTACCGTTCGGTGGGCGTCATCCCGCCGCCTTGGTTCCGCAATGCCGACGAGGTCGATCTGCAATATCAAGCGGAACAAATCCAGCCGCCGCAGGTCACGCCGCACAATGTCGATTTCTACAAGCGGCCGGGCCGGCGGGCGTGGGGACACCCCGAACTCCGAAACGACGACGGCGCCGGCGCGATGATCTTCCCCACCTTGCTGCAAATGGTCATGCGCGGGGCCGACGGCGTCGGCTGGTCGGACCGCCTGCCGGCTTATCCCTCGCCCAGCGATCCGCGGTCCGCCGGCCCGAGCACGGTCTCCGTCTTCCGTGAAGTAAACAATGTCATCCTGCGGCGATTCGGCCCCTGGCTGACGACGCTGCAGGGCCACGACCCGCTGGCGATCGTCGTCTCGGAGCGGATGCTGCGGATCGATCGCTGGAAGGTGATCGGGGGATTGTACTTCGATCGGCTTTTCGAGGCCTACAACGCTTGTCTCTACGCGCATCGCCCGGCGCGATCCTCTTCGCCGAAGACCTTCGGCCCGACTCGCTCAAGCAGTTCAAGGCGATCCTCGTGGTTTCGCTGCAGGTCGAGCCCGAGCCGCGGTTGGCCGCGGCGCTGGAAAACGCCCGCGCCGCGGGAACACCCGTTTTTTACGACGCCACGTGCCGCGAAGAACTCGTCAAGCAGTATCGGTCGCTGGGCATTCGCTTCGATCGCATCGAGCAGGAACCCAGCGGCTGGCAGGACGATTCCTCCTACGATCGCTTCCCGCAGTACTTCAAGGAACATGCGGCGGCGCTCGTCGAAGCGCTGGGCGATTGCGTCCCGCCGGTGGCGAAGTGCTCCGAGCCGGAAGTGCTCCTGACCGAGAGGCGTTCGGGCGACGCGCGGTTTGTCTGGGTTGTGAACAACACGATGCGCGGCCTGGACCCAGGGATGGCGTGGCGGGTCGGGCTGATCATGTCGCAGCGCGCGCCAGTCGTGGCGCACTTGGACTTCCAAACGCACGGCGAGGCGATCTACGACGTGCTCGCCCAGCGGCGCTGCGGCACGGAAGACGGCAAAGTCGAGGCGGACCTCCGCACCACGCCGGCCCGCCTGTATGCCATCCTGCCGGAAGCAATCGGCTCGATCCACGCCAGCGCCGCGCCGCTGGAGGCGTTTCAGGCCGGCTCCGCGGTGCGGCGTGAAGTGCGCGGGACTGACCCGCGGCGGCCATCGCGTCGCCTCGCGGCTGCCGATCTGGGTCCGCTTGTGCCATGACGGGCAAGTCGTCGCCGAGCGATTCACCACGGCGGGATCCGACGCGGCGGAGGAATTCATTCTGCCGGTCAACCTCGCGCGTTCTCGCGCCGCGACGGCCGCGCCCGAGGAGAAGGGCGTCTCTTGCGAGATTTATGTTCAGGAGTTGATTAGCGGGCTGTGCGACAAGGCGACGATCGGGATTGCCCCGCCGCAGGCAGAAACGTTTCGCGCCCTGGAAGATCGCCTTCCCCGCGTCCGCCGCGCCGCCGGCCCGCGACGCCGTGAGCGACTTCGCCCAGAAGGGCTTCGTCTACGAGCCGTCGGTCTGGGGCCGGAAACCTGACAACGCGCCGCACGAGGACTGGGTTGGGCCGCGGCTGAGGGACGTCGCCATTTCCAGCGACGGCTCGATGGCCGCGATCAACGCGATGAATTGGGACCAGAATCTCTATACGCTCAAGACCAAGGACGGCAGCATCGAGCGGCGCGATCGCATCGGAAACCACTTCGCCTACGGCCCCTCGGCCTGCGGCAACGGTTTCGCCGTCCAGGGATTCGACCTGAACACGCCGGAGGGATACCACTTGTATCTGCTGGGTCTCGACGGCCGGCCCGAGCGGCGCTTCGCCCTCTATGGGCTGCCGAAGCGGGCCACTTTCTGGTTCGTCGGCTGGATGTTCTCCGATCGGATCAACAACTTCGCCGCCGCCCCCAACGGCGCTTGGGTCGCCAGCGCCGGCGACTTGGGACTTGCCGTCTGGTCGCGCGCGGGCAAACTGCTCTGGAGCCAGGACTGGTGGAAGACGACTCGCAAGCGGATCGTCCTGGTCGCACTGGACGATGACACGCTGGTCGCGCTGGACGGTCCGACGGCGACGGCCTACCGGGCCGCCAGCGGCGTGGAGCTTTGGCGGCTTACGCTGACCAAAACCGGCAGTTTGCAAACCGCCGAAGTGAGCGGCGACCGGAAAACCTTGGCCATCGCCAGCGACGCGGAAGGCGGGCGGGTCTATCTGATCCGCAACGGCCAACTCGTGAACACGCTCTCGACCCCCGCCGACGCCATGTCGCTCGCGCCCGATGGTTCGGCGCTGGCCGTGACGACGGGCAACCAGTTGAAATGGTACGCGACGTCCGCCGGCTTGGAATGGAACTTCACGGCTGATGACACGCTGCGCAGTCCGCGGATCGCTGCGGACGGCTTTCGGGTCGTAGTCGGCAGCGAGATGGGCAGCCTTTACGTTTTGGATCGCCGCGGGCGCTTGTTGCACAGCCAGGAGTTCGACGGCTTGCCGGTCGCCGCGTGGCTTCCCGGCGGCGACCTGTTGGCGGCAACGTGGAATGGAAGCGTCGTGCGGCTTGGTCCCGCGCCGGCCGATGCGTCCTATGTCGAGCGGTGGCGCGTCCGACTGGCGACGACGGCAAAGCCGTCGCCGCAGGAGCTTTTGGCCGCCGATGCGACGCCGACAGTGCGACGCTCGGGCTGGGGCAACGCCGCCGCGGAATCCGCGCCCTGACCCCCAATCTCCTGTCCGAGACCAAGGCGTTGATTACAGCGGTGTGCGATCCGTCGATCGGGAGCGATCGCCCGTGGCAGAACCCGGTGGAAATGCTCCGCGACGGGAAGCCCGACGCCCCGGCCAAACCGTGGCTCGGCTGGACGGAAATCAACTACATCGACTCGGGCTGGCGCAGTCGATTAGCGCTGCAGCTCGACACGTTCCGGACGCAGCTCCGCATGACGGGCATCACGCTGGTCGAAGACCCGCGCCATCCGGAGTCGTGGCTGCGCAACGCGCGGTTGCAGTATTGGTCCACGGAGAAGGAGCAATGGCTCGACGGACCTTATCTGCTCTCGGATGTTTGCACGCACACGCATTGGTTCGACAAGCCGATCGAGGCCGCGCGGCTGCGGCTGGTCACCACGGGAGGCGGAAGCTGGCCGGTCGGCAATCTGCGGCTGGGCGAAATCGTCTTGCACGGGCAGGCCCTGGGCTGCTCGCACCCGGACGTGGTTGCGCGGCGGCCTGTGGCGGTGCTCTTCGACGAAAAAGAAAGCGATCTGAAGTGCATGTGCCCTCCCTTGATTTTCAAGTATGACGGGGCGTACTCGGGCGGCAAGTGCCTGGCCCTGACCGGCGCGGGGACGTCCTTCCCCAACTACCAACCGCCGTTTGGCCACGTGGTTCCCAACTGGGACTTCGAGATTGTCGCGCATCCGCAGCAGCCGGGGCAGTATCGCTGGCTGCAGTTTGCCTGGAAGGCCTTGTCGCCGCGGACCACGGGGATGACGCTGCGGCTGGCGGAGAGCAGCAACGGCGGCTTTTCGTTCGTCGCCGGCGAGCCTACGGCGATGGAGGACGCGAAGGTCGTCAAGCAGGCCGACGCGGCGTCGTTGACCTGGCAAGTCGTCCGCGTCAACCTTTGGGCGTTGCGGAAGACGCCGTGGCGGGTCCGCAGCCTCTACCTCGGCGCGCAAGGCGGCGGCGCGGCGTTCGATCAGATTGTCTTGGGCCGCGCCGAATCCGACCTGCCGCCGAAGTGAGCAACGAGAGATGTCCGGTTCTTTCTCCGCCGACGCACGGAATGCAGCGATGGAGTGAGGATCGGGGGAATGACGCGTCAACCGCGTTGAGACAACTGCGGCGCGAAATCGTTGTTCCGCGTTTGCTGGCAAGGGTTCTGGGATTTATTGATTCCGTTGTTGATTGTTGAACACTTCGCCGCGCCCGGTCCCGGGAAACCGGGCTCCCGTTGGTCGCCCTCGTTCAACAAGCAGTGCAGGACCCAATAGCCGTCACGGGGCATTCGGCAGCGTCATGGCAAGGTTCTTGACCAAGAACGCCCAGTCGTCGGCCACTTCCTCAATCCGCTTGTTGACCGGTTTTCCCGGGCCATGACCGGCGCGCGTCGAAATGCGGATCAGCACCGGGGCGCTGCCCGCCTCGGCGCGCTGAAGCGCGGCGGCGAACTTGAAACTGTGGCCGGGGACAACGCGGTCGTCCGTATCGGCGGTGGCGATCAACGTCGCCGGATAGCGTGTTCCGGGCTTGATGTTGTGATAGGGAGAATAGGCCAGCAGGGCCTTGAACTCTTCGGGATTGTCAGCCGATCCGTAGTCGTCGACCCAAAGCCGGCCCTCGGTGAACTTGTGAAAGCGGAGCATATCCATCACTCCCACGGCAGGCAGGCAGGCCCCAAAGAGGGATGGCCGCTGGGTCTCGACGGCGCCGACCAAGAGTCCGCCATTGCTGCCGCCCTGGATGGCCAGTTTGTCGGAGCGGGTGTATTTCCGCGCAATGAGCCACTCGGCGGCGGCGATGAAGTCGTCGAAGACGTTTTGTTTTTTCAACTTCCTCCCCGCATCGTGCCACGTTTCGCCATATTCGCCGCCGCCGCGGAGATTCGGCTGGGCGTAGACGCCGCCCATCTCCATCCACGCCGCCCGGCTGACTGAGAACATCGGCAGCAGCGAAATGTTGAAGCCGCCGTAACCGTAAAGGAGCGTGGGGTTGGCGCCGTCGAGCCTGGTTCCTTTCTTGCAGGCGACAAACATCGGAATCCGCGCGCCGTCCTTGCTGCGATAGAAAACCTGCTTGACTTCATAATCCTCCGACTTGAACTTCGCTTCCGAGCGGCGCAGCAGGCGGCTGCCGCCGCTGGCGACGTCGTAATGGTAAATGCTCGCCGGCGCGACAATGCTGGAGAAGGAATAAAAGGTTTCCGCGTCGGTCCGCTTGCCCTCGAAGCCGCTGACCGCGCCGATGCCCGGCAGATCGATCTCGCGGACAAAGCGGCCGTCCAGGGAAAAAACTTTCGCCCGCGAGACGACGTCCTTGAGGTAGACGGCAATGAAGCGATCGCCGACGAGAGTCGCTTGCGTCAACGTGGCGTCGCTCTGGGGGATGATTTCCCGCCAGTCCGCCGGCTTGGGCCGGCGGAGGTCGATGGCCACCAGCCGCCGCCGCGGTGCATCGCGATCCGTCTTGAAAAACAACGTCGAGCGATCGTTGCCGACAAAAGTGTACTCGTGGTCGAAGTTGTCGATCACCTCGGCGGGCATGGCGTAGGGCTCGGTCAGGTCGCGGACGAAGATGCGCTGGCGATCGTCCGTGCCCACAGCGACGGAAATGACCAGGTAGCGCCCGTCGTCCGAGACCGTGCCGTTGTACAGCCACTGGGGATGCTCCGGCCGCCAAAAGACCAAGACATCGGCCGATTGCGGCGTGCCGACGCGATGATAGAAGAGTTTGTTGTTGAAGTTCAACGCCTGGAAGTCGGTTCCCCGGCCAGGCTCCTCGAAGCGAGAATAGAAGAATCCCTCGCCGTCTTTGGTCCAGGAAGCCGCGGAGAATTTGGTCCATTTCAACGCGTCGGGGAGGACGCGGCCGGAGGCGATCTCCAGGACGCGCCACGTTGAACCAGTCGGAACCCGCTTCCGAACGACTGTAGGCCAAGTATTTCCCGTCGTCGCTGAAGCCGAGTCCCGCAAGCGCGATCGTGCCGTCGCCGGACCATCGGTTGGGGTCGAGCAAGACCCGCGCCTCGCCGTCAAGCGAGTCCATGACATAGAGCACGGACTGGTTCTGAAGGCCGTCGTTCTTGAGGCAATAGTATCGGCCTCCTTCCTTCCTGAACGACGAGTATTGGGGGAAATTCCAAAGTTTGCTCAGGCGGCGGCGAATGGTTTCCCGCTGGGGGATGGCGTTCAAATAGGCCGTGGTGAGCTTGTTTTCCGCCGCCACCCAATCGGCCGCCTCGCGCGACGTGCGGATATCGGCCTCGAGCCAACGATAGGGATCCGCCACGGCAACGCCGTGGTATACGTCAACCTGATCGACGCGCTTCGTCGCGGGATACTTGATCGGAGCTTGCTCAGCCTCCGGTCGCCAGGGCCGAGAAGGCAATGGCGGCAACTGCCGCCAAACAATGACGAAAAGGGCAGCACATCATAAGATCCTCGCTTGGCAGTCAGAGTCCGGGTTTGCGCCGCAGCGTCAAGAACCGCCGCAATTATAATGTCTCCCCCGCCGCACGTCGCGGGGGAGCAAGTCTCTCGGGGTTGGCAAGGAAGAGCCGCCATAAACAACAACCTCCGGCGGCGGCGGCTGCGAAATTCTTGTTTCGATTTCCCCAGCCGTCGCAAATCGCCACAAGAATCGCGAGATCGGAAACATTTTTCCGCCCTTTTGGGATTCGGCAAGTGGACGTTCGGATTATAGTAAGGGTTGATGAACGATTCGTGTTGCCCTTCACCCTGATGTGGGAGCATTATCGTGGCGACCGTCGCGAAGACCGCGAGCCCGGCGAAGGCTGTGCCTTGTTTGGGGCCATTTCCCTCGAAAATTGGCAAGGAAGAGTTGCTGGAAGTGTTGGATCTCTGGCAATTCACGCCGGAGACAAAACGGCGGATCGCCGAACTTGTTGAAACCGATCCGCAGCTTAAGGGCCCGCACTTGTTCCGCTACTACAATCCGCGGCCGAGCAAGGTCGAGGCGGCGGAAAGGGCGATGGCCGAGGTGATCGGCGTGAAGCACTGTCTGGCGGTGAATTCCTGCACGTCGGCGCTGATCTGCGCGTACCGGGCGTTGGCGATTGGGGCAGGCGACGAGGTCATTGTGCCGGCGTACACTTTTTTTGCCACGGCGGCAACCGTCGTCGCCAGCAATGCCATCCCCGTGATCGTGGAGGTGGATGACACCTTGTGCCTTGATCCCGCGGCGGTGGAGAAGGCGATCAGCCAAGCGGCACCAAGGCGATCGCGCCGGTCGCACATGCGCGGGGCGCCGGCGCAGATGGACGCCATTCTGGACCTTGCCCGCCGCAAAGGCATTGCGGTCGTTGAAGACGTGGCCCAGGCGGGAGGCGGTTCGTTTCAAGGCAAGCGGTTGGGGAGTCTGGGGACGATTGGCTGCTTCAGCTTTGACTACTACAAGGTTCACGCCAGCGGCGAAGGCGGCTTTGTGACCACGAATGACGAATGGCTTTACACGCGGGCGCAAAGTTGGCACGACACGGCCGCCTGTTGGCGTCCGAATCGTTTTGGCCAGGAGCGGCAAGCGGGCGAACTGTTCTGCGGCGAGAACTACCGGATGAGCGAATTGCAGGGGGCCGTGGCCTTGGCGCAAATCCGCAAGACCAACGTCATGTTGGCCGGCTACCGCCGCGCCATCGGCGGATCAAAGCGGCGATTGAGCGGGCGCCGGGCCTGACGTTCCGCCGCGTGCCCGACGAATCGGGCGACACGAGCATCTGCCTGATCCTGTTTCTCAAGGACGCCCAGACGACGCAAAGAGCCATGCAGGCGATGCAGGCGGAGGGCGTTCCCGCGGGGGGAATTTACGACAAGCAGGTTCGCGACTGGCACATTTGCGCGTACTGGGAACACATTTTGGAGAAGAAGAGCGTCGCCGCCGACGGGCTTCCTTGGAGCGCCGTGGCGGAGAGCGAATTGCCCCGTTATTCGCGGGAGATGTGCCCGCGGACGCTGGATTTGTTGAGCCGGGCGATCATGATCGACATCCACTGGGAATACAGCGAGGAGGACTGCGACCGCATCGCGTTGGGCATCAACCGGGCGGTGTCGGCTTCGCGCACGGCGGACGCGAGTGCGATGTCATGGCCGGCCACAGCGAAGGCGGAAACTCTGCAGGAAGGAAACGGCAATGCCGACGATCAGCGTCTGCGTGGAACCCATCTACCCTCAACTGCCCGTCGAACGAGCGCATCGCTAGGATTGCCGCGGCCGGCTTTCGCAGCGTGGAGTTCTGGCATCCGGAGGCGACTTGGGACGGCGCCGGGTTGCGAACCGATTGGGCCAAGGACGCCATGGCGTTGCCCGCGCCTGCGATCGAAACGACGTGACGCTCAACGATTTCGCCCTGCACGCGTGGGATGGAGGCATCGGCGGTTGCCCGGTGAATCCCCAGGACCGCGACCGCTATCTGGAGCAGATTCGCAAGATGATTGCGTTTGCCGAAGCGGCCGGGTGCCGCAAGGGGATAACGCTCTCCGGCACGGTCGCCCCGTCGCTCTCCCGGGCGGAGATGCGCAAGAACTTGGAGGACGCCTTGGCCGCGGCCGTGCGAATCGCCGAGCGGGCCGATTTTACGCTGCTGCTCGAGCCGCTGAACACGCTGGTGGATCATCCCGGCTATTATCTCGATTCGTCCGCCGAGGCCGTGGAAATCGTCCGCGGCATCGGCAGCGGCCATCTGCGGATTCTCTACAACGTCTATCACATGCAGATCATGGAAGGCAACCTCCTGGCCAACATCGAGAAAAACATTCAATGGATCGGCCACTTCCATGCCGCGGGCGTGCCCGGCCGCGGAGAGCTTTTTGGCTGCGAGTTGAACTACCCCGTCATCCTGGCGAAGATCGAATCGCTGGGATACCAGGGGGCTTTCGGGCTGGAGTATTTTCCCAAATTGGCCGACCATGGCCAATCGCTGCGGCAAACATTGGCCTATTTATCCCCCGCCTAGCGCTATCCGGTGGTCGCGGATCCAACTATAATGGAGGATGTTCTCGACAAGGCTGTGGAACTCGCAGCGGCGGACAATTCGCTTCCGCAGGACGTGAGCATGGTTGGGCCTCGAACGGATTGCGCTCCTCATGGGTCAGGATGCGGGCTTTCACCGAAAGGTGCTGCTGGGGGTCCGCGCCTACGCCGGGCATTCGAAGCGATGGTTGTTCCACAGCGCCCCGCCGAAGATGGCGGCGATGCGGCCGTTGGCGGAGTGGAATCCCCACGGAATCATTGCCCATTTGGACGATGCGAAGGTCGCCCGCGCGGTCCTCAAGCTCGGCAAGCCGGTGGTGGATACGGCCTGCGTGTTGAAAGGGTTGGGCATCCCGGTCGTCAACGTGGATCATGCCGCGATCGGTCAACTGGCCGCCGATTATTTTCTCACGCGCGGCTATCAACAGTTTGGCTACTTTGGCAGTTGCGTCGTGCAATACTCGCAGTTGCGTCTTGCCAGCTTTCGCGCGGCTGTCGCCGGCGGGGTTTGCCGTGGCGCTCTTGCCACATCGAGTATCTGCCGCACCTTTCCGATCGCGCGAGTTGGAAGAGCGTCAATGCGCAAGTGCGACGCTGGCTGAAGGAGTTGACGACGCCGGTGGCGGTGCTCGCCGATCACGACAGCGCCGCACACGATCTCGCCGACATGTGTCAATTGCTCGGCCTGCGCGTGCCCGACGACGTTGCCATCCTCGGCGTGGACGACGACGAGTTGGAGTGCCAGTTGGCCTTTCCGCCCCTTTCCAGCGTGGCGATTCCGGCGGAACGCATCGGCTTCGAGGCGGCGAAGCTACTCGATCGCATGCTCGCCGACAAACGCCTGTCCAAGGATTCGATTTTTCTGCCCCCGGTCCGGGTCGTGCCGCGCCACTCGACGAGCATGTTCGCCGTCGATGAGTCGATGGTCACGGCAGCCTTGCACTACATTCGCAATCACCTCGCCGAGCCGCTGAAGGTCAGCGCGATCGCCGAAAAGCTGGTCGTTCGGCGGCGAGCCTTGGAACAGAAATTTCGCGCGTTGTTGGGGCGATCCGTGCTCGACGAGATCCATCGCGTGCACAGTCGAGAAGGCCAGGGAACTGCTGGCGAACACCAGATTGCCCATCTCCAAAGTGGCGGAGCAGTCGGGTTTCTCGACTCCCCAGCGGATGGCCACGGTTTTCCGCAAGGTTGCCGGCCTGACGCCCGGCGCCTACCGCCGCCAAACCTGTGTTTGCCGCCAGCCGTAAAGCCTTGCCCACATATCGCTTGACTCCCCTGCCGGTTCACGCCCTACGATGACCATTTCGCCAAATCTTTCGCGGCTCGGCACGCTCTATTGCGTGTTTTCCGCCGCCGCCTACACGGCGTTCAACATTTGCCTCCGTGACGTCTCCAATCGCTACGACTCGACGTGGATCAACTGCGTGCAGGCGTCGGTCGCCACGGGGGTCTTTGGAGTGTACTTGGCTTGGCAGGCCGTCCGCGGCCGCCGCGTCTTTCCGCCGTGGACAGAACTGCTGGCGTTGGCGGCCCTCGGACTGATCACCCAAATCGGCGGCGTGCTCACCATTTGGGCCATGGGCGTCATCGGCGTGGGAATCACCGGGACGCTGCAGATGGGCGTGATGTTGGCCGCCAGCGCCGTTCTCGGCCTGATCGTGCTGAAGGAACCGGTCCACTGGCAACGAATGGCCGCGATCGCGATGATTACCGTTTCCGTGATCTGCTTCAGCGCAGGGGCCCAATCGGCCACGAAAGCCGCCCCGGGCCAATCGGCGTCGGACAGGGCGACAACCGCCGGCGACGGAACCGCCCCGCGGAGCGCCGCCAGCGCCCGGACGCCGGAGCCTCGCTCCGGGTTCTGCTGGGCATCGCCGCCGGCGTCCTCGGCGGCATGGCCTTCGGAGTGCTCACCGTCGGCATCCGCAAGACGGTTACGACGACAACCTCGCCCGAGGCCATCGTGTTTCTGATCAACGTCATGGGCGTGCTCGCCTTGGCGCCCTTATGTCGCGTATCGGCTCGGCGCGGCGTCGCTGGCGCATACGCCGCCGCGCACCCTCGGCGTGATGCTGGCCGCCGGGGCGATGAACCTGATCGCCTTCCTCCTGATTACCAAGAGCCTGCAACTGACGACGGTCGTCCGCGTCAACGTGGTCAACAACGGCCTGACCATGGCCTTGACGGTGATCGCCGGAATTGTCTTGTTTGCGGAGGCGTGGAATCGGCAGATCGCCGCGGGAATCCTCCTGAGCACGGCGGCATTCTGCTGATAAGCCTTGCTTCCGCAGCCGGGAGCGATCGTGGTGGGAGCGAGGCCGCCCCCTCGGACCCTGCCGATTGTGTTGGCGTTCCCGCCGAACACGCCCCGTCCGTCGTCGAAGAGGCGGGCCTGGAACCGGACATCGACACCTGTTGAAACAACCATGACCACCGCCCCTTCCCTGCGAGAATTTGCATCTCGACGCCGACGAGATCGAGCGTCGCAAGCAGTTCGCCCGCGACCTTTGGGCGGGCAAGCCCCTGGACCACATTCCGGTCTACATCAGTGTGGAGAATCCCAACCCGCGATACACGATCCGCGAGCAGTTCCTCGACGCCGACAAGCAGTGGGAGGAGTCGCTGGAGGCGTTGAAGGCGACGTGGCAACACGTGCCCGAAAACGATCTTGTGCCGGCGGTGAGGCCGGATGTGGGCTGCTCCAGCCTGGCCACCGCCTTCGGCGCGGATCTCTATTGGGGCAACAACCCGAACCAGACCTGCGGCGTAAAAAATCCCCCGCTGAAGCGGGTCGAGGAGGCATGCGAACTTGCGGTTCCGCCGCCGGACGCAGGCCAGTTGGCCGAAGGCGTGCGGCGCATACGCCAGTTCGCCGAGGCCGGCGAAGGACTCATCAGCGTGTCGCTTCTGGACATGGCCGGCGGGCTGAACGTGGCCTCGGACCTTCTCGGCGGGCAAACGCTCTACACCTCGATGTATGAAAATCCCGAGGCTTTGGAGTGTCTGCTTGGCAAGATCCAACAACTGTTTCTGGCGACGATCGAGCTGCAGATCGAAGCGGCCGGCGGCCAGGAGCGGATCACGAACGTCGATTTTCCCGAGTACTGGTTTCCCGAGGGCCGCAAAGGACACGTGTCCGACGACATCAGCGCGAACATTTCGCCGGCCAGCTACGCGCGGTTCAGCCGGCCGTTTCACGATTTGGTGTTCCATCGCTACGGAGGCGGCGGGCTGCACAACTGCGGCCCCAACCCCTGCCTCGAAGGCTATCTGACCCACAACCCGCCCCTCCGCGCCCTCGATCTGAGCTACATGTTCAGCAAAGGCGATTTGCCGCGGATGAAACGGGTCCTGCGGAAGCGGGCCTTTGTCTACCTGGGCAATTTCCCCATGGATCCGGAGGAGGCGATCGAAGCCTACCGCCAAATCATGGAACTCATGACGCCGGATGTGATCGTCGTGCCGCATCTGACCGTACCCGTGAGCCGCCATCCCCGCGAGGTCCATCGCCGGATGCGGGCGATTGCCGATGAGTACGCGAAGAGGATGGACTGGGGGTGGGAGGATGCCCTTGGCGATTGAGCGTTGGTGATTCAGGATTTGAGCCGCTGGCGGTTTCGCAGTCAGGACACAACATGCAACAAATTCCCTACGCTGGACCAAGCAACGACGCGACGATCTTCGCCGACGCCGGCGATCGCGTCTGCCTGCGCCGGCTCTGCGGGGCAACGTGCGGCAACGACGGCGAAGACACCGGCCCGGCAATGACCCAGGGGCCGGCGATCCTGGCGACGAATCTCGGAAGATTCGAGGGCGGCGACTTCAAGCTTGTGGATCGCCGCTTCGACGCCGAAACCGCCCGGCTCGTCTGGTCGGCGGCCGGCGGCGCGTTGCGGCTGGAAAGCGCCTGGGCGTTCTGCCCGCAGACGGGCGTGGTCAGCCGCAAGGATCGGCTGCTCAACTCGGGCAGCGATCCGGCGACGGTCTTCCGGCTCCAATCGCGATTCGCCTTTCCCCCGGGACGCTACGAGGTGTACGCCCAGCAGAGCCGTTGGTGCAACGAGAACCAGGGGAAGTGGATTTCCCTGCACGCCGGCAGCCTGCGGTTCGGCTGCGTGCAAGGCCGCACGACGCAAGGCGGCACGCCCTATCTTTGCCTGCGCGAAATCGACTCCGGCCGGGGCCTTGCCTTTCACGTCCTGCCCTGCGGCAACTGGTCGATCGAGGCGACCGCCCGGGCCGTCATGGACGGGCATCCCTTTGCCGTGGTGAACTTGGGGCTTGCCGCCGACGATCTCCGCCTGGAACTGGCTCCGGGGGCGTCGCTGGAGTGTCCGGAGGTCTTGATCCAATCGCTGCCCGGCGGCGAGCCGTCCGCGGCAGCGCCGCGCCTGCACCGATGGCTGCGGAAGCGAGTGTTCGCGGCACAGCGGTCGGAGATGCCGGTGGTCTACAACACCTGGTTCGATCAGTTCGAGGTGTTGGACGCGCCGCGGCTGCGGCGGCAGTTGCAGGCCGCCAAAGACGTGGGCTGCGAGGTGTTCGTAATCGACGCGGGCTGGTATGGCCCACAGGCGGGCGATTGGTTCGCCCAGGCCGGCGACTGGCGCGAGAAGACCGACGGGGCGTTTCGCGGCGCGATGGCCGCTTTTGCCGAGGAAGTTCGCGCCGCCGGACTGGGCTTTGGACTGTGGATGGAACCGGAACGATTCGGGCCAGATGTCCCCATACGCCGCGAGCGTCCCGAGTGGTTTCGCCCCGGACAGCCGCCGTTTGCGCGGATCGCGCTGGAGAACCCGGCGGCCTGCGCATATCTTCGCGACGAAATCTCGCGGCTCGTCGCGACCTACCGCCTCGCTTGGATGAAAATCGATTTCAACTTCGAGTTGGGACTCGATGCATCCGGTTGCGAGTTGTCGGGCTACTATCGCGCTTGGCATCGACTCCTGGACGAGGCGCGTCTTCAGCATCCGCGGACGGTCTTTGAGGGATGCGCCAGCGGCGCGATGCGGCTCGACTTGGCTAGCCTGAGCCACTTCGACGGCCAGTTCCTCAGCGACACGGTCAATCCGGTCGACGTGCTGCGGATTTGGCAGGGCGCTTTGCTGCGGCTGCCGCCGGGGCAGTTGATCAAATGGGCGGTGGTGCGGTCGATCGGCCAGACAATCCCACGCTACACCAAATCGCTGGCCGATTCGCCGACGTTCGATCGTCGCGCCTTGCGGCGCCCTTTGGGAGCCCTCGGAGACGGTGGAGATGGATTTTGCGGCGGCGGCGGCCCTGTCGGGGATTTTCGGGCTCGGCGGCGATCTCGCCGGGTTGCCCGACGACGCCCGCGCGCGGCTGCGGGAGCACGTCGCTTTCGCCAAGCGTTGGCGGCAGGCAATCCGCCGCTCCGTCGCCCATTTCCTGACCCCGCCTGCCCTCAAGATCGACCGGGAGGGTTGGATTGCCGTCCAACTCAGCGACGACGAGAGCGGAACCGCCTTCCTCTTCGTCTATCGACTCAACGACGGCTCGGCCGCGAAGCGGTTTTCCCTGCGGGAGTTGGACCCGGCGGCGGCCTATGCGTTGACGTGGCACATGCCGGCGGGAACGAATCCCCGGACCGTCCGCGGCGCGGACCTGATGGCGGAGGGCGTGGAAATCATCCTGCCCGCGCGGCATCAGGCGGCAGTGATCGTGCTCACAAAGGAAGCGGGCGGCGCTCGCCCGGGGAAGACCCTGCAATGAAAGAAATGCCGGTCAGCCTGTACTGGATTGCCGAATGGTGGGACAGCCACTGCCATTGCGCGAAGCCCCGGCCAACGGTTCCGTCCCAATCGGGTTTGGAGGAGTTGTATCTGGGCAGGCTGCGGTTCTTGTTCGAAGAGTTTGGCCAGTTTGGCATTGGCGAAGAGAAGCCCGTGCTGGGGCCGGGACAAATTGCCACCGTGATCCGCTATGGGTTCGAGTTGGTGCCCGCGTTGCTGGGGACGCGATATGATTTCGCCGATGCCTGGGGTTTTTTCCCGCGGCTGCGGCGGTTGGAAGAGGTCCGCGGGCTGGAGCCGGTCGATGTCCGCAACCATCGCGAAGGCGAGTGGATTGTTCGTCGCAAGGAGGAGATGGTCCGACTTTACGGCGGCGCGACGCACTGCGTGGACATCGCCGGCGTGGTCAACCACGCCTTTCGCATCCTCGGCCAGGACATCTACGCGGACCTCCTTGACCATCCCGCCGAGGTCCGCGCGCTGTTCGAGGTCATCCTGCAGACGATGCGGGGCGTATACGACCTGCTGGACGACGTTTTCGGCAACATGGATCCCGTGCCGATGGGCAACTGCAACGTGACGATGATGGGAACGGCGCTGTACGAGCAGAGCGTGCTGGAGTTCGACGCGCGGCAGAACCGTTTCGCCGCCGACCGCCGGCCGGTCCCGCCCCGCGCGGCGCTTCACCATTGCGACGTGCCCGTGGACCGCTTCATCGAATCGTATGCGCGGCTGCCCGGATTGGCGTCGCTCCAGGCGTCGTTCGAATCGGACGTGGCGGCGGTGAAGCGGCGGCTGCCGGCCTGCGCGTTCTCGGCGATGATCTCGCCAAGGGTGTTGCAGAAGGACCTGGCCGCATTTCGCGACAAGCTGGACCGGGCGGTGGCCGCCGGCGCCGACGACCTGGCTGTATGGAACATCGACCCGGCCACCGATCCCGATCGCCTGAGACGGATATTCGCGATCATCGGCGACATCTGCCGGCAACACAACCGGTCGGCGAAGTTTGACGCCATGCCCTTGTGTTGGGAGGAAATGGAGTGGGCGCATGCGCGATATCAGCCCCAGGCTGCCGCAGCGCGATAGCAATGTCCCTTTTCCACCCGCCGGCCGGGGGAGCGTCGCAAGCGGCGGCCGGCCGGGCAAACAGTTCAATTGACCATATGGGGAAAGAAAAATGGAACTCCGCCGATTCGCCGTTCTCTCCGATGAAGAGATTGGCCAAATCCACGAAGCGAGCGTGAACATCCTCTGCGATTGCGGCGTCAAGGTCCTGCACCCGCCGTTGTTGCAGTTCCTGAAGGAGCAAGGTCTGGCGGTGGACGAGGCAAACGCCCTGGTGTGCTTCAGCCGCGCGGCGATCGAGGACGCTTTGGCCAGCGCGCCGAAGCAATTCGAGGTATTCGACCGCGACGGCCGCTTTGCCTACGCCCTGGGCGACCGAAAGCCGAAAATCGCCGCCGGCCACAACGCCGTGTTTTGGGTCGATGCGGAAACCGGCCAGACGCGGCCGTCCACGGTCGCCGACGTCGAACTCTTCGCGCGCATCTGCGATCAACTCGAGTGCATCGACATGATCGGCATTCCCGTGATGCCGCAGGACGTGCCCAATCCCCAGGCCACGTTGCCCTGCGCGGTGCGGGCAGTGATCGCCAACAGCGCCAAGCCGATCTACTTCTCCACCGACAATTGCAAGGCGAACCGGGCCTGCATCGATTTGTTGGCCGCCGCTTTCGCCGGCGACTTGCAGCAGCAGGTTTACGGGATCAGCCAGGTCTCCTCGACCAGCCCGCTCTACTGGGAACGCGGCGTGGCGGAGGCGATCATGGACACCGCGCCGACGGGCGTGCCGCTGGCGATTCTCCCCGAGCCCATCGCCGGCTTCACCGCGCCGTTCACGCTTGCCGGGCTCGTGACGATGAACAACGCCGAGTGTCTTTCCGGACTGGCGATGATCCAGCTCCTGCGGCGCGGGGCGAAGTTCCTCTACGCCAATTCGTGGACCACGTTCGATATGCGGAGCGCGGCGGCGCTGGTCGGCTCGACGGAGACGACGATCTGCCGCATCGCCGGGGCCCAGTTGGCCCAGTTCTACAAGCTGCCCTGCCACACGACTGCCCCCAACTCCGACAACCACGCCCACGATGAGCAAAACGCTTGGGAAAAGACCTTCAGCCAATTCTGCGCGGTGGCGGCGGGCAATGACTTGATCGTCAACTGCGGCATGTTCGCCACCGGCATGACGTGCAGTCACGAGCAACTCCTGATGGACGAGGAAATCTCGGCGATGTCGCGGCGAATTGCCGCGGGCATGTTGGTCAATCCGGAAACCATCGCCGTCAACTTGATCAAGCGGATCGGCCCGCGCGGCGAGGGTTATCTTACCGCCGAACACACGCTCCGCTGGCTGCGGTCGGCCGAATACCTCCGGCCGCGGCTGTCCGTCCGCGGGAATCGCGCCGCTTGGGAGGCTCAAGGCGCGAAAGACGTTTATCAGATCGCCCGCGACAAGGTGCGGCAAATGGCGAAAACGCCGGCCAAGCCGCTGCCGCCGCGGATCCAGGCCAGACTCGACGAGATCATCGCTTCCTTCTGACGGGATGTCCGCATCCGTTGGCGTGTACAAGCTGTGAATTTTTGTCGCGGTTCCGCGACACAATCAGAACGACGGAGCAGTGAGCCATGGGTTCCAACTACTTCACGCAACAGCCATTGAAGACGCTTTCCGACGAATCGGCGCACGATCCACGAGTGCGCTGTTTCGTTGCTGCGGCGGGTTGGAATCCGCGTTGCCTCCGAAGAGGCCTTGCAACTGCTCGCCGACTACGGCGTCCGCTGCGATCGGGCGGCCATGCGGGCCTACCCCGACGAGGACTCGATTCAGAAAGCCCTCGGCACGGTGCAAAACTCGTACGTGCTCTACGGACGCCACGCCCGCGCGAATCGCACGCTGGCCATGGACGTGCGGCACTCCTGCTTTTGCAGCGGGGCGGCCGCGATGCGCGTCTACGACGGCGGCGCGTGCCGCGAAGGCGCCCGCCAGGACTTGATTGACATGACCTTGCTGCATGAACGGATGGACTTCATCGACGTCCTGATGAACGTGATGGAGCCCAAGGAAATGGCCGGGCCGTGGATGTACGCCGAAATCGCCGCGGAGTTGTTCTCCTATTCCTCGAAGCCGCTCTTGCTGCAAGCCGCCGGCCGCGAAGACCTGAAACGCATTCTCGCCATGGCCAAGCTCCTGGCCGGCGGGGAAGACGCGCTGCGCAAACGGCCGATCTTTATGACCGGCATCAATGCCGAGCCGCCCCTGCACCTCACCAAGGAAGGAACGGAAATCCTCATCGACGCGGCCCGGGCAGGCGTCCCCGTCTCGCTCGGCGACTACGTGGTGATGGGCTCCAGTGGGCCGCTCGATGTGGCCGGATCGCTGGCGATGCGCACGGCCGGCGTCCTCACCGGGCTCGTGCTGACGCAGGCCGCCCAGCCGGGAAGCATCTACGATTACACCTGCCACAGCGGCATTTGCGACCTGAAAACCGGCGACGTGATTACGATGTCGCCCTACGTGCTGCAACTGCTTGCAGGTTCGATTCAAATGGGTCGCAGTTACGGGCTGGCGACCCACTCGTTGGCTTTGACCGAGGCGCGCCAGCTCCCGACGCCCAAGCCGCCGCCGAGCGGTCGCTGGCAACGTCGATCTCGCTCTTGGCGGGGGCCACGATGGTGAGCTTCGTCACCGGCGGCATGGCCGGCTTTGAACTGGCCGATTACGCCCAGTGCGCCATCGACGAGGCGATCGGCGGTTACGTCGCAGATTTCGCCGCGGGGATCGATTTGGCGGACCTCGACGAGACGATGGCCGCCGTCGAGGAGGTCGTTTCCCTGCCCGAATATCGCGGCACGTATTTCCTCGGCCACCCGCATACGGCGAAGCACGCTCGTCGTCGTTTATACCAGCCGGGGGTGTTCACGGTGGGTTCGTTGACGCGGACGTTGGCAGCCGGGGAAAAAACCGTGCTGCAAAAGGCGGAAGCGCGCGTGGAGTCGTTGCTTCGCGATCGGTCCCCGCTGGCTTCGCCAGACCTCCGCCGCGAACTCTTGCGGCTGGCAACCCGGCCCTGAGCCGCGGCGCGAACAGAGCGGCCAAAAAGTGCGCCGCCCGTGCCGCCGCCGCGCCGGACGAAGAGCCGCATCGCAGGCAAGTGCAGCGCATTTCTCGGGCGGCGCCGCGAATGCGGAAGCGCGCGGAAGGGAAGAGCCGGCTGCTCGAAACCCGACGGAGAGGTGGATTTTGCGGCGGATTCCCCGAGATGCGCAAAGTGAAACAAGTTTTGCGCAGAAGATCATTGTGCGGAGGGGACCTTTGGTTAGAGTAAAAGTTGCGTCGGTAACGCGTGTGATGAAAGGGCGAAGGGGCGATCGGCGCCTTTTGGCCGTAGCGGTCGTCTGCGCATAATGATACACACAATTGCGCACAATGACACGCGATGGGCGGGCGCTCAAGGGATCGGCGGCCCAAGCGGCCCCTCGCCCAATTGCAAAACGCTACAAAAATAGCGCATTTCAGCACAAAAATCCGTGCGATTTCTTGACAGAGGCCGTGGGAACCGAGTAGCTTGAACTTGTGCAAGACTGGCAGTGGCGGGAGAGGCGACAACTTTCGCTGCTGGACGGCGGATTCGACGGCGAAGCCGTCTGCCATTTCCGTTGTCTCCTGCGCGAGGAGGCCGGGGCGGAGCGTTGAACGGACGGCGTCGAACGAGGAGAATGGTATGAACACAACTCGTGTCCGTACGCGCTGTTCTGCACTGCCGCCGCGCGGCCGGCGGGCTCGCCGGCCAGACGATTGCGCGCCGCGTTTTCCCCCCCTCCGCCCTCCGCCTTCCGCGTTCACCTTGGTGGAGCTTTTGGTCGTCATCACGATCATCGGCGTCTTGGTCGGGCTGCTGCTGCCCGCAGTCCAGGCGGCGCGCGAATCGGCGCGGAGAATGCAGTGCTCGAATAATCTCAAGCAAACGATGCTTGCCGTGCATTCGTACCACGAAGCACAAGGCGCCTTTCCGATCGGCGCTGCCGAGACGGGATCTCCCGAGTTCACTTGCGTGTCGTGGATGATGGCTGTGTTGCCTCATTTGGAGATGATCAACGTTTACAACGAGTTTGACCTTGCCGCGCTATGGCCGGATTGCATGAACGGGGCAGCGGCGGCGGCGTATCGGACGAAGATCCCGACGTATTGCTGCCCGTCCGACAATGCCGGGGTGGAGGGCTATTATGACAAGAGGCAGAACGGGGGGCCAGGTTTCGCCCGTTCGAATGTGGTGGGCTGCTTCAGCGCCGACGGCTGCTTTGAATTCCCCGTGATTGTTCACGGGGTTCTTACTCTTGTTATGCCCACCGGAACCCCACGGCAGCGGGCCGACAATCGTCATCTTGAACGGGGGAATTTGGCTTGTCAAGCACCCCCCCAAGAATTTTCCAGAATTCTTGCGTTCGGCGGGCAGGCAATTGGTCTTGATTGGATGGCCAGGGAGGCGTATTTTCCCGCACTATGAAACTGCGGGAACCGAGGTGCGATTCCGAATATGAGCGGCTGGCCCAACGCATGGCCAAGCTGGAGGAAAAGCTTTTCGGGGTAACGGAACGTAACGCGCAATTGGAAGAAGAAAACTCGCGGCTGCATGAACAAGTTGCCCGGCTGGAGCAGCAGTTGGCTGCCGCGCACAAGGATTCCTCGACCTCCTCCAAGCCGCCGTCGAGCGACATCGTCAAGCCGAAGAAGCCGTTGCCGAAGGGCGGCAAGAAGCGGAAGAAGGGCGGACAGCCGGGACACGAACAGCATTTGCGGTCGCCGTTCCCACCCGATTCGGTCGATCATTTCGAGCCCCATACCCTCGACTGTTGCCCGGACTGCGGCGGCAGGCTGGTCTTTTCGCGGCGCGAACCGGAAGTGCTCCAGCAGGTGGAAATCACCGAAACGCCGACCGTGGTGACGGAACACCAAGGGCTGGCCTACTGGTGCCCGCACTGCCGCAAGGTCCATTACGCCCCGATGCCGGAGGCGGTGGTGAAGGCGGGCTTGTTCGGTCCCCGCTTGACAGCCCTGGTGGCCTTTATGAAAGGCGTCTGCCACGCCTCGTTCTCCACGATCCGCAAGTTCCTCCGCGACGTGGTGCGGGTGGACGTTTGCCGTGGCTATCTGGCGAAGCTCATTGGCAAGGTGAGCGATTCGTTGGCCCCGGCGTATGCCGAGCTGTTCCAAAGGCTGCCGGGCGAGGCCGTGCTGAACATCGACGAGACGGGGCACAAGGAAAACGGACAGAGGTTCTGGACCTGGTGCTTTGCGCCCAGGTCTACACGCTCTTCCGCATCGACAAGTCGCGGGGATCGAAGGTGCTGATCGAGGTGCTGGGCGAGGAGTTCAACGGAGTGCTGGGCTGCGACTACTTCAGCGCCTACCGCAAATACATGCGGGAGTGCGACGTGCTGGTGCAGTTCTGCATGGCCCACCTGATCCGCGACGTAAAATTTCTGCTGACGCTCCCCGGACGCGAGGTGCAGGCTTACGGCCAGCGTCTGCGGGACACCTTGCGAGAACTGTTTGGCGTCATCCATCGGCGCGAGAAAATGTCGGCGGCGGCCTTTCAGAGGGCGCTGGAGGCAGCGCGGGAGCAGGTGATGAAGGCCGCCACCACCCGCGTGCCGGACGCCAAGCACGCCCGAAACCTGGCGAAGCGGTTCCGCGAGAACGGGGAAGCGTACTTCCGTTTCATCACGACGCCGGGCATCGACCCGACAAACAACCTGGCAGAGCAGGCGATTCGCTTCGTGGTGATCGACCGGCACATCACCCAGGGGACACGGAGCGAGAAAGGCCGCCGGTGGTGCGAACGCATCTGGACGGTGATCGCCACTTGTGCCCAACAAGGTCGGGCGGTCTTTCAGTTCTTGCTCGATTCGGTACAAGCTCATTTTTGCGGTGCTTCCCCGCCCTCGTTATTGCCGTCAGGGCCCTGACGGCGTGCTGGTTTTCTGTTATCCTGTTCTGTTCTGCGGTCGCGCTACGTACCCCGTGAACGCTCACAATTCCCCAACGCGCCCCTCCTCGACCCCTACGAAGGCAGTTGCCAAGATCAGGCAGCCATCAATCCTACCGTGACGAGCAAGAAGCTGTCGATGTTCAACATCAATTTGGTCCGCGAAATGGCGAATGTGACGGATGGGGCCGCGAAGACCGTGGCGATCTCCGAGGTTATCTCGGGCCCGAACGGCAGCCCCGACCTCCGCGGCGAATGGTGGAACGATTATGGCTCCGCCTACGAACACATGTACACGCCGAACTCGGTGCAGGACAACGTTGCGAATAATGTGGAGGCGTGGATCAACGGCGCTTGCGACCCGGCCAAGGTTCCTTGTCAGGCGACGGCGCCGTGCTGGGGCGCGTCGCATTATGCCGCCAGCAGCTATCATCCGGGCGGCGTGAACGTCGGCATGGTGGACGGTTCGGTGCACTTCATCAGCGACGAGATCAACTTGAGCGCCTGGCAGGCCCTCGGAAGCATCAATGGCAACGAAGTGATTAGCGGCGCGTTTTGACTCCCCCCTCCATTCCCCCCTCCCTGTTGAAGGAGCCCCGCATGGTGCAATTCCGTTGGCGGCTTGTGTTGTTAAGTGGACTCGTGTTGGCGGCTGGCTGCCATCGGGGCCCCGCGACGACGGTGCTTTCGGGCGAGGTGCGTTTCGCGGGCCAGCCCATCGAGAACGGCGAAATCGGCTTCTTCCCGATCGAGGGAACTCCCGGCGGATCCACCGCCGCGGCGATCGCCGAGGGGCGATATGCCCTGGCTGTCAGGGGCGGCGTGCGCGTTGACGGGGTGTATCTGGTGCGCATCGTCGGTTTCAAAGACAGCGACAGGAAGGTGCACAACAAATTCGCGCCGAGCCGCCAGCTTGTCCCGGAGAAAGAAAACTTCATCCCGGCGATCTACAACACGGCGTCGACGATGAAGGTGCGTGTTTTCGAGTTGGCCAAGAAGGACAAGGTCGATTTCCAACTTGAGAAGCCGCGTTGAATCGCGCCCGCGGCGGCGAAGCCGAGAGGACGCGGCGCGAGCACTGAGATCAAAGGCGTGGAGGCGGAAATTATGGAAGCGTCCACTGTGAAGTCTGCAACGACAATTCTTCCAGGAGATGAATGATGAAATCGAACAGGAGAAGCAGCGCGCTGCGGGAGCGGGCGGATCGAAGCGGTTTCGAACGCTGCCGCGGCTTTGGGTTCGCCGCGCCGTTGATTGCGATTGCGTGGATCGCGCTGGCCGCGGCCTTGCTGCAAGGATCGGCGCGCGCCGAAGGGCCGGCGGCGAAGGAGCCAGCTCGGCGGGCGCAAGGCCCCAACGTGCTGTTTTTGATCTCCGATCAACACAACGCCAAATTCCTCGGCTGCGGGGGGATCGTGCCGGTCAAGACGCCGAATCTGGACCGCCTCGCCCGCGAAGGCGTGCGATTCACCAGCGCGGTGACCAACGATCCGATCTGCACCCCCAGCCGCACGAGCTATTTCTCCGGCCAGTACGTGCACAACCATGGCTACTATGGGCTTTCGGGGCCGAGCCCCGGTCCCTTGCCCAACGTGCTCGGACACTTCCGCGCGGCCGGCTACAAGACCGCCGCGATCGGCAAGATTCACTGCCCGATGGGCTGGATCGAGAAAGACAGCGACGTTTTTCGCGAGGTCTACGGCGAGCTCAGCGTCGATCTGCACTCCGGCTACGACGACTATCTCCACAAGCTCGGCCTGGAGAATTTGCGCGACGACATTCTTCAGGTGGAAGATGGGCGGCCTTCCGCGCTTCCCTATAAGCATTCGGTCGAACATTGGTGCGTCGAAGAGGCGATGCAGTTCATCGACGCGTGCGGGAAACAGCCGTGGATCATGCAGGTAAGCCTGCCTCGCCCGCACATGGCGTACATTCCGGCGAAGGAGTTCTGGGACCTCTACAGCGACGACGCGATCTGGCTGCCGCCGAACGTCGACGCCGACCTCTCGCTGAAGGCGCCGCATCTCCGGGCGCAGCGCGCCGGCGACGAGATCCCCGCCCGTTCGATCTTTGGAACGAAGACCTACCAGTCGCTGCGCCGACGCCGCCAACACGGGTACATGGCTTCGGTGACCCAGGTCGATTTCGCCGTCGGCGAACTCCTGGACTTTTTGGACCGCAAAGGCATCGCGGAGAACACGATCGTCCTCTACACCACCGATCACGGCGACTATGGGTGCGAGTTCGGGCTGCTCGAAAAAGCGCCCGGCATCTGCACCGACGGGGTCTGCCGCATCCCCGCCATCTGGCGCTGGCCCGGCCACATCAAGGCGGGGCGGGTGTGCGATCGGATTGTGCAACCGACGGACGTGGCGCCGACGTTCTGCGCTGGCCGGGTTGCCGTCCATGCCGACCGCCGACGGCGAGAACATCGCGCCGCTGTTGCACGGCGAGGACCGCGAGATTCACAAGATCGGCGTCACCGAGCACCCGTGGAGCAAGGCGGTGCTCAAGGGCCAATGGCGGCTGGTCTACTATCCGAAGGGATTCTTCGGAGGGAATTCGGAATTTGGCGAACTGTATCATCATGCCAACGACCCGTGGGAAATGAAGAATCTGTACTTCGATCCGCGGTATCGGGAGAAGGTCGCGGAGTTGAAGAACGATCTGCTCGATTGGCTGGTGACGACGGCGCGTGTGAAGACGGTATGGCCGCGGATTCCTTCGCGGACGCCGGTCCCCGCCGGCGCCAACCCGGAGTATTTCGATCGTCAAGAGGCCGATGGGAAACTGTCCTGGCGCGACATCGAAGCGATGGGGAACAGGGCCTACAAATGACGCCGGGAGGATGGGCTGGCTGTGCGCGTCTGGCTCGGCCCCGGACTCGCTGTCCATGAGAGATGTCGTGTAACGCGGGCAAAATTTCAAGACCCAACCTGGAAATCATCGTGCAACAAGCAGGAGAGATCGGCGTTTGTGCAACGGCTCTGTTTCTTGGCTTTGTCGCCTCCGCGGCGGGCGTTCCCTACGAGGCGAAATGGGAGTCGCTGGACAAGCGTCCCTGTCCGCAGTGGTTCCTCAACGCCAAGTTCGGCATTATCATCCACTGGGGCGTCTACTCCGTGCCGTCCTGGGGCAAGGTGGGCGAGTATGCCGAGTGGTACTGGCAGCGCATGCACGACCAGAATGCGAACAACGCGTGGCGGCAGTTCCACAAGGCCGCCTACGGCGAAAAATTCGCGTACGAGGATTTCGCTCCCTTGTTTCGCGCCGAGTTGTTCGATGCCGGGAAGTGGGCCAACGTCTTCGCCCGTTCCGGAGCCAAGTATATTGTGCCCACCTCGAAGCACCACGAGGGCTTTTGCCTTTGGCCCAGCGCCGAGGCGAGCAGGACCTGGGGCCGGCCGTGGAACTCGGTCGAGATCGGCCCGCATCGCGACTTGATCGGGGAGTTGGCGGCGGCGGTGCGGGCGCGCGGGCTGCGATTCGGCTTCTACTACTCGCTCTACGAGTGGTTCAATCCGCTTTGGCTCAAAGACCACAATCGCTACGTGGACGAGCACTTCCTGCCGCAGTTCAAAGACGCCGTCAACCGTTATCGCCCCGCGATCATCTTCGCCGACGGCGAATGGGACATGCGCTCGAAGGACTGGAAGAGCGAGCAACTGCTCGCCTGGCTGTTCAACGAAGCGTCCTGCAAGGACGAGGTGGTGGTCAACGACCGCTGGGGGAGCGACTGCCGCCACCATCACGGCGGCTACTGGACCACGGAATACGCCGCCGGCTTGAAGGACGACAGCCATCCCTGGGAGGAAAGCCGCGGCATGGCCTACTCCTATGGCTACAATCGCGCCGAAGGGATCGACGACTACCGCACGGGCCGGGAGTTCATCCTCGTGCTTTGCGACCTCGTTAGTCGCGGCGGCAACCTCCTGCTGGACATCGGTCCGGCCGCCGACGGCACGATCCCCGTCATTATGGAGCAACGGCTGCTGGAGATCGGCGACTGGCTCAAGGTCAACGGCGAGGCGATCTACGGGACTCGCTATGCAGGCCGCAGTTGCCAGTGGAGTGCCGGCAGGCGGCCTGGCCAACAATACGGCCAGTACATGGTGAAGTACAACCTCATGGAGCAGATCGGCCGGCGGCCCAAGGGCGAGATGGCGGTGAAGCAGGCGTTTTTTACGAAGAAGCCGGGCGTCCTCTACGCGATCACCCCCGGCTGGCCCGGCAAGACGCTGGTTCTGCGCGACGTCAAGGCGCCCGCCGACGCCGCGGTGACCATGCTCGGCGCGCCGGCGCGCTGCCGCACAAGGTCGAGGGGACAACGCTTACAATCACGATGCCGGAGTTGGGGCCCGAGGGGGCTCCTTGCCGTCACGCCTACGCCCTGAAGATCGTCGGGGCGGAAGTGCTGCCGGAGCAATGAGATTGGCCGCGATCCAGCTTGCGCCGCTTGGGATCGATCTGCGCCGTCCGCTACATCTTATTGAAGCCGGTGCTGCTTGTGGAGCAAGGGCGAGCAACGGGAGCCCGGTTTCCCGGGTCGAACGCACCGAAGTGCTCTGCGATCAACGACGGAATCAATAGATTCGCATCTCTTCCCGACGCATCATTCGTAGCTCAGTTCGATCCGTCTTCCCGAACGACTCGATTCTCGCATCGCGGCGATGATCACGGCGACCCGGTAGCCGTCCTCGAAGGTGGCGTTGAAGGGGAACAAGGGGCGGCGATGGGCGACGGCGTCGAGGAAATGAAATTTTTCGATGATGTGCGAATGTTCCCAACCAAGATTATGGCCATGAGGCCACCATGGTCCGACATAGGGGTGCTCGGATTCGGTCACGGAGATCTCCGCGAATCCGAGAAGTTTCTCCCCGTCGTTGCCCTCGATGCAGGCCAGCAGGCTATTGGGATGCTCCATATCCCACTTCAGCGACCCTTTCGATCCATTGACTTCCCAGGAGAGGTAATTTTTTCGGCCTGTGGCCACGACGGAGGACTCGAGCACGCCGATCGCGCCGCTGTCAAACTCGAGCACGGCCGCCGCGCCTTCGTCGGCGACGACGCTCGGGTCGCCGGCGCTGGCGATCGCGCGTTGGGGGTTGAAGGTGCGCACGAGGGCGGAAACGCTCTTGATTTCGCCGGCGAGAAAGCGGCACTGGTCGATGGCGTGGCTGCCGATGCCCTGCAAACCGCCGGAATGCGGCCAGGCCGCGTACCACGCCTGCTCCGGCCGCAGCACCGGGTCATGGCCGGCCATTTGCAGGTAATTGGCGCGGACATGGTAGACCGCGCCGATGCGGCCTTCGGCGATCAGGTCTTTCGCCAGCGCGCACGGCCGGCATGAAGCGATAGTTGAACGTACACATTGCTTTTCCCGAGGCGGCCGCGGCGGCGTCGCGCATCCGCCGGGCGTCCGCAAGGGAGATCGCCATCGGCTTCTCGCAGATCACGTGCTTGCCGCGGCGCAAGGCCGCAATGCAGGGCTCCGGATGGCTCGGATCGGGGCCGCAATTGTCGAGCACCTCGATGCGATCGTCCGCGACCAGTTCGTTCCAATCGGTGCAGAATCGCTCGTAGCCGTAGCGCGCCGCCTCCCGCTCCGCCACATCCGCCTGCTTGTCGCAGAGGAGGTCGAGCCGCGGCAGGAGGTCGGCGCCGGCATAGATATACGGGAATCTTCTTGTAGGCGTTGCTATGGCACTTGCCCATAAATCCACATCCCAACATGCCGATGCGGATCGCCGTTCTGCCGTTGGCGCTGGTCGTTTGGATAGCCATGCGATCGTTCCTTGCTATGCGGAGAGGAGATGCGAAAACTTCTGTTTTGCCCAACGGACGGACTGCCGCAGATCGTCGTGCTCGCGCTCCCAGGCTGTTTCGCCGTCGGGCAAATTCGCAGGGAGTGTCGGCGGGATCGGCTTCCGCCACGCCTTGCGGAGGTGCCAGGCCAGACCGTCGCCCGGCGGGGAAGGATGCCGCTGGAAAAACGTCTCCGCGAGGATATCGAGGGTGAAGGGGGCAAACTGGGAATGAATTTCGATGTTCAGATTGATCCCGGGGCGGTGCGCCGGCGAGGATTTCGGCGATCACCGCCAGGTCGATCTCGCCGTCGCCCAGGGCGCAATTCTCCAGGGCCAGGCCGCTCCCCGTGCGGATCACGCGATAGTTCTTCAAGTGAGTGGTCAGCGCGTGGGGGGCCATGATTTGCGCAAGCCGCAGCGGATCGTCGAGGTCGAAAGCCAGATTCGCGCAGTCCAGCGTGAAGCCGAATGCCGGGCTGTTCACCCGCGCCCAGATGCCGGCCAGTTCCCGCACCGTAAAGTCGGCGTGGTTTTCCATGGCGATTTGCAGCCCCAAGTCTTCCGCCGCCCGGCAGGCTTCGCGGAGAATGGCCACCGCCTGGTCCGCCAGCCGCGTCATGTCATGGCCTTCGTCGCGCGTGAAGAGATTGCCGGCCACGCATCGCAGCAGCGGCGACCCCAGTCGCTTGGCGATCTTCAGGTGATGGACGACGATCTCGGCCTCGGACACGGAAATGTCGCACCCCGCCTCTGCCAGCAGGTTCCTTCCTTTCTCGGCCATGGGATGCCAATGGAAGATCGAGCCCATGCCGAATTCGACGTAGAGCCCTCGATCCGCCGCGCAGCTTCGCACGGCGTCCAGATCGCGGTCGCGGAACGAGCGGAACGGGCTGATCTCGAAAAGCACGCCTTGCAATCCGAGATCGTGCGCCAGGGCGAGCACGCCGGCCGGGTCGAGTCCGGAATTCCGCGTGCTGTAGGAATCCAAGCCGAGTTTCATGCGGCGATCTCCTCTTTGGCGATTTGGCACCAGCGCACGACGTTCTCCGGCCGCTTGCCGATCGTGTGATTGTCCTTCATGATGATCTCCACATTGCATCCCTTGGTGAGCTGGATCGCCTTGCGCAGCCAGTGGCGGACGGCGTGTTCGTCGATCGTGGGCGAGGCGATCGTCGCCGGATTCGGTTTCAGGGAGAGGATGTACTCGCCGCCGAGCAGTTCCGCCATTTTGGCCAAGTCGGCCCACGGCGAACAGGACACGCGGCGCAGGCGCGGATGCTGCTTGACCGTGGGCCAGCGTTGGTGAAGCGGTTCGCAGCAGCCGTAACAATTCAGGCCGAAGCGATCCATGATCGGTTTTTCGCAGGGGAAAATGAATTCGCGATACATCGCCGGCGACACGCCCGCCGTCTCCTGGCTTTCCGTAAAGCCCCACATGTCCGCGCAGCGGACGCGTCCGGCAAAATCCCCCTGCGGAAGCTCGTCGGTGAATCCAAACCCGCCGGATCCCACGTAGGTTCCGTCGTTGTTGAGCGTCAGCAGGTTGTTCGCTTCCAAGTAGTCGAGTTTTCCCAGGATGCCCGCGGAGATGAGGGCCAACAACTCCTTGATCTCGTCGGGATGATCGACGAAGTCGCAGAGAATGTTCTGCAATCCCCGCAACGCCGCCGCCGGCAGCGTCACTCCCAGCGACCACCACCAGATGCCCTTGAGCTTGACGGAGAGGATCTTGCCGAACACGTCGCGGGCCAGCGCGAGGGAGTTGTTGGTCGTTTCCCAGTCGATTGCAAATTGCGGCGCGTGCAGCTTCTTCAGATCGGCGCGGTAATCGCGGATCGGCGCATCCCACACGCACGAGCCCTGGCTGTCGGTGCGATGGTACGCCGGCGCCATGCCCCAGTCGTCCGGCGAAACGGTGTACGGGACGGCCAGCGAGGGCTCGACGGGCTTGTCGTCGCCCATCTCTTCGCCCCAGAATATCTCTTTTCGCAGGTCCATCTCCCAGCGGCGGGCCAGCCGCCCTTGGCACCGCATCTGCGACTGCGTAATGATCTCGTTCCAGCCGTTTTCCGGATCGCAGAATACGACCGGCCGCGCGGGGTGGAGCATGTTCAATTGCCGCCACAGCCGCCTTCTCTCCACCATGCCGGCAGCGGCGGCAATCGCCGCAACCCGCTCGGCCAACGAGACGAGCGTCTGCCGGTCGTCGCGGGAGAGTTCCAGCCACTCCGGAGTAAACCCCGTAATGATTTTGCCCAAGGCGGTCTGGTCGAGCCCGGTAGATGCGCCGCTGCCGTAGTTCTGCATACGATCTGGCCCTTTCCCTCGGGAGCGCCGCCCGGGCAACAAGGCCCGGCGACCGACCGAAGTCAGGAGTCATGAGAGTGCGGTATTCGCGCCGTTCCCGAAGAATACTCTCCGTGGCGGGCCGACGCAAGACGCTGGAGGGCCAAAAATATTCTCCGCCGCGAAAAGACGGCGATTTTCAGCGGATAAGACTCCCGCCCGCTACGGTCGTCCGGCGAGATTCGGTGGTCGGATTCTAGGGCATTTGTGGCCCAAGGAGCGGGGTTCTCACGTCAATTCCATGGTTCCCGCCACGGGAACGAAGGGCTTCGCCAGCGATGTCGCTTGCCGCGGGCGATGAAGGAAGGCCGGGTGGCAAGGATTGTCGTTCACGGGTAGAATTGATCCCAGTTGTCGCCGATAACGTTCCGCATGGGGAGAAAGCAATGAAACGATGGGTAACGTTCACAGCGCTGGGCGCATTGACGTTGTCGGGCTGTCTGGCGTCTTCCAAGGAAGAGAAAACCATGTTGTGCAAGGTGACAAGACTGAAGCAGCCTCCAAAGATCGACGCCAACTGGGACAAGTTTCCCTGGAGGGAAATCCAACCGCAGCCAATCCGCCTGCACATGGGCCGCAGGCCGGAGCATTTTCCCAAGGCGGAAGTGAAAATCGCCTACGATGCAGCCGCCTTGTACCTGATCTTCCGCGTCGAGGACCAATACGTTCGCGCCGTTGCGACGGACTATCAAGCGCCTGTTTGCCGAGACAGTTGCGTGGAGTTCTTTTTCTCGCCCGGTCCAGGCGTGTCGCAAGGCTACTTCAATCTCGAAATGAACTGCGGCGGCACAACCCTGTTTTGCTTTCAACGGGCTCCAAGAAAAGACGTTGTCGAGATCCCGGAGAGTGAACATGCCAAGATCACGATCGCCCATTCCTTGCCGAAGATCGTTGATCCCGAGATCGCAACTCCCGTCGCGTGGACTGTGGAGTATCGGCTTCCGATCGAGATTTTGCAGAAGCACTGTGCGATGACTCCGCCGGCGCCGGGCGTCGTTTGGCGGGCGAATTTCTATAAGTGCGGCGACCAGAACGTCGCATCCCCATTGGCTGACCTGGTCGCCGGTCGCGTTCCCGAAACCTCAATTTCATTTGCCGGAATTCTTCGGCGAGTTGGTGTTCGAATAGCGTTGCAGTGGACTTCATTCACCCTGCGGTCCTGAATGCGACGATCGGGCCCAACGAAATTCACTTTTACGTCAAGACCGACAAAGGAGACTTCATCGACTGCGTGAAGAGCCGCCAAGAAACGCTCGAACCGGCGGAAGTCGGCCAGCGGGTCGCGTCGCTGGGCCTTTTGGGCCAAATCGCCATTCCAGTGGGCGGAAAACTGCAATGGGATCCCGGCAAGGAGCGATTTGTCGGCAGCGACGCCGCGAACGCAATGCTCGACAGGCCGATTCATGCGCCGCACTACACGCCGCGCTGAAAATGATTTTCCGACGGCGGAGAAGGTTGTGAACTGCTCTGAGGCAATCCGTAGCTTGCCGCCGCCCCATCGCGCGGCGGACGAAAAGTCATGGAATTATCGCCTTCCATTTACGAACATGCCGCGGCCGTCATCGGGCGGACGCCTTGGGAGGCGTCGCGCGACGAGGAATTGCTGTTTGCCGCCCACGCCGCCGCCTATCAACTCTATCGGCATACGCCGATCATGCCGGGCATCGACATTTACAATTTGGAGGCGGAGGCCTATGGCGGCGTGGTGCGGAACCCCGGCGGCATCGGCATTCCGGCCATCTCGCGGCCAATCTGCGCCGCCGCGGCCGATTTGTTGCGGTTGAAACCGCTGAACCCCCGCGCCGACGGGCGCATTCCGATGGCCGTTCGCGCGGCGTCGCGGCTTGCCCGCAAGTTCCCCGAGGCCCAAGTGCGAATTCCCGTGAGCGGACCGTTCTCCATCGCCAGCAGCCTCGTGGGCTTCGAGACGTTGTTGTGCGACGCGGCGGCGGACCCGGAGGGAGTGGCCGCGGCGCTCGTCCATCTGGTGGACGGTCAAGTGGCGCTGGCCGAGGAGATCAAGCGGCAAGGGATCGACGCGGCGTTTTTTGAATCCGCGGCTTGCCCGCCGCTGCTCTCGCCGGCGATGTTTCGTCGCGTCGAACTGCCGGCGCTGACGGCGATCGTGACCCGCATGGCGGCGGTGCTCGGACATCCGATCCCGTGCATCATCGGCGGCGACACGACGCCCATCTTGGACGCCATGTTGGAGACCGGCACGGGCTACGTCGTCGCTCCTTACGAAACGAATCAGGCGGCGTTCATGGACAAGATGCGGGACAAGCCCGAGGTTCGCGTACGCGTGAACATGGATGTGGAAGTCATTTCTCGCGGCCCGTGGACGCGGATTCAGGCCGATGCCGACCGGGTGATCCGGCTGGCGGCGGGCCGCGCCAACGTCTGCTTGGGCACCGGCGCGTTGCCTTACGAAACGCCGCCGGAAAATGTCGTGCAATTGCGGGAATACGTCAGTTCATTTTAGGACGATCCTTTGGCCCGCCCCGCAAAACGAGGCGGATGTGGTGGAAGGCCCCGTTGGGGCCGGGATTCGCAATGCAAACATGGCTCGAACAACTTGCGCTGGAGCGTCGTGAAAAATGCTCTCATCGCCGGAATCGTTGGCAACTTCGGCTGCTTGCCGCCCCGGCCGCGGTGGATTAAGATAAGGCGGTCGCACAAATCGCAAACCCGCCCCGTTCACCCCCATCGGAGACTCCGCCCATGCAGCGCTCGTCCCGCTCCCTGGTCCTCTCGGCCGCCGCGTTTTTCATCGCCGCGGCCGCGCTCGCCCCGACCCTCGCGGCCGCCGAGTTGCCCAATCCGTTCTACGCCATGGACACTTCCTTCCAGCGGCCGGGCTCGTCGCTGGAGCAACAACTCGACGTGGTCAAGGAACTCGGCTACGCCGGCGTGGCCTGGCACGAGCAGCCCGTCGAGCAACTGCGGCCCGTGCTGACCGCGTTGGAAAAGCGCGGCCTGAAAATGTTCACCATTTATTTCGCCGCCACGGCGACGCCCGAGGGAAAGCTGTCGTCCATGCCGAACCTGCCCGCCGCGATGGACCTTTTGCAGGGCCACGGCACGGTGCTTTGGCTGCACATCGGCGGGCGGGGGCCGGCCTTCGCGTCGCTGACGGATCAAACGCCGCTGGTGCAAGAGTTGCGCAAGTTGGCCGAGGCCGCCAAGGCCCACGATTTGCGATTCGCCCTGTATCCGCACATTGGCGAGTGGACCCAGCGCGTGCCCGACTGCGTGCGGCTGGCCAAAGCGGTGAACCATCCCAACTTCGGCGTCGGCTTCAATCTCTGCCACGCCTTGGCCGCCGGCGACGAGGCGAACATTCCCGCCATGCTCGACGAGGCGAAGCCGCTGCTGGCGGCGGCGACGATTTGCGGCGCCGACGCGGGCGTGAAGGGGGCGCAATGGGATCGCCTGATCCAGACGCTCGACAAGGGGACGTACGACGTCCGCATCGTCCTGCGGAAGCTGCGGCAGATCGGCTACACGGGCCCTATCGGCTTCCAAGGCTACGCCCTTCGCGGCGACGCCCGCTCGATCCTCGTCCCGACGATGAAAGGCTGGCGGAAGCTCAACGCGACCTTGGACGAAAGCGACGCCGCGGCGGTCGATATGAAGCAGCGGGCGGCGGAGTTGAAGGGCCTGAAATGGGGCATGTTCGTCTGCTGGTCGCTCAGCACGTTTTCCGGCAAGGAGTGGACGCCCGG
The DNA here is from genome assembly GCA_963791075.1 of uncultured Planctomycetia bacterium. Classification (GTDB taxonomy): domain Bacteria; phylum Planctomycetota; class Planctomycetia; order Pirellulales; family Thermoguttaceae; genus CAWBRF01. The sequence goes on from CAWBRF010000007.1 coordinate 39,877, forward strand.
AGTAAAGGACCTGAGCTTCTTCCGCGCGACCGAGTGCGACACCGACCAATGGGCCCGCACCGCCCGGGAGGCAGGCATGGGCTATATCCTCTTTCTCACCAAACATCACGACGGTTTTTGCCTCTGGGACACGAAGACCACCGACCGCAAAGTGACCAAGGCGCCCTTGGGCCGCGACGTGTTGGCCGAGCTGCGCAAGTCCTGCGACCGCCACGGCGTCAAGCTGGCCCTCTACTTTTCCGAAGGCGACTGGAACTGGCCCGGGGCCTTGGACGGCCGGAAGAGCGGCAGCAACCCGGAAATGAAGAAGGCCCAACTCAAGGAGTTGCTCACGCAGTACGGACCGATCGAGTACATTTGGTTCGATCACGCGGTCGGCGACGGCGGGCTGAGCCACAAGGAAACGGTCGCCTGGTGCAAATCGTTCCAGCCCGGCTGTTTCGTCGGCTTCAACAGCGGCGAACAGCAAGGGACGGACATCCGCTTGGCCGAGATGGGGCGGCCGGGGCCGTTGGACGATGCGAAAGCGGCCCCGTACATCAAGGACAAGCCGAGCAATTCCTACCTGCTTGCGGAGTTCAGCTATCCCATCCTCCCGCCGCACGAGGGCGGGGCGATGTGGTTCTACTCCCTGCCAAAGCACGACCGCCTCTGCCTGACGGCGAAAAAGCTCTACGCGGACTTTTTCGGGGCGGTCAAGTACGGCAACATTTTTTCCGTGGACGTCGGGCCCGACTACCGCGGCCGGCTCCGCCAGATCGATGTCGAGACCTTGCGGCAGGTGGGAAGGATGATCCGGTGACTGCTCCCTCGCCATTCGATACATGCTGCGGGAGACGCGAAGAACGCCAACCTCCCGCCGCGCCTTTACGCTCCGGCCTGCCCGTTGCGAAACTCCCGCGGCGACACGCCAAACTGCCGCCCAAAGACCGTCGCAAAGTATTGCGGCGAGGAAAACCCGCAGCTTAAGGCAATCTCCGTCACGCTGCGGCCGGGCTCGCGGCGGAGGAGTTGCCGCGCCGCATCCAAACGGCACTGATTGAGGTATTGCAGCGGCGTCGCGCCGCTCGTCTGCTTGCAGTGATGAACGAAATGGGTCACTCCCATGCCGCAATGCTCCGCCATCCGCGGCAGCGTCCATTCCTGACCGAGGTGGTTCAAATTTCCGGCCAGATCGTCCAAGAAGAGCTGCACCGTGCGGAGGCTGCTGCTCAAGGAGGCGTCCAGGGGGACGTCGCTGCGGCGACACATGTCCAAAACCAGCAGAAACAACTCGTTCAAGTGAATCGCCAGCCGGGAAAGGTTCTCGCTGGCGCAATTGCCCTCGATGGCCTGCGCGATGCGGGCGAAGCAGCGACGCAAATCCTCGGGCGCCGCCATGCCGGCTGTTCGTTCTGCCGCAGCATGTCGGTCAATTGCTTCCGGTCGCCCGCCGAAAGCACCAGCCACGGCGGCCATTTCCACGCCTGGTGCGGCCGGCGGACGCCCACGTCGAGAATCAGCCAGTGCAATCGCCCGGCGGCGACGTGCGGATTGCCCACGCGGTGGAGCTGCCACGGGCGGGTGATCGTCAGGTCGCCGGGCCGGAGCGTCAGGTCCCGCCCATCGACGCTGTAGGCCAGGCGTCCCGTCTCGAGGAAGGTCAGACTCGACGCCCTCGTTGCGATGCCAGTCCAGCCCCCAATCTTGCGGATGGTCGGCGTCCCAGAAACCGACGGTTTTCACGCCGGTCAGGGCGCCTCGGGGGAGTTTTTCGCCCGGATAATGGCCGCAAACCAGGGCATGGGAGCGGACCCGGCCGGCCTTGATCCCCTCGACCAGCGGGGCGCAGGCGTCGGCCGCGTAGGTCTGCCCATGCTCCTTGTAGATGGGAGGGGTCTTGGCCATGGAAAGCCCCCGGGAAGCGTCGCGAAAACGTTCAACTTTCGCCAGTGAAGGAATTCAAACGACAATTGCACTCGCTTCGTTTAGCTTATATGCTAAGTCTGTCCGCGTGTCAATTCGATAAGAAAGAAGGAAGCGATGGGCAACATCTCCCTTGGCGTCAATTTGGAATTCGTCCGGCAGGAAGACAAGCCTTTCGAATGGGGCGTCAACAAGGCCGCCGAACTCGGCTACGAATACGTCGAACCGATGGTCCACCTCGGCCGTGAACTGTTGAGCGAAGCCGGCTACTTTCACAGCGTCTCGATGTTCGACGACCCGTACCGGATTCGCCGGGCGTGCGAGCGGGCGGGGGTGAAGCTCTCCGGCCTGTCCGCCCACTGCCCCCTGTGCAAGCCGGACATCGCCGTCGATTACTTGAAGCAGGCGATCCGCTTCGCCGCCGAGTGCGGCGCCGGTGGTCAACACCGACGAAGGCCCGAAGCCGCTCTGGACCACCGTCGCGGAAGACCACTGCCTGATGCGTTATTCGCTGCACGAGGCGGCCGCGACGGCCGAGCCGCGGGGAATCAAAATCGGCCTCGAGCCGCATCAGCAATACAGCAAAACACCCGCGGGACTGGACCGCATCTGCGCACTCGTCGATTCGCCGGCCATCGGCGTCAACTTCGACACCGGCAACAGTTACCTCGGCGGCGAGGACCCGATCGCCTGGCTCCGCCTCGTCAAAGACCGCCTTGTACACGTCCATGCGAAGGACATTTCCCTGCAACAATCGGCGGCCGAGCGGGGCAAATTGGCCGGCACGCCGGTGGGCTGCGCTTGCGGCGACGGCGTCATTCCCTGGACCCAGGCGATCGAGATCTGCGGCGCCGCCCCGCGAGACCTGGTCTTCAGCGTCGAGTGCGGAACCGTGGAGCAGGCGCGGCGGAGCATCGCGCACCTCCGCCCCTTGCTCGCCGCCGCGCCGCGCCAAGCGGCCGCCGGACGTTGCGATGGGCAAGTTCAAACGCAAGCAAGTCAATCTCCGCGGAAAAGGTAGACGGAAGGTGAAACCAAAGGCAACTCTCGCCCGCCGCGATTTTCTCAAGCGCGTCGCCGTCGGCGGCGCCGCGTTTTCCGCGGCTGGGATCCTGTCCGCGCCGGCGCCGGCGGGCGAAGACCGCGCCGGCGAGAAAACGCCCTGGCCGCTGCGATTGTCCACCTCAACCGTGCAGTTCAGTTCCTTGTCCGTGGAAAAGGCGTGTGCGCGAATCGCCGCCTTGGGATTCGCGGCGGTCGATTTCTGGCACGCGGGCTTCGGATGTCCCCATCTCGACGAGATCGAAAATCGCCTCGGGCCCGAGGGCCTCAAGGACTTGCTCGCCAAGCACCGTCTGAAGCTTTACGCGTTCGCCTGTTACAACGTCGGCGCCGCGTATCCCAGGCTTGTGAAACTCCTCGGCAAGGCGGGCGGGGGCGTGGCGGTTCGCGAGGCCCGCTACGGCAAAGTGATGAACCTGACCGCCGAGAATGAAGTCGCTCTTCGAGCAACTCAAGCCGCAAGTGGACTTGGCGGAGAAGTGCAATTCGCGGATCGCCGTCGAAAACCACGCCGACAGCCTGCTGGGCTCCAAGGATTCCTTCAAGGCGTTCGTCGAATTGAACCGGAACCCGCGTCTGGGAATCGCCCTGGCGCCGTACCATTTGCAGGCTGCGGGAATCTCCGTCGAGGAGGTCATCGAGATTGCCGGAAAGCAATTGCTGTTCTTCTATGCCTGGCAACATGCCGACGGCATGAAGCAACTGCCGGGGATCGGCCCGGCCGATTTCACTCCCTGGATTGCCGCTCTGGCCCGGACAGGCTATGCCGAGTACGTCAACCCGTTCATGCACGGCCATCCCGGCCCGGAGGAGATGGCCAAAGGATTGGCGACGGCCGAGATTATCTTGTCCGCTGCCGCGGAAAGGCCGTCAACGCCGATTTGCGGTCCCCTCGCCCGCCGGGCAAGAGGGGTTGTATGCAGAGTCCTTCCAGCAAATTGCAAGATGTCAGTTGAACCATTCCTACGCAGCCTCACCCTGAGGACCGTCACATGAGCGTCTCGCGGAAAAACTCATCTTCCTCCACATCTCGCCGAACGTTTTTGCAGCATTCCGGCGCTGCGTTGGCCGGGGCCGCCTTGGCCGGCGCGATAAGTTCGCGGCTATGCCGGCGAGGACAACACGATCAAGATGGCCTTGGTTGGCTGCGGGGGGCGGGGGACCGGGGCGGCCGCCAATGCCCTGAGCACCAAAGGCCCGACGAAACTCTGGGCAATGGCCGACTTCTTCGCCGCGCGCACGGAGTCCAGCCTGCACAATCTTGCCGGACAGTTCGCCAATCAGTTGGACGCGCCCAAGGAACGGCAGTTCGCCGGCCTGGACGCCTACAAGAAGGCGATCGACTCGCTCGATCCCGGCAGCGTCGTGCTCCTGGCGACGCCGCCGGCCTTCCGGCCCATCCACCTTGAATACGCCGTGGCGAGGGGGATGCACGTGTTCATGGAGAAGTCGTTCGCTGTGGACGCCCCCGGGGTTCGCCGCGTATTGAAGGCGGGCGAAGCGGCGGCGAAAAGGAATCTGAAGATCGCCGGCGGCCTGATGTGCCGCCACCACAAGCCGCTGGAGGAGGCGGTTCGGAAGATTCACGACGGCGCCATCGGCGAGGTGGTCGCGTGCTGGGCCTACCGCGAGCACGGCCCCGTCGGCTTTTCGCCAAAACCCGCGGGAATGAGCGAGTTGGCGCACCAAATCCGCAACTACTCGAACTTCACGTGGCTCAACGGGAGCTTCCTCCTCGACTGGCTGATCCACAATCTGGACGTCTGCTGCTGGGTGAAGAACGCCTGGCCCGTCTCCGCCCAGGGGCAAGGCGGGCGGCAAGTCCGCAGCGAGCCCGATCAATTGTTCGACCATTACGCGGTGGAATACACCTTTGCCGACGGGACGCGGATGATGGCTCAAGGCCGGCACATTGCCGGGTGCTGGGGCTCCTGGTGCGACGTGATCCACGGCGCAAAGGCTCGGCTCACCTTGGCGAAGGAGTCCCACGGCCGCGCCTCTTCAAGGGCTGGCGGCAGGACCTGGAGAATGTCGTCTGGGACGGCAAGGGGCCGGGCGCCAATCCCTACCAGGTCGAGCACGACCAGCTTTTCCAGGCCATCCGCGAGGACAAGCCCTACAACGAGGCGGACCGCTGCGCGAAGGCCGCGATGACCGGCATCCTTGGCCGCATGGCCGCCGAGTCCGGCAAGGCCGTCGCCTGGGACGAGGCGATCGCTTCCAACCTCGCCCTGGCCCCGGGGCTCGACGCGTACACGATGGAGTCGAACCCGCCGGCGATGCCCGACGCCCAGGGACGTTACCCGATAGCGATGCCGGGAGCGACGAAAGTGCTGTAAGACTTGCGCAAAACGATTCACACCCATTCCCACCTTGGAGATCGTCCCGATTCGTGCATGCCGTTTTGCGGGGTCGCGCCGAAAATGGGACTGTCCCGTTAGCATGAGGAGATTTTTCGATGACTTCCCTTCGCCACGAGTCCACCAACCAAGGCGGCGCCAGCCGCCGTGATTTCTCGCGCAGACGGCGGCCGTCGCCGGAGCGGCGTCGATGTTCGCCGCGCCCTGGGTGATGGCCGACGGCGTCAAGGGCGCCAACGAGCGGATCGCGCTCGGGCACATCGGCGTGGGCAACGAAGGCCGCTACCTGTTGACCGTTTTGCAAGCCTGCAAAGGGGCCCAATTCGTGGCCTTCGCCGATGCCTACAAAGACCGCCGCGAGGCGTGCGCCGAGCAATGCGGCGGCAAGGCGTATGCGGACTTCCGCGACCTGTTCGGCGCGAAAAGACATCGACGCGGTGGTTGTCGCCACGCCGGATCACTGGCATGTGCCCATCGCCGTCGCCGCAGCCAAAGCCGGCAAGGACGCCTATGTCGAGAAGCCGCTGGGAGTGAGCATCGAGCAGGACCTGATCTGCCGCAAGGTCTTCGAGGAACAGAAGCGAATCTTCCAGTACGGCACGCAACAGCGGAGCATGGCCCACTGCCGCCTTGGCTGCGAACTCGTCCGCAGCGGGCGGATCGGCAAGGTCCACACGATCGAGGTGATCGCCCCCAACGGCGGCGCGGGCGGATCGACGAAGGAAGTCCCCGTGCCGCGCAACCTCGACTACGACGCGTGGGTCGGCCCGGCGACCATGGTGCCCTTCACCGCCGATCGTTGCCATCCGCCGGGAACCTACTGGATCTACGACTATTCGATCGGCTACCTGGCCGGTTGGGGCGCCCACCCGTTGGACATCATGGTCTGGGGCAGCGACGCCGATCAGTCGGGCCTGGTGACGGTGGAAGGCACGGGCATGATCCCGGACAAGGGCCTCTACGACACGGTCTACAACTGGGACATGAAAATCCAACTCGGCGATGTGAAGATGACCTTCAAGCCCGGCGGCGACTCGACGAGGTTCATCGGCTCCGAGGGCTGGGTCCAGGTCCGTCGCGGCGGCTTGGAAACGTCGTCCGAGGCGCTGACGAAGTCGCCGATCGGCCCCAACGACGTCCATCTGCCCAACAGCGGCAATCACGGCCAGAATTTCATTGACGCGGTCAAATCTCGCCGGCAGCCGGTCAGCACGCTGGCCGACGCGGTGCGGTCCGAACGTCATCAGCCATCTCTGCAACATCGCCGTTCGCCTGAAGCGAAAGATCACGTGGGACCCACAAAAGGAGGAAATCGTCGGCGACGCCGAGGCGGCGAAAATGGTGCATCGCGACCTGCGCGCCCCGTGGACTCTGTAGACGGAATTCGGCCCATGATAAATCGTCCTCGGATGTTCGCCGCCGCGGTCTTGGCCCTGGCGATTTCCGGTTCACCGCCGCGCCGAGACGCCGCCGGCGCGCAGCGACAAGGAACTCGCGACGGCGATCCTCGCCGGTCGAGAGGCCGGCGCCGATCCGCAATTCGCCGCCGCGGTCCGACGACTTGCGGCGTTGTTTGCGGAATTGGAATACGACGCCGCGGGGAACCTCGTCGGCGTCGATCTGGCCGGCGGCCGCAAGTCGATCGGCGATGCGGACGTGGAATGCCTGCCCGCGCTTGGCCATCTGACGAAGCTGCGAATCGCCGGCGGCGAAGTGACCAACGCCGGGGCCAAAGTCCTCGGCGCGATGACCGGCCTGGTGGAACTTGCCCTCCTGGGCTCCCAAATCGACGACGAGGGCTTTCGGCGGCTCAAGCCGCTCTCGAAGCTGACGGCGTTGAACCTGCAGCGGTCGGTGAACCTGACCGACGCGGGACTCGACTGCCTGAAAAGCTTCCCGAATTTAATCGCTCTCGGATTGGGCGACAATGGCTTCTCCGATCGGCGCTTGCCCGGCTGCACGAGCTGCCGCGCTTGAAGGTCCTCGATCTCCGCGGCTGCTCCCAGATTACCGACGCTGGGATCGAAAGCCTTCGCGCGTTGAAGAGCCTTCGCGGGCTGAAACTGGGCGGGTATGGCGTCGCCGACGCCACGATGGCCGTGGTCGCCGGATTTCCGCGGCTTTCGCTGCTGGCGATCGAGGATTGCAGCGTGAGCAACGCCGCCTTGGAAAAGATCGGCGGCCTGCCGCTGGAGGACCTGGCGATCTTCCGCTGCTTCAGCGTCAACGACAAGGGGCTCGGCGTGCTCAAACGTTTCCGGGGGTTGCGGCGCCTGTCGCTGCGCGATACGCCGCTCCGCGGCGCGGCGCTGGCCTGTTTGCAGGACAAGGCGAACCTGAAAGTCCTCGTTCTCAGTCAGACGGGAATTGACGCCGCGGCCCTAAAACACCTGCGCGGCCTGAAGTCGCTCGTCCGGCTCGAATTGCGACAGACCCAGATCGACGACGACGCCTTGGCCAACCTCGCCGGTCTGTCCAATTTGGAATTTTTGGACCTTAGCCAGACGCGCATTGCCGACGCCGGCATCGCCGCACTGACAAAGCTGCCGAACCTGAAAGTTCTCGACCTCACGTCCGACAGCGGCGTCGCCGATGCGGCGATCGATCTCCTGCGAAAAATGATTCACTTGAAGACGCTGAAGATCGGACAAACGGGCATCTCGCCCGAGGGGTTCAAGAAACTCGCGCAACTCCTGCCGGGTTGCAGGCTGGTGAGCGAGGTCGTCTCCGAATGAACTTGTAGAAAACGCAGTGTGCCGCTGCTGGCTTGCCCAGCAGCGTTGCGCTCGGCGGCGCCGCAGCACTGCGGGACAAGCCAGCAGCGGCACACTGTTTTGAAGCACGCCCTGTTGGTAAAACGACGCGCGAAGATGCGCCAGACTGCTACTTTTTCGCCGGCGTCTTCAGCTTGGCGTTCTCCTCTTCCAACGTCTTGACCTTCGCCTCGAGGTCCGTCTGCGCCGCCTTCGCCGCGTCGAGGTCCTTGCGAAGCTGCGCCGCATCCTGCTCGGCCTCGGCCAGCTTGTCGGCCTGCTTCTTCAGATCGGCGTTGGTCTGCTCCAGCGTCTTGAGCTTGGCGTCGGCGTCCTTGGCGGCCTGCTCCGCCTTGTCCGCCAAGGCCTTCGCCTCGTCGAGGTCCTTGTGAAGCTGCGCCGCGTCCTTCTCGGCTTGCTCCTTCAGCTTCCCCTTCTCCTCTTCCAACGCCTGGAGCTTGGCGTCGGCCTCCTTCTTCGCCTTTTCAGCCTGGGACAACATTTTGTCGCTCTGCGTCTTCAACTCCTTCACTTTCGCGTCGAAGTCCGATTGCGATACGCAGCCCGCCAGGAAGAGCGTCAACGATGCAACTGCGGCAGACGTAAGAACTCGCATCACCATCATCCGGGCCATAGCATTCCTCCTTCGGAAAGAATCGAACCGACCTTCTCCGTTCGCTCAAGAGCCTGAAGCCAATCCAGACTCGCCATGGGGGACATCTTACCACATGGCGCCAGCGCGCACAGCGCGGGATCGGATTTTCTTCGCCATCAATTTTCTCCCCCACGGTGGGGCCCACAAAAGGCGGAAGGATGAAGGATGGAGGCGGAACAGAAGCCGCAGATTGCGCAAACCGCCAAGAGGAAGGACCAAGGCCGCCTTTCCGTTTTCATCCTTTCGCCTTCATCCTTCCGCAAACGCCGATGACGAACTCGGGCGTCGTCCCGCAACAACCGCCGATCATGCCCGCGCCGTTGGCAATCAACGCGGGAACGTGGTCGGCAAACTCTTCCGCCGTCTGCGCGTAGATTGCCTTGCCATCCTGCATTTTCGGCAGACCGGCGTTCGCCTTGATCCAAACCGGACGGCCGGAGGCGGCGTGCAGGCGGCGGCAGATTTCCAACATCCCCTCGATTCCGTGGCCGCAGTTCGAGCCGACGCAGTCGGCGCCGGCGGCGAGGAGTTGCTCGGCCGCCTGCTCGGGCGTTGTGCCCATCATCGTCCGGTCCAACTTGGCCCCGGAATCGAAGGTCATGCAGGCGACCACGGGGAGGCCGGTTTCGTGGGCGGCGGCGACCGCCAAGACGGCCTCGGCCGGATCGGACATGGTTTCGATCACCAGTCCGTCGACGCCGGCGCGGGCGAGGGCTTGCGCCTGTTCGAGGAAGGCCGCGCGCAGCTCGTCTTCGCTCGTCTGGCCCATCATCAGCATGACGCCGGTCGGCCCGATCGAGGCGAAGACTGCGGCGCGGCCTTTGGCTGCCCGCAGGGAAATGGCCGCCCCCGCTTCATTCAATGGCGCGACTTGATCGGCCAGTTGATGCCGCGCAAGGATGAAGCGGTTCGCGCCGAAGGTGTTGGTGAGGATGACGTCGCTGCCCGCTTCGACATACGCCCGGCCGACCGCTTCGACCAGGTCCGGCCGCTGGACGTTCCACATCTCGGGGCAGGCGCCCAAGGGGAGGCCGCGCTGCTGCAACTGGGTGCCCCAGGCCCCATCGGCGGCGATCGGGCCGGCAGCCAAAAGTTTTTCGATCGCGGGGTGCATGGAATCGGTCCTCGGCGGATGAAGGGGCAATTCTCGCGGTTATCGTACCCTTCCCGCCCGCGGACGGCAAGGAGGGCAAAGCAAAGGTGCGGCCGCATTGTTGCTTGACATTCCGCCGCTTGCCGCATAACATTCCCAGACTCTCTATCAAAATAGCAACCCCGCGCCCCCGGAGGGGAAAAAGTCTCCGGGCTTCCGTCTATGACCATTGCAACGAATTTGGGTTTCCCGCGGATGGGCGTTCGCCGCGAGTTGAAGCGGGCCGTCGAGGGATTTTGGCAAGGCAGCTACGACCTGGAAGAGTTGCAGTCCGTCGCCGCTTCGCTCCGCCAGCGTCATTGGCAACTGCAGCGCGACGCGGGGATCGAGCACGTCCCCTGCGGCGACTTCTCGCTCTACGACCACGTACTGGACACGGTGGCGATGGTCGGGGCCGTCCCGCGCCGCTTCCGTTGTGGGGCCAAGGCCATCGACCTGCCCTCGTATTTTTCCATGGCCCGGGGCACGCAAGACGCGCCGCCGCTGGACATGACGAAGTGGTTCGACACGAATTACCATTGCTTGACGCCGGAGTTCGAGCCGCAGACGTCGTTCCGCCTGAGTTGGACGGGAGTGATCGACGCCTTCGTCGAGGCCAAGGCGTTGGGCATTTCCGCCCGGCCGGTGCTCCTCGGCCCGGTCTCCTTCCTCCTGTTGGGCAAGAGCAAGGCGGCCGGCGTCGAGCCGCTCCGTCTGCTCGATCGCTTGCTGCCGGTCTATGAGGAAGTGATTCGCCGTTTGGCCAAGGCGGGAGCGGAGTGGATTCAGATCGACGAGCCCGTTTTGACCTTGGACCTGCCCGACGGGGCCGCGGCCGCCTTCGACACCGCCTATGGGCAATTGGCCGACGTGTCGGCGAAGATCAAGATTTGCCTGGCGACGTATTTTGGCGCTCTGGGCGACAACCTTGCCGCGACGCTGCGGCTGCCGGTGGCCGCCGTCCACCTCGATTTGGTCCGCTCGCCCGAGCAATTGGACCAGGCCCTCGAACTCGCGCCCGCGCCGCTGGCGTTGTCGCTGGGGGTGATCGACGGCCGGAACGTCTGGCGGGCGGACCTCGACGGCGCTTTCAATCTGTTGGAAAAGGCCGCCGAGCGACTCGGACGCGGGCGGCTGATGGTCGGCCCATCCTGCTCGCTCCTGCATTGTCCGATCGATCTCGATGAAGAGAAGTCGTTGGACGCCGAGCTGCGCGGCTGGATGGCGTTTGCGAAGCAGAAGCTCGGCGAGATTGCGGTCCTGGCCCGGGGGCTGCGCGAGGGCGCGCGTCGATCGCCGACGCCCTGAGCGAAAGCCGCGACCGGGTCGCCAGCCGCCGCCGCTCGCCGCGAATCCACCGCGCGGAGGTGAAATCGCGTTTGCAGGGCCTCGATGCGCAGATGTTTCGCCGCGCGTCGGCCTATCGCGAGCGGCGCAAGGCGCAGCAGGCCGCGCTAAAGCTGCCGCTGCTGCCGACAACGACCATCGGCTCGTTTCCGCAAACGCTCGAAGTGCGGAAGGCCCGGGCGGAATGGAAGAAGGGGCAATGGGACGCCGCGCAATATGAAGAATTCTGCCGCAAGGAAATCGAGCGGACGGTCCGCTTTCAGGAGAGCATCGACCTCGACGTGCTCGTCCACGGCGAGTGCGAGCGAAACGACATGGTCGAATACTTCGGCGAACAGTTGGACGGGTTCGCCTTCACCGGCAACGGCTGGGTGCAGAGCTACGGCGCCCGCTGCGTCAAGCCGCCGATCATCTTCGGCGACGTCTGCCGCCGGCGGCCGATGACCGTCGCCTGGAGCGAGTACGCGCAATCGCTGACCGCACGGCCGATGAAAGGGATGCTCACCGGTCCGATCACGATTTTGCAGTGGTCGTTCGTTCGCGACGACCAGCCGCGGCGCGACACGGCGATGCAGATCGCCCTGGCGGTTCGCGACGAAGCGGTCGATTTGGAAACGGCCGGCATCGGCGTCATCCAGATCGACGAGCCGGCGATTCGCGAGGGCCTGCCGCTCCGCCGCGGCCAATGGAGCGAGTATTTGGCTTGGGCGGTCGACGCCTTCCGGTTGTCGTCGTCGGGCGTGGGCGATCGGACGCAGATCCACACGCACATGTGCTACTCCGAGTTCAACGAGATCATCGAGTCGATTGCCGCCTTGGACGCGGACGTGATTTCGATCGAGGCCGCCCGCTCGGACATGGAGTTGTTGGAGGCCTTCGCCCGCTTTCGTTATCCGAACGAGATCGGCCCGGGCGTGTACGACATCCACAGTCCGCGCGCGCCGGACGAGGAGGAGATCATCGGCCGGCTGCGGAAGGCGATGGAGTCGATCCCGGCGGAGCAGCTTTGGGTGAATCCGGATTGCGGTCTGAAGACGCGCGGCTGGCCGGAGGTGCAGGCGTCGTTGGGGAACATGGTCGCCGCGGCGAAGAGTCTGCGGCGCGATTTGGCCGCCCGGCGGCGTCCCGCCGGCGCGACGGCCGGGGCGGAAGGGTCGGTTTGACCGTTCCGGTCCCCTCTCCCTTTGGGAGAGGGTTAGGGTGAGGGCCGTTCGGTCGGCGGCGGCGGGTAATCCGAAATCCGGGTTCGGCGCGCAGGGGCGTTTACGCCCCTTCTCCGCCGCAGGCGGTCATAGGCCCGGCGTTCACGCCGGGTTCGTGGGATGATCCCGCCGCTGTCTCTCCATCGTGTCAGGCCCGCTCACGGGCCTCCTGCGAATCGCGGAACAGGAGCCCCGTGGAACGGGGCTGACACTTCACGTTCGCGAGGAGAACAAATAACCGACGCGCCGCGTTGACCCGGCGTAAACGCCGGGCCTATGACCGCCTGCGGCGGAAATGCCCGTAAACGGGCGTAACAACCGGGAATAATGGGCGTGATCGGCTCCTAATAGAACACCTGCAAGTGAGCGATATGCGGAATGTTCTGAAATTGCCAGCTTAGCAGGACAAAGCCGGCCCAAACAATGGCTAAGACCAACATGGCCGACCCAATCAGTTCGGCAAGTGCGGGGAACTGTGGCCATCGCCAGATAAAGAGAATGCCCAAGACGAGCCCTGCAAGGGGCGCCGCATAGGCGTGCGCGCGGTGCGCCCTGATAAGCTCGCATACGCCGATGCTGTTGCTTCCGATGACGAATTCGCCCCCCTCCCAGTGTCCGTCCGCCCTTGGGTGGTCATATATATATCGCTCCGCCGAGATGCGGTCATATCGCACGACGAAAGTACATGCTGCAAACGCAATCAGCACCGACGTCAGCAAGCGGATTAATTGAACGCTGCGCGTCATTTTCGCGGCCCTCCCTTTTCTTGGATTTGCCTCGCCCCCTACCCAATCGCCCGCGCAAACCTCCCCCACGCCTCGTCCCACGCCGCCGTGTTCCTTGGCAATAACTCCTGCACGTCGAAACTGCGGCGCACAATCTCCCTCGCGTCGGCGATCGTGCCGATGTCGCCGGCGGCAACGGCCTGCATCATGATGTTGCCCGTGGCCGTCGCCTCGATCGGCCCGACCACCACGCGGCGGCCGGCGGCGTCGGCGGCGGCCTGGCAGAGTTGGCGATTCTGTGTGCCGCCGCCCACCAGATGAATCGTCTCGATCCTGCCGCCGGCAAGCTCTTCGCACATGCCCAAAACGTGGCGGAACTTCATCGCCAAACTGTCCAAACAGCAGCGGATCACGGCGCCCTCGTCGGCGGGGACCGGCTGGCCGGTGCGGCGGCAGAAATCGCGAATCGCCTGCGGCATGTCGCCGGGGGAAAGGAAATCGGCGGCGTCCGGATTGATGAAGGAGACCAGCGGCTTGGCAGCCGCGGAGAGCTCGTTCAAGTCCTCCCAACCCCAATTGCGTCCGCCCTGGTTCCAAATTCGCCGGCATTCCTGCACCAGCCACAACCCGGAAATGTTCTTCAACAGGCGGATCGTCTTGCCCACCCCGCCCTCGTTGGTGAAGCCGAGTTGCAGCACCTTGTCGCTGATGACCGGGCAGGGCGACTCGACGCCCATCAACGCCCAAGTGCCGAGACTGATGTAGCACCAGTCGGGCCGTTGGCCGGGGCGGCTGTGGGCGGGAACGGCCATCACGGCGCTGGCGGTGTCGTGCGATCCGGGCAGGACAACGTCGGCCTTGAGGCCCGTCGCCGCGGCCACGGCCGGGCGCAGTCGGCCGAGCTTCGTCCCCGGCTGCTCGATTCGCCCCAAAATACCCGTGGGCAAGCCGAGTTTCTCGAAAAGGTCGCGCGCCCAGCCGCCGCCGACCGGATCGTAAAACTGGCTCGTGCTCGCCTCGGTCATCTCGTTGCACTTCACGCCGCTCAAGAGCCAATGGAACAGGTCGGGCATCATCAGCAAGCTCTTCGCGGCGGCCAGGGCCGACGAGCCGGCCAGCTTCATCGCGAGCAACTGGTAAAGCGTGTTGAACTGCATGAATTGCAGACCTGTGCGGCGGAAGATTTCTTCCTTGCCGACCGCGGCCAACGCCTTCTCCATCATGCCCACGTTGCGGCTGTCGCGATAATGATAGGGATTGCCGAGCAGTTCGTCGCCTTCGCCGAGCAGGCCGAAATCGACGCCCCACGTATCGACGCCGACGCTGGCGATCGGTCCCGCCGCGGCCGCCGCCCGCAGGCCCTGGCAGATGTGGGTCCATTGACCGAGGAGGTCCCAATGGATATGTCCGGCGGCCTCGACGGGCCCGTTGTCGAAGCGGTAAACCTCGCCAAGCCGCAGTTTTTTCCCATCGAACCGTCCGACGACGTGTCGTCCGCTGGACGCCCCCACGTCGATCGCCAGATACGCCTTTTCCGCCATGATGCACTCCGGTAGGAGAATAGGATGTGGACTGCCGGCTACTATCGTGCCGCGTGGAGGGCGGGCGGTCAAGTGCTGCGGCAAATGAGGCGCCGCGAAATTGGCGTGGTTTCGGGCACATTCCGGACAGCCGCTCACAAGGCCGACAAAGACCAGCGGGACACGCAACGGCCTGCGAACGCGGGCAAAATCCGCCGTCGGCGCCGCCCATCGAGCGATCGCCGCGGTGCGTCCAGGCGCAGCAGATGCCGCGCAGGTTCTGTGGCGCCGTTGTCAATTTCTCGATCCTGCCGGCAAAACTAGAGGAGATGTGCGAACAAATCCCTAACGCCCGGCTTTGCGGGAGGCGCCGTTCAGAGCGGACCGATACATGCTGATAACAGAGTTGTGCTTCCTCGCGGAAAGGGAAAGGCGAGCAAACGGCGACCTGTCGATCATTTCGGGGAGCACAGGTCTCGGCAAGCAAGGGGGCAACGGACCATGATGCCAAGTCAACGCGGGGTTTGGGCAAGGCGCATCGCCCGGGTTTTACTCAGCAGCATCGTGTTTGCGGCGGCAGAAGCCGCCGCCGTGGCGCAACAAAACGCGCCGGCCACGCCAGCCCAACCGCCGGCCGGCACGAATGCCCAGGACCCGCAGAACATTCTCAATCTCGATATCGACCAGCTTGCGAAGACGCCGGTCGTGGTCCCCTCGATGGACATTCCGGTCAGTTCGGTCACCAGGGAGCAAAGCACGGTGGGACGCTCGGCGGCGGCCGTTTTTGTCATCACCAACGGAGATGATCCGCCGCAGCGGCGCCACCTGCATCCCCGAGGCGTTGCGGCTGGCGCCCGGCTTGGACGTGGCGCAAATCAACTCCAGTGAGTGGGCCATCAGCGCGCGCGGCTTTAACGGTCCTTTCGCCGACAAGCTGCTGGTGATGATCGACGGCCGGACGGTCTATTCTCAGATCTCCTCGGGCACCAATTGGGACGTGCAAGACGTTCTCCTGGAAGACGTCGACCGGATCGAGGTGATCCGCGGGCCCGGGGGAACGCTGTGGGGGGCGAACGCCGTCCAAGGCGTGATCAACATCATTACGAAGAAGGCGACGGACACGCAGGGCATTTATGCCACCGGGGGCGGCGGATCCGTGCTGCGGTCGGAAGAGGCCGTTCGTTACGGCGGCCAGATCGGCGATGACGGCTGCTACCGCGTGTATGCAAAATCTTTCGACAACGGTCCATTCTACGATCCCAACAAGCCCGCCAACGACGCCTGGAACCAGACCCGCTTTGGCTTTCGCAGCGACTTCAACCTCGACCACGACAAATCAAACACCTTGACCGTCCAGGGCGACTATTACACGGGTCTCTCGGACACCGACGCGAGCAAGACGCTG
Source organism: uncultured Planctomycetia bacterium (assembly GCA_963791075.1). Lineage (GTDB taxonomy): Bacteria > Planctomycetota > Planctomycetia > Pirellulales > Thermoguttaceae > CAWBRF01. Next base: position 55,943 of record CAWBRF010000007.1, read on the forward strand.
ACTGTGCCGCCGTATTCCGAGCCTCTATCAGGATGTGTCTTCAATACCGGCGAGAACCTCCTGGCTCGCTATCGGCACGTCACCGACGAGGATTCCGACTGGACGCTGCAAACGTACTACGACAGCTATGAGCGGGACAGCGACATCCTCAACACGGAACGGCAGAGGACTTGCAACGTCGATCTCCAATACCGCTTCCGGCTGAGCGACTGCCAGCGGATCACTTGCGGGGCGGGCTATCGCCACATCGACATGGACTGTCCCAGCCTGGAGCCTTTCACAGTGAGCATCCTGCCGGTTGAGGAGAGCTATTATAAGGTCAGCCAATTCGTCCAAGACGAAATTACTCTGGCGCCGGACACGCTTGCCCTGATCTTCGGTTGCAAGTTGGAACAGAACACGTATACAGACTTTGAATATCAACCCACTGTCCGGCTGCTGTGGACCCCGGACCAAACGCACACGTTTTGGGGGGCCATTTCCCGCGCCGTGCGCACGCCGTGTGAAGTTAGTCGGCAACTTTTCGCGACGACGCCCAGCGGGCTGGCCGACCCGCCGTTGTTGCGCGTGCTCGGCAACGACGATTTTGATTCCGAGACGCTCATGGCTTATGAGTTGGGCTATCGAACGCAAGCCACGGAGCGGTTTTCCTGGGACATCGCCACTTTCTTCAACGTCTACAAGGACCTGGAGGAAGTGGTTCCGATTTCCGGCCCACAACCCGAAGCCTATCCGCCGCCGCTCCACTATATTCTCCCGATGGAGTTCGTCAACCTGGGAAACGCGGAGTCCTGCGGCGTTGAGACTGACATCGACATGGGCCGTGTCCGCAACAGCTGGCGTCTTACCGCCCAATACACGCTACTGCGGCTGTTTGTGTATGACGGCGAAGGGGGGCCGATTACCAGCGGCAACAGCCCCAGCCACCAAGTTTCGCTGCGATCGTCCTGGGACATTGGAAAGAACCTCGATTTTGACATCACCGCCCGCTACGTTGACTGTCTGACCGACATTGATGTCCCCGCCTATATGACGATGGACCTTCGCTTGGCCTGGCGACTGCGGAAGAACCTCGAATTGGCTGTGGTCGGCCAGAACCTCCTACAACCCTACCATTGGGAGTTTGCGAGCACGGCAGGGGATTTGAACTGCGAAGTCACGGAGATTCCGCGCAGCGTTTATGGAACATTGACGTGGCGGTATTAGTGCTCTGTCAGTCGTGGCTTGAGGGGGGCGGCGGGCCGCGGCGGCCGCCGTTTCTTGTCGCCGGCGTCGCCCTGGGGCTGGCTTTCGCTTGGGCCGTCGGGTCGCTCCGCGCTCAAGACGACAACGGGATGAACGTCAACCGAGAATACCAGATCAAGGCGGCCTACCTCTACCAGTTTGGCCGGTATGTCGAGTGGCCCGCCGAGGCATTCCCCACTCCCCAGGCCCGGTTCACGATTGGCGTCATGGAAAAGGACCCCATCGCCGCGGATCTGGACGAGATTGCCGAAGCGAAGAAGATCAACGATCACGCGATCGAAATACGGCGCTTTTTGTCCCCCAAGGATGTGCGGCCGTGCCACATCCTCTTCCTTTCCGCGTCGTTGGCGGCGGAGGAGCAAGTGGAAATCATCCGGCGTTTGAGCCGGAATGGCGTCTTGCTCGTGGGGGACGGCGGCGGATTTATCGATCGCGGAGGCGTGGTGCAATTTGTCATCGAAGACAATACCGTCCGCGTCAACATCGCGCGAAAGGCGGCCGCGCACGAAGGCGTCGCGATCAGCGCCAAGCTGCTCCAAGTCGCCCATGTCGTAGACTAGTGGGGACTCGGCGACGGATGTTGGGAGGATCTCCGTGAGGGTATTGGCTCGCAGGTTGAATACGAAACTCACGCTGCTGACCGCCGTGGCGGCCGGCGTGGCCCTGTCTTTGTCGTGCGTTGCCTTTTTCCTCAACAGCCTGTGGACGATCCGCGATTTCGAAGCTGCGAGAGTTCTCCACCGTGGCCGCGATCCTCGGCGCGAACACCACGGCGGCAATCGAGTTTCACGACGCGAAAACGGCGCGGGAATTGCTCGCTTCGGTGAGCGAGCAACCGACGGTCCGATTTGCCTGCCTCTACGACGCCCGCGGCAAGCTGTTTGCCGCGTATCCGGCCGGTCCTCCCGCGAAATTGGGGATCCCGCTCGTTCCGCCGCCGAGCGGCGCAACCTTCGTCGCCGCCGATTGCCTGGACATTGTGCGCGAGACGGCCTCCGGGGGCGACAAGATCAGCACGATCTACCTGCGCGTGGACATGCGCGAACTCCGTCAGCAGAGATGGAACTATCTCTGGATTTCCCTGGCGGTGCTGGCCGTTTCTCTCACGACGTCGGTCGCGCTGGCTCAGCGGCTGCAACGAATCGTCACGCGGCCGATCTTGCGCTTGGTCGAGGCCATGCGGCGGGTCGCCCGCGACGACGACTACTCCGTCCGCGTGGAGAACTCCAGCGGCGACGAGCTGGGCGTGCTCAACGACGGATTCAACGCCATGCTCGATCAGATCGAGCACGCCCGCGCCGGCCTGCGCCAAGCCCGCGACCAGTTGGAGATCCGCGTCGCCGAGCGCACCGCGGAACTCGAAGCGGCCAACCGCGCCAAGAGCGAATTCCTCGCCAACATGAGCCATGAAATCCGCACCCCGATGACCGCCGTGCTCGGCTACTCCGACCTGCTCGCAAAGGACAGCGTCAGCGACGCCGAACGGGCGGAGTTCCTCGAAACCATTCAGCGCAACGGAAAGCACTTGTTGGGAATCATCAACGACATCCTCGACATCTCGAAGATTGAGGCCGGCAAGATGACCGTCGAACGCATCCCCTGCTCGCCCGGCGAGCTGGTCGGCGAAGTGACTTCCTCGATGCGCCGGCGCTGGCGAAAAACCTTTCCCTGGCGGTCGAGTACCGCGGGCCGATCCCGGAGACCATCCGCACCGATCCCACGCGTCTGCGCCAAATCCTCATCAATCTGCTGGGCAACGCGATCAAGTTCACCGAGCGCGGCGTGGTCCGCCTGCTGGTGGCCATGGCGACCTCCCCGGAAAGCCCCAATCCCCTCCTCGGCTTCGAAGTGAGCGACACGGGCGTGGGGATCGCGCCGGAGCAAATCGCCGCGATCTTTCAGCCGTTTTCGCAAGCCGACAGCTCCACGACGCGGCAATTCGGCGGCACCGGACTTGGCTTGACCATCAGTCGCCGCCTGGCGCAAATGCTTGGCGGCGACATCAGCAGCCAGAGCGTCCCGGGAAAAGGCTCCGCGTTTCTCGTCACTGTGGAGACCGGCCCTCTGCAAGGCATCCGCAGCTTGGACGGCTTCAACGAGGCCGTTCGCGCCGCAAGAAACCCGCCCGGCGACGGCACGGCCCCCGCCCGTATCCCTCTCTGCGGACGCCTGCTGCTGGTCGAAGACGGCGAGGACAACCGACGGCTGATTGCCTTTGTGTTGCAGCAGCACGGCGCGACGGTCGAAATCGCTGAAAACGGGCAGATTGCCGTCAACAAGGTCGTCCAGGCCCGCGATGCCGGCGAAGCCTTCGACTGCATTCTGATGGACATGCAGATGCCCGTCCTCGACGGTTATGCCGCCACGCGGCGACTTCGCGAGATGGGTTTTCGCACGCCGATCATTGCCCTGACCGCCCATGCGATGATCGGCGATCGCGAACTGTGCCGCGAGGCCGGCTGCGACGACTACGTCACCAAGCCCATCGACCGAAAAATCTTGCCGACGGTGGTCGCCCACCACATGCTCTCCTCGTCGCGTGGAGTCCCCTTCGGCATCGAGCCCTGACCCAGCGCGGCCACCGGAACGGCTCAGAACCGCAGCGTTTCCGGGATCAAGTTCTTCATCTTGTCCATCAGCCCGGTCACCGGCGGCGGGGCGGGCTTCGCGGGCGGCAAAGTCTCGTCGGGCGGCCCGGCCACCGCGCCTTCGCCGTCCGGCGGCAAAGCGACGTGCTGGGCGAGAAACCGCGGCCAATAGCCGTCCAAGAGCTTCATGCAGTCGCCGACTTGACCGTTCTGCAAGGTCACGTCGGCCAGCGTGATCAACTTGTATAAGGCCCGCAACTCCGCGGCGTTGAAGGCGAGATCGAACAACTGCACGTCGTCCACCCAGACTTCGCCCTGGCCCATCAGGTCGAAACGGATGTGCAGCGGAGAAAGCCCTTCCAGCGGTAGATCGTCGACCTGGAAGATGTATTGCCGCCACTGGCTGGCGATGGCCGCAACCGGCTCTCCGGCGGCCGGCGATTGGCCGATGGCGGCGAAGCGATAATAGTCGCGTCCGTCGAGCTTTCCTTCCAGCGCCAGGCGGAGCGGGGGTTGGCTGGCGGCGTCGGCGACGCGGAGCCAAACGGACATCGAAAGCCGTCCCGTGGCGGGCGGCTCGAACCAGCGGCTGACGAGGCAGGCGACCGGCCCGCTGCTCGCGATCCGCACGGAGCGGCCTGCCGGCGTGTTTCTGCGTCTCGTCGAGTTGCAAGGCGACGCCGGGCCGGCGGGAGATGGCCCAGCCGGGCACGGGTTCCTTGGGCGTGGCAGGCCGCTCGAAACCGGGATTGTCCAAGGCCAACAGCGCCGGCGGCGTCCGCAACGCCGCCGCCCGGGCGCCCAATTGGCGAATTTTCGCCGCCAGCGAGGCGGCGATCGCCCCGGGAATCGACGCCTGCGGATGGTGCAGCTTCGCATCCGGATCGGAGAGCGTTGCCGCGGCCAACTCATACGGCCCCAACTCGACCTGCCACCGGAATCCGTCGCCGTCCGGCCGCAGCGCGCCGCCCAGCCGCGGGCCGGCCAGGGCCTGGAGTTGGCAACCCCGCGGCGCATCGACCTGCACCTGGGCGGTGACCGAAAACGGCGGCGTCGTTGACGGCGTACATGTACGTGCGGCCTTGGCAGGCGGCATAGCGAAACGTCACCGGCTGCGAGGACGGGTCGCCCGGCCGATCCTCCGCCGCGGAAAACCGCCGGGCCGGCAACCGGCGATAGATCGCCGCCACGTCGCGCCATTGCCTCTTCCTGGCCGAGGGTGAGCATCCAACCGCCGTCGAGGAGGATTTGCGAATCCATCGCCGCGAGGCTGTGGACGAATCGCCGCCGGTTCTCCGCCCCCGAAGGGGCCGCCTGCGTCAGCAGCCAGGTGGAGGCCGATTTCAGCGGGCCCTGCTGGTCGGGCGAGGCGACGCGGGCTTCCTGCGGGCAATGGAAGAAGAGGCTCCCTGGGCAAGGCAAGTTGCGGAAGCCTTCGTCGACGTCGGGCATCTGGTTGATTTCCAAATCGATCGCCTGGGCGTCCAGCCGCTCGTGCGGGGCGATCCGTTCCGGCCGCAGGAGGACAATCGTGCGGTCGTCCTGGTATTGCCGCAGGTCGATGCCCGCGCAGAGCAACGATTCGACCAACGTGTTTCGCGGCGGCAGGACGGGGCGGAGTTCGGCCTCGATTTCCGCGCCGGAGAACATTTCCGCCCCGGCCAGGCAGAGGGTTGCCCCGCTGTGCGCGGCGGCCAACGTCTGCTGGACGCGGCGATAGAACTGGTGGAGTTGATCGGCGCGCCATTGGAGCCATCGGGCGCGATGCTCGTCGCTGTTGAGGAAGGCCGCCCGGGCGGCGAAGCGGTTCGGCCCGTCGCCGGGGACTTGCAGCGCGGCGTCGCGTTGGAAGCGGGCGATCGTGCCGTCGTCCATGCCCCAGTCGGCCCCGGGCAACTGGGCATACCCGCGGGCGGACAGCCGCAGGGCCAGCCCGGCAAGCGCGCGGTGCTGCGCGTAGCGATCGGCAAACTCCCGCACCACCCGAGCATCGCCTCCTGCACGCGCGGGTCCAAGGTGTTGTAATACGGGGCGAGGCCGCGCCGCGGGGCGAAGGTCTGCCGCCAGGCGGTCCCCTCCGGACCGATCCATTCGATCCCCTCCGCCGCCTTCGAGTCGCCGCGGCGGAGGGCTTCGAGTTCCGGCAGCGGCGCGGCAAACTCGAGCGACGGAATCAGTTGCAAGTCCTCGCGGTCGAACAGCCGCAACAACATCTCCAGCACGTCCTTCCGCACCGGGTCCTGTCCGGCCCCGAAAAACACGCCCGTGTCGTATCGCGGCGTCGGCTCGAGCAGTCGCGCTGGGATAGATCGCGCTGCCGTCGGCGGCGACGGAGAGCATCAGGCCGTTGTAGCCGACGTAGTGCAGGTATTCGACCAGCCGCAGGCCGCCGTCGTGGAAGGTGTTCCAATCGTGCAGGCTGCGGCCGCTCCAGGCGTCGAGCGACTCCGCGGCGGAGAAGTTTTCCGCGAGCAAGGGGCGGTCCATGTAGGCCGCCAGCAAACGTTGCGAGGCGGCGGACGCCACGGCCGCGCTTGGGCAAATGCTCCCATCCGGCCAACACGCGAATCTTCCCGTACACGGCCCGCTTGCTGCTCGCGGCGGTTCGTCACCAGCAACGCAGGCGACGGCGGTCCGCGGCCAGAAGACCAAGCGATGCTTGGCCCAGTGCGGCGCGGTCTGCTTCACGGGCTCCTCGCCCACGTCGACGCCGGAGTCGAGGCCGATCGGCGCCAGGGACCCCGGCGGCGTTCGGCTCCAGGATGCTCAAGCCCAGCGTCTGCGGCATGTCGCTGGGATACTCGACTTCGAGCACGTGCGGCCTGCCCGGCTGACTCAACGAAAGCGTGTAGGCGTGCCAACTCACGTCGGGCGGGGAGCCGCTGGGATTCAATTGGGTCAACTCGCCCAGCACGTGCCGGGCGGTCTGCATGTCGCCGTTGGCCGCGGAAGTCTTGCTCCATCGCGTCAACCGCGTCCACTTCGGCAGCTTCCGATTCAGGTCCCACCACCGCGGATTCGCCGAATCGATCTCGACCACCTGGCTCAACTCGCCCAACCGGCCCGGCGGCGGACGCCGCGGATCGATCACCACAAGCTGCACCTTCCGCTCCGCGACCGTCCGCTTCCAGTTTAAGGCGGAAGCGACGGAGCGGGGCCAACTCGACGCGTACATCGCCGTGAAGAGGACATCGTACACGCCTTCCCGCTGGGGCAACGGGATCTCCAGCGGAACGCCCTCCGGCGGGGCCGCGGGCAGCTCGTTCTCGGCGGACCATAACTCGCGATCTTGTCCGGCGGGCGACAACTGCGCCCGCAGGGTCAGCTTTGCGTCGGCCGGGGCCGGCAAGAGGCATGGTTCGACTTCCAGCCGCAGCTTCTCGCCGGGCGAAAAGACGAGCGAGTCGCCGGCCAGCCGGACCCGCAACTGGTCGCCCGGCGTGCGGCGGACGAGGAGGCGGTTGCCGCGGCCGTCGAGCGATACATTGCGAAAATCGTTGGAAAGCTCGCCCAGCGGGACTTCAATCTGCGGCGGCTGTTCGCCGCCCTCCGCCGGGATCAGTTTCACCAAGAGCTTCGCATCCGCCGGGGCGTCAACCGTTACGTCCACGCCGTCGTAGCTGCGGGGGCTTCGCTGCCGAACTACGAGCCGGCCGTCTTCCAGCCACATCGATCCCGGCTCGTCGGCCTCGATGCCCAGCAGGCGCGGGTGAGCCAAGCGTGCCGCGGCTGACGGCGATCGTTCCTTCCCAAAGCCGTTCCGCGCCGCCGCCCCAGGCGATGCGGACCTGGATCGCGACGCCGTCGGCGGAGGGGCGTTTTTCGGGCACGGCGGCGGCGACTGCGGCGGCAGACGCCGCCAGCGCAACGAACACCGCCCGGCAGAAGACCCCCGCGCCTCCTACGCGTCTGGCTGCGTTCCACGATGTTCTCGGAACGTCCTTGTCCGGTCATCGTCGCTTCGTTGGATGTAAAAGGAAAAGAAACCGTCTCCCACGATAGAACGAGGGACCGCGGATTATAACCACAATCTTCGCGCCGCGGCCATGCCGAAATCTCGGCAAGTTAGCTGGGTGGCACTGGCGAGACGCCAGTGCCACCAGCGCCCCAACAAGGGATGGCGAGATCCCCCCCGATCGCCAGTCAATCGAATCCGCGTACGAGAACATCGCTCATTGCGGGAAGATCGGCAACATGCCCCGCTTGGATAGTCTGCTGAAACTGGGCTAAAGCATCTCCAAGGCACTCGGCCACCGCCTGACATCGCTGGGCGACGTTGTTGACCTCCCAGAAATCGTCGGGCTTGGCGAACAATTCCGTCTCGCTCCCGGCGCGAAGATACCACGCCGGCGTGCGGATGGCCTGCTGCGATCCGTTGCCAAGGATGCACAGGCGGTCTCGCGGCCAGGGGAATTGCTCGTCGATCAACGGCATCAGGCTGAGCCGCCGACGGGGACTGGGCCTGTTCGCCCATGCCCCACTAGTCCAACAGCGTCGCCCAGAGGTCGGCCGGCTCGACGAGGGCTTGGCTCCGCATGGGCCGCCCCTCCCCGCGGGGAAATCGCAGCAAAAGCGGCACATGGACCAACTCGCCGTAGAGGGCGTCGTCGCAGGGACCAATCCGACCGTGTTCGCCCAAGGGAAACCCTCGCGGCGACGTGATCGCCAGGAGCGTCTCCTTGCCCGCCGGGCTGTCGCAAGGAATTCGAGCAGCCCTCCCAAACACGCATCGAAAAGCGACACCTGTCCCGCGTAGGCCTGCGTGGCGATGAGGATCTCGTCGGGATCGGGGTTCTTTCCCAGGCGGGCCTCGGGCGGATCGGCCGAGGGGGACGGCGGCGGGTCGCCCTCTTCCCAGTATCGCTGGCGGAACTCCAGCGGCGCGTCCCAAGTCACGCCCAGACTGCCCAGATGACACCAGAGCAAAAATGGCCGCGGCGCCGCTTGCAGCCAGTCGATGATCTGGACGAAGCAACGGGCGAGGTGCGTCTGGTGGAAGCGGCCTGCGGCGGCCATTTGCATCCGCAGCGGCGGATCGATCGGGACGATTTCGTCGAAATCGCCGGCAATGGGGAGTTCGCGGATCGAGCGGGCGTCGGTCAACAGCCCGCTTTCCACTCCCGCCTCGCGGAGCAGTGCGGCCAGCGTCGGCCGATTCGCCGCCGGGCAGAACGCGTGCATGCCTTGCCAGTAGGATCGGCAGAGGGTCTCCAACCGCGGCGTGTCGCTGAGCATCTGGTCGAAAAGCATCGACTGGCTCGCCAATCGGTCGAACGACGGCGTTTCGATCCAACTATTCCCGAAGGCTCCGAGGCATCCCGCTTGGAGCCGATCAACGACCAGGCAGAATGGCATTCATGATGGGGATAGTATCGGGTTTTCGCCGCCGCTGGGCAAGGCGGGGGGTGCGAAACCGCAAGCGTCCTGCAACGCGCGCGGTTTCGCCCGCCGTCCGCCCTTGTGCGGCGACAAGAGCACCCGCATCACGCCGTCCGACGCGAACGAATCGCCCGCCAGAGGAAGAGCGGATTTCCGAGCAGATAGCGGCGGGCCTTGTGCGGCTGCTGGAAGAGAATCCCCAGCCATTCGGCCCCGACCCGGCGAAGCCACGTCGGCGCGCGGCGGAGATCGCCGGCCCAATAGTGGAACAGCCCGCCCACGCCCAGACACAGCGGGACCTCCAGCCGCTGGCGATGGCGGTGAATCCATTGCTCCTGGAGCGGATTGCCCATGCCGACCAGCAACACGTTCGGCCGCGCGCGATTGATGCGGCGAATGACCTCGTCGGTCGATTGAGGATCGTGGAAGAATCCGTGCTGGAAGCCGGCCTGGGTCCAGCCGGGAAAGGCCGCGGCGGCCGCAGCGGCGGCGCGCTCGATGACCGACGGCTTGCCGCCGAGGAGGAAATAGCGATGCCCGCAACCGGACGCGGCGCGGAGCAATTGCGGCGTCAGGTCCGTGCCGACGAGATTGTCGCGCAAACGAACGCCTTGCCACCGGGCGGCCCAGCGAACGCCGGTCCCGTCGCCGAAAACGAAATCGGCCGGCGTTGAGCACGTCGCGATACGCCGCATCGGACGCCGCCAGGTTGAGCGTATGCGCGTTGACGAAGTAGACGCACCGCGTCGGGCGGGAGTGGAGCGGCAACATTTCGCGGAGGAGTTCGATCGACCGCTGCCGCGTGACGTCGGTGATGCGAACGCCCAGCACCCGGAGCGTGCGGTCCGCGGGCGACGGCGGCGGGGCGGGCGAAATCGCAAGCGGAAACGCCGCCGCGCAGTCCAGCGGCCCCAAGGACGGCAGATCGTGGTCGGCGGTGCTCATCGTCAAGACAATCGGGAGATTCAGAACGCGCCGCGGCCGCTCAACACGCAGGCCGGGGTGCGCAATAATAGCTTGAAATCGGTCCACAGGCCCTGGTGGCGAACGTACCACAGGTCCATCCGCACCCAGTCCTCGAAGCCAATCTCGCTGCGGCCGCTGACTTGCCAAAGGCATGTCAAGCCGGGCATGACCGCCAGGCGACGGCATTGCCAGGCGCGGAATTGCGCGACTTCGTGGACCGGCAGCGGGCGGGGCCCGACCAACGACATTTCTCCCAGGAGGACATTGAGCAGTTGCGGCGTTTCGTCGAGGCTCGTTTTGCGGAGGAGGCGACCGAAGCGAGTGATCCGAGGATCGCGGCGGTTCTTGAAGACCGGGCCCGCCAACTCGTTCTTCACCTGCTGCTGGATGCGGTCGGCGTCCGGCCGCATCGTGCGAAATTTCAGCATCCAGAACGTGCGGCCGCAAAAGCCGACGCGACGCTGGCAATACAGCGGTTTTCCCCGCGTTGCCACGAACAGGACGAGATAAATCGCCAACATGACCGGCGCGAGCAACACGAGCAGGCACGCGGCGGCCGCAAGGTCGAAGAGCCGCTTGCCAAGGCGGTACTTCGGCGAGCGGTTTCCCTCGGCGGCGACAAGCGGCTGGCCCGATTCGAGCGCCTACGGAATCAGCGACCGCGGCTGCGGTTTCGGCCGGCGGTGGAAGCGGCTCGGGCGTCGAAAGGACGGGCGATTGCCGAGGACGCGGACATGCGGCGGCGCGAGGGTCGTCGCGTCTGTGGCGAAAAGATCGTCCGCAACGGCCGGAAAGGCGGAGGCGGCTGGCGTCATGGAAAGGTCTCGCTCAGGGTCCGTGATCGCGGATGACGGCTTCACGGCTCAGCTATTGCAAACGTTGCGCCGTTTGCCGGATCGAGTTGCGATGTCCCGGCTTCCGCGACGCAAGTGTTTGCTGGGTCGAGAGTTGCCGCGGCAGCCGTCGCTCCCGAAGCCCGCCGGCGCCTCAACCCCCGCAGGCCGGCGACGTTGCGAAACCGCCACGTCGCGATGCCCCGCCGCAACCGTTGCTTTCCCGCGTCGCTTGGCCGAGCAATTGCCCATAGAGTCTGGTAGTGATGCCGGCGAGGAAGAACAGCAAGGCGTTGTCCATCGAGAGGTAGCTGAGTTCGTGGAATGCCGCCTGGCAGGCGTACAGGCCCAGGGCCCCGACCATCAACGCTCCCTGGGCGCGGGCCCAATCGGGCAGGTCCGCCCGGCACGCCAGCCGCCATCCCATGCGGCCCCAGAGGACCAGGACGGCGAGCATCAGGCCGAGCCCGACCAGTCCCGTCTCCGTCAGCAGACTGAGGAACGTGTTGTGGTGCACGTAGTCGCGTGTGGCTTCCAGGTTCAAGGCGGTCGAGCGATCGGCAAGATAGGGCAACTTGGCCTTGGGGAACTGATCGAAGCCGAAGCCCAGGACGGGGTGATCGAGGAACATCTTCCAGGAGACATAGGCGATTTCGCCGCGGAGTTCGACGCTCTTTCCGGTGTACGAGGCGGGCAGTTCGCGTTGGAAACTGACGAGCGTGTCCATCTTCGTCGCGGCCACCAACATGGCGGCGGCGATGGCCCCGCCGACGACCAGCCATCGCCACGCCCCGTGCAGCGTCAGGGCCAGGACGAGGAGCAGGCCGAGGCTTACGCCCATCCACACGCTGCGGGTGTAGCTGCCGTAGACGCCGGCCAACATGATGGGAACGGGCAGCAACAGGGCGAGCCGGCCTAAGCGATGGAATCGCCATTGCCAAATCCACGCGGCCAGCAACCCGACGCCCAGGTAGAGCCCGTAGCTGACGGCGTGGACCATGGGTCCGCGGGCGCGGCCGAAGTGCAGCCCGATGTTCGGGTCGGCGATGTGCGCGGGAAAGACGGCCCACCACTGGCCGGTGATTTCCAGCAGCCCGGTCACTCCCAAATAGACGCCCAGCACGGCGAAAAAGCCATGAATCTGCGAGATTTCCCCACGCCCCAGGATGGTCTGCCGGGCGATCCAATAGACGAGCAGTGGAATCGCGTATCCGCCGACGAGCCGCAAGACGAGCGACTTTGGATCGATGGGGACTTCGCCCCACAGCGGACTGACGGCCAGCAGGCCCAGCAGCGCCATCAGGAGCAGATCGACCGTTTCCGGGCGTGTCCGCGCGGTCCTTCCGAGGCCGCGTTGCACGACGTAGGCGCCCAGCAGGGCCGCCAGCGCCAGGCGGTCGAGCGTCAGGTTCGCCGATCCCACGGGGAAGTGGGCGAAGTCATAGCCGAAGCACGCCGTGATGAGCAAGTAGCCCAGGCACCCGGCAACCAATGATCCGCGGAGGAGGAAGACCGCGATCCAAACGATCGCGACCAAAGCGGCGATGGCGTAAATAGCGGGCATAGTGAGCCGTAGGCTGTCGACGCACGGTCCCCCTCTCCCTTCGGGAGAGGGGGACTGCTTTTGGATGTCTTCTGGCCGCTTGCAAAAGTCCGCTTACGCCTTTCCGGCGAAGGCAACTTTTCGCAAGGCTTCCTTCAAGGATAGGTTGCGGCCCGGCGGCAGGGCGGCAGTGGCTTTGCCGGCATTTCCGCTCAGCACTGGCGGCGCCAGCGTTTCCACGCCGCTGGCGCCGGCTGGCTGAACCGTCAGGAACACCACCCCGAACCCGAGCAGCATCCCACCGGCAATTCCCGCCAGGACAATCAACGCCCGACTCGGACTGACCGGTCGGATGCCGGCGTCGGGGAGATCGACGCAACTGAGAAGGCTGGCGGTTTGGCGCTGGCGTGTGCGGCGCGGGCGTCGGCGAGGCTTTGCTCCGCCCGCTCCAACAACCGAGTGCGACTGTTGGTTTCTGCGACTTGTGCCGCGTAGGCCGCCCGCACCGCCGCCAGCCGGCTCAGCCGCCCGGTGGCGTCGGCCAATTGGGACTGTAGCGAGGCGATCCGATCGCCGCCCAGCCGCAGGTCGCTTTCGACGCCGCGGACGGCGATGGCCAGCTCGTCGTGGAGGCGGCGGCCGACTTCTTCCTCGGCCTGCTTTGCCCCTTGGACCAGGGGATGCTCGGACGACATGCGGCCCATCATCGCGGCCGTGTGGAGCTGCGCGTCCAACAGCCCGTCCTTCAGCCGCCGCAGCGACGGCTGCGAGTCCAGCAGACGGTTCGGAGTGGCGAGCAGTCGGCCGCGGTCCTCCTCGGCGGCTTGGAGGAGGCCGAGCAGTTGTTCGTTGGCCTGTCGTCCCGCGCGGGCCTGCCGGAGTTCGTTCTCGATCTCCGTTACGGTGCGGCGGATGGCGCTGTCGCCGGAGGTCGCGTCGTTGTTCAACACGCGCAACTCGGCCAAATCGCTCCCCGCCTGTCGTTCCGTCTTGCTCAATCGGGCGATCGAATCGCCGAGGTCGGCCTTGGCGACGGCGGCGGTCTTGGTCAACTCGGCAATCATGCTTTGCGCCCGCTTGTCGCGGAGTTGCTGGAAATCGGCCTGCAACTGGGCGGAAATCGCCCGATTCAGGGCAATCGAGCGGGCGCGGTCGTGATCGCGGACTTCGAGATAGAAGACTTCCGTGGCGCCGAACTCGGCGCCCTTGGGCGGGGAGAGCTTCACCGCCTGGCGCAACTCTTCGACGTCGCGGTCGGTCGGCCAGTCGCCGGCGGCGGCCTGTCCGCACGCTGGACCGACTTCCTGCAATGCCCCCAGGAGCACGGCCCGCCCCTTGACCAATTCGAGAATCGTCTCTTGGACGGTCTTCATCTCGTCGCTGCGGTTGAATTTGCCCAGCGCGGCGTCGTTGGCGGCGGCCTCGTTGCGGATGATCAGGGCCTGCGAGGCTTGCCAAGTGGGCGCGAGACACGGCCGCATAGGCGGCGGCAACCGCCCCCAACGCCACGGCCGGCGCCAACCACCGCCGCCAATGGGTTTTCAGGATGCCAGCGACTTCCAGCGGTCCGGGAACGGTTTGTTTTGTAGGATTCATGCGGTCTGCTTCCGAGAAAATGGAGTTAGCGTACGGATGCGTGGTTCGTGACGATGAGCCGACGGGGTTGCAAAGGGGGCGCCAAGACCGGCGCCGCGCGGTCCGCGCCGCCCGCCGGACGCTGTAAGTCTTGACGCCGCATACTCTTTCGCCGCTCGCCCCGGCGGTCGTCCGCCGCTGGCTCCCGGGGGTCCGCGTCGCGTTCGGGCAACATGCTGTTGCGGCAACGCAACATGCGGCACAAATCCCTCGACCTGGAAGGCGGCGAGATTCTCCAAAAAGCGATTTGCTTCCGCCCCAGTGTGACAGACATTTGAGTGGACGCGTCGCTCGTCTCGCACGAAGCGACTCCGGTCATCCATCGACACCCCTTGCTTGCGCTTCTTCATGGCCGGAGCCGCTTCCTGCGAAACGAGAGAACAGAAGGGATTAGGGATTGGGGATTAGGGATTGGAGAGGGGGAAGGCGGAAGGATCGCGGGTGAAGGATGAAGGCGAAAAACCGACCATCCTTCGTTTTTCATCCTTCATCCTTCCGTCTTCATCCTTTTGTTCTCTCCAATCCCCAATCCCCGATCCCCAATCCCTCTCCCACCATGCAAGTCTTCGCGTTTTCCAGCCTCGCGGAATTGGAGCCGTACGCCGATGCATGGGATCGGCTCGCGGCCGGTGCGCCGCTGCGTAGTTGGACGTGGCTCTCTTCCTGGTGGCGACATTATGAATCGCCGCGGACCAGGCTGCTCGTTTTGGGCGTGTTCAGCGACGCCGATTTCCTTGTCGGGGCGGCCCCGTGGTTCCTCGACGACGCCGGGCCCGGCGGCCGCGTCATTCGCCCTCTGGGGTCGGGCGAGGTCTGCTCTGATTATGTCGGCATCCTCAGCCAGCCCGAGGCGGAAGCCGCGGTCGTCGAGGCTCTGGCCGATTTTCTCGTTTCAACCCCGAGCAACGACGCCTCCGTTCCGGCGTGGGACATGCTCCAACTCGACGGCATCGACGCCGAGGACCGGCTGGCGAGCGGGCTGCTCGGCCGCCTGGCGGAGCGGGGCTGCGCGACGCACCGCCGTCCGACGCCGAGTTGCTGGCGGATCGAGCTTCCGGCGAACTGGGAAACGTATCTCGCCGGCTTGTCGAAGGGCCATCGAAAGCAAATCCGCCGCCTGGAGCGGGAGTTGCTCGACACGGGCCGCGCGGTCCTGCACACGGTCGAACGCGGCGAGGACTTGCCCCAGGCCGTCGCTTTGCTGATCGACCTGCACCAGCGGCGTCGCCGCTGCGCTCGGGCAGCGCGGCTGTTTTGCCTCGCCGCGTTTCGCCGCGTTTCATCGCGAAGTCATGCCGGCGATGCTCGCCCAGGGCCAACTCCAGCTTCACTGGCTGGAACTGGACGGCCAGCCGGTCGCCGCGGAATATCACCTCGCCGGGGGCGGCGTGATTTACGCCTATCAGTCGGGGATCGAACCGGCGCGAATGGACGCCGAGCCGGGGCGATTGATCACGGCGGCGTTGCTGCGGCGGGCGATTCGGCAGGGCTTTTTCGCCTACGACTTTCTTCGCGGAAACGAGCCGTACAAGGCCCATTTTCGCGCCGTGCCCCGCCCCATGCTGGCCCTTCGCGCCGTCGC
Source organism: uncultured Planctomycetia bacterium (assembly GCA_963791075.1). Classification (GTDB taxonomy): domain Bacteria; phylum Planctomycetota; class Planctomycetia; order Pirellulales; family Thermoguttaceae; genus CAWBRF01. The sequence continues at coordinate 71,714 of CAWBRF010000007.1, forward strand.
CCGCCGGCCCTTGGCCCGCCTGCGGCATCGCCTTTGGCTGGCCGCCGCCAACGTCAAGCAATGGATCGCATGATGCACGATTGGAAGACGCCGCTGCTTCGCTGTTATTATGCGGCTTCGCTGCCGCTGCGATGGTCGAATCGGCGTCGCGAGGCCGCGCGGGCGGACGCCCATCTGCGTGCTCCTTTATCACCGCGTCGCCGACGACGCCGCCAACTCCTGGACAATTTCCCACGACCTCTTCGCCCGGCAGATCGGCTGGCTGCAAAAGCGATTTGAGATGATTTCGTTGGCCGAAGCGCAGCGGCGGATCCGCAGCGGCGTGAACAGCCGGCCGGCCGTCAGCATCACCTTCGACGACGGCTACGCGGAGAATTGCCGCCGCGCGATTCCCCTGTTGGTCAAGGAGCGCATTCCTTGCACGTATTTCGTCACGACGCGCAACGTGTTGGAGGACGAGCCCTTTCCGCACGACTTGGCCAGGGGAAGCCGCCTCGCCCCGAACACCGTCGAACAGTTGCAGGCGATGGCGGCGGCAGGGATCGAGATCGGCGCCCACAGCTACACCCACGCCAACCTCGGCCCGATCGTCGATCCGCAGCAGCTTCGCTTCGAGGTGGCCGCGGCGGGAGAGGGCCTGCGGGCAGCGTTGGGGCGGCCGATTCGCTACTTCGCCTTCCCTTTCGGCTGCTTCGCGAATCTGAACCGCGACGCCTTCGCCCTGGCCGCCGAGTGCGGCTATGAGGCGGTCTGCTCGGCCTACGGCGGCTACAACTTCCCCGGCGACGACGCCTTTCATTTGCAGCGCATTTGCCCTGGAAACGACATGATCCACCTGAAAAACTGGACGACGGTCGATCCGCGGAAAGTGAGAACGCCGCGATTCCTCTACGAGCAAAATGTTTTGAAATCGCGCGGCGGTTGCGAACACACTCTCCCTCTCCTTCCGGGAGAGGGTTGGGGTGAGGGGAACCCGGAGAAACGCTCGAATTCAGAAAGCGGAAGCTGCTCCGGCGTCCCCTCACCCCGACCCTCTCCCGAAGGGAGAGGGGGACCTTGTGCCGAAACACCGGAGATGCACTCATTCCCATGACTCTTCGCCGTCGCTTGCCGTTGGTTTCGCTGGAAGATCGCGGTCCGTTGCGGGTGATGTTCGTGCTGACGAGCATGCCGGTCGGCGGCGCCGAGACGCTGCTGGCCGAGTTGATCCGCCGCATGAATCGCTCGCGGTTCCTGCCGGAAGTGTGCTGCCTGAAGGAACTCGGCCCCCTGGGCGAGGAGTTGGCGAAGGCATGTCCCGCGCACACGGGACTGTTGCGGAATAAATACGACGTCGCCGTCCTTTTTCGCCTGGCGCGGCTGCTGCGACAGCGGCGGATTGACGCGGTCGTGACCGTCGGGCCGGGCGACAAGATGTTTTGGGGTCGGCTGGCCGCCTGGCTGGCGGCAGCGCCGGTGATCTGCTCGGCGTTGCACTCGACGGGGCTGCCCGACCGGGTCGAATGGCCAAATCGCCTCTTAGCCCCATGGACCGACGCCTTCATCGCCGTGGCGGGGCGGCATGGGCGATATTTGGCCGCGCACGAGGGCTGCCCGGCCGACAAGGTGCCGCGTGATTCCCAACGGCGTCGACTTGGGGAAGTTTCGTCCCCGCTGGCCCAGTGAGGCGTTGCGGCGGGAATTGCAGCTTCCGCCCGGCGTCCCCACGGCGGCGATCGTGGCGGCCTTGCGGCCGGAAAAGAACCACGAGCTGTTTCTCCACGCCGCGGCGATTGTCCATCGGCGCCTGCCGCAGGCTCGATTCCTCATCGTCGGCGACGGTCCGCGGCGGACGGAACTGGAAATCCTGGCAAGGCAATTGTCGTTGGACGAGTCGGTCCGCTTCCTCGGCGCGCGGCGGGACGTTGCCGACGTGCTCGCGCTGGCCGACGTCTTCGTGTTGACCTCGCACATGGAGGCCAATCCGGTGTCGATCCTGGAGGCGATGGCGGTGGAGAAGCCGGTGGTCGCCACCCGGGTCGGCTCCGTGCCGGAAACGGTGTTGGCGGGGAAGACGGGTTTTTTGGCGACGCCCGGGTCGGCGGAGGAGATCGCGTCGCGGATGGTCGAGTTGCTCCAGTCGCCCGACGCGGCGGCCGCCATGGGCCGCGCCGGCCGGGAAGAGGTGATCGCCCACTGGTCGGTCGAGCGGATGGTGAGCGGCTATGAGGACCTTCTCAGCGAGATCTACGCGCAAATGGGCCCGGGCGCGGGGCCGGAAGCGATTCGGCGTTGGAGAGGGAAAATCAGAAAAGGCCCCAACTTCCGCCGCCAAGCCTTGATGCGCGCCGCCGCCCTGCTTGCGCCCCTCCGCATGGATCGGCATTATTGGGTCCTGCACTGCTTGTCGAACAAGGGCGACCAACGGGAGCCCGGGTTCCCGGGCTAAACGGGTCGGAGTGTTCAACAATCAACAACGGAATCAATAATTCCTCGTCGCGGATCATCCACTCCTTGCGGGCGCCGCGGCTCCTGCGGATGCCTCCAGAAAAGAGGGCCCCGCTGCGGCCGCTTCTACGGCATTCAAGCGACCGGACGGAGTGAAGACCAATTCGAAACGCATTCTGGCTCCGAGACACTCTTCTTCGCGAGTCTCGCCGGCCGCATGTTCAATCGTCCTCGCGATATTCCGGCGATTCTTTGATCGTCGGACTGCAAGTCGCAACGCCGACAGCCATTATGCTAACCTTCATGGGATGGAATGAGAAGTCCTGACCCTACCCAAACGTCTCTTACGGTCAGAATACTGTTGGTCGTGAAAGAGCGGCGATTTTCAGTGGGTGAGACTCCCGCTTGCGCCGGCGAATCTTCCAACCTGAACAGACCGGAAGCTGTAAGGCTTGTGTACTGTGTGTGGGTTCTTAAGCAGGAGTTTTGCGCCGCTGCCCGCCGAGGCGCTGTTCGAGTTCCGCGAAAAGCGCTATGGCTTTGTCGCCGTGCGGCTGTCCGACTACGCCGCCCTCGCCCATCCGATCTCCGCCAGTTGGGACACGCTGGCGATGTCCGCGGCCGACTTTCGCCGCCTGGCCCGGCCGCTGGACGAACTCCTGGGGCTGGAAGGGACGACGGGACGATCGGCGCCATCGGGGATTCGCGGCGAGATCGTCTTGGCGAATCCCAGTATAACCCAGGTGTCGTTCTCCAGGACCACGTCGCCCAGCGGCCGGTAGAACTTGAGCGCCGTCAATTGTTCTTGAAACTCAGCGGGAGTGAACAGACCCACCGGCTTCTTGCAAAACACCATATAGCGGACGCCGAAGCGGGCCATGGCGTCCCTCCAATCCCCCTTCATGTCGGCGATCTGGCGATAAGCGCTCGTCAAACTCATCGTGCTGACGTAGTCCGCGCCGCGAATCGTTCGAGGCTTGGTCCCCGATGTCGCCGGTCCGGCCGAAGAGGCAGCAGAAGGAGACGTAAGGCGCCGCGATGCGCATGCTGGGAATTGGGAAGAAGAGGCGCTCGTCCTGATGATTCGGAATGGCGCCGATGAAGCGAATCAGCGCCCGCGTGTCGTCGGACATCACAGCGGCGTATCCCTGAACAACCAATTGAGGCGAGTAAACGGGCGCCAACAACATCGAGCAAAAGGCGACGGCGAAGAAAGCGCGAAACCATCGCGACCTCTCGATGTTCGGCCGCGCCATTCGCATTCCTTCCATCCCCACCGCCAGGAGCACGGGGAAAATGACGAATTGGCACCGCCGCAGGCGCGCCATGTCGCCGCGAAGCAGGACCGCGGCGGAGAAAATCGTGGCAAGCGCCGCGGCGTACATCAGGCTCTTAATCAGGGTTGCGTGGGGATCGGCCTTGGCCGTTCGGACCCGCGCAAAGCAGCGTATCGAGGAGATGCACATGACAATGTTGAACGGGATCACTAGGAGGAAGTAATCGGCGGACAGAAAGAGGGCTCGCACCACGTAAAGCCCGCACTTCCACCCCTTGTCGCGGTGCAGCCGCAGGGCCTCCCAGGGCGACAAGTAATGGAAGAACTGGTCGTTGCCCTTGGTCACGAGCGTTTCAAACCAGCGCCAGAGCAACCGGGGGAAATTGGGGAATCCGGGCCGGGCTGCATATTCCGGGAGAACGCTTCGAACCGAACAGAAATGCCAGACCTCGAAGAGCATGGGCGCGGAAAACATCAGGCACGACGCGGCGACGACGCCCCATGTTTTCCGCGGCCTGTCCGCCGACGTTCTCGCCGCCAAGAAAACCGCGAAAAAAAACAGCGTCAAAATATGATACCACCACATCGCCGTCGCGACGCCCAACAACAGCGATCCCGCGAGCAGAAGCCGGGGCTTTCCGCCAAGATGATAACGAACGAGGAATCCGAGGCCGAAGAAAACAAAGCCATAAGAGCAATTCGGCGGCTCCAAGGACACGTAGTATCTCCCCGTCGGCGCGTAAAAAACCAGGCTGATCGCCAAGAGGCTGCACGCGAGAACGCCCGGCGAGCGAATCACCGGCCGGGCGAAGAAGTAAAATCCGAGCAACAAACCGGCGAACTGGAGAACCTCGATCGACTTCCACAAGAAGTACGGCTCCAAGCCGAGGACGCGATTCAAATTGCCGAAAATAACGTGAAACAGCGGCGGGTACATGCTCAAAGTGCCCGCATGCGGATCCGCAAAAGGGGCGCCTTCTTGAGCCCGAAGGATTTTCGCCATGTGAAACGCCGTGTCGGGGCCGCCAAGACCAAACGGCGACTGGCTCGCTAACAAGAGCAAGGCGAGCCCGCAACCGCACCAGGCGAACAAGGAATATCGTTTCGTTGTGCGGTCTGATGCCACGGGTGCGCCCTTAGCCGAAATGCGCCGTTCGGACTCCCTCGGATGCGATCCGAACAGCAATAACCCTTCCATGCTAACATCGCGGCGCCTGGTCTTCCAGTGGGCGCGATGATTGTGTGTGACCAAACTTCCTGGCGGCCTTAAACGGCGGCGGGGCAGGCGTTTGGCCACACTTGCCGCCATTGGCCGTTTCGGTCCAGGGCGTCCAAGGCCGCCACCGCCGTGGCGTTGGGACGGTCCCAGCGGCGACCGTAGCCCTTGAGCCGTTTTGTGCAGAGCTTGCACTGGGATTCGGTCGGCCCGCTGCCGATCTGCCAACCGCGCTCCCGAAACGCCGGATAACGAATCATCTCCTTCCGCAAAGAGACGAACTTCATCAACCGGTCCGCCGCCTCGCGCTTCGCCTTGCCCTTCAAGGCGGCTCGCCACTGGACAATTTTTTCCCAGGCCGCCGAATAGCCCGCGTGCTTGAACAGGTGCATCAACTCGTCGGCCCATGCCCGCCCCTCGGGCGCCTCCTCGCCGAAAACCTTGCGCCGCGCGCGGCGCACGTTTTCGCTCAAGTGATAGAAGTCCAAGCCCAAGGCGTCCAACTCCGCGAAGTGGAGTTCCATCTGGTCGCGAATCCAGACCGCTCCGTCCACCAACCCCACGCGCTCGTCGGCCTCGCGGAACCGCAGCCTGTCCGCCTCGCGGCGCAGGAGCGTCCCCGCGTTGATGTGATTGCCGTGCGTGAAGGCGACGTGCTGATGCTTGGCGTCCTCGCTGTAGAAGAACGCGACCTTGAACTCCTTCCAGGCGTTGTCCGCGCCGTGCTTTCGCGGCGGCAAGGGCCGACGCTTCTTTCCCGCGCGGCGGCGCTTCGCCTTGACCTTCTCGCGGTGCTTCACCTTCTCGGCTTCGGTGACGACCGGGACCATGACTCCGTCGCAGCCCGTGTAAACGCGGGTTTTTCTTGCCTGTTTCGCCCTCCTCCGGCAGAGCGCAGTCCTCCGCACGCCACGCCGCCTTGATGGCGTCGCTCTGCTGCGCCTGCAAGACGCGGCGTCCGGCCGCTTCGACCTCTTGCCGCAATGCTCGCCGCTGAGCTTCACCTGCGCCGTGCGCTCCAGCACCGCGGCCGCCTTGACGAAACTGCTGGCCGACAAGTCCACGCGGCAGGCCATTCCGATGACGCCGGGCGTGATCGTCGCCCCGCGGCGATCGAGAATCTCATCCGCCGGCGCGACGCTGCCGCTGCCGCGGCCGAACCACCAGCGTCGCTGGGTTTCGATCTTGCCGTTGATCGTGACCACGCTCCGCGACTGACGGCCTTTATCCGCCAGCCGCTTCCCCGTCGCCGGATCGTGCGGAGGGGGGAAAAGCGGCTTCCGCCGCATCGATTCGCTTCTGCACGGCCTGCTCGAAAATCCGCTGCCGCATTGCTGCGGCAATGTCGCGAACCTGCTCCTCGCTGCCGGCGATCCACTCGCCGTCGGACGCCTGGTTGACGGCCTCCATGACCTGCTTGAGATACTGTTCCATCTCTCCTCGCATTGACTCGACGAACTCTTCGGGCGGCACTCGCGGCGACTGGCTCATCCGGGGCTCCTTGCTTGGGACCGAGGGTTGGAAAACGACTACCTCGGCATTTTACCCAAACCCCGCAGATCGCGCCAGTCGAAATTGTCAG
>CAWBRF010000008.1:0-67008 GCA_963791075.1 uncultured Planctomycetia bacterium
ACCGCAGCCCGCAGCCGATGGAGCAAGGCGGCCACGTCGACGAAGACGCCCTGGCGCACTATGTTCCCGCCGACTCCGGCGACAGCGCCTACGAGGCGATCCTTCGCGACTTCGCCCGCACCTTGCCCGCCCTGGAGAAGAAGCTGGGCCGGCGGGGCATTCCCGGGGTGTTCTGGACCTCGAACCGCATCTGAAAGGCGGGGGGCAGTTCGGCGGATTCAGCGGGCCCGACGGCATGGGCGTCGCCCTGCGCAGCCTGTTGCGGGTGTTGGACTACGTGGGGATCGACTACCACCTCCGCGACTTCGACGACATCAAAGCCGCCCGCGGCTTTTAATCTCGCGCGGAGCGGGGAATCCTCCCCCGACGCAAGCCATGAATGCCGCTCGGCTGGGGCAGCCGAACGAGGCTCTCGCGCAAGAGCGATGCAAATGCTATTGGGCGTCGGCGGACGAAGCCGACGGCTTCTCCGGATCGGCCGCAGATTGCTTCGCCGCGCGGACTTGCCCCCCTTCCACTCCATCCTGCCGGCCTTGCCGATGATCAGCCGGCCGGACATGACGGCGTACTGGATCCCCCAGACCACGGCGACGACGAAACTGGCCGCGGCCCCGTAAAGCGTCATCACGTTGGCGCCCGGCCGCCGCCACAGCCAGAGCAAGGCGCCGCCGGCCAACAGCCCCAAGCCCATCGTCACGAGCTTCGTGCGAATCGTCAGGATCATCTGCCGCCGGGCGTGGTTGCTCAGAGCGTTGTGCGCGGAGAGGTTGGCCAGTTCGCGCATCGCGGCGAGGCCGGAGTGCCTTTCCGGGGCCACGGCCCGCGGCCCGCCGTCCACCTCTTCGCGTCGCGGACGGGGCGTCAGGATCGGCGTCTCGACCGGCGTCTTGATCGGAATCTTCCGCGACCGGATTTTCCTCGACGGCCCGCGGCGGCTCCGTCGCGGGCGGCGTTGCAGGGCTCGGTCCGCGGAAGGTCGTCGGTTCCGTCAAACCGCCCGTCCCCCGAACGCGTTGCATTAGCCGCGCCATGTAATCGTCGATCGACTCCTCGTCCCCCTCGTGCTGCCTTCCGGCCTGCCTTGCCTCTTTCGGCGGCTGCACGACGGCCGTCGCCTGCAGCGGCGCGGTCGCTTCCTGCTTTGCTTCGGGCGGCTCGGGAAGCTCGGCCTCGTCCAAAAGGCGCTGCGCGGCTCTGGATGATCGACCTCGTCCAAAAGGCTCCCGGCGCCGACGCGACGGAGAATCTCGCTCAGGTTCACCGGCGCGGCATGCTTATGCTCTTGGATCGCGGGCGACGGCTCGGCCTGCGGTTCCGACGCCGCCGGCTCCGATTCCCGCGGTTGAGCGCCGGCCTGACGCCGCATCGCTTCGACGGCCTCTTGCCGCGAGTTGAATTCCATTTCTCGCCGCTCGCACTCGGCCTGCCATTGTCGGCGGTTTTCGGCCAGTTCGCGGGTTTGCGACTCGATTTCCTCCCGGCGGGCGGAAATCTGCGATTCATCCGCATCGATTCTCATTTGGCGGGTGTCCAACTCAGTCTGCAACGCGGCCAGCCCTGAATTCCGCTCGCCGACCTCCTGCTCCCACTGCCGCCGCTGGGCTTCCCATTGCTCCTGGCGCACGGCCAACTCGCGAGTGTGCCGCTCAATCTCCTCCCGGCCTGCGGCAAGCTGCGCCTGCTCCTCTTCAGCCGTCTTTTGCCGCACGTCCAACTCAGCCTGCAAGGCGGCCAGTTTTGAATTCCGCGCGCTGACCTCCTGCTCCCACTGTTGCCGCTCGGATTGCCACTGCTCCCGGCGGGCGGCGAGTTGCGATTGCTCGTCCGCCGCCGTTTTTTGCCGCGCGTCCAACTCAGTCTGCAATGCGGTCAACCGCTCATTCCGCTGGCTGACTTCCTGCTCCCACTGCTGCCGCTGGGCTTCCCATTGCTCCTGGCGAGCGGCCAATTCACGGCTTTGCGACTCAATTTCCTCCCGGCGGGCGGAAATCTGCGACTGGTCCGCATCGATTTTCTTTTGCCCGCGTCCAACTCGGCCTGCAATGTGGTCAACCGCTCATTCCGCTGGCTGACTTCCTGCTCCCACTGCTGCCGCTGGGCTTCCCATTGCTCCCGGGCGCGGCCAATTCACGGCTTTGCGACTCAATTTCCTCCCGGCGGGCGGAAACCTGCGACTGGTCCGCGTCGATTTTCTTTTGCCCGCGTCCAACTCGGCCTGCAATGTGGTCAACCGCTCATCCCGCTGGCCGACTTCCTGCTCCCACTGCGGCCGCTGGGCTTCCCACTGCTCCTGCTGCGCGGCCAATTCACGGCTTTGCGACTCAATTTCCTCCCGGCGGGCGGAAATCTGCGACTGGTCCGCATCGATTTTCTTTTGCCGCGCGTCCAACTCGGCCTGCAATGCGGTCAACCGCTCATTCCGCTGGCTGACTTCCTGCTCCCACTGCCGCTGCTGGGCTTCCCACTGCTCCTGGCGCGCGGCCAGATCGCCCGCCTGCGCCTGAAGCTCCGCCTGCCGGGCATCCCACTCCCGCGATCGCTCCGACCACTGCAAGGCGGTTGCCGCGTTTTCCTCTTCCCGTTGGCGACGTTCTTCCTCGCTCGCTTTTTGGCGGGCGTCCAACTCAGTCTGCAATGCGGTCAACTGCTCGTTCCGCTGGCTGACTTCCTCGTCCCACTGCCGCCGCTGGGCTTCCCACTGCTCCGGCTGCACAAGGGATGCGGCATCCCATGGTCGCGGGAGATCGCCTTGGCCGGCGGCGCCGAGGTTGACAACTTCCAACTCGATGCGGCCGACGCTGAGACAGTCGCCGCAGCGGAGCGGGGCGTCGGTGAACGCCTGGCCGTTGAGTCGCGTGTCGAGCGACCAGCGGCGAACGATCGTCGCGTCTCGGCCGCGGAGAATGAGGCAATGGACCGCTCCTACGCCGGCCGCGCGGAGCCGCAGGGTGCAACGCGAGCCGGCCCCGACGCTGCACTTGGGCGAACGGATGCGGATCAGTTGGCCGTCGCGGTCGGTCCCGCGGACACGGAGAACCAGTTGGCCGACGGCGGTGTCCGATAACGAAGGGGTCGTGGTCGTGACCATTTTCATTGCCCGTGAGATGGATGACAGACCGCGAGGCCACTCTGCCGGCGGTCAAGAATGATACGAATCTTCCTGCTTCGCGATGGTTCGTGTCATTTCAAAGCGTGCAGAGTATAAAGCCTCTAGGGTATTTAGCTTACGGCGCGCCGGGCGGGAGAGCGGCGGGGAGGGGTTTGCCGGGGGAGCAAGGAAAGGGGAAAAACGGCTGGATATCTTTGCCGGATTTGTCGATTATCCGATAGCGCATTGAGGGGTGGCAAAGGCGGCGAGGCAGTGTTAGGATATTGTTTCCTCCCGCGACAAGTGTCCCGCACGCCGACGATAACCCGCCCCAGAATCGCGCCCGACGGCGACCCCGTCTGTTATGTCGTAAGTGGTTGGCAATGCGAGGTTTGCAGCGGCATTGCAGGCGCCGATTTGAGGCCGTTGGAAAACATTGAGTTTTTTTGATCCCTATATGGTTCCGCTGCGTAGTATAGTTTGGTTGCTGCCCACGAGGCGGGCTCATCTTTCGCCTCGCACAGCAGCCAGACCGGAACAACATTCACATTTAGAAGAGGGGTTCGGGTATGGCTACCCTGAGGGGGGCAATCTCTCAGTGCGGCCAGAAGCGGACACCGAGGTGAGGTTCCTATGAGCCGCAAAGACGCAATTCTATCGATGCGCCAGCTTCTGGTGAAACGGCGCGACGCCTTGCGCAAGGCCCTGGCGGGCGACCTGAGTCTGCTCAAAGAACTCAGGGCTCAGACTTCCGGCGACATGGTCGATGCCGCCTTGGACTCGGTCCAGGACGAAATCAGTTCGCAATTGGCGGAAGTGGAAAGCCGCGAACTGACGCGCATCGAGTACGCCCTGGAACGCATGCGCAATGGGCAGTTCGGCATTTGCGAGGGCTGCGGGACGAACATCCCCATGGCCCGACTCAACGCCTTGCCCTACGCCACCTATTGCATTAAGTGCCAACGCGAGGCCGAACGCCAAGGCGCCGGTTCCGCCAGCGACGTGGACTGGAGCCGCTTGCTCGACGTTTCCGGCAACGACGCCGACCTGTCGATCAACGACATCGAGTTGGATGTCTCGTGAGGCGGCCGACGCGGTTGCACGCCGGGCATCGTCCACCGTCGGGCGAGCGCGGCGGGCAGCACAGTGCAAGGAGGGCGGCGCCTGTGCCTAGCGGGCTTGTTGTTCCGAATCGCAGTCTCCTCTTGGCGGCCGCGCTGTTGCTTTCCGCCGCCACGGCGTCGGTCCGCGGCCAAACCATCCTTCCCGCGGTGCTCGACCGCGGCGGGGCGGCCGCAGGGGAACAACGCGCCGAATTGCAGCGGACGCTCGACAAGAATCTCCCCGTGCTCGAGGCCCAATCCGCGGTCCTCAAGGCGGCCGCCAAATTGATTGGCCCCGCCGTGGTCCACATCAAGGCGGAGGGCCCCGTCCACGACAGTCTTCAATACGGCGGCGGCCGGCGGAGCGAGGAAGAGGGCGCCGGGGTGATCGTCCAGGTGAAGGGCAAGCACTATGTGCTGACGAACTGGCATGTCGTCCGCGCCGCCGCGGCCGAAGGAATCAAGATCAACTTGGCCGACAGACGCTCGCTTCGTCCGCAGCAAGTCTTTGGCGACGAGGACACCGACGTCGCCGTCCTGACGGTCGAGGGATCGAATCTGGTCGCCGCTCCCGTCGGCGACAGCGACCGCATGGAGACCGGCGATTTCGTCCTCGCCGTGGGGAGTCCCTTCGGACTGAGCCGGTCGGTCACCTTCGGCATCATCAGCGCCACGGGGCGGCACGGTTTGACCCTCGGCGAGGCTGCGAAGCCGAACATCCAGCACTTCCTCCAGACCGACGCGGCGATCAATCCCGGCAACAGCGGCGGCCCGCTGGTGAACCTCCACGGCGAGGTCATCGCCATCAACACGGCCATCGCCAGCAAAACCGGCGAGGGCGACGGGCGTCGGCTTCGCCATCCCGATCAACATGTTCATGAACGTCGCGCGGCAACTGATCGACACGGGGAAGGTGGTCCGGGCATTCCTCGGGGTGACGCTCGACTCGACCTTTGGCCCGGCGATGGCGGCCGAGGCGGGACTTCCCTGTCCCATGGGCGCGCGGGTGATCGGCGTCATCAAGGGCTCCGCGGCCGAGGCGGCCCATTTGCAGATCGGCAACGTCATTCTCCAGATCGACGGCGCCCCGGTCGAGAACGACCGCCACCTGATCAACCTCATCAGCGTCCTCACCGTCGGCCGGCGGACGCCGCTGTTGGTCTTCCGCGACGGCAGGACGCAGACGATTTGGGCGGCCGTGGGCGCACGCGACGAGTCCGCCGCAAGCGAGTAGGCGGGGTTAGTGAAACACCTTCACAAACTTCCACAAGATCAGAATCAGCATAAAGACGAGGTAACACCGCAGCACGATCAGGGCGATCCGAACCGTTCGCGTGGTCTTGATTCGCGGCATGATTAGAAAACCTCTCTCGGGCGCAACTGGAACGCAAACGGTCTCGACGCTTCCCCTCACCCCAGCCCTCTCCCAGACGAGGAAGTGGGGCGTCAGCGACGGTTCCCCTCACCCTAACCCTCTCCCGAAGGGAGAGGGGACCATGCTCTTCATCCTTCCGCCTTCATCCTTCATCCTCCGCCTTCATCCTTCATCCTCCGCCTTCATCCTTTCAGAGCGACGCCCGCGCGACCAGCCCCTTCATAATGTCCTTGTAGTGGATCACGCCCAAGAGATGGTCGCCCGGGTCGACCACCGGGACCATGCGGTAGTGATACTTGGCGAACAGTTCTTCCAGGTCTTCGCGGAGGTCTTCGGCGTCGGCGGCCACCACGGGCGCGATCATCACCTCGCCCAACGTCGCGTCGTCCTTGGCGAGGACCAACTCGCGGAGGTCCACCACGCCCAGCAGGACGCGGTCCGGCTGGCCGATCACGTAAACGTAGGAAATCATGTCGTGGTCGAAGTTCGACGTGCGCAGCGCGCGGATCGCCTCGCCGACCGGGGTTTCCTTGGGCATGGCGACGAAACTGGCCGACATCATCGCCCCGGCCGTCGCCTCCCGTTCGGAGAGGATCGCCTCGATCCGCTTCGCCTGCTCCTTGGGGAGCATCTGCAAGAGTTCCATTTTGTTCGCGTGCGGCAGGACGGAGAGGAGGTCGGACAGTTGCGGGACCGACATCTCGCCGAGAATCATCCGCGCCCGCTCGCGGCGGAGGTTGGCGATGATCTGCCGCTGCGCCGCGGCTCGGCCTCCATCAGCGTTTCCGCCGCCTTCTCCGAATCGAGGGCGGAAAAGATCGCCTGCTGCTCTTTGCCGGAAACCTCCTCCAGGGCGTCGGCGAGGTCCTCGCTGGGCAATTCGCCGATCTGCGCAGGGTGATCGACAGCGAGACGCTGTCCGTGGCCACGGCGTCTTCCAGCGACAGCGGTTGCACGTATTTCCAGGAAATGAAGCGGTCTTTCAGCAGCCGCAGCCCGGCAAGCCCCCACTTCCGCAAGAATCCGTTGAAGGAAATGTCCACGTGGACGATGACCATTCGCCCCTTGGACTCCAGCAGATGGACGTCGTTGACCACTTCCGTCCGCCGGCCGTCCATGTCGAGGATCGTCTTGCCCATCAGGTGCTCGTTGAGCAGCATCCAGCCGGGCTGATCGACGAAGGGGGGATAGCGATCGGCGCCCTCGGGCGGGAGGACGAAGACGGCGTCGGCGTCGATCTTCACGACGCGATCCCAGGGGATCAACTCCGTCGGATTTCCCCAGCCGTGCTCGACGTAAACGCCCGCGGCCTCGGGATACGGCTCCTTCAGGCGAAAGACCAGGTCGGTCAGCTTGCCAATGGGCTTGGTGATCTTGCCCGCGCAGACTTTTCTTCCCAGCAGTTCCGAGAAATAGTGGAAGCTGAAGTCCTTTCCCGGGCCGCCGAGAATCGTAGCCCTTGGCGGAGATGTCAGGCGGAGTGGGCATGGGGCGTCCCCGCGTTTCCTTTAGGTGAACAGGACCGAGATGCCGTAAATCGTGGAAATGACGATGACGAAGGCGACAATCGTCCAGTTGGCGATGTTCTGCCAGCGGGTGTTCTTGTACTCGCCCATCAAGGGTCGATCGTTGAGCAAGAGGATCAGGAAGGTCAGGGCCGCCGGCAGCAGGGTGACGGCCACCACCTGGACGAAGATGGTGATTGCGTCCTGGACGATCTTCGTGGAGATCAGCGGCACCACTCCCGCCGACAAGAGCATGAGCAAGTAGGCGGCGTAGAACCACGGCGCCTCGCGGACGCTCTTGTTCAGCGAGTGGGCCCAACCGAAGACTTCGCCCACCGCCCAACTGGTCGAAAGCGAAATGCACAACGCGCCGAGCAGTCCGGCGTCGAACAAGCCGATGGAGAAGAGCACCTGGGCCCATTTTCCCCAGTGGCGGCCGCTGGGCATGACCAACGGCATGGCCTGGGCGGTTTTCGCCGCGGAATCGATGTCCCGCCACGAATGTGCGTCCGGATCGACCTCGCGCCAGGGGCCGTCGGTGGGAACTCCCGCGGCGATGTCCTTATCGACAACCGCCTGGGAAGGGTTGCTCGGATTGTAATAGAACACCCCGGCGGCGGCGATGATGATGAACGCCGCCACCACGCAGGTCACAAACGACCCGAAAAACGTGTCGATCTTGCCAAACTTGATGTCGCGGACGTCCATCCCCTTGTCAACCACGGCGCTTTGCTGGAAGAAAATCTGCCAAGGCGTGATCGTCGTGCCAATGTTGGCCATGACCAGCGTAATCATCGCCCCGCCGGGGAGGACGCCCCACATCGTCGGGTTATAAAAGCCCTTGCCCACGGCGGCCCAGCCATCCGGCACGTTGCCCGTCTGCATCGCCCAGATGGCCGCGGGAATATAGACCAGGTTGAACAGGCAAAAGAAGAGCGTGACCTTCTCGAACGTCCAATACTTTCCCGTCACCACGATCGCGAACAACAAGATCGTCACGCCGAGGAAGGAGAGCCACTCGGGAATGCCGAAGAGCCGCATCGCCTGCGTCATGCCGATGTATTCGGTCACCAGCGTCAGCCAGTTGATCAGCGCCAGGTCGAAGATGGAGAACCAGCCCCAAAAAGGCCCGAAGGCGTCGAAAATGGCTTCCGCGTGGCCGCGACTTGGTGACCGCCCCGAGGCGGACGGTCATTTCCTGGACGTAGAAGGCCATGGGCACGAGAATGATGAAGGCCCAGAGCAGGGCAAAGCCCGTTTTCGCGCCGGTCTGGGCGTAGGTCGAAATGCCGCCGGCGTCGTTGTCGGCCACCATAGTGATGATGCCGGGGCCGAGGACCGCCAACAAAATCAGCGTCCGCCGCCGCATCCTGCTCAGGGAGTGAAAACTCTTGCTGATCCAGTACATGATTCCCCGTCAAAAACAGAAAACCCTGGAAGGATCGGCTTCCAGGGCGCGGCGACGTTCCGCTAACATACTCGCCTCCCGGGGAATCGGCAAGGGGCGTTTTTTTCTGGAATTTTCGCACGTTTCCTCTTGCTCGCCGCGCAACGCCTTTCTACAATCCCTGATATGGTCAGAAGGATCATTCTCGACGTGGACCCGGGCATCGACGACGCCGTGGCGTTGTGCTGGGCGCTGTTGAATCCGCACCTCGATGTCGTCGCCGTGACCGCCTGCGCCGGCAACTGCGCCGCCGCCCAGGCAACGCGAAACGTCCAGGCGATCATCGAGGCCATCGATCCGCCCCGCTGGCCGCGCTCGGGCGCGGCCGCCGATCCCGACGCCGGGCTGCCGACCCAAGGCCGCGGCCTCTACGGCCCCGACGGCATGGGCGGCGTCAACCTGCCCCTGGCCGAGCGGCAGCACATCCTCCCCGCCGACAAGGTCATCTGCGACAACGTCCGCGCCGCCCCCGACGCCATCACCATCGTCTGTCTCGGGCCGCTGACGAACCTCGCCCGCGCGTTCCAGCGCGATCCCGAGTTGCCCTCGTTGGTCGGCCGGGTGGTGATGATGGGCGGGACGATTTCCGCGCCGGGCAACATCACCCCCGCCGCCGAATTCAACATTTTTTGCGACCCGGCCTCCGCCCAGGCCGTCTTCCGCTCGCCCTCGACCAAGACGCTCGTCCCCCTGGACGTGACCAATCGGGTGATCCTCAGTTTCGACCTCTATCATCAACTGCCCGACGAAACAACCCATGCGGGTCGCTTCCTGCGTCTGGTCCTTCCGCCGGCCTTCCGTGCCTATCGGCAGCAGTTCGGTCTGGAGGGGATCCACGTCCACGACACGGTCGCCCTGATGGCCGTCGCCTATCCGGAGCTGTTCACTTCGCAGGAGATGGCCGGCGACGTTGAGACGATGGGCGAGTTGACCGCGGGGATGACCATTTTCGACCGCCGGCGGCTGCCCAGTTGGCGAAAGAACATGGAAGTGGCCGTGGAGATGGAAAAGGACAAGGTGATTGAGAAGATCATCCACGGGCTGAACCGGCCGCGAGAAGCGGTGGAGTAGGGGTGGTCTGGCCGCGGGGCGGTGTCATAGCATGCCGTGCGGCGCCGCCTCTGGTTATCGCACACAAGTGATTATTAGGGGCGTTCACGCCCCTTTTCCGCCGCAGGCGGTCTTAGGCCCGGCATTTATGCCGGGTGCGGGGAGGGTTGGAGTCTGTTTGACTCGCACGATGTTCTGTCAGCCGCGTTCACGCGGCTCCTGCGGCGCGTCGGCAGGAGCCCGGTGAACCGGGCTGACCAGGACGGCGCGCCGAAACCGGTGAAACGCGTTGCTCCGCCCGCCTAACCCGGCATAAATGCCGGGCCTAAGACCGCCTGCGGCGGAAAATGCCCGTGAACGGGCATAACAAACGCAGCTACCCGGCGCAATGCCTTCACAATCTGGTTCACATTCCACGCGGCGAGCCGCTATATGATGAACCCTGAAATTCTCGTCCCGCTATTGAAAGAAATTGCGCAGTTGCTTGAAGCGAGCGGGCATCCAGGACAGGCAGAATATGTTTCCGCGCTCGCAGTAGTGGCGTATTGGGACGCAACAGCGGTGCAGCCAGGACTTGCGTCAGGGGCCATGTGGGGAGGATCAGGCTCCGTTTGGGAGGTGGGCGAGTTCACATCCCGTGAGGACCGTCGGCATTTCATGCAGTTGCTGTTGCGCCTGGTGGATGAAATGCGCCGGGCCGACATTGCCGCACCGGGGGCCGAATCCCGCGCGGCCATAATGTCGAGGCTGGCTCAAGTCGGGCGTCATATAGAAGGACCCGCAAAGCCAGCGCCACCCAATGCCATGCTCCAATCCGCCCTCCAACTTGTCGAATCCGGCCAAAATCTGCCGATGGCAATGGTCTCCGAGACCTTCGGCCGGATCATGGAAGGAGGCTGCGACGAGGAACAGGTCGCCCGGCTGCTGCTGGCACTGCACCGCAAAGGCGAAACGGTCGAAGAACTCGCCGGCGCGGCGGTCGCCCTGCGACGGCAAATGACGCCCATTCGCTCCAATCGCGGCGATGCAATCGACACCTGCGGGACCGGCGGGGACCGCTCCGAGACGTTCAACATCAGCACCGCGGCGGCCCTGGTCGCCGCCGCCGCCGGGGCCGCCGTGGCCAAACACGGCAACCGCGCGGCCACCAGCCGCAGCGGCTCGGCCGACGCCCTGGCCGCCCTGGGCGTGAACATCGAGGCCAACGTCGCCTGCGTCGAGCGATGCCTCGACGAACTCGGCGTCTGCTTCTGCTTCGCCCCCCTCCTGCACCGGGCGATGAAGCACGTCGCCCCCGTGCGAAAGAAGCTCGGCGTGCCAACGATCTTCAACCTCCTCGGTCCGCTGGTCAATCCCGCCGGGGCCCCGTTTCAACTCCTAGGCGTCGGCGCGGCCCGGCTGCAACCGCTGATGGCCGAGGCGTTGGTCCTGCTTGGCGCCCGCCGCGGGGTGGTCGTCCACGGCCGCGACGGGCTGGACGAAGTGACGCTCGCTGGGCCAACCGACGCGGCCGAGGCCGCGGCGGGGCAAGTGCGGCGGTTTTCCTGGACGCCCGGCGATTTCGGCCTCGCCGCCGCCAGTCTCGACGAGCTGCGCGTTGCCGGTCCGGCGGAGAGCGCGACGATGATTCAAAAAATTCTCGCCGGCCAGCGCGGACCGGCGCGGGACATCGTCGTCCTCAACGCCGCGGCCGCATTGTGGACAGTCGGAAAGGATCCGTCTCCGGCCCGTTGCGCCCGGTTGGCGGCCGACGCGATCGACAGCGGCGCCGCGGCCGATCTGCTGGCCCGATTGGCCGCCATGACCCATGCCCGGCCGCCCACTTGTCCGGCATAGGCGGAGAAAACGCAGGGTCAAGAAGATTGCGGTCAGGGCGGTTCCCCTCACCCCAACCCTCTCCCGAAGGGAGAGGGGGACGTTGGATTGGCCGGCTCCGGTTCGGCTTTTTCCTTCGTTCTCGCGCTGCGTGGTCCCCTTCACATCGCTCTTCGGAGATGGTAAACTCAGGGTTTGCTCGTTATCTAGGGACCGGACCCATCCGCAGGCGGAGACAGAAGTTATGGCAAAACCAGGGCGCAAGGCGAAGAAGGCCAATCACGGCAAACGACCCGCCAACAGCAAGGCGCGGAAGACGAAGCGGCATCTGGTTCGCACCTAACTTCCGCCGAGAGCCGGTCAACGGGAAGGAGCGAAGCGTGGCGAAGAAACAGTTGATCCTCGATTTTTCCGAGTACGACCTGAACACGGTCATCGCCGGCATTGAGGAAATCCATCGCTGGAACCCGCAGCGCTACGAGATGGAGCAGTTGACGGCGATCTGCTTCGAGGACCGCGAGCGTTGCATCTGCGTCGGCTACAAGGACCTTGGGCCGGACGAATTTTGGGCCCGGGGACACATGCCCGGCATGCCGCTGATGCCCGGGGTGATCATGTGCGAGGCGGCGGCGCAGTTGTCCAGCTATTTCGCGCGGCGTTTCCAGTTGATGAGCGGGGTGGTCGGCTTCGGCGGATTGGAGGAGGTGCGGTTTCGCGGCCTGGTCCGTCCCGGCGACCGCTTCGTCATCGTCAGCCGGCTGCTGAAGCTGCGCACCTCGATCATGACCTGCCAATTCCAGTGCTTCGTCAACCAGAACCTGGTTTGCGAAGGCATCATCAAGGGGATCGCCTTGCCGGTCGATCAACTGACCGGCGCCGGCAACGCCGCCGACGTTGCGGAATAGATCGTCCGGGCGATCCGCTTTCCATGGGCCGACGTTCGCTGCGAAAGATTGACCCGACAATTGACCTCTCGCGGCATCTGCGCAGCGTTCGAGGATTTGCCCCGGCCCTGGGATCGGGCGGCCGTGTTCGGCCTCGCGGCGCCGTTGGAGGTGGAGGTTGGCTCGGGCAAGGGGCTTTTCTTGAGGACGGCGGCGGCCGCCCGGCCGGACGTCGATTTCCTCGGCGTGGAGATCGCCCGGCGATACGCCGAGTTCACCGCCGCCGCGTTGGCGAAACAAAATCTGTCGAACGCGGCGATCGTTTGCGGCGACGCCCTGCGGCTGTTTCACGAGCTGCTCCCGGACGCCTCGCTCTCGGCGGTCCACGTCTATTTCCCCGATCCCTGGTGGAAAAAGCGACATAAGAAGCGCCGCGTCATGCAGGCGCCGCTCGTGCGGGACATCGAGCGGACGCTCGCCTGCGGCGGCGCGCTCCACTTTTGGACCGACGTGGAGGAGTATTTTCGCATCACGGTGGAATTGCTGGCCGCATGTACGTCATTGCAAGGGCCGCTGGAAGTGCCGGAGGCCCCGGCGGAGCACGACATGGCCTATCGGACGCATTTTGAGCGGCGGATGCGTCAGCACAACGAGGCGGTCTATCGGGCGGAATTTCGCAAGCAGCCGTAGTCGCCAAGCCGGTTCCCTTCGGCGGCTTCTGCCGCCAGATCGGCAGGAACCGCGCGGCAGGCTGGGAGCCGCCTCCAGAAGTGCGTCTTCCGGGAACTACTTATCTCGCGCCGCATGTTATGACATGGCAATGACTTATGGATATTCATCTCACCTCCGCCGCGCAGATGGCTCTTGTTGGCCCCGCATTTGCTCTCCAGGCCGTCGCGAACTGGGTTTGGTGGAAGACCGCGTACCAGCCCGAAGCGCCAGCGAGGGAAACGCCGCCCGGCGTCCCTCGCTGGCGCTTCGGGCTGGCATCGGCCCCAATGAGCCCGGTTTTCCGATAAAGCCTTGTCTGCCCGGAGTCGAACCAATGAAAGTGAACAACCTTATCTCCCAGCTTTCCACAGCCGCTTCGCTGACGAAGCGGAACACGCCGACCGCCGCGCTGTCCGCGGCCAGCCAAACGATCACCGCGTCGCCGCTCTCCACGGGCAATTCGCCCGCCGCGCAGCAAATCCTCGCAAGCTACAACGTCAGCAACATCACGCCCAATCAATTCTCGCAAATGATCCAGAAGCTTTTCGACGCCGGGGCGATTTCGCAGAAGGACCTGCAGGACCTTAGCGGGGTGCGGGCGGACCTGGAACTGGCCGGCGTCGGGGCCGACGAAACGGTCAACTTGCCGCAGTTCTACGCGAAGAAAATCCAAGCCGTGCAGGACCAGGCTGCGGACGCCAATTCCGCGGCGAGCCAACAGCAACTCTCCCCCCTGCTCCGCCGGCTCGACTGGATGGAAAAATTTCAGGCGGCGAAGGCCGAGCCCAACGGCGGCAGCCTCAGTGCGATTGCTTGAGGAAGAGTTGCCGCTCGCTGCCGACGTTTTCGTAGGTGCGGCCGGTGATGTTGTTGCGGTCGTTCTCGATGGCGATTCGCGCCAATTCCTGGCCGCAGGGCGTCGGATACTCGCCCGTAATGCACGCCCGGCAAAGTTCCCCGGGCTCGAACCCGATCGCCCGGGCAACCGCCTCGACGGGCAGGTAGCGGAGCGAGTCGGCGCCCAGGCGGGCGGCCATCTTCGCCTCGATCGCCGGCGTGAGCGGCTCGCCTTGCATGAACTGCGGCGCGAACAGCTCGCTCACCGTCGACATGTCGATGCCATAGAAGCACGGCGCGATGATCGGCGGACAAGCGACGCGGACATGGATTTCCTTGGGCAATCCCAACTGCCGCATCCGCTGCAAAAGGACTTTCAGCGTCGTCGCGCGGACGATCGAGTCCTCGACCAGCAGCACCCGCTTTCCTTCGAGCACTTCCCGCAAGGGGGTGTACTTGGCCTCGGCCTTTCGTTTTCGGTCGCCGCTCCCCTCGATGAACGTCCGGCCGCTGTAGCGATTGCGGATCAGCCCCTCGACGCTGGGAACTGCGCAGCGAATAGGCCATCGCGTCCGCCGCCGCCTTGCTGGTGTCAGGGACGGGCACGACCACCGTGTCCTCGTCGATGGGGGCGGTTTCCAGCCGAGCCAACTCGACGCCCAGGGCCTTGCGCGCGAGGTACACGCTCCGCCCGTCCAGCGTGCTGGCGACGTTGGCGAAGTAGACCCACTCGAAGAAGCAATGGGCGCGGCGGCGACTGGGGGCAAACCTCTGCACCTCGAACCGCCCGTCGCTGATGACGATCGCCTGGCCGGCGGGCAGCGACTTGATGCTCTCGGGGGCGAAGCCGAGGTTCATCAGGGCGACGCTTTCGCTGGCGGCGCCGAAGAGCGGCCCTTCGACCGCGTAGCAAAGGGGCTTGATCCCCAGCGGGTCGCGGGCCACGACCATGTCGCCCAGGGCGTCGAGAAACACGACGCTGTACGCCCCGTCAAACTTCTCCGCCAACTGGCGAAAAACGTCGATCAGCGGCGGGCGATGATCGACCGACACCGCCGTGCAGATCTCGTGCATGAAGATTTCGGTGTCGGTTTCCCGCGCGAGGTGGTTGTTGTCGTCGCCCAACAACTGCTTCCGCAACTCCATGTAATTGGCCAGTTGGCCGTTGAAGGCGAAACTGAACCATTTGTGCTTCTTGATGTGGTGCCGCTCGAAGGGCTGGGCGTAGCTGCGGTCCTCGGCGCCGCAGGTGGCGTAGCGGACGTGTCCAATCGCCGCCCGGCCGGTGTATTCCTTCATCAGGCTCTCGTATTCCGCCCGATGACTCATGCGAAAGACCTCGGAGACCGAGCCGACTTCCTTGTGGGTGTCGATCAACTGGCTTCGCAGGGGATTGTAGGTGGTCATTCCCGCGGCGAGTTGGCCGCGGTTCTGGATGTCCAGGAGCATCCGCGGCATCCAGCGGCTGGCGCCGTCCGGGCCGAGGTCCGCGCACAAGGGGCTCGTGCCCCGGCCGGGAAGATGATAAATCGCGGCGACGCCGCATTCGTCGTGTAAGTCGCTCATGCTCTCATTCTATGGCATAACGGAAAAACTGCCAACCGGCGCCTAGCCCGGGGGGCGGGATAACCTCGTCGGAAAACCGCAATACCAGCCCGAAGCGCCAGCGAGGGGGAATGCGGTCGAAACGTCCCTCGCTGGCGCTTCGGGCTGGCATGCGGCGATTCGGGTTCGCATGCGGTTTTCCGGCAAAACGCGGCAACATGCCCGCGCGAGCGTGGGCATGGCACCCTAACCCGCCTTGCGGTATGCTGAAAGGCGTACCCGGTTTCCCCGATTTGTCTCAGCCATGACCGACTTATTGCGCCAGAAATCGCCGCCCTGGCCACAACCATCGTCGTCAAGGTGGGTACCCGCGTACTCACCCGCGACGACGGACAACTCAATGAAGACCGCATCGCTCAGTTGGCCCAGCAGGTGGACTCCCTGCGGGCTGGGGGACGCAAAGTGGCGTTGGTCAGTTCCGGCGCGGTAGGGGCGGGAATGGGTCGGCTGGGACTGAAGGTTCGCCCCACGGACCTGGCCCATCTGCAAGCCGTCGCCGCCATCGGCCAGAGCGTCCTCGTCGAGGCCTACGAACGGGCCCTCTGGACCCGCGGCCATCACGCCGCCCAGGTCTTGTTGACCGCCGAGGACCTGGAACATCGCACCCGCTACCTTAACGCGCGAAATACGCTCGTCACCCTCCTCGAATTGGGGGCCGTCCCGATCATCAACGAGAACGACACGGTCAGTGTCGATGAGTTGCAGACCACCTTTGGCGACAACGACCGCCTGGCCGCCATCGTGACCAATCTTCTCCGGGCGCCGCTGTTGGTTCTGCTGTCCGATGTGGACGGCCTGTATGACGGCGTTCCGGCGACGCCCGGCAGTCGGCTGCTCTCGACGGTGAATCGCCTCGACCGTTCGATTTTTGATCTGGTTTGCGACCGTGCTGGAGGGATGGGCAAAGGGGGGATGGCGAGCAAACTGGAGGCCGCCCGGCTGGCAACCGCCGCGGGCGAGAACGTCATCATCGCCTGCGGCCGAACGCCCAATATCTTGGAGCGAATCGTCGCCGGCGAGGCGATCGGCACGCTTTTTCTCGCCCAGGGGCAGACCGTGCGGGCGCGGAAACGCTGGATCGGTTTTGCCGTCAAGCCGCGGGGACGAGTGGCGCTGGACCTTGGGGCCCGGGAAGCGGTCCACCGCAAAGGGCGAAGCCTGCTGGCCATCGGCGTCGTGGACGTTGAGGGGACCTTTCACAAAGGGGACGTGATCGCCCTGCGCGGTCCCGACGGCGTCGAGTTCGCCCGCGGCCTGACGAACTACGGCGACGAGGACCTGCGAAAAATCAAGGGGCTGCGGACCAGCCAGATCGCCGCTGCCTTGGGCCACTGTCCCTACGACGAAGTCATTCACCGCGACAATATGGTTATTACCCGCGAAAAAGACGGCGAGGCCGCCTCTTGACTGTGTACGGAAGTATAGTATACTGAAGAGCGATTGAGAAGCCGGCTTTTTTCGCGTCTGGCACAGGAATTGGGGAGTCTGTCTACGATGGAAGCGTTCGACAACCTGACGGATCGGCAGCAGGCGGTCTATGCGTTTATCCGCGACAAAATCCGCGGTCGGGGCTACGGCCCGACCGTCCGCGAGATCGGCCGCCAGTTCAGCATCAATTCGCCCAACGGCGTGGTCTGCCACTTGAAGGCCCTGGAAAAGAAAGGGCTGATCACCCGCGAGCCGAACATGTCGCGGGCGATTCAACTCTCCGCCGAGCCGATCGAGGACCGCAGCCTGCCCTTGGCCGGGCGGATCGCCGCCGGGGTCCTCCACGAGGCGATCGAGCAGAGCGAACGGGTGGAATTCGACAACATGTTCGACCCGGCCGACAAGGACCTGTTCGTCCTCGAGGTCAACGGCGATTCGATGATCGAGGACCAGATCGCCGACGGCGACTACGTGATCATTCGCAAGCAGAAAACCGCCCGCAAGGGTCAGATCGTCGTCGCCATCACCGACGAGGGCGAAGCGACGTTGAAGCGTTGGTTTCCCGAGCGGAACCGCATTCGCCTCGAGCCGGCCAACGCGGCGATGAAGCCGATCTTCGTCCGCAACGCCGAAGTGATCGGCATTGTCGTCGGGGTGGTGCGGAAGCTGGAGTAGGATACATCGCGAAACCGCAAGCGTCCCGCATCCGCTTGCGGTTTCGCGATTTTTACGCCGACTTCCCCAGCGCCGCCGCCTGGTTCAGCTTGTTGTAGAGCGTCTTCAAGCTGATCCCCAACTCCTCCGCCGCCTTCGGCTTGTTGCCGGCATGGCGGTTCAAGGCGTCGGAAATCGCCTGCATCTCCAACTCCTGCAAGCTGCGCGCCGACGCCGCCGACCGCAGCGTCGGCAAGCCCAGAGTCCGCGCGGCAAACCGCTGCGGCAAGTGCTCCGGCCGAATCGGCTCGCCGTCGCAGAGGATCAAGGCGTGTTCGATCACGTTGGCCAACTCGCGGACATTGCCCGGCCAGTTGTGCGCCTCCAGCGCCGCGAGCGTCTCCGCGGTGAAGATTTCCTCGCCGCGCGGGGCCCCCGCCCCGTGGCGGAGCGCCAAGTGGCGGGCCAGGAGGCCGACGTCGCCAATCCGCTCGCGCAACGGCGGCAACGGGATCTCGAAGGTGTTGACGCGGAACCAGAGGTCCTCGCGGAACTCGCCCGCGGCGACCATGACGTCGATGCGGCGATTCGTCGCGCAGACGACGCGGACGTCGCAGGTGAACGACTCGTTGTCGCCGACGCGGCGGATCTCGCCGCTTTCCAGGAACCGCAGCAGCTTCGCCTGCATCGACTTCGGCAGTTCGCCGATTTCGTCAAGAAAGAGCGTGCCGCCGTGGGCGACCTCGAACAGGCCGGTGCGATGCTCCTCGGCCCCGGTGAAGGCCCCTTTGCGATGGCCGAACAACTCGCTTTCAATCAGGTTTTCCGGCAAGGCGCCGCAGTTGATCGGCACGAACGGCATCTCCGCCCGCAAGCTCTGGTCGTGTAGCGCCCGGGCGACCAGTTCCTTGCCCGTGCCGGTCTCGCCGAGGATGAGCACGGTCGAATTGGTGGGCGCCACCTTGGCGATCAGCCGGCGGACCGTCGTCATGCCGGGCGAGTCGCCAACGAGGTCCGGGGCGCCTTCCAGCCGCTGCAACCGCTGCTTCATCGCGCGATACTTGTTGGTCAACTCGATCTTTTCGGCGACGCGGTTGAGCAGGGCCTCGAGGTCGGCCAACTTGCAGGGCTTGGTCAAGTAGTCGAACACCCCCTGCCGCAGCGCCGCCACGGCCGTCTCCAGCGACGACTTGCCCGTGAGGATAATCGCCTCCGTTTCCGGGGCAAGTTGCTTTGCGCGGGCGATCACCTCCAACCCGCCGGGGCCGGGCATGTCGAGATCGACCAGCAGGCAATCGTAGGTGTTTCGCTCCAGGGCGGCCATGGCGGTGTTGCCGTCGGGGCAGACGGTCGCTTCGTGGCCCATCCGCGGCAGTTCGAGCCGCATCAGTTCTCTGCAACGACTTTTCGTCGTCGGCGAAGAGGAGTTTCAGGCGTTTGTACGGCTTGGCGCTCACGGCGGATTCTCCTTCACGCGGCCTGACGGCGGGGCCTGGTTTCCTGGGGCGCGCGGAGCAAGGGGAGGCGGACGCAGAAGACGGCGCCTTGCCCGACGCCCGCGCTGTGCGCCTCGATCGAGCCGCCATGGTCGGCGATGATGCGATGGGCGATCGAGAGGCCGAGGCCGGTCCCCTGCCCTGCCCTGCGGCGGGTGAAGAACGGCTCGAAGACGCGCTCGAGCACGCCCGGCTCCATGCCGCAGCCGTTGTCGGCCACGGTCAGTTCGGCCATGCCCTCGCGCGCGGAAAGTTCGACGCGGACGGCGCCCTCGTCGTCGACGCTGTCCAGGGCGTTGGTCAGCAGATTCAGCGCGACCTGCTTGATTTCCTGGGCGTTCACCGCGGCGACGACCGCCTGGCCGCGGAGGAATTCGATCCGCTTCCGCTGATACTTGCCCACGTGGCCGATCACGTCGATCACGCCCTGGATCAATTCGCCCAGTTCCGTGTCCTGTCGTTTGGCCTGGCCGAGGCGGGAGAAATCGAGCAGCTTTTCCGTGATTTCCTTGCAGCGGAAGGCCTCGCTCTGGATCATCCGCAGGTAGTTGGCGATGACCGCGAGTTGGTCGGCGGAGGCCGGCGTCCCCGCCGCCCCCGCCAACGCCTCGCGGATGCGGCCTTCGAGCGATTCGGCGCACATGGCGATCGAGGCCAGCGGGTTGTTGATCTCGTGGGCGACGCCCGCCGCGAGAAAGCCGACGCTGGCCAATTGCTCGTTGCGAACCACCTGCTTCGTCCGCTCTTGGACCTGGCGGTCCAGTCCATCGCGGATGTCTTGGAACCGCCGCGTCATGTCGTTAAGCGCCTCGCCGAGTTCGGCCATTTCGTCGCGGGTGTCCAGGCGGATGCGGAAGTCGAAGTTCCCGCCCGCCACCTCGCGCGACCCGCGGATGAGAATCTCCAAGGGACGGAACACCCAACGATAGAAAAGCCGCACGAACAAGGCGAAGAACAACAGCGCCGTGACGCTGGCGATCCACGTGCCGACAATCAGCGTCCGATATTGCCCGCGAACTTCATCCGCCAAGCCGTTCAGCTTCGCTTGCAACGGGCCGGAAAGCTCCGCGGTCAGATCGTGCAGGCGGCGGATGTCGTTGTCCAGGCGGCGCACCCGCTCGTCGTCGAAGATCCACCGCCGGTCGCCGTCGATCCGGTGAATCTCCTGCAAGCCGGCTTGAATCTTGTGGACCGTGTCTCGTTCGGGCTGGTTGTCGGCCATGCCGAAGCCCGCCTTGAGATTTTGCTCGACCTGCTTGCGATACTCGGCCAACGTGCTGTCGACTTCATTCAACTCGGCGCGAAATCGCTCCCGCACGGTGCGGAGGCGAAGGGGGATCAACGCATCCCCGGTTTCCGGGCCGCCGGCGGCGCAGGCCGCGCAGCTCGCTGAGCGTCGCGCGAAGGTTGTCGACGTGGCCGTTCACCTCGTCGGCCAGAGGGAACTCGCAGACCCGCCACCCCAAACTCTTTACCAGCGCCCGATAGGCATAGGTCGTATACAGCCCGCTGCCGGAGAGGATGGCCAACATGACCACCAAGAGGCTCAAGCCCACGAGCAGTTTGACCCGAATCGGCCATTTCGAGAACACCGGCGACCTCCTTGTCGGCTCCAGCGGCGAGTTTAGCAGGAGGACGCCGGAAAAGAAAGGCTGAAGGCGGAAGGATGAAGGATGAAAACCGGACTCTTTTCCTCCTTCATCTTTCCGCCTTCATCCTTTTTTGCGCTGTTGCCGCAGCTCGCCCATAATGAAACTGATTGCCTGACAATAGTAGAAGACGGCCTGGACGTAATCCGAGGCCTGGCAGGCATACGTTCCGCAGTCCATTTTCTCGTTGAACTGGGACCAATCGACCGCCCAACGTCCACTGGTCGCCGCATCGCGGACCTCTCGGGCGATGGAAGCGAGTTGATTGGCGAATTCGGAGTTTGGGGAACATTGGGAAACCGCATAGGGTGCGCGCCCGTGGCGCAAACGGGCCCAGTTCGCGTCCGGTCCGCCGCCGGCGCGCCATACCGCCGCCCCTGCGCCGACGCCTCCGGCCGCCAGCAAGCCGATCACACCCAACACGGGGTGTCCCATGACAAGCAGTCCCAGTCCGAGCAGCGCCAGTGCGGTCAGCACGATCCAGACGGCCGTCGGGATAGGGCGGCGGATCCGCGGCCGCGGCGGCCCTTCGGTGGCTTTGTGCAACGGCAGCGGCGCCGTCACCCGTGCAAGCACGAGCGTGATGTTGTCCGGCCCGCCGCGAAGATTCGCCAAATCGATCAGCATCCTGGCGGCGTCGGCCAAGGGAAGGCACTGAAGGATCGTCCCGATCTCCGCGTCTTTCACCTGCCCGGAAAGCCCGTCGCTGCAGAGCAGGAACGTGTCGCCCACCACCAGCGGAAACGGCCCCTCGATGTCGATTTGCACGGCCGGACTCGGGCCCAACGAGCGAGTGATGACGTTTTTGGGGATGTATTCGGGCACTTGGTCGCCGGGAAGTTGCCCAGTCGCCCGCATCTCCCAGACGAGGCTGTGATCGAAGGTGAGTTGCACGAGCTGATCGCCTCGCAGGCGATAGGCGCGACTGTCGCCCACGTGGCCCGCCACAGCCCCTTGCGGCAGCAAAACCAATACGGTGCAGGTCGTTCCCATGCCGCGAAAATCGGGATCGGCGCGGCCGCGGCCGTTGATTTGAGCATTGGCGTCTTCCATCGCCGCCCGCAGGGCGTCGGGCGGGACCCGATCCGCGAACTTCTGATACGCCAGCGGCACGATGTCGACGGCCAGCTTGCTGGCCAGTTCACCGGCCGCGTGGGCGCCCATCCCGTCGGCCACCATGTACAGATTCCCCCGCTGCTGAAACGCCGCCACGCTGCCCGCGACCGCCACGGTCATCGAGTCTTGATTGTTGGAACGCCGCAAGCCGACATCCGTGGCCGTCACGTGTTCTATGCAGCTTTCCCAGATTGCCGCGTTAATGTCCATTTGGGCAGCGGTAGGCCAAGGCAGGGGGAGGATATCGACGGCGCGCATCGATCGGGCACTGTAAGGAATTATTTTAGCCACGCGGAGCAGTTCCGACCAGTCCGTCTTTGGCTTGCTGTTTCGCGAGAGAAGGACAATCAGGGCAGATAGCACCACCCTACAGAATGTATTCCACCGCGAGAACCGATCTGGCGACGCCGCTGGCCAATCACTATACTCTCGCGACTTGTCATCTCTCCTCTGGACGCGTCCTCCATGCCGGCAGCGACGGCAAATCCCTGTCTGAAGCGCGAATCTCGCCGCAGAGTTTGGCTTGTGGCGATGGCGGCGGCGATCGTCGTCTGCTCGGCGGGGTGCGTCGAGCGGCGGATGACCATCCGCAGCAATCCGCCCGGCGCCCTGGTCTACGTCGATGACTACGAGGTCGGCATTACGCCCATCTCCACCTCGTTCATCTATTATGGCCAACGGCGAATTCGCTTGGTGAAGGACGGATACGAAACGCTGACCGTCATGCAGCCGATGCCGCCGCCGTGGTATGACGTTCCGGGCGTCGATTTTATTTCCGAGAATCTCGTGCCGGGCAAGATTCACGACGATCGGGTCTTCGAATACCAGCTCCGGCCGCAGTTGATGGTGCTTCCGGACCAGTTGCGCGATCGTGCCGAAGGACTCCGCCGCGGGGTGCAGGCGTCGTCGCTGGGGCGATCGCCTCCGCCCGCTCCAGAGGTGCGAATCAATGCGCCCCCCAATTCCTATCCCGCCGCGCCGCCGGGAACCGAAGTCCTGCCGACCCCGCCCGCCGTTGGCGGACAACCGGTCTATCCGCTTCAGCCCGGGCGGTGAGAAACGGCGGGCCTTTCGGCGGGCGGGCGACAGGCGCATGGAGGCCGCAGCGATTTCCGCGCTCTCCTGCCCCTTGTTCCGCTGCGATTTTCTCTACTTGATTCCCGGGCTCCGCTGGATGGCGCCGCGGACGCCGAGGACTTCCGGATGCCGGGCGATCTTGTCGGTAAATGCCCGGACGTCGTCGAGGATCGGTTGCAGTTGTCGCGTCAATGCGTCGATGTTTTGCACCGTCCGGCTGACGTGCTGATAAAGTTCCGGATCGGAGGCGAGCTGGCTGAGAGAGCCGTTGGGATCGTTGATCTTTTCGGCGAACTTGTTCAGGTTCTTCAGTATGCGGTCGAGGTCGTCGGTGACCGCATCCACAGTCCGGGCCATCCGTTCGCCGTTTCCGTTTTCCTGGAAGTACTTCGTGAATCCATCCAGTCTGTCAATTTGTTCCTTCGCATCGACCATTGCGCCGCTCATGTCCTTGGCGGCGTTGCCGACGTTGACGACGGCCGTGGGCAGCTTTTTCATTGCCTCCGCGAAGGCCGCTTGCACCTTTTCGTCGCCCAAGACCTTGTTGGCGTTGTCCAGCGCCGATTTCAGCGACGTGAGCGTACTGTCGGTCTTTGCGACAATGCTGTCGATGCGATCCTGGTTCCTGCTCAGGAGATCGTTGATTTGATCCAGCGTACTGGCCAGTTTCCCGCTGGCCAGCTTCACGTCGCCCATCGTAAGGCTCGACTCCGTTTTCAAGTCGCCGAGGGCCTGAGTCGCGCTCGTCGGCGACACGCCGTCGATGGTCTCGCCGGCCCGGATTGGGGTCTTCGGGCGGTTTTTCTGCGTCGAACGGACAAAATCGAGCACGGTGTCGGTTCCCAGCCCGATAATCGCGCTGTTGATGCAGCAGTCTTCGTCGTGATAGACCTTCTGATCGGCGTCGATGTCCGCGGCGACGGTGACTCCCCGGCCGTCCGGGTCAAGGCGGACGCTGGCCACCTTGCCGACGCGGACGCCGCTCTTGCGGATGGGCGTGTCTTGGACGACGCCGGGGGCCTCGCGAAAGCGGACATAAATGCGGTGGTGGCCGCTCAACCACCCGCTCAACCACGACGATTCGCCAAAGTACGAGGCGAGATTGACGGTGATCAGCAGGGTGACCAGCAGCATCACGCCGACGCGGAATTGCACACGGCGTTCGTCCATGACTTCAGCCTCCGTTTTCTCCGTGCATTTCCATCAACCGCTCGCCCGCCTCGCCGCGGACGAATTGCACGACGCGGCGATCCGCGGCGGCGGCGAGTTGATCCGGCTGGCCGTCGTAAAGGACTTGCCGTTGGCCCGGCTCGAGCCGCGAAAGCGGATAAAGCATGACGACGCGGTCGGCCACCGTCTGGGCCGTGCGCATGTCGTGCGTCACCAAGACGCTGGTCACCGGATGCCGCCGCCGCGTACTGAGGATCAACTCGTTGATCACGTCGCTCATGATCGGGTCCAGGCCGGCCGTCGGCTCGTCGTAGAGCATGACTTCCGGCTCCATGGCCAGCGCCCGGGCCAATCCCACGCGCTTCCTCATGCCGCCGGAAAGCTCCGCCGGCTTCTTGCCCGCGGCGCTCGCCGGGAGCCCGACTTCCGCCAGCCGCGCGAGGACGATGCCGCGGATCTCGTCCAGCGGCTTCGACGTGTGATGACGCAAGGGAAAGGCCACGTTCTGCGCCACCGTCATGCTGTCGAACAGCGCCGCCTGCTGGAAGAGAAAGCCGAAGCGGGTGCGCTGGTCGGTCAGTTGCCGCTCGCCGAGCGAGGCGAGGTCCTGCCCGTCAAAGACGACCTTCCCCCGCGTCGGCCGCACAAGTCCGATGATCGACTTCAACAACACGGTCTTGCCGCAGCCGCTCTCGCCGATGATCGCCACGGTCTCCCCGCGGGCGACGCTCAAATTGATGTCGCGGAGCACCGCATGGCGGTGGAAATCGACGCCGAGGTTCTCCAGCCGCACCAGCGGTCCGGAGGCGTCGTTCGGCTTGGATGCGGATTCGACCATGTCAGAAGATCTTCGGACCTTGCGGCCACAAAGCGAAACGAAGCTTGTCCACGCCGATGGACAGGACCAGGTCCAGCGCGAGGATGGTTACGAACGAATAGACGAAGGCGCTCGTGGCCGCCCGGCCGACGCCCTCCGCGCCCGCGTCGCAATGAAAACCGCGATGACAACTGATCAGGGCGATGGCCGCGCCGAAAAACAGGCTCTTGAACATGCCGGCGAAGAGGTCGAAATCGCTGACGCAGCCGCGGGAATTGTTCCAGTAGACGTTCCAGTCGATGCCCAGTTGAAGAAGGCGCCGTACAAGGCCCCGCCAAACACGCCGGCGAAATCGGCGATGATCGTCAGCGCGGGAATCAAGGCCAGGCAGGCGAGAAACCGGGGAACCACGAGGTAATGGATCGGATTGACCCCCATGCTGGCCATGGCGTCGATCTGCTCCGTCACGCGCATCGTGCCCAACTCGGCGGCCATGGCGCTGCCCACGCGGCCGGCCAACATCGTCGCCGCCAACACCGGCCCTAATTCTCGCACCAGCGACAGGTTGATCATCCCCCCCAGATGCGATTGCAAGTGGAGTGTGCGGAGCGTGCTGTAGCTCTGCACAGCCAGCACCATGCCGATGAAAGTTCCCGTCAAGGCCACGACCAGCAGGCTGAGGAAGCCGATCTGGTAAAAGTTCGGAAAGATCGTTTCCTTCTTGGGCAGCCGCGTGAGCAGCCAGCCGAAAGTCCGCAAGGCGAATTGTGCAATGCCGCCCAGTTCGGTCACGCAATCGGTCGCTGCGGTCACGCAATCGGTCGCCATAGCGCCGATGTCGGCAATCCGTTCCGCGACCACATGGAGGAAACCACCCCCCGGATGTGGATATTCAGGAATTTCGACTGGGTTGCTCATCGTCGCCGCCAAGTAGTTGTGGGCGCAGGGTGACGCCT
Organism: uncultured Planctomycetia bacterium; assembly: GCA_963791075.1. Taxonomy (GTDB): domain Bacteria; phylum Planctomycetota; class Planctomycetia; order Pirellulales; family Thermoguttaceae; genus CAWBRF01. The sequence continues at coordinate 25,784 of CAWBRF010000008.1, forward strand.
GCTCTTATTTCGTCGTACCGACCATGCGGCTTGAGTAAAGTGTTCCGCGGGGAGCGCGTTTGATGATTGGGGAAACTAGGTAGGATATGACAAGTGTCGGGAGGCCTGCTGAAAACCATGGATAGAGCAACATACCCCCCTGTAGATGTGTATTGCGACACGAGAGAGCCGCGCAATACCCCGGATGGCGGCGTTTTTCCCGATTCACCCCGCTACTCGATATTCGCGACGGGGAAAAATTCGGTGCAACTTCTTACGGCGCCACGGTTAAGTTGCTTGACAGATTGGAAATCTTTCGTAGAATATAGAGTATACCGTACCTTGCAAAAGCGGCGGAATTGCTACAAACGGCAATTCGGCAAGCGATCACAGGCGAGGTTTGCGGAGGAAGCGCTGAGCATATGATAGGAAATGAAGCGAAAGTGACGGTCGATTTTGAAGCGGCGCAACTTGCCCCTCGGGTTCGGGCTGCGCTCCAACAGTTGGCTGAGGCTCACGATTACGCGACGGATACGCGTCGTGAACCGTGGGATTTTGCGATCGAAATTGATCGCCTGCTTGCCCTGGGGCTTAGCACCAGCGATCTCCGCTGGCTCACGGGAAAGGGCTACGTCGAACACGCTTGCGAGGTCACACAGTTGACCGATTCGTCGCGGCGATTCCATCCTACGCAAAACTTGGCGTTCGGCCCGCAGACGTGCTTCATTGCGACCGAGCCGGGCATGGCGCTCGTGCGTCATGGCTTCTCGAGCTTGGCGATCTACTCGATGCATGGCAGCGCCAATTCCTCGGGAATTCCCGGCGTTCCGGCCGCATCGGCGGCGGCTCCGTTCTGGGACCGCCAGCGGCGAGTCCTTTCCGTCGGCGGCCGCGTGGTCAAGCAATTCCGCGTCCCTTCTCCGAATCAGGAGGCGGTCTTGGTGGCCCTGCAGCGAGAAGGCTGGCCGGCCTGCGTCGCCGATCCTCTGCCGCCGATCGCTGCTCAGATGGCAAAGATCCGCCTGCACGATACGATCAAGTGCCTCAATGCCAGGCAGGAAAATCGCTTGATCCGTTTCCGCGGCAATGGCATGGGCAACGGCGTACTCTGGGAACTGACAGGCGTCGAAGAGACGGGCGACACGACTCCCGATCACGAACTCCGCCGCGCAGCCTAAGCCAACCATTTCGATTGCTGCTCTCGCTCGCGATCGCGCTGCGCCCCGCGGATTCACTTTTCTTGCGGACTCCGGCCATCTATGCCGCCAGCGGTCGGGAATGATGCGGAAGCGGCTTATTTCGCATCGCTTGGCGTCATTTCAGACCGCGGAGAGCACAAAACGGCCCCCTGCCCTTCTCGCTCTGAGAAATGACGGGTGAATTCCACGCGTCGGGGGGTTCTGCAACCCTCTCTTCCCGCACAGTATTCCTCCACCAATCGACCCCATTTTGTGGATCATACCCATTTTTTCAAGTATTTGCGGCATCTTTTGTGCGATGCCGGCACGGATCTTCCCTGGAGGCGCCTAATATCTTCCTAACGACTTTTTCCAAGAATTTTGGGCAATTCGTCCACAATCCTCTGGACATTTTCGCAGATTTGCTATAATGATTGCACAGTGCTTCCCCAGCCCATCCCAGAATGTCCCTAGGGAAGCCTCCCCTGGCGTCGATCAGGGAACACAGGGTTCTTCCAATCCGCGGGCGAAAAGCCCAGAGGCAGCGTTAGCACCAATACAACGCGCGTTCGCAACGGCGATCACCGTTGTTGTTTGGTGGTGCACTCTCGCTTCGAATAGATCGATCGAAGCTTTCCATTGTCCTCTTGCACGCTGACGCGTTGCTGGTCGGCGTGGTTGTGTGGCCGCCGGATGCGGCACATGGCCGGCCGAGGGAAACGCGAGATTATTTGGAGAAACCGACATGCTTTGCCTAGCGGCACGAGTCCCGCATCTCCCGTTTTTCGCTACGAATCGCCTCGATTGCGATGCCGCGGCGGCGGCCTGCCTGAGGCTGGTCTTGATTGGCGTCATCGCGATCTTCGCTCTGGCGGCGCCCGTCGCGACAAGTCGCGCCGACGTGCTCCTCGTCAACGGCAACTCGCAGATGACCATCGATCCGACTTCGGCTCTCGGGGCCTATCAGTGGATCGTCAACGGGAACAACTGTATGTCGGAGGATTCGTTCTGGTATCGCATCGGATCCGGCGGAGGACAACAGCCGCTGAGCGCGCTTGTTTTGTCCGCAACTTCCTTTTCCACGAGCCTTGCCTCGGAAACCGCGGCGTTCCAATACAGCAGTCCCACCAGCGGATTGTTGCTGACCGTGTCGTACACGCTTGCAGGCGGCAGCGAGGGCTCCGGAACTTCGGTGTTCGACGTGAACGTCAATCTGTCCAACACGGGCTCGTCGAGCGTGCCCCTGCACCTCTTCGAATACGCCAATCTCAGTCTGACCAACGCGGACACGATCCAGTTTCCCTACGCCCCTTACGACGGCGACATTGTCCAGTCGGGGACCAACGGGAACCTCGACAGCGTCATTACAGGCACAGGACTTCCTTCGAAATTCGAAGCGGGGTGGCAAGCGTCCGTGCTTTCCGATGTCTCCAGCGCGACGACCTTGAACGAAGCCGCCGCGGCCGGGCCGGGCAATGTGGCGTCGGCATTGCAGTGGGACGTCGCCTTGGCCCCGGGAAAGTCCTTCCTCATTAGCGAGGCGACCGCCCTCCAACTGACCGCCGTGCCGGAGCCGTCAACGTTGGTTTTGCTGGCTGTCGGAGTGGGCGGAGCGTTCTGCGCCGCCTGGCGGCGCCGGCGCTCGTAGGAAAGCCGGTTCCGACGCAGCGGCGTTCGCAAGGGCCTTCATGCATCGTGCGCCGCCGGCGTCTGCCCGGCGTTTCCGCTGAACCCAAGCAATCGCGGCGGCATCAACTGAGCTGTGCGTGAACCGACGGCGGAGATCGCCGAGAGAAGCAGAGGCGCGCAGCCGACCATGAGTCCGCTGGCGGGCGATAAGGAGAGGCGCCGCCCGGATTCGAACCGGGGATGGCGGATTTGCAAACTTAGAAGTCCGCTCCCTCGGGGTTTCCTCGGCGATAAAAACCTCGAGACACGCGGCGTTTTCTGCCGTAGTTACCCGGTCCACGCCGCAACCAGGTTTTGGTTTTTGGTCTGGTTTTAGGTCGGGTTAGCCCTCGAGCCGGCTTTTTCACCGGCCGCCGCCGGCCAGGTCTAGCCTGCGAGGGCCCGCGTCGGCCCGCCGTTGGCCGCACGTTTGCGGGCTAGCCCCAGCTAGGGCAAACGGGCCAAGGCCCGGGCCGCCGCCGCCGCAAAAAGCTAGGCGGCGCTTCCAAATAGTGCCGCCAAAGGGGGACATTATTTTACGGCGGGAGCCGTTGACGGCCTCGCCGCGGGAGCGGCGGCCGGCGCGGCGATGGGGGCGAACTTGTCCAGCGCGATGTTCAGCATCAGCACGTTTACGCCGGGATCGCCCAAAAAGCCGAGGCTGGGTTGGTCGGTGTTCTGCTTGATCAACTCCAGCACTTTCGCTTTGGAAAGCTTTCGGGCATCCGCAACGCGCTGGGCTTGAAGCGCCGCATTCTCCGGGCTGATGTGCGGATCGAGACCCGAGCCTGAGCCCGTGACCGCATCGCCGGGTATGAGCGTGGCGAAATCGGCGGCGATCACGCGCGTCTTGTCGGCGGGATCGGTCGGCGGATGCGGGAAGTCGTCCACCAACTTGGCGTCGAGAAGATTGCCGTCCTTGTCTTGATACTTCGACAATGGCGCCTCGCCGATGCGGGCGCCGTCGGGCTTGATTCTGTACAGCTTGAAGGCAATGCCGTTTTCCACGCAGTAGTGGATCACGCGCAGCCGAATGCCGTCGAAGGCGAGGGTTTCCGTGGGCGGGGCGGTTGACGCAGTGCCCGCCGTCGCTACCGGCTGAGGGGCGGACGCAGCGGCCGGCGGCGGGGTCTGCGTCGCGCCGTTGATCAGCTTGTCGCTCAAGGGGCCGAGATTGCGTACCGCCGGAATTGGCGGCGTCGTATCCGGCGCCCGCCGCACTTGGGCGAGGATGAAAATAGCCGGGCGCGGAAAAACTCTGGCCAATCAGATATGATCCCACCGCTTGCGCATCGTCGCTGGTGAACGTGCCGTCCTTCTTCACCAGCGATCCATTGGCCTGGATGGGGAAGACGGCCTGGCCGATCGCCCAGACCGCCAGGGGATAGAGCCCGCAGCAGACGGCGCCCAGAACGAGGGTGACGGCGATCGACGCCCAGATGTGGCCGAGAATCGAGCCGCCGCGGTCGTCGGTTGCGTCGATCATTGGCAACGAAATCGAGGCGGTCTTGGCGTCGGTCCCTTGGAGTTGGGGGCAATTGTCGTTTGCTCTCATCGTTTTCGTGGTCATATTGATTCACTTGTTTCTGTACAGGTTCGATTGCCCATTGTGGCGGCGAGAGGTCCGAGTCGCATTACGCCAGGTGCAAAAAATAAATGACTTGATCGATCAGCCAGATTCCCGGGAACGGACAGATGACCCCGCCGACGCCGTAGATCAGCAGATTTCGGCGGAGGATGGAAACGGCCGACGCGGCCCGAAACTTGACCCCCTTCAGCGCCAGGGGAATCAAGGCAATGATGACCAGGGCGTTGAAGATTACCGCGCTCATGACGGCGCTGTGCGGCGTGTGCAGGCGCATGATGTTCAGCGGGGCGACTTCGGGAAACGCGCCCATCAGCATCGCCGGAATGATGGCGAAATACTTGGCCACATCGTTGGCAACGCTGAATGTGGTAAGGGCGCCGCGGGTCATCAGCATTTGTTTGCCGATTTCGACGACCTCGACGAGCTTGGTCGGATTGCTGTCCAGATCGACCATGTTCCCGGCCTCTTTGGCGGCCTGGGTGCCGGTGTTCATGGCGACGCCCACGTCCGCCTGGGCTAGGGCGGGGGCGTCGTTGGTGCCGTCGCCGGTCATGGCGACCAGGTGCCCCTTGGCTTGCTCCGCGCGCAGCAGGGCCAGCTTGTCTTCCGGTTTGGCCTCGGCCAAAAAGTCGTCCACGCCGGCTTCCTTGGCGATCGCCGCGGCGGTGAGCGGGTTGTCGCCGGTGATCATGATCGTTTTGATTCCCATGGCGCGGAAGCGCTGGAAGCGGTCGGGCAGGCCGCCCTTCACGATGTCCTTGAGGCAAATGACGCCCAGGGCCTTGTCTTGACGCGCCACCACCAGCGGCGTCCCGCCATTGCGGCTGATGCCATCGACGGCCTCGTCCACCTCCTTGGGATACGGTCCATTGGTCCAGGCCTGGACGCTCTCGGCGGCGCCCTTGCGAATCGATTGGCCGTTGATGTCCACGCCGCTCATCCGCGTTTGCGCGGTGAAGGGCACGAAAACGGCGTGCGGCATCTCGTGGATTTCCCGGCCGCGGATGCCGTACCGCTCCTTGGCCAAAATCACGATGCTCCGCCCTTCCGGGGGTCTGACAATTTCGACTGGCGCGATCTGCGGGGTTTGGGTAAAATGCCGAGGTAGTCGTTTTCCAACCCTCGGTCCCAAGCAAGGAGCGCCGGATGAGCCAGTCGCCGCGAGTGCCGCCCGAAGAGTTCGTCGAGTCAATGCGAGGAGAGATGGAACAGTATCTCAAGCAGGTCATGGAGGCCGTCAACCAGGCGTCCGACGGCGAGTGGATCGCCGGCAGCGAGGAGCAGGTTCGCGACATTGCCGCAGCAATGCGGCAGCGGATTTTCGAGCAGGCCGTGCAGAAGCGAATCGATGCGGCGGAAGCCGCTTTTCCCCCCTCCGCACGATCCGGCGACGGGGAAGCGGCTGGCGGATAAAGGCCGTCAGTCGCGGAGCGTGGTCACGATCAACGGCAAGATCGAAACCCAGCGACGCTGGTGGTTCGGCCGCGGCAGCGGCAGCGTCGCGCCGGCGGATGAGATTCTCGATCGCCGCGGGGCGACGATCACGCCCGGCGTCATCGAGATGGCCTGCCGCGTGAACTTGTCGGCCAGCAGTTTCGTCAAGGCGGCCGCGGTGCTGGAGCGCACGGCGCAGGTGAAGCTCAGCGGCGAGCGCTTGCGGCAAGAGGTCGAAGCGGCCGGACGCCGCGTCTTGCAGGCGCAGCAGAGCGACGCCATCAAGGCGGCGTGGCGTGCGGAGGACTGCGCTCTGCCGGAGGAGGGCGAAACAGGCAAGAAAACCCGCGTTTACACGGGCTGCGACGGAGTCATGGTCCCGGTCGTCACCGAAGCCGAGAAGGTGAAGCGCCGCGAGAAGGTCAAGGCGAAGCGCCGCCGCGCGGGAAAGAAGCGTCGGCCCTTGCCGCCGCGAAAGCGCGGCGCGGACAACGCCTGGAAGGAGTTCAAGGTCGCGTTCTTCTACAGCGAGGACGCCAAGCATCAGCACGTCGCCTTCACGCACGGCAATCACATCAACGCGGGGACGCTCCTGCGCCGCGAGGCGGACAGGCTGCGGTTCCGCGAGGCCGACGAGCGCGTGGGGTTGGTGGACGGAGCGGTCTGGATTCGCGACCAGATGGAACTCCACTTCGCGGAGTTGGACGCCTTGGGCTTGGACTTCTATCACTTGAGCGAAAACGTGCACCGCGCGGCGCAAGGTTTTCGGCGAGGAGGCGCCCGAGGGGCGGGCATGGGCCGACGAGTTGATGCACCTGTTCAAGCACGCGGGCTATTCGGCGGCCTGGGAAAAAATTGTCCAGTGGCGAGCCGCCTTGAAGGGCAAGGCGAAGCGCGAGGCGGCGGACCGGTTGATGAAGTTCGTCTCTTTGCGGAAGGAGATGATTCGTTATCCGGCGTTTCGGGAGCGCGGTTGGCAGATCGGCAGCGGGCCGACCGAATCCCAGTGCAAGCTCTGCACAAAACGGCTCAAGGGCTACGGTCGCCGCTGGGACCGTCCCAACGCCACGGCGGTGGCGGCCTTGGACGCCCTGGACCGAAACGGCCAATGGCGGCAAGTGTGGCCAAACGCCTGCCCCGCCGCCGTTTAAGGCCGCCAGGAAGTTTGGTCACACACCCTTCCGGCGTTTCGTCCGCGAGGCTGGCAAGCTGGGCGGCCTCGGCCAGTTCCTTGGCGGCAACGCCGGGCGCGGGAATAAATTCCGTCGCCTGGCGGTTGCCCATCGTGATGGTCCCCGTCTTATCCAGCAGCAGCACGTCCACGTCGCCGGCGGCTTCGACCGCGCGGCCGCTCATCGCCAGCACGTTCTTTTGCACCATGCGGTCAATGCCGGCGATGCCGATCGCCGAGAGCAACCCGCCGATCGTCGTCGGAATCAGACAGACCAGCAACGAAACCAGAACCGTGACCGAGAACGCCAGACTGACCTGCTCATACGCGGGACTGTCGCCGAGATAGGTGTGCGTAAAAATCCCAAACGGCAGCATCGTGATAACGACCGCCATGAAGATAATCGTCAACGCCGAGAGCAGGATCGACAGGGCGATTTCGTTGGGCGTCCGCTGCCGCTTGGCGCCTTCGATCAGTTCGATCATGCGGTCCATGAACGACTCGCCGGGGTTGGCGGTCACGCGCACCGTGATTTGGTCGGAGAGCACCGTGGTGCCGCCGGTGACGGCCGAGCGGTCGCCGCCGGCCTCGCGGATCACGGGCGCAGATTCCCCGGTGATGGCGGATTCGTTGATCGTCGCGGCGCCTTCAATAATCTCGCCGTCGGCGGCGATCAACTCGCCGGCGGCGACGACGAACACGTCGCCTTTCCGCAGCGATTCCGCGGCCGTCCAAGTGAACGAGCCATCCGCATGACGCTTCTTCGCGCGGGTCTTCGTGCGGCTCTTGCGCAGCGTTGCCGCCTGCGCCTTGCCGCGGCCTTCGGCCATCGCCTCGGCGAAGTTCGCAAAGATCACGGTGAACCACAGCCAGATGGAGATCTGCAAAACAAACGCCGTTTCCGAATGCTTCGTAAAGGCCAGATCGAGAGTCGTCACCGCCGCCCCCACCTCGGTGACGAACATCACCGGGTTCTTCCACATGTGCTTGGGGTGAAGTTTCCGGAGACTCTCAAAAATCGCCGGAACGACAATCTCGCGATCGAATAGCGGGCGTGCTTTTACAGACATCCAATTCCTCGTTTGTTCGTAAACGGTGCGATGCTGCGGCCTTCGATCGATTCGACGCATCAATACAGCATGTGCGATCCGTACATCTTGAAATGTTCGATGACCGGGCCCATCACCAATCCGGGCAAGAAGTTCAATGCGCCGAGGATGATAATCACCGCGGCGACGAGCAGACAGAACGTTGGCCCGACCACCGGGAAACTGCCCGTATGCTGCGGCGCCGCCTTCTTTCTGGCCAGCGCCCCCGCCAACGCCATAATCGGAAGAATCTCAAAGAAGCGGCCAATCAGCACGCAAAACGCTTGCGTCCAGTTGAACATCGTGCTGCTGTAGACCGTGATCGTCTTCGTCTTGTCGGCCGGGTCCGGCGACGTGACGGTGGGCGCGTAGCCGACGCCGCCGAACGCCGTGCCGTTGTTGGCGGTCCCGGAACTGTAGGCATAGAACAATTCGCTGAAGGCATGGGGCCCGTTGTTGGCGTTGTTGTCCGTGCCCCATTTCGCCAGGCACGCCCATGCCGTAAACCCGACCGTGTCGAGGACGATCATCAGCAATAGCAACGAGCAGCACTTCACGTCGAAACTATTGATCTTCTTCCCCAGGTAATCGGGCGTGCGTCCGATCATCAGGCCGGCGAGGAACACCGAGACAAAGATAAAGACGAGCATCGAATAGAGACCGGTTCCGATGCCGCCGAAGATCACCTCGCCCATGTGCATGTTGAACATGAGCATCAAGCCGGACAAGGGCATCAGCGAATCGTGCTGGCAGTTGTTGGCGCCCTCGGCCGTGATCGTTACGTTGTTGGCCCATGTGGCGGAGTTGTAGATGCCGATGCGGGTTTCCTTCCCCTCCATGTTGCAATTGACGGGATTGACCCCAAGGGCCGTCATCCGCGGGTTGGGCTGGGCCTCGAAATACCAGGTTATCAGGTTCGTGACAATCAGAAGTGCGAACATGATCAGCCAGATGTTCCAGCCGTGCAACGTGTGGTTGATCATGCGGCCGTAGTAATAGGGAAGGCCGGCAACCACGGAAAAGAACACGAGCAATTGCAGGAACTCGGACAGCGGCGTGGGATTCTCAAAGGGGTGGGCGGTGTCGGCGCCGGTGATGCCCGGACCGTTCAGGCCGAACACCTTCGGCGCCGCGAAGGCGCCCATCGGGCCCTGCACAATCGACTGCACGGCGGGCTGCGTCGCCGAAGGCGCCGCCGACTGATCCAGCGTCTTCGCCTGAGTGTACGGCCGGTAGTTCATCGGCGTCCCCTGCCACACGCACGCCACGGCGAACACGAGGCAGACGGGAATGAACAGGTACAAGGTGATGCGCGTCAAATCGACCCAGAAATTGCCGATGTTTCGCGTCTGCTGCCGGGAGACGCCGCGCACCAACGCGGCGGCCGCGGCAATGCCAACCGCCGATGAAAAGAAAAAGTGCAGCGCCGTGGTCACAATCTGCGAGAAATGCGTGAACATTTGCTCGGGTTCGTAGCTCTGCCAGTCGGTGTTCGTGGAGAAGGTGATGGCTTGGATAAAGGCGATGATTCCCGGCACCTTTCCGCCGCCGTTGATGACGTCGTTCTTATCCACCGTAGCGCCGAGGCTCGCCATGTTCGCCTTCAGGGGGAGGATGTCCTGAATGCGGAAGAGAACGTAACTCATGACGGTGGTGACCATGCCCAGCATCAGCATCGCCAAGGCGTACTGCTTCCAGTTCTGCTGTTTCTTGGGATTGATGCGCGCCACCTTGTAGACGAGCCATTCCACGGGGCCGAAGATTTTCTCCAGGAATCCCAGCCCGCCTTCCTTGTCGGGGTCAAGCACTCGCAACAAGTAGATGCCCATCGGCTTGGTGATCGCGGCCAAGGCGACGAGAAACACAAAAAACTGAATCCAACCTGACAAGGTCATGTACTGCATAGAGCAACCACTCTTTCTGTCGAACGCTTGGAGCTGCGGCTGTTTGACAGGCGGTTAGCGCCTTGGTCGGGCGGGAAACGATCAGAGACTTTCCGGGCGAATCAGCGTCCAAAACAAGTAGAGGAACAGACCCAACGAGACGATTCCGACAATAATGTTTTCCATCGATCAGATCCTATCGAAGGCGTACGCATAGCCAACGCAGAGGGCAAAAAAGCCGATGATTGCGAGCACAAAAACGATATCCATCATGGGCCGACGCTCCAAAGAGTTGATTTTGTCGCTGTGGAAAGAGCCGTCTGCGTACCCCGGCTGCTAAGAATTTCACGTTCGGAGACGTGCAAGCGAGACAGCAAAATACATGCCATATTCATTTCATCAATTCTCACTTTTTTCAACTTGCGGTTTGCTAATAGGTTACAACTTTAGTGACAATTTTGTCCTGGGCGAAAGAGATTGCAATTTGCCCGAGCGGATTGCAATTTGCCCGAAGAGTGCGGCGCCCGAGACTCACCCGGCGCCACATGCAGCCCGGGAGACAACTACCCGCCCCAACGCATAACGGGCGCAAACTCAGAATCACCGTCGCCTACTGAGCGGCGGCTATACGACGTGCGGCCCGCTTCCGGCGGCGACGGACCTGGGCTTTGCGGGACTCTTCTTCCCGCTGTTCGAGCCGATGCTCAGGGTGGGCAACAACCCGGCGATCCGGCAGCAGGGCTTCCATGGCGGCGGCGTCGGTGGGCATAATCCCCGGCAGCCGCCGCAATCGCCGTTTCCAAGCATGAAACGACGCTGGGGCCAGCCCTTCCTTGGAGCAGAACCCGACAATGCTCTGCCCACTGGCTTGTTGGCGTTCAATCGCCTCCCGCCAATGCCGCTGCCGATCTACGCTTCTGGTCTTCGCCATTGCTTGGTCCTCCGAATATCTCTGGTTTGAATCCTACCCGGGCATTCAGCTTACCACGGCATGGAAGGCTGGCGATTTATTGACGGTTACGCTTCTGCGACACGGAGAGTCTCCTTGCCCTTCGTGGGCCGTTAGGACCCTCATGCCACACGGATCAGAGGTCGGGTCGCAGGCCAGCGCAATGCCAATTCATCACAATCCATGATCGGTTACAAATCGGAGGAGTGCGAAAAATGGTTCCCGCTGTGGTCTTACACTCCAGTGGGGGATGTCTTCGAGGGTCAACGGCTTTTCGGCGGAGCCTCCTGAAAAAGCCACTCCCGTGCAAACACTCCCGAAACCGACCTTTAGCCAAATCTTTACTTGACTCGGCCTTGGCGGAGAGGATAATATGATCCTATACAGTTTTTCTAAAACTGGGGATTTTCGCTGTGCGGCGTCGTTTGGCCAAGTCGATCTGCCATTGGCTGGTGCTCGGCATCTTTGCCGCAACGTCGTATTTTGGCTCTGCACTGCACGAGTTGTTAGGCCATCGCCACGACTCGGCGTATGACGCTGCCGACCCCGGCGAGGTCGTGAGCCAGGCGGACGATTGTCACGACGCCTCAACCTGTCCGATCTGCCAGTACATGGCCCAAGGGCAGGTGGTTGGCCCGCAGATTGCCGTGGAGTCGGTGTATCTGAGCGTGCCGCGGCCGAGCGTGGCGGTCCCGCTGGCGTCGCCCGCCCCAGTTCTTCAACCTTTCAGCGCCGGGCGCCCCCTGTGGCCTAGGCGCGATTCTCTGCCTGGCGCTGTTGTTTCGTGCTTGCACTGCACACACGCTGCGCCACTGTTTCGTCGAAGCAGCGCGGTTGCCATCGCGGAAACACTGCTGGACAAGCCAGCCGTGGAACGCGCTCGCCACTCGCACGCGAGACAAAACTCCGCCGCGCACGCGAGACGTAGCAAGGTCTGACCAGTCCTTTCGCGTTGCGCTGCCGCGGCGGAGCCTTATAGTCGGGGTCGTTATGACCGTTGTGCGTGGATTTCCGTTTTGTTCGTTTCGTTGTTAAACAATTTCGTTTGGTTTCTTATTTCAAGGAGAATGAAGATGCGTAAGTTGATTCGGAATCGGAATCGTAAGGGACAGGCGCTTGTCGAGTATGCGCTGATTATCGCCGGCGTGGCGCTGATTGGCGCCGTGGGGATTTCCATTTTTGGGCACAAGGTCAGCGACTTGATCGATGCGACCGCGATGATCCTGCCCGGCGCCCATCCCGACGACAATCATGCGATTGTGGCGGGCAAGCTGATCGAGACCACGGCCGACGGCGGCCTTGGCGGGAACGCGATCACGCTCGACACGAACGCGATCGAGGGCAACGACGGCACGAGCCGATTGTTCGGAAACACCGAGGGCTACAGCAGCCCGGCAGCCGCGAACCCGGACGGCATCGTGGACGAGGCATACTAGGCGCGCGGCCTCTTGTGAAGAAATCGCGCCGGCGGGGTTGGGCTTGCACGGCTTGCCCAACCCTGCCGCGCGTGCCTTTTTTGCTTCGAGTTGTTTCAGGGGGTGGGCAGGGTGACAAGACTTTCACGTCATCGCGGTCAATCCGTAGGGTGGGCCGAGCGCAGCGGGTCCCACCAGACTTGGGCTGGATTGCGCATGGTGGGACTCGCTGCGCTCGGCCCACCCTACAAACTAACTTTCTCCGAAGGCCTTCACAAATGGGAGATAGGGAGCTTTGTTGCAGTTCCCCTCACCCCTACCCTCTCCCGGCGGGAGAGGGGGAGCGACGCCCGTCGCGGTCAATCGCTGGTCGAATTCGCCCTGGTGTCGCTGGCGGTCACGATGCTCCTGGCGGCGACCTTGACCTTCGGCCAATGCTCTATTGCGATCAAGCGCTGCAACAGGCCGCAGACATTGCCGCGAGGGAATTGTCGCGGACGCCGCTGCCGCCGAGTTGCACGCTGCACGCGGTGCTCTACGGCTGGTCGGATGGTTCGGACGACGCCCTGTCCGCAACGCCGTCCGGCGCGGCGACGCTTCAACTCTACCAGCAAGCCCGGCACAATGTCTTCGACGAGCGGTATCTCGTCTTGACGATCGACAATCCCAACTCGCCGGCCCCGCCGACCGGCGGCACTTATGCCGGGATGACCTTCAACGGCGGACACCCGATCGGCGATTTCCCGCTGGTGATTCAGCAACTCATGCCGATCATGATCAACGACCAGATCGTCCCTTGGGGGGCAAGCGGCGGGACGAGCGGGGCGGGCGGCATCGCCGTGCTGCGCTATCCCGGGGCAGTGTTCACCGACCCCAATCCCGATTCGTCGTTGAACCCGCCGGCCAGCGGCTATCTCGTCCGCATTCCGAATGTTGCGGCGCCCGAGTATCCCGGGACGGCGATGGACACGGTCTCGTTTGACGACACCAACGACAACGACCGCGCGGTGCAGGAGATTGTACCGTCGGGCACGTCCACAACCACCCCGATGGACCTTGCTTCGGCGCAACGCGGCGTGGTCGCGCTGCGGATCAACTATCCCTGTCAATCGGCGAGCATGAGCGGCTATCAGACCGTGCCCGACCCGACGCAGCAGCCGACAGTTTATCCGGTCGTGCCGATTTCGGCCGGATATACGGCCGGCGGCGGCGCGCCGGAGCCTGCGGGCGTGGGCGGCGGAATGGAATCCGTCTATGAATTCGGCCCCTACGCCGGCGAAGAGAGCTTGGGCAGGCAAGCCGCATGGGCCGGGTTGGCCAACAACGTCCGGCCCTATCGCCGCGTCCTTTCCGCACAGGCGATTTATCGCCGGGAAGTCTTTCAGTAGAAAAAAAGGAGCACTTCATCATGCCGCCAATCAAAGCAAACGGACGCCGCCGATCCACGTGGCCGAAGGCGGTCCTGATTTTTTCCGCGATCGTCCTCGGCGGCGGCGGCACGGTGTTCGCCCTCGGGGCGATGCACGTCATCGACTTGGGAAAACTGGCCTTTTGGAAGCGGCCGAAGCCAATCCCCGCCGGCTATGTCGCGCTGCCGCTCTGTGTACGTTCCATTGAGGCCTATGCGCGAGTGACCAAGGCAGACCTGGTCGATCCGCGGACGCGGCAGTTCTTTGTGAAGTGGGGCCCGCCGCAGAAGGTCCCCGCCGGCGCGCTGCTCGATCCCACGGACATCATCGGCCGCGTCGTGGCGCGGAGGCATCCGCCGGGCACGGATTTTAAGGAGCGCGACTTCCTGCCCAAGGGGACGGCGCCCGGCATGGTCGCCGGGATTCCGCCCGGCAAACGGGCGTACACCCTGGACATCGCCAAGGTCAGCGGCATGTATTACTTGCAAGAGGGCGACCACTTCGACCTGCTGGCGAGCGTGCCCGTGGACATGCCGGGGGGAAAAGGCTCGGCCGGGGGGCGCAATGGGCTCAGCGTCGTCGCTTCCCCGGCGGCCTCGCTGGAGCCGAAGCGGTGCAAGGTCCGTCCGCTGGTGCAAGACGGCGTGGTGATCGTGCCGATGCGCGTCCGCCGCGCGCCGACAACCTCCAATTCGCTGATGAGCGGGAAAACCGTTCGCACGTTGCCGGTGGAGGAGGTCATCGTGGCGATCGAGCCGGGCGAGGTGGCCCCGCTGGAGGAGGCGGTGGGGATGAAGTACGAGATCACCTGCGCGGCGCGTTCCGGCCAGCCGACGCCGTCCGCGCCCGCCCATCCCGCCAAGCCGCTGGCCGACGCCGGCACGCCCGGCCTCGATCCGCTGGCCGGGACCCGGAGCGTCGAGTTCATGATCGGTCCGCAGCGACAGTACATGGTTTTCACTGGTCCGGGCGGCAGTCCGCTGGCGGCGCAGGAAGACGCCGCGGGGAAGAGGGACTCGGAATCGCCGGGGACAGAGGAGTAGCATGGTCCCCTCTCCCTCCGGGAGAGGGCTAGGGTGAGGGGAAGTTCCACCGGGGCCGAAACCTGGCCGCGGAATCCCGGAAGGTTCCCCTCACCCCGACCCTCTCCCGAAGGAAGAGGGGGACCTTGAGCGGGCAATTTGCGACAGTTCCGTTACATGACGCGAAAACAAGCATCAATGAAATCCTTTCGCCGCAAACCCGCCGACCGCGCAGGCTACACGCTGGCCCTGTTCGCGATGTTCTTTTTCGGCATGATGGGCCTGGCCGGACTGGTGATCGACATTGCCTTCGTCCGCTCCGCCCAGCGGCACATGCAGACGGCGGTCGATTCCGCGGCGCTGGAAGGGCTGCGATTGGGGCGGCAACCGGCCAGCGACATGGTCGCCAACGTGTTCGACGATGATTTCAATCCGCAGGACGGCGATCCGAACAATTACGGGGCGGGGCCGGAAGTGAACTACGCCGGCGGAGTGGACCCGGGCCCGACGCCGCCATATTTTGCCGAGACGCTCTCCGTTCCATCCCCGCCGGTCTACAAGCCGACTCTGGAGTTGAATGCCGGCGATGCGCCCAGCGGCGACATGGCGGCGGGAACCTACAACCCCGGCCAGTCGAGCGCCGAGGCCGACGACTACACGCGCGGCGACTTCACCTATGGATCGAGCGGGAGCAACTCCTTCCTCGTGCGGATGCGGCGAACGAGCAACGCGCAAGGGTTGGACCAAGTGGCGGGCGTCAGTTCGGGCGGTCCGCCGGTTCCGGGGCTGTTCGGCCGCGGCTCGTTGAATCTTGGCGCGTCGTGGAACGGCGTGACCGTGCGGGCGACGGCGATTGCCGCGGCGGGACCGGCCAGGACTGTCGGCCGGCCCAATGCCGCGAACTCCGTGCCCGGCTCGTTTTCCGCCGAACTGCCGCCCAACACCACAGGCAGCCAACTTTACTATGTCATTCTCTATTTATCGCAGTGGAACTCGTTGTTGACGTTCACGATCAGCATATCGGCCGACGGAAGCGTCAAGTCGGGCGATGGGGCAACAACCTACGGTTACGTGGCGGACGGATCGGCCGTGGACGCATCGGATGTATCGGCGACCTACCCAAACGGGCGACCGCTGCTCGGCAGCACCGCGATCGTGGGCGACCAGGCGAATCAGATTTCCGTAGATCCAGTTGCATTAACGAGTGAGTTGATTCAAGAACTCTCGCCCACGGGCGTCGCGTACATACCGCTGGTGGAGGACAACACATCGAGTTCATTTTTCGGCCGCGTGGTCGGCTTTGGCTATGTATCTGGCGTCCAGCAGAACGGAACAACTGGCGTCAGTTTCACGAAGGGCGGCAGCGGCACGATCGTGTCGCAAAACGCGTCGGCCACACTTGGGGTTGTTCTGCCGAAGTGGTTCGCCGATCCGTCCTTCGGTTCAACGCGGACAAATCAACTCTTCACGAGCAATCCCCCTGATGCCATTTATTCCCCCGCTGCCAACAACCTAATGCTCGCTCCTGCCTTAGTGAATCGCTATATCGCGAACCCGACCAATCCCTAATCCCGATGCACTTGACAAGGAATGCCTCGCCATCTCGCGAAACCGCAAGCGATGAAGAAACCGTTCTCGCTCAACGGCGTGCAAGCAACACAAGGCGCCCCGCTCTCTAATCCCCAATCCCTAATCCCCAATCCCTAATCCCTAATCCCTTCTCTCCCCCGTGCCCACAACGATCAACATCTTGCTCCTGAGTTCCGATCCGCGATTTCGCGAGGAGTTGGAGAACGCCATCGCCTCGCTGGACGAACTGCACGCGGTGATTTATTCCGCAAACGACGTGCGGCAGGCGATGGAGGCGGCGCGGAGCCGGCGGCCGAGGCTGGCCCTGGTCGAAATGGGCGGCGACGTGCGGCCGTTGCGGGCGTTTGCCGAAGAAGTCGCCGTCATCTCGCCGGAAACCACCG
This sequence comes from uncultured Planctomycetia bacterium, assembly GCA_963791075.1. Taxonomy (GTDB): domain Bacteria; phylum Planctomycetota; class Planctomycetia; order Pirellulales; family Thermoguttaceae; genus CAWBRF01. The sequence continues at coordinate 42,541 of CAWBRF010000008.1, forward strand.
TGGCCGCCGTTTTCCGCCCCGACGCCTTCGGACAAGACGGCTCCGAAAGCGCCCTGTTCATCGAGGCGATCCGCGCCGGTGTGAAGGACTTCCTCCGCCGGCCAGTCTCCAGCAGCGAAGTGGCCGAACTGCTCCGCCGCATCGAGCGGGCCGCCATGCTGCAAACGGGACACGTGGGGAAGATCATCTCCTTCGTCAGCAACAAGGGCGGAGTCGGCAAATCGACGCTCGCGGTCAACGCCGCCTGCGGCCTGGCCATGCGACGCCCGGGAAGCGTGCTCCTCGTCGATGCAGCGCTTCAGATGGGCAACTGCGCGTCGCTGTTGGACCTGACGCCGACGGCCTCGCTGATCGACGCCGCCCGGGAATCCGGCCGCTTGGACGAAACGCTGATTCGCCAACTGGCTTTTCCGCATTCGACCGGGCTGCACCTGCTAGCCGCCCCGCCCGATCCAATCGAAGCCGACGAAGTGGACGACGAGGTCCTCACCCGCGTTCTCACCCTCGCCCGGCACACGTATGATTTCGTCGTCGTGGACACGTTCCCCATGCTCGATCGCGCGATGGTCGCCGTGCTGGACCTGAGCGACCGGGCCTACGTGGTGCTGGAGAACGTCGTGCCGACGCTGCTGGGCGGGGTGAAATTCATCGAGGTGCTGCAAGGACTGGGCGTGTCGCGGCAGCGGCAGCGGATCGTATTGAACCGCTGCACGTCGCTGCCCGGCAGCGTGCGCCCGCCGACGCCGCCGAGCGGCTGGGCAGCAACGTCGATCACGTCGTCCCCTTCGACAAAGCCGTGGTCGTGGCGGCGAATACGGGCGAGCCGTGCATCCTGCGGCGGCGCCGGTGGTTCGGCTGCGGCCGGGCTCGACGGGCTGGTTGACGACATCGAGGCGATGAGCGTCGCGGAGAAGACGCCGCCGGTTTCGCCCGTTGCGGCGCAAAACGGCCATCCGCCGCAGGCCCCGGCAAAGCCAGCAGAACCGGGCAAGGAGAAATCGCCGTGAACGAGCGACCGCGGGAAGAATCGCACGAGTTTGAGGAGGACCGGCGGCAGCGGCTCTTGAAGTCGAGCCTGAGTTTGCCGGCGGCGCGGGCAAAAAGCGCGAAAAAGCCCGGCCCAAGCCGGACGGTTGCGGCCGCCCCGCCGCCGCCGCTTCCGGTCCGCGGCGGCATGGAGCATAATTCGGTCAAGGGCGCCTTGCACACCCGGCTCTTGGACGAACTCGACCGCCGCAATCTCCTCAGCGCCGGCGAAGAGACGTTGGCCGACTTCGTGGAAACCTTCGTCAACGAGGCCCTGGCGAGCGAAGACCTGCCGCTGAACGAAGGCGAGCGCCGCCGCCTGGTCGACGACCTTTTGGAGGAAATTCTCGGCGTCGGGCCGTTGGCCTCGGTGATGGCCGATCCGGCAGTCACCGACATCCTCGTCAACGGGCCGCGGCAGGTGTACGTCGAGCGGTTCGGCCGCTTGGAGAAGAGCGACGTGCGCTTCCGCGACGTCGAGCACCTGGTGCGGATCATCCAGCGGATTGCCGCCCGGGTGGGCAGGCGCATCGACGAGAGCAGCCCGATGGTGGACGCCCGCTTGCCCGACGGCAGCCGCGTCAACGCGACCCTCCCGCCGGCGACGATCGACGGCCCGACGCTCTCCATTCGCCGCTTCGGCCACCGGCGATTGCGCCGCACCGATCTGATGCAGCTCGGCATGTTCTCGCCGGAAGTCTACGAGTTTTTCGACGCGGCCGTCCGCGGGCGGAAGAACATTCTGGTTTCCGGCGGCACGGGCTCGGGCAAATCGACCCTGTTGGGCGCCCTGGCCGAGGCCATCCCCGACCGCGAGCGGATCGTCACCATCGAAGACTCGGCGGAATTGATTCTCGACCAGGAGCACGTCGTGCGGATGGAGACCCGTCCGGCGAACGTCGAAGGCCGCGGCCTGATTACCGCCCGCGACCTGGTCATCAACGCCCTGCGCATGCGTCCGGACCGGATCATCGTCGGCGAAGTCCGCGGCGGCGAGGCGTTGGACATGCTGCAAGCGATGAACACGGGCCACGACGGCGGCATGACCACGGTTCACGCCAACAGCCCCCGCGACGCCTTCGCCCGGCTGGAGACGATGGTGCTGATGGCGGGGTTGGAGTTGCCGTCGCGGGCGATTCGCGAGCAGATGGTCGCCGCCTTGCACCTGATCGTTCACGTGCGGCGGTTCGAGGACGGCGTCCGCCGTTTGGAGACTGTGGCGGAGATCGTCGGCATGGAGGGCAACACGCCGCAGTTGCAGGAAATCTTCCGCTTCGAGCGGCGGGGGATGAAGGGGCGGCAGATCGTCGGCGAGTTCCTTCCCACCGGCGTCGTGCCGCGGATGGTCGACGAACTGGTTGAACGCGGCATCGAGATCCCCCGCGCGATTTTTACCAAGGGCAAGGCCGCCCCCCATGCTTGATGTCCTTTTTACGATTGTCGTGCTGGCGGCGGGCCTGAGCATTCTCGCGATTGCCTTGCGAAGGGCCCGCACCGCGCGGCGGACAAGCGAGCGACTGGAAATCGCCGCCGAACTGCCCGGCGCCGCCGCGGAGGAGCCGCCGGCCGCCCGGCCAATGCTGGTCCGCCGCCGCTGGATCCCGTGGATCGTCGGACTCTCGGCCATGGCCGCGATGCACTGGGGCCTGGGCTGGAGCCTCCCCTTCGTGTTCTCCGCCGGGCTGATCGTCAGTCTCCTCGGCGGGCAACTGGAATCGCACTTTGCCGCCCGGGCCAGCGAAAAAATCGAACTGCAACTGGCCGACGCCATCGACTTGATGGTCGGGGCCTTGGGCGCCGGGGCCAGCGTCGCCGACGCCATGGAAAACGCCATGCGCGAATCGCGCGCCCCCTTGCAGTCCCAGTTGGAAGACGTCATCGGACGGATTCGCCTCGGCGACAACCCTCCCGCGGTCTATCGCGGACTGGCCCAACGCGTCCCTCTGGAAACCTTTCTCCTGTTCTGCTCCGCCTTGGCGGTGCAATGGGAGACGGGGGGAGCCTGGCGCCGACGCTTTCCGGCGTGGGCCGCACGATCCGCGACCGCATCGACATCTCCCGCCGCCTCCGCTCCAACTCCGCCCAGTCCAACGTCTCCACCGTCGCCGTGATGCTGCTGACTTACTTCATCGCCCTGGTCATCTGGCGCGCCAACCCGGAGCAAATGGCCAAATTCCTCGCCACCACCGTTGGGCAGTGGTGCGTCGCGGGAACCGTCCTCTTGCAGGCGTTTGGCCTGGTGTGGATGTCCGCCGTCAGCCGTTTGCGTTTTTGAGGAATTGCGATGCAAGAAGTTTTCCTGACGGGCTTTTGTTTGATTTTGGCGGCCGCGGGCGCGGGCTTGTTTCTTCTCCGCCGCGCGGCGGCCGGTCGCCGCAGCGCCGAGCGGCTTTTCGAGAGCCACCTGGAAACGGTGGAACCGCTCGGCGGCGACGGGGCAATGACGGCGGCGCTCCGCCGCTGGCTTCTCTTGGCCGGATACCGCAACCGCGGCGCGCCCGCGACCTTTGTCGCCGCCACGGTGGCCGCGGCCTGCTGCGGAGCGGCCGCCATCTATCTCGCCTCGCGGCTTGGCCTCGTGAACGCCGTGCGGAGCAACCTCGAATTGCTCCCGCCCGCCGTGGGCGACCTGTTTATCCCCGTGGCGCAGTCGCGCCTTGGCTCCTCTTCCTCATGTTCGCGGCGATGCCTTTGTTGGCGGTCCGGCGGGCGCGGCGGCAGCGGGTGGAAATGGTCGAGCAGGACTTGCCGATCGCGCTGGAATTGCTGTCCACGTTGAGCGAAGCCGGCCTCGGCTTCGACGCCGCCTTGACCCATATCCTCGAATCGGCGGTTGAGGATCGCCCCTTGGCCCGCGAATTCCGCACCTATCAGGCCGACCTCTTGGCGGGCAGATCGCGCGTCGAGGCCCTCCGCCGCCTGGCCAGCCGCTTGGAAGTCTCGTCAACGACGATCCTTGTGGCGGCGTTGGCCCAGGCCGAACAGTTGGGCGCCGGCATCGCCGAGGCCCTGCACCGCCAGGCCGCCGACCTCCGCGATCGCCGCCGCGAGCGGGCCAGCGCCTTCGCCATGGCCCTGCCCGTCAAACGAATGTTCCCCTTGGTCATCTGCTTCATGCCGGGCATTTTCGTCTGGACGCTCGGCCCGTTCTTCGTCCCAGCTCTTCCAATCGATGGAAACGATGATGCACAGGTGACATGGCGATCGCTCAACGTCAACTCCGCAAGACGACGGGCGAACTGGTCGTCGCCCGATTGGAAGTCGCGGACCGATTCTGGTCCCGCCTGCTTGGGCTGCAATTTCGCCGCTCCCTCCCGCCAGACGCCGGTCTGTTGGTAAAGCCGTGCGGATCGATCCACACGTGCTTCCTGCGGTTTGCGATTGACGCGGCGTTCCTGGACGCCGACGGCCGCGTCCTGGCGGTGCGCCGGAACATCAAACCGTGGCGATTTGTCTTTGGCCCGCCGCAGACCCGCTCTGTCCTGGAGATTCCCGCCGGAGTAATCGAATTGCAGCCCGGCGACACCCTCCATGTGGGGGGGCAATCTGGCTGACCAGGGACGACAAATTGGGAAACATCCGTAAAGTTTAACGGCCGCATAGTCGATATAACCGGCAGTGCGGACGGCCTCACCGCCGCCGTTGTGCTTGTCTGGACTGGTCGGACCGAAAAACTCGCCCTTTTGGGAGCGCCGGGAGGATACGGTGCCAGACCATTTTCTGCGCTTATTTGCTGCGGAACGCCGCGGACGGGCGATCGGCCATACGGCGTGCCCGTGGGCGTGCCTCTTGGGACTCGCCCTTGGGCTTGCCGCGATCGACCTCTGCGCCCAAGAGCCGGGCCAATATGACGCCCGCTCGAATCAACCGGCGGCGGTGGTGCCGACGCAACTGACGATCGGCTCGGAGATGTCGGCCCCTCGCCTTGCTCAGATCTTGGCCGGACCCGAGACGGTGCGTCCCGGCATCGGCTCGCCGTTGCTTGTGCCGCCCCCTCCTTCGCAGCCATCCACGGCGCCGCCCGCCTCGGAAGCCGCCCGACCGGTCCAGGAAATCGCCTCGCCTTTCGACCCGAGCCAATTTCGCCTGCCGACGCTTGGCTATCCGCCGGGGCTGGGCTTGCCCGAGCCCTCGCAGGAAACCAAGGACGAATACGGCCGTTTCGTCGCGCGGGAGATCTCCCCGGAGAACACGATCCAAGTGGTGGTTGGCCGGGCAAAAGTGATTTCCCTCCGCGACAAGCCCCGCCGCATCTATATCCCCGACGAAAAGATCGCCGCCGTGCAGATGATCACCGACCAGGAGTTCTCCGTGGTGGGAAAGAAGACGGGGACCACGGTGCTCGACCTTTGGTTCGCCGATCCCGCCAATCCGAACGATCCGGCGCGGGACCGGACGCTCAGCTACATGGTCGTCGTGCTCCCGGACATCGAGATGGCGAACCTGGAAGTGATCGCCCAGCGGCGGCGGTTGGAGGGCGAGGCGCGAGCATACGAGCGGGCTTTGAAGGCGTTGGAAGTGGAAATCAAGACGGCGTTTCCGGACAGCGCCGTGCGGCTGTCGCTGGTGGGCGACCAGGTGGTCGTTCGCGGCGAGGCCAAAGACGCGGTCGAGGCCCTGCAAATCCTCACCATCGTCGCCCGGCATACGCCGACGGCGCGGCGAACGCAGGTCAAGTCTCCCAACGTCAACGTCGCGTTTATTCCCGGGCTGAGCGAAGAGCAGGCCGCAGTCGAGGCGATCCGCCAGTTGCTCGAGGGGAGCCCCTCGTTGGTGAACCTGATGCGGATTCCCGGCGAGCAGCAAGTGATGCTCATGGTCACGGTGGCCGAGGTCAATCGGACCGCCGCGCGGAGCATCGGCATCGATTTCAACATCACGAAAGGCGCGTTCGCGTTCGTGCAGAACACCGGCGGCGCTGATTCCGGCGGGAGAGGCGGCGGCGTCGGGGGGCGCGACCGGCGCGGCGGCCGCCAGCCAGCGCTTTCGCAGGTCACCAGCAACCTCGGCGCTTCGATCGACAACGGCAGCGTGCTGATGGCCATCCAGGCGCTGCGGACGTTGAATTTCGCCCGCAGCCTCGCCGAGCCGAACCTGACGACCTTGAACGGCAAGCCGGCCCAATTCTTCGCCGGCGGATCGTTTCCCATTCCGATCAGCGTGGTCACTCCCGGCGGCGCGGCGCAGAGCGTCGCCTACCAAGAATTCGGCATCCGCTTGCAGTTCACGCCGTACATCACCGATCGCACGCGAATTCGCCTCGTCCTCAACAGCGAGGTCTCCACGCGGAGTGCCGGCACCACCGCGGTCGCCGGGGCCAGCGTGCCCAGCGAAGTGGACAAGCGAAACTTCACCAACACCGTCGAGCTTCGCGAAGGGCAAACGCTCACCGTCGCCGGGCTGATCCAGAACAACTTCGGCGGCACGTCCAACCGCGTGCCCTGGTGGGGCGATTTGCCGATCATCGGCCGCACCGGCGGACTCGACAACATCACCTCCGGCGAGCAGGAACTGGTCGTCCTCGTCACGCCCGTCCTCGTCCATCCGCTGGACCGCTGCCAGACTCCGCCGCTGCCGGGCAACGACATTTTCGAGCCGGGCGACGTCGAGTTCTATCTCATGGGGCGCCTCGAAGGGCGGCGAACCGAGGACTTCCGCGCGTCGGTCCGCACCGACTATTGCCGCCAGAAGGCGTGGTGCGACTGCGACGATCATTACATCATCGGCCCGCAGGGCACGACCTACGGCTGCTGCAAGCTGGGCTGTTGCCCGCCGCCTGCGGCGCCGCCGACGGCGCCGCCGCCCGGCGAAATTCAACCGATTCCCGCCAGCACGACGGAGGCGGTCCCGCCGCCCGTGCCGCCGGAAGGGAGGGATGGGAAATGAGAGGACGTAGCGGTAAAGATAGAGTCATCGACCACCGGAAAAGGGATTTTTGCCGCCGCCGCGGCGGGGCTGCTGGTTTTGCTGCTGGCGGCCATGGCGGGCTGCCACTCCGGCGCCGAGTCGTGCAACGACATCGCCCCCGGCGCCATCCCCCAGCCCAACGGGACCTACGATTGCCAGTGGATTCACCAGGAAATGGCCCGGGCCGAGCAAGAGAAATTCGTCATCTATCAGTATGAATGGACCGCCGACGGCGCGAAACTGACGCCTTCCGGACAAGAGCACGTCGGCGAAATCGCCAAGGCGATCGCTTGCGTCCCGTATCCTGTGGTAATCGAGCCGGTCGCCGACGATCAGCTCAACGCCTGGCGCAAGGCAGCGGTTTTGGATGCCCTGGCATGTCATCAAGTCAGAATCAGTCCCGACCGCGTGCTCCTGCAACATTCCGTGGCCGAAGGGCTTTATGGCCAAGAGGCGGCCGGGATCGCCGGCGGGATGCTCCGCAGCAGCGCCGCGCAAGGCGGCGGCGGACAGAACGCCGGGGCCGCGCTGAGCGGACTCCAAGGAACCACGCTCGGCGGGGCGCAATCGAGCTACAGCGGGGCGTCCGGCGCGGGAGTGGGCGGAGCGGCCGGCGTGGGAGTCGGGTTTTATTAGGCCCGATGCCGAGGGGGGATAGCGACGGTCTCCCGTATCTTATCTGACGCAAAGGCGCAAGGGCGAAGACGCGAAGGCGCAGAAGAAAAGGCGATAAGGCGATGACGGAAAACGAAATTGCAACGATCGTGGTGGACGCGGCATATTGCATTCACAAACATTTCGGCCCCGGACTGCATGAAATCGTATATGAGGTGACCTTGGCCCACGAACTGAAAAAGCGTGGGCTCCATGCAGAACGGCAGACGGCAATTCCCGTTCAGTACGATTCCATCACCTTCGACGAGGGGTTCCGCGCCGATGTCGTTGTTGAGGAAAAGGTCGTTCTGGAGTTGAAATCGGCGGAGGATCTCCATCCCGTGCACAAGAAGCAACTCCTAACCTATCTGCGCTTGATGAACAAGCGCCTCGGATTGTTAATCAACTTCAATCAAGAACTGATCAGGGATGGCATTTCCCGCGTGGTAAACGAGTCTGCCCGAGGACCAATAAATGTGTTCGCCTTCCTCTGCGACCCTGCGCCTTGCGCCTCCGCGTTAAACCTCTTGCCGTATAACCTTGCCAAAATGTCGAAGTCAACAACCTTGGTGAAATTTCGGCTCGACACGGTCGCCATTTTCCTGGGATGTTGTCTTGGCTGCGCGACGTCGGAGTTGACCCCGCCGAGACTGGACGGCGACGCGGCACAAACCTCGCGCGACGAGCTGCCGCCGAAGGAGGCGGCCAAGGCGTGCATGGCCGCCGGGGAGGAGTTGGAAAAAGGCGGGCACGCCGAGCAGGCGGTGTTTGAATACGAAAAGGCGCAGAGCCACGATCCGGAGTTGAAAACCGTCGCCCATCGGCTGGCCGCGATCTACGACGCCCAAGGCGACGCCCTGCGCTGGCCGAGTACCAAAAGGCCCTGCAATCGGAGCCGAAGAATGCCGACTTGCTCAACGACTTCGGCTATTATCACTATCGCCGGAAGAACTTCCCCGAGGCGGAAAGCTGGTTCCGCAAGGCCCTGGCCATCGAGCCGAACCATGCCAAGGCGTGGACCAACTTAGGACTGACGTTGGCGGAACTCGGGCGATTGGATGAGAGTTTCCAGGCTTTTTCCAAGGTTGTCGGCCCGGCCGCCGCCCACTCGAACCTCGGCGTCATTTTGGCGAAGCAAGGCCGCGTCGAACAGGCCAAGCAGGAGTTCCATCAGGCCCTAGCCCTTGATGCGAGCCTCCCTCAGGCGAAGGCGTTCTTGTCCTATCTGGAACGCCGCCCGTAGGGCAGTGCCCGCAGTCCGCCAAGCTGACGACATGGTCGCGGCGCCGCGGGGAGCAGTGAACGTCCCGCCTTCAATCCAAAGGAAACTCACGCCGGAGCCTGCGTCTTGGCCTTCTCGGCCATTCCGCGTTCGGCGATCAGGTCTTCCAGCCGCTCCTTCTCGCGCAGGAGTTCTTCGAGCGACATGCCGGACTGGTCTTTAGCCTGGAACCCGGCGAAGGGAAAGTTGATCGACTGGCCGCGCAACCATTCGTTGATCTGCGCCTCGTTCTTCTTGTACATGTAAAATCCCAGCGAGGCAACGCCGAGGCCCACGACGAAGCCGGTGACATGATCGGAAGTGACGTTCATAAGCGCCTTGCTCCTTTGAAGCTATCCCCTAGAATTAGTTGAACCGCATCGGAATTCCCTGTGGCATTCGCCCGAATCCTTCCAGCACCTCTCCGTGGACCTTCGACACATCCTGGAGTTCTTCCAACAACGTGCGAAAGGGCTGCGATCCGCCGCCGGTGATCGCGTATTTCAGCAGCCCCTGGAGGCGCCAAGCATTCGCACTGCGCTCAGGAGCGTCAACATCGGGGCCAATCATCAGCTCGTAGCCGGACTGGCCGTTTCCACGCCCGCGCACTTCCACAGGCCGGACTTGCACGCCCGTTGGAGGCGGCGCGACCAGGTGCCGTCCGAAGGACGCCAGCCAGGTAACAACCGAGGCCGTGAGGAAGTTGCCGCGAACAAAGCCTGTGACCAGGTAAGCCAGCGAGAGGACTTCTGGATCGAACCGGCCGCGCTCGCGAAGCTCCTTCCAGGCGTGGTCCACCACCGCCCATGCGGTGCCAAGCCCGGCGAGCCAATCCCATCGCGTCGGCGATCCCTTCGCCGTCTTCAGTCCGTGCACCACGAGCGACAAAGTCAGCGCCGCGGCGGAAACCGCCGCGCTGCCGCCCAGCGCCGGCCGCTGCTCCGGTTCAGCCAAGAGCCGAACCGGCGCGGCGTCGCAATCGAGCGACAGGTGAAAGGCGATGCGGAGGACGATTTCCTGCCTGGCTGATCTCATGGGGGTTGAAACGGGCGAGGATGGACCGCGTGATGGGAGAAAAGCTGATCGACTCCATCCCCGGATGCTCGCGGACCCCGGCAAGCATCCGTTGGACATCCCCTGGCGCAACGGAAACCCGCACGCGGACCCGACCGGGAAGGGAATGCACGACGGTCACAACCGGTTTTGGGGATGCGATCATCGAGCCCTCCGTTCCACGTCATGGAACAACAGTCGGGACGAATTGAGCACGACCGCTACAGTGCAGCTATTGTGGAGCACTGCCCCCCAAAACACGGGCAGAACGCCAATCGAGGCCAGGACGAGTCCCAGCGTGTTCACGCCGACCGCCGCGGCGAAATTCTGCTTGATCGTCTGCATCGTCCGACCCGCGAGGTGAATGACCGCCGGGATCATCAAGGGATCGTCCCCCGCGACGGTGATGTCCGCCGCCTCCATGGCAATGTCCGTCCGCGATCCGCCCATGGCGATTCCCACGTCGGCGTAGGCCAAAGCCGGCGCATCGTTGATCCCGTCGCCAACCATCACCACGTGCGTGCCCTTCGACTGGAGCTTCAAGACAGTTTCCGCCTTGTCGTCGGGCATGGCCTCCGCCTTATAGCGATCCACCGTCATCCGGTCGGCAATGATCTCGGCGTGTTGCTCCACATCGCCTGTCAAGAGGACGATGTCGTCGATGCCCGTGTAACGGAGACGATTGATGGCCTTCTTCATGTTCTCCCGCAAGGCGTCCTGGATGCCCAGCACGCCCAAGAGTTCGCCATCCTCGGCGACGTACACGATGTTCTCGCCCGCGCGGACCAGGCGATTGACGGCCTCCGTCGCCGGAACGAGGTCGATGGCGTTTTCCTGCATGAAACGCCGGCTTCCCACGCGGATGATCCGGTCCGCCGTCTTCGTCTGGACGCCGCGGGCCGTATGCACCTGGGTATCCTGATGGGTGGGAATCTGCCAGCCGTTGCGGCGCACCTTCTCCACGATGGCCGCCGCCATCGGGTGCGTGCTGGTCTCCTCGGCGGCGCTGGCGTATTGGAGCACCTCCTGGGCGGGAACCCCCGGCTTCATGGGAATGACGCTGGTCACTTCCGGGCGGCCCACCGTCATCGTGCCGGTCTTGTCGAAGATCAACGTGTCGGCCTCGGCCAGTAGTTCCAGGTAATTGCTCCCCTTGATGAGAATTCCATTCCTCGCCGCCGTGCAGATGGCCGCCGACAAGGCGGTTGCCGTGGAAAGCCGGACGCCGCAAGAGTAGTCGATGATGAGCATGTTCAGCGCGCGGCCGCTCTTGCCCGTCGCCAAGTACACGACCAAAGCCAAGAGGAAATTGACGGGAATGAACTGGGCCGAGAAGCGGTCGGCGATGGTCTGGACGTTCGCCTTGCGGTGCGTGGCCTCTTCGACCATGTGGACGATCCTGGCGACGGCGGTCTGGTCGCCCACCTTCACCGCACGAATCACCAACCGGCCGCTCTTCACCACGGTCCCGGCGAACACCCCCTCGCCCTCGGTCTTGCGGAGCGGCATGTATTCGCCGGTGATCGACGCCTGATCGACGGCCGCTTCGCCCGACTCCACCACCCCGTCCACGCTGATCTTCTCGCCGGTGTGGACCATGATGCGGTCGTCGGCGTGGAGTTGATCGAGGTCCACCTGCTCCTCTCGGCCATCCTCTTGCAATCGCCAGACGGTCTCTTCGCCGACGGAAAGCATGTTGCGGATCGCGCGTCGGGTGCGGCCCATCGTATAGGCGGTGAGCAGCTCGGCGATGTCGGCCAGCCAAAGGATCGTCAGCGCCGAGAGCCCCCGACCGCTGGCGATGCTCGCCAGGATCGCGGTGGCGCTGAGCGTATCCGCGTTCGGACGAAACGTGGTCGCCAACGAGCTGAGGCCGCTGCGGAAGATGGGGATCGCCAGCGAGGCGGCCGTCAGCGACGGAACGCTAAGAAACCGGCCCGTGAGCGTGGTTGCTCCGTTGCCCGCCGGTTTGCGGAAAAAGTAGTAAACGAGCGTTGCCGTGGTCACGCCGATGCGAATGCCCATGTCGGACAGCGAGCCCTCCTGTAACCGCCGCTCGTTCACTGTCGGACGGTTCTGTTCGGCTCGTTCCGCCTTATAGGCAGTCAATGAGTACGCCCCGATCACCAATTCCGTCAGTTCCACGACATCCTCCGCGGACGCCTGGGCTTGGTCATAGTGGAGAAGGACATTCTGCGTGAGGATAGTGACTCTCGCTTGGCAAACCGGCGACAAGTCCTCCAACCGTTGGCGGATTTCGGCGACGTACATGCCGAGATAGCGGAGCGCGCGGCAGCGAATCCGCACCCTTCCCGGAAGGGCATGGACAACTTCGCAATGCAGAAGCGGTTGCCGTTTGTGCCAGAACATTCTCAGCAATCCTCACACACAGCTACGATTCCCGGTCGCCAGCAGCGAGGCCAAACCCCACCAGACAAGCGTGAGCCCAGCCGGAAAGGCCCCCATCCCTTGCGCCAACAGTTTTTGGATGCCGATGGCGGCCAAGAGAATGAGCGCGGCCGACCAGAGATCAAGCAGCCCGCCGGTCCGGTCGTACACCATCCGATTCAGGCTGCCGAGGATTTCCCTCAATTCCCGCGTCACGACGGGCTGCGGCGTCTGCTTCAACTCGGCGTCCAGATTCATCAGCCGAACGACGGCGGCGAAGAGCAACTCCGGCCGCACTTCGTCTTCTCGGTAGACGATCAACACGCTGCCGGTGGCAGGGTCCAGCTTGACGGACTGCACGCCCTGAATGGTGGGCAGCTTTTCCCGCATCATCGCCGCGCCCGCGCCGTTCTCCGTCAGGGAAGGCACACGCAGTCGGACCCGTCCAGGCATCCAATGCGCAGTCTGCACCGGGCCGGTGCGGAGCATCGGCATGAGCGACCGGCGGCGAAACTTGTTTTTCCCCAGCAGTCCGGCGAGGAGGAATCCGGTAAGGATGTGCATAATTGCCTCCGAGGAGCCTATCGCACGCTTCAACGCCCTCGTCTCAATAAAGTTGGCGAGCCAAACTTGTCTTTTTTGCCGACCAATTATACGCGCAAGCTCCGGCGGAAAAACCTCGCGCATAGAGGGAACCGGCTTTTCAGTCTTGCGCCGCCTACCACGGGGACATTCCGAAGGCGTGGTTTCCTGCAACCATTGTCATGCACCGTCAGGACATCCTTATAGAATAGATAGAAGAGAGCGGCCGAGCAAGGATTGAATCTTCCAGGATGGCAACATAACCCATGGAGGGGGTGCGAGCGGAGAGTGTCACGGTAGAGAACTATCTCAAGACAATCTGCCTACCAACTGTCCGACGCCTCGGGCGGTGCTCCCACCGGAGAACTGGCGTGCCGTCTGAAGATCGCGCCGGACAGCGTTACGTTGATGCTTCCGCGGCTCGCCATTAGCCTGACCTGTCGCTTCGAACCGCTGTCGCATCAACACACCCTTTCTCGAAAGTCCGAAAAGGCCACCGATCACGGGTCGAAGCGTGAAGTGGAGCAAAAGGACAGCGGCCGTGCCGAGGAGTCCCTGCAAGGGGAAGCCGGCGCCGGCGAGCGAGCCCACGGCGGCACGGCACCAGAGCGTAGCGGCCGTGTTCATCCCCTTGACGTTCATCCCTTCACGGAGAATCACGCCGCCGCCCAAAAAGCCAATGCCGGCCACAACGGCGGCCGCGATGCGGGTGCGGCTGGCGTCGTGCGCCACCATGCCGGAGAGCGAAACGAACAACGCGGCTCCCACGCACACCAGGGCGTTGGTCCGCAGGACCGCCGGGTCCCGGCGAAACTGCCGCTCCATGCCGATGGCAATTCCCATCAGCAGCGCAGTGCCGATGTTCAAAACGAAGCTGGCAAGTTGCACGAGCGTCATGGCTATTTCTCCAAGGCGTCATTGTGGCAGGGTTGCGCCAGTTGGTCTCTATCCCCGGTAAGGGATGCAGTCGATTCTGGCAGAGAAATCGATTGGCCGGAAACAAGAATCAGCAGCAAAGAACGCTGGCTGACGGAGGGCTGTGCTCGTAGCGGTATTCCGCTTTGCACGAAGCCGAGGAATGAGTGCGAACGGGGTCCGCCTTATCCGACGCGGTAGAGCGGAAAACGAATCTGGGCACGGCCGGACCGCGGCGGACGTGCATCCTGAAAAAATGCTTCTGAAATGTGTCGTTGGGCGATCTGCGTCGAATCACAAGGCGCGACGAAGATCGCCAAACCGCACTGCGAGAAGAGGAAAGACCCTGGAGAGGCGTCAAATCTCCCGGCCAGAAATCCTCGGCGGCGGCTTGCTGCGCCGCCAGGCCCGGAAATCTCCGCCGGCTTCCTTCATCGCGTCGAACAGGGCCAGGGCTTTCTTTGAGCCGTTGCAGGCGAATCCCCAGAACCTTGCCGCCCGCCGTAAACATGGGGAACGTCCAGCCGTTGTGGAAGTCCGACCAGCCTATTTGGAGTCGCTCAAGGCTGGGGGCGGACACGCCGAGGAGATCGCCAAGCTTGCGTAAACCGCCAGGCAGCAGACAGCACTGATAGATACGAGCGAGCCGCCCAAGGTCGGTGACGCGGGCTCCTGGCCGCTCGCTCAGCGGAATCGCACAGCGATCTGCGAATCTCTTTTTTTGGCTTCTCCTTCAATCGCAAATTGTGGAACCAGCCCGCCCGGCCAGGCCAGTTGGAGGAAAGCCTGCTGTTGGGTTGGCGTCGCGACAACCGGCCGCACATTGATCTAAGCGGCAAGCGGCCGATGCTGTTCATCCCCAGTGCGTGCCAGAAAAGCGACCGAGATGAGCTATGCCCGGTAACACCCGATTTCGCCACCTTCTTGTTGGAGACGCCAGAGGCTCAACGGCGTGGGTCAGTATTCCGACCGCTTACGCCGGCGGGCCGCCGAATGGACGATCCCGGCGAGGTCGGTCGAATGATCAGCCTGGCGGGCGAGCTAGCCGGCATCAAACCGCTGTGATATCGAATTCCCGCTATCCCGGCCGTTCAGGGCGAAGAGAAGCTAGGTTTTGTCGGAAAACTCGAATGCACACGCCAGGCGCCGGACGGCTGGGAAGTTCGCGGACTCGGGCGGACGACCCCGCTGTCTCGACCGGAAGCTGTAGAAGCGCGGCAGCCCTTGGGCTACGCTAGAATCGGATCGACCGCCCCACGCCCGGCTAATTCCCCTGCGAACCCACCCGATTGGACAGGTTAGACAAAGACTTGCCCGCCTCAGATCGTCACCCTTGAATTCGGCAGTCGTCAAGTTGAGCTTACTCAGGTTGGCGCGTTGGCTGCCTTGCGCCCCGCGGAGCTCGCTCACGGCAGGTCGTGCGTCGCCCGGTCCCATCACCCCGATCCCCTCTCGGTTGTGTGAAGATGCTTGCATGTTGGGGGGTGAACGGGCAATTTGGGAAAAGTCCGTTAAGGTTTCACATTCTTTTGTCTTTAAGTGTATAGGGGAACGTATGAATTCCAACGTCCGCGACGAATCGCCAGAAACCAACCGCGAGGCTGAGTTCACGGCGTTGCTGGCCCGTTGCGAGCCGCAATTGGCGGCGTGCGTGCACGCCATGCTTCCGGTTTGGCAAGACGCCGAAGAGGTTCTTCAGGAAACGCGGATGACCCTCTGGCGGCAATTCGAGAGTTTCCAGCCCGGCAGCAATTTCCTCGCCTGGGCGCGGACGGTGGCGTGGTACCTGGCGAGGGCCTCCTTGAGGACCGGGCGGCGTCAACGAGAGATCTTTAGCCAAGCGTCGGTTGATGCCCTGCTGACTCAACTGGCCGCCACCCCGGAAGAAGAGAATCGGCGTTGGGAAGCCTTCCTCGAGTGCGGCAAGAAGCTGGGGGCGGCGGCGCGAGAACTCCTCGGTCTCGTCTATATGGAAAACAGGAAGATCAAAGACGTTGCTGAGCAATTAGGCCGCTCGACGGAAGGGACGTACGTGACTTTGTCGCGGATTCGCCGCGCACTGATCGAGTGCATGGAGCAACGATTGGGGCAGGAGGACCAATGAGCGGCCAAAATCGTCAATTGCCCGACGTATTCGACTTGGTGCATGATTTCGTCACGGCCAGTCGCCAGGACAATCTCAACCATGGCGAAGTGGAAAACTTCGAGGGTTTTTTGCGGGACCGTCCCGACGCCAGGCGGATTTACGCGCGCTACCTCGAAACGACGATCCTCATGCCGCGCTTGTTGACCAAGTTGGAGGCTGCGAGCGGTTTTTCCGCGGCGAAATCGCCTCCTCCGGGGGTTGCGGATCGGTCCAGCGGCGAAACGGGCCCTCCCAGCCTCGGTTTTCTCGGCGAACTTGGCCGCCAGGGCTGGGATTTCTTGGGCAACCATCCGCTGCTCTTCTCCCTCCTCGTCGCCTTGCTGTTTGCGGCAGCGGCGGTGATCGTCCATTCGGGACGCGAAAACAAGGAAACTGCGGCCGGCGCTCGATCGGAAATGCCACAGCCCTGGGCGTCAAGCTCGCATCTCTCTTCGCCTTCGGCGTTCGTCGCCCGGCTGGCCGCCGTCGATTGTCAATGGGTCGATCCGGAAGCGGCGCTGGGCGACGGGGCCCTGCTGAGCGCCGGCCAGAAGTTGGAGTTGGCGTCTGGACGGGTGGAGATCGTCTTTCAGAGCGGGGCCAAGGTGACGCTGCACGGTCCGGCGATCTTCGAGATCCAGTCGGCCAACAGCGGTTTTCTCACGATCGGGCGGCTCAGCGCCCGCGCGGCCACGCCGCAGTCGCACGGGTTTACCGTCCACTCGCGAACGGCGGCGACCGTGGACCTGGGGACGGAATTCAACATCGTCGCCTTGGACGACGGTCACAGCCAGATCGGCGTCGTCGAGGGGGCGGTCGAAGTGCAGTTGACCAACGGGCGCGAGCGCCGCCGCCTGGGCGTGGGCGAATCGATCGAGGTCGAGCCGGGCACGCCGTCGGTCATCGCCCGCATCGAGCCCGGCGAGGGCACGCCGGCCTTCAAGTTCCCCACGATCGAGCCGCCTTCCGCCAACGATTACGCCGACGCCTCGCGAGGGCACGCGCACATCAGCGTTCTCCGCGGCCACCCATACTACGCTGTTAATAAGGCGGGCGCCATCGTCAGGAGCGGGCCGGTGGAGGTGCTTCTGGACGGGAAAGGGCAATCGACGCCCGATGCGCCGAATGAATCGTTCTTCTTCGCCGACAGTGCCTCCGGAATGATCCTGCTCGACCTGGGGCAAACGGTCCCCGTGAACAAGATCAACACCTACAGTTGGCATCGGTGCGGGTTTCGTCTCCACGATCACACGCGGGCGACGCAGAAGTACTATCTCTACGGCTCGCCCCGCGCGACGCCGCCCGGCGCAGACGGCGACCTGGCGGCCGCCGGTTGGACGCTGATCGCGCGGGTGAACACGGACGAGTTCTTCGGTTTTCGGCGTATGGCCGCGCGGCCGGAGCAACAGGCTGTTTCGATCACGGCCGCCAGCGGCGGTCCGATCGGCAAGTATCGCTACTTGCTCTGGGACGTTCGGCCGACGCCGTCGGACGGTGACGATCTGCGGAACGACAACACGTTTTACGGCGAGTTCGATGTGTTTGCAGTTGGGAAGGACCAGGGATGATGAAGAACATTCGACGACGTTTTTGCAGAGTTTTGGTGGAGTGAAGATTGAGTAGGCTGCGTCTATGTCTTTTCCGCATCGTTGCGTTCGTGTTCAAAACAGTCTCAAGAATTGTGAGGTTGCCATGTCTTTGAAGGTCCGGTTTTCTGTGTCCGCTGGCGCTTGCACTTTCGCCGCAGCACTGATTTTCTCGTTTCTCTCTTCGCCCGCCCGGCGCAAACTTATAGTTGGACCGGCGGGGCCAGCGGCGGGACATGGGACACAACGTCAACCAACTGGAGCGGCGGACCAGGATGGAACGTCAACCACCGGCACGAATAGCATCGCCGATTTCACCTCGTCGGCGGCCGTGACCATCGCCAGCGGCGGCGTCTGGACCAACGGCATCACGTTCGACAGCGCGGCGACCCTTTCCGGCGGCCAAATTAACCTCGGCGGCGCCACGCCCACGATCGTCGCCAACGCCCCCGCGGTGATCAACGACGTGCTGGCTGGATCGGCCGGCATGATTATGACCGGCCCCAGCGTGCTGACCCTCAACGCCACAAACACCTACACTGGCGGCACGACAATCAACGGCGGCACGCTGCAATTGAACGCCGCCGCCAATGGGTCCGGCGTGGCCACGCTCGCCGGCGGCTCCAACGTCATCGTCAACGCCGGCGGCACGTTGGTGCTCAATGCGGCGAACGCGCTGGGCTTTAACGGCGGCGCCGCCAACCTGACGGTCAACAGCGGCGGCCTGGTTTCCGCGACCGGCGGATTGAATGTCTCGCTGTGGAACGCCGTCAGCATGACCGGCGGCACGCTCGCCTCCGCCGGCGCCGGCGACCCGACTTATGGCAATTACGACATCAACGGCCAACTCAACGCCACCTCCGACGCCAGCGGCAATCCGGCGGTGATCAATGCCACGCGGATCGAGTTGCAGAATTCGCTGGGCACGGTTTTCAACGTCACCCGCGGCCCGGGCGCCTCGGACCTAGATGTCTCCTCCGCGATCACGAACATTGGCGCCTTCGCGTACGCCTTGACGCAGAGCGGCAACGGCATCATGCTCCTGACCGGCAACAACACGTACACCGCCTCAACGGCGATCACCGGCGGCACGCTGCAGATCGGCGGCGCGGGCGTCCTTGGCGGCGGCAATTATCCGGGCGCCATCTCCATCGCCAGCAGCGCCGCGCTGATCGTGAACAGCAGCAGCAATCAAACGTTTTCCGGCGCGATCAGCGGCGGCGGCGGCTTGACCCAAGCCGGCACGGCGCGCTGACGCTCAACGGCGCCGGCGCCCTCTCCTACGGCGGCCCGACGATCGTCTCCGGCGGCACGCTGACGACCTCCAAAGATTTTGCCGGCACGTCCTACCTCGCCGTGGCCAGCGGCGCCACCGTCGTCGCCAACGTCAGCAACTTGACCTACAACGGGGGCGTTCCCTCCGCGGCTTTCGCGCCCTGGTATGTCAGCGGCACGATCTATTCGGGCTCCGGCGGCGTCTGTCAAACCTTGGGCAACGTCACGCTCGGCGGCGGCACGCTCACCGGCAGCTCCGGGGCAGGAAGCGGCTACGGCAATTATTCGGCCGTCGGAGGGTCGTACACGACGATCACCAGCAGCGGCAACTCGCTGATCAATGCGCCGTCCGGCTTGAGCTTGCAGGGAGCCACGGCGCTGGGCATCAATGTGGTCAATCCCGGCGACGTGCTCACGATCTCCGCGGTCATCTTCAACATCACCGGCGGCGGCAACACCGCCGGCATCACCCTGTCCGGCAGCGGCACGCTCGTGCTTTCCGCCACCAACACCTTCACCGGCGCAACGACGATCAACGGCGGCACGCTGCAACTCGGCGACGGCGTGGCCAACAACGGCTCCGTGGCCGGCGGCGTCGCGGACAACGCCGTCTTGACGTTTGCCAATCCCAACGCCCAGAGCTACGGCGGCACGATCAGCGGCGGCGGCGCCTTGATCAAGACCGGCACGGGCGGCCTGACGTTCACCACCGGGGCGTCCCCCACCTACACCGGTCCAACGACAGTCTCGGCCGGCACGCTGACGACGTACAAGTCGCTTGACACGTCTTTGCTCACCGTGGCCAGCAGCGGCGCCTACTACGCCAACGTCACCAATTCGACCTACAACGGCAGCGCCCTCGCGCCTGGCATGTCAACGGCACGGTCTATTCGAGCGCCACCGTCACGCAGAGCCTGGCCAATCTCTCCCTCGGCGGCGGCACGCTCAACGGCGCTTCCCCTGGACAGAGCGGCTACGGCAATTATACGTTCAACGGGGCGTCGTTCTCGATCACCAGCAGCGGCAACTCGCTGATCAACGCGGCGGGCGGCATGACTTTGCAGGTGGGCGCGGCGCTGGGCATCAACGTCGTCAATCCCGGCGACGTGCTCACGATCTCCGCGGTCATCGGCAACGCCAGCGGCGCCACCACCCCCGGCATCACCAAGTCTGGCAGCGGCCTGCTGGTGCTTTCCGCCAACGACACTTATACCGGCACAACGACCATCTCCAGCGGCACGCTGCAACTCGGCGACGGAGTGGCCAACAACGGCTCGGTCGGCGCCATCGCGGACAACGCGGTCTTGACGTTCGCCAATCCCAACGCCCAGACCTACAGCGGCGCGATCAGCGGCAGCGGCCTCTCGACAATCGCCGGCCCGGGCGCCCTGACGCTCAGCGGCACGATCAGCGGCAGCGGCGCCTTGAGCAAGACCGGCACGGGCCTCCTCACGCTCAGCGGCAACAACACCTTCAGCGGCGCGACGACCTTGAGCGCCGGCACGTTGGACCTCGCCAGTCAGAACGCCGTCAAGAACAGCACGGTCGCGATGAGCGGCGGCGGGACCCTGGTTTTCGACAGTTCCGCGGGCGGGGCCTTCACCTTGGGCGGGCTCTCCGCGCCCTCCGCCGGCCCGGGTTACGACATTGCCCTGCAGGACAACGCCGGCAGCCCCAACCCCGTCGCCGTCACCGTCGGCGGCAACAACGCCAGCACCACCTACGCCGGCGACCTCAGCGGCAGCGGCAGCCTGACGAAGAGCGGCACGGGGATGTTGACTCTCAGCGGAACCAACAGCTACAGCGGCGGCACGACGGTCAGCGCCGGCACGCTGCAAATGGGCGCCGCCCTGGCCTTGAGCGGAAACCTCGCCGTCGGCAGCGGCGGCCTGCTCGACCTGAACGGCAACAGCCCCACGGTGGCCGGCCTCTCCGGGGCCGGCACGGTCGGCAACAACGCCGCGAGCAGTTCTTCCACGTTCACCGTCGGCGCCAGCAACGCCACGAGCACCTTCAGCGGCGTAATCCAGAACGGCAGCGGCCAGGTCGGCTTGACGAAGACCGGCACGGGAAACCTGACGCTCAACGGCGCGAACACCTTCTCCTACTCCTACGGCGGCCCGACGACGGTCTTGGCCGGCACGCTGACGAGTTCCCAAGATTTTACCGGCACATCCTACCTTGCCGTGGCCAGCGGCGCCACCGTCGTCGCCAACACCAGCAACTTGACCTACAACAATGCCGGTCCCGCGGCCTTCGCGCCCTGGTATGTCAACGGCGTGGTCTATTCGTCTTCCGGTGTCGTGCAAACCACGGGCAACGTCACGCTCGGCGGCGGCACGCTCACCGGCGCCGCCCCGGGAGGAGGCAGTTACGGCAATTATACGGTTAACGGCGCGTCGTACATGCTCACCAGCAGCGGCAACTCGCTGATCAACGCGCCGGCCGGCTTTAGTTTGCAGGGGAGCAACGCGCTGAGCATCAACGTCGTCAATCCCACCGACGTGCTCACGATGTCCTCGGGCGGCTTCTTCAACGCCCCCGGCGCCGGCCAGACCGCCGGCATCACCAAGACCGGCAGCGGCCTGCTCGTGCTCGCCGTCAATAGCACCTACAGCGGCACGACGACGATTTCCGGCGGCACGCTGCAACTCGGCGACGGAGTGGCCAACAACGGCTCCGTGGCCAGCAACATCGCGGACAACGCCGTCTTGACGTTTGCCAATCCCAACGCCCAGACCTACACCGGCGCGATCGGCGGCAACGGCGCCTTGATCAAGACCGGCACGGGCGCCCTGACGCTGAAGACCGCGACGAACACCTACAGCGGCGCAACGACGGTCTCGACCGGCACGCTGATCGCCTACCAAGCGATTCCCAACACGTCCTACCTCGCCGTGGCCAGCGGCGCCCTCTTCGACGCCGAAGTCAACACCGTGACCTACAACGGGGTCAATGTCCTCGCGCCCTGGTATGTCAACGGCACGGTCTATTCGGGCTCCGGCGTCTATCAAAGCTTGGGCAACCTCACGCTCGGCAGCGGCACGCTCAACGGCGCCGCCACGGGATATAGCAGTTACGGCAATTATTCGGATTACGGTGCGCTGTTCTCGATCACCAGCAGCGGCAACTCGCTGATCAACGCGCCGGCCGGCATGAGTTTGCAGGGGAGCAAGGCGCTCGGCATCAATGTGGTCAATCCCGGCGACGTGCTCACGATCTCCGCGGGCATCATCAACGCCCCCGCCGCCACCAATCCCGGCATCACCCTGTCCGGCAGCGGCACGCTGCTTCTGACCGGCAACAACACGTACACCGGCTCGACGGCGATCTCCGGCGGAACGCTGCAGATCCTCGGCTCGGGCGACCTTGGCGGCGGCAATTATGCGGGCAACATCTCCATCGCCGGCAGCGCCGCCCTGATCGTGAACACCAGCAGCAATCAAACCTTTGGCGGCACGATCAGCGGCGCCGGCGGCTTGACCCAGGCCGGCCCAGGCACGCTGACGCTCAACGGTGCGCCAAACTACAGCGGCCCAACAACGGTCTCCGGCGGCACGCTGACCGCCTCCATGCCCCTTCCCAACACGTCCTGCGTCGCCGTGGCCAACGGCGCCACTCTCGACGCCGAAACCAACAACGTGACCTACCCCAAGTTACGAAGCAGTGTGAGGTTCGGTGGCGGTTTTCTTGAGGAAAGCAACGTAAGTCCAATAATTTCGGGCTGTCGGCGGCGGAAAGTCGTTGTAGTGGAAATTCCGAGCCGGGCGAGCTTGTCAAATGTCGGCTGGAAGACGATCCTGTAGCTCGTCACTGAGCGAGGGATCGGCCGTGTTTCTGCGACGTTACGAACGACGTTCGGGAGGCAGAAAGCGAACCTATTGGGCGCTGGCCGAGTCGATCCGCACCAAACGCGGGTCCCGCCAACGAATCGTCGCCTACCTGGGCGAACTGGCCGCCAGCGAAAAATCCGGCTGGGCGCAACTCGGCCGAAGTCTCTCGGGAAAACAACGGCCACAGCCCTCGTTGTTCGATCCACCTCACTACAATGATCCGTCGAACGACGAGCCGGTGTTGGTCAATCTGAACGGCATTCGCCTCGAACGTTTGCGCAACTTCGGCGACGTATGGATGGCCTTGGGCTTGTGGCGGCTGCTGGGTCTGGACTCGCTCTTGCAGAACGCGGCGGAGCCCGGACGCGAGGACGTTCCTTGGCCGGTCGTGGCCGCCATTCTGACCATCGCGCGATTTTGCAGGCCGTCGAGCGAACTGCACATCGAGACGACTTGGTATCGCGGCACGGCGTTGGAGGACCTGTTGGGCGTGCCGATGGAAAAGGTTTGCACCGACCGCCTCTACGCGGGTTTGGATTGGCTGCTGCCGCACAAATCGCGGATCGAGAAGCATCTGAAAGAACGCCTTGGCTCGCTGTTCGACCTGAAGTACGACTTGTTGCTATACGACGTGACGAGTACGTATTTCGAGGGCGAGTGCGCCGGCAACGGCCTGGCAAAGCGCGGCTATTCGCGCGACAGCCGGCCCGACTGCCTGCAAGTCTGCATCGGCCTGGTGGTGACCGCCGAGGGCATTCCGTTGGGCTACGAGGTCTTCGCCGGCAACCGTCACGATTCGACGACGGTGGAAGAGATCGTCGAAGCGATGGAGCGGAAATATGGCCACGCGAATCGCGTTTGGGTGATGGACCGCGGCATGGTGAGCGAGGAAAACCTGGAGTTTTTGCGGCAACGACAGGGCCATTACATCGTGGGCACGCCGAAGGCCATGTTGCGGCAATTCGAGGAGTATTTGACTCGCAAGGACTGGCGGGAAGTTCAGGAGGGCGTCGAGGTTCAGTTGGTTCCGGGACCGGATGGAACGGAAACGTTCGTTTTGGCCCGAAGCATGGATCGCCGCGAGAAGGAAAAGGCGATGCACCAACGGTTCGTCGATCGGCTGGAGACGGCGTTGCGGAAGATGCAAGCGTCGGCGGAGAGCGGACGGCTGAAAGACGAGGCGACGGCGAATCGGCGGCTGGGCCGGCTGATGTGTCAATACTGGCGTGCGGCCGGGGCGTTCGACGTGAAGATCGAACGGTTGTCGCCGCCGCAGGGCAAGGCTCGCCTGCGCGTCGCCTGGACTCGCAACGATCGCTGGAACGATTGGGCGGCGCTGTCGGAGGGCTGCTACCTCTTGCGAACCAATCTTCAGGAGACCGATCCGGCGGTCCTGTGGAGGCGTTACATCCAGTTGACGGAAGCGGAATGGGCGTTTCGGATCACGAAGAACGAACTGGAAATCCGGCCGATATGGCATCACAAAACCGAGCGGGTGTTGGCCCACATTCTGGTCTGCTTTCTGGCTTACGTTTTATGGAAGACGTTGGGGCAATGGATGCAGCGGTCGGGCTTGGGCGATGCGCCGCGAACGTTGCTGGAGGAGTTGTCGAAGATCAAGAGCGGCGACGTGGTGCTTCCCACCCGCACGAAGGACGGTCTTTACAACGGAACGGTTCGCCTGCGATGCGTGACGGAGCCGGACGAGGCCCAAAAAGTGCTGTTGGACCGTCTTGGGATTCCCCTGCCGCGTCGCCTTCGGAGAATCGACGAGTTCGCGCAAATGTAGTGGAAACTTTGGCGAAAAACTGAGCGTAAGTCCTTTGCTGTCAACGAATCGACTCCCACAACTCCGTAACTTGG
>CAWBRF010000009.1:0-16592 GCA_963791075.1 uncultured Planctomycetia bacterium
GCGATGTGGGCGATGGGAATCAGGAACGGCACGGCGGCCGTCGCGGCCGCGTGCATCTCGAAGCGGTCGCCGAGCACGACGAGAAGGTCGGGCCGGCAACCGGCGAACGCGTGGGCAAAGCCGATGCCGGCAAGCCCCATCGACGCCGCGATGCTTTGCGGAGTGTCTGCGGAAAGCAGCATCTCGATCTTTGCGGCAATCGGGAATCCATCGCGATCAATTTCCCGCCAGGTCAGGCCGAACTCAGGGGAGAGGTGCATGCCGGTGACGAAGAGCAACAGTTCCAGGTCGGGATGGCTCCGGATGCGCCGGAGCAAAGGCAGATAAACGCCGTAATCGGCGCACGATCCCGTCACGACTCCCACGCGTCTCACTGCAAGTCTTCCCAGCGGAGGATGGCGTTTTTGGTCAGGCGGCGGGCGGCGCGACGCCCGACGACGCGCTGAATCTCGGCCGGCGCAATTCCCGTGCCCGGCCGCAGGCCGATGAGCATCGACGCTTCGATGTTCGTCCCGGCCGCGACGTCGCACTTGAGGACAAGGCTGCGGTGCGCCACCATGCGGAACGTCAAGCTCTTGATCCACGGGTTGTTTGACGCCGTCGCCCAAGGCGCATTTGATCAGCCGCGCGCCGCGCGCCATTTCCGCCAATTCGCCGGGCTCCATCGAGGCTTGATGGTCGGGGCCGGGAAGCGTCTTGTCGAGCGTAAAGTGTTTCTCGAGAATGCACGCTCCCAGGGCGACCGCGGCAAAAGGAATCTCCAATCCCAGGGTGTGGTCGGAGTAGCCGACGGGCACGCCAAACGTCTGCGCGAGGGTGTGCATCGCGCGGAGATTGGTTTTGGTCGGGTCGGCCGGGTAACTGCTGACGCAGTGCAGCAGGGCCAGCGGCGGATTGCCCGAGCGGCGAATGACATTCACCGCGTCTTCGACTTCCGCGAGCGTCGCCATGCCGGTGGAAAGGATGATCGGCTTCCCTTTTTCGGCGATGTGGGCGAGAAACGGGTGGTTGGTGATTTCGCCGGAGGGGATCTTGTGGGCGGGCACGCCCAGGCCGTCGAGGTAATCCGCGCTCTCGAAATCGAAAGGCGTGGAAAGGAAGAGAATCCCGCGGCGGGCCGCGTACGCCTGCAGATCGGCGAACGCCTCGAAGGGTAGTTCGAAATGCCGGGCCATCTCGATCTGCGACTCGTCCGCATCGGTGGTCTCGCGTTGGTACTTCGCCTTGGGAGCGTCCGCCGTCATTACCAATTCGGCCTTGAACGTCTGGAATTTGACGGCGTCGGCGCGCTTCCACGGCGGCGTCGACAAGCCGCCGCGCCAGTTGCAGGTCGCCGTTGTGGTTCACCCCCGCCTCGGCGATGATGAAGCACGGTTGGCCGGGGCCGATCCGCCGGCCGCCGACCTGGAGGTCCATTACCATATGGTCCATCCTCCGTCGACAATGAGATTGTGCCCGTTGACGTAGCTCGCGGCGTCGGAGGCCAGGAAGACCAGGGCGCTGGCGATTTCCTCGACGTTGGCCTTGCGGCCCAGGGGGACTTTCTGGTTATAGCGCTTCACAAAGGCTTCGTTTTCCCCCGGATGCGCCACGCCGCCGGGTGAGAGGCAATTGACGCGGATGTTGCGGCCTTCCCAATAGGCGGCCAGGTAGCGCGTCAGGGAGATCACGGCGCCTTTGACGGCGGAGTACACGGCGGGTGAATAGACGCGTTTGGGCGCCTCTTGGTCCTTTTCGCCGTACAGTTGGGCCAGATTGGCGCCTTCGTATATCCGCTGGTCGTTGCCCACGACTCCATACATGGAGGAGGTCAAGATGATGTTGCCCGAGTTGGCCTTTTCCATTGCGCGTCCCACCTGCTGCGCGGTGAGCATCAGGCCGTCCATTTCCGCGCGGAGCACGAGTTGCCACGCCTCGAGCGAGGACTCGGTGAAGGGGCCGTAGAAATCCTTCGGCCGCGCGGTCACGCAATAGACGAGCACGTCGATGCGGCCCGCCCGCTGCAACACGTCCGCCGTCATCCGCGACACGGATTCCGGCTTGGTGACGTCAACGGTGAATTGTTCGCCGTGTTCGGCGTGGCGCGAGTCATGGGCTCCGCTGGCGGCGCGCGACTGCGCAACCAGATCGGCCGAGTACACCTTCGCGCCGCACTCGCTCAGGGCCGCGCAAAAGTGGCCGCCCAAGTATCCTCTTCCACCCACGACAAGCGCTTGCTTTCCGGCAAGATCGAATTTCTCTTTGATCATGACTTTTCCTGGAATATCCTTTTGTTGTTATTCAATTTCCCGCACCCATTGTGGAAGTTCTCGCGCACGGCCGTCTTCCGCCGATTCGATCGCGGCGACGGCCATCGCCAGACTGACGGCGCCCTGCCAGGCGTCGTAGGGATGACGCGCGCGGCCTTCGCGGACGTAACGAAGAAACGTCGCCATTTCGTCGACGTATTGCTGGTTCCCGTCATACCCGTTCCCCTCCCACACCACGCGCGGCGCCGGGTCGGAAGACGCCTGAGCCACCACCTGCCCGGCGATCAGATCGTAACTGATCCAACCCATTGTCGCGGAGAGAACGCCGCATCGATGGGGGCGACGCTGGAGGAAGTCGGAATGGATTTGGCTGACGGCCCCGGAAACGTGGCGGGCCATCAGGTCGGCGATCACGTCAACTTTCAACGGCAAGGACTCGTGCGTCGGAAAAACCCCGTACGCGGCCGTGAACGCGCCGAGGAGATGCTGCGCCAGGTTGATCTCATGGCTGAGCGTTCGCGTCACGCCGCCTCCCAGGTCGTCGCGGGCGTAATACGCCTCGCGGTAGTCTTCATAGGGGTGCCAGTCCGGGAGCCAATGGCCCACCTGGCACTGCAACACCAAGGGATCGCCAAACCGCCCATCCTTGAGCAAGTCGTGGATCGCGCGCACGGCCGGGTGAAACGCCAGGTTGTATCCCACGAACGAGACGACGCCGGACTCTCGAATCTCCGCCAGGAGCGCCTGCACTCCAGTAAGCGATTCCGCCAGAGGCTTCTCAATGAAGATTCCCTTGACGTGCGGCGCCAGCGGCGCACCGCATCGAGGTGCAGGCTGGTGGGATTGCTGACGACGGCGATGTCCGGCTTCGCGGCGAGCAATTCGCTCCAATCGCACACTTCGCGGACTTCCAGCTCTGCGGGAAGATCGCGAAAATGGCCCTGGCGCATGCGCAGCGCCGTCGTCTCGGCGATTCCCAGTTTGCGGAGATTGCGCACGTGCCGCTGGCCGATGGATCCGCAGCCAATCACGGCCGCTTTCGCGACCGCAAACCGCGGCTTCAGCCGGATCTCCGCTTGGCTCAGCCAGCGCAGCTTGAAGGGTTTGTGGCAGTGCCGATTGATCTCGACGATCTCCGGCCGCCGCTCGAGAAGCTCCAGGATCTCGTCCAGGGTGAAGACTTCGCCTTCGCGGTGCAGGGCGTCGAACACCGCCTCGAAGAACAGCAGGTCTTCCGGATAGTCGAGCGTCATCCGCAAGTGGGGCTTGTTGTGAAACGGATTGTCGATCGGCAAGTCATAGACCCGGAAAAGGCCCGTGTCGGTAAAATACTTGCCCCAGACTTCGGTCGCTTTGCTGTCTTTGATTTGCACGATTTTCGCGAGCGCTTCCGGCCTGATGCCGTAACTAAAAGCACCGTGCGGAAGTCCGAACGCGCGAATCAGGTCCGCCTTGGTCTCAAGATACGCCTCAACGATCTTGTCCGCGTAGGCCGGATCGGCGAAGGGAGAATCGGCCGTGATGTTCAAACAATAGTCGAGCCCAAATTCCTGAGTTGCACCCAGGAGGCGGAGAATCACGTCGTCGGGATCGCCGCAATGGCAGGCGACGCCGTTGGCGGCGGCCAGTTCCACCAGCGGCCGGTCTTCCGCCAGGGGCGAGGTGCAGAGGATGATCTGGTCCACCTTCTTCGCCAGCTTGAGGCGATCAAACATGTGGCAGAGGACCGGCTTGCCCTTGATCTCGCGCAACAGCTTCTTGGGCAAGCGCGTCAACTTCAGTCGCCCGGTAATCAGGTAGCCAACTTTCATGGCGGCAAAATATGTCCCCAGGAATTCGCCCGCATTAGGACACGTCCTCCCCGGTAACCAAGCTGAAGGCGGCGATCTCGCGTTTGGCGGTCCGCCCCAGCAACTGGCCGGCTTGATCGGGCGGAAGCCCCGGCGTCTCGACGCGCAGGGGCGCCAGGTGGTGCTCGGCGATTTGCGTCCCGGCGGGGATTGTGCAGGCGGCCACGAGGCTCTTCTTGCAGTACTTGCGGTACGCCAGTTCATCGGGCGAAAACGGCCGCGGAACGCCGATCCCCTTCGCGCGGTCGATCTCGCGGACCATGGCGACGAAGCGGACGAGTTCGTCAGGGTTCATCGCCGCCTCGTGATCGATTCCCTTCTTCGAACGATCGTGGGTGATGTGGATTTCGACGGCGTTGACCCCCATGCCCATCGCCGCGGCCGAAAGCCAAAACGCCGCATCGGAGCCCCCGGGGCTGTGGTCTTGGTAGCCCATCGGCAGTTCAAACAACTCGCGCAGCTTCCGCATGTAGTTCAGGTGAATGGCGTCCGTCGGCGTGGGAAACCGTTGATAGCCGTACATGAGCCAGATTTCCGCGTCGCCGGCGCCGTGGATCCATTGGAGCGTTTGCTGGATTTCGTCGATCGTCAACCCGCCGACGCTCAGGTCGATGCGCCGGAGGGTCTTTGCCGTGTGCTTCACGATCGGCGGATTCGACAGGTCGGAGGAGTGCAGCTTGTAAGCGTCCACCGGGATCGACTCGCAGAAGTCGATGCTCTCGTGGTCCTGGACGCAGGCGATGATTTGCATGTCGGGATGTCGCCGGCGAACGTAGGCCGCCAGCTCGGCCCAGACCGCCTGCGACATCTCCAATCGCGCAATCCGTTGATAATCGCGATGTTGCGGAGCGACCGTGCTCGCCAACCGCCAAATCTGGAACTGAATCGCGTCCGCTCCCGCCTGTCCGGCGGCGTCGATGATCGTGCGCGCCAGGGTGGGGTCGCCCTCGTGGGAACAAGCCATTCCTCGGCGATCACAAAGGTCGATTGAAATCCTTCCGCCGCGGCGCGGCGCCTGCTCCCTAAGAAACGTTTCTTCTCGCTCATCAGTGCTCTCCCTACTCGATCCCAACCGAAGATTCGGCCCTCTCATCCGAGGCGCTGGCCGCCGCACGGTATCCGGGGGCGGTAATCGCCTTCTTCAACCGGGCGAAATTCCGCAGCACGCCGACAATGACCTTCGGAATCTTCGCTGGCGGCAGCCCGCGCGACACGCCGGTCCGCTGGCGATAGAGGACCGGCGTCTCCTTGACCTCGAACCCGCTGTAGATCGCCCGCAACGCCAGTTCGGAGGAGATCAAATGCCGGTTGACCCAAGGTTCGTTGGCGATTTTGCGGAGGACCGGGGCCTGGTAAATGCGGAAACCCGCATCGGCGTCGCGGAGGCCCACGTGGAAGTAACGCCGCAAGAGGAAGTTGTAGGTCCAGGTCATCAGCCTTCTGTAGATTTGGTCTTTTCTGCCGCTGCGAATGCCGCTGACGACGCCGTAACGGTCACAGTGCTCGTACAACTTCCAGAAGTCGGCGAAGTCCTGCTTGCCGCCGGTGTCGCTGAAGAAGATGTACGGATTTTTCGCCAACGCAACGGCGTCGCGGAACGCCTTGGCATAACCCTTTCGCTCGATGCTGGTTGAATGAATGATCCCCAACTCGGCTTTGAGCCGCACCAGGGTCTCCTTGGTGCCGTCGGTGCTGCCGTCTTCGGCAACGATGAGTTCTGAGCCGGGGAGTTTCTCGATGATTTCCGTGTGAATCTCCCGAATCTCTCGCTCGATAGTATCCGCCTCGTTGTAGACGTTGATGATAACGCTTACCGGCCGCTTCGCTTCCATGTTCGAAGCTTCATAAGGCATCGTGCAAGTGAATTTGCCTGAAGAGCCAAGTGCGCCGGCCGGTGATCGCCCCGTCCGCTCGAGCGCTGCGGCAGGGGACAGGTGCATGTTTTCCGCCATGGCTACGCGCGCCAAACGGCGATTCTCGCCCACAAATGGGCCAGTCCTCGGCCGTTGTGCAAACGGCTGCAAAGAAACGGATGTTCCGCCGGCACAGCATCTCGCGCCGCGAGGCAACAACGGCCTCAACGCGCTCCTCCCCGTTGTGCACGGGCATCACCACGACCAATTCAAAATCCATAGAGCCTTCGCCGCTTATGATTCAGCGTCCGCCGGCCCCTGCGCCGTCGGACGCGGCGGCCTTCTCGAAGGAAATCGCGCGCGTCAAAAGGAAAGTGTTGTTTTCCAAAAGGATTTTGTCTTGTCCGCGACCGCCGGGGTGCAGGCCGGCCGGAAGGATTCGCTTGTCATAAAGGAGATAATCGACGCGGAAAGGCGCGCGTCCTTCGCGGGAAAACACCCCGTGCAAGCTGCGCACTTTGCTGGCCAGGTCGGCGGAGACTTCATAGGCGGGCCCGTCGCGGTCGGAACTCAGATAGGTGCGATGTCCGAGCAAATTCAGGATGGCGTAGTTGTCCATGGCACATGAGGCGTCGAGGAAAAAGGGATCTCCCTTTCCCTGACGAAGATCTCGGAGGCAATCGACCCATCGCTGGCCTTTGCGCAGTTCGGCGAGGACCTGATCGGCGGAATAGCCCATGCGCCAGAAGCCATAAACGAGCCGCTCCATACATTCACGATCGGTGTTGTACGCGCAGATGCCCGCGCCGAAGAGCAAGGGGACCGGCGTGTTCGCCCCGACGACTAGATTCATGTTCGTATTGTTGGACCAGAGCGGCCCTGCCAGCCGTTCCGAGCGAATGAAGTTGACGATGGCCTGCTCGTCGCCGCTGAGCGCGAAGAACCGCGACCAAGCCTGGGCGAAGCGAATCTGGCTGCCGATCGACGCCGCCACGACAAGCGCGAGCGCCGCGAACGTCGCCGCCACAAGCCCTCGCGCCAGGCGAGTGGAAAAAGCCGCCTCCGCCGCTTCGTAGACGCGAACGAGATAGGGGAAGACGAGAATGCCGATCATGGGCAGGTAGAATGCCGACGTCCAATGATACGGCTGCAAGGTCTTGCCGAGAATGAGCTGCATGTTCATGCAGACCGCATATGCGGCAAGCATCGAGAGTTGAAGGGAGGATTTCTTTATGGCAGCCGTTGCCGCCGCGAAGAATCCCTGGGTCTTTTCCACCAACTTTGTGTGCGCTATGTCGATGCCGAACAAGAGCAAGGCGACCGCGATGTACCAAAGGGAGATGCGAGTCGGTTGTCTGCCCAGTTCCGTCCCCGCCCGCACCAGGTAGTCCCGACCAAGCATTGATCGTTCGAACGCGAACGTGCGAAGCAGCATGGGAAGAGCGAGCGGAAGGTACACGCCCGCGGCGACAAGGCACACGCGCAGCGGGTTCTTCGGCCGGGAAAAGACCACCAGGGCAAAGAACGTGGCCATGGCGCAGGCGGTCCAGAAGTAGAAGTACGAGAACTGGGCGGCCGCAAGCGCTAGTCCCAGCAGGGCGGCCGACGTTGCTTTTCCATCCACGGAGACTTTGACCAAGGCCGTCCACCAGGCGACCAAGATAAGCAGTGAAAATTCGATATGCGGAAATCTCCCCACGTAGCCGAGATCCCGCGGCAAGGGCACGCGGCCGAACGCGACTTGCAACTTCCCCAGAACGTCCAGCGGCCAACCGCCGCAGAGAAATAGGATCGCCATGGAAAGCAAGAATGCGGCCCACATTGCCGCTCCCGACGTTCCGGGGCGACACTGAAGTCTCGCGGCATGCCAAAGCAACAAGGTGCAAGCCAAGATGCCAAAAAAGGACGACGCCGCAAAGGCAAGCTCGACATTATCGGTCAGCGCCATCGGCGCAGTGCACAGCGCGTACACGAGATTGCCGTCGGGAAAGGTCTTGCCGGCGTTTTCGCAATGATAGGGATCGGGTCGAAACAGCGTCGCGCCTGCGTCGTGCACGCAGCGAATCTGTCTGGCGTAGGTCGCCAGATCAATCGTGTAGCCAGTATCTCCCTTGACGGAGAACAGGCAATAGTGCATCCCCTTGGGCCGCGGTTCAAGACGCATCAACACGTAGGGGAATTTGTGGATGGCGAAAATCGCCGCCCCGACCAATGCCACGCATGCCATGGATCGCCAACCCACACGAGATTTTCGCGGCGTCAACGACGCCGCGGTCGGGCGGATCGCCGCGGAGGCTTCCTGTGAGTTGCTAGACATAATGCGGTTCAGGGATTACGTTGGCGGCCGCCCGATGAGCTTCACGATCTTCACGGGCCGCGACGGGAGGCCGATCACTTGCCAACCCTTCCGCCTGTCGCGGCCAGCGATTCCACGCGACGCTCGACTTTCGCCTTGTCCAGGCCGGTCAACTCCGGCAGCGCCTCGTTGTACCACCGCACGGCGCGGGCTTGCAGGGCCGCCTTGCCCGGCGATGGCTCCTTCTCCGACAGCGTCCACCACGCGTCGCCGAGGTCCATTTGCGCTTTGGGGTCTTTCGGGTCGGCAAGGTCCTGCTTGGCCACGGCGGACAAGGCGGCGTCCTTCCCCTTGGCCAACAGGGGAAGGCCCTTTTTCCATTTCCCCTCGACGAAGCAGGTCCAGCGGCCGACGGCCAGGTTGGCGTCGGCGTCGGATGGGTTGGCGGCGACCTTCTTCATCGCTTCCGCAACGACGGCGAATTTCTGCTTCAGCCGTTCGATTTCCTTGTTGCGGTCTTGCATTTCCCGCTTGAACTGGTAGTCGTTGACCCGCAGGGCGGCGCGGTTGGCCAATTTGGCCAGGCGGTTGGCGACGTCGAAGCGTTCGTCGGCGGCGGCGGCCTCGGCCAGCGTGATGGCCATTTCGCCCACGTCGCGGGCCAGCGAGACGGTCCCCGCCCCCGGCGCAGCCCCTCGGCGGCGGCGTTGACCGCGTCGGTCTTCAGCGCGTTGGCGTCCGCCGCGTACAGTTCGTCGATCTTGTCGATCACGAATGTCGCCTTGGCCAGCGATCCGGCGGCGGCGGCTTCATGGAGAGCCAGCCGCCACAAGACGAACCGCGCCGTCGGATCGTCCGACATGCCCACGCCCGCTTCGCATAGCTTCGTCGCTAGGTCCAGGCGGCCCTCGGTCGATTTGGCGGCGGCGAATTCCTTCTTGTAGATGTCCTTGATCTTCGCCTCGGCCATTTTCTGCGCGTCCTCGGCGGGGACAGGCAGCTTCTTCTGCTTCAGGCTGGGGCCGAGCCCCGTCTCCGTCTCCTCCGCGGGCTCGTTCGCCGATGGACTCCGCCGACCCGTGTTTCCGCCCGGCGTTTGGATCATGGACTCGATTTCGGGGCGGGTCCCTTCCGGCGCGACGGCGATCCGCGGCCGCCGCGGCGTCGTCACGACGCTGGCCGGCGGCGCGTGCCAATCCTTTGGCGGCCGTTCCACATGGCTGGGCGACGCGGGCGTCGGCGAATGATGCTGAATGACGCGATCTTCCCGGAGTTGAACCTTCTCGGCCCGCTCGGCCTCCTTCTTCTGCTGTTCGTCTTCCGCTTCTTTTCTTGTTCCAGGCCATCATCACCACGGCGAGAACCAAGAACAACAAGATCCCGGTCACGACAACGGGAATCTGCAAGTTCTGCGACCGCCGCTTTTTGACAATGCGTTTCTTCGCCGGACTTCCGCCGGCGGCGAGGTTGGAGCCGGCCAACGACGGCGATTCGTAGTCGCCAAACACCCCAGCGTCCGGCGCCAGCGGCGGCGCGGCCGGCCCGACGATCTGCTCAAGGGCGTCGGCCAGCGGCGGCGGCCCCGCCGACGGGATTTCCGGGACCCGCGCCGCGGTCGCCGGCGGAGGGCCCTGCGCCGCTTGCTCCCGCGGATGGCCTCGCGCAAGCGGCGATCGTAGTCGGCCTTTTTCTCCGGGTTGAGCAGGCACACCTTCGCGGTCGCCAACTCGTTGAGGATCCGTTGCGACGCTTCGGAGTTCCTTCCCGTCTGGAAGGTCTTCACCTGCGCCATGCGGCCGTCGGCGGCGTTGGCGATGACGTCCGCGTCGGACTCGAACGCTTCGATCCCCAGCAGCCGATAGTGGTGCGGCGGCTGATGCTGAGGCGGAATCCCCAGCCACTTGCGATAGGGATCGAACGGTTCGCTCATTGCTTGTTGTAGAACTCGGCGATGCATGCGCACAACGTGCCGCGCCTGCGCATCGGAAAGCTCCGGATAAATCGGCAAAGCGAGGGTCTCCGCCGCCGCGGCTTCGCTTGCCGGGAAATCGCCCGCCCCGCTGCCCACGTACGCAAAGCACGCTTGCAGGTGCAAGGGGACGGGGTAATAAATCTCCGTGGAAACGCCGCAGTTCTTCAAGTGCGCCTGAACCTGGTCGCGCGCGGGAACGCGGATCACAAACTGATTGTAAATGTGCCGGCAATGGGGGGCCGCGACGGGGAGTCCGACCGCGTCGGCCAGACCGGCCTCGGCAAAGAGCCGCCGGTAACGATCGGCATTCGCCCGGCTGCGCTTCGGTCCATTGCTCCAGATGGCGGAACTTCACGCTGATCACGGCGGCCTGAAGGGCGTCGAGGCGGAAATTTCCGCCGACGAGCGAGTGGAAGTACTTCGGCTTCGAGCCGTGGACGCGAAGCACGCGGAGTCTTTCCGCCCGCTCGGCGTCGCGAACGGTCACCAAGCCGCCGTCGCCGGCCGCGCCGAGGTTCTTCGAGGGGAAGAAACTGAAGCAGCCGTAATCGCCCATCGACCCCGCCCGCCGCCCCTTGTACTCGGCGCCGATGGCCTGGGCGGCGTCCTCAATCACGATCAAGCCGCGCCGCCGCGCGATGTCCAGGATCGGGTCCATCTCGGCGCATTGGCCGTACAGGTGGACGGGAATAATCGCCTTCGTGCGCGGCGTAATGCGGCGGTCGATCTGCGCGGGGTCGATGTTGTACGAGTCCGGCAAGATGTCCACGAAGACGGGAACGGCGCCGAGGCGGCTGATCGCTCCCGCCGTGGCGAAAAACGTGTACGGCGTCGTGATCACCTCGTCGCCGGGGCCGATCCCTTCGGCCATAAGGCAGATCAACAGGGCGTCGCTGCCCGAGGAAACGCCGACGGCATGCGCAGCCGCAATAGGGCGCCAACAACTCTTCGCACTGCGCGACGGTCGGCCCGAGGATGAAATACTGGCTCTCCAGAACCGCGTTCGACCGCCTGGCGGACCTCCTCGCGGATGGTTGCGTATTGGGCCTTCAGGTCCAATAAAGGGACGTTGATCTTCACGGCTTGTGCGGCGGTCTCTGTCATCTTCACCCTCCTTGCAACGACTTCCGAAGGCCATGCCTTCGGGTGGGTTGTTTTGACGCACTCCGCTTGACTAAACAGCCGAACATTGTAGCGGGATTCTCACGTTCACGAAAGGGAGGGCTATGCCCCCGCCTCTTTCACCACCCCCTCGCTGATTGTATAACGTTTGCCGCAAGCGGGGCAAGACGCGGCCCCCTCGAGAAAGTTCAACCGGGCGACGGCGCAGCGGCACATCCAGCCGATCTGCCTGGCCGGGACTCCCGCGACGAGGGCGTAGTCGGCCACGTTCCCGGTGACGACGGCCCCGGCGGCGACGAAGGCGTATCGTCCTACCGAATGGCCGCAGACGATCGTGCAGTTTGCCCCCAAGGTGGCGCCTTGTCGCACCAACGTAGGACGATACTCGTTCTTGCGGACAATCTCGCTGCGGGGGTTGATGACGTTGGTGAAGACCATCGAGGGGCCGCAAAAGACGCCGTCTTCGATGGTTACGGCGTCGTACACGGAGACGTTGTTCTGAATCTTGACTCCGTTGCCAATGATTGCCGCCCCGCCGACGACCACGTTTTGGCCAATCGAACAATTTTGTCCGATGACGGCCCCTTTCATCACGTGGGAGAAGTGCCAGATCTTCGTCCCCGCGCCGATCGTGCAAGGCAGGTCGACAAACGAGCTTTCGTGGACGAAGTAATCCGCTTTCGCGGCGCGTTTTTCTTCGGCGGGAAGGGTTTTCGCCTGCGGCGGCAAACGTTCGATCGACTGCTGACAGGCGTCCAGCACGCGAAGGACGCGAAGCCCTTCCCGCCCGTCGGAACGCGGCGGTTTTCGCGTGACGAGACAGTCGAGGAAATGGCGCACTCTTCCTTGAGCGGCTCCGCCTTCTCCAACTCGACCGCGATCGGCTCCGCCTTGACGGCCTTTGGGGCCCGGTCCGCCCAATCGACCCGATGCGAATAGAGGAGGAGTTTCTTTTCCGCAGTGTCGTCGAAGACGGCCATTTTCTCCGTGCCGACGACGACGAGGCGTTGTTCCTTCGACGGATGGAGCCAACTGACGAAAATGTGGCCGGTCACGCCGCTGCGGAACTTCAGGCGGCTGAGCGTCACGTCCACGACGCCGGGCGTCAGGTAGCTCTGCCCGTCGGCTTCCGCGGCGATCGGCTCTTCGCCGAGCAAGTGAAGGATGACGGAGATGTCGTGGGGGGCGAAACTCCAGAGGATGTTCTCTTCCGTCCGGATCAAGCCCATGTTCAGCCGGTTGGAGTAGCAGTAGAGGATCTGTCCCAGGGCGCCTTCCTGGATGAGTTGGCGGAGGCGGACGACCGCCGGATGATACAGGAGGATGTGCCCGACCATGAGGACGGCTGTGCGATCCCGGGCCAGGGCGACCAATTCCTCGCCCTGCCGGGCATTCAGAGCCAAAGGCTTTTCGACAAAGACGTTTTTGCCCGCTTCCAGGCAACGGCGAACCACGTCGTAATGGGTGGCGGCGGGGGTGGCCACGGCCACGGCCGGCAGCAAGGGGTTGTCGAGGACCTGTTTCAGGTCGTCGGCGAAGGCAGGCCGGGGGCCGGGAAAGTCGAGGGCGTCGAAACGGCTTTTTTCGGTGTCGCAGACGCATCGCACCGCGCCCAACTGGGAGAACACGCGAACCAGGTTCTTACCCCAGTATCCGCAGCCGATCACCGCCAGGTCGCAGCTCATTGTGTTTTTCGTTTCCTCCGGGAAAAGCCGGCGTCGAGTGAAGGAGGGAGGCGGACGGATGAAGGATGAAAGACGAAGGACGTTCGGTTTTCCGCCTTCATCCCTTCGCTGCCGCTCGCTCGGTGCGCACTCCGTTCTCGTGGGTGGCCCGAGTCCCCATGAAAAATAGACGCTGACGCATTCGTTTGCGCTTCATTGCGCGGGGCGTATCAGCCCGGAAAAACCGGCGCCGCCGGTCGCCGCCAACGGCCGAACGAGCGACTCATCCGGCGATTCTGCGCGGATTTGCGGGTTATTCCGCAAATTCGGCGGCGGAGTGCGCGGAGGAGTTTAGTGCAATCATACATTATAATAAACGTCCCCCGCCGGAAAGGGGCGGGAAAATATCGCCTGCCGGCCGATCAAGAGCGCGCCTCGAAATGGCCGGTCTTCGCTGCGGAGGATTCAGCGGCAGCGGCGGCCGGCTTGTCCGGAGCGGACGGCGCGTATTCGGAGACGATCTCTTGCAGCTTGCGGCGTATCAGTTCCTGCGGTTCGTGGATCACCTGCTCGAGCGCGGCGACCTCCGCGCCGACCTCGGCCAGGGTGTAGGGGCGATGGTAGGCCGCGCGGAGCTTGGGATGCGAAGTGGGCAGCGTTTCCTCGTCGTCGAAGTACAACTCTTCGTACAGTTTTTCTCCCGGACGCACGCCCGTGAAGCAAATCTCGATCGAATTCTCCGGCAGCCCGGAAAGGCGGATGAGGTCCCTGGCCAGATCGACGATCTTCACCGCTTCGCCCATTTCGAGGACGAAGATTTCCCCGCCGTTGCCCATGGCGGCGGCCTGCAACACCAACTGCGAGGCCTCGGGGATGGTCATAAAGAAGCGGGTCATGCGCGGATCGGTGACGGTGATCGGCCCGCCGCGGCGAATTTGCTCCTGGAAGATGGGCACCACCGAGCCTTCCGATCCGAGGACGTTGCCGAAGCGGACGGACGTGAATCGCGTTGCGGAGACCTGGGAGAGGGCGTGGATGTATCGCTCCGCAAGGTGCTTCGTCGCCCCCATGACGCTCGAGGGATGGACGGCCTTGTCCGTGGAGATGAAGACGAAATTGCGGACGCCGAATTCCGCCGCCAGGTCGGAGAGGAGTTTCGTGCCGCAGACGTTGTTGTGGATCGCCTCGCCGATATTCGTCTCCATCAGCGGGACGTGCTTGTGGGCGGCGGCGTGGAAGACAACCTCCGGCTGGTATTCCCGGAAGAGCTGCCGCATGCGCGGTTCGTCGGTGACGCTGGCGATGCGGGCGTGCAGGACCGTGGAGGCGTGGGCGGCCAGGAGCTTCCGCTCGATCTTGAAGATGCGGTTCTCGCCGCGGCCGACGAGCACGAGTTCGCTGGGATTGAACCGCATGACCTGGCGGCAGATTTCCGAGCCAATGCTGCCGCCGGCGCCGGTGACCATGACCCGCCGCCCCTCTAAGAGCTTGCCGATCATCTTCGTGTCCAATTGGATCGGGGCGCGGCGGAGCAAGTCGCTGATGTCGATGTCGCGGATGGGAATGCGGTGGTCGCCGCTGAAGCGGTCTTCCAATCGGCGGATGATCTTCAGGTTCAGCCCCGCCTTCTCGCAATCGTTCATCAATGTCCGCAGCCGCGAGCCGGCCAAGGCGCCGGCGATCACGAGCACCTCCGTCGCCTTCGAGGCGACGGCGATTTCGCGCACGTCCTCCAGCTTTCCCAGCACGGGGAACTGGCCCAGCCGCGCGCTCTCCGGCCGCTCCTCGGTGCAAAGGAAGCCGCGGATTCGGTAGGGGAGTTCGCCGTGCGACTGGATTTGGTGTGCGAGCACGCCGTGGGAATGGTCCGTGCCCACGAGCAAGGCCCAGCGGGCGTTGCCCTGGTTGAACATCGGCCAGAATTGTTCGTGGTACACCCGCCAGCTTCCGCGCAGGCCGCCCAGCAAGACGATCGTGCCGAAGCAGTCGAGGATCGGAATGCTGCGGGGAACGGCGTAAACGCCGCTGAAATAGTTGATCGTGATGAAGCAGAGCATCGCCAGGATCGAGCTGCGGATCAAGGCGATGAGGTCGGCGAAGGTGACGTACGCCCACCAGCCGTCAAAATGTCCGAGGGCGAGGAAAATGGCGAACTTTGCGACGAGGACCCAGGGCAAGGTCGCCCGCAGCGCGGGGACGTATTCGGCGGGCACGACGAAATCGAACCGCAGCCAGAAAGCCATCCAATAGACCGCCGCAAAGACGGCCAGATGGAGCCCAGCCACAACCCAGAATCGCCGCGATCGGGCCGCACTGCCACTGCTGATTCGCGACGCGCCCGAGGACGTTGCGGAATCGAACGCCGGGAAGGTCCGCCGAGGGCGCCGCGAGTCCCCGCCGGCCGCCCCGCAATCCCGGCTGGCGGTCTTCTTCGGATGACTGCTTCATGGTCGCTCCGCCTTCGCCTTCAACGGTTCGAGTTCGGCTTTCTCCAACCACGTCTGCACCAGCGCGGCGACGTCGAGGATTCGATTCCTGGCCGCGTATTTATCGATCGCCGAGGTTTCCAAGAGGACCTTGATCATCGGCGGCCACGACGGCTGCCCAGCGTGCTTCAGACGAAAACTCCCCATGTCCACGCGATCGAAGAGGGTGTCGGCCCCCATCCGATACCAATAGACGACATGCACCGTTTCGCCTTTTCGCTCCCAGGTCGAAAGATTCACCATTTGGTCTTTGTGGCCGGGGACGGGCACGGGAACCGTGGACTGTTCGACGAGCGTCCATCCGGAAGACGGATAGCAATTGGTCGGGGCGTGATAAACGCCATCGTCCGGCTTGCTGCCGAAGACCGCGACGTGCATGCGGACCTCTTGGTCCGCGTCGTCGTGGTAGGCCCGCGACACCACCACGTCGGCGCCGACGTGGACGAACGTTTCTTGGTCCAATTGCTGCTCTACGCCTTGCCACTTGTCCAACCGCAAGGGCAAATGATGGATGTCCTCGGGGAGGGGCCGCACCGGCGCGACGCCGACGAAGCGCTGCTGCACGACGACAATCCCCAGCCAGCCGCAGGCCACGAAAACGGCCGCCAAGACCAAGCGGATCGGAGCGCCCATCATCGACTCTCCTCGCTGTTCTCCCTGCCGTAGGCGAAGCTCTGGCCGCCGGTGACCACCGCTTCGATGTCGCGGACGCCGAACGCATCGAGGATTTCGCAAGCGGCCTGGATCTTGGGAAATTCGCTGACGTCGCGGAACACGGAAAGGAGCACGCCGTCGGCGTGCTGACTGACGAAGCGCGTGTCGGCCACGGGCAGAATGGGGCTGCTGTCGACGATCACGAAATCGAACTGCCGCCGAAGTTGCTGGAACAGTCCCCCGCCCGCCCCGTTGGCCAGGGACGCCAACGCCAGGCGGTCCCAACGGCCCGCGGTCAGCACCGACAAGTGGTCGGTGGAGGTGGGGCGAATCAGGGCGGCGACGTCGCTCTTGCTGCGAAGGGCGTCGCACACGCCCGGCTCCAGCGGCAGGCCGAAGACGCCGTCGAGCACCGGCCGGCGGAGATCGAAATCGACCAGCAGGGT
>CAWBRF010000010.1:0-6873 GCA_963791075.1 uncultured Planctomycetia bacterium
ATCCGCCTCTACCTCTCGCAAATGGCGGAAATCCCCCTGCTGAAGCGGGAAGAGGAAATCTCCCTGGCGAAGAAGATCGAGGTCACGCGGAAGCGATTCCGCCGCACGGTGATCGGCTGCTCCCTGGCGATGGGGAACACGCTGGCCGCTCTGGACAAGGTGCATTGCGGCATTCTCCCCTTCGACCGGACGATCAAGGTCTCCTTGACCGAGCGGCTGACGAAGGAGCAGATCATGGGCCGAATGCCGCTCAATCTCGCCACGCTGCAACGACTTTCCCAGGAGAACCGCCGCGACTTCAACCGCCTGATCCATCGCAGCGTCAAGGGCGAGAAACGCACCGAGGCCCGCATGAGATTCATTCGCCGCCGCCGCAAGATGCTCACGCTCGTGGAGGAACTGAGCCTCCGCACCCGCCGCGTCCAGGCGATGATGCGGCAAATGGAAGACACCCTGGTCCGCATGGACCACATCCGCCAGCGGCTGCGCACGATGCTCGCCACTCCCGCCACGCGCGACAAGCGGGCGAACCTCCGCAGCGAACTCCGCGAACTGATGCTCGACAGCCAAGAATCTCCCCGCAGCCTCCGCAACCGCTGCGAGGTGATGCTCCGCCAACACCAGGACTACGAGCAGGTCAAACGCCAACTCTCCGGCGGCAATCTGCGGCTGGTCGTCTCCATCGCAAAGAAGTACCGCAACCGCGGCCTCAGCTTCCTCGACCTGATCCAGGAAGGAAACACCGGCCTGATGCGGGCGGTGGACAAGTACGAATACCGCCGCGGATACAAGTTCTCGACCTACGCCACCTGGTGGATTCGCCAGGCCATTACCCGGGCGATCGCCGATCAGGCGCGGACCATCCGCATCCCCGTCCACATGATCGACGTCCTCGGCAAGCTGCGAAACACGTCGAAGCACCTCCTCCAAGAGTTGGGCCGGGAGCCCACCACGGAGGAAATGGCGACCGCCGCGGAACTGAGCCTCGACGAAACCCGGCGGGTTTTGAGCATGGGCCGGCATCCCGTAAGCCTTGACCGACCGGTCGGAGAAAGCGAAGATAGTTGTTTTGGCGAATTCATCGAGGACGGCGGACTGCCGCGACCCGACCGGGCAGCCGGAAATGAATTGCTCCGCGAGAAAATCGATGCCCTGCTCAAAACCCTCACCTACCGCGAACGGGAAATCATCCGCTTGCGGTACGGCCTGGGCGATGGGTACACATATACCCTGGAAGAGGTGGGGCGAATCTTCAAGGTCACGCGCGAGCGGGTCCGCCAGATCGAGGCGAAGGCCGTCAAAAAACTGCAACATCCCGTCCGCAGTCAGCAACTCGAAGGATTTCTCGATCGAGTGGCAGGCTGAGCCGATTGCTCAAGCCGCTGGTCCCCCGACCAGCGGCTTTTTTTTTGCATCACATCAGGAGCCCTATGTCGTCAACACCCAGCGTGAATCTCGCGGTGCTCCGCACGTTGCACCGCATCCACCGTCAACTGGCCGATCTTCGCGAGCGGGAGGGCCGCGGGCCGAAGCAGGTCCACGCCGGCGAGGCCAACATCGCCCACCGCGAAGCGGACCTCGCTCGAATCCGCGACGAGGCCAAGGCGATGCGCATCGCCGTCGATCAGAAGCAATTGCAACTGAAGGCGGGCGAGCAGAAGATCAAAGACCACAAGTCGAAGCTCAACGCCGCCGCCAGCAACCGCGAATACCAGATCCTCAAGGAGCAGATCGCCGCCGACGAAATGGCCAACAGCGTCTTGGAGGACGAAATTCTCGAAGCCCTGGAGAAGCTCGACCAGTTTCAGCCGAAGCTGCCCGAGGCCGAGGCGGGATTGGCCGCGGCGCGGCAAAAGGCCCAGCAGGTCCGCGAGGAGTACGAGCGGCAGCAGCCGACGATCCAGGGCGATTTGCAGCGTTTGGAGGCGGAGTTGAAGGAGTGCGAGGCCTCGCTGCCGCCCTTGGCGCGGGACATCTATTTGCGCGTGGTTCGTCAGAAGGGCGAGGACGCGTTGGCCATGGTGGACGGCGGCTTTTGCGGCGGCTGTCACACGCAGATCCCGCTGAACGTGCAGGCGGAGATTCGCCTGTCGCATCCCAGCTTTTGCAAGACGTGCGGCCGGATGCTCTACTTGCCCGACGACCCGGGACCGGCGATGACGAGCGACGATTAAAACCGCAGCGTTTGCGGGTTCGCGATTCGGGTCCCCCTCTCCCTTCGGGAGAGGGTCGGGGTGAGGGGAAGCGGTGTCGGCGTCGATAGGACCGCGGGCGGCCCGTGAACGGCTTCGGCTCCTCTATTTTGCTGCTTTGCTCTTCCCGGGCTTGGCGACCGGCGGCGGTCCAACGCCGATGTCGCCTGTGACTGGGTTGTCGATCTTCCCGCCGTCGTCTTGAAAATTCGGGCCGACGGAATAAACGATCCAGCCCCGCGGAGTTTTCTTGACGTGCAACGGCTCGCCGGTAAATGGATCGGCGATTGTCTCCGCAGGCAAGCCAAGGTCTGTGAGCTTCGGCGCCTTGCTGCTTCCCGCCGGCACGTGCGTCTGCAAGGCATTGAGCACCCGCAACGCGCGAAGCTGGGCCCGTGTGCGTGCGACGAGGTGATTTGTTCGACTCGGACCCCGACATCAACAACCTGGCCAAAACCATCCCGCGGCCGATCTGGCGGATCGTCCTTCCGATCGCGCGATCGGTCTGCCGATATGGGCCCGAGTCACTCGCCAGGGCAATGAGGGCTCGAAACGCGTCCAGGCACTCGGACTCCTGTCGATTCCAGTATCCCCGGAAAAGCAAGAAGCTGCGGC
This sequence comes from uncultured Planctomycetia bacterium, assembly GCA_963791075.1. Lineage (GTDB taxonomy): Bacteria > Planctomycetota > Planctomycetia > Pirellulales > Thermoguttaceae > CAWBRF01. The sequence continues at coordinate 2,808 of CAWBRF010000010.1, forward strand.
ATGGCACGATATTGCGAAACTCATCCAAGACGTAGGCCCGCTCGCTTTTGACCGCCCATGTGTATCCCTCCATGCGTTCCTGCCGGGCAAGCTCCGAATCGAGAGCCTCGCGGACCTCTTTCGAGATGGGGCCAGTCTGTAGAACCAAGTTCGCGGACTGGACTGTTATGCACTGGCAAGCCAGTGCCACCAAGTAGCTGATAAGCGTCGGCTCGCGCTCCAAATGCCGTGCCAACCGAAGGGCGACGAGGGCTGTCCGCATGGCTTCATCGTAGCTCCCCTCCGCCCTAAGCAGCCACACCCGATACCGCAGCACGTTCACAGCGGCGCGCATTTCCTGAACCAGAGGAATCATCTTATCAGCAACAAACTTTTCCGGGGGCAGAGTGTAATCGAGTTGCGCGTCGTATTCCGGGCAGGCAGCCGCTTGCCGTAGGAGCGGGATCACGTCGGGATATGCCGAGAAAACGGCCTTGATGGCCTTCTGAGTGCCCGTGGGCGCCGGACCCTTGGTCTCGAAGCACTCAACAAAGCGAGGCGCCGTCCACACTTCCTTGTCAATAGCGTCGATTCCGGCCTTTGCTCGACGCAGATACGTCGCGGCGTTCCTTTCCGCCGGGATAGGCTTGCGGGCCAAGTCCGCCAGGCTCAACGGGTCGCCCGCCGCGCGGATCGCCGCCAATTGACGCTCAAGCCGTGCATCCGTGGTCCAGACGAACACGGCGTTGGCAACCAGGGCGATCGCGACCAACCCGCCGAGGACGACCCCGGTCCATTTGAGAATCTTTTTGAGCGTTTTCATCGTTCGGTTCCTTGGAAATGATCGTTGACTTCTCGATAAATCACGCCTTCCGCCCTCCGCTCAGAACTCCACGGAGCCCCAGCGGGCCAAGCGCCAACAACAGGCCGCCGTGAGACAGCCGATCGCCGCGCCGCAGAGAACATCGCTCAAAAATCCGCGCCGCACTCGATCCGCTGGCAGGCGACCAAAATGGCCATGAGCAGAAAGAATCGCCGCCCGTTGGGATAGGCGCCGCCAGGGCCAAGGCCAGCCCCACGGCCGTGGCGGTGTGGCCGGAAGGAAGGCTCTGACCCATATCGGCCGCCGGCAGCCAGCGGCCAAACGTTGTCCACACGTTGCCCTGGAAGTCAAAGGCGTAGGGCCGCGTCCGCGCCACGAGCATTTTTGCGCCGTTGGCTGCCATGCCGGAGAGCAGTGCACAAGCCAGCGGCCACCACAGCAGCCGACGCCGCGGCGGATCGAGTTGATGGATCGCGGCGAGGACGACCAACACCCCCACCCAACAGCCAAATGCGGCGCACGGCTCAAGCAGGTCGTGTACAAGCGCCGGGCACTTGTCCGCCACGCATTGGGCCACGCTGCAATCGACGCCGAGCGCCGCGACGGCGGCCAGCAGAAAACCCAGGTAGAGGACCCGCAACCGGCGCTCGCTCAGATTGTCCGTGGAAGGCGTCCGCCGAAGCGCGTCCTCGGCGTCGCCGCTTGTCGTCTCGATGGGGCTCGCCTTCCATCTCCACGCGCAAAAGTGCCAGACGGACAGCGCGCTGACGGCCACGCCCGCCGCGAGATAGCCCAGCGCCGCGCGTGGCTGCCGCGTCGCGCGCGAAGTGTGCGGGCGCACCCCTCCCCGGGGGAAAGAACCCCGCGGGACGCGATCGCCTCCACAAAGACGGCCGTGCCGCAGACGATCCAAGCGGTAAAAAAGCAATAGGGTATGCGATCCTCCAGTTCCGCTCGCGTGGGAAGCCTCAGTTTACGCATACCGCCGCCTCTCGGCTGGGTTGGCTGCGAACCGCTCGCAGCCTTCAATATCCCAGATGGCCCCTGCGCGTCAAGGACGGGCCGTTGGGGGCGTCGCAGGACCGCCGCGCTTGTCTCGCGGCAAATTCGCGCGTATATTTCAATACGTTCGCGGTGGCGAGTCGGTTTTTTCGGCGGCAGTGCCGGCAAGGGGTTTCCATGCGGTTGTTGTCCGGTTTCGGATTGCTGTTTCTGTTGCTCTCGGGCGGCTGCTCCGGTCCCGCGGGATCGGAGGCAATTGCCGCCCCGCGAGGGGCTAAATCCGATGGGAGGACGTCCATGTCGATGGTCCGCGTGCGCGTCATTGGTCCCGACGGCAAGCTCACCGGCGCGATCGAGACGCCGGCGGTGGTTCTCTCCGACGCCGAGTGGCGCAAGCGGCTCACTCCGGCGCAGTTCCGCATCACCCGGGGAAAAGACACGGAGCGGGCGTTTTGCGGCGGCTTGTTGAACAACAAGAAGGCGGGAATGTACGTTTGCGTCTGCTGCAACCTGCCGCTGTTCGAGTCGGGGACGAAGTTCGAATCCGGCAGCGGCTGGCCCAGCTTCTTCCGCCCGGCGGCGATGGAAAACATCCGCGAGGAGGCCGACCGCAGCCTCGGCATGGTCCGCACGGAAATTCTCTGCGCGCGTTGCGGCGCGCATCTCGGGCACGTGTTCGACGACGGGCCTCCTCCCACCGGCCGGCGCTATTGCTTGAACTCGGAGGCCCTCCGCTTCGTCCCGACCGACCAGTTGAAGAGCATCGCCGAACCGGCGCAGGCGCTTGACCGGGACGAAGGCTTCCAGCGACGCCGCCCGCGCCGATCGCGCCGAGGCGGTCTTTGCCGGCGGCTGCTTCTGGTGCGTTCGAGGCCGTCTTTCGTCAACTGCACGGCGTTCTCGACGTGACCAGCGGCTATGCCGGCGGCACGGCCGAGACCGCCAACTACGAAACGGTTTCGACCGGCCGCACCGGCCACGCCGAGTCCGTGAAGATCGTCTACGATCCGCGGAAGATCTCGTACGAAGAGTTGCTCAAGGTGTACTTCGCCACCCACGATCCGACGACGTTCAACCGCCAGGGGAACGACTTCGGCCCCCAGTACCGCTCGGCCGTTTTCTACGCCAACGAGGAGCAGAAGCAGTTGGCCGAGGCGATGATCGCCGACCTCCGCGCCGCGATGGTCTACAAGCGGCCGATCGTGACGACGCTGGAGCCGCTCGAGGCCTTTTATCCCGCCGAGGCCCACCACCAGAATTACGTCGCTTGCCACCTTCACCAGCCGTATGTTCAGGCGGTGGCGATGCCGAAAGTGGCGAAGGTGCGGGCGAAGTTCAAGGATCTGCTCAAGTCGCCGGCGGAAGCGGCCGCCGCTTCCGCGCCGCACTGAGACAACCGGCGGCCGCGATCGATCGCCTACCCCACGCGATAGGAAAGCCTACTCCGGCAGGATCCGCACCCGGCGGCCTTCCACCTTCACCCGGCCGGCGGCGATCAGCCGCAACGCTTCCGGATAGGCCTCGCACTCGGCGGCGAAGACGCGGGCGGCCAAGGCGTCGGGCGTGTCGTCGTCGAGCACCGGCACGGCCCGCTGCAAAATGATCGGCCCATGGTCGTACTGATTGTCGGCGAAGTGGACGGTGCAGCCGCTGAGCTTCACGCCGGATTCCAGCGCCGCCTCGTGGACGCGATGACCGTAGAAGCCCTGGCCGCAGAAGGCGGGAATCAGGGCGGGATGAATGTTCGTCACGCGGTTGGCGAAGTCGTTGGGAATGACGACGCGTTTGAGGAATCCGCCCATGACGACCAGGTCGGCCCCGGCCGTGCGGCAGCGGTCGAAAATCGCCCGGCTGAAGCCATCGAGGCCGGCATGCGCCTTCGGGTCGATGGTCGCCGCGGGGACGCCGGCTTCGACGGCGTATCGCAGCCCGGCGGCGGCGGCGCTGCTGGAAATGACCAAGGCGATTTCGACGTCCAGTTGCCCGGCGCGGATTTTCTCCAAGAGATTGCCCAGCGTCGTTCCCCCGCCGGAGATCAGCGTCGCGATGCGAAAGGTCGTCTTTTTGGGCGGACTCATCCGACTTTCAAGCCGGTCAAATCGACTTCCAGCTTCCGGTTCTCTTTGAGGAGTTCGTCCATGGTCAAGCGAACGCCGCGCATGGCGGCCTCGCGGCCGAGGATTGCGGCGAGCGTGCCGTCCACGGCGCGGGCGACCGTGGGATTAGCAATACGTAATGGTCGAAGGCAGGCGTCGACAAGGC
>CAWBRF010000011.1:0-56598 GCA_963791075.1 uncultured Planctomycetia bacterium
CCTGGGTCGGGCGTGTCGATCGACAGCGGCTTGGCGGTCACGCCCTGGACCTTGCGGACCATGTCGGCCATGAACTCCGGCGCGGGCGCCGACGTTCACATCGATGAACGCCGCCCCGCGCTCGTCCTGGAAGCGGGCCAGTTCCAACAGCCCGGCAATGTCCCCCGCGTCGAACAGCTTTTTCGTCGAAGGGACAGAGTCATTGATCGATTCGCCGATGATTGAGAGCGTCGGGATAGGCATATCGCGGGTCCTCTGGTCTTACAGAAGCTCTATTCTGATTGATGTTGTTTGCCGATTCAAGGTCCCCATCCATAGGGGAGGCCGTTTGGAGCAAGCGGGTGTGTCAGTTGTGCAGTCGTCAATTACAACCCGCATCCAATTTACATTGTTGAGGGGCGTTCACGCCCCTTTTCTGCCGAAGGCGGTCTTAGGCCCGGCGTTTACGCCGGGTCCAGATGGCCTCCTTGCGCGGCCATGCCGTCAGCCTCGTTTACGAGGCTCCTGCACCCTGCCAGCGGCTCCGGCTCCGTGGTTCGCTCCAGGCGGTCGTGAATCGTGCCCGGCGCTGTGGTGTTGACGCTGATTTTGAATATACCGTTTCACCCAATCCAGGTCTCCGGTCCCGAAACTCACGACTCCGTAGCCGGCTTGCCACTGGAGCGATTTTCCCTGCAAGCCAAGTTGCTCGTTAACCTCATGCGACGAGGCGCCCTTGAGTTGGCCAATGAACTCGCTGATGAGGAGCCTTGGCGGCACGGTCAACGCCACATGCACGTGCCACTCTGTGCCCCCGATCTCGTGGAGGAATGCTCCACTTGTGTTGACGACTCTCCTCCGAATGCAACGATGCGCCAGGGGCTCGACCTGCGTTGTCAGAAGCGGCAGGTTGTCCTTGCAGTGCCACGTGACATGCAGATTGATCTCGCTGTAGTAGTTGTGGCTCATGGGGTTTTTGCGCTCATCAGGAGGCCCGTGAACGGGCCTGACAGCACGACGAAAAAATGGCCTTTCCGCGTTGCCCCGTTGACCCGGCGTAAACGCCGGGCCTAAGACCGCCTACGGCGGAAAAGGGCCGTAAACGGCCCTGCAAAACACAAGGTCCATCGCAACGAAAGAACGCACATCGAACAACGTTTACCCTACGGTTATCAATTTACACACGTGACCCGTGTCGCTATGCTGAATCGTTTCAACGTCGGCCGCCGTGACGCCAAAGTCTTCCACCAGTGCGAGATCGGCGTAACTCGTCTCGTACGAATTGTGGCCCTTCCAATCCCCCGGCCGCAACTCGTAGACCAATACCAGATACTTTCCGGCTATCGGAACGTCAATCGGTGGTTTGGGATTACGCAACTTGTTCAGGCACCTGCGGAACTCACCTTCGTTCTTCTTGCTCGGACCACCTTTCCGCCCCTCCGCCTGCATGCTCGTAACGTTGTACCTTCGCGGGTAGCCATAGAACTTGAATTCGATTACGAAGCTCCCCTTCTCGGTCGTCACAACGAGATCATAAGTCTTCCATTCGGCCTGACACTTCGCGCTGGGCTCGAGTTTTCTGATTTCGACCATCACCAAGAACCGGAATACGGCCTCGTTGATGTCTTCCCAGTTGATTAAACCGGAATATCGCTTGGCTTCCTCCATCGCGGCCTGCAACGATCCGCGCAAGGTTTCAATCATGGTTTCTTCACTTCGTCCTTCGCCTTCGCGCTGTGGTCGCGGTCGAGGTAAAAGTTCGCCCAGGCCGACGTGTTTTTCATCCTCGGATCGTAAATCTTCGCCGGAAGATCGAGCATCCCCTCCGTCTCGCCGTAGGCCTTCAGCCGCTCGTACACGCGGGCCCAAAAACACTCCTTGTCGTCCAACTCGCAGCGTCCCGACGCCGAGCCGCCGCAGGGACCGTTGATGCCGGACTTCGAGCACGCGTGGCGGGGACAAAGATACGCGCAGTCGGGCAGGTTGCAGTCGCCGCAATCCTCGCAGCCGTACATCAGTTCCTTCGATTGCCGCTCGACGGCGTGGACCAGCCGCAGCGAAAGGCCCTGCTTCTTGTCCCAACGGGCGAACAGCCGCCGCAAAAGCCCGTACACCCCTTGGTCGCGCGTAAACGCCAGCTTGTGTACCAACCGCGAAAGCTTATAGTTCAACGTCACCTGCTTCGACTTCGGCGGCTCGCGCAGCGATTTGAGATAAGCCGGGTTGATCTGCGTCGGCCCGCTCAGACAGGTGTGCCGGTCGTGCTCGAACAGGAAAAACTCGTCCGCTTGCGAGTATTGGATCTCGCGGATGAAGTCCCGCCAGTCGCTGGCGGCGTAGCTTTCCGCAAGGTCGATGATTTCGCCGAAGACCTCGGGCTTGACGATTCCGCCCAGGTAGCCGGCGGCGAAGCCCAGCCCCTTGAAAACGGCCAATTGCTTCGCGGCCAACTCGCGAAAGAACTTCTGCCCCTTGTCCGGCGAGGCCGCCTGACGCTCGGCGACGTTGAGCAACTCGTTGCTGACGACACAACCGGCCAACTTGCCGCTGTTGAAGAGTTTCGCGACGGTCTTGTTCAACAGGTAGACGTTGCCGACGATCGGCATGCGGATGCCGCGGGATTCGAGCATCAGCTTCACTTCGTGAAACTTCCGCATGTCGTAGCCGAGCTGCGGAATCACCCACTGGGCCCCGGCGGCGATCTTCCGCACGAGTTTGAAGTATTGCGGCATCAACTCCCGCTCGTAGCGTTTGAACGGCGAGACGACGCAGCCGATGAAGAAATCGGTCTTCGGCAAGCTCTCGACGTTTCCGCGGCGGCCGGGGACCTTCAGGCCGTCGTTCATCGCCCGCAGCAAAGCGATCAGGCCGACGGAATCGAGGTCGAACACCGGCGCCGCCGGGCCGCCGAACCCGCCCGTCGGATAGTCGCCGGTGATCGCGAGAATGTTGTTAAAGCCCTCGGAGGCGTAGCGCCAGGCGGCGCTTTCCAGGCCGCTGCGGTTGGCGTCCTTGCAGGTCAGGTGCAGCACGACCTGCGCGCCGCGGCCGAGGAGTTGCCCGGCCAGCCAGTCCGGCGGCAACATCGGGCCCCCGCCCGGATTGTCCGTCACGGAAACCCAGCCGATCCGCGGATCGTCGGAAAGCGACCGGGCCAGCGCGACCACGTCGGGCGCCGACGCCGGCGCGGCAATGCCCCGCGTGGTGACCACTTCCGCTCCGTAATAGAAGCGGCCGCCCGTGAGCATTTCTCGAAATGCAACGCCGTCTTTGGAAGGAATCACAGTTGGAACGTCCCCGTTTGATGCGACTGCCGAAGGCGGGTGACGCGCGGGCAATCGCGGCAATGCTGCAATCTCAGTCGGCGCCCCTCTCGTGTAGCGGGCACATCTGGCGGGGCGGCCTGCGGTACGGATCTTGCCAGCGTCTCCGCCGGACACTGGCAATGCCAGCGCCGCCAGGCGTCCATCTCGGCCTTCTAGTCCTTGACCAACTTGCGGGCCAAGGCGACCGCGGCGCTGGCGTTGTCGCTGTAGCCGTCGGCGCCGATCTCATCGGCATACTGCTGGGTGATCGGGGCGCCGCCGATCATCACCTTGGTCTTCGTCCGCACACCGGCCTTTTCCAGGGCGTCAATGACCGTCTTCATCATCGTCATCGTCGTCGTCAAGAGGGCCGACAAGGCGATGATGCTCCCATCCTTTTCCTGGGCCGCTTCGACGAATTTTTGCGGCGGCACGTCCACGCCCAGGTCGATCACTTCAAACCCGCCGCCTTCGAGCATCGACGCGACCAGATTCTTGCCGATGTCGTGCAGGTCGCCCTGCACCGTGCCGATGACGACGCGGCCCGTTCGCGACGCCCCCGCATCGGCCAACAGCGGCGTGATGATCGTGAGCGAGCTTTTCATCGCCCGGGCGGCGATCAGCAGCTCGGGGACGAAGTATTCGTTGCACTCGAATCGCTTGCCGACCTCGTCCATGGCCGGGATCATGTACTTTTTCACCAGTTCGCCCGGATCGACCTTGGCCGCCAAGGCCGCCTTGGTGATTTCCTCGGCCTTCTTTGCGTTTCCGTGCAGAATTGCGTCATAAAGTTCAGCGGGATCGGACATCGATTTCTCTCCCAATTAAGCCAAGTGCGATGAAAATGGAAACCATCACTATACACCGCGCGCACGAGGGACGCTAGTAGGGGGAGAACAAAAAATTGTGCAACGGTTCACGGGGGGGACAATCCCGTTTTTCGGCCAATCGTCACCCCCCTCCTGGTGGAACCATTTTGGTCCGCGGCCAAGAGCCGGACAAATCATACACCCCCCCTTCGGGCTCCCCGCTTGTGCGTCTGGTCTGCCGCCGATATGTTTTCAATAGGGGACGTTGCTGCGCAGAGGAGAGGGCGCGCCGTGCGCCGCGTGGGAATCGCGGGGAAAGCGATGCTCGTTCTATCGCGAAAGGCCGGGGAACGGATTCTTATCGGAGACCAGATCTCCGTGACGGTTGTCCGCATTGCGCCGGGGGTGGTCCGCATCGGCATCCAGGCCCCGGACGATCTGCCCATCGTGCGGGAGGAATTGAAGACGGGTCAACCCGCCGGCGAAGTCCCGAATCGCCCACCCGCCGCGTCGCAGCCGGTGAAAAATCCAAGGTGAGCGACGATGGAAGCACGCGAGCCGGACCCGGACCGGCGACGAGATGGCCGCGTTCTAGGGGCGATCGAGAACGCCGACCTGGAAACGCTTTTTCTCAACACGAATCGCCAGTTCCTCGACTTGATCGAACGATCGCGCGCACAAGCCCGCGTCGAGGGCGGAAGTTCCAGCGAGGAGATGCGGCGCCGGTTTGAGCGTCCGCCCGCCAAGTAGCGGGGGCGACGACAACGGGCGAAGAACCCTGGCCGGGTTTTCCTATGAACCTCAATCGCTGTCTTGCCGATGCGATCGCGGCGATCCACTTCGCCTACGTCGCTTTCGTCGTCCTGGGGATGGCGGCGATCCTGTTGGGAATCGTCTTCCGCTGGCGATTTGTGCGGAATTTCTGGTTCCGCAGCCTCCATTTCCTGATGATCGCCGTTGTCGCGGCGGAATCGCTCGCCGGCGTCAATTGCCCCTTGACGATCTGGGAATTTCGACTCCGCACGGCGGCCGGCGAATCGGCCGAGCCGGGCACGTTCGTCGGCCGTTGGATCCATCGCCTGATGTTCTTTTCCGCCCCGGCGTGGGTCTTCACGACCGGCTACTGCCTCTTTGCCCTGCTGGTCGTCTTGACCCTGCTGCTTGCCCCGCCGCGCTGGCCGCGGCGAAAGGCAGATTAACGCCGCTGGGCGGCCTTTCCCGGGGGAAGGAGGCGAACGTCCAAGGTCTGCGGGCCGCCGTTGCCTTCCAAGGTCTCATGATCCGCCTTGTAGCGCAGCAGTCGGGCGACCTTGTCCGCGGCGGGAAGCTCTTCCGGCCCCTTGCTCCCGGGGGCCAGCCCCCAGAAAATCCGCGTGCCGCCGCGAGTGAACAATTGATAGGTCGGCTCGTCGCCCACGGCCGCGGGCGGGCGGGGCGAGGGCGCAATCCGGTCCAAGCGCAATTCCCGGCCAGGCGTCGCCCAGCGCCGCGGCAATCTCGGCTCCGCCGACCACCCGGCCATCGCCCCAGGGCTGACCCGCCGGCCCCATCGGCACGCTGTCGATGCCCGTCAGGCGAAGATAGGAACTCTTCTCCACCGGCGAGAAGTCGCCGCTGGGCAGCAGGCGGCCTTCAACGTCCACGGGCAGCGGCTCGCCGGGGGCCTCAACCATGCACACCGGGCGGCGGTACTCCAGTTTGACCTCCATCCGCGCCATGGGTTTGCGGCTGACGGAGACAACCTTGGCGACCCAAGGATGGAGCGAAAAGGCGTTCGAGATCCGCTCCAGCAGGCCGTCGTCGAGAATCGAAAGCGGTCCGTCCAGGCTGGCGTCGCGAAACACCTCCGCGCGGACGTCGCTATGAATCCAGCCGGGCGGCGGCGTAATGGCAACTTTGTCTTGGGTGACGATGTACTCCGCGGCGAGCCGCCGGGCGGGGTCGTCGTCGCGGGCAGGGTCGTCGGCCCTTGGGACGAGGTACACTCGGGCTAGGCGTCGGTTCCAGACGTACTCCCACGCCGCCGCCCAGCCGAGGACGAAGACGGCAAGCAAGAGCAAGGCGAGCGCCCACGGGCGTCCGGGGCCCCAGAGATACGCGGCCACGCGTCGCATCCACGCCATGGAAAAGGGAGCATCGTTCGTCTTCTTGCGGGCAGCCATTTGCGCGAACCCCGGCTACATGCGTCCGCTGGTCACGTCGCCGCCGAACGAGGGGTTTCCCGCCCAATTTGTGCCGATTGCTTTTCGAGCAAACGAGGCGGGAAGTTGACATGGCCGCGGCCGCTCTCGTGCTCCAGCCGACGAATATCCGCCACAATGGCGGACAGATTATTCTCAAACTGCGACGCGTGAGCACGGCGTGCGCGTCGGAATCTCATCGACAATCGGGTCGTCAAACATTGCCTTCCGGCTCCAAGAGTTCTTCCGGCGTGCAGATCGTACAAGGATTGTAACCTTCTGCGATAGACACGCCGTCAATCTTCGACCTGATCGCGGCATTCGCAATGTGCCTGAAGTTCCAGGTCACCAAATATTCTATGCCATTGACCACGGCGAGGGCAATGTGAAGCGCGTCCTCCGGTTCCGTCGATGGCACGGCCCCTCCCCCGACCAAAGCCCGCGCGAAATCGTCGGCCCGCTGGCTGACGGCCAAGACCGGCAAGTCTTTGAGGGCTTCCAGCCGATCTCGAATCGCCTGCGGGTCCCCGGCGGCTGGCCTCATGATGGACGAGTTCAGAAACAACCAGGTCGAAGGCATTCAAGGCGTAGTGCCACCAATCGCGCGTTATCTTTTGGCGGCCGGCAACAACCAAATCGCCGCTTGGCCACGCGGTCAGGTATCCCAACACGGTCGTCTCAACGTAGACTTTTGGCTTCATTCGTCCTCGCGGCTGGGTCCCGGACTCACGTTTTCCCCAAACAGCGGCCGATGTGGCGGACGGCCTGACGCAGCCGGTTTTCGTTCTCCACCAGCGCCAAACGCAAATATCCTTCGCCGGCGGGACCGAAACCGGCCCCGGGACTGACCACCACGTCGCCCTCCTTCAGCAGCTTCATGGCGAAGTCGAGCGACCCCATCTGGCTCGACCACGGCTCGGGGATCTTCGCCCAAACGAACATCGTCGCCTTCGGCCGCTGGATCGACCAGCCGAGCCGCTCCAAGCCGTCGCAGAGCACGTCGCGCCGCTTCTGGTAAATCGCCGCCTGGGCCTCCACGGCCGCGTCCGTGTGGCGAAGGGCCACGATCGCGGCGACCTGGATGGGGGCAAACATCCCGTAGTCGTAGTACGTCTTGATCGTCGCCAACGCGCGGACCATCTCCGCGTTGCCGGCGCAGTAGCCGACCCGCCAGCCGGCCATGTTGTAGCCCTTGCTCATCGTCGTCAACTCGACGCCGACGTCCATCGCCCCCGGGGTCGCGAGAAAACTCGGCGTCTTGTAGCCGTCAAACGTCACGTCGGCATAGGCCAAGTCGCTGATGACCATGAATCCATACCGCTTCGCCAATTTCACCACGTCCACATAGAACTCGGGCTCGACGACCGTCGTCGAGGGGTTGTGCGGAAAATTCAGGATGCACACCTTCGGCCGCGGAACCATGTGGCGGCAGGTGTAGTCGATGTTGCTCAACAACTTCGCCGTGTCGGTCACTTCCAGGAGGATGGCATTGGCGGCGGCCAGGGCGACGGCGTACAAATGGGCGGGATAGAAAGGCGCCGGCACAATCGCCGTGTCGCCGGGCCCCACCAACGCCAGACAAAGATGGCTGAAACCCTCCTTCGAGCCGAGGCAGACGACCACTTCCCGCTGCGGATCGAGCCGCACGCCGTAGGCCTTGAAATACTTCGCGGCCACCTCCTTCCGCAGGCTGAGGACGCCCATCGCCTCGCTGTAGCCGTGGTTTTTCGGGTCGCGGGCGGCCTCGGCCAGCTTCTCGACGACCACCTCCTGGGGCGGATCGGAGGGATTGCCCATGCCCAGGTCGATGACGTCGTCGCCGGCGCGGCGTTTTTCGTGCAGCAGGCGATTGATTTGGGCGAAGAGATAGGGTGGCAGCCGCCGGACGCGCTCGGCGACTTCAATTGCAAACGGCCGGTTTTGCGGGAACGGCTCGCCCGTTGGTGGTACGTCGCTCATTCGATCCCGAGACGAAAAAAGGGGCGTCCGCGGGCGATCGCCGCAGCATCCACAGGAAACTCGATTCGCGAAAGGACTGTTAGCAAGAATACCCCGATTCGGTCGATCGGGGAAGCCCTTGGAGTCGCGAGCGGGAGTTTGGTAGAATGGTTACGTGTCGTGCGCTCGGGCTGTCGTCTGCCCGTCGTCGCTTGACGCCCGCGCCAATCAGGTTAAGGGGACTAGAGCATTGACAGGTCACGAACCGAACCGCGAAACCAACGTCGAAACGCCCGCGCCAACCTCCAGCCCGCCGACTTCCTCGCTTGCCCCGCCCGCTGAGGACGCCCAGCAAGGCGCAGAGGCCGGCGATTCGTCGCGCCGTCAGATCCTCATCGGCTCGCAGCGCGATCCGGCCGCTTATCGCCGCAGGCGACAACGCGACTGGACGCCTGTGGGGGGAGAAGCAGACAAGCCGAAGGAGCCGCCTCAGGCGGCAAAGGAGACAGTCCCATTTTCGTCGGACGAAAATCGGGACAGTCCCCAGGCCGCGCGCGACGAAATTCGGGAGGGTCCGCTTGCGGCTTCGCCTGCGATGCCGGATCGACTCGTCGAGGAACCTTCCGCGCCCTGGCGGCGGAGACTTTGCCCCCGGCCGCGCTGGAGCCCGCGCCCCGCTTTGTCGAGACCATCGACGCCGAGATGGACAGCGCCCTGAGCGACGCCTCGTTGGACGCGCTGATGCTCGGCGGCGCGGAAGGCGTCGGCGGGGAACCACTCGAAGCGGAATCGCAGCACACCGGCCGGGTGGCGGCCATCCGCCGCGAGGAGGTCTTTGTCGATTTGGGCGGCCGCGAACAGGGCTGTCTGCCGCTGCGGCAGTTCGACACGCCCCCGAAGCCCGGCGACGTCCTCCAGGTGATCGTGCAAAAACTCAATTCCGACGACGGCCTATACGAACTCCGCCTGCCCGACAAGGCGGTCGAAGTCGGCGATTGGTCCGATCTGAACGAAGGGATGCGGATCGAGGCGCAGGTGACGGGCCACAACGCCGGCGGGCTGGAGTGCGAAATCAATCACATTCGCGGCTTCATTCCCGTCAGCCAGATCGCCCTGTACCGCGTCGAGGACCTGGCCCAGTTTGTCGGCCAGCGGATGGCCTGCATCATCACCGAGGCGAACTCTGCGCGGAGAAACCTCGTCCTCAGCCGCCGCGCCGTGCTCGAACGCGAGAAGGAAGAGGCGCGGGCGAAATTCCTCGAATCGCTCGCCCCCGGCGACATCTACGAAGGCGTGGTGCGAAAACTGATGGACTTCGGGGCGTTTGTCGACATCGGCGGCGTCGATGGACTGCTGCACGTCAGCCAGTTGGCGTGGGGCCGCGTCGCCCATCCCCGCGAGGTCCTCGCCGAGGGACAGAAAATCCGCGTCCGCGTCGAGAGGATCGACCGCGAAACGGGCAAAATCAGCCTCGCCTATCGCGACATGCTGGAAAACCCCTGGACCAGCGCCGCGGCCAAGTACCCCGCCAACAGCGTCGTCCGCGGAAGGGTGACGAAGCTGATGGAGTTCGGCGCGTTCGTCGAATTGGAGCCCGGCGTCGAAGGGTTGATCCACATCTCCGAGCTTTCGCACAAGCGGGTGTGGCGGTCCAGCGACGTGGTCCACGAAGGCGACGAAGTGGAAGTCCTTGTCCTTTCCGTGAACACGGAGGCCCAGCGAATCAGCCTCTCGATGAAGGCCCTGTCGAAGCCGGAGCCGACGCAGAAGGAGAAGGAGGCGGCCCAGGAGCAGGATGCGGCGCCGGCGCAGGCGTCGAAGAAGAAGCGGCATCGCGATCAGCCGCTTCAGGGCGGTTTAGGCAAGGCCGGCGGCGAGCGGTTCGGGCTGAATTGGTAGCCGCCCGCGGCGCACGCGGGAGGCTTTTCATGTGTTCCGCGGGACGCCAACGTTTCAATTGTTGTGTATCCTGTCCCCAACCTCCGAACCTCCGGCCACGATCAAAGACTCCCGACCCCTTAATTCCCTCCAACAGCGTAGGCGATGAAGCGGCCGAAGCCATGAGTACGGCGCGTCGGTCGGACTTTGCCACCGCGGCAACACGGGAGTTGAACGGAACGAACCGACGATTGGCGAAGGCATAGCGATTATCGCCGAGTACGCAGCGCCACCATGATTCTAGTACATGACGGCGCTTACTCGCCGCGCGAAGGCCCTATTCACATGGATACCGAACCCAGCTATACTGACTAGAATGGCCATTGCTCTGTAGTCGTTGTCGTAGCGCAATGGGGACCTGTGACGCAATACAAGGGCCATTCGCTTCGGGCGCGTATACCCATTAGTGACACCATGACTCGCGTGCTGATAAAGACGATTCGCGCACTGACACGCATCTTCCATCGAGAGGCTCGACAGCCAGTGGAGGTCTCGGTTCCTGGAGAGACAACTGCGATACTCGACGATTTGAAGGCGCGCTGTTCCATTGAGATTGCATTACCCGGCGAGCCATTTTGCGTTTGGTTGGAACACGGGCAATATCTGACGGGCATCGAGGGCGAAGCCGCTTCCGGTGAAGAGGCGAGTTGGTACATTCCGCTACTTGCGGAGGAGTTTGGCCTCTACCCGCCCTCTCTTACGGAGAAGGCCGGACTGTTGCGTGTCGTACTCTGCGGACAACTGTTTCGTTCTCAGAAGCCAAACCCCGGAGCGGACCGCTTCTCTGGCTATTTAGTAATGGATTCCGAACCACTTTCTTTTGTGCATGTACCATGCGGTGGGGTTCCGGACGGCGGAAACGGCATTTTGTACTTGTCCGTTACTTCGGAGGGGCGGCAAAGGGGTCGGGAGTCTTTGTTGGTAAAATAGGCAAGAACAAAGACTCCCGCCCCCTTTTCCTTTCAGGGCTGAATGCCATGCCCTTCCGTGATGATACCGGCGAGGGAACGACGAGGCAAGCAACGCTGCGCCGCAAAAAAAGGATCGGCGATGCTTTGAGAGCCCCCCTTCCCTCGGGCGGCGCCGGCGACCAGCGCAGCAACATGCCTACGCAAGGGTGGGCATTGCGCCGACTTTTCGCGTATACTTGCTTGTACGATGTTCTGCATACGAGTTTTCCGAATGGGAGCGGAAAAGAGGCTCCGCGCCGTTTCTTTTCCCTAGCCCAGGCGTTTACGCCTGCGGGACGGAGGCCAGGACGTAATTTCTTTTCCTTTCGGCCCCCTTCAGGGGTGGTGAATGCTGCCCGGGGGCAATGCGGCACTGACCGCCCCTGAAGGGGGCTTGAGGGAAAATGAAGACGCGACGTGGCTCCAATCCCACAGGCGTAAACGCCTGGGCTAGAGAAAAGAGCAAGAAACCCCGCTTCACAACACACAATGTATGAGCGGCTGGCGCGACCGTCTCCGGGCCGGCCTTTTCGCGGTGGAGAAGACGATGCGATTGCGTTCCTCGATTGTGGCGGCTGCCGGGCTGTGGGCGTTGGCCTGCGGAACCGCCGCGCCCGCCTTCGCGCAGAAAAAGTTGGATTTGGTCAGCCCCCGCGACCCGCGGCGGACGCCCGTCGTCGAGGTCTTCCATCGCTGGAAGGCGTCGGTCGTTTACCTCACCGGACCGATGGCCACCGGTCCGGCGCCGGCGGCCGACGAGTTCTTCCAGATTCCCTTCCGCCGCGAGAATGATCAGCATCGGCAGCGGCTTCGTCGTGCATGAAGCCGGCTACGTGGTCACGAACGCCCACGCCGTGGACAAGGTGATTTCCCACCACGTGACGCTGATCGACGGCAAAACGTATGCGGCGGAACTGGTGGGGATCGCCCGGGAGTGCGACCTGGCGCTGCTGAAGGTCGAGTCGGGGCGGCCGCTGCCGCCGGTGCAGTTGGGCAAGAGCGGCGATTTCCTTCTCGGCGAGACGATCGTGGTCATCAGCAATCCCAGCGGCCTGCTGCACACCTGCACCACGGGGATCATCAGCGCCGCCAACCGCATGACGCAGCCCGCCGCCCTGCCAGGAATCACCCTCCACGGCTTGATTCAAACCGACGCGAGCATCAACCCGGGGAGTTCCGGCGGGCCGTGGTTCAACGTCCTCGGGGAAGTCATCGGGGTGACCACGGCGATGCAGAAGGACGCGCAGAACGTCGGCTTCGGCATCCAGGCGGCCAGCGTTCGCCAAATGCTGCCGGAGATGCTCGACGTCGAGCGGCAATACGGCATCGAGGCCGGCATTCGCATTCAAGAGCAGCCGGCGGAGCCGTGCACCGTGTTGGACGTGGTCGCGAATTCCCCCGCCGCGGCGGCCGGCATCCATTTGGGCGACATCATCAAGGTGATTGACGGCAAAACGATCTGGGGGCGTTGCGAGTACTACCTGGCCTTGGTCGGCCACAAGGCGGGCGATTCGCTGCAAATCGAACTCCTCCGCGGAGACCGCTCCGTCGATGCGACGCTGATTCTCGATCCGCGCTCCAGACCCAACGGGGCGACTATCTTGCGGCAGCGATTCGGCCTGGCCGCCGAGCCGCTGACCGAGGCCATCGCCTACAAGACCCGGCTTCGCGTCCACCGCGGCGTGGTGATCACCGCGGTGCAGCCCGGGGCGTACAGCCGGCTGCAAAAGCCGCCCCTGCCCGGCGACATCTTGGCCCGCATCAACGACATCCGCCCCCGCGACCTCGACCAGGTCGGCATGTTGTTGGATCGGGTAAAAGCGGGCGAGCCCATCCACATGGTCCTGTTGCGAATGAAGGACCACGAGCCGGAGCGGATCGACATCGTGCTCACGCTGTCGAAGTGAGGACGGAGGCGGGCAAGGGCTGTGGATTAGCTGACCTGATCCTTGCCGAACACCTTCGTAAGAGCTTGCGCCGTCGCCCGGAGAGGCATCTGCGCTGTAACGAGGAGCCGCTCCTTCCCCGGTTCGGCGTCCTGGACTTGTGGCGGAGCCGCGCCTCGGCCGCGCCGCGATCGCCGCGGCTATCGGCCGTCGTCATCGCGCCCTTTTTTACGCCCACCTCAACTTCCTCATTCCAACGGATATGGCACTGCGCGGCGAGTGATCTGAGCCGGTCGCGATCGGCTGCCGAGGCAACCGAGCCGCGAATCCAAAAGATGTGTTTTCCCGATACGAACAGTTCGACGTTTTGAAACGCAGGGTCGCTGCGCAGGATGCGGCCGAATTCGGCATAGCCCGCGTCCTGAACATGCTCGCGGTCCATGCCGGCCTCGTACCAGGTCGAAACAACGCCGCCGGCCGCCCCAAACGCGATAATTAGCAGGGTGAAGAGAATCGCGAACTCGCCCCTTCGCGGTGCGCAGTTTGCTGCAAATTCGCACGCCGATCGCAAATGGAAGGACAAAAATCAGCGACAAGCCTACGGCGGGACCAACGCCAAACGCCCGGGATATAAAGACAAACACGGCGAGCCACAGCAGAAGGACCGTGAAGAGTGTTATCAAGCACGCCGCGCGACCCGCGGGCGGGGGGATTCTTGCTGCGTCGTTCATAGCGGTCGTTCCTGGGATAATCTTTCGATCGCTGTCCAGCCGTCCGGCGGTCTACGCGCCGCCGTCAGGGTAATACGGGCCAAAGATCGTGGGCGGCAGTCCGCGATACTCGCCGCCACCGCCGTCGCCCGGCGCATAAATCTGGTTGCCATTGGAGTCGTACGCCGGCGGAACGGAAACTTTTTCCCTTGGTTTATCCCCCGGGGTCCCGAGACTCCAGCCATCAGGGATGGGCCTCTTGCTATGCACGTAGTCTCCATCACAAAAACCGTCATCGACATAAACAGTGTTCTTTGGATCGGATTTCGACGTAATGGCGACCCAAAAATGCACGTGCCCTTCCGAATCCGACGCCTCCTCGACTCTCGCTGCGAAAAACTTCCCTGACGATTCGCTGTTAAAGGCGTCTTCAAAGGCGTATGCCCACTGATAGCAATAGTACCCCTTGTTCCGCTGGTCCTTAGTCAAGCTCGGCCAGTACCAAGGATTGTTTTTGTCGAAAGTGTTCTTAATTGCGGCCGCGATGCGCGCCGCCTCCGCCTTGGCAGCGTCAGACGGCGCGATCTTTGACAGCCATTTCGATAGATCTCCCAAGGTGGCTCCAGACTCGCCACGATTGGCACCGTTCGTGGACCCGCCGGTGGTCCACCTGCCTTTCTCGTCCCTGGGCTCGTCAGGGTCGTACTCGCGGAGAAATTTTGCGGCCCGCGCCGGGTCGCTCTCGCGGAGACTTTCGTACACGAACGCGGCGGTTTCCGCCGGATTGCTCTTGCCGTAAAGTATGCGGGCGAACGTTTTGGCTTCCGCAGGGTCGCCCTCGCCGAGAATTGCGCGGGCAAAGGCGGCGGAATCCGCCGTGTCGCTCTTGCCGCGAAGTTGGCGGGCAAAGGAAGCGGCGCCTGCGGCATCCTCGGCAGACACGTAGCCAACGAGAATGGCCGAAAGAAACTTATCCACGTCGGGGGACACGCGGCGGCGCGAAATGGCCATGCGAAACCTCCGTTGTTCCGGAAAAAGGGGGCGTCCTGAATCGGCGGCAGGAGGCGCCAGGGCAAGGCAGCCAAATTATGCACATTCCGCGGCAAAGTGCAACGGTTTTTATTGGGCCATCTCACTTGGGAACGCCGCCCAGAGGCGTCCGCCGCGCCGGCGCAACGTTGTTCCCGGGCCGGCCTTTCCGTGCGTTGCGAAATCTCCGCGTCTGCCGGTTTCGCCGCGCCTGCCGCCGCGCGGCTGCGCGCTCCACTTCCGCGGCCAAAACGCCCGACTAACAAGATGACGGCGTCCCCGCCAATTTGCCCCCAAGGTCGAAACACCCGTGAACCGCCTGCTGGCGATCGTGATCACGCTCTGCGCGGCCTCGCCCGCGCTGGGCTGGCCTGCGCCCGCGGCGCAAGCGGCCCACCCGGCGGTCGTCCGCGTCACCGCCCTGGAACGCGGCGGGGCCTCGCTCGGCTCCGGCGTGCTGGTGGCGGTCGACCAGTCGCACGGTCTGGTCATCACCAATTGGCACGTCGTTCGCGACGCCGCCGGCGCCATCCTCGTCTCCTTTCCCGACGGCTTCACCTCCGGCGCCGTCGTCCTCGCGACCGATCACACCTGGGACCTGGCGGCCCTGGCCATCTCGGCGCCCCAACGTCCAGCCAACGCCAATTGCCACCGTGCCGGCCCGGCCGGGCGACGTGCTGACCATCGCCGGCTATGGGGCCGATTTCTACCGCGCCGTCTCCGGCCGCTGCACCGAATATCTTTCGCCCGGGGGAAACAATCCGGCGGAAATCGTTCGAGGTCAACGTCGCCGCGCGGCAAGGCGACTCGGGTGGGCCCATCTTCAACGACCGGGGCGAGGTGGCCGGCGTGCTCTTCGGGGCCAACGACAGCTTTCTCGATGGGCAATACACGATGGGGAGCTATTGCGGCCGGGTGCGGCAGTTTGTCGCCTCGGTGGGCGGAGACTTCCAGCGGTTGCCGGTCAACTCGGCGATGATCGCCCGGCAGCCTCCGCCGATCCAGCCGCCGCCCCCGGCGGCGATTGCCGCTGAACCATCGCCGGCCTGGCAATCCGTGCCGGAGACGCCGGTTTATCGGGAAACGCAGCCGCGGGCATCGAGTCCGCCCGCGGCGGCCGCGGCAGCGGTTTTACCCCGCGCGGACGTTTCGCTCGTCCCCAGCCGGGCCGAGCAGATCAAAACGGCGCTGGCGGCGATCGGCGTCTTTGCCCTGTTGTTTCACTCCGTGCGACTGATCGGAGCGATGGCGGGATAGGGTTTTACGGCGAACCTTGCGTGCATTTGGCGTGTCTCCGCCTCAGCCCCGGGCGCCGAGCGAAGGTTGGTCGCTCTCGAAGGGAGAGGGGGATCGCTGCAGCCGCCCCCTTGTTGACAGGTTGACCGGGGGGTATCATGGTGTTTTCCTGTTTCGGTGGAGCTTGCCATGCGTCACATCCTGTCCGCCCTGGTGCAAAACGTGCCCGGCGTGCTCTCGCACATTTCGGGGATGTTGGCCTCGCGCGGCTACAACATTGAAAGCCTCGCTGTGGGGGAGACGGAGGACCCCCAGTTGTCGCGGATGACGTTCGTCGTCGTCGGCGACGACAACGTCCTGGAGCAGGTCCGCAAGCAGTTGGAAAAAATCGTCACCGTCGTCCGCGTGGACAACGTCAGTTCGCTGAATCACGTCGAGCGGGACTTGATGCTCATCAAGGTGGCCGCCCCGGCCGATCGCCGCACGGAAGTTTCGCAACTGACCGACATTTTCCGCGGCCGGATCGTCGATGTCTCTCCGGACATGGTGATCGTCGAAATTTCCGGCCAGGAAGGCAAGGTCCAGGCGTTTATCGACCTGATGCGGCCGTTTGGCATCGTCGAACTCGCCCGGACCGGACGCATCGCCTTGGCCCGGGGCAAGAAAGAAGAAGGGATTGGGGATTAGGGATTGGCGATTAGCGGGGGCCCAATCCCGGAATGCCCCTTTGCCACACTGTCACTTGCGAATGCGCTAACAACGTCGCGCCCCCCAAAGTCCTCGGCTGAAAATTCCAATCCCCAATCCCCAATCCCCAATCCCCAATCCCCAATCCCCAATCCCCAATCCCTCTCACCCCACCCAGAGCCACGGAGCAACCACACAATGCCTGCAAAGACTTTTTACGACAAAGACGCCGATCTGTCCTTATTGAAGAACAAGACCATCGCCATCCTCGGCTATGGCTCCCAGGGGCACGCCCACGCCCAAAACCTCCGCGACAGCGGCTGCAAGGTGATCGTCGCCGAACTGCCGGGAACGGCGAATTATGACCTGGCGGTGAAGGACGGCTTCCAGCCCATTTCCACCGCAGAAGCCGCCAAAGCGGCCGACATCCTCACGATCCTCGCCCCGGACGAGTTGCAGGCCGAGATCTTCCGCACGGAGATTCGCGACAACCTTTCGCCGGGCAATGTCCTGGTTTGTTCCCACGGCTTCAATGTCCACTACGGCCAATTCGAACTCCCGAAGGGGGTATCCACCATCTTGGTGGCGCCGAAGGGACCGGGCCACCTGGTCCGGGCCGAGTTCGTCCGCGGCGGCGGCGTCCCCTGCCTGATCGCCCTGGGCGAAGGGGCGGCAAAAGACGCCCTGGCCATCGGTTTGGCCTACGCCAAGGGGATCGGCGGCACTCGCGCCGGCGTGATCGAAACCACCTTCGCCGAAGAGACGGAGACCGATCTGTTCGGCGAACAGGTCGTCCTCTGCGGCGGCGTCAGCGCCCTGATCCAGGCCGCCTTTGAAACCCTCGTCGAGGCCGGCTACCAGCCGGAAATGGCCTATTTCGAGTGCTGCCACGAATTGAAGTTGATCGTCGATCTGATCTATCAGGGCGGCCTGAACTACATGCGCTACAGCATTTCCAACACCGCCGAATACGGCGACTACACCCGCGGCCCGCGAATCATTACCGCCGAGACCAAGGCGGAAATGAAGCGAATCCTGGAGGAAATCCAGGACGGCCGTTTCGCCCGCGAGTGGATCCTCGAAAATCGGGCCAACGCCCCGGTCTTCAAGGCCCTCCGCCGCCGTGAACGGAATAGTTTGCTCGAGCAGGTCGGCCGCGGCCTGCGGCGGCTGATGTCCTGGATTAACGCGAAGGAGGTATAGGGACCATAACACGAATGCGGCTTGGGGGGGGTTGCCTTTTCCGCACTGTTGGAGAACAATTAGCATTGGACCAGCGTAGAGGGGGAAGGGAAGGACTGCTGCAATGTTTCCCACCACCACTGCGATTCCCAATGAGGGGCGCGAGTTGTTCGACGAACTGTCGCCGGGCGACCGCGTTGAGGTGGACCATTCGGTGACGGTGGGGCGCGACAGTTGGATGACGAAGACCGTCGGAACGGTCGTGCGAACCGAGCGATTGCGTCACGGCCTGCACTTCCAGCGCAATTTCGACGACAAAGTCTTCAGCGACGTCATCCTCCTGCGGCTCCCCGACGGCGAACTCACTTCGGTGACGCTCGACGAGTTCACCACGCTGCGGAGGGCGTAATCGCCTGTGTGCCACTGCTGGCTTGGCGCGGCAGTGCCGCCTGGGCGTCGCTGGCCGCACCGGTCGGCCAACGCCACCCACTCCGAACGAGCCCGCCGTTGACCGATCCGACGTTGCGGTCGTAAACTGCGATCGCGTCGGAGGGTTCCTGTCTAGCACAGTCCCGTCAAAAGTCCATCCCTGATGAACACGCCTGTGACCACGCCTCTGTTCCAGTCTCATTCCCGCAAGTTCGAGGCCAACCGCTACGTCTATCCCGTGCTCAGCCGCCGGGCGGGCGGGCTGTCGATCGGCGTGAACCTCAACCTCGACAAAATCTGCAACTTCCATTGCGTCTATTGCCAGGTCAACCGCGGCGAGCCGGGCGAAAAGGAATTCATCGAACTCCCGCGGCTCCGCCAGGAGTTGGACGACATGATCGAACTGGTCGCGTCCGGGTCGATCTGGAATGAGCCCCCGTTTCAAGACACGCCCGAACCGCTCCGCCGCTTGAACGACATCGCCTTGAGCGGCGACGGCGAGCCGACCACATACGCCAATTTCGGCGACGTCGTCGGCATCTGCGCGGAAGTGCGGCAGGCGCGCCGGCTCGACGACCTGAAACTCGTGCTCATCACCAACGCCAGCATGTTCGACCGCCCGGCGGTCCAGCAGGCGTTGGAAACCCTCGACGCCAACGGCGGCGAGATTTGGGCGAAACTCGACGCGGGGACAGAGGCGTATTATCGCAAGATCGCCCAGTCGAAAATCCCCTTCGACAAGATTCTTGCCAATCTGCTGTTGGCGGCCGCGGCCCGGCCGATTGTGATTCAGTCGCTCTTCATGCGTCTTTACGACGATCCACCCCCGGCGGCGGAAGTGGCGGCGTATTGCGAGCGATTGAACGCGATCGTTTCCGGCGGGGGGCGGATCAAGTTGGTGCAAATGCACACCGTCGCCCGGACCCCGGCCGAAAGCTGGGTGACGCCGCTATCGCGCGCCGAACTCGACGCTATGGCCGAATCCGTCGCCAGCAAGACCGGCCTGCCTGTGGCCAAGTTCTACGGCTACGGGAAGTGAAAACGCGCAGGGCGCCATGTCCGACGCTTGCGTCGGCATTTGAGGTGGCGTAGGCTCCGGGCCGACGCTGACATGCCTACGCAAGTGTGGAACATGCCACCCACTTGCGCCCTGTTTTAACTCCAAGAAGGCCCCACTTGAACGCGCCCCGCCTCCTGTTATAGTGGGATGGAGGTGAGTTGCCGCCGGCAACCTTGGCGATGGGAGAATGCACATGACCCCCGAGACAGTCCAAAAACACCTCCTCAACGACCCATTTCAGCCATTTCGCGTCTGCCTCTCCGACGGAGCGGCCTACGAGGTGCTACAGCCGGAAATGGTATTGGTCCTCCAGCGGGAAGTCATCATCGCCTTGCCGAAGGCAGGCGAACGTTTTCCAAGGCATGTCGTCTACTGCGATCTGCTGCACATCACCCGCATTGAACCGATCAATGGGAAGCCGTCGGCGAAGAAGCGCCGCTAGGGAGAGCGGAGGGGCCACGGATGGAACACAGATGAAACACAGATAGAAAGCGGCTTGTCTTTATCTGTGTTTCATCTGTGTTGATCTGTGGCCGCGTTCGAGACCTCTCCGCACTTATGTTTTCGCGTTCATTCTGCGGTTCCTTCCCTTTTTCCTCGCGGACGATTAGATTATCGGCATAGCGAGCCCACAGGACAATTTCATGACCGACCCCTACTTCCAAAAGCTCTTCGCCGACCGCATCGGCGGCAGCGAGTACGGCAAAGGCACGGAAATCTACAAGTTCGAGAAGATCAAGCGGGCGAAGCGGAAGGCCCTGGCCGATCATCCCGAACGCGGGTTGATCGACTTCGGCATCGGCGAGAACGACGAAATGGCCGCCAAAAGCGTCCGCCGCGTCATGGCCGCGGAGATCGACAAGCCCGAAAACCGCGGCTACGCCGACAACGGCATTGCCGCGTTCAAGGAGGCGGCGGCGCGGTTGATGCAGCGGGAGTTCGGCGTCCGGCTCGATCCGGCCACGGAGATCAACCACTGCATCGGCACGAAGACGGCCCTGGCGATGCTGCCGGCGGCGTTTATCAATCCCGGCGACGTGACGCTCTTGACCACGCCCGGCTATCCTGTGGCGGGCACGCACACGAAGTATTACGGCGGCGAAGTTTATCGGCTGCCGCTGTTGGCCGCCAGTGGTTTTTTGCCCGACTTGGAGGCGATTCCCGCCGAAATCCGCCGCCGGGCGAAGCTGCTCGTGTTGAACTATCCTAACAGCCCGACCGGACGACTGGCGACGCCGGAATTTTACGCCCGGGTGATCGACTTCGCGCGCACGAACGAGATTGTCGTCATCCAGGACGCGGCCCACGTGATGTTGACTTACGAGACCCGGCCGCTCAGTTTCCTGACGGTTCCCGGGGCGCGGGACGTGGGCGTCGAGGTCCATTCGCTGAGCAAGGGGTGGAACATGATCGGCTGGCGGATGGGCTGGGTCTGCGGCAATGAGCGGATCGTCCGCGCGCTGGCCGACGTGAAGGACAATTGCGATTCCGGCCAGTTCATCGCGATTCAGAAGGCGGCGGCCGCGGCCTTGGACGATCCGGAGATTCCGCGGCAGACGCGGCAGAAGTATCATCGGCGATTGCAGAAGCTTGTGGCCGCGCTTCGCCGTTGCGGATTCGCTTGCGACGTGCCCGGCGGATCGTATTTCCTTTACACGCCGAGTCCGAAAGGGGCGGCCGGCGGACGGCGGTTCGCGACGGCCGAAGCGGCGGCGCATTATTTGATCGTCGAGCATTCGATTTGCACGGTGCCGTGGGACGACGCCGGGGCGTATTTGCGTTTCTCGGCGACGTACGAGGCGAAGGACGAGGCGGCCGAAGACGCGCTGATGGCCGAGACGGAGCGGCGAATCCGCGGGATTGGGTTGGAGTTTTGAATCGCCGAGACTCCCCGCTGGCCGTTGTCGATCGCCGCAAGGCCATGCGTCTGGCCTACGTCAATGGGGCGATCTGGGCCCTGGGCAACGGCCTGTTCACGAGCATGCTGATCGTCTATATGGCGATGGAGTTCCGGCGCCTCAGGGCGGGCTGGGAATCGGCCTGATACTGGCCGCGCCGCAACTGGCCGGACTCTTGCGATTGGGCGCCCCGTCGCTGATCGGCCGCCTCTGCGACCGCAAACGCTTCTGCCTGACGGCCTATCTGCTCAGCGCGATCGTGCTCCTGGCGCTGCCGTGGGTGGCTGCGCCCGGCCGGCTCCCTTCGCCCGCCATGTCGCTGGCCGCGCTGGTCGTCCTGTGGTGCGTCTATCAAGTGCTGGAATACTTGGGCACGGTGGCCCTGTGGTCGTGGTTTGCCGATTTGGCCCCGGCGGCGATTCGCGGCCGTTTCCTCGGCCGTCGCGAACGTTGGATGGCCGCCGGTCAAGCGGTCGGCATGGTGTTGGCCGCCGGGTTCTTTTGGGCGTGGCAAGACCGCTGGCACGGGCCACAATGGACCGGCTACGCGGCGGCCGCCTGCGCCGGGGCGTGCGCGATGATCGCCGCGCTGGCGCCGCTGGCCCTCATTCCGCGAGCGGTCGTCAGTCCTGCGGCCTGCGGCGGAGTGCCCATCTCCGCCTTGCTGGCCCCGCTGACCGATCGCCGCTTCCTCGGGCTGCTGGCCTTCGGCTGCTGGCTTTCATTCTGCCACGGCGCGATCGAAACGCCGTTGGCCGTCTTTCCCTATCGCGTGTTGGGCTTGGGCGTTGGCGTGATACTGTGGTTGAAGACCGGGCTTCGCCTGGGACAAATGGCGATCGCTCCCCGGGTCGGCCGTTGGATCGACCGCTGGGGAAACCGTCCGGCGATGGCCGTCAGCCTAGCGGTGGTCGCCCAGGCGTCGCTGTTTTATTTTCTCGCGACGCCCGCGCGGCCGTGGTGGATCGTCGCGGCCTGGGCGATGTTGGTCGCTTGGGTGGGGCTGAACATCGGTCAGCCGAACCTGATGCTGAAACTTTCTCCCGCCGAGGGGAACACGTCCTACATCGCCGTCTGGTTCGCCGCCACGGGATTATGCTACGCGGCCAGCACGGTGCTGGGCGGGGCGCTCTTCGACCGATTCGGCGACCTGACGTTCACCGTGCCCGGCGGCTTCCGCTTGGACTATTATCACGCCGCGTTCTTGATCGACTGGGCGACGCGATGTTTGGGCGTCGTGCTGCTCTGGCTGGCGGTGGTCGAACCGGCCGCCGAGGAACGATTCAGGCGATCGCCTGGTTGATGGCGTCTTGCAGGCGGGCCTTGGGCTGGACGCCAACGAAGCGGTCGACGACTTCGCCCCCCTTGAAGAGCATCAACGTGGGGATGCTGCTCACTCCGTAATTGGCCCCGGTGGCCTGGCTGTCGTCGATGTTCACCTTGACCACCTTCAACGCCGCGGCGTTCTCCGCGGCCAGTTGCTCGACGATCGGGGCGATCATCCGGCACGGACCGCACCAGGGGGCCCAAAAATCGACCAAGACCGGCTGGCTGGACTCTAAGACTTCGGCGGAAAAATTCGCGTCGCTGATTTCAGTGACCTTGCCCATGTGTACGGCTCTCCTAAAGACGAGGAATCGGCTGGCTGCAACAAGGGGAATTATACCGGAGCGATTGCGAATTGCCGAGAGGGTTCGGAACGGGGGTCAACTGTCCCTCCGACAGAGGGTGAGGCGGAGCGGAGCAAGTTGCCGCCAGTTCTCGGCAAACCAGAAACTACGTCGAGACATTCGCCGCCTTCACGGCGATCAGTTCGCCCAGCGCCCCGCGAAGCTGCTTCATCGTGATGGGCATGGAAAGAACCTTGCGATGGGCGGCAACCCGGCGTCTTTCTCCCAGTCCCGCTGCGGCTCATCCAGAACAGCAGGAGCGCGGACAAACTTCGTCTTCCGGTCCTCGCCCAGTTGGTTGAACCATTCCAGCGCCGACGCGCCGATTTCCTGGGCGGAGAAGAGCACGCAATCGGCGGCCATGCCGTCTTGACGAAAGCCGGGCGACGGCCCGGGCCGGGTCGCTGGTCACCAGCACGCGGTAGCCGGCGCCGTCTTGAAGCCCTCGCGGAAGATGTCCTGCATCTTCTGGTTCGACTCGACGACCATGACCGAGACGCCTGTTTGTTCGGCCAGGCCCTCGCGGCCGATGCCGCTGTCCGTCCGCCGAGGCCAGCGCGCCGACATCCTTGCCGGCCAACTGCGCGGGCGGCCAGGTGCAGGTCGGCCAGCATCGCCGAGGGCGATTGGTAGCGGCGGCTGGGATCCAGCGACATCGCCTTGTTGACCACCAAGCGTGACCCAGTGCGGCAGCGACGGGCCGACGCTCTGGATGGGAGTCACTTCCAGGAAGCGCTGCTTGGAAAGCCGTTGCAGGCGGTCGCGGGTCTCCGACAGCGGCGCCTGGCCGGTGAGCATGTGATAGAAGATGCAGCCGAGGAAATAGATGTCGCTGCGGGTGTCGTCCTTGCGGACGCCGGTGGCCCGCTCCAAGGCCGCATAGTCGATGGTCCGCGTGTTGCGGCAGGTCGGCCAGGGCGTCGTCGGCGACGGCTTCGTCCATGGCGGCCAGGCCGAAATCGACCAGCTTCGCCTGTCCGGCACTGGAGACCAGCACGTTGTTGAGCTTCAGGTCGCGATGCGTCAGGCCGTGCTCGAAGGCGTAGCGGAGCCCTTCGGTCATGTTCGATCATCAGCTTGACGGCTTGCCGCGGATCGACCTTCTTGCGGATCTTGACGAAGTTCTGCAGGTTCCAGCCCTCGACGAATTCCATCACGAGGAAGTGATGTTTCCCTTGGGAAACGACCTCGTAGATGGGCACGATGTTGGGATGCCGCAGCGTGCAGCCGACGTGGCCTTCGCGAAGAAACTGGCTGGACTGCGGCGGGTTTTCGCTGTAGCGCGTCGCGCAGCACCTTGAACGCCACCACGGCGCCGGTCTTCGTGGTGCACGGCGCGAAACACGCGGGCAAACGTGCCCGCGCCCACCAGGTAAAGCACCTTGTAGGGACCGTAAGAAGAAGCCGGAGCGCTCGCCTTTGACCAGCCGCTCGACCTGGTAGTTGGTCAGGAACTCGCGGCGGACCAACAATTGCAGCAAGTCGTCCAGCGGCACGTTGCGGCTGCCCAGAGTGGCCCAAATCTCGCGAAGCTGCCGCTCGTCGAGCAGTCCGATGTCCGTGCCCGCTGCGCCACTTGTTCGGCGGTAGGATGACCCATGCCGCTGTTGACCCCTAGGTCCAAAGCGCGATGTCGTTGTCCGCTCACATCAGTGAACCGTGGACTTTTGCAAATTCTCCATGGAGGACCAACGGCTGCTGCAATGACTCGGCCGGTCTGCGGAGCAGTGCGACACTGCAAGCGCCGCCCCAACCGCTTTCCACCCACCCTGTCTTCGCTCCTAGCTTTGCGGCGGAAGTCGTCGCGCTCCCGGCGGGTGGCTTCCAGGTCAAACGCCAGATACTTCATGTCCAACCGCAACTGACCCAGGGCGTCTTGGACCAACGACAGAATCCGCCGACGCCGCTTGGTGCTTTCCACCACCCGGCTGAGGATCGGCTCAATCTGCGCCGTGGTGCTCGGCGGGAAGTTGCGGCGATGGTCTCGACCAGATCGATGATCTCGCGGGGCAATTCTTCGGTCGCGGCGGCAGGTTTCAGGATGGGTGTCTCGTGGCTCATGGTTGCTTCTCCAGAAGGTGGCTTGGTTAATCGTCTGAAATGCACTCGGCGTGCCGCTCCTCCGTCGCAAAGGCGATAAAACGTCGCAAGTTATTATGCTGCAACACTTTGCAAAATGCGATGCGACGATTCCTTCCCGCATCGGCGATGACAAAACGCGACGTTTGATCTGGAGGAATTTCGCAAATCCTGATACAAGCATGAGTTACGTCGAAGCAGCGTCGCTTCGCCGAATGTCTCCTTTTGGCCACGTCGCTTTCGATGCCGAACGTTGCCGCCATGATCTTCCGTCGCCTCACCCTGCCGCTTGCCGTCATGCTCGCCGGCGCAACGCTTGCGCCCGCGACCGCCTGGGCTCAGGCCGCCTGGCGCGAAGATTTTGAAGGTCCCAATCCGTCCTGGCGCGCCTGCGGCGGCGACGGAAACCAACGCATCTTACAGCAGCAGCGAGTCAGCGGACAGGCCCACTCCGGCCAGGGCTGTGAATGGCTCCAGGTGGCCGGCAACAACGGCAATTCCTTCTTCATTGCCCACGACGTCGGCCGCCCAAGGGTCATCGACGAGTTGCTTCCCAGCGTCTGGATCCGCTCCGATCGCGCCGGGCTGCAACTGTCCGCGGACATCATCCTTCCGCGGGTGATCGACCCGCGGACGGGTACGCCGCTGATGGCGCGGGTGTTCGGAACGAGCTACAACGATCCCGGCCAGTGGCGACAACTTCGCGTCGACGGCATTCCGCGGCTGCTGGAGCGGCAAGTGCAGGCGTTGCGGGCGCAGTTCGGCCCGGGCGTCAACGGCCGCGAGGCATTCGTCCAGCGCGTGGTGATCAACGTCTACGGCGGGCCGGGGACCACCAACCTGTGGATCGACGACCTGGAGGTTTATGGGTTCGTCCCCGCGGCGGCGGTTTCGCCCGGTTGGACGCCGCCGCGGGCGGCGGTTCGCCCCGTTTCCAACTCCACAATTCCTGCGCCGCCGCCGACGCCGCCTGGGGCCGGCGGGGGCTATGAACCAGGCCCTCGGTCCGGCGCGGCAATGATCCGGTCGGTGCTCATGGTGGACGGTCAACCGATTTTTCCGCGGGTGATCCAATACCAGGGCGAGCCGCTGCCGCTGTTGAAGCAAGTGGGGTTCAACGCGATCGCCCTTGCCGAGGTCCCTTCGCCGGAGCTTCGCGAAGAAGCGGCGCGGCTGGGACTCTGGCTGGTTTGTCCGCCTCCGCCGCCCGCGGCCGCCGAATCGGCCGGACTCGGGGCAGTTCGGTCCCGAGTTCGACCGCGTCCTGGCGTGGGACCTCGGCCGCGACCTGATCGACGCGCAACTGGCCGGGGTGAAGTGTTGGGCGGAGCAGGTGCCGCGTGGCCGACGCCCGTCAACATCGCCCCTTGATTTGTTCGCCGCGAAACGATCTGCGGAACTTCAGCCGACAAGTCGATTTGCTGCTGATCGATCGACGGCCGCTGGGCACGAGCATCGAAATGGGCGATTACGCCGCCTGGGTGCGCCGGCAGCCGCTCTTGGCCCGCCTCGGAACGCCCGTCTGGACCACGGTGCAGACGCAGCCGAATGAGGGCCTTTGCCGGCAATTGGCGGCGCTGGAGCCCGGCAAGACGCCGCCGGGGAGCGTCTCCGGCGAGCAGATGCGGCTGCTGGTGTACACGGCGATTTCCGCGGGGAGCCGCGGCCTGCTCTTCCTCTCCCGTTCGCCCCTGAGCGCCACCGATCCGGACACCCGCCGCCGGGCGATGGACCTCGAACTGCTCAACCTCGAATTGCAATTGATCGAGCCTTGGGCGGCGGGCGGGGCCTTCGTCGCGACCGTGGAAGGCAAATTGCCCAAGCCAAACCAGGGCGTGCTCGCGGCCACGCACGGGGCGCTGGCCGCCGCCACGGAAGGCAACTTGCCCGAGGTCGCCGGCGCCGTCTTGCGAATCGACCGCGCCGGCTGGCGATCCCCCTTTGGTCCCGCGCGGCGCCCAGTGCGTCGCCGGTCGAATCGACCGCCCGGGAACTGTTCCTCGCCGCGCCGGGCACGCCGGAATCGACGATCGCCTATGAAATCGGCCTCGGCGGCCTGACGCCGCTGCGGAAGACGCGGGCCATCGGCGGCGAACGCGTCATCTTGGACGATTTCGCCGTCAGCGGCATGGTCCTCTTCGCCCAAGACCCGCTGATCGTCGACGGCGGTGAAGCACCGCGCCGCGGCGTGCGGGCAGCGGCAGGCCGAACTCGAATGCGCCCTGGCCGAGCAGAAGTTTCACGACGTCGAGGACGTGGTCCGGCAGCTTGCCCGGCACACGCCCCCGACGGTCTCCGCGCCGCAGCGCATGGACGCCGCGCGGACGAGCCTGCAAGCGTGCGCCACGGAACTGGCCGCCGGCCAATATCAGGCCGCCGCGGTCTACGCCCGGCAAGCGATGCCAGCCGTTGCGGCTGTTGGAGCGGGCGTATTGGCTGGTCGCCGTGCGCGAGCTTGCTTCGCCGCTGGCCAGTCCGGGTGCGACGAGCTTTGCCGCGCTGCCTTGGCACTGGAGCCTGATGGATCGGCTCGGCCCGCTGCGGCCTGGGCCCAACCGGCTGCCCGCGCGGCGATTGCGAGCGACTCGACGCGATGATGCAGAGCGGCTGGCGTCATTTCCATCACGACTGCCGCGGCGTGAGCACGGCCGCCGACCTGGTCGCCGAGGCCGCCCACAGCGGGCTGCGCGGGCTGCGCCTGACCGCCCGCGCGGACGATCCCGATAATCCCCCGGCGATGATCGAAACGCCGCCGGTCTGGATCGTCAGCCCCGCCGTCCCCGTCGACGCCGGGCAACTCGTCCGCATTCACGGCTGGGTGAACGTTCCCGCCTCGATCATGGGCAGCGTGGACGGCTTGATGATCGTCGATTCTCTCGGCGGCGACGACATGGCCGAACGGTTCGACAAGACCGCCGGCTGGAAGGAATTCACCCTCTATCGCGCCGCGGCGCAGCCGGGCGCCGTGAGCGTGAGTTTTGTCTTGTCCGGCCTCGGCGAAGCCCGCATCGACGACGTGACGATCGAAGTCATGGAGCCCAAGGCGACGAGATAGCAGAAGGCCAAAAGTAGGGTGGGCCGAGGCGCAGCGAGTCCCAGCAGGAACGGGCCAAATTCTCGATGGTGGGACTCGCGACCAGGCTTCGCCCGGTGCCCGCGGCCCACCCTACTTTCCCGGTCCACAACACAATCTACTTCGCCAAGGAAGGATTCCCGACTGACGCCTCGCGGGCACTTCACGGATTGCGCGAAGCATCGCGTCGCTCTCGTTCCACGGAAGCACTGGCAGAGCCAGTGCGGCCCCGGCGAGCGAACCACGCCGCCGCGATCGCGACGATTGCCGCCGCCAGCGCCGCCGCGATCAGACGAGCGGAATCGCCGCGGTCGCCGGCCTCCTGGTAGCGGAGCAGGAGCGAATCGACAGGCCCGGCGAACACCAGCCGCGTCACGCGCTCGGGATCGTCCAAGGAGGCAAGCCACAGCGCGGCGGCCGGCCCGCTCTTCGCGGCGGGAGCGAGGCCGCTGGCCCGCGCTGTTTCGACCGCGGGTGCATCCTCCGCCTCGCCGACGCCCAGCGACGACGGCCCGGCGACCGTCCATCGCGTCCTGCGGACGGGCAGATCGCCGAGCATTGGCGCCCGCAGCCGCCGCCGCAGAAGCGAAGAAAACGGCGTCCCGCCCACCGCCTCAATGCCGCGGCCTTGTTGGCCTTGTTCGGGCGTTTCTGCCTCGGCATCCTCCTTGTGGCAGCCTTCCGAGTTGTCGAAGACGATTTCCACGCGCTGCGTCGTTCGCTCCGGCGAGAGCGGCAGGAGCCAGGCGCGCGGGCCCAACGCCGCCGGCGGCATCGGCGTCCCGCCCACCGCGGCCTCGATTAAGCGGAAGCCGGCGGGGAGGGTCAAGGGGCACTGGGCGGCCTTGCCGGGCTCGACCTGGAAGGTCGCCGCGCCGCGGCAGGAGCCGTCGAGTTGCCACGCCATGCGCACGTCGGCCAGGGACACGCTCGCGCCGCCCCCGCCGCTCTCATCGCGGACGATCGGCGGCAGAACTGGCTTTGGAGAATTGCGGACCGCCCTGGCCGTTGGCGGCTTCGGCGGCGCGTCTGCCGCCGCAATGAAGAGCGTCGCCTTCGCCGGCTTGTTCCCTTCCGCCCGAAACCATCCGACGAGCCGACTCCCCTCGGGCCGGCGAAGACCTGCGGGCGGCTCGTTCACTTCGATCAGGCCGCTTTTCTCCGCGACGCGGACCGACACGGAGCGGCGGTGGAGCAGTTGCACCGCGTAGGATTGCACGCGTCCGCCGGCGACGGCGATTTGCGGCAGCGGCGTCTGCGCGCCCAGCGCAGCGGGGAGGCGGCCGCGGATCGACAACTCGTGCAATCCCGCCACGGCGTCCATCAGAAAAACGGTGATCGCGCCGCCGCTGTCCCGCGACCAGCGGGCCGATCGCCCGGCGCCCCGGCGGAGACGGAAACCCGATCGATCTTCAACTCCGGGGGCGTCTCGATGCGGTGTT
Organism: uncultured Planctomycetia bacterium; assembly: GCA_963791075.1. Lineage (GTDB taxonomy): Bacteria > Planctomycetota > Planctomycetia > Pirellulales > Thermoguttaceae > CAWBRF01. The sequence goes on from CAWBRF010000011.1 coordinate 29,481, forward strand.
GAAAGACGTAGCCCGAGGACGCGGTCAGGCGAGCGTCGAAACGCACCTCTGCATCGCTGCCGTCAAAATCCATGGACAGCGTTTGATCGACGGCCACTTCCGCGGCGCCGCGGCCGCGTCGCCACGCTCCACAGGTTCGGGCCGACGGCGAGCCGGCGGGCGAAGAGCGGCTCAAGCCTCGGTGAAGCGACAAGCAAGGGCGATTTCCCCTTCGCCGGCGGGGCCGTCTCGTCGAAAAAGAACTGGGACACTCCCCAACTTGCGAGAAAATCGGACACGGCCACGGCGTCCGACGGACGCGCCGCGTCCGCCTCGTGCTCCAAGGCGGGATCGACAGACACGGCCAGCCACCGCTTCCGCGGCCGGACATCCAACACGTCGAGTTGCGGCAGCCGCAAATTGCCCACGCTCGACGCCCCCACGAGCAGGAACCTTGCATCGACGACGGCCGCTTCCGCCATCGGCCGCGTCCAGTGGAATTCGATGATTTGCGATTGCCCCGCCGGCGCGCGAACTTGCACCGCCGGCTCGGGGCCGGGCAAGGGCAGCAGTTGCAGCGACGGATCCGTCGCCAGTTGCACGCGGCGAATCTGTCCCGCGGCGGCCTTCAGCTTCAGCCGCGCGTCGATGATGACCGAGCCGGGCAAGATCTTCAGCCAGAACAATTCCTCGGCGTCGATCATCGGCGCGGCGCCCTCGGCCCCGCTCGCGTCCGGCCAGCGGACCGTCAGCCGATCGGCGGGGCCAAGTTCGGCGACGAGCCGCGGCGGCTGCTTTTCCCGCCGAACCAATCCCAACGCCGACGCCGCCTCCACCGCCGGCGCGTCCGCCGGCAGCGCCAACTCCAGCCGCGCCGTGGCCAGCCGCGGAATCGCCAGGTCGAAGCCGAGTGCGGCCGCTCCCCCCCGCGCCGCCGGCTGCAAGCCCAGGTCCAGGCGATACTGCCCGGGCTCGGGAATGTCCACGGCGAAGGCGCCGCCGTCCGCCTCCCACTCCGGCTGCACGGGGCGGCCGTTGAGGAGCGAGGCGTCGGGCAGGAGTTTCGCCTCGTCGCGGCGGATGGGAATCCGCACCCGCGCCCCTCGCTCGAACACGCTCAATTCGAAGCGGACCGCGAGTTCTTCGAGCGGCCAGTTGTCCGGACATCGGGTCCTTGGACAGCGACCCGCGATAGGACGCCGAGGTCAGCAGCCAGCCCCGCGGCTTCTCCGCCGCCGCGGCCGCCCGGCGATACAACTGGTCGTAGAACGCCTCCGGCACGTAGTATTTTCCGCCCGTCGGGCGCTGGCTCTCATCGACGGGGACAAAGACGGGATAGGCTACGGAAGGGGCCGCTTCCTTGGGCGACTTGCTCTCCGCGTCGGCTGCCTGCGCGGAGGCCCCGCACAGTGCCACGGCGACAGCCAGAGCGATCGCGCTGTACGGCAGAACGCCGCTGACGGTGCTGGGCAACTCGCTCGCGGCGCGGGTTGCGGGGGGCGGCGCATCGTTGGCCGCCGGCCTGATCAACCGCAAGGCCAGGCATGCCATCGCGCCAGAAAGGCCCCCGTCCCGATGGGGACATAGGCCACGGGGACCGCCAGCGCGACCAGCGCCAGCGCCCCGCTCCCCGTCAAGAGGGCCAAGGGCCGATCGACCGCCGCCCGCCACGCGATCGCAAAGACCACAAGGAACGCCAACAAACCGACGAGCCGCATCGCCGCGCGATGAACCACCACGGGGCGGATCGCCGCGGCGTCGCTGACGGGAAAACGATAAACGAGCCATCCCCGCGAGTCTTCCGGCTCGAAGCCGCCGAGTCGCGTCGGCGCCCAAAGCGAGTCGCTTTCCGACGGCGGGGCGGCGATGCGGCGACGCGGGGCGGCCGCCTCCGTCGCACGACCCAATGGCCCGAAAAGCCGCTCGCTCCAGGATGCCTGCCGCGGCGGCGAACATTCGCCGTCAGGCAAATGCTCCGCCAACTCGTAACCCGGCGGAAGCCACACGCTCCAGTGCCGCCAGAGCACCGGGGCGTCCGTCCAGGGAAACGGCGGCTCCAAGCGGCCGATCGTCCCCAACCGTCCGCCGCGGGTGGAAAAATAGATCGTGACGCTGGGATGCTTCTCGTTGGGCGGAAGGTCGATCAAGATCGCCTGCGGGTCTTCCGCATCCTGGCGGATCGCGGCGGGAAGTCCGTCGATCCAGACGCCTTGAACCTCTTGGCGAGAAGTTCCGCGGGGAAGGACGAGGCGAACGGACGTTCTCGCCGCAGCTCTGCAAGCGATAGACGGCCGCATGTTCGCCGCCGCCGTCCGGGGCATAGCGCGACCGCAGCTCCCCTCGCCAGGCCCAAACCCGCGGCACGCACGTCGCCTCCGTCGTCCATACCAACAGCGGCGCCTCAGGCGCCGGCGAGGCGTCAACAGCCGGATCGTATTGGTAGACCGCGCACGGTCTGGCATTGACCCGGCGGGGCGGGTTCGATGGGAATGGCCTTCAATCGCAGGTTCTTGATCTGCACCGCTTTCGTTCCCACGCCGCGAATCACCAGCTTGGCCGGCTCCATCGCGGCGTCGGGCAGGGAGGCGAGGCTGATCGCCGCCGGGCCGGCGAGTTTCGTCTCGCGGCTGCCGCGGATTTCAAACGGCTTGCTCCGCGGCCGGCGAAGGGTGAGTTCCCATGTCTCTTCCTCGGGCGGACGCCCGGCGGCCAACTCTTCTTCGACCGGCCAGGCCCGAGCCGTCAACGCCTGCTCGTCGTCGTTTTCCAGCGACCACTGCACGGGGACTTCGCGTCGTCGCCCCAGCCGCACCACGACGCGATCGATCTTCGTCGTCGGCGGAGGCGTGCAACGGAGGCGATAATTCTCCTGGAGCGTCTCGTTGCCCAGCGCGCCTCGACGGCGATGGTCGCGGCGAAGCTCGGCTTGCGGTTCTGCAAAGAGAGCTTCAGTCCCGCCGCGCCAGCGTCGTTCACCAGCGCCAGCTCTCCCGGCGCTTGGCTGAAGAGGTCCAGTTCGTCGGGGTCGAGGTCGCCGGGGAGGATGCGGGTGAGCCGCTCGTCTCCGGCGGTCTTCAGCGCAAAGGGATCGGCTGCGCGCACGGCGACCAGTTCGCGGTTTCCGCCCAAGGCGGCGAAATGGAGCGGCAAGAGGTCCTCCAGCGCCAAGGCCCCCGGCGCGGCCGGATAGAACCGCCGCGCGGAAATCGTCAAGCGGACGGAGCGGCTCGGACACAGCGCCTTGGCCAGGCGAACCACCAGCGTCGACCGCCCCTTGGACCGCTCGACCGTCCAATCCTCCAAGGCGGCGGCGGGCGCGGACTCGACGGAAAGGACCTCCCAGGGCGGAGACAGCTGCGCCTCCAGTTGAAAGAGCGTCGCGTCGGCGGTGCGAAACTCGGCGGTCACGCGGCTGGTCATCTTCCCCGCGCCCAACTCCGTTTCCGTCGCGCTGGCCGCGCGCACGGCCCCGCGCCGCCGGGCCAACGACAACTCCACCGTGGCGTCGGGTGAGAAGCACTCGAACTGCAACGACTCGCCCGTCCGCGGCGTCGGCAGCGGAGCGGCCGCCGTTTGCCGGCAACCGATCGGAATCAGCCGCTCCGCCGCCAACGGCGCGGCGATCAAGAGGGTGACGGCGCCTTCCTGCCAAAACATCCCCTCCGGACAAATCCGCGGCAGCCGCCACGGTTCGCCCGTCGCCAAGGGGGCCAGCGCCCGCAACCGCAACATGCCGGCGCCGCCGCGAATCGGCTCCGGCAGGGTGACGACAACCCGCGTCATCGGGCTGCCCGGCGGCGACTCGACCGACCAGGGGGCGGGAACGTCGCCGCACAGCGCGGCGACGAGTCGCACCTGCGGATCGAGCCGAAACGTCGCCTGCCGCAGGGGCTCGTCATAGGCCTCCAGCTTCAACTGCGCCGAAATCTCCACGCCGCGGAGCGAAACGTCGTAGACCATCGACTGCCGCGCCACGGCCAGTCGTTTCGCCCGGCCGACGGCGTCCGCCGAGGCGATGCGGAGATGAAAGCGATTGTGGCCGCCCAACTCGATCTCCCAGCGGCGCATTTCCTCGCCCGCAGGATGAGAGCCAGTCACGATGCCGCGATCGACCGTCGGCGTCATACCCAGCGGCAGGTCCAGCGAGAATCGACAAACGAGGCAGGGCGGAAGCTCCAGCGCGAATGCGGCGGCCGCGTCGGCGTCGCGACGCCCGCTCAGCGACCAGGCCACGCCCAAGCCGCCCCCGCGTCGACGACGGCCTGCAACTTGCCGTCGTTGTCCATGCCGATCGCCGCCGGGGCCGCGGGCTTGGCCGGATCGACGGCCGTCCAGCGGACCTTGCTCAAGGCGAGATTGCACGGATGCAGCAAGAGCGTCCGCGGACCGTCGCCGGCGTGGAAGACCTGGAGCGTCGCCTCGCCGGAGAGCGTCGTCTCGCCGATCAGGCGGGCGGAGTAGGCGGCCGACGCGATCCGCCGCCTGCAACTGCCGCTGTGCGTCGCCGCCGGCGCCGCCGGCCGCGGAAAGCAGACGATCGAACTCGGCAGGCTCGATGGGCAAATACTTGAAGTCGCCGCGAGGCCAATCCTGGATGCGGTCGGCCGGCGCGAGCACGCGGCGAAACCGCAGCGCCGCGGCGGGCCCCTCGTTCCGCGGCGCGTCTTCCGCCGCGCAGACCGCGCATGCCATCGCCGCAATGGAGATCGTCAGCAGCAGGAAAGCCTGAAAGAGGCGGCTCATCATGGTGCGGGTTCCGGCGGCGCGGGAGCGGCGACGGCGAGGTTCTGCGTCGAGGTCGAGCCCGACGCGGCCAATGTGCGCGACGGAATCGGCAGGGGCGTCAAGCCGCTGTCCAGCCGCGCGGCGGCGATTTCGCTCGGTTCGCGCCGCGCGCCGCGCCGTGCGGCGCCGCGGGCCAGCAGCGCGGCGGCCAAGGCCAACAGCAGGCCCAAACCCGCCGCCTGCGCCGCCAGCCACGCCGGCTCCGGGTAGAGGACGCCGAGGGCCGCCAAGGCGACCGCCGCCGTCCAGAGCGCGGCGGGGCGGCGACTGCCGGGCAGATAGATCAAGAGCAGCCCGGCCGCCAGCGCCGCCCCCGACGCCAGCAGCACGATCCACGAGCGGTTGGCGGTGTACAGCGTTGCCCGCTGGACGTCGCCGAAGGTGCTGAAGAGATAATCGTTTGTCTCCGCGGGAACGGCGGCGGCGCGAGGCGCCCCCACCCAATCCTCCAGTTGCGCCTGGTCCAGCAGCGGCCGCCGCCCCCAGACGTAATCGCGCCAATTCCAGGCGTATTCGCCGGCAAAACTGCTCGGCGACATCACCAGGTGCTCGTTCCGCGGCAGGATCAACTGCCAGTACATGCGGCGGACCCAGGCCGTTGGCCGCAACCGCGGCAATTCCAGCGACATCGCGCCGTGGGCGGGCCGATCGGCGAATTGATAGCCAAGTTCCAAGAGATGGCGGCCTTGCTCGCCGCCGGCGGTCAAGGGGATCGTCAACACGCCCTCTTCGACCGCCGCCGCCGCGGGCTGGCCGTCCAGCCGCACGCCGATCTGCTCGGGCGCGACGCCGGCGGGGAGCGACACTTCCAACTCCTTGCGGCTGCTGGTGAACTGAAAGACGGCGCGGTCCTGTCGAAGGGAGGCGGTCAACCACGTCTGCACCCACGCCCGTTCGACGATCGCCGCCCCGCTCGTCCTCCCACTGCACGTCCAGATCGGCCGCGACGACGGCCGTGCGGCGGTCAGTTCCTGGTTGTGCGCGGCGGACTGCCGCCCGGCAGCGGCGTCGGCGGCCGCCCATGGCCCCGGACGAACCTCCCGCGCAGGCCCGCCGCCGTGTGGACGATGAGTTTGTCGCTGGCGAGTTCCCCCTCGGCGGGCAGAATCAGGGGAACGGACAACGCCGCCCGTTTCGCCGTGCCCCGCCTTGCCAGCGGCGTGCGATAGCGGGCCGTCATGCGGCAAAGCCCAATCGACGCCTTCGGCAAGGCCACCCTCATGCGGACCGGGCGGGCCGGATCGTCGGCGTTCTCCGGCAAGGCGACCGCGGAAACCGGGCGGTCCTGGGCGAACAATTCCAACCGGTTCGAGCCCGCCAAATTGCGCGGAACGTCAAGCAACAGGTGGTCGATCGGGGCGTAGGCGATCGAATACGACAGCTTCTCTTCGACCTGCCCGCCTTGCTCGTCAACGTCCAGCCGGGCGATCGCGTCGATGCGGATTCGCTGGGCGTGGCGGCGAAGGTCGGCGGCGAAGACGGATTTGCCCGGCTCGCCGCGATAGACCAACGGCTCTTGCTGCCGGGCGGGAAGATCCAAGGGCGCGGCGATCTGCTGCGCGGACCAGGCCGAGAATCGCCTTGTTGTCGGGAATCAGCTCGACGTTGTCCGCCGGCAGGACGACGACGACGGCCGACTGCGGCGCAGCGCCCAATGGCTGCGGCAGCGAAATCGCCAGCGACCTGGCGTTTGCGGGAATCGCCTGCTGGGCGCGGATGTGGATCTCGAATTGCCCCGCCGAGGGTTGCAGCAGCGGGATCGAGTAGAGGCCCGATCCGCTGCTCGAAAGGCCATCGACCGCCACGAGGTTGTCCGGGCCCACGTCGTCCACTTGCCAGCCGGGCAAGGCGACGTCGAGGGCGAAGGTTTTCGCCCCGCGCACCGGTGTACTTCAACCGCGCTCCAGCCGCACTCGGTCGGCGTCAACGAGCACGAGGCATTCCGGCTCGACGTTGATCCGCGTTCGCTTGGGAACGAGCCGGGCCGTCAGGGAACAGGGCTGGGCAAAGTATTCAAACCCGGCGGCAACGTCCTTGCGGCGCACCGCTTCGGGCAATTGGTCGATTTGCGACATTCCCCGGCTCGGACCCCAAAGGATCTGCCAATCGCCGACGACCGTCACCGCGACCGCGCCCCACTGCCGCGCGGCCCCCACCACCTCGAATCCCGCCAAATCGATCCATTGGCCCGACTTCGCCGGATCGCACGGCCGCGCCGACGCCAGGCGGACGTTGATCGGGCCGGTCGTCTTCTTTGCCAGCCGAACCTCGACCTGGCGCTGCTGCGGCGCGGCCGGATCGCTTTGCTCGACCGCCGCGACCGTGTAGGCCGGCGCGGCGCCGGGGACCAGTTCCGCACCGGGCGGCAGACGAACGCGGAAGCGGTCGAAGGCCGCGCCGTAACTCTTTACCGTAAGGGTTGCTTCCGCGTTGACGCCGCGTCCGTCGATCCGCGCGGCGACGACGCCGATCGCCTCCAGAGTGGTCGGGACCTCGACGGCGCGGGCGCCGCCGGGACACCAAGTCAATTCGAACTCGCCGCTTGCGCCCAAGACGCTAAACTCCGTCTCCCCTTCCCTTCTCGTCGGCGGCAGGAGCGTTGCCCCGTCGGAAACTTTCGCGACGGCCCCGGCCAGTGGGGCCGTGAATTTCAGTTCCGCGGCGGTCGCCCGCGGAAACAGCAACTTCCACCGCGTTTGATCGCCGACGCTCGCCAGCGGCACAAGGGTCTTCAGCGAGATTTGATGCTGCGAGCCGGCCGCTCCGTGAAGCCAGGCGACGTATCCTTCGCCGTCGTTCTCGAAATGGACGAATTGCTCGCCCGGACCTTGGCATTCCGGCGGTGCGCGGAGAATGGCCTGATCGAGGCGGAGCGGCACACGGACCCACTGGTCGTCGCGGATGAGGATGCGAAACTGGATCGAAAGCTCGGCGTATCCTCCCGCCGCCGTCCCGCTGGCGGAGATTTGTTGGATGCTGTAGCGCGGCCGCTGCTCGCCCGGCGCCAATTGATGCTTCAGCCGATAAAGTTCCTCAAAATCCTCGAAGCCGAAGTTGGGCACCGCCTGGAGGTTGCCTTGCTTGTCCTTGAGGTAGTAAAGCGGCGGTTCGGCTTCCTCGACACGGGCCGCGGCGGCCTTTAATAACTCGTGGCTGCGCGGGGCCGTTGCGTCGTCCGGCGCGGCCGCGGCAAACCCGATCGATTGGCCGCAGAGGATGCCGGCCATTAGCCAAACTTCCCGGATTCGCAAAACTATTCCTCCGTTAGAGTCCGCCGAAAGAATCCGGCGAACCCGCGTTGCATCCATGATTCTGTACGATGTGAGGACAAGGAAAAGACGAGCGGCATGAAGCCGTACTTTTTAGTCTACTAGGCAAGCTGGCCAAAATAAAGGGTTATCCCCTCTGTGGTATGGCAAAATTGAAAAATTGCACCAGGGCACGCCTCGTGCTGGGGGTGCTCGTTGAGCTACGTCCCTTGCGGAGGGCGGAAAATGGTAGGGTGGGTCGAGCGCAGCGAGCCCCACCAAAATGCGGCCAATCGTTGCATGGTGGGGCTCGCTGCGCTCGACCCACCCTACTGCCTGAATCGTCATCCACGCCGTCATCGCGCCGCACTAGCCAGTCGCCGCCGATTTGGGTACAATCCAGGGTTTGTCCCCAGGAATAAGGTCCAGGTTCGATGGCCAAGAGCAAAAAGAAGTGTGAAACGGTGTTCCTCGTCTGCAAAGAAACGGGCGACCACAACTACACCCTGAAGCGAAAGCCTGGGGGCGAGAAGTTGAGCCTGCAAAAGTATTGCCCTCGCTGCCGCAAGCACACCGAGCACACGGAAAAGAAGAAATAGCCAATCGTCGCGTCCGTCGCCCGCGGCCACCGGGCTTGCCCGTGGCACATAGCGTGGACTGAAGCATGGCCAAGCGCTGGCGCATCCATCCGCACGATCCCGACCGCATCGCCGCGCTGCAACAAGCGGCGGGAATCCCCGCGGTCGTCGCCCAGTTGCTCATTTGCCGCGGCATCACCGACCCCGGCGAAGCGCTGACGTTTCTCGATCCGAAGCTGACCGCCCTGCGCGACCCGCAACTCTTGCCCGGCTGCGCCGACGCCGCAAGGCGAATCCACGAGGCCATTGTCGCCAAGAAGCGGATCATCGTCTACGGCGACTACGACGTTGACGGCATGACGGGGACGGCCATCCTCTGGCTCTGCCTGAAGTTGCTCGCCGCCAACGCTTCCTACTACGTGCCGCACCGGGTCGACGAGGGCTACGGGTTGCACGCCGAGGCGGTCCGCGCGCTGGCCGACGGCGAACCGTCGCTCTTGGTCACGGTCGATTGCGGCATCGCCGGCGCCGAAGAGGTCGCTTTGGCGCGCGAACTCGGCATGGACGTGATCGTCACCGATCATCACGAACCCGGCGCCGCCCTGCCCGACGCCGCGGCGATCGTCCATCCCCGCCTCCCCGGCGGCAACTATCCCTTCGGCGGACTGAGCGGGTCGGGCGTGGCGCTGAAGCTCGCCTGGGCCTTGTGCCAGCAGGCCAGCGGGGCGCAAAAGGTCAGTCCGCGGATGCGGGAGTTTCTCGTGCAGGCCGTCGGCCTGGCGGCCTTGGGAACCGTGGCGGACATCGTGCCGCTGGTCGATGAGAACCGCGTGCTCGTGCGTCACGGCTTGGAGAGCCTGGGGCGATGCCCCACGCTGGGCCTGGCCACGCTGATGCGGGTCGCCAAGGTCGAAGCGAAGCGGGGGCCCGACGGAAGACAACTCCTCGACAGCGAGGACGTTTCCTTCATGCTCGCCCCGCGGCTGAATGCCGCCGGCCGGCTCGGTCAACCGCAACTGGCGGTCGAACTGCTCGTGACGGACCGTCCCGAGCGGGCGTTGGAACTCGCCCAGTACATCGACAAACTCAACGCGACGCGGCAGACGCTGGAGCGGAGCATCCAGTTGGCCGCCGGCAAACAGATCAAGGAGCGGTTCCACGCCGACGACGCCGCCTTTGTGTTGGCCGACCGCGGTTGGCATCCCGGCGTGATCGGCATCGTCGCCGGCCGGCTGGCCGATCGCCACGACCGCCCCGTGGTGTTGATTTCCTGGGACCAACTGGGGGTGCGGCCGGGCATCGGCTCGGCGCGGAGCGTCGCCGGATTCAATCTCCACGCCGCGCTGCAAACCTGCGGCGCGCACCTCCGCAGTCACGGCGGCCACGCGATGGCGGCGGGCCTGCGGATCGAAGAGGGAAATTACGACGCCTTCCGCGCCGAATTCTGCGATCTGGCCGCCGCGGGAAGCGACAGCCGGCCGGCGGCCGATTTGCGGATCGACGCCGAGGCCCCCTTGAGCGCCTTCACCCTCCAGGCAGTCCACCAGATGGAGCGGTTGGCGCCCTTCGGCGAACACAACGCCCGGCCCTTGCTCTGCACCAGCGGGGCGACGCTCGTCGGCGCGCCGCGGCCGATGGGCGATGGCGGACGGCACCTATCCATGAAACTGTCGCAGCACGGGGTCGTGTTTTGCGCGGTTGCCTTTGGGGGCGGCGAATGGGCGGACGAATTGACTGCCCTCGCCCGGCCGATCGACGTCGCGTTTCGCCCCGTCATCAACTCCTTCGGCGGCCGCCGCAATGTGGAATTGCACCTGGTCGATTGGCGGTAGGAGGGATGGATGAATTGTGAAGACGACGCTCTCGTTCAGGCGGACGGCGGATGAGAGCCGCAGCGACGGCCTCCCCCATCGCTTGCGGTTTAGCGGCATCCACGATTCTGTCTCGGGCGGATGGGAAAAGGCGTCTGCTGTTCGGGTGGCTCGTCGCTTGCGGTTTAGCGAGGCGCCGCAGAAGATCACGATCCGCGGCGACGCGCGTTAAACCGCAAGCGGGGGCATTCGCCAACACAGCGGGGCGTTTCTCCTGTGTGTGCCATGTATCCACAACTCCGTGGCGGCTTCTTTTTCCTCCTTCATCCTTCATCCTTCCCCCATGGATTTCCAACAAGCGAAGCTGCGAATGTTGCGGCGACAATTGCACGGGCGGGGAATCCACGACTCCCGCGTGCTGGCCGCGATGGCGAACACGCCGCGGGAGGAGTTTGTCCGGCCCAGCGCCCGCAACGAGGCCTATTCCGACGCCGCCTTGCCGATCGACTGCGGCCAGACGATCAGCCAGCCGTACATCGTGGCGCTGATGAGCCAAGCCTTGGAACTGTCCGGCGCGGAAAAGGTTTTGGAGATTGGCACGGGCAGCGGCTATCAGACCGCCATCCTCGCCGAATTGGCCCGGGTGGTCGTCACGATCGAGCGGCACGCTGATTTGTCCGTCGCGGCGGAGGAGACGCTTCGCCGTTTGGGGCATGAGAATGTGATTTTCGTGGTCGGCGACGGCACGCTGGGTTGGCCCACCGCGGCGCCTTACGAGCGGATTCTCGTCACGGCGGCGGCGGGGCACGTGCCCGAGTCGCTGTTGGCGCAGTTGGCCGACGGCGGCGTGTTGGTGATTCCAGTCGGCGGCCGCGACGTGCAGGAGTTGCAGGCGATACAGCGAGTCGGTTCGGCCCGCCGGGTGACGAGCCTGACGGCGTGTCGCTTTGTGCCGTTGGTCGGGGCGGAGGGAGAGGAGAGGGATTAGGGGTTGGGGATTAGAGAGGGGATTTTGCAGGCGGCACGAAGGCGCGCGCAGCGGTCCCCTCTCCCTCCGGGAGAGGGTTAGGGTGAGGGCGGGCTGCCGTCTGCGCTGGCAACCTCGTTTGCATCTGTCGTTCTCGCTGCTCGCGCCGGCCAACAGATCAGTGTGAGGTATGACGCGGCCAGAACAAAAAGGACGGCGATGCGATCCCAACGCAGGTGCGGCGCCGGCCGCGGGTCTACCGATCCGAGCAGCCTGTCAACGTCGATTGGCGCCCCCTTGCCATTGATGGTCAGCAATTCTCCCAGCGCCCCCTTCGAGTAAAAGCATCGACGGGGCGCACCGAGCCGTCCGCAAACGCCGCCATGCTATAGCCGGGCTGGTTTTCGTAGAAGTAGCCGTTGCCACGCCGATGCGGACCGGAGCGGATGGCGACGATTGCATCTTCGATGGTGAAATCACGCGGCGCCAACCAGGGGATGCCGGCGTTTGCCGTCTCGACGAGCATAATCGTGTGTCGGCCGCCGTCGGGAAAATCGCTGATCTTCAACGGGCGTCCGCCTCGCCAAGCCGCGTTCGGGCCAACCACGGCCGCGTAACTCGTGAACGGCGAATCCTCGGGGCTGCCGGGACAAACGAACTCGCGCGGCGCGAGCGCCAGCTTGCTATTTTCCGGCCCGTTCCACGGCTGTCTTTGGTCATACTGCGCGAAAAGCGCCTGCTCATCCAGGTATGGGAGTATAAGTGTTCGCCAACTGAGACTCGGCTTGCCGCTCGCATCTGCAATATACGCGGGCGGGAACGAGCCGTTTCTCGCCTCGTAGCTTTCCAGCGCAACCAAAATGTTCTTGAGGTGGTTCTGGCGCGCACTGCGCAAGGCCGAGGTCTTAACAAGTACAATCGCCCAGCCGAACAAGACCACGCAGGCGAATAGAAAAGAGCAGAATGACGACCACCATAGCAGCCTGCCTACGAAGGATGTGAACGGCGCTAAGCGAAGCCAGGTCGCGATGAGGAGCGCCCCAAGAGCGAAAAAGGCGCCGCACGGTCCAAACGCCGCCCACGCGAAGCAAAGGACCGCGGTCGACAAGATCGCCATCGGCAGGCTCAGTCGCATTTTCGTTCTCCGACAAGTCTACCAGCCACGCGGCCAGCGTCATTCTAACGGCTGGTGGGGATGAGAACGAGGGAGGAGACAGAGCTTGCCCAGATTCCCCTCACCCCGACCCTCTCCCAGGGGGAGAGGGGGATCTGAAACGATCGTTCGCGAAACTCCGGCGCTAACGGATATATCGCGCCGTGAAAACGGGCTGTGACGACTGTTCCGCCGAGGGGTAGCGGGAGTTCGTCCGCCATTGCCGTTTCGCTCACGACGATCCGAAAAACCGGCCGATCCGTAACAACAGGAAACGTAGTCAAGCAACGCGCCCTCCTGTCACGGACGAACGATGGAAAGGCTTGGACGCTCTACACCGTACGCGGGCAATCGTGATCGCTTTCCGAAAGCGAAACGACGCATTTCAGCCCGCGTAAGTTTCATTCTGCCGCGGTTGGCGGCGCCGCTGCTGGGCGCTGCCGTGGTCTGCCTCTCGTGGTTGGTCTTGCGCGGGGATTTCCGCGAAGACGGATCCCTGCCGCAAAGCGGGGCGAACCAACTCGGGCAGGCCCCGGATTCGGCGATTGTCCTGGCGCACCCTCACCCTGACCCTCTCCCGAAAGGAAAGGGGACCAGGACCGCGGCGGTCTCGCGTCCGATCCATCGCGACGGGGCAGTGACGACGGCGGCGTATCCCGAGCCGACGCCGGCGGCCCAAAACGTCCCCCAGCCGTTGCCGCAGCCGGCCGGATCGCTGTTGATGCCCTCGCAGCCGCCGGTTGTCCGCAGCGAGCAACTGGAGAAAACGGCCCAGCAGGCCGACCAGCAGATTCGCCGCGGCTTCGGGTTGGCCAATCGCGGGGCGTGCTATGCGGCGCGGGCGGAGTTCGTCGCCGCCTTGCGGATGTTGGCCCAGGCGTTGGACGCGGAACATCGCACAACCAACCACAGCCGCTCGCTCAGCGCCGCGTTGACGGCAATGAAGGAGGCCCAGGATTTCCTTCCCACCGGCGGAAGATTTGAGTCCGACCTGGAAATGCCGACGCTGATCGCCAGCCATCGGACGCCGATTCTGAAGGGGGCGGCGACGGAAAACCTCGTGCCGCTGCTGGCGCTGAAGGCGTACTTCACCTTCGCCCAGGCGCAACTTGCCGCGGCGGCCGACCGCGAGGTGGCCGGCTCGATGGCCCTGTACGCCCTGGGCAAACTGCACGCGGTGGTTTCCCAACGGAAGACCGCCGACCTGGTCGCCGCCGAGTCGAAGGCGGTCGTGTTCTATCAGGCGGCGCTGCTGACCTGCCCGCAAAACCACATGGCCGCCAACGATTTGGGGGTCCTGCTCGCCCACGGAGGCTATTACCCCGAAGCCCGATCGGCGCTGGAGCGAAGCGTCTCGATTTTGCCGCAATCGGCCAACCTGAACAACCTGGCGATCGTGTATCAGCGGTTGGGCCAGCCGGCGATGGCCGATCAAGCGCGGCGGCAGGCCGAGTCGGTTCGCCGCGGGGAGATCGAGCGGCTGAGGACGCGGCAAGCGTCGGCCAACGGCGCCGTGCAGTGGATCGATCCGAAAGTTTTCGCGGAGATGGGCGTGGAACCGGCCGATCCGGCGGCGGCCCCGGGCAAGAAGGTGTCGCAGAATCCTCTTCCGCTGCCAACAGCCCTCACCCTAACCCTCTCCCAAAGGGAGAGGGGACCGATGGAAACGATCGTTCTTTGCCAGGCCCTTGGTCCCGCGGCCCCGTATAACATCTGCGGCGTGGACTGCGCCGACGGCTGCCAGTGGGGATGCCGCCACGGCTGGGAGGCCGCGCGGCTGATTTACTGGCAGGCATACGCCCAGGGCGAATACGTCGGACACGAACGCCTGCCGCACGTGGCGGAATATCGCTTCCGCGTTGACGATCAGCTCGAAATGGTCTTCCGGCTTACCCGCGATGAGACGCCGACGCCGTACCGGCTCAACGTCGGCGACGAGATTCGCGTCGAGTCGTTCACCGATCCGGAGTTGAACCGCGATCTGATCCTCCAGCCCGACGGCACGATCACCTTGCGGCTTTTGGGACAAGTTCACGCGACGGGGCGAACGGTCGTCATGCTCACCGCCGCGCTGGACGAACTGTATAAGAAATACTACAAGGTCCCGGCGATCACGGTCACGCCGCTGAGGGTGAACACGCAGTTGGAGGACCTTCGCAACACGATCGACCGCCGCGCCGGCATCGGCGGCCAAAGCCAAACCGTCCGCGTCACCCCCGAGGGGACGATCTCGCTGCCGGCCATCGGCTCCTTGTACGCCCAGGGCTTGAGCCTGACCGAACTCCAGCAGGAGATCAACGAGCGCTATCGGGAAAAGATCGAAGGGATGGAGGTCATGCCGATCCTCGCCCAGCGGGCCCCGCGCTATGTCTACGTGCTCGGCGAAGTGAACCAGCCGGGCCGCTTCGAGATGGTTGGGCCGACCACCGCGCTCCAGGCGTTGAGCCTGGCCGGCAGTTGGCGGGTGGGCGCGAACCTGAAGCAGATCGTGATCTTCCGCCGCGGCGACGACTGGCGGCTGTTGGCGACGATGGTCAATCTGGACGCCGCGCTGCACGGCAAACAGCCCTGCCCGCCGGGCGAACTCTGGCTCGACGATTCCGACGTCGTGATCGTGCCGAAGTCGGCGATCCTCGTCGCCGACGACTTCATCAACCTCGTCTTCACCCGGGGAATCTACGGCGTGTTCCCGATGAGCGGCTACGTCAACTTCGGCACCCTCGGCACGATTTAGGGCGTGCCGACGACCGGCCGCCGCATCAGGCACGACCAGGCGGGACAGCCTTCCTTGACGGAGACGCTCTCCAAACGGCACGGGCGCACTTCGACCACCTCGAACAGCCGCCCCAATTCGCGATGAATCTGCTTCTGCGCGACTGGCGGCGGGCTGCCGGGGAGCGAATTGGATTTGCGCACGACGATCGTCCAGTAATGCGATCCCGGCCGGGTCGTCCGCCAGAGCAGGTCCAAAAACGGCTCCAAGTCGGTTTGGCGGATGAAGTGGTACAAGCCAACGTCGAAAACCAGGTCGAATTGCCCGGCGGTCTGGCCGAACTCGAAGGCGTCGGCGAAGACCAGCCTGAGCAGGGCGTCCTCGCGTTCCGCGCGGACCCGCGCCCGCTCCAGGGCGGTGGGCGAGCTGTCCACGGCGGTCATCTCGAAGCCGGATTTGGCGAGATAAATGGCGTTGGCCCCCGTGCCGCAGCCCAACTCCAGGGTGCGGCCTGGAGCAATCGCCTTTTCCCGCACCAGCCGGATCAGTTCCGCCGATGGTTTGCCAGTTTCCCACGAAGGGGTGCCCTCGCGGTACAACGCGTCCCAGTTGACGCGGCGGGGCGGCTTCAATTCCAATTCCTGCAACCGGTGGCTCATATCGCTTTCCGAAGCAAGGGTGCCATGCCCACGCTTGTCGTGGGCATGATTGAGCGAGATTGGACGGCAAACATGCTTGCTGTCTCGCTTCGCTCGCTTAGCAAGCATGGCGCCCATAAATCACGATCTGCGCGGGGCACTACTCTAGTCTCCGCTGTTGCCGCCGATTTTGCAAGCACCCGAGGAGAATAGCGGGGGGGGAACCGCTCATTACCGGTCCTGAATGCCCATCTCGGCCATGAGCAACCGGATGTCGTCCCAAACTTGCCGTTTGGCGGGCGGATTCCGCAAAACATAGGCGGGATGATAGGTGCAAAGGACCTTGATCCCGTGGAAATCGTGAAATCGCCCCCGCAATCGGCCGATGGGAACGTCGGTTTGCAGCAGATTCTGCGCGGCGCAGGCCCCCAGACAACAGATGAACTCCGGCTGGATAATGGCCAGTTGCGCGTCGAGATACTCGCGGCAGGCTGCCGCCTCAACCGGCAGGGGGGTGCGGTTCTCGGGGGGCCGACAGCGGAGAATGTTGCAGATGTACACGTCCTCCCGCCGCATTTTCATCCCTTTGACGATGATGTCGGTCAGCAATTGGCCGGCCCGGCCGACAAACGGTTCGCCTTGGCGATCTTCGTCGGCCCCGGGGGCCTCGCCGAGAAAAACCAGCCGCGAGTGGGGATTGCCGACGCCGAAGACGGTTTGTGTGCGATTGCGAACCAATTCGGCGCAACGGGTGCAGGCGGCGACGCGCTGGGCGACGGCCGTCAGCGCCGCGGCACGTTCATCGCCCGGGGACTCCGGCGGGGCTCCTTCCCGCCGGGCGCCACTGCTGGCTTGTCCAGCAGTGGCACTCTCGGCTTCCGCTGTGGACGCACTATCGGACGATCGCAAGGGGGCAATCGCCGCCGTCCGCTTCAAATGCGCAACCCCGGCCCGCTGAAGGCTTTCCAGTCGCTCGACAAGCTTTCGGATCGGATGACGCGTCCCGGGATCGACCGATGGCATGAAGTCTGTCTCCTTCGTTGTCAGTTTACCGCATTCGGCGGTCGTGGGAAGAGTGCCTATGTCTGTCCCTCCTGACGGGCTGGTTTTTATAAACATCCAGAGTGGGCATGGGTTGACGCGGCAAAAATGCCGATTACACTTGTCACTTTTGCGACCACTATTCGCTTGCCAGCCGGGAACGGCCTTTTGAGCCCGGCAAACCTTGAACTTTGAAGGTTTCGATCATGTTGGAAAGAAAACGGACGCGGGGAAGGCTCTTGAGCATGCTCGCTGTTTCGGCGGTTCTGGTTGTTCTGATTGCGCCCCACGTCGGCGCAACGACCGATCCGCCGGTGGCCAAGAGCGAGGCGAATGCGGCGGGTGAAACGGCGTCCCCACCGGCGAAAGAGGCGGAGCCCTTCCCGCTGGTCGAGTCGCTCTACATCCTCATCCTCGCGGGCTTTGTCGGCTTTGAGGTGATCGGCCGCGTCTCTCCGCTGCTGCACACGCCGCTGATGTCGGCCACGAACGCGATCTCCGGCATCTCCCTGGTGGGCTCGCTGGTGCTTGCCGGCAGCGACAAATTCAAGGACCTCCCTGCCGCCCGCGTGCTCGGCTTCCTCGCCGTCACCACGGCGATGATCAACGTGGTGGGCGGTTTCATGATCACCGATCGAATGCTGAAGATGTTCAGGAAGAAGGAGGTCGGCCGCTGATGAGCAACTTGCCTTTGCAAATCGCCTACCTGGCGTCCTCCGTGCTGTTCATCCTCGGCTTGAAGGCGCTCAGTTCGCCGGCCACCGCGCGGCGGGGCATGTTCCTGGCCGAGTTCGGCATGTTGATGGCCGTCATCGGCACCCTCGTCGGACACCACATCATCACCTGGGAGTGGATCATTTTGGGGTCGATCATCGGCTCGGTCGTCGGCGCCTTGATGGCCATCTTCATGCCGATGACGGCCATGCCGGAGCGAATCGCGATTTCGCACTCCTTCGGCGCCATGGCGGCGGTGTTCGTCGGCGTCGCCGAGTACCACTTCCACCTGGCCTCCGCCGCCGAGCCGCTGAGCAGGGGCTTGATGTCCGCGCTGGGCTTCGAGTTGCTCTTCGGCTCGCTGACCATCACCGGCAGCCTCATGGCATTCGGCAAGCTGGCGGGGATGATTACGAGCACGCCGATCACCTACAAGAACCAGAACCTTTCCAACGTCGCCATCTTTTTCTGCGCCGTGGCCCTGTTCGCGCTCTTGATCTGGCGTCCCGAATCGGTTTGGGCTTTCTATGTGATGATCGCCATCGGTTTGGCCATCGGCATGCTGATCGTGGTGCCCATCGGCGGCGCCGACATGCCGGTGGTGATTTCGCTGTTGAACTCCTACGCCGGATTGTCGTCCGCGGCCACGGGATTCGCGATCAACAACAAGGTGTTGATCATCGCCGGGGCGTTGGACGGGGCCTCGGGCTTCTTCCTTTCGATCCTCATGAGCCGGGCGATGAACCGCTCGTTCACGAACGTCCTCTTCGGCGCCGTGGGGACGGTCAGCGAGCAAACGGCGGCGGCCGTCGATGCGAAGACCGTCATCCGCTACACGCCGGAAGACGCGATGCAGATGCTCGACTCCGCCCGCTCCGTCATCATCGTCCCCGGCTATGGCATGGCGGTGGCCCAGGCGCAGCACGTCGCGCAGGAGTTGGCCGAGCGGCTGATCGAGCGGGGCGTCATCGTCCGCTACGCGATCCATCCCGTGGCGGGCCGCATGCCGGGCCACATGAACGTCCTCTTGGCCGAGGCCCAGGCCCCCTACGACATGCTCATGGAGATGGACCTGATCAACGACGATTTCCAGAACACCGACGTGGCGATCGTCGTCGGGGCCAACGACGTGGTGAATCCCGCCGCGGACAAAGAAGGACAGCCCCTTGTACGGCATGCCCATCCTCAACGCCGACAAGGCGCGGACGGTCATCATCTTGAAGCGGAGCCTGAAGCCGGGCTTCGCCGGCGAGGACAACGAGTTGTTCTACGACAAGAAGACGATGATGGTCTTCGGCGACGCGAAGAAGACCTTGACGGACCTCGTGCAATTGTTGAAGAAATAGCGCCGCGCCGCTTCAAGGTCCCCCTCTCCCTTCGGGAGAGGGCCGGGGTGAGGGGAACCTGCCCGGGACGTTGCTTTACGATCTCGGCGGTTTCTCTCTCGCTGCCGCCTCAGCGCCAGGCGGAGCCGGACGCGCCGTCGATTGGAACTTCCCCTCTCCCCAACCCTCTCCCGAAGGGAGAGGGGGACCGCGACAACTGCCCGACAATTCGCAAGAGCCCGCTACGTCACTTTCCCGTCCGGCGGCCTTCATCCTTCAACCACTCGCCAGTCACGCGACCAACCTTGGCCAGGCTCGCCGCCGAGCACTTGTCCGGCGTGTCGCCCTGCGTGTGCCAGGGCGGATAATCGAAATCGATCACGTCGCAGATCGGAATGCCGCCGATGTCGTGCAGCGGCACGTGATCGTCGAGGACATCGTATTTCGCCTGCGGCGATGAATTCGCGCACGCCCAGCCGGCGCCGCGGTCGCCCAAATCGAATCGACCACCGGCCGGGTGTCCGTCCCAGAAGACGCTGTTGTCCTCCTCGTAAATCTGCAAATTGGCGTCGCCCACCATGTCCAACAGGACGCCGCAGCGATAATGCCACTGGCAGGCGTCCGGCGGCATACTCGCGGGCGAAGTGTTCCGAGCCGAGGAAATAAGTGGCCGTCCTCGCTGAAAGATGAATTCCTCGCCGTCGAAGAGGACGAAATCGACGCCGAAGGGCAGATCGAGCGACTTCATGTCGTGGGCCAGCTCCATGAGGATGGCCACGCCGCTGCCGTTGTCGTTGGCCCCGACGAACCGTCCCCGCCGGTCCTCCGGATCGCGCAGGGGAAACGGCAGCGTGTCGTAATGGCCGCAGAGCAGGATCCGCTCCTGCTTCTCCGGGTTCCAGCGGACGATGATGTTGGCCATCGGCACGCTCGAGCCGTCCAGCGGGTTGCGGGCGGTGAAGCGTTGCAGCTCGACCTTCCCGCCGAGTTTCTCGAAGTGCGCGACGAGCAGTTCCTGCTGGGCGGCCATGGCGGGCGAGCCGCTCCGCCGCGGCCCGAGGTCGCAGAGCTGCTTCAGATAGTCGTACGCCCGCGGGCCGTCGAAGCGGACGGCGGGCCCCTGGCCCCATTCGATGTAGGCGATCGTCCCCCCAAGAGCGAGGCCGAAGAGGAGCACCGCAAGCAGAAAGAGCGATTGCAGGGAGAAGCGTGGCGACGGCTTGCTTTTTTCGGCGTGTTTCACGGATGACCACGGCGCGCCAGTGGACAGCCATTCTGGGCGAGACGCGGCGTGTCCGGTGTGGCTTTGGGGACGTGCGTCAGTCCCGCTATTGTACGCCAGCGGTGGCAGCGGCGGGGAAATGCCGGTTTCCGCGCCGCGCGGGCCTACAAGAACGACTTCGAGCAGCTCCTGCAAAGGCCGATTTCGCACTGCCGGGCGTCTTTGTGCCGCTGGCGGATCTCCTCGATAGGCCGGCGCTCTGCCAGACGTCGCGGAGCGAGGTGCCGGCGTCGATGTGGCCCAGAAGGTGCTGGCCGTCGTAATCGAGGCAGCAGAGGGCCACGTCGCCGTTGGCCAGGACGGTCAGCGTTCGCCACAGCCGGGCGCAGGGCTTGCGAACGCCGTGCTGGCCGTTGAGCGGCCGGCGTCGGTCCAGTTGTGGATCTTGCTGAACACCACGCCGTCGACCTGCCCGGCGAAGCATTGCTCGCGTGCTCCGCTTGTCCGAGGTGTTGCAACAGGTGATGAAGATTCTCATCGGCGACCGCCGCCGGTCGCGCAGTCCTTCAAGCCGCTGCGAGGTTCTCGACGACGACGTCGAACTTCAAGGGATGGCGAATCCGCTCGAATTCCTCCTTGTCGGCGCCGTCGAAGCTGATCTTGATTTCGTCCAATCCGGCGTCGATCAGGCCCGCGGCGCGCGACTCGTCGAGCAGCGATCCGTTGGAGAAGATCTTCACCCTGGCGATGCCCCTTTGCTTCGCGTAGCGGACGCGCTCCTCCAGGCGGTTGTCCAGCAGCGGCTCGCCGAAGTTGTGCAGGTGGACTTCGCGGCAACCCCAGGCGGCGCACTCGTCGACGATCTGCTCGAACAGCGACTGGTCCATCTGTTGAATGGCCGCCGGCCCATGGCGTAATGGCGGCAGATGGCGCAGCGCGAGTTGCAGGCGTTGACGGTCTCGATGCGCACCAGCGGCGGGAACCGCGTCAGCGCCAGGTCCATGGCGCCGCCGGCCAGTCGGCACACCGCTTTCGAGGTCAACTTCCCGATCACGCTCATCGACGCTCCCCGTTCATTCCAACTCCGCCCAGACGGCCGGATGGTCCGACGCGTCGTTGTCGCGAATTCCCGCGTCGAGCGGACGCAGTCCGCGGGCGATGATCCAATCGATGCGTCCCGGCCGATCCTTCGCGCCGAGGATCTTTCCCACCGCGTCGGTCACGCCGGGAACGGCCAACAGCCGGCGAATCTGCGGATCGTCGCCGGCGGAGTTCAAGTCGCCCAGCAGGAGCGCCGGCGGGCTCAAGTCGAGAAACAGAGCGATGACCGTGCGAAGCTGGCGGCTCCGCTCCTCGTCGCTCGCCGCGGGCAATGTGGGTCAGCAGGCCGCGGATGGTTCGACCGCCGTGCTTCACTTCGACCAAGACGACGTTGCGATAGCCCCGGCCGCCGGAAAAGGGCAATGGGATGCTCTGCCACGACTCGACGGGCAGCCGGCTCACCAGTCCGTTGCCGGAGTCCAGGCAATGCCAATCGCGCGTGTTCGGCGCAAAGAGCCACGCCAAATCGAGCCGCTTGCCCAACTCGCCCGCCTGATCGAGCGTTTGCCATGGCCGCGGACCGTGAACTTCCTCGAGGGCGACGAAATCGAGGCCTTCGAGGCACTTGGCCACGCGCTGCGGGTCGCGCGCGGCCGTCGAGGCCCTTGCAGCCGTGGATGTTGAACGTGCCAACGCGGAAGCTTCGTGCTGTCGGCGCCGCGGGACAATGGCCCTGGAGGGCGACCCCGGCCGCCGGACCGATCGGCGTCGGCCGCGAGGCATGCCAAGCGGCGGCGATCACTGCCGCGATCGAGAAACCGTAAACCGCGGCCCGCTTCATTGATCCCCCTCTCCCTCCGGGAGAGGGCTGGGGTGAGGGGAAGCGCCCAGGGGTCGAGACCCGGCGGGCAGAATCTTCGCTGGGTCCTGCCCACCCGCAGCCGCCCCGGCGGTGAGAACTGGCGTGGAATGCGTGGGACGATTCCCCTCACCCCGACCCTCTCCCGGAGGGAGAGGGGGACCATCGCTCCGTCGTCCGCGGGACTGCAGCATCAACTCACCCTGTCCTTTCCCGGAACGGTCGCGGACGGCATCTCCCCTCGGGAGAGAATCTCTCCGCAGGCCGCGCAGACGCTGGCGACGTTGATCGCTTCCATGTAGATGGGCGGGGCGTAGCGACGCGCGTGCGTCGAGCCTTCAAACCGCATCTTTTGCAAGACAACGTGTTGCGGGCCGAAGGGGCCGTGTTTTTCCGCGGGCCAGGGACCGTAGAGTCCGACACAAGGCGTGCCGACCGCCGCCGCCAGGTGCAGGGGGCCGGTGTCCGAGCCGACGAAAAGCTTCGCCCGCTCGGCGAGCACGCCCAGTTGCGAGAGCGTCATTTTGGGGGCCACGCGGGCGTGCCCATGGCTTCCGACGGCGACCTCTGCGGCCCGGCCGCGCTCCTCGGCGTTGCCCCAAACGACCAGGCTGGGAAGCGACCAATCGCGGCCGAGGAAGGCGGCCACGGCGGCAAATCGCTCCGCCGGCCAGAGCTTCGACGGCCAGCCCGCCCCCACGGCGATCACGGCGAGCGACTCGCCCAGCCCGATTTGCCGCAGCAGGCCCTCGACAACCGCCACGTCCTCTTGCCGCCGAGGGACCTGAAAGCGGACCGTAGGTTTGGAGATTCCCAGCGGCTCCAGCAGGGCCAAGCATCGCATCACGGCATGCCGGTCCGCGGCATCGACAAATTCGGTGTTCAGCCAGGGGGTGAATTCCCGCCCCCAGCGGCCGCCAAATCCGATGCGCCGCTTGCAGCCGGAAAGCCACGCCGCCACAGCCGACTTTGTCAGGCCTTGGGCGTCCAACGCCACGTCGAAGCGCGACGACCGCAGCCGACGACGCAACTGCCAAATCATTCGCGGCGACTTCAGCCATCCGTGCGGCACGACAATCAGATCGTCGATCGCCTCGTGTCCGCGGAGCAGTTCGGCGGCCCGGTCTTCCACAACCCAACTCAACATCGCCTGCGGGAATCGCTCGCGCAGCGCGCAGGCGACGGGCATGGTGTGGATGACGTCGCCGATCGCGCTGAGGCGAACGATGAGAATCCGCGGCGACTCGTGTCCTGTTGGATTTTGCGGCGTCATGCCATCCCCTCATGCGGCTCGCTGGGTGGCACTGGCTCCGCCAGTAATTCCGCCGGGCGAAACCGCAAGCGGTTGCGTGGCACTGGCTTTACAAATGTTCGCGGCCCGGACGAGCACGCCCTCGACGCGGTTGACCTGGTTTTCGAGGCCGAATCGCGCAACAACCAACCGCCGGCCGGCCTCTCCCAATTGCCGCCGCCGCGGCCAGTCCGCGAGCAATTCGAGGACCGCCGCGGCCAAGGGCCCGCTTTGGCCGGGCGGGACCAAGAGACCGGTCTCGCCGGAAACCACGCACTCCGGCACCCCGCCCACCGCCGTGGCGACGACGGCAAGCCGCGCGGCCATCGCCTCCAACACGGCCAGCGGCAGTCCTTCGTCGAGCGAAGGGAGAACGAGCAGGTCCAGCGAGGCAAGAATTTCGCGGACGTCCGCGCGGTAGCCCGTCCAGGCGACGCTGCCGGCGATCCCCAGCTTCTCCGCCGCGTAGCGGACTTTTTCGCCGTAATCGCTCTGCTCCTGGCCGCCGACCACCAAAAGCCGGGCGGCGGGCGCGGCGGCGAGGATTCTCGGCATCGCGCGGATCATGTGGATCAAGCCCTTCCGCGGGATGACGTTGCCGACGACGCCCAACAACGGCGTCGCCGCGTCATAGCCGAGCGAGTGGCGCATCAACAAGCGCGTTTCCGGCGGCGCGGCGACCAGGTGTGCGGGATCGATCGCATTGTAAATCGTCTCGATGCGGCTGTTGCGAACGAGGTTGTAACGCCGCTGATACCGCCGCGTCGATTCCGAAACCGCGATCACCCAGTCGTTGAACATCCAGTGCAGTTGGATGTGGCAGCTATGGGCTGTCGCCACGCTCGGCACGCCGGTCAGCCAGCGGACCAACACGCCGAAGAAGTTCGAACGGCTGGTGTGCGTGTGGATGACGTCGATCTTCTCGTCGCGGACGATCCGGCCGATCCGCCGCAGTTCGTCAAAGGGCCAGCGGTGCAGGTCGGAGCGGATCACCTGGATCCCATGCGCCCCGGCTTGGTCGCCGATCCACGCCCTGGGACGACAGACCAACGCGACGCGATGGCCCCGGCGCACCAATTCCCGGGAGACCAACAGGCAATGGCGGATCGCGCCATTGACTCGCGTGCCCGAGATGATCTCCAGGATATTCATCGCCTAGTGCTCCGATTGGGCATAGATTACGCGAAATTGTGAAATTCACGCAAGATGGAAAACCCGCGAGGGATGCTGCACGGTCTCGGAGGGGAATATAACCATACCCCCCGTGGGGATTGTTTAGAGCCGGCGCCGCTTCCCGCAACCTATACTTTTTCTGTCCATCAGCGGGGGGGAATCATCTTGGTCTTATTGACGTTCACCATCGGAATCATCAACCTCTGCCTCGGCTACGCGCTGGCCGTCTTTCTCGGCTACGGGCCGCCGAGCCTCGTGGACGGATGGGATGCCATCTGGGGTGAAGTGTTGCCGGAGGAGGGACCCTTTGTCGGAACCGACGCCGCGGCTGGACCCCCTTTCCCAATGCAACCGGCCGGCTCGCCGGCGACCCAACCCGTTGGAGAAGATTCGAGCCTGGAATCGGAAATGTCGCCCGTGTCGTCGCGCGAGGCAATCGAGGCCCTGCGCTGCCTCAACGAGAAGTACGTCGAGGCCAGCATCCTGAAGTTCAATGTGGCGACTGCGGACAGCGAAGCCGCGACGATGGAGATCGAAAACCGGCTCCGCTCGAAGGAAGAAGGCTTTGAGGCGGCAACGATCGAAGCGTGCCTGGCCGAGTTGGTAAAGGATTCGGAGAACTACCTGGTCGAACAGGGGAGGCTGGCCGAGCAGTTCAGCCGGCGAGTGGGCGAACTAGGCGACATGACAAGCGTCGGCAAAGAAGTGGAAATGGCCAATCTCGCCGCCGCGGCGCAGTTGGAAACGACGATCGGCAACCTCAAGCACATGGACTTCCATTCGGACTTGTCCGCCGCAAAGGCGCGGTTGTTGGCGGAACTTGTCAACATGCGGGCGGCCCGGCGGCATCTTCGCGACAGCCGAGACGTTGCGTTTCTGACCGTGGCGCGGTCGCGAGACCGACTCGGCCAAGTCGATCCCCGCATCGGTCGCGATCCGCTGACAGGATTGCCGAACCGGATCGGCTTGGAAATTGCTTTGGAGCAGTGGTGGCGCAAGGGGCGACCCCAGAGCCGCCAAATCGGCGCCATCCTCCTCGACGTCAACGCCTTCGGCAAGCTCAACGGCCAGTATGGGTCGGCCGTCGGCGAGCGGCTTTTGCTGGGGCTGTCGCAGGTCCAGCAGGAGTTGTGCGGTCCGGGACGCCTGTTGGCCCGCTATGCCGCACAGCGATTCGCCGTCGTCATGCTCGACGCCGGGCCGAACGCCCTGCGAAAAACCGCCGAGCTGCTGCGACAGTCGATCGAACGAACCGTTTTCACCTTGGACGCCGAGAAGATCTCCATCGCCGTCAGCGGGGGCGTCGCCGCGCTGGAGTCGGGCGACACAGTCGCGACGTTGCTCGCCCGGGCGGAACTGCGCTGGAACACGCCCGCCAATCCGGCTTGAACCGAACCTGCTTCGCCCGCGGTCCGGAAGCGGCGATCGAAGCCGTGGAATCAGCCGACCTGCGGACGGAGCATCGCGAGATAAAGCTTTGACAGATTCACCTTCTCCCGCCGCCAAAGTTTGCCCAACTCGTCTTCCCGTTCGTCGTCATGGTCTCCGCGGCGCGTCCTAGGGGCGTCGGCGGCTTGCTCTTGGTCCGCCGTGGTGTATGGTTTCTCGCGGGAGAAATCGCGCTGCGCGTAGACGCGTTGGCGGCGATGCGTCAGACAACCCCAGAGGACCAAACAACGTGCCTCGGATCGCGGCTGCCTTTGCCTGGCTCGGCGTGATCGCCATCGCCCTGGCGACGAATATTTCCCGATATCCGCTGGTGACGCAGATGGCGCAAAATGCGTACCGGGCGGATGCGGCGGAATCGTCAAAAACGAGCGAGGGCAAACTCGCCGCCTCGCCGGACCAGCCGGCAATCGCGGCACAGCCGGCAGAGCGCCAGTCCCCGCCGGCAATATCGCAGGAGGAGCCGGCGTCCACGTCGGCCAGTCCGGCGGCCTTCTCGCCGCAGATGACGCCGATCGACGACGCGCCGCCGGCCGCCGCAGTCGATCCCCTGGACCTGGGCAACGGCGTCCGCCGCCTCCCGCCGGTTGATTAGGCGGCTGCGCGGTCAGGCCGTTGGTTGGACCGCCTGCTGGGTTGCCACGTCGCGAAAACCCAGCAACGCCCGGCGTGCCTTCAGGCAAACCTGTCGGAAGACCTCCGGCCGGGAAACGCCGGAAAGGCGAAAAACTTCGCTGCCGTCGCGGCGAAAGACCAGCTCGCCGGCGTGCAGCCAGTCCTGGCCGGGCAAAAGCTCGATGTCAATCGCGTCGAAGCCGTCCAACTCCACCGCCCGCTCCTCCGCCGGCTTCAGGCCCCGCTGCACCAGCAATCGCCGATTCGTCAGCACGTAGCGGCGGCAGACGCCGGGGAGCAATTGCCAGCAAAAGACGGTGAGACTGACCGGGATGGTGGCCAGGGCCAGCAGTTTGCCGAGCGTGAAGAATCCCCATCCCAGCCGCAATCCCGACAATCGTCCCACCCAACGGCCAGGCGCCGTGGCGCCGATGGTGGGCCAAATGGTCATCACGGTCGTTTCCGAAGCGATCTGATTGTCCATACTTAGAACAACGCAACGGCTAAGGCTACATAACA
>CAWBRF010000012.1:0-157133 GCA_963791075.1 uncultured Planctomycetia bacterium
CAGAAGGCAGTTGTCATCGCGCAAGGAAATGACTGCTGCAATTCAGTTGAACGTCGTTGGGGAGTGAAACGGCAATCTGCACTCGAAAGCTTGGGGCTTGGCCGAGGGCGCCGCCGCGATCCGCCAGGCCTGCCAGGACGACGGATACGTGGCTATTCCCCATACCGGTTGGCAGACGACGGTCTGCCCGGCCAGTTTGGCTTTGCCGGCAAGAACGTTGCCCGGCCCGCGAAGAGGCGCCAGGGCGGCGCCCTTGGTCATTTGCGCGTAAATCACAAGCACGCCCCCGTTGTGCGACGCCGGGACCTGCCCCTTGATCGTCAACGATCTTGGCTCGATTGGCTTGGACGTCGCCGCGGAAGGCTTCGCCGCAACGCGAGAATGTTGATGTCGATCGGACGGCTGGATTCCGCAAAACCGGCCGGGATCGGTCTCGACTCCCAGTCGCGATTCAACGACGGCGTTTGTCCGCAGGGCACAACCTCCAACAACACAATTTCAAAGGGGCGCAGGGCAATCGAGGCCCTTGCGCCGAATCCCGCCGCCTCGCCCTGAAGTCTCGCCGCGTCGGGATACCAGCGGTAAAGGTCCCATGTTTGACCGTCGGACAGTCCCCAGGCGGAGTTGAGTTCCAGCGTCAACAGGCTGTCCTTCCAACAGGAATTGTTTAACGCCAGGAATGCCCGTTTTCCGTCCGTGCAACAGTAGCCGTAGGGTTCGTTCTTGTTCGGATCGCCGAGGATGAAGCGGGGATTGCCGAAACATTCGGCTGGTCGCTTGGGCTGGACGCCTCGATGCCCATCCCCGAGTCGAACAACGCATCGGCGTGCAACAGCCGCCAAGGCGAACGATAACCCCAGTACCCCATCAGAAAGACGTCGCGGCACTCCGCATCCAGTTCATGGAAAAACTCGCTCACGGCGTTCTCGATCGGCTCCGTGGAATAGACGCCGGGCAAGTGCGCGTGGCTCGTATTCTGGCAGACCGTGCAGAGATTGTCGAATTTCAACAGCCGCGCGCCGTTCTCGCGGATGTGATGGCGAAACGCATCCGCGTACATCGACTCGATCGGCTCGGCGGCGCGGCAAAAAGCCTCGATTCCAAAAGGCAAAGACGGAAGATCTTTTTCAGAATTGCAATTGAGCGCGCCTTGAACGGCGGGGTTTCCCGCTCGCTCCGCCGCGGGCTTCATCATCAATTCCTTCAAGGCGGGAATATGATTAGGCAGGCGCGGCAGGACAACCTACCGCGATCGCGGGGCAGGCCCGGAATTGCTCGCCGTGCGGAAGAAGTCACGAAAGCGGATGGTTTCCGAGAGGTTATCGACTTCGTTGCAGCGCTCCCACTCGGTCCAGACATATTCGATGCCGAGGTAGCCGCCGTAACCGGTGGTCCGCATGGCGGCGAGAATCCGCGCGTAGTCAATCGTGTTGGCCTGGAAGGAGGTCTGCAAACGTCCTTTGCGGGCGCCGCGGGCATGGAAGTGCGTCGGCCGTGCCGGATCAGCGGCTCGACGGCGGCGTCGGGAATGCCCAAGCGGGTGAAATGCGTGTAATCCAGGGTCAAGGTCAGTCCCGGAACGCCGTCCACCAATCGCGCCAGTTGGCGGGGATTGGGGGCGATCGAGCCGATATGCCCCTCGATGCCAAAGACGATTCGCTGCGCCGCCGCGCGCTCCACGCGCCACGCCAGCTCGTCGCAGGCGCGATTCCAGGACGCCGCTTTCGGCTCTGCGGGGAAATAACGTGCCGGGCAGGGCGGAGACGTGTCCCGCGCCGCAGCCGGCGGCATAGTCCAGCGTTTGCAGGAACCAATCCCTCGCCCGCCGCCGCCGCGACGCCTGCGGATGGTTGATCGCGTAGGGCACGAAGTCGGGGTTGGTCTGCAAATAGACGTCGGCGGCCCGCAGTCCCCGCTCGGCGAGTTTCTTGCCCAAGCGGCGGGCGGAGCGCCCGGTGTTTTCGAACTCGCGCGACGGCCAGAGGTGGGAGCGGCCCTCGAACAGGCCGATGTCCACGCCGTCCAAATCGAGCATCGCGATCAGGTCGAGGACCCGGTCGTGCTCCAGCAGCGGAAAAGTGAAGTCGGCACAGGCGAGGCGGATTTGCATAGCGGCTCCATGAAGGCGGTTTTTCCCGTGGTCTTCCCATTCCGCGGCGGTGAGGTAGCCGCAATCGATCGTCAGCGAGGTCCCGGTCACGCCGGACGAGTCGTCGCAACTGAAAAATAGGATCGACTTGGCCACGTCCAGCGGCGATCAGGGCCACGCCCATCGCCACCCGCCGCAGCCGGCCGGCCAGCGTGGCCTCGGGATCGGGGGTGCTGTCGAGGTGCTCGCGAAGCATGGGCGTGTCGGTGATGCCCGGGCAGACGCAATTGCAGCGAATGCCGTCGGCGGCGTAGTCCAGGGCGATCGAGCGGGTCAGCCCCAGCACGGCGTGCTTCGAGGTCGTATAGATCGGCGTGCCGGCCTGCCCCACGAAACTGCTGATCGAACCGACGTTGACGACGTAGCTCCGCCGGCTCTTGCGCAGGAATGGGGATAGGCGTACTTGAAGGCCAGGAACATCGACTTCACGTTCACGCCCATCACCAAGTCCCAGTCGGCCTCGGCTGCACTCGTGGAGCGAGCTTGACCTGCGACCATGCCGGCGTTGTTCACGAGGATGTGCAGGCCGCCGAAGCGCGCCGACGGTCTCCTCGATGGAGCGGTAAATGTCGTCTTCGCGGCCCACGTCGCAGGCGATGGCGATGGCCTTGCCTCCGGCGGCGTTGATTTCGCTCGGCGATGCGCCGGCTCTGATCGCCCGCCGCCCGATCAGGGCCACGCGGGCGCCTTCCGGCGGCGAAGAGGCCGGCCGCCGCCTCGCCGATGCCCGAAGTGGCGCCGCTGATCCAGGCCACTTGTCCTTCGAGTCGTCGTTTCACGCTGTTCACCTGGAGATTGCTCCATTGTAAACGGTGCCGGCTTAGCGGGCCCATTTCGCTTGAAAGCCGGGCCGGTCGAAGACCTCCGCGTTGACGACTCCCTTCGGCCGCCGGCCCAGCGAAAGGTCGACCATGCCCTGGCAGAGCCATCCGGCCGATGTCGCGGAACAGCTCGTTGGTCCAGGCGATGCTGTGCGGCGCCAAGAGCACATTGTCCAACTCGCCGAAGCGGTGCGGCGAGGTCACCGGCTCCTGGGCGAAACAGTCGATCGCCGCGCCGGCGATGCGCCGCCGCTTCGAGCGCGTCGTACAGGGCGTCCTCGTCCACGATGCCGCCCCGGGCCGTGTTGATCAAGTACGCCCCGGGCTTCATCAGCGCCAATTCCCGGGCGCCGATCAGCCCGCGGGTGGTGTCGTTCAGAGGGCAGTGCAGCGAAACAAAGTCGGCCTCGCCGCAGCAGTTCGTCCAGAGCCACCAGGCGCACGCCCATCCGCTTCGGCAGCCGCCGCATCGACCAGCGGATCGTGGGCCAGCGGCGGGTTCATTCCAAAGCCCTGCAACAGCCCGATGGTCGCCCGGGCGATGCCGCCCAGCCCGATCACCCCCAGCGTCCGCTCGCGCAGTTCGCACGCCCATGTAGCTGCGAGCGGTCGTCCCAACGGCCGGTCCTCACCAGCGAGTCCTTGATGCGCACGTTGTGCGCGAGCGCGATCATCCAGCCGACCACGGCCTCGGCCACCGGGCGGTCCACGGCGCCGGCGGTGATGAACACCGCCACGTCGGCCGCGGTGCAGGCCGCCACGTCCACCGCGTCGTAGCCCACGCCGAACCGGCCGATCGGCCAGCAGATTCTCTGCCTGGGAAACGCTCTCGGCCGTCACCGCGGGCGTGAGCACGATCACGCCGTTGGCGTCGCCGATCTGGTCGGGGCCGATCTTCGGCCGGTGCTCGCGAAGACGCGCCGCTCGATGTGCGTCTGCCCGTCGAAGACCGACAAGCCCAAGGTCGCGATATTTTGGCGTTTTCGTCGGCGTCGAAAAAGTCGGCCGTCAGAGCCACCGAGAACTTCGTCCCGGCCATGTTCCATCTCCCGCTATTTCCAGGGGTTTCCTTCCGTCGTCGCGCACGCTTCCGCCACGACGAGCCGCTCGGGCGACGGGGCCGCCGTAGACCCAGATCATCGCCATCGGGGCGTTGGATTCGTTGATGAAGTAATGCACGCGGCCGCGGGGCTGCAGCGCCGTGGCGCAGTCGGAGAGCGTGTATTTTCGCCCCTCGACGATGCACGTCGCCTCGCCTTGGACAATGCAGATCGACTCGTCGAAATCGTGCATGTGGGCGGGCAGCCGACCGCCGGGCTGAAACAGCCCGTAGCCGCCGCTCATTTCGATGCCCGGCACAAGGTCGCGGTTGAAATAATCGATGAAGGCGGCGCCCTTGCCCGGCTCGAACCGCTTCGCCGTGCGGAATCGCGTCACGTGTTCCGCTCCCGCTCTGCCCGGTCGGAATCGTCCGGCATGGCCCGGCGGGAGATAGTACTTGTCCACCAGCTTTCGCCCGGGGGAATCGGTTGCCATGGCGATGTGCAAGACCGCCTCTTGGGCCGCGGAGGCGTTGGTCGGCGGCATGGGCCAGCCCGGCGGGAAAGACGATGTTGTCCAGCGGGGACGGGGCGTAACGCCTCCCTTCCGACCTCCATCACCACGGCGCCCGACAACAACGTGACCGACTCCGTATAGCCATGAGGTGTGACACTCCAACTTGCATGCCGGGCGCAAGGTCACGATGCCGGTGGTCAAGTCTCGCGCCCCGTTGAACTTGCCCACCAGGCACTCGAAGACCACGCCGCGGCCGATCTCATTTTCGGCCCTTGGCCCACCGCCGTAATCACCTCGCCGCGGTCGGGCCGCATCGACTCGGGAGGGCGATCGAGGGGAACGGCGGGCGGCGGCTCGCTCTCCGGTTGGAAGCTGGCGACGATTCGCCGATCGCGCCCCACGGCGGCCAACGCCCCGTGCAAACTCCGCAAGAGCAGCCCGCCGTCCAGGCCCAAGCCCAAGCATGCGGAATCCTTGCTTGCGCCGCTCCGCCAGATTCTCGTTGCCCGTGGCAACCACGCCGCAGTGTTTGCCGGCGGCGCGGATCGCGTCTTTGACCGCGAGGATTTCCTTCGCCACGCCCGGGCCTTCCCACTGGCCGCGGTAACCGGCCGAAGAGGAATAGTCGGCCGGGCCGAAGAAGAAAGATTTCCACGCCGTCCACGTTGAGCATCGAGCGGATGTTGCGGCCGCCGCTGACCGATTCGATGATCGGCACGACGAGCACGTGTTCGTTGGCCTCCCCGGCATGTTCGACGAAGCACTGGCCCCAGCAAGTCGCCCGTTCGGCCCCGATGCCGCGCACGCCCTCCGGCGGATAGTGGGCAAAGGCGACCGCCTGCCGCAACTGCTCCGCCGATTCCACCCAGGGGACGACGACGCCGTCGGCGCCGATGTCCAGCGCCCGCTTGATCAGCCCAATGCTCAACTCCGCCACGCGCACCAGCACCGCCGTGTCGCTGCGCACGGCGGCGCGAATATGCTCGATGATCTCCTTCCAATCCGAGATGCCCGTGTTCGGCGTCGATCACGATCCAATCCAGCCCCAAGGCGACGGCCATTTCCGCGATGCTGGGCGATTCGAGCGTGATCCACAGGCCGTAGACCGGTTGGTCGGCGGCCAGCTTGTTTCGCAGTTTTCGGATGGCGGAGGTCTTCATGCGAGGAATTGCACTCGGGGGGGTTGCGGCGCACTGGCCTGCGCGGCAGCCGTCGCCGCGGCATACATCGCTTCTTTATCGGTCAGAAGACGCTCACTCATTTCGACAGCAACTGAAAGTTCGCTTCGTTCTTGCCCGGCTTCAGGTTGACTTTCAGTTCGGAATTGCGATGGTAACGATTGGGCACGGCTTCTTCAAATTCATCCATGTTCGGATCGTAGCGAGTTTTTCGGCCCGTCTTCCGCGGCCAGTGGATTTTCACCAGATTAGCACCCACGGCCGGCCCCTGCAAGGCCGGGATCGAGTAGTTTCCGGCAGTGATTTGTCCCCATGCGGAAGGACCGGGAGGCTCGCCCAGTGGAAGAAAGCTGATCGTGCCGTCTTCCACGGCTTTGCCATCCAGGGTCACCCGCCCGCTGACTTCCGCTCGGTTGGCCCCGCCACAGCCGACCGCCACAGCCAGGAGCAGCGAGAATGCCATCGAAGCGGGAACTTTTTTAATGACGCGCATCGGTTTGCCTGCTTGCTGAATGAGATGGATCTTGTCAAAACGAACCGATCGTTTCACCGCCGGCAATCGTGGACAATGCCTGCCAGACCCCCGGCGTGAGCGGATCGCTCGGGCTGGAATGGCTCGATATCGAGTTGCTGATGAAGCGGCCGGAACCGTCGGCAAACAGGGCGTTCACCCCGGTCGGATGTCTGCTTCGGGCCGCGCAGGTGTCGATTGTGCTGCCATCCCCCCAGCCGGACGGCAAGTTCTCTCCCGGATCATTGAAACACCAGTAGGGCACATAGGGGTAACACAAATCAGGCTGAGTCGTGTTCGGCGCATACTGGGTGAAAACCTGTGTTCCGCACGGCTGATCTTCCCAAAAGGCCCCACGGAAATAACCCGTGGGACCGGTAAGGCTCTCCGCCATACACACTGTGTTGCTCGTGCCATCGCTAATGTCGGCGATCCGGGTGGAGCGGTTGGCGTCGAAGACCGCCCAGATGCGGCGGTTCGTTGTCTGCAAGTTGCCTAATTCTATGCCGTTGAAGATGCCCGAGTAGTTGCAACGAGCCCACTTGGGCACCCAACCATAATATCCGACCCACGAGGCAGGCGTCGTCACCTCAACGCGGTTATATTGATCGCTGGGGCAAAGCATTCCGGGAATCATGATCGTCGTCAGGGACGAATTGCTCAGCTTCGTCCACACGGCGACACTGCCGCCCGTCCAATCGATGGCCTTATACAGAGCGGTCTGGTCTTCATATGGCAAGAGAAGCATATGAAAATTGGTGCGTGGAAACGCATACATATAGCCGGGCCACACGGCGCCGGGCGGAAAGGAATCGTACACCGTGTGATAACTTTGCATCGCAATGCCCAACTGCTTGAGATTGTTGCCGCACTGCATCCGCCTGCCCGCCTCCCGCGCCGCCTGAACCGCCGGCAGCAACATGCCCACCAAAATGCCAATGATCACAATCACGACCAAAAGTTCCACCAAGGTGAACGCGGGCCTTCCTGATGTGCGTTTCATGAGTATGGCTCGACTGTAAAAGTTTGCCGGGTTGAATAACCGTCCCAATCATCGAACTGCGCCCATCGCCGCGCCGTTGCGAGAAGGCATCTTCTCCGCGTTCGGCCGCAAGCCCGCGACAACATGCCTTGCCGCGACGTTGGCTTGCGCACATGACTCAGCCCACCGGCGACCGCCGGATTGCGGCAATCGAGAAATTCTCGCATCGTTCTTCCGGTCGGCGTCCCAGCGGGATGCCGGCGCTCGTTGCCCTTCCTCTTGGCAAATAAGCTCGAATTAGCGTTATTATAGCCTATATGGGAGCATTTAGAAAGGCGGTTAGGGCTTTGTGGTCAGTGCAAAGTCAAGGTCATTGTCGCCGGGCTTGATCACGGCGGTTAGGCTGGAATGGCGGTTGTAACGGGCGGGAATCGCGTTGACGGTCTCTTCGATCATCGCGTCGGGCGAAACGGGCGCCAGGGCTCGGCGGCGTTTTCCCGTCTTCCGCGGCCACTGGATCTCCACCCGCGCGCGCCAAAACTGGGGCCTGTCGAAGCGGGAATGGCATAGCGCCCCGCGACGATTCGCGCCCAAGCCGGAATCCCGTCGGCGACAAGAAAACGAATCATGCCGCCGTCAACCGGCTGACCGTCCAGCGTAACCTGTCCCGACACGGCGCCGCGTTTCGCTCCCTCGCACCCGGCCAGGCCGATCAGCAACGCCGCGAGCCCCGCGCACAGGATTCCCTTGCCAAAAAGTGAACCGGCGAAAGGAAGTCGGCACAGTCCGCCGCCAGCCCCGCACGTGGAAGTTGCCGACTGCACTGAGCACAAGTGTTTCTCTTGGGCCGCGTGGCCAACATGGTCTTCTCCAATTCGTCAAAACGGGAGCGTTGACGGGGGCGGTTCGCTGCCGGCGATCGTCCCCAAAGCAGTCCAGACAGTCGGCCCGATGCCGTTGCTGATAAAATGGACGGACCCGTCGGCCATCACCACCTGAACTCCGCCGGGATGCATGCTTCGCGCCGCGGCGGTTTCGTCGTCGCCGTCGGCATTCATCCCGAGGACGCACGGCCGGTTCAGAGCGTTTTCCGTCAGGCACCAATAGTAGTATGGGTAAACAACGTCGGGCAGCGGGCTGTTCGGCGTCAGCCCCGTAAATACCATCGCCCCGGCTGGCTGCGTACTCCAGATGTCGCCGCGACAATCGCCCGGAGGTCCGGTGAGTCCTTCGGCCATGGCCATGGTGTTGCTCAGGCCATCGCGAATGTCGGCCGGGGTAATCCCGTTATTGGGGTTAAAAATTGCGAGTTTCGTCGGGTCAATGCTGTATACGTCTGCATATCCCGCGCCGCTGAAGACGCCAAAGTAATTGCAGCGAGCCCACTTGTTCGAGGGGTATCCCGTAAAGAACGTCCCGCCCAGTCCGTCGCTCGGGCACACCGCGTAGGGAAAAAATGCGTTTGTCGCCGCGATGTTGTTGCCGAACGCCCAGATCAAGCCCGAAACATTAAAGTCAATCTGGTTGAAAACGTTGGCTGCCTCCGTGTAAGGAAACAACGCCACGTGAAAATTCACCCCCGGATAGCCATCACCGAACGTCCAGATGACGCCTGCCGGGAAGCAGTCCACCGTCGATTCGTAGCTGGCCATGGCGAGGCCAAGTTGCTTCAAGTTGTTGCCGCACTGCGTCCGCCTGGCCGCCTCCCGCGCCGCCTGAACCGCCGGCAGCAACATGCCAACCAAAACGCCAATGATCACAATCACGACCAAAAGTTCCACCAAGGTAAAACCGGGCCTCCGCGAAGTGCGCTTCATCGGCATGGCTCGATTGTTAAACTTTGCACTGTTGAATAACCAAGCCCGAGACAGCGTGCCTTGCCGCGGCGCCGGCTGGCGCACCCAATACGCGATACGAGGTTGCCATGTGCATCGGCCGTCGTCACGAACTGCTTTTCCGGATCGTGCGCGACCGGCGGCGCAGAGCGAACGACGCCCGCTGGCCCGGGCCATAGAGCGGCAAGCAGCAGAAACGGCGCTGCAAATGGTTTCGTCCGCAAGACGCTTGCTCGTTGCCACGATGTTCCGACGGCGGGGCACGACCGCTCCGCGGGTTGCCTGCCGCAAAAAAAACCTGGAACCAAAACGTCGCGCCGGCGTGGACCGCGAAAACTGTCGAACGCATTGGCCCGCTCCAAGACGGCGCCTACGCGCTCGACGCCGATGGGCAGCCGGCTGGTATTCAATCCGTACACCCTCTGGCGTCTATCGTTTTTTTGCCGCCGCCTGCTTGCTGAAACAACCCCCGTTTCCTCACAATCAGACTGCCCGATGCACTTAGCCTAATCGGAAGCTAAAAAAAGAGGAATGGAAAATTCTATCATTTACATATCTCTTTCTATCATTCACCTGGCGGCTCAAATCCGGCGACGGGACATCCATTTGACATGACATGTCCTTTTCTGCTATCTTATCTTGCGTGTGCGGGGTGGATTGTCCGCCGGTTGAGGAGTGCCCATCGTGCGGAGCGTTTCCAAAGATTTCTTCCGCTACCTGCCGGTCAGCGAGCGGGAAGAGCGCTGGGGGCTGTACGTCCGCGCCGGCGGATTCGAATCGATTGAGCCGGGGGGGCCGTACCCTCGTCCGGGGCATCCGCACGAGTTTGCCGCGGACGCCTGGAGCAAGGGACGCATCTTGCACGACTATCAAGTGCACTTTATTACCCGCGGCGAAGCGGTGTTCCAATCGAAAGCCAGCGGCCGCAAGCGGCTTGTCGCCGGCAACGTGTTTTTATTGTTTCCGGGCGTGTGGCACTACTATCGGCCGATTTCCAAAATCGGCTGGGATGATTACTGGATCGACTGCAACGGCGAGAACATCGATCGCCTCGTCGAGCGAGGTTTTCTTTCGCCGCAGAATCCCGTTCTCGACACGGGCCTGGACGGCTTGATCTTGCGCGCCTACACGACC
Organism: uncultured Planctomycetia bacterium; assembly: GCA_963791075.1. Taxonomy (GTDB): domain Bacteria; phylum Planctomycetota; class Planctomycetia; order Pirellulales; family Thermoguttaceae; genus CAWBRF01. The sequence continues at coordinate 10,168 of CAWBRF010000012.1, forward strand.
CTGCTGGACCGGCTCGCGCGGAACCGCCCGGATTTGAACAATTGTTGGCCGCCGGCGCGATGGAGATTCTCGCCGCGGCGCTGGGTGCGGCGCGGGTGCAGAAGGCGGGCAATCACATTCACGCGTTGGTCTGCAAAGCGAAGTCGCTCTTGGAAACCCGATCAGAGCCAATTCCCGCGGTGGAAAAGGTGGCCGTTTCCCTTGGGCTGAGCGTTGCCCACTTCCACCGCGTCTTCAAAGAACATACCGGTCTTTCGCCGTATCAGTACCACTCGCAATTGCGACTGGAGCGGGCGAAGCAGATGCTGCAGGGAACCACGATGACCGTGAAGGCGATTTCCGTCGCCTTGGCGTTTGAAAACCCCTTCCACTTCTCCAAGGTGTTTAAGCAGAAGACGGGCGTGTCGCCGAGCGCGTGGCGGAAACAGGGAATTTCTCCGGAAGGCGAGTAACGGCGGTCGAATCGCCGCTTGCGGAGCCGCCCGCGGCAAAGCGGCGCGCACTGTGCGCGAGGGCGATTGTTGTTATAATCGATGGCGACGCGGAGCGGTTTTCAATGCGTTTGCGAGAACTTCAGCTTGCCTGGATGAGGAGGAGATCGTGAAGCAGAGCGTCGCCATTTTGGAGATCGCGGGCCTGGGGCCGGCGCTGGTGACCCTCAACGCAATCGAGAAAGCCGCTGCGGTCGAAGTTCTCCAGTACGAATTGAACGACTTCTACGGCGTCTGCGCGCGAATCGCCGGCGCCGGCGGCGCTGGAAGCCGCGATCGACGTCGCTCGGCGGCTCCTTGAGGGCATGGGCGGCGTCTGTGTGACGACAATCATCAACGCGCCCGCGTCGGAGGCGGCGAAGGTCATTCACGTGAAAGCGGAGTATCAGCCGCTCCTGGAGCAGGAAGTCGTGTTCTTTCCGCGCACTGAACAAGTCAACCCAGCCCAAGCAATCGAAGGGGAAAGGCTTATGGCGACAGATCCGAACTACGCGATCGGCTTGATCGAAACCCAAGGCTTTACCGCGGTGATCGAGGCGATCGACACGGCCTGCAAGGCCGCAAACGTGGAAGTGATCGGCAAGGAAAAGTTGGGCGGCGGCTACATCACCGTCCTGATCAAGGGAGATGTGGCGGCCGTCGGTGCGGCCGTCGAGGCGGGCAAGGAGAAAGTCGAGGGCCTGGGCAAGCTGATTTCCGCGCACGTCATCGCGCGGCCCAGCGAGGGCATCCTCAAACTCCTGCCGCCATTGTAAACAGCGACGAACGACAGGTCATTGTTTGGAGGGTGAATCATGATTCTTGATCGACTTGAGAATGCGGACATGTATCGGGCGCTCAGCGGCGAAATGGCTCTTGCCTTCGACTACCTGCGGAAAACGGATTTCCGCAAACTGGCCGAGGGTCGCCAGGAAATCGACGGCGACCGCGTCTATGCGGTGGTGCTCCGCTATCGGCCGAAGCCGTTGGCCGACGCGATGTGGGAGGCCCACCGGCGGTACATCGACGTGCAGTATGTCGCCGCTGGCATCGAACGGATGGGTTACACGCCGCTTCGCGGCGATCTGCCCGTGCGCCAAGCGTACGACGCGAAAAAGGACCTTGTTTTTTACGATGCCGCGGGCGAGTTGTTCGAGGTGCGCGCGGGCGGCTTTGCCGTCTTCGCGCCGCACGACGTCCACGCGCCGGGCTTGGCGACGGATTCGCCGCAAACCGCGGCGGAGGTTTTCAAAGTGGTGGTGAAGTGCCGCGTACGAGAGTAAATTTTCATGTTGAAGCAAAACAGCCTTGAACGATTCCATGCGACGATGTCCTACGAGCCGCGCGATCGCGCGCCTTTCAAGGAATTCCCCTGGCCTACATGGCCGGAAACCGCCGAGCGATGGGCGCACGAGGGGGGCTATGATCCGGAGCGGACCGATTTCGGCTGCGACCGCTGGGAGATCGAGTTTTCCTGGTTCATGCCCACGCCGCCGTTCGAGAGGGTCGTGCTCGCCGAGGACGCCGAGCACGTGACCTACGTCGATCCGCAAGGCATCGTCGTCCGCGAGATGAAGAACAATCCGCTCAGCTCGATGCCGCACTTCGAGCGTTTCCCCGTGGACACGGCGGAGGACTTCCGCCGCTACTGGCGCGAGCGGATGCAACCGGACATGAGCGCGCGGCTCGGCGCGGATTGGCGAGCGCGGCTGCGAAAATACAAGAGCCGCGACTGCCCTCTGATCGTGATTGCCGACCGCTGGGGCGGCTTTTTCGGGCCGCTGCGGAACCTCGTCGGCGTCAAGCGGCTCTGCGAGTTGTTCTACGACGATCCGGCCTTGATCGAAGAAATGATGGAGGCCGACGCCGAGTTCCTCATCGGCATGCTCGGGCAGATGCTCGAGGAAACCGACATCGACGTGTTCGCCTTCTGGGAGGACATGGCCTATCGCACCTCGAGCTTGCTCTCGCCGGCCATGGCCCGCAAGTTCATGCTCCCGCGCTATCGCCAGGTGATTGATTTCGGCCGCCGCCGCGGCGTGCGTCTGTTCGCCTTGGACAGCGACGGCCAGATCGATCCGTTGATCCCCGTATGGATGGACGCCGGCATCGACATTCTCTATCCGTTTGAGGTGCAGGCGGGAATGGATGTTGTGGCGGTGCGCAAGAAATACGGCCGCAACTTGCGAATGTGGGGCGGCGTGGACAAGCGGGTCTTGGTGAGCGGCCGCGCGGCCATCGACGCGGAGCTTCGCCGCGTCGCCGCGCTGATCGAGGAAGGCGGCTACGTGCCGATGCTCGACCACAGCGCGACGCCGAATGTTCCCTACGACAATTACCGCTACTTCCTCCAACAACTCCCAAAGCATCTGTAATTTGCCATGAGCCGGATCGAACCCTTTGTCGGCGGGTCGGACATCGAGCGTCTGCGGACCGTGCTCCGCGGCGAAATGCCCGACCGCGTGCCAAATTTCGAAATTCTCATCGAGGACGCGCACGTCGAGCGGCTCTTGGGGCGCAAGGCGGGAAACACGCTCGGCGTCGGCGGCGACCCGGCGAAGGGAAGCAAGGCCGCCGAGGGCGTCCGCCCCATGCATCCCCGCGATTATCTCGAACTATGCCGCATCCTCGGCCAGGACGCCATTGCGATGGAGGCCTTCTGGACGCCGATCAAGCAGCGCATGCCCGACGGATCCGTCAAGCCGCTCAACGACCGCAGCTTCAAGAGCCGCGCCGATCTGGAGCGGCTGGTGTGGCCCGACGAACGCGACCTCGAAGAGCGGCTGCAATATGTCCGCGAGTACGTCGCCGCGGCCCGGGGAACGGGGATTGGGGTGATCCTCTCCGGGGCCTGCATCTGGCAGACGCTCTACGAGTTTGTCGTCGGACTGCACGACTGCATGATCATGATGATCGAGGAGCCGGAACTGTTCGAGTTGTTGATGACCCGCTCCGCGGACTATTTTGTCGAACTCGTCCGCCGGGCAATCGCCGCGGGTGTTGATGTCCTCTTCCTCGCCGACGATTTCGCCTTCAACAAAGGCTTGTTCGTCCGCGCGGAGCAGCTCGAGCGGCAGTGGCGGCCGCACTTTGATCGGATTCTACAGCCCGCCCGCGAGGCCAACGTCCCCGTGATCTTCCATTCCGACGGCAAGGTCGACCAGGCGGTGGAGATGCTCCTGGAAATGGGCATAAGCTGCATCACGCCGATGGACCCCTCCGGCGTCGATTATCGCGAGTACAAGAAGCGTTACGGCCATCGCGTGTGCCTGCAGGGCAACATCGACCTCGTCTGGCCCCTGACCAAGGGAACGCCTGAGGAGGTGGAGCGGAATGTCAAGGAACACATGGATGTGCTCAAGCCGGGCGGCCGCTGGATCGCCGGCTCCTCCCACAGCATCGTCAATTGCATTCCGCACGAGAACTTCGTTGCCATGATCAACGCCATTCACAAATACGGGAGGAACTGAACCCCTAGCCGGAAAATTCGCCTCCCGCCCCTGAGCGGAAATCGCGCATGAAAACACCCGCCGTCCGAAAACGGCGCGACATCGCGATCATGTTCTCCACACAACTCGGAACAAGCCGCAACGAGGAGCAAGCGTCTTGCGTAAAACACCATTGATGGCGTCGTTTCTGTTGATTGCCGCTCTATGGCTCGGGCCGGCGGGCGTCGCTCGCTCTGCGCCCCAGGTGTCGCACGATCCGGAAAAGCGGCTCGTGACGATGGCCGATGCCCAGGGCAACCTCGTATTGCGGCTGAACTACGATGGTCGCTGCACGCTCGATCGCGTCGTGGTGAAGGGACGGGAGGTTGTCGCCGCAACCACCGGCGTTTGCTCGTCGATTCGCACGGAAAAGGCCGAGTGCGGCACCCGCTCCGGAATCGCCTCGCCGCAGGTCGCGATTGCCGGGAACGTCGCGACGGTCTCGGGAATACGCTTCGGTTGCGGCGGCGTCGACGTTCGCGAGACATGGACCTTCACGGTGTGTGTGGATCATATCACGTGGCGGATCGCGAGGACGTATCTTTCCGGCGGCGTGCTCGAAGACACCAACTTTCCCGGCTGGGACTTCACCAGCCCCGCCGCCTGGACCGGGGCGCTCTTGGGCGACGGCGGCGTCGCCTGGTTCAAGCTGTTTGACGCGGCGACGACCGCGTACGGCGTTCACACTGGGCCGGTTGCGTTCTGGAACAAGGAGGCCGCGTCCTGCCTGCGGATCGTCCCCACGGCGTCCGCAGGGCAGCATCTCGCCGTTCGCTTCAGCCGCCTTCCGAGCGGCGTGCTTTCCTTCAACTATTATGTCGCCGCGGAGGAATTGGCGCCAAAGCACGGCCAGTTCCGCTTTCTCCGCGATGGGCAGGACGTTTGGGCGCCGTTTCCGGTCGCTCGCGGAGAGGCGGCGGTCGAATTCGCCCTGTACGCCTTGGATTACAACCATGCCTATGATCGCGGGGATCTGAAGGGGATCGATGGGGCCGCCGTGCGGGAGATAGCCAACACGATCGCCCGCCTCGGCGTCATCGACGCGAAGATCATTGGCAGCAACGGCTGGTACAGCGGGTACGCCGTCTTGCAGGAGCAATGGCTCGCCCAACTCGGCCTGCTGATCGACGACCCGGCCTATGCTCACAACTACACCGCCACCCTCGACGATCAGCGCCGCCATGCCATCGGCGCCGACGGGCGGGTGAAATCGCGTTGGGCGTACAACGCGGCAGACGCCATGCCGGGGACCTATGACGCCAACGGCTTTTACGAAGCGCAATGGGGCTATTTTCTCGATTCGCAGCCCGACTGGGTGATCAACGTCGCCGAACAGTTCGATTTCACCGGCGATTTGCAATGGCTGCGGACGCACAAATCCACGTGCGAGCGGGTTTTGGACTATCTGCTCCGCCGCGATTCGAACCACAACGGCCTCGTCGAGATTATGACCGACAGTCGCAAACAATGCCGCGGCGGCGACTGGCTGGACGTCGTTTGGGTGTCCTTCGAGGCGGCTTCCATCAATGCGCAGATGTACTACGCGATGACGTTGTGGGCCGACTGCGAGGAATTGCTCGGCGACCGGGATCATGCCGCCCGGTATCGCGCGGCGGCGGCGAAGCTGAAAACAAGCTTCAATAAGCCGATCGCCGCAGGCGGCTTCTGGAATCCGGATCACAAGTGGTATGTCCATTGGCGCGACAAAGACGGCTCCGTGCACGGCGACAACCTCGTGCTGCCGGTCAACTTTATGGCCATCGCCTACGGCCTCTGCGACGATCGCGCGCGTCGCGACGCCATTCTCGCCCAAACCGAGGCGGCGATGCGGAAAGAAGGGCTGTTTTTCTGGCCGGCGTGCATCTACTCCTACAAGAAGGACGAGGTGTACGCCCCGGTCAACTGGCCTTTCCCCGCTTATGAGAACGGCGACATCTTCCTCGCCTGGGGCGAAGTGGCAACCCGCGCCTACGTCCAATACGATCCGTCCATCGCCGTTCGTTGCGTCCGGAACGTTCTCGGTCAGTACGGCAAGGACGGCCTGGCGTTCCAACGCTATCAACGCAGGACGCAGCGCGGCGACGGCGGCGACATCCTCGCGAACATGTCGAGTCCGATTGTCGGCCTATACCGCAACATCTACGGCGTCCAGCCGAAGTGGAACCGGCTCTATCTGGAGCCGCACTTGACCAAGGAATTGAACGGCACGCGGCTGAATTACTCGCTGCGCGATCAGCGCTACGCGATCGACTTGAGCGATGCGGACTATGCCGTCGCCGTCAACGGCTTCCGCGTAAAGGGCAAAACCGCGTTCGCGGTCAACTCGCAAGACAACACGCTGGAATACTTTCATGGCGTCCGGAAGACGCCGTCCCTGTCCGTTGCGCGTTCCGCCGCAGCGCCGTTCGAGGTGCGCATCGAATCCTGGAGCGACGCCGCGGCGGGCGGGCGCCGCTGGGTCGAGTCCTGTGCGCAGGCCGATGTCGCGACAGGGCATGTTGTCTTCGGCTTGCAACCGAACGCGGAGTACAAGTTTTCGCGCAACGGCGCGGCGGGCGCGGCGATCCGCTCCGACGCGTCGGGGACGGCGCAGTTCGACTACAAGGGCGGTTATTCAACTCCGCAAATTTTTGCCGTCGAACCATAAACCGCCGCGAAGGCCGCAAAGCGTTGCCTTCCGCGGAAGAAATCGCAGCCCAGGCCGTTCCATCAAGCGGCCGCACGCCTCTACTGGCCCGTGCCGCCCTGCCAACCGCTGGTCCGAAACGGCGAGGCGGGCAGGCCCTCCTTGTTGGCCAGATTGGGATTGGCCGTGTTCCGCCAGCCGAAGCGGGCCTGGGTCGGCAAGGCGACGGCCTTTGCCTGGACGACGACCGTGTCGCCGTCGATCGCCGCCTCGGCGGGAACAAATTTGCCGTCCGCGCCGGCGATCTCGAACTCGCAAAGCGGCTTGCCGTCGCGCGACTTCAGTCCGCCGCCGACATGGGCGAACGAGAGCCGGATCTTGCCGCCCTCGACCGTCATCGACTTGTAGAGCGGCCCCGAATAAACGAGGTCATTCCTGTCATAGTCCTTCGCCAGCGCCCATAAGGCCAGGCGATTGCCCACGTGGAACTTGTCGCGGGGGTGGATGTCTGCAATGTTCTCGACCAGGTCGGTCGTCACCGCCATGCCGGCGCGGGGGATCTTCAGGCTGGCGACTTGGGCTTCCCAGAGGTTGGGCAGGTTGCCGGGCGCATAGCCCGACCAAGGCGCGAGCTGGACGAAGTAGAACGGGAAATCGTAGCCCCACGCCTTGCGCCAGCCAGCGATCAGGGCCTGCATTTTGTCGAAATACTTCATGCCGTCGGGGTTGTTCGACTCGCCCTGATACCAGATCACGCCGCGGATGGCCAGCGGCTTCACCGGGGCGATCATGCCGTTGTACATCCCGCCGCTGCTTTTCCCAGAGACAGTCCAGGGCTCGATGGGCGATCCGCCCCAGGAGGAGTTGATCAGGCCCACGGGCACGTCGAGGTCTTTGTGCAGCCGCTGTCCGAAGTAGTAGAGCACGGCCGAGAAACCCGGCACACTTTGCGGGGTGCAGACCTTCCAGGCGGGCGGCGGTTGCCCCGGGTTTGCCCTGCCGCCGCCGGCCACCACGATGTCCTTGGCAGGTTGGGGCGTCTGCACCTTCTCGACGTGCAGCAGGCGAATCTGCGGGCAGTTGGCGGCGGCGATCGCCTCCTTGGCTCCGATGCTTCCCGCCACGCTGTACTCCATATTCGACTGGCCGGAGCCAAGCCACACTTCGCCGATGAGGATGTCGTCCAATTCGATCTTGTTCTTCCCGCGGACGGTCATCTGGTGGGCCTTGCCGTCGGCCTGCATCGCCGGGAGCACGACTTTCCAATCGCCCTGGGCGTCGGCCTTGGCGGCGGCGGTCGCCCCGTCGAGCTTGACCGCGACCTCTTCGCCGGGGGCGGCCCAGCCCCAGATCGGCAACGGCCGGCCGCGCTGCAACACCATGTGGCTGCCGATGACCTTGGGCAGTTTGACGTCGGCCCGGGCCTGGGGCGCGCCGGACGACGCGATGAGCAGAAAAACGACAACGATGCACGACGACAAGGATTTCTTCATGGAGCGCCTCTCTCGCTTGGCAGGATGTTGTTCGGGGCGGGATGGCCGCTGGGCACGTCGCCTCTATTGTCGTCCCCGTCCGCCCCCGCGTCAACCGACTCTCGCCCCACCGAAACAAAAGCACGAAGAAGACGCGGCAAGGAAAATCACGGAAGGATTACGACCGCGCGCGCTCAGAAGTCAACCGCGGAAGTCGGCGTTTCTGCCATACTCCTTGGCGGTCTCATACATTGCGACGACGTTTTCCAGCTTGCAGGCGGGATGGACTTCCGTGCTGGAGCCGACAAAAACACCCGTGGTTCCCACGGCATCGACCGTATCTCGCACCACTTTCTGCACCTCCTCGACCGTTCCGTACGGGAGCATGTGGCTGCAATCCACCATGGCGGTTACCACGAGATTTGGATATTTCTTTCGCACGGCGGACACATCCATGTTGCACAACGGTTCCATGGGATTGATCCCTTCGATGCCGGTGGCAACCAACTCCGGCAAGATATGGTTCTTGTCTCCATCCGTATGGAAGAGCACTTTGACGCCATGCCGTTTCCAGGCGTCGTTAACCCGTCGCAGACGGGGATACAACTCCTTCCGCAGGAAGTCGTCGGAAAACATTTGTCCGCTGTTGCAGGCGATGTCGTCGGCCGTCAACGCCACCGTCATGATTTTCGGATCGGCAATCTTGTTGATCTTCCAGATCTCATGCGCGCACAACGCCTCCAACCAGCGGGACACCAATTCCGGATCGTCGGCGTAGAGCAAGCAGAATAAGTCGAGACCGGCGCGGACATAGGCGGTGGACAAGCCCACGAGCGACTCCGGCGCGATGATCACGCAGTCTTCGACCCGCGCTTGCAGCTTCGCATACGCCGCTTGCAATTCCTCCGGCGTCTGCACTCCTTGTCCTGTAAGCTTCGCCACGAGACCGGCCGCCGGGCAGAGCCTGCCCTTTTCCATGCACGCATAAATGTCGTCAATATCCCGTTTGACGATTTCGGCCAGCCCTTCCGCCGTTGAGAACGGGCGGTGGACGATGGCCGAAGTCCACCATTCGATGGAATAGACAAACCCGTCTTCATCCTCAATTCGCCGCTCTTCCAGTCCATCCGGAATGCCGACCGCGCGCGTCAGGTCGCAGGCGTTGCTCAGCGCCCGACACGTCACGTCAAAAGCGTTCGCGGGTGTGATCTTTTCACCGCCGTAATGCTCAAGCACGTCGATGCTGTGGACGATGTCCAAAATGGGAATGCGATCGACGGGCTTGAATTCAAAGGCGTTCAGAACCCTGTCTCTGGCAGTCATTGGTTTCACGTTTGCTTCCCCATAAGTGCAAGTGTTTCGACCTCGCGGCCTTGCCGTCTTGGCAATTGTCGCTGACGGCGAGCGTGCATGGCGGCGCGATGTTGCAAGTGTGATGCTCGTAGCCGAGACAAAACTTTGAAAAAATCGAGCCGTAACTCGTGGAGTGATTGGCCTCCCGGCAAAAGTGAATATGTCTTGCTCTACGAGAGTGAGGCGGATTCTCCGGTTTCCCAGCCCGCCGCGACGCTCGACGCGACCGCCGCGGAGCAGGCGCTCGCCACGAATTTCAGCTTGTCCTCTACTCGATGCGAACCGTGGCCAGCCCAGAGCCGCGGATGGGCACGGCGACGACGCGATCGTTGACTTCCAAGGGGTTTTGTACGTCCTCGACGAGGTTGCACGCCTCGGCTTTCGCCACGGCGTTGCCCTGGTTCAACCGCAGGTGCGCGGTTGTCGCCCGCCCGGACGTTTCCCAGAGGCGGACGATCAGGGCATGGCCCTCGTCGGCCTGTTTGACGCCAACGACGATCACGCCGGGCTCGTCGACGGAGAGCAGGCTGGTCGGGGCGTCGGGGAGCGTTCCTTGGGGATTCGCCTCGATCGCCACGCCCGCAAGCGGGTTGGACGCCTCGGCGCCGAATCGCGCCGAGGCGACGTTGTCCGTCTTCGCCCGGCTGGTGAGAGAGAAGCGGAACGAGAAATCCCCTCCCTGGCCCGCCAAATAGTTGGTGTACCAGTAGTTGTTCATCACGTAGGCGTAGAGATGGCCGTTTTTCCGCGGAAGCTCCTTCAGCCACTTTCCGCGGTTGATGTCCTCGAAGCAGACCAAGGGCGCGTCGGGCGTCGCCCAGGCGATCGTCGCGTTGCGGCCTTCGAGTTCGACGAAGTGCTGCACGGTGAACCAGTCGAGACATGCGCCGGGGAGCATGTCCTTGTTGGCGTTGACGATCGCCGCCGACTCCTCATAGCGGAAGGTCGGCCGTTGGACGGCGAAGGGGAAGGTGAAGTAAACCGCCTCCTTCTTGTAGGTTTTCTCCTTGTGGAATCTGTTGTGGAAGTCGATCCGCTTGGCGTCCTCCCAGACATGGACGACCAAGGAGAGGTTCGAGACCATCGGCGCGGAGGCGCCGACGGCCATCCGCTGGCCGACGCCCGGCCAGGAGTGCCGCACCAGCGCCGCCTTGCCCGAGGCGGCGACTTTCAAGTCCGCCGCCGGATTGACGGCGGGATCCGTCACGATCGACGTGTGACTGTTGCCGCCGGCGACGTAGAGCAGTTGATTGAGCTGGAACGGCGCCTGCGGATCGACCAACTCCTGGTTCAGCTCCTTGTCGCGGATGCTCGTGATTCCGCCCGTGGACGGATCGAATTCGACGCGATAATAGCGGCTTTCGATGACGTTGCCCTCGGCCGGCTGCGGGCCGGAGCGGTTCGGTCCTGCGGCGGCGAGCTTCAGCACGCGGTAGCCGCAGGCCGGGACGTCTTTGACCTTCACGTAGGTCAAGTCGGGGGTCGGCAGCACGGGAATCTCCGCATCGGCCACCGCCAGACCCGGCGGCAGCTTCACCGCCGCAACGCCGCTGCGCGTCCAACTTGTGGGATTGAAGACGACCAGCGCCGGACCGTCGGCGCGGACCAAAGAGGCCAAGGCTTCGGTCCCGCCGCAAGAATGGCCGCCGCTTGCTTCGAAGCGTCCTCGGCGTATTGGGCCTTGACTTTCCATTGGGCCTTGCTGAGGTCGCTGTCCGGCTTGTCGATCGAGCAATAGGCGCCCCAGGTGTGCTCGTCGAAGAGGAGTGAATTGCGCCAGGCGGCGTTGACTTCGTCCGCGCGGTATGTCGCCGCGGCGCCGCAGCGGTCGGCCAAGGCGGAGAATTTCGCCCCGTTGGCCAGGGTCTCGTGGGTGTTGCGGTCGATGGCCGTTTCTCGCGCCGACGAAGCGGCCCCGTCCTCCCAGTACGTCCCCGCGCTGCCGCGATAGACCGGCAGCTTGTCGCCGTAGCGCTTCTCGATGTATTCGAAGAACTCGTGGTTGCGCGCGAAGATCATCTTTGGATACGCATAGCGTTTGTTCCAGTTGGCGACAGTCTCGGCCAACTGCGGCGGGAGCGGCTGGTTGTCGCTGACGGCCCCATGAAGGAAAACCGCGTCGAACGGATAGTTCGGCCGGCTGTCCAGTTCGCGCAGCTTTTTCACGGTGAGCGGCCGGGCCATGTCCACGCTCGCGATCAGCCCCCACTGCGCCGCCTGGGCGTATTGAAAGGTGTACATCATCAAGACGCGGCTGCCGTCCGGCCCTTCCCACCAGCAGGGGCATTTTTTCTGCATTTCGACGAAGTTGTAGGATCGCTCATTGTTGACGCCGCTGCTGAAATAGCGAATCCCCGCGCCGCAAAGAATCATCGGCAACGAGGCCTCCTGCGACGGCACGTCGCTGATCATCGCGCTGCGGTAGGGAACCCCCTTTTCCCGGGAAAGCCGATGGGCAAACCACGTCAAGCGGCAGGCCTCTTCCGTCGAGCAGAGGCCGGTGAGCATGTTGCAATACAACGCCTGGATGCCAAGCTTTCCCTCCCGGGTGAAGCGATAGAAGTCGGCCAGACGCTGTCCGCTGCGGCTGTGGACGTAGTTTTCCGCCTGCCAGGCGACCTCCGTGTTCCAGCGGAAATCGGGGAAGCGGGCGAAGAGGTCCTCCGCAATGTCGATATTGCGGCAATGCCGCTCCGCGGCCTTCGACTGGAGGTCGGTGAAGCCGATGTCGGTGTGCGCGCTTGCCGCCACGTAAACCCGCCACTTCCGCTCCGGCAGGACGCGAACCGTCGTTGTCTTCTCCTGGCCGGCGAGGATCGCGGTGATCTTTACGTCCATCGGCTCGGGCGAGTCGGGAACGCCGATCTCCTCCTCGGTTGCCGTGATCAACGGGGAATGCGGCTTCACGGGAACGGTGAACGTCTCTCCGGCGGCTTCGACGCGAAGAGACGCAGCGACGGCCAGCGGCGCGGTCGTCACGATTGTGGCAAGGATCGCCCGCCGCGGGGACGGGTCGCCGCGGAGAAAAAAGGGCTCCGGCTGGGCGGTCACGTCTTGAATTCTCGCCGGCCCAAGCGAGCCTTCCGGATCGTTCAGCAACGTGATTGCGTCGTGCAGCACCCAGCCGCCTTCCGCGCAAGTCAACTGGATCTCGTTCGCGCCTTGCTGAAAATAAGCGGCGGGAAGGCGCAACTCGATCTTCTGCGGCTTGCCGGCGCGAGCGTCGGTCACAGACGCGAAACCGGGCCCAGCCGCAAGTTGAAACTCGCCGCTGCGGCTCCCCACGCGCACGACGTACTTCGGCGGCAAAGTGCAATGAACGTCGGTGAACTCGATGCGCAGCGTGAAAACCCCGCGCGGCGAATCGGCGAGCCCAAAGCGAATCGTCCACGGCCTTCCCGCCGACGGCGACCAGTCGTCGATCGGACCGGGTTGAATGAACGGCCAGTCGCGCGACGCCTCGCTGCGGCCCACCTCGAACACCACCGGCCTGGCCCCAAACTCCTTTGCAAAGGCGAGGTGGTTGCCCGCGAAGGCGAACTCCGCGTAGTCGTGGTCCGGCTTGCCGATTTGCCAGACGACGTGTTCGGCGGCGTTTGCCGCCGAGGAGAGGAGAACTGTGCATAACGTGATGACGCGCAACATGGCCGTCCTCCTGTGTGTGCTGTTGCGAAAAAAACAGGCCCGGGGATGCGAAACGCTCAGGCGAGGCATGTAGTCTATCACTCCGCCGTCAGTGCGTCAACCGTCCCATTTTTCGTGGTCCGAACCTTGCTGGCGCGTGTCGAACGACAACGCGATGATCGTCGCGTCGCGCGTTCGTTCGGAAGCGGGCAGCCCGCCGTCGCTTGTGGAAAGCGGCGTTGCAAAAGTTGGCCGACGAAAGACGTTCTGGGTTTGACGGTGCGCCGCTTTCCTCCCGGCGCAAGCAAGTGGAGCCGGATCGAGGACGGACAATTTTGACCCATTGCCCGGAACGATCGCGGCAACCCGTTCCAAACCCTGGAGAACCTGCTACAATCTGAAGCTTTCCGGCTTCGCAATTGACGGAACCGCGACAATTGGATGATCTATCGCGGAAGAACCAACAAAGGGTCTCTCACTCCATGCTGCCGGACGACACCAGGGGGTTAATCGAACGCCGCGAGGGGGGAGACGGGCGCTGCCGCGTCGGCCAGGATGGTGTTTGCCGCATACTCGCCAGCGCGGACGACAAGGTGGATTACCGCCGGAATTTTGACGAGGTCTTGCGGATCCTGTAAACTGGCGGCCGCGGCGCCGCGAAAACGGGAAAATCACTGACGAGGAACATGACCATGCGACTTAAGAACAACATCTATGTCGTCTCGCTCACGCACTGGGACCGCGAGTGGCGGTTCCCCTTCGAGAAGACCCGCGCGCTCTTGGTCCAGATGATGGACGGCCTGCTGGAGTTGCTCGACCGCGATCCGGAGTACGCATGTTTTCACCTCGACGGACATACGATTCTTCTGGAGGACTATTGCGCCGTGCGGCCGGAAAACGCCGCGCGCATCCGCGATTACGTCCGCCAGGGCCGCTTGCTGATCGGGCCTTGGTACGTCCTGCCGGAGGAAAACCAGAATGTCCGGCGAGTCGCTCGTGCGCAACTTCCTCTGGGGCGAGCGAATCGGACGAAAATACGGCGGCAACATGAAGGTGGGGTATTCGCCCACGTCGTTCGGCCAGGTCAGCCAGATTCCGCAGATCATGCGAGGGTTCGGGGTGGAAAGCGCGATTTTCTACCGCGGACTTACCGCAGACCAGGCGCCCGGCCACTTCTACCTCTGGGAAGGCCCCGACGGCAGCCGGCTCTTTGCGGTCCGCCTCGGTGATTACGCCCGCGTCTGTTTCTTCCATCTCGTGGACCGCCCCGTCGTCTTCAATCGCGGCCGGCCAGACCAGTCGCACGACTGGGCCCTGGGCGGGAAGCCGTTCCGCTTGTGCGGCGCGGGATCGGCGGCCCCGTATCACTTCGCCCAGCCGCCCACGGGCTGGTTCCCGGAGCGGATCGAAGGGGCGTTCGAGGAACTCGAGACGGTCGATCTGGGTCAGTGGGAAACGCCTTATGCGCTGGCCATGGATTGCGACGACAGCACGGCGCCGTTCGTACTCACGCCAAAGATCATCCAGGAGGCCCAAAAACTCGTCGAGAACGGCAAGAAGATCGTTCACGGCAACCTCCCGGAGTTCATCGACATGGCCCGCAAGCATCTTCCCGAGAAGGACTTGCAGGTGCTCAAGGGCGAGATGCGCAACCCGCAACGCGCCGGCGTCTTTACCAACGTCTACGCCGAGGTCCAGGCCACGCGGATGCCGTTGAAGGGGGCGAATCGCCGCGCGGAGATCGCCGTGCAGCGGGTGGCGGAGCCGATGGCCACGGTGGCGTGGTGGATGCTCGGGGCCGAGTATCCGCAGTTCTCGCTCGATCGGGCCAACGAACTGCTGCTGCAGAATCACGCCCACGATTCGATCGCCGGTTGCGGCGCGGATGCCGTGGCCGACGACGTCATGTTCCGCTTCCGCCAGGTGCGGATCTTCGCGGGGATTGTGACGGAGGACGCCGCCCGACACGTGGCCGGCTCGATCGATACGCGCGACTGCGCAAAGGAGGACATCCTCCTCGTGGTCTTCAACCATTTGCCGCGCGCGATCAGCGGCATCGCCGCCGGCGAGATCGACATCGCCCGCGACCGACGCGTGCAGGGTTTCAAGGTCTGCACGCTCGACGGCGCCGAGGTGGCGGCGCAGGTGGTCCGCAAAGGCGATTTCCTGGCGACGTTCAACCATCCTCAGGAACTGCCGCTGCGCACCTGGTCCGACCACTGGGACATCCTGTTCGAGGCCGCCGACGTGCCCGCCCTCGGCTATCGGGTCTTCAAAATCGTCCCCGCCGCCGGCGCCTACCGGCACGTCGGCTCCATGCTGACCGGTCCGACCTCGATGGAGAACGCATCTCTCTCCGTGCGGGTGAATTCCAATGGGACGGTTAACGTGACCGACAAACGGGACGGGACGCGCCTGCGGAATCAAAACCTCTTCGAGGATCGCGGCGAGGTCGGCGACTACTGGGTCGGGGCCTTCCCCCTGGAGGACCGGATCGTGAGTTCGCTGGGCGCCGCCGCCCGGTTGGCGGTGATCGAAGACGGCCCGCTGAGCGCGGCCATCGAAGCCCAGTTCGATCTGCAATTGCCGATCGCCGCCACCGCGGACGCCGCGGCGCGATTCGGCGAGACGCGCGCGGTCCACGTCACGACCGTCTATCGGCTTGTGCGCGGCGAGCGGTTCCTTCGCATCCACACGACGGTCGCAAACACGGTGAAGGATCATATCCTGCGGGCGCTCTTTGCGACGGGGGTAAAGACCGACGCCGTCTGCGCGGAAACGCCCTTCGACGTCGTGTCGCGGCCGATTCCCCTTCCCGACACGCACGACTGGCGCGAGCCCTACCGGCCGGTCCAGCCGCACCGCAGTTTCGTGGACCTTTCCGACGGCAAGCGGGGCGTGGCCCTGCTCAATCGCGGCCTGACGCAGTATGAAGCCGTGGACGACCCGGAGCGGACCCTCGCGCTGACGCTCTTCCGCGCGCACCGCGCGTGGAACTCCGTCCGCCTTGCCTATTACCCCGATGAGACCGGGACGCAACTTCAGGGAACCCACTCGTTTGAGTACGCCCTGTTGCCGCACCAGGGCGATTGGGACGCTGCCGGCGTGGCCTACGAGGCGGAGTGGTTCAACGTGCCGTTCTCGGTGGGCGCCGCCGGCTCGGGCGAAGGAACGCTGCCCGCGACGCTGTCGTTCATCGAGGTGGAAGGCAACGGCCTTGTCATGGACGCCCTGAAGAAAGGAGAGTGGGACGATTCCGTGATTCTTCGTCTGAGCAACCCCACGCCGCGCGACATCGAGGGCGTCGTCCACGTGCATGCGCCGGTCGCGAAGGCCGAAGCGGTGAACTTGATGGAGACGGAGGTCGAGGCGGTCCTGCCGGTCGTCGAGGGGCGCATCGCCGTCCGTTTGCCGGCGAAGAAGATTCTCACCGTTCGACTGCAACGCGCAGGCGGCTACAGCGGCGGTTAGTTCCTGGATTTCTTGCCCTCGAAGTAGTCTTCGATTTCCTCCAGCGTCTTGTCCTTGGTTTCCGGCATGAACAAGGCGGCGGTGATGAAGTAAACGACGGTGCAGCCGGCACAGAAGAAGAACATCGCGGAGTAGCCGTACTTGCCCACGATCGGCAGGAACACGGCGGTCAGCGCGGTGCAGACGAAGGTGTTCAGAAACAGCGCGAACCCCATGCCCATCGAGCGGATGCGCGTCGGCATCAACTCGCAAAGGGCCAGCCAGACGCAGACGCCCGGCCCGATCGCAAAGGCGGCGACGAACAGGCACATCGCGGCGGCGACCAGCCAGCCCGTGACCCGGGAGGGGACCGGCCCATACTTCGCCCGCTCGATGACCAGGTCGCCCTTGCTGTCCTTGCCCGGCCGGACGACGAGCGTGGGCTGCTTGTCGTTCGAGAAGGCCACGGCCACGCCCTGGCGATTGCCGTAGCGGTAGAGCACGCTGAGCTGCATCGGCCGGTCGCCGGCGGACTTTCCCCATGTCGCCTCGTCCACGGGCACGATCAACTCCCGCCCGCGGACCCGCGCGGCGACTTGATCGCCGACGTCCACGCGATGGGACTCGAAATCGCGATAGACGAGTCCGCCAAAAACCAGGGCGATGATGATGCCCGCCGTGCCCAACTCAAGCAAGAATTTGCGGCCCAACCGGTCCACCAGGAGTACGGCGGCGCAAGTCATCGCGCAGTTCAGAATCTTGACGGTCAAGTCGCCGTTGGCCGCGTAGAAATCGCTCATGCCGGCCTGTTTCAAGATCACGACCAGATATTGAAGGATGGTTGTGATCCCGGTGGCCTGAGTGCAGGCGAGGATGATGCAGGCGATCAGAAAGGGGACGACGTACTTCCGCCGCAGAAGCGAATCCCTGGGCTGGCCGGAGATGTTGCCGTTCTCGACGTGTTGGAGCATCTCCGCGAACTCGAGCTTGGCCTGTTCCGGGGAACGGGACAAGCGGAGCACGGATTCCGCTTCGCTCCGCCGTCCGCGGCGGAACAGCCAACGGGGCGATTCTTCTAGCGGCAGCGTGCCCAGGGCGTAGAGAATTCCCGGCACGATCACCACGAGGAACATCCCGCGCCACGCGGCGTTGTCGGCCGCAAGGATCGAGGCGGCGTCGCCCTTGCCGGCGGCGACCGCCAACTCGTGCCGGGCGGTGAAATACACCCCAACCAGCGACGCAACGACGATGCCGAAGGTCAGCATGAACTGGAAGATGGCGGTCCCCTTGCCGCGGCTCGTCAACGTGAGACATTCCGCCAGGTAGAGCGGCACCACAACCGCGATGACGCCGCAAGACAAGCCCATGAGCAGACGCCCCAGGAGCAGGCTGATGAATCCCTGCGCGGTGCAGATGAGCAAGACGCTGAGAACGAAGACCAGGCCGGAGGCGGCCATGATCTTTTTGCGTCCGGCCCAGTCGGCCAGTGCGCCGGCGATCAGCGAGGAGATCATGGTCCCGCCGGATATGGCGGCAACAATGAAGGAAGTTTGCCATTCGGTGAGGCCGATGGTTTTATTCAAGTACAGCAGGGCCGCCGCAATGATCCCAACGTCGATTCCGATCAGCAACCCGCCCATGCCGGCGACGCATAGCAGGTAGAGCAGGCGCCATCCCCGCCGCCGCCCACTGCCGCAGGGAACCCCGCTCTCCACGATCGCCTCGCCGTGCATGGCAACGTCCTTGGTCTGTTGGAAACTTGGTCCAGAACCGCATCAATCTACCGTCGTTTCTCTCGCTGCACAAGGGTTGTTTCCTTCAATAATCCCGCGCCGCTGCCGTCAAGGCGAGGGCGCATTCCGGTTGAACCTGCTGACCAGGGCGGCTTGCGCTTCGGCTCGGCCAGCGTCGGCAATCGTTTCGCGGCGCACTGTTTCTTGGCGAAGAACATCCCGTGGACAGACTCGGCTTGCACTCTCCGCGCAGGCGGCGATTCGCGGCAAGCATTGATGCTGCGCGTAATCGCCGCGGAAATACGTCAACTGCCGCTGACCGTGCGTGGGATTGTCAAAGGGAGCCGCATGTCGCGTGGACGACTTCCCCGGAGCGCGTGCGCCATTCCTTTCCACGCGAAGGCAGCGGAAGAAATCTTTGCAGACGCTCCGCACGATGGACGATCCTCATCCGGCGGACAATCGAGCGTACACACGGAATATAGCAGACACTGACATGTCGTGTCAAAAGACTTCTCGTTTATTCGGAGCATTATGGCCCGAATCGTCATGATAGAAAGAGATATGGAAATAATCGAGTTTTCCATTGCGGCTGCTGTGGCGATCAACTAGACTAGAAGCGTTCGGACTGCGATTTCTTCTGCGGAAGGATGCGGCGTTTTCCAACCCACCACGATAACCCACCCTAAGCCTTCAACCCACAAAGGCGCTGACTCGCCACCGAAGGCAGGCCCAGACAGCGTATGCCGTGCGACCTGGCGACCGCTCGATTGAGGGCATGGAGTTGACCGCGCGCACCGCCGTCGTTGCGCGGGACGAAGAACGGCCGAAATCGTTGCTCGCCAGCCGCTCCCAACCTCCAGCGAGAGCGGCGGCTGCGGTTTGGCTGAATTTTTCGCCGTACGCGAAGTATCGTAAGACGATGTCGTAATCGGGCGGACTGCTCGCATGGGCAGTGGTCTGAGCGGCAACCTGAGACACACCTACGCGATTGAAAGGAAAATCCAATGACGCGAAAGCAACATCTTCTTCTGGCAAGCATTGCGCTGGGCGCTTTCGTCCTGACGGTCCGGCCCCTTGCGGCGGCAACGCTGAAGCTGTCGTTGCCCCTGGGACGCACGGCCTATCAGACCAATGAACAGATCGACCTCTGCGTCGTACGCAGCGACGCGAAGGCCCTGGGAGCAGCGAACTTGAATCTCGTGCTCGCCTCCAGCGACGGCAGCCGGATCGCGCTGGTGTTTCCCGTCGCGCCCTGCGCCGGCGGCGCCAAGGGAGCGGCGGCCAGCGAGCATCTGCACCTGAGCGGCTGGCTGCTCCGTCCGGGGCACTACAAGATTACCGTCGCGGCCTACGACGCCACGGCCTCGACCGAGATCGACGTCTTTAGCCACGTCCGCCGCAGCACCTTCAAAACGCTCGACTGGGGCTGCCCCGTCAATGGACCGGATATGGCGATCGTCGGCGAAGACGGCATGGGTTTCAACCTGCTTTACGGCAACTACCGCCTGGGAATCAACGCGGCCAACGCGGAGGCCACGCTCCGCGGCGGGGCCGATTACATGCAGTGCTGCACCATGGGCGGGGCGCACCAGATGGACCTGCGTTCGGAGTGCGACTGGTCCGACCCCTACGTGATCAACGGCGGCGCGGTGCGCGTGGCGCAACAGGCCTTCATGGACCGGACCAAGCCCAACGCGATCGGCGTACACTACTACGATGAGCCGGGGCTCACCTGGGAACGCGGGTCGCCGCATCTTGTGACGGCCCAACTGCGTTCGTTCAAGAGCGCCTTCGGCGCCGACCGCATTGCGCATACGGCCGTCCAACCGGGCGACGCCGCAGCGATGGCCAAGTGGCAGTTCTGGGGCCGTTGGAAAGAGAGCTTCATGGAGGCCGCCTGGAAAATCGCCCGCTTCAACGTCAACCAAGTGAAGCCGGACCTGATTTCCGTCACCCAGAGCCAGTACGCCTGGTACGCCTTCAGCGAAGGCTACTACTTCAACGTCGCCCGCGCGTTGCCGGTCGTCAGCGGGCACGGCGGTTACGACGACGGGCCGGCCAGCTATTTCTATCCCGCCTACTTCCATGAGTTCGGCCGCATTCGCGAGTTCGACAAGCCGGTCTGGTACCTGCCCAACTGGTGCAACAACACGCAGGATGAACTGTACCGGCTGGAACAGTATTTGTGCTTCATGACCGATCTGCAAGGCCTGGCGAAGTCGCCCGGACCCGCGATGAACGCCCCGTACGCCGCCGCCTCGTCGCCGAGCGTCGTGGAGACGAACAAGATGGGGTTGCGGCTCGGTTCCGTCTTCACCACGATGCGGCCGAATTGCGGCGAGGTCGCTCTGCTCCACTCGCTTTCGCAGTGCCTCGACGCCCAAATCCAATCCGGGATGAAGGACCATTCCGAAGGCGGCGGAGAAACGCGCGGCCGCTTGCTGACGGTTTACATGGCCTCGAAGATGATCCACGTCCCCTTTACCCCGGTCGTCGAAGAAGACGTGTTGGACGGCTCGCTGGCGGGGAATTACAAGGCGATCGTCCTGACGAACAACAACTATCTCGACCCGCGGGTCGTCGCCGTGCTCGAAGATTACGCGGCCGGCGGCGGCCTCGTGCTGATGACCGACGACTGCCGGACGCAGATCAAGGGCGCCAAGCGCGTCGGCGCCGCCGCGCCGGATCTGACCGCGGCGATCGTAGAGGCATGGATGGCCGGAAAGCAGAAGGAATCGGTGCAAATGCGCGCCGCGGGCCTGTTCTTCCGCGCCGTCAAACCGCTGGCCGACGCGCTGAAAGCGAAGCTGGCCGACGGCGGGATTCGGCCGATCGTCGATTGCGACAACCAACAAATGGTCTTCTCCCGCCACTCGCAGGCCGACGTTGAATACCTCTTCGCCGTCAACGCCGCCGCGGACGAGAAGGTCGCCGACCCGCTTGCGATCAAGCCGACCGCGGCGACCATCGGCTTTGCGGCCGACGGCCGGCCCATTTACGACGCCGTGCGGGGCGGGGCGGCGGCTGAACTGAAGGCCAAGCTCACCAACGGGCTGTTTCGCTTCGGCGCCGGCGAGATGCGGGTCTTTGCCCGGACCGCCCGGCCGATCGGCGGCGTGCAGGTTCAAACCCCCATTGTCGCCAGGGACTTCGTGCGCGAGGCCGCGCCGATTTGCGTCTCGATCGACGCCGCTCTGACCGACGCGGCCGGCGGCAAGCTGGCCGGAGCCGTGCCGATGCAGATCCGCGTGGTCGACCCGCTCGGCGGCGTCCGCTACGACTTGTACCGCGCGACGACGATGGGGAGCGTCGCGTTGTCGCTGCCCCTGGCGGCGAACGATCCGCCCGGCCAGTGGACGGTGATCGTGAAGGAGTTGTTGGACAACCACGTCGGCTCCGCGCGGTTTACGTATCGGCCGGCGACGCAGTGCGGCTCGCTGGCCGGGGCCACGCAGCGCGCGGTCTTCTTCGGCAACGACCGGGAGAACATCTTCCGCTTCATCCGCACCCATCGCGACATCACCATCGTCAAGGGCGCGGCCGACTACTGCGCCGCCGCGGCGGAGCGGTTGGCGGAGGTCCTCAAACCGTGGGGCGTCCGCGCGACGATCGTTGCGGCCTCCGCGGTGAGCAAGCCGCGCCGCCTGACGGCCGACGAGGCGAAGACCTGGATCGGCCTCGAACTTGGCCGCGCCGTGGCGGGCGACGCCAACCGCCCGGCCTTGGTCGGCTTCGCCCTGAACGGCCCGGCGATCCTTCTGGGCGCCCCGGCCGACAACCCGCTCATCGCGACAGTTAGTTCGCTCGGCTTCCTTCCCTACGCGCCCAGCGCGGACTTCCCGGGCCGGGGCGCGGCTACCTCGCTTGGCAGCGGGACGCCATCGGCCTGGAGCAGGAATCGGTGACGCTGGTGGCCGCGGACGCGGAGGGCATGGCGGAAGCCGTCGGCTCGTTCTACGAGGCGGCGGCCGGCATCGACCCGATGACTCCGTGGCGCTGCCCCTTGCGTCGGCGATCGCCCCGGCGACGACGAACCTCCAGCCTGTCGAGGCGGCGGTGCGTTGGCAGGCCGTGCTGCCCGACCGCGTGCTCTCGCTGAGCGTTGGCCCGGCGGGAGAGATCGCGGCGATCTCGTTGGACGGGTCGGCGACGGTCTTGGACAAGACCGGCAAGGCGGTCTCGCAAAGGGTTGTCAGCCCGGCCGAGATCGCCGCGGCGAAGAAGGCGGCGATGGTCAAGCCGGTCGTGCCCGCCGCCTTGACGGCGAAACTTGCGCCGCATCGCGTGCCGAAGTTCATCGTCGCCAGCGGCGGCCTTACGGCCGTGGCCTACTGGGGCGGCACGCTCCAGGTCTTCGCCGCCGACGGCGCTGAAGACGCAGCAATTGCAGCCGTACGACATCAGCGCGTTGGCCTGGGCGGGGGACACGCTCCTGGTCGGCCAGTCGGACGGATGCGTCCTGGCGCTGGAGACAAAGTGAGGGGAAAGGCGACAACGTCCAACGAAGACGCACGCAACCTGCAAACGCCGACGACGACTCCCGATCGGCGCCGGCGGGCATCGCCAGGGAAAGAGGGCCCCGACATGACGCCGCGCGAACGATTCCGCAAAGCCATCCGGCACGAAGAGCCGGACCGGGTTCCCATCGACGTGGGGCAGGACTTCCACAACGGCATCCACGAGACGGCCTACCGGAACCTGCTGGCGCACCTCGGCGAGAGGGACGAGATTCGGCTCTACGACCAGATGCAGCACTTGGCCGTGGTCAAGGAGGGCATCCTTGACCGTTTGCGCGCCGACACGCGTTATGTGTTTGCCAACGCGCCGGCCGGTTTCACGCCGGCAACGGCCGCCGACGGCAGTTGGGCCGATGAGTGGGGAGTGCGGCGGAAGCCGTGCGGTTACTACGACGAGTCGTGCCATCATCCTTTGGCCGGCTGCGACCTGGCAATGGCGCGGGCCTCGCGTTTCCGCGATCCGCTGGACAAGGCGCGATTCCAAGGGCTGCGAGAAAGAACGCAGAAGCTGTACGAAACGACCGACTACGCCCTGATCGCCGGCAGCCCGGCCACGCTGTTCTATCTCACCGCGGAACTCGTCGGATTTCAGGAGTACATGGAGAAGCTCTTGACCGATCGGATCGTGATCGAGACCTTGGTCGATCGCATGTTGGAATTCTGGATCGACTTCTTCGGGGCCTATCTGGACGCCGTCGGGGACTTTGTGGAAATGGTGTGGATGGGCGACGACTGGGGCGCCCAACAGGGGCCGATCCTCCAGCCGAAGCTGTTCCGCGAAATCTTTTTGCCCCGCTACCGGCAGTTCTGCGCGTTCGTCAAAGGCCGCGCCCAGGTTAAAATCGCGCTGCACTCCTGCGGCTCCGTCTGCTGGGCTTTGGACGACTTGGCCGACGCCGGGATCGACGTCGTACATCCCCTGCAGGGAGACGCGTGCGGCATGGACGACCCGGATAGCCTGAAGAAACGCTTCGGAAAGAAACTCGCGTTCTATTCCAACCTCTGCAATCAAACAATCCTGCCGCACGGCACGCCCGAGGACGTTCGGCAGGACGTGATCCGCAAGATTCGCGCCCTCGCCCCCGGCGGCGGATACATCTTGTCGGCCGGCCATAATATTCAGGCCGACGTGAGGCCGGAAAACATCATCGCGCTGTTTAATGCGGCTTGGCAGGCCGGCCAGTACCCGCTGAGCGTCGCACGATGATTCCGCCCCTTGTTCACTTGCCGGAAAGCGACATTGCGACCGCCTCCAGAAACCACGCTTGTTCCGCCCTTGCCGCCGCTGAATTGGCAACCGTCAAGCAAGGTCGGCGGACGACCATGATCCAACGAATTGCAATCGTGGCGGCGCTGATCGCCGCGCTCGCCGCCAACGCCCAACCGACGCCGGCCAGCGCGTTGCCTTCCCTCGAAAAACGGACCAGCGGCGGAAAGGCCGAACTGGTCTGGCATTCCGGAAGAACATTCCTGCTTCGCTTGCAGACTCCGGAGTTTGCCGCCCGGTTGGCGGACGCCAATCTCCCGGTGCTGGTGGAGAATCGACCGCCGCAGATCGAGGCGGCGCAAGCCCGATGGGTGCAAGAGATCCGAATCAACCATTCCGGGAAGACCTATCGGGCGAACTACGCGCTCACTCTCGTCGCGCTGGTGGAAGAGGATCGGAGGAGACTGGAAGTTGCCTGCGAGTTGAAATCCCGCGAGCCGCTCCCCTTCGACTTGTCGATCCGACAAGCCGGCCTGATCGAGGGGCGCGCCGCAGGCCGAGGCGATCCTGCCGCAACGCGACGGGCAGATTGGGGATTATCCAATTGCGCGAGAGAAGCCGATTCGGGCCTATTGGTTCTTGGGAAGCGGCTCCGTGCGGACCGGTCGGCAACTGGCCCTGCCGCTGATCGGTTTGCACAAAAGGGGCGGCGGCGGCGACATGCTTTCTTGTGCGACCGATCCCTATTGTGGGGCGCAGTATCGGCTGGCCGCAACCGGCGACGCGCCGGGCGCCGTATCTTTGGAGTTCGCTTCCTCTTTCCGCGGTTCGCTTACGCCGATCTCGCACGAGACGCGGATCGTCGAGTTCGCCGCGGGTCGCGACGACATCGAATCGCTGTTCAAGACCTTTTATCAAACCATTCCCAACATCAAGTCGGGGCCTTCCTGGATTCACGACATCCAACTGAACTACTACGATTACATTGCGAAGGCGGGAAAAGCCCTGGAGCCCGATCTCGACGAATTGGCAAAGCGGATTCCGGAGAAGCGCCGTAAGAACGTCGTCGTCTGCCTGCACGGATACTACGATTACCTGGGACGTTACGCCTTCAACCCGAAGACGCGGCGAATGGACGACGCCTGGAAAGCCTATGACGACGCTCGCGCGTTTGCTGCCGATGACCGCGAAGGAACTCCACCGGCGGATTCGAATGGTCCGGGAGCGCGGCTTCCGTTGCACGCTCTACTACTTCGACGCCTTGGCCTGCGAAGACGCCGTTCCGGAGTTCCATTCCGATTGGATCTGGCGCGATGCCGGCGGCGCGCCGAAAACGTGGGATTACTGGGAGAAGCGCCCCGACTCCAAGGGACATACAAACTATATGTTGAACCCGGCGCACCCCGAAGTCAGGCAATGGTTCATCGACTATACGAAGGCGCTGATCGCCGAGTTCGGCGGGGAGATCGACGGGTTGGTCTGGGACGAAACCCACGCCGTTCAACAGGGAGCGACCGCGAAGCTGGGGTCAAGTGTGATTGAAGCCGACCGGGCGATGATGCGACTCGTCGCCGATGTTGCCCAAGAGGTGCAGCGAGGGTGGAATCGGAACCCCGATCTCGCGCTGTTGACGTTCAGACAATATCGATGCGCATGGGCTTTCGCGGGAAGTCGCCTTTCTGTCTCGTCGCCCACGGCACGTACCAGGACAGTTGGTGTGAGCCCCAAGCGTGGTTGCCGGGCCTGTTGCCGAACCATCGCAACTGCCTGATTAGCTGCAATTGGTGGCCGATCGCGCACCGCGATTGGAACCGCATCGCCGTGGAAAAGTATGGGCTGCCTCAGGGCGTCTCCAATGGATTCGGCGACAACCTTGGACCCTCCGAAATGCCGAAAGAGATTCTCGCCGAGATTATCGTACGCTTTCTAAAACGCGTGGAACAAGCCAATCCCCAGAATCGGTGATCTCTCCGCTTACTGCGCCGCCAAGTCCCAGACTCGTGAACGGTTACGAAAAAAATGTTTGAGCGGGTCGGCGTTTGACAACGCAAGCAACCGCACGTAGACTAAATTTCGTTGTGCCGCCGCTGTGGGGTCCGGGCGGCCGCGACAATCGCAGGGATCCCCTGAATCCGAACAGAAAATCTCGGGAACCCTCCCCATGAGAGCCATCGTTGGCGCGTCCATTGCGTATCTGCTTCTCGTCGTTTCTCTCACAAGCCCGCGCACCGCAACGGCGATCGATCTTGTTCAAGTCGTCTCCCGCGAACATCCCTTGATGGCGGTTGCCGCCAGCCGCATGTCGATCGGCCGCGACGGGAACGTCTACCTCTGCTGCGGCGAGTACGCCGACGGCTACGTGCTGCGGATCCATCGCGACGGAACGGGCAAGCAGGGAGGCAAGGTCCTGCCGAGGATGTGGATGGCGGCCGCCAACAGGGACGGCCTGATCGCGACGGCCAACGTGCACTTCAACCACAGCGTCAACCTTTGGAGCCCGGCCTTCGAGCACGTGGGCGCCGTGAGCGATTTCCTCAGCAGCGACGCGACCGAATTTCGGGACCCGTGCGACGTTCGAGGCCGGCGCCAGCGGCAACTTCTTCGGCATGGATCAGAATCGCAACCGGATCGTTCGCATTGCGCCGCCGGACAAGACGGTTGCCGCCTATCCCTTGGTTGTCGCCGGCCAGGGCTACGTTAAAATGCTGCCGCAGTTCCGCGTCTGCGAGCCGCTCGGGCGGTTCTACGTGCTCAGCGAAGGGGTGTTCCATGTGCAGGATTTCGCCGGCAGGCAACTCTGGACGCTCGCCGCGCCGATCAGCGAAAGTGCGTTTCCGGCGATCGGCGGAGCTCCGTGGTTGGGCTGGCACGGCGGTTTTGACGTTGACGATCGCGGCAACCTGTATGTCCTCGCCGACGCCGCCGACGTGGTGAAGGTCTATGGCCCCAATGGAAAGCCGGCCGCCGCCATCCACCTGCTCATGGGCGCGCACAAGGGCCGCGTTTCCGACATGCGGCTTTGGGAAAACGACATCCTCGTCAAACGGCCCGATCCGGTCGAATTGTTTCAGGTGTACGATCGCCGCACGGTGCGCCGCGACGCGTGGTCCGCGCCGACGTTCAGCGGCTGCGCGTCCAACTGCCCAGCGATCGCTGGACGGCCGGCGAGGCGGTTCCGCTGTCCATTCAATTCGAGTCCGGAGGACGGCCGATCCATCCCACATGGCGCGCGTGGCTCCGGCCGTACAATACCCCAAGATTTACCGAATTGCCGATCAATGACGGAAAAATCGTCCCGCCCGCCGACGCCGGCGGGCTCTACCAATTGCGCGTCTGCCCCGGCCTGTTCGGTTCAGCGAGCGACTACCAAGTCGAAACCATCGTCGAGATACGCAGGCCGCAGGCCCGAGGGTCGATCTCGCTATGGACCCCGCTGGGACGGATTTATTATGGACAGGGAGAGGAGATTCCGGTCACGGTGCTTTGCCGCACGGGCGAGAAGGCGCCGGTTTCCCGCTCGGCGGAAATCCTCCTGGTTGAGGATGGTCAGACCGTCGCCGAACAGACGATCGAGGTCGTGTCCGGCAAACCGGCGAAGATCGCGCTTTCCAAGGCGTTCACCGCGGCGTTGCGGCCGGGCCGATATTGGTTGACTGCCGTCGCGGCCGATCTGACGCCTGCCGGACAAATGCTGGTCGTCGGGCCCGGGATCGCGCATCCGCCGCTCTTCAGCACCGTTCAATATGGCGATTACCTGTGCGCCTTTCCCGCCGGCAGCCAGTTCAACGCGGCGGAGGCGGTTATGCGGCACGTCGCCCGCTCGTTCAAGCTTGGCACGAACATGTTTGTCGATCGCCTGGGGGAAAACATCCACGGAGAGCAAGGTTCGCTCATGGCCGAGGTGAATTCGGGAAATCTGCGCAGCGGCTGGCCGTCGATCCGCTGGCCGCAGCGCCGGAAAAGGCCCGGGTCGAGAACCCCTTCCGGCAGACGATTGCCGCCTACGGGGCCTATGGGATCGAGGAGCGGGGCATCTTGGTGAGCATGGATGGCGGGCTGCCGCTGGGCACGGGCTACGATGGGCGCACGCCCGAGCAGTTCGCCCAGTCGATTCGCGACGTGACCACCACGTTGCTTGCCTATCCGGCGTTTCGCGGCTGGAGTTGGGCGGCCAACTGGTGGATTATGAACCAAGGGGCGGCCGCGGCAACGTCGCCCCAACAGAAGGCGGCCTATAACAAGGCGGTCCAGCGCGGAGCAGACCGGCAAGTGGGACCCCGTGATCGACCAGGTCTCCGACATCCGACTCCATTACGCGATCGACGCCGAGCGGCAGTTCCGCGAAGTCCTCCGCTCGGTGGCGCCGGACAAGCTGAGCGTCATGACCGGACCGTACCGTGCGATCGGCGTCATCCCGCCGCTTTCGTTCCGCAATGCCGACGAGGTCGATCTCCATTATCAGTGCGAACAAATCCAGCCGCCGCAGGTCACGCCGCACAATGTCGATTTCTGCAAGCGGCCGGGCCGCCGGGCCTGGGGACACCCCGAACTCTGGAACGACGACGGCACGGGCGCGATGATCCTCCCGTCTCTGCTGCAAATGGTCATGCGCGGGGCCGATGGCGTCGGCTGGTCGGGCCTCGCGCCGTATCTCGATGTGCCCAGCGATCCGCGGACGCCCGGCCCGGGGACGGTCTCCGTCTTCCGTGAACTCAATGCCATGCTGCGGCGATTCGGCCCCTGGCTGACCACGCTGGAAAGCCATGACCTGGCGGCGATCGTGGTCTCGGAGCGGGCGCTGCGGATCGATGACTGGGGCGCGATCGGGGGAGCGTACTTCGATCGGCTTTTCGAGGCCTACAACGCTTGTCTCTACGCGCATCGCCCGGCGCGATTCCTGTTCACCGAAGACCTCCAACCCGACACGCTCAAGCAGTGCAAGGCGATCCTCGTGGTTTCACAGCGGGTCGAGCCGGAGCCGCCGTTGGCCGCGCTGCTGGAGACCGCCCGCGCGGCGGGAGTCGCCGTTTTCTACGACGCGACGTGCCGCGAAGAACTGGTGAAGCAGTATCGGCCGCTGGGCATTCGCTTCGATCGCCTGAAAGAAGATGCCAGCGCCTCTCAGGACGATTCGGCCTACGATCGCTTGCCGCAGTGCTTCAAGGAACATGCGGCCGCGCTCATCAAAGCGCTGGGCGATTGCGTACCGCCGGTGGCGAAGTGTTCCGAGCCGGAAGTGCTGCTGACCGAAAGACGGTCGGGCGACGCGCGGTTCGTCTGGGTTGTGAACAACACGATGCGCGGGCTGGACCCCGGATTGGCATGGCGGGTCGGGCTGATCATGTCGCAGCGTGCGCCGGTGGTGGCAAAACTGGACTTCCAAACGCACGGCGAAGCGATCTACGACGTGTTCGCCCAGCGGCGATGCGGCACGGAAGACGGCAAAGTTGAGGCGGACCTCCGCACGACGCCGGCAAGGCTGTATGCCATTCTGCCGGAGGCGATCGGCTCGATCCACGCCAACGCCGTGCCGCGGGAGGCATGTCCGGCCGGCTCCGCCGTGCGCGTGAAGTGCGAGGGACTGACCCGCGGCGGCCGTCCCGTCGCTTCGCGGCTGCCGATCTGGATCCGCTTGTGCCATGAGGGGCAAGTCGTCGCCGAGCGATTCACCACGGCGGGCTCCGACGCGGCAGAGGAGTTCATTCTTCCCGTGAACCTCGCGCATTCTCGCGCCGCCGCCCAGCCCGGGGAGCAAAGCATCTCCTGCGAGATCCAGGTCCAGGAATTGATCAGCGGGCTGTGCGACAAGGCGACGATTGCGGTCGCGTCTCCGCAGGCAGCAGCGTTCGCGCCCTGGAAGATCGCCTTCCCCGCACCCGACGCGCCGCCGCCGGCCCGCGACGGCCTGAGCGATTTCGCCCATGAGGGCTTTGTCTTCCATGCATCGGTTTGGGGCCGGAAGCACGACAACGCGCCGCCCGCGCCGCATGAGGACTGGGTTGGGCCGCGGTTGAAGGACATCGCCATTTCCAGCGACGGCTCGATGGCTGCGATCAACGCGATGAATTGGGATCAGAACGTCTATACGTTAAAGACGAAGGACGGGAGCGTGGAGCGACGCGATCGCATCGGACACCATTTCGCTTACGACCCCTCGGCCTGCGGCAACGGCTTCGCCGTCCAAGGATTCGATCTGAACACGCCGGAGGGCTATCACTTGTATCTGTTGGGCCTGGACGGCCGGCCCGAGCGGCGTTTCGCCCTCTATGGACTGCCGAAGCGGGCCACCAACTGGGCCATCGCGTCGGCGCTTTCCGATCGAATCAACAACTTCGCCGCCGCCCCTAACGCCGCTTGGGTCGCCAGCGCGGGCGACTTGGGACTTGCCGTCTGGTCGCGGGCGGGCAAACTGCTCTGGAGCCAGGACTGGTGGAAAACGACGCGCAAGCGGATCGTCTTGGTTGCCCTGGACAATGACACGCTGGTCACGCTGGAGGGTCAGACGGCGACGGCCTACCGGGCCGCGAGCGGCGCGGAGCTTTGGCGGCTTGTGCCGACCAAGACCGGCGCGCTGCAAATCGCCGAGGTGAGCGGCGACCACCAAACCTTGGCCATCGCCAGCGACGCGGAAGGCGGCCGGGTTTACGTGATTCGCAACGGCCAACTCGTGAATACGCTGTTGACCCCCGCCGACGCCATGTCGCTCGCCCCCGACGGTTCGGCGCTGGCCGTGACGACGGGCAACCAGTTGAAATGGTACGCGACAGCCGCCGGCTTGGAGTGGAACTTCGCGGGGGACGATGTCGCTGCGCAGCCCGCGAATCGCTGCGGATGGCGCCCGGGTCGCGGTCGGCAGCGAGTTGGGCAGCCTCTACGTCTTTGATCGCCGCGGGCGCTTGCTGCACGGGCAGGAGTTCGACGGCCTGCCGGTCGCGGCATGGCTTCCCGGCGGCGATCTGTTGGCGGCGACGTGGAATGGAAGCGTCGTGCGGCTTGGTCCCGCGCCGGGCGATGCGTCCTATGTCGAGCGGTGGCGTGTCCGACTCGCGACGACGGCGGTCCCGTCGCCGAAGGAGCTTTTGGCCGCCGATGCGACGCCGACGGCGCCACGCTCGGGCTGGGGCAACGCCGCCGCGGAATCCGCGCCCTTGACCCCCAATCTCCTGACCGACACCCAGGCGTTGATTACAGCGGTGTGCAATCCGGCGGCCGGGGACGATCCGCGGCCGTGGCAGAACCCGATGGAAATGCTCCGCGACGGGAAGCCCGACGCCCCGGCGAAACCGTGGCTCAAATGGAACGAAATCAACCTCATCGACTCGGGTTGGCGCAGCCAATTGGCGATCCAACTCGACACGTTCCGGACGCAACTTCATGTGACCGGGATCACGCTGGTCGAAGACCCGCGCCATCCGGAGTCGTGGCTGCGCGACGCGCGGTTGCAGTATTGGTCCACGGAGAAGGAGCAATGGCTCGACGGACCCTATCTGCTTTCCGACGCCGCGACGCACACACATTGGTTCGACAAGCCAATCGAGGCCGCGCGTCTGCGGCTGGTCACCACGGGAGGCGGCGCCTGGCCGGTCGGCAATCTGCGGTTGGGCGAAATTGTCTTGCACGGGCAGGCCCTCGGCTGTTCCCACCCGGACGTGGTTGCGCGGCGACCCGTGGCGGTGCTCTTCGACGAAAACGAAAGCGATCTGAAGTGCATGTGCGCTCCCTTGATTTTCAAGTATGACGGGGCGTACTCGGGCGGAAAGTGCCTGGCCCTGGCCGGCGCGGGACTGTCCTTCCCCAACGCGCAACCGCCGTTTGGCCACGTGGTTCCCAACTGGGACTTCGAGATTGTCGAACATCCGCAGCCGGGGCAATATCGCTGGCTGCAGTTTGCCTGGAAGGCCTTGTCGCCGCAGACCACGGGGATAACGCTGCGGCTGGCGGAGAGCCATTACGGCGGCTTTTCGTTTGTCGCCGGCGAACCTACGGCGATGGAAGGCGCGACGATCGTCAAGCAGCCCAACGCGCCGTCGTTGACCTGGCAAGTCGTCCGCGTCGACCTTTGGGCGCTGCAGAAGAAGCCATTGCGGATCCGCAGCCTCGGCCTCGGCGCAACAGGCGGCGGCGCGGCATTCGATCAGATCCTCCTGGGCCGCGCCGAATCCGACCTGCCGCCGAAGTAAACCGCCCGCGCGCACAAGACGAGGGCTTTGCAGCGTTCGGGATGAGCTGCGGACGGAAGTCCTTCACACATTCCAATTGGCCGACAACGCTTCGCTTCCTCGGCGCCGTCTCGTCAAGGCGGGCGGCGACGGCAACGACTGAAATGCATAGTGGCCGGAAAGAATTTCGAGCACGGCTGCGCCGCCCGCCGAGGCCGTCGGCGTTGCGCCAAGAAAGCATAGCGGGGCGCAAGGCCAGTAGGCTCGCTCCGGTCAGCTCGGCCCGGCGCCGCTCAATGCGCCGATGTAGAACATCGCCAGGCGGAAGATCACGAAGATGATGATCGCCGCGACGCCCACCCATACGGCAAAACCGCCCACCGTGGCGAGGACATTCAAGGCGGCGCGGGCCTGATCCTGATAGAGGCTCGACACGCGGGCCATCGACTCCACGAGGCTGCCGCTCTGCTCGCCGACGTGCAACGATTCAAGGAAGTCGGCGGGAAAGCCGCCGGCCGCGCAGAAGGCCTCGTAGATCGAATTGCCTCTGGCGATCTCCGCGTCGATCCGCTCGATGCGATCGATGTACCATGCGTTGCGCGTGCTCTGAAGGCTCAGCTTCAGCGAGCGCCGCACGTCCATGCTCGTATTCATCGTTTCCGACATCACCCAGGCCAACCGGGCCAGCGCGAGCGTCTGCAAGGCCGGTCCGATCGTGGGAATCCGCAGGACGAATCGCTGCAACGGGCGCATCCACAGCAGGCCGCGCGTCATCGCCCGGATCACAAACGCCAGCGTGGCGGCGACGATGGCGACAAACGTTGCATACTTGGCCAATCCGTCAACGCCGGTGAGCCCCAACCCCAACGGATCGAGATGTGCACGGTTCATGTCGTTGATGAACCCCATGACGAGGATGAGGAATCCGACGATCAGGACGGCGAGGAACAATTCGATGGCCGGCCAGGCGATGGACGCGAGGAAGTTCCGCCGCAGCGCGAGCTGGTTCTGGTAGTGATTGGCCAGTTGTTTGAGAACTTCGCCGAGGTGGCCCGACTGCTCGCCCACGCGCACCATTTCGTGGAACAGGGGCGGAAAGAAATCACCCGTCGCGTCCAGGCCCTCGCTGAGGCTGCCGCCCCGGTTGACCATTTCGCTGATGGTTGTCAGATGCCGGCGGGCGGCGAA
The DNA here is from genome assembly GCA_963791075.1 of uncultured Planctomycetia bacterium. Classification (GTDB taxonomy): domain Bacteria; phylum Planctomycetota; class Planctomycetia; order Pirellulales; family Thermoguttaceae; genus CAWBRF01. The sequence goes on from CAWBRF010000012.1 coordinate 43,458, forward strand.
GCCATAGGCGTTGCTCGCCTCGCGCGCAAACCGTCCGCTGATCGATGCCGGCCAACAGGCACATCGACGCCCGCTGGCTGAACGCGGCAAGTTGCTTAAGCGACATTCGCGGGCTGAAAAACATGATCGGCGTCCACCGTGGGGCGAGCGATTGCCCTCATCGCATTGTACAACTACGGCGCGGTCGCACGCAATACGCCCCGCGCCGTTGTCGGGCGGGGCCCGCATAGCGGCTCATCGCGAATCAACCTGTTCGACATTGCAAACGGCCGGTTGAAAAGGCCCAGGTTGAACGATAACGCCGGAGTTTTAACCGGGGAATGCACGCCGGCGGCCGCCGCCACGCCGTGTTTAGGCATTTTTCCGCTCGAACCTCTTGAAACTTTCGCAGAAATGGTCAATATGGAGTGTCCGCCCAGCGAACGCCGCACGCGTTGGCGGGAAGTTGCGTCAGGCCGCGTTCCCAAAACGATGTTGAGGATGATCCAAATCAACTTGCTGGGCGCGGCGGCCTTCCTGACCGACGTGGAGTGCAACGCCAACAACGACATATTCCAACGCAAAGCGAAAGAACCGCGAGATTGCCATGTTCAAACGAACGATGATTGCGCTGCAGTTTGGTCTGTTTTTTGCGCAGACGCTTTCCGCCGGCGCGGCCGCAGAATTTCACGTCGCCGTCAGGGGGAACGACGCCAACCCCGGCACGCAAGCGGCCCCCCTCCGCACGATCCAACGCGCCGCCAACCTTGCGCAGCCGGGCGATGCGATTGTCGTACACGCAGGCGTTTATCGCGAGCGCGTCAGTCCGCCGCGCGGGGGCGAGTCCGACGCGAAACGCATCGTCTATCAAGCCGCTGAGGGCGAGAAGGTCGAGATCAAGGGGTCGGAAGTCGTCAAGAACTGGGTGAAGGTCCAGGACGATGTCTGGAAAGCCGTCCTGCCCAACTCCTTCTTCGGCGGTTTCAATCCCTACAGCGATCTCCTCCACGGCGATTGGTTCAATCCCAAGGGACGCCGGCATCACACCGGCGCCGTCTATCTCAACGGCGAGTGGCTGACCGAGGCGGCCAAGCTGGACGACGTGCTGAAACCCGCGGGAGCCAACCCGCTTTGGTGCGCGGAAGTGGACGGGGAAAACACGACGATCTGGCGCAGTTCAAGGGGGTGAACCCGAATGAGCAACTCGTCGAGATCAACGTGCGGCGGACGGTCTTCTATCCGCAAAAGCCGGGCATGAACTACATCACCGTCCGCGGCTTCATCATGCGTCACGCGGCGACCCCGTGGGCGCCGCCCACGGCCGAACAGATCGGCCTGATCGGTGCGCACTGGAGCAAAGGCTGGATCATCGAGAACAACGTGATCAGCCACTCGATATGTTCGGGAATATCGCTGGGAAAATACGGGGACGCGTGGGACAACACATCGGCTGAATCCGCCGAGGGCTATGTGGCGACCATCGATCGCGCCCTCAAAAACGGCTGGAACAAAGAGACCGTCGGCCGCCATATCGTCCGCAACAACACCATCTCCCATTGCGAACAGGCGGGCATCGTCGGCAGCCTGGGCGCCGTGTTCAGCGTGATCGCCGGCAACGCCATCCATGACATCCACGTTCGGCAGTTGTTCACAGGCGCCGAGATGGCAGGCATCAAAATTCACGCCGCCATCGACGTCCAGATCGACCACAACCACATTTATCGCTGCTGTCGCGGGATATGGCTGGACTGGATGGCCCAGGGCGCGCGCATCTCCGCGAACCTCTTCGACGAAAATCAGTGCGAGGACTTGAACATCGAGGTGAATCACGGACCCTACCTGGTGGTCAACAACATTTTTCTTTCCCCAGTGACCTTGCTGGATGTTTCGCAGGGCGGGGCCTATGTCCACAACCTGATCGCCGGGGGATTGCGAGTGGTCCCTTTTGATGGGCGGATGACCCCGTTTCACAAGGCGCACTCCACGGAACTCGCTGGAATGCACGACAATCCGCGCGGCGACGACCGTTTCTACAACAATCTGTTCGTCGGACCCGGCGACTTGAGTTTCTACGATGCGGCGAGTCTGCCGGCGTGGATGGACGGCAACGTGTTCCTCAAAGGCGCCAAGCCGTCGAAACATGAAAAGGATCCGCTCGCCAAGCCGGACTTCGATCCGGCTCTCAATTTGGTCGAGGAGGCCGACGGCTTCTATCTCGAAATCCACTTCGACCAGGCCTGGGCCGCCCAGCGGACGCGCAAACGGGCGACCACCGATCTGCTCGGCAAAGCGGCGATTCCGAACCTTCCCTACGAACAACCCGACGGCGCGCCGCTTCGCGTCAACGCCGATTACTTCGGCAAACAACGAAACAAAGCGAATCCAACGCCCGGCCCGTTCGGAAAATCCTGGGAAGAACACCCTTCGGCTCAATGTCTGGCGAAAAGAGGCAAGATGACAAAAACAGACGCGGGTTCGACAACCAACGCCGGCAAAGGCAGCACGGCCTACCTCGTCCTCGTGTGCCTTGTCGCCACGCTGGGCGGCTTGTTGTTCGGCTACGACACGGGCGTGATCTCCGGCGCGATTGAGCCGCTGACGGCCCGCTTCCACCTCGCCGATTTCATGAAGGGCTGGGCGTCGGGGTGCGTGCTCATCGGCTGCGCCGCCGGCGTACTGGCGGTCGGGCCGGTCTCGGACCGCTTCGGGCGGAAGCTGGCGATGTTTCTCGCCGCGGCGATGTTCCTCGCGTCGGCCATCGGCACGGCGTTGCCGCACGACATCTGGACGTTTATCGTCTTCCGCTTCCTCGGCGGCGTCGGCATCGGGATCGCCTCGGTCTCGACGCCGATGTACATCGCCGAGATCACCCCGCGCGGATTCGCGGGCGGATGGTGTCCGTCAATCAGATCGCCATCGTCGGCGGCATCGCGGCGGCGTCGTTCCTGAACTACTTCATTGCCCGGCAGGGCGATCAGGCGTGGCTGATCGCCACTGGCTGGCGGTGGATGTTCGCCGCGGGCATCGCGCCGGCGGCGATCTTTGGCATGCTGTTGTTGGCGATCCCGGAGAGCCCCCGCTGGCTGATCGAAAAGAAGCGAGGGCCCCAAGCCCGGGACATCCTCGCCAGGATCGGCGGCGCGTCGTTCGCCGAGTCGGAGTGCCGCAGCGTGGAAATGGCCATCTCCCGCGAGCAGGGAACGTGGAGGGAGTTGTTCTCCCGCGGCCTTCGCCTGCCGCTTTTCTTGGGAATCGCCCTGGCCGTCTTGCAGCAGGTCACGGGAATCAACGTGTTTCTCTACTTCGGAGCGACAATTTTCAAGACCATGAGCGCCTCGACCGGCGTGGACGCCGGGTTGCTCCAGCAAATCGTCATCAATGGTTCCGGGGTTTTGTTTACCGTCGTGGCCATCGCCACCGTGGACCGCTGGGGCCGCAAGCCGCTGATGGTCGTCGGCGCGACCGGCATGGGCGCCAGTCTCATCGCCATGGGAGTCCTTGCTCAGCGGATGACCGATCCCGCCGCCGCCGGCGGCGCGATGCTCCTGTTCATCCTCGTGTACATCGCCTGTTTCGGCCTCTCCGTAGGCCCGGTGACATGGGTCATTCTCGCGGAGATTTTTCCCACGGCCGTCCGCGGCCGGGCATTGGGCCTGGCCGCCTTCTTCCTCTGGATGGCGGACTACGCAATTACGCAAACCTTCCCGATCATGGACGCCAAGGGGTCGTGGTTCGTCCAACAGTTCAAGCACGCCTTTCCCTTTTACCTGTACGGGGCGTTCTGCGTCGTCTTAGTGCTCTTGGTCCTGCTGTTCGTTCCGGAAACGAAGGGCAAGTCCCTGGAGGACATCGAGCAATGCTGGAGTCGGCCGCGAAAGACCGCCGCGCCGGGTTCGTTGACGCATTGCGTGGCGGACGCGAAATAGTTGACTCACTCCCCGCCTGGCGCGGCGGAATCCGGCCCCGCAAGGCGCAGCGCAAGGCAGAACAATATCACGCTCCGATTGTTCCCTCCCTTTCCCGACTTTGCAGCTCCCGCCGCAAACCGGGAAAACAAGCCTCGTTGCTTCAGGCCGCTGACGCCGCCTGACTTGCCGCCGCTGGAAAATTCGGGGAAAATGGAGATCAGACGCGCGGAACGCGGACCTCACTATTGCATGATTCCCGCGTTTTGGTATGATTTGCGGCTGGCGGAGGATCGGAATGCAAACGGTTTGGCCAAGAAGGGCAGGCTGAGATCGTGTCGATCCTTGAGCATTCTGATGGAGGATGCGCGGCGCGGCAAACGCAGCGACTCGCGGGAGTGAGCCAGGTCAAAACGAAGTTCTGCCGTTTGGCGCCGGTGGGCATACACAACATCCCTGCGACGAGGCCATTGCTTTTCCCCCCGGCAACGCGTTTGAAAAAGGAGAGATCGCATGAGTCCCTGGTTCTGCGCGCCCGTTTCCAATTTTCACTCGCAACCGGCGCCGCAGGCGACGTCTTTCCTGGTTCTCTTCGGCCTCCTGTTCGCGGCGGCAGCGGCGGGTTGCCGGCCAAAGACTCGTGAAGTCGGACCGCCGGAACCTCCCGTCGTGCCGGTGAGCCAACCGAAAAAAGGGGACGTCACCGACTATGTGAACTTTACCGGCCGGACGGACGCCGTCCAGTCGGTCAATATCATCGCGCGCGTCACCGGCTACCTGGTGCAGATGCCTTTCAAGGAAGGATCGGAAGTCAAGGCCGGGGAACTCTTGTTTGAGATCGATCCGCGTCCGTACCAAGCGCAGCTTGACGAGGCCAAGAGCCAGGTCAAGCTCAACGAGGCGCAACTCGACCTCGCGAAGACGACTTTGGTGCGCTACCAGGAACTCGACAAGTTCGACGCCCGGCGCCGTCAGCAAACAGGCGCTGGACCAGTACAAGGCGGCTGTCGTCGAAGCCCAGGCGCGAGTGGACTCTCAAAATAAGAGCCTGGAGGTCTACAAGTTGAACAAGGAGTTTACGCGCGTCGTGTCGCCGATCGACGGCCAGGTGAGCCGCTATTACCTCACCCTCGGAAATTTGGTCAACCAGGATCAGACGCTCTTGACGACGATTGTCTCGCTGGACCCGATGTATGTCTATTTTGACATGGATGAACGCACCCTGTTGCAGATCCGCAAGGCCATTCTCGGATGGGAAGATCTCGACGCCGGCGGAGGGAGGCCTCGCGGTTCAACTGGGGTTGGAGAACGAGGACGCCTTCCCGCATAAGGGAATCGTCAACTTCGTCAACAATCAGGTGAACTCGACGACGGGAAGCATCATGATGCGCGCCGTGTTCGCCAACCCCGAGCTAATTCCCGCGACCACGGTTTCCGGCGCAGCGGGATCGACGGCTTCCTCCGCGGGAACGGCTTCGTCCACAGAAAAGGCTCCATCGGCGGTCAAGCCTCCATCAATGGAAAACTCTCCCGCCGCGCAAGAAGCCCCATCCGCGGAAAAAGCTTCCACTCCAGACGTTGCGAAGACGCGACGGTTTGTTCCGCGGCTGTTTTCGCCGGGCATGTTTGTGCGCATCCGGCTGCCGATCGGCCAGCCGCACAAAGCGCTGTTGGTCATCGATCGGGCGATTCAGTCCGATCAGGGACTGAAGTACGTTTACGTCCTCGACGCGCAGAACAAGGTCCAGACCCGCAGCGTCAAAACGGGGGCCCTGCAGGACGACGGCCTCCGCGTGGTGGAGGGGGAAATCAAGCCGGACGATTGGGTTGTCGTCGGCGCGATCCAGCAGGTGCGCGCGCAAATGGAAGTCAAGCCGGACAAGAGGCCGATGCCGTCGCTGGCCGGATAATCGGAGGCTGGCCCGCGGGCGGTTGGCCGGATTCAGCCTCAGCGCGGACAATAACCTAGCTATGAAGCGGTCTTCATGATCTCGCGATTCTTTATCGACCGCCCGATCTTCGCGACGGTGTTGTCGGTCGTCATCACCTTGATCGGCGGCATCGCGCTCTTTTCCCTGCCCGTGGCGCAGTACCCGCGAATCACGCCTCCCGGCGTGACCATCTCGATCAGCTATCCCGGCGCCAGCGCCCAAGTCGTCGCGGACACGGTCGGCGCGCCGATCGAGCAACAGGTCAACGGCGTCGAGGGCATGTTGTACATGTCGTCGAATTCGGGCAACGACGGCACGTACTCCTTGACGGTCACCTTCGACGTCGGCGCCGACCTGAACACGGCGGTGGTCAAGGTGCAGAATCGCGTCCGCCTGGCCATGCCGCAGTTGCCGACCGAGGTGCAAAACCAGGGAATCACGATCCGCAAGAAGACGCCGGACATCCTGATGATCGTCAACTTTTTTTCTCCCGACGGCCGCTACGACGACATCTACCTGAGCAACTACGCCACAATCCACGTCCGCGACGAACTGTTGCGCGTACCCGGAGTGTCGGACATCACCTACCAGGGACAGCGCGACTACAGCATCCGCTGCTGGCTGAATCCGCAGAAGATGGCGGCGTGCAACATTACCGCCGTCAACGTCGCCAACGCGATTCGCAATCAGAACCTGGACGCGCCGGCGGGTTGGATCGGCACGCCGCCCGGCCTCGCGAACGAGGCCTTCGAGTTGCCAATCAACACGTTGGGCCGGCTGGACACGCCGGAGCAGTTCGGCGACATCATCGTCAAGGTGGGCATGAGTTCTCCGCCGCCATTTTTTCGCACCGCCCCGGCGCCGCCGCGGGGCAATTTCGGCCTGCCGAATTCCTCCGCCGCCGGATCTTCCGCCGCCGGAGCGTCAAGCGGGGCCGCCAGCGGCGGCACGGCGAGCGGTTCGACGAGCGACGCCGCCTCGGCGACGAGCGAATCGGCGTCGAGCACAACAACCGGCGGCGCAGCCACCGGCGGCGGCGCAACCACCGGCGGCGGCGCAACCACCGGCGGCGGCGCGACCGCCGGCGGCGGCGGCTCGACCGGCGGCGGCGGAACGACCGGCGGCGCGGCCACGGGGACCGCCGGCATCGGCACAAGCAACAGCGTAGCGCGGGATCGCGGCCCGGGCCAGCCGTCGTTCGGCGTCGTCCGCCTGCGGGACATCGCCCGCATCGAACTCGGCGGCAAAATTACAACCAGTCGTGCAGCTTTGACGGGCGAATGGCCGTCGGGCTGAGCGTCTACCAACAACCGGGCACGAACGCGCTCGACGTGGCCGACGCCGTGCGCAGGAAGATGGAGGAATTGAAGTCGCGATTCCCCGCCGGACTGGCGTACGACATCGGCTACGACACCACGCCGTACATTCGCGAATCGGTCCAGGACGTGGCAACGACGATGTTGGAGGCCGTGGCCCTGGTCGGCTTCGTGGTGCTCGTCTTCCTCCAGGACTGGAAGGCAATGATTTTGCCGATGATCGACGTGCCCGTGTCCATCATCGGCACGTTCGCCGTCATGGCCGCCATGGACTTTAGTTTGAACAACATCTCGCTGTTCGGGCTGGTGCTGGCGATCGGCATCGTCGTGGACGACGCCATCGTCGTCCTGGAAAACATCGAGCGGATGCTCGCCCGCGGCCACGACGTGCGCACGGCGACAATCAAGGCCATGGAGGAAGTGACGGGGCCGATCATCGCCGTGGCCTTGGTGCTGTGCGCGGTGTTTGTGCCGTGCGCATTTCTCAGCGGCATCACGGGCCAATTTTTCCGCCAGTTTGCCTTGACGATTTCCGTCTCCACGGTCATCTCCGCGATCAATGCGGTCACGATGACCCCGTCGCGGGCCGTTCTCCTCTTCAAGTCCGAAGAGGGAGGCGCGACGCACAAACTCCGCCGCGAGGCTTTGCCGTGGTGGATCTTCGGCCTCGCGGGCGGACTGCTCGCGGTTTGGTTGGGGCAAAGGTTTCTGCCCGGCCATTTTGGCCTGCCCGGGGCATTGGCGGGCGCTGGCGGCGATTCCGCGCGGCTGTCTTGGATCGCGACGGCGGTTTGCTTCATTCCCGGCGGCGTCCTCGGCGGCGTCCTCGGCCGGTTGGTCATCGGGCCCGTAAACGCCGTCCTCGGCTGGCTGTTTCGGAAATTCAACCAATGCTTTGAGCGGATGTCCTCGGGCTATTCTTCTTCCGTCGGCGGCTTGCTGCGCGTCAGCGTGGTTGTTTTAGCGGTCTACGGCGGTTTGCTCGCACTGACCTACTGGGCGTTTCAAAGGGCGCCGACCGGATTCATTCCGCAACAGGACCAAGGCCGGCTGATTGCGAACGTCCAACTGCCCGACTCGACCTCTTTGGAGCAAACGGAAGCGACGCTGGCCAAGGTGGACAAGATCGCGCGGAATACGCCCGGCGTGGCGCACACGGTCGCCTTCGCGGGGATGTCGTTTCTGTTGCAGGCAAACAGCCCGAATTTCGCCTCGATGTTCATCGTCCTCGACCCGTTTGCCAAGCGGCAAAAACCGGAGCTGCGCGACACGGCGATCATGAACAGCCTCAGCAATGCCTGGGCGGAGAAGGTCCGCGAGGCGCAGGTCACGGTGCTTGGGGCGTCGCCGATCCCGGGCCTCGGCGTCGCCGGCGGATTCAAGTTCATCGTCGAGGACCGCGGCGACCTCGGTCTGGTCGCCTTGCAGAAGCAGACCGACGGCCTGATCCAAAAACTGCAACAGGTTCCCGGCCTCAACCGGGTGACGACGCAGTTTCGCTCGAAGACGCCGCAGCTCTTTCTCGACATCGACCGGGACAAAGTCGCCTCCCTGGGCGTGTCGCTTGCCGACGTGAATCAGACGTTGGACATTCTCATGGGATCGAGCTACGTCAACAGTTTCAACGAGTTTGGCCGGCACTGGCAGGTCACAGTCCAAGCGGACGGGAGCTATCGCAACCGCGTCGAAGACCTCAACCTGTTCCAAGTGCGAAACGGCTCCGGACAGATGGTCCTCCTGGGCACGCTGGTCCGCCCGCGGGCGATTGCCGGCCCGATTTCCGTCGCGCGCTATAATCTTTACACGGCGGCCTCCGTCAGCGGCAACATCCGCACCGGCTACAGCACGGGCGAGGCGATCAAGACGATCGACGCCGTCGCATCCGAAAGCCTGCCCCTTTCCATGAAAGCGGACTGGACGGAATTGATGTTCATGCAGAAGCGGGCGGGAGACGCTTCGATCTACGTCTTCTTTCTCGCCATCCTCAGCGTGTTCCTCGCCTTGGCGGCGCTCTACGAAAGCTGGTCGCTGCCGCTGGCGGTCATCCTCGTCGTGCCGTTGTGCTTGCTCTGTTCCGTGGCCGGCGTGCTGTTTACGCAGCGGGACGTGAACATTTTCGTGCAGATCGGCCTGGTCGTGCTCGTCGGTTTGGCGTGCAAGAATGCGATCCTCGTCGTCGAGTATGCGAAGCAGTTGCACCGCGAGGGCCGCTCGGCGTTCGAGGCAACGAAGGAAGCCTCGCGGCTGCGGCTGCGGCCGATCCTGATGACGTCGTTCGCGTTCATCTTCGGGGTCATTCCCTTGATGATCGCTTCCGGCGCCGGGGCGGAGATGCGCCGTTCGCTGGGGATTGCCGTCTTCAGCGGCATGTTCGGCGTGACGTTGTTCGGCATCTTCCTCACGCCGGTGTTCTTCTACGTCATAATTGGGCTGGGCGAGTCCCGTCTGTTTGCTTCCGCCGCTTCCCGATGGATTGTCTCCTGCCTCTTTGGAGGCCTCCTCGGCCTGGCCGGCGGCTACTTGCTGGGGAAGCTCGGCGTCGTTCGCCTTCCCTGGTCGGCAATCGTTGGCGCCAGCGCCGGCGTGCTCGCGGTGTTGGCGATTCTGGAGATTCATCGGAGAATCCTGCCCATGGTTGCCGCATCCGGTCCAGAATCTAATTCCGCAGGGGGACCGCCCACGTGATCCGCTTCTTTGTCGATCGTCCGATCTTCTCCACGGTCATCTCCGTGGTTTTCGTGCTTGCCGGCGGGGTGGCCGTGTTCACGCTGCCGGTGGCCCAGTATCCGGAGGTGACGCCGCCGACCGTGCTCGTGACGGCGATGTATCCGGGCGCCAACTGCTTGACCGTGCAAGACACCGTCGCCGCGCCGATCGAGGAGCAGGTGAGCGGCGTCGAGGGCATGGCCTACATGTCCTCGTGCTGCACGAACGACGGCGCCTACAACCTGACCGTGACGTTCAAGCTGGGCACGGACTCGGACATGGCCCAGGTGCTCGTGCAAAACCGCGTGTCGCTGGCGCTTCCAGTCATTCCCCTGCTGGTGCAAAACGAGGGCATCAACGTGAAGAAGATGTCCCCGAACACGCTGATGATCGTCAACCTGATTTCGCCCAGCGGCAAATACGACGACCTTTGGCTGAGCAACTACGCCACGGTGAACGTCAAAGACGAGTTGGGCCGGCTCCCCGGCGTCGCCGGCATCACCTATCTCGGCCAGCGCGACTACAGCCTGCGCGTTTGGCTGGACGCGGACAAGATGGCGGCGCTCGGCCTAAGCGCCATGGACGTGGTCACGGCCGTCAGCCAGCAGAACGTCCAAGTCGCCGCCGGACAAATCGGCCAGCAGCCGGTCCCCAAGGGACAGCAATTCCAGTTGACGATCAACACGCTGGGGCGGCTGGTCGACCCGGAGCAGTTCGCCAACATCATCCTCAAGGCCGGTCCGGGCAACGCGGCGGCGCCGGGCTCCGCGTCCGGCCAGGTGGGACAGGGCGGCTCCACGAGCGCGGCCAGTCCCTCGCCGCCGGTTTCGGCCATCGTGCGGCTGCGCGATGTCGCCCGCGTCGAACAGGGGTCGCAACAATACGACCAATCCTGCACCTTGGACGGCAAGCCGTCGGTGGCGCTCTCGATCTACCAGCTTCCCGGCTCCAACGCGCTGGAAACGGCCGGCGGCGTGTATGCGAAGATGAAGGAGCTGAAGTGCGCTTCCCGCAGGGCCTGGACTATGAAATCGTGTACGACACCACGCCCTTCATCCGCGAGTCCGTCAATGAGGTCTTCTACACGCTGCGCGACGCGGTCCTGCTCGTCGCGATCGTCGTCCTCGTGTTTCTTCAGGACTGGAGGGCGATGATCCTGCCGATGATCGACGTGCCTGTCTCCCTGATCGGCACATTCGCCATCATGGCGGCGATGGGCTTCACGCTCAACAACTTGACGCTGTTCGGCCTGGTGCTGGCCATCGGCATTGTCGTTGACGACGCCATCGTCGTGCTGGAGAACATCGAGCGGCAGATCGCCACCGGCCTCGACGCCCGCACGGCGACGATCAAGGCGATGAGCGAAATCACCGGCCCGGTCCTGGCCATCACCTTGGTGCTCAGCTCGGTGTTCATTCCCTGTTGTTTTCTCGGCGGCGTCAGCGGGCAGTTTTTCCGCCAGTTTGCGGTGACGATTTCCGTCTCGACGATCATCTCCGCGGTGAACGCGCTGACGATGACTCCCTCCCGCGCCGTGGTGATCTTCAAGGGCGACGACGCGAAACATGGACACCGCCGCGAGGCCCTGCCTTGGTGGATTTTCGCCATCGTCGGCGGAGTGTGCAGCGATTACGCCTGCGCCGGCGATCCTCGCCGGCAAGTTTGACCTGAGCGCAGCGCTCGCCGCGCAAAGCAACGCCCTGCCGAGTTGGTTGACAAGCGCAATCGTCAGCGCAGTCTACATCCTTCCCGGCGCCCTGGCGGGCGGGGCGCTGGGATGGATCGTCATCCGCCCCGTGAACGCCGTGCTCGGCTTCCTCTTCGCTGGCTTCAACCGCTGGTTCGACTGGATGACGGGTCTCTATGGCCGCACCGTCGGCAGGACGCTGCGACTCAGCGCCATGGTTCTGGTGATCTACGCCGGGCTGCTCGGCATGACGTACTGGCAGTTCCAGCGAACGCCCACGGGCTTCATTCCGCAGCAGGACAAGGGATATCTTGTGCTCAACGTGCAGTTGCCGGATTCCGCCTCCGTGGAGCGGACGCAACGCGTGATGGCGCACATTGAAAAATTGGCTCGCGACGCGCCCGGCGTCGCGCACACGGTCGGCCTTTCCGGGCAGTCGTTGATTTTGAACGCGAACGCGCCCAACCTGGGCTCGATGTACATCCTCCTGAAGCCATTCGACCAGCGGCATGATCCGAAATTGAGCGCCGACGCGATTGCCAAGTCGCTGCAAGCGCGTTGCCACGAGGAGGTGCGGGGGGCGATCGTCGCCGCGTTCGGCGCGCCGCCGATCGACGGCCTGGGCACGACCGGCGGCTTCAAGTTGATCGTCGAGGACCGCGGCAATCTCGGCCTCGATCAATTACAGCGGTTCAGCGAGAGAATCGTCGCCCGCGGCGGCAAGACCGACGGGCTGAGAGACCTTTTCAACAGTTCCGGGGCAAACACGCCCTGGCTCTACCTGGACATCGACCGAACCAAGTGCATGTTTCACGGCGTGCAGGTCAGCGACATCTTCAACACGCTCGAGGTCTATTTGGGCTCCTACTACGTGAACAATTTCAATGAATACGGCAGGACCTGGCAAGTGAACATCCAGGCCGAGCCAAAATTCCGCTACGACGTCTCCGCCATCCGGCAACTCCAGGTGCGCAACAGTCTGGGAGAGATGGTTCGCTTGGGCACGCTGCTCGACGTGCGCGACACGGCCGGTCCAGTGATGATCATGCGCTACAACATGTACTCGGCGGCGGCGGTCAACGCGGACGCGGCGCCCGGCACGAGCTCCGGCCAGGCGGTTTCCTTGATGCAGCAGATCGCCGAAAGGGAACTGCCGCCCTCGATGGCGACGGAGTGGACCGACCTGGCGTTTCTGCAACTTCAGGCGGGAAACTCGGCGATGTATTTCTTCTTTCTCGCCGTCGTCTTTGTGTTCTTGGTGCTGGCGGCCCAGTACGAAAGCTGGCGGCTGCCCCTGGCCGTCATTCTCGTCGTGCCGATGTGCTTGTTCTGCTCGGTTCTCGGTTTGCAGGCGGCCGGCATGGAAATCAACATTTTCACCCAGATCGGCTTTGTCGTCCTCGTCGGCCTGGCCAGCAAAAATGCGATCCTCATTGTCGAGTTCGCCAAGCAACAACAGGAAATGGGAGTGCCGCGACGACAGGCGACGATGGAGGCGTGCCGCTTGCGGTTGCGGCCAATCTTGATGACGTCCTTCGCTTTTATTCTCGGCGTCGTGCCGCTGGTGATCGCCCAGGGCGCGGGGGCGGAGATGCGGAAGGCGCTGGGGATTGCCGTATTCAGCGGCATGCTCGGGGTGACGTTCTTCGGCGTCTTCCTGACGCCGGTTTTCTACTTCGTCATTCAATGGTTCGCCGAGGGACGCGCCGATGGGAAGGCGGCTTCGACAGCGGCTCCGATCGCAAACGTCGACGCGGCGCAGCCCGAGAAGCGGAATCAAAGCGAACCGGGAATGGCGAGCGGCGAATCTCGCTGATGCTTCTTTTTTCCCCGAAGCCGGCGCCGCTTATTCATCGGCTGGGGGTGGGCGCGGGCAACGCCTCGGGGGCGCTGGCCGCCGGGAGGGGGCCGGGATTGCATCCGGCAAGGCGGATTTCCCAGCCGCCGCCGAGCGCTCGATACACTTGGATCAGGCCCGTCGCGATTTCACCCTGCGCTTGCGCCAGCGTGTCTTCCAGGCCGACAAGGTTTTGCTGCAACAAGGTGACGCGAGTCAGGTCGATGACCCCTTGCGCGTATTGGGCCAACGCGATGTCCACCGCTTTTTTTGCGTCGGTCGCGCTGGCGGCCTGCGACCGCGCGCGCTGCTCGGCGCGCAAGAACGTCACTAACCCGTTCTCCGCGTCCTGATCGGCGCTGAGGACGGTGTTCTGATAGGTCGCCACCAGCTCCTGGAAACGGGCGTCCTGGAGGCGGACATTATTCTCGATGCGGCCGTAGTTGAGAATGTTCCACGTGAACGAAGGGCCAACGCTGCCCGCGAGGGCCTGTCCCTGGAACAGGTCCTTGAACTTCTCCGCGGAAAAGCCGACCGTGCCGACGATGGAGATGTGCGGATAGAACTCGGCCGCGGCGATGCCGATTTGCGCGCTCTGCGCGGCCGCCTGCCGCTCGGCGCGGCGGACGTCGGGCCGGCGGCGGAGCAAGTCCGCCGGGATGCCGACGGCCACTTCCGGCGGCGCCGTGGGAATCGGCCCCGAGCCAAGCCGCGCTTGCAGGTCTTGGGGAGGAATTCCCAGCAAGATGCACAGTTGATTCGCGGCCTGGCGCTGGGCAATCTCCAGCTCCGGGATGCCGGCCTCGGTTTGCTCCAGGGTGCTCCGCGCCTGGTCCACGTCGATCTCGCCGACGATGCCGACGCTCAGTTGTCCTTCGACGATTTGCAACGTCTTGCGTTGGAGAGCGACGTTCTCCTGGGCGTACTCGATTCTCCGCTCCGCCGTGCGATACGCCACGTAGTTGGTCGCCACGTCGCCCAAGAGCGTGACGAGCACGTCGTCGTAGTTGAAGACCGAGGCGTCCACGGCGGCGGAATCGGATTCGATCGCCCGCCGCAAACGGCCCCAGAAGTCGAGCTCCCAACTGAGGTTGAATCCGTCGTTCCACTGGCGGTACCAGCGTTTCAATCCTTGCGAGAGCGGGTTTGCAGTATCGCGGCTGATGGCGTTGCGCGTGTAACCGCCCGTCATCGTCTGCGTCTGCGGGAAGAGGTTTCCCACGTCGATCGACATCTGCACCGCGCCTCCAGCACGCGATACCCCGCGACGCGAAGGGAGAGGTTCTGCCGGTAGGCGTAGCAAATGAGGGTGTCGAGCGTGGGGTCCTGGAAGACCGCCCACCACTTGCTCAAATCGTCGCACTGCGTCCGCACGCGCACGTCGTTGGCGTCGATCCAGTTCGGGGCCGCGGGAACGGACGGCGGGCAATAGTTGGGACCGACTTTGAATCCGTTATGAATGTAGTCGCCAACACTCGTGCAACCGGCGCTCAGCATCGACGCGAGCAGCAGAACGGCCAGACAGATCAGTCTACGTCCGCCGCATGCCCTGCCCGGGGCGCCGGGCCGAGCTCCGGTCTGGCTGCAGCAGCCCGTATTGATCGATCGGTTCTGCATCGCGGAAACTCGTTGCGGGCGTTCCCTCTTCCAGAGATGCCGCCGAAGCTCCGGATAGGTGGGTTTTATACTCTGCACGGATCGAAATGACGCCAGCCGCCCCGAGACGGGAAGGTCGGTGTCATTCTTGACCGCTGGCGGTATATGACGCCGGATCGCACGAGGCAGGCTCAAGCAGCAGATCGCCGCGCAAAGGCATCGCCGACGCGTCCACGCGGACGGCGAAAAACCGCGTCCAAGCTGCCCCTCATTTCTACTGCTATCGGCATAATCGGCATAATCCAAATGCAAACTGTAAACGATTCTATGCTGCAAACCGTCAAGACCGCTACAAACCGTCAACCGCGACGCAACGCGATTGGCCGCGCGACAAAGAAAAGTTGTCTGCCGTTCCCCCATTAATGGTGGATTGGCGAGTGCGCCGTTTGCCCCGCTCCGCTATGCTCATGGGTTGAAACGTCGTCAATGCGTTCGCGCGAGTGCGGCGTGACGGACAAAGCGAGTCCGCCAGCAACCGTTTGATGACGCTTGCCGCTCGCCCTAGTGGACCAACCGGCCTCGGTTGACACGTTGGGTGCCATGTGCCACGCTTGCGTGGCCATGCCCCTCGGTCGCGTCATGCTCACGCAAGCGTGAGCATGGCACCCGTCAACTCAGACCGGTCGGGGCACTAGGGCGCGGAACCTGCCACGCGCACCATTCGCGCGCTTCGCTCTGGTTGCCGGCGGCATCGACAGCGACGGCTTTCAGGCTGTGCCATTCGCCCTTGAGCGCGGTGACGCCGTCCCAAGTGATCGCATACGGCGCTTTCGTCGCTGCACCAATCAATTTGCCGTTGACGAAGAACTCGACCCGCGTTCGCGCGCCGTTGTCGTTCGTCTCGGCGTGGAGGGTCCATGGGCCGCTGATCGTCGGCTCGTACGGCATCGCCAGCCGCACCGCGGGCGGCGCGGCGTCGCCCGCTTTGCCCGGCGCCCTCGCCAGCCAGGCGACGAATTCGCCGGGGCGGAACGTCAGCGCGTCCTGCGGCGCGGCGGCCAATACGTCCACGCTGGAGGTCCCGCCGAGGACGCGATAACGCTCGATCCATTGCACGCCGGGCAGCAAGTAGGGGGTCAAGTCCACGTTTGCCTTGCGCGGCGCCTGCGACCAGTTGATCGCCATGAGCAAGCGGCTGTCGCCGCCGCGGCGGGCGCCGGTGCTGAAGTCCGCGCCCAGCGCGATCGCATCGGTTCGCGGCTGCAGCAGGTACGGCTCCAGCCGCGCGAGCAGGTTGAAAGCCGCCGAAAGGGCGTGCCAGCGGTCGCTGCCGGCGCCCAGTGGGCTGGTCCCCGTCTGCAGGCCGCCTGCGCCCAGTTTGGCTTGCGCCCGTCCGCTCTTCCAGTAGACGTTCGAATGAGTAGACGCGCACGCCGGCCGCGCCGCTGAGCGCCGCATAGAGCGGTTGGTCGGCGATCAGGGCGGGGGAAGGGTCGCAGGGCAGCCCTTCGTCCAGCCCCGGATGAAAATGATCGCCCGCGACCTTCTTTGTGTAATACGGGCCGCAGCCGCTGACCAGCATCAACTGCGGCCTGTCCCACTGCAGCAGCGGGAAACGCTGCACCATCACTCGCTCCAGGTCGCTTTTCATTTGCGGCCCGCTGGTGGCCCAGGGGTAGGCCTCGCGATAGTCCATGACGGTCCAGTACTGGGTGGCGTAATCGGCATAACGCGGGTCGCCCATCCAGCGCGCCGCGGCTTCCGGTCCGGTCAGTCCGAGCACCGGCCAGGTGATGGGCGTGTGGTTCTCGACGCTGCGGATCGCCGCGATCAAGTTCACCAGCGTCTTGTCGTGAATGGCGGGATCGGCTTTCGCCCAATGGCCGTCGGTCGGCGCCGGACTATCGCCCAGAAGGTTCGCCTCGTCCATCATTTCGATGGAGGTGGCCACGCCGCTGTCGCGGACCTTGGCCCAGATGTGCTTGGCCAGGTCGAGCGCCCAGGGCGTAGCGGCGGTCCATTTCAGTTCATTGCTGGTCCGCACCCAGTCGTCGCCGATGAGGATCATGCCGACCCCCAGCTTGCGCGGGCCTGACGATGGTCGTCTCGAACCAAGGGTCCCAAAAATGGATATACTTCTGGAGGCTGTCGATTCTTGACCCGTCGTTGGGATTATAGAAAAAGCCGCTCTCGCACGTATTCACTCCGGCGTCCTTCACCAGTTCTGCCAGCCCGGGGGTATTCAGCGCCGTTAGCGGCGGGAGCATGAACATGGAGCGCACAAAAATCGACTGCTTTGGATCATAGTGCAGCAACACGCGGCCATTGCGGGCAAAATGCGGCAGACCGTTGGGCAGCCCCACCACCACGCGCACGCTTGCCGCATAGGGTTTCGCCTTTTCGTCGGCCGTCGGCAGGAGGGCGCGGGCGGGCAGGCTGAGCGAGATGGTCGCCACCCCTTTGCCCACTGCCTGCACGCGCCCCCGGGCATCGACCGTCGCCACTGCCGTCTTGCTGCTGACATAGACGGGCGCGGCGTCAAGCGGCCCGATTGTCTCGTCGGTGAAGGCCAGACGCGGCGCCAGCTCGGCCGTCTCGCCCGGTTGCAGGCACAACTCCTCCCAGCGGGGCAGCAGCGCCATCGGCGCATGCCCGTTGTCCGTGGTAAAGGTCGTCTGCAGCATCCCTATGTCCGGTACGTCTTTGAGCCAGGCATTCGCGCTGATCTGCAATTCATGGCAACCGTTCGGCAAACGGGCGGTGTCCAACTCCAGGGTGCGGGTGGCGCGCCGAATTGCCGCAGTGCACCTTGACCATCCACGAAGAATTGCACGCATTCCACCGTCTTGCCCATCTGCGATTTGTCGAACTTCGGGTCTTCCTCTCGCTGCTTGCGCTCGGCGGCGGTGAGCGGGCGAATCGCGGTGACGGTGAATCGCACGACGCCGGCCAGCGGTTTCGTCAAATCTTTCGGCGCATCCAACTTCATGTCGCCCGGCCCCACGCGGGCGGAGAAGTGCACCAGCGGGCTGGAGGCAATCATTTTGCCGGCGGCGTCGAGGCCCATCGCCTGCAGCGTCATCGGGCCGTTGAACACTTCCGCCGGATGCCAGGGTCGCGCGAAAGTCGGCGGGGTCATCAGACTTCCCGAAATCGATCGGCCATTCAACCGCCAATCGACCGCAACAACGGCGGGCAGATCCTGCACCGATGCCGTGAAGACGACGGCCCCCGCAATGATCGATCCCTCCGCGGGGCTCGTGATGACCAGTTCGCCGGCTTGCGCCAAGAACCGAAGACGAGGACAGTTGCCAACAGGGCGAGGACAAGCGTGTTTTTCATCGGTTTTCTCCTGCGGGGCGTGAAGGTGGGCGGCAGGCGATCAACTGCCCGCCGGAGCGGTAGGACGGATCGACAATGGGCACCCTAACACGCGCCGATCTACTAATCAAACTACGCGTGGTTTTGGCCCCGAAAAACGGGGCGGATGTGGTGGAAGGCCCCGTTAACCCCGGGATTCGCAGTGCAGACGTGAGGAAATTTCTCCCTTGGCAAGAGAATAAGCGATCAGCCCGGCAGCGGCTCGACGGCCACTCCCAGGGGAAAGTCCACCTTCTTCGTCCCGTAGAAATCCGGGCCGGCCGAGCGGATTCTGGTCCCGTTTGAGTTCCGCCACCTCCCGCACGCCCGACCACGCGATCACCTTGCCTTCCGTGTGGATTTTCAGCGTCAGCGAGTAGCTCTTCTCCAGCGGGTAGCCAAAGACCTTCATCAAGGTCTCGATGACGTACTCGAAGGTGTGTTCCTCGTCGTTGAACACGACCACCGCGTAGGGCGGCTGCGTCTTCGGTTTTGCGTCGGCCGGTTGCTCCTTCCGCCGTTGCTTGGGCGTTGGCGGGCATTCCGCCTCCGGCGGGGCTTCAACGGCCAAACTGGCGTCGTCGCTCATCACGCTTCTCCTGCGTCCAACAGTAGGATAACACGTCGCGCGGCAAAAGCCACTCCCCAGGGAATTTTCGCGATCGTCAACAAACGGCCCTGACTGATATATTATACTGGCCGAGAGGAAGGTCAATGGCCACCAAGAACCCCGGCGGGCGGCCGCGCAGCGGAGTCGGTGAGAAACACAAATAGTCAGTCCGAAACGAAAATGGCCTTCAAACGGGGAAAATCCGCTCGGGCGTTGGACGCAGGGGGCGCGCCTGGTAAGATGGATGGCGGTGTGTGCCCAGGCTCGCCTCCAGGCTCGCCGCAAATGGGAGGCGCCGGCTTATGCCGTGCCCAAAACGGGTCTGGAAAACGTCTTGCCGGGCGTGTAGGCTGTGGATTGATCCGTTAACGAATTGGAGGCAGGTCATGAGAAAACTGAGCGTCGCCCTGGCGATCGCAGCGTTGTCGCAAGTCGTCTGCCTGGCGGCGGACAACGTCCCCGCGTTCCGGAAAATCCAACTCAGCGACAAGTTCTATTGCGAAGGGGCCTACTACGCCGACTTCAACCGGGACGGAAAAATGGACATCGTGGCCGGGCCGTTCTGGTACGAGGGGCCCGACTTTCGGAAGCGGCACGAAATCCGTCCGCCGCAAGAATTCGACCCCAAGAATTACTCCGACAACTTCCTCACCTTCACCGGCGACTTCAACGGCGACGGCTGGCCGGACGTGCTCTACGTGTCGTATCCGGGCAACGATGCATACTGGTACGAGAATCCGGCGCCAAGGGCGGCCCCTGGAAAAAGCACTTCGCGCTGGCGAACGTGGGCAACGAATCGCCGGCGTGGGCCGACATCAATGGCGACGGCCGTCCCGAATTGATCTACAACATCGACGGCTATCTCGGCTACGCCACTTTCGATCCGGCCAGGCCCGAGCAAGCGTGGGTGTTTCACCCGATCACGCCCAAGGGCAACTACCAGCGCTACACGCACGGCCTCGGATGGGGCGACATCCATGGCGACGGCCGCATCGACCTGGTGGAAAAGGACGGCTGGTGGGAGCAGCCGGCCAATGCCAAGCCGGGCCAAACCTGGATCAAGCATCCCTACAAGTTCGCCGCGGAAGCCGCGCAGATGCTCGTCTACGATGTCGACGGCGACGGGCTGGCCAACGTCGTCACGAGTTGGCACTGTCACGGCTACGGCCTGGTCTGGCACAAGCAGATCCGCAACGCAAAGGGCGAGATCGCGTTCGAAAAGCACGAAATACTCCCCTGCCGGCCCGACCTGAAATCCAACGAACTGCGGATCAGTCAGATGCACGCCTTGTGCCTGGTCGATATGAACGGCGACGGATTGAAGGACGTGCTCACGGGGAAACGTTTTTGGGCCCACGGCCCCACGGGCGACGTGGAGCCCAACGCCCCCGCCGTTTTGTACTGGTTTGAGCTGCAGCGCGACAAGGAGAAGGGCGTGCGGTTCATCCCCCACATGATCGACGACAACTCCGGGGTCGGCACGCAGGTCGCCGCCGTCGATCTCAACGGAGACGGAATTCCCGACGTGATCGTGGGCAACAAGAAAGGCACGTTCGTCTTTCTCAGTCAAAGGGCGAAGTGACGGCGGCGTCGGCCGCCGGCAGGACCAACAACGTTGTGAACAATTGCAAAACCCAAAGGGAGTGCCTTCCGATGCTTCCACGGAGTCATCGTTCTTCTCGTCGGCGGTTCCTGAAGACCGCGTTGGGGGCCGGCTCAATGTTCGCTGCGCCCTGGGTGCTGCCGGGCGGCGTTTTCGGCTCGGTTGACGCCCCGCCCCCCAGCGAACGCGTCGTCTTGGGCGCCATCGGCATCGGCAACCGCGGCAGCTACAACCTCAGTTGCTTCTTCAACGAGCCGGATTGCCGCTTCGCGGCCATCGCCGATATTAAGGCCAATCGCCGCGAGGCGGTCAAAAAGACGGCCGACGCCAAGTACGGCAAAGACTCCTGCAAGATGTATCGCGACTTTCGCGAGTTGCTCGACCGCAAGGACATCGACGCGGTGCTGATCGCCACCGGGCCGAACTGGCACGCCACGGCTTCCATCTATTCGGCGAAGGCGGGCAAGGACGTCTACTGCGAGAAGCCCTGCGCGAAGACGATCGCCCAAAGCCTCGCCCTGCGCAACGCGTTCCGCCGCACGGCGCGAATTTTCCAGGCGGGCACGCAACGCCGCACCGTGCCGCACTTCATTTTCGCCATCGATTTGGCCCGCCGCGGCAAGCTCGGCAAGCTCACCGCCGTGCATGCCCATCCGGGCGGCTGGGGAACCACGATGAGCGGCTGGGGCCCTTCCGAGCCGGAGCCGCCGAAGGAGCAAATCGACTGGGACCTCTATCTTGGCACGGCGGCGTGGCGCCCATTTAATCATGCCGCCCTGGACGGCTTTAATTTTGAGAAAGGCGGCGGGCTGACCGGCGGCGGTTGCCTGGAGTGGGGGGCGCACTGCGTCAACCTGTGCCAGTGCGCCAATCGCGCCGACGACACCGCGCCGATCGAATACTTCAAGCCCGAGCGGGACGAACTCCACGCAATGTACGCCAACGGCTGCAAGCTGGTCGTGCGCAACGGCGGCTGGTTGGGATTGGGGTCGTGCCCGGTGCGCTTCGAGGGCGAGGCCGGCTGGGTCGAGGTCGGCGACAGCGGCAAGATCGCGCTGAGTTCGCCGACGCTCTCCGCCGGCAGGAACCTGCCAAACACGCAGGGGTATCCGGCCACGTATCACGTCCGCAACTTCTTGGACTGCGTGAAGACGCGGACCCCGACGGCGGCCAACGCCGACATCGCCTGCCAATCACACATCGTCTGCCAGGCGGTGAACATCGGATTGTTTCTCGACCGGGGGCTGAAATTCGACCCGAAGAAGAACGAATTCCTCGGCGACGCCGAGGCCAACCGCATGCGCAGCGAAGCCCTGCGCGACCCGTGGCACGTGTGACGAGAGGCCCGCCATTGCAATGTCGCTCCGACGCGACCCCACCATCCCACGCCTTCGAGAGGTTTCCATGACCGCCACCATTCGTTCCATGATGTTTTGTCTGGCGATGCTCGCCGCGGCGACCGCGCCCGCGGGCGACGTTTCTCCTTCGGCGGAGAAGGCCGCAAGGGCTCTGCAGATCATCAAATCGGACGCCGCGGCGAAGGACAAGGCGGTTCCTTGCAAGCAACTGGCCGTCTACGGCGGGAAGGAAGCCGTGCCGGCGCTGGCCGCGCTGCTGCCGAACCCCGAGTTGTCTTCGTGGGCGAGAATCGCCCTGGAAGCGATCCCCGACCCGGCCGCCGACGAAGCCCTCCGCGACGCCTTGGGCAAGCTCCGCGGGCGGCTGTTGATCGGCGTGGTCAACTCGATCGGCGTCCGCGGCGACGCGAAGGCGGTTGACGCCCTGGCGGGTTTGGTGCAGCGAAGCGACGCCGACGCGGCCTCGGCCGCGGCCTGCGGCCTTGGGCCACATCCCGTCCGCGGCGGCCGCCAAGGCCCTCGAAACGCATCTTGCCTCCGGCCCGGCCGCGGTCCGCTCCGCGGTCGCCGAAGGTTGCATCCTCCACGCCGAGCGATGCGCCGCCGAAGCGAAGACGGCCGAAGCCGTACGGCTCTACGAACTGGTGCGCAAGGCCGACGTTCCGAAGCAGCGCATGCTGGAGGCGACGCGCGGGCTGATTCTCGCGCGAAAATCCGCCGGCGTGCCGCTGTTGGTCGAGCAGCTTCGCTCGGCCGACAAGGGCTCGTTCCAACTTGCGCTGACCGTCGCCCGGGAGTTGCCGGGCAAGGAAGTCGGCGCGGCCCTTGTGGCCGAGTTGGCCAGGGCTCCGGCGGAGCGGCAGCCGCTGTTGCTTTTCGCCTTGGCCGACCGCGGCGACGCCGCGGGCCTGCCGGCGATGCTGGCGGCGGCAAAGAGTGGACCAGAGAACCTGCGCGTTGCCGCGATTCGCGCCTTGGAGCGGATCAACGCCGTGGCCGCGGCGCCGGTGCTGCTCGACGCCGCGGTTGCCGATGGCCCTGCCGCCGCCGCCGCGGCCGACGCCTTGGCCGCGATGCAAGACAAGGAGATCGACCAGCAGATTGTCGCCCGGGCGGCCGAGGCCGCGGGCAGGGCCCGACAGGTCTTGCTTCAACTCGCCGGCCAGCGGCGAATCGCGGCGGCCGCCCCGCTGGCGCTGAAAGCGGCCGAGGATTCCGACGCCGGCGTCCGCGCGGCCGCACTTGCCGCGCTCGGCCAAACGATCGAGTTCCGCGACTTGCCGACCTTGATCGGATGGGCAGTCAATCCACAGCGTCCCGAGGACGCCGCTGCCTCCGCCGCGGCCGTCAAGGCGGCAGCGACGCGGATGCCCGACCGCGAAGCGACCGCCGACTTGCTTGCCGCGGCGATGACCAAGGCCCCGACGGCCGGCAAGACGATGATTCTCGAAATTCTCACGGCGATGGGCGGCGGGAAGGCCCTGCAGACCGTGGCCGCCGCGGCGAAGGATTCCAATGCGGCGGTGGAAGACGTGGGCAGCCGGCTGCTGGGCTATTGGATGTCGCCCGACGCCGCGCCGCTGCTTCTGGACCTGGCGAAGAACGCCAAGGACGGCAAGCACCGGATCCGCGCCTGCGCGGCTACATCCGCATTGGCCGGCAGTTGGACGTTTCGCCCCGGCAGCGGATCGAGATGGTCGGCGCGGCGCTGAAGGTCGCCCAGCGCGACGACGAGAAGAAGCTTGCGGTGGGGATGCTTCGCCGCAGCCCGACGCTGGACAGTCTTGGGGCGGCGGTTTTGCTGCTTGCCGATCCGGCCGTCAAGGCGGAGGCGGGCGTCGTCGCCGTATTCATCGGCGAGAAGCTTGTTCGCGGCGAGCCGGCGGCGGTGGGCGCGGCGATGAAGCAAGTGATCGCCGCGAAGCTCCCGGGCGACGCGTCCGTCCGCGCGAAGGCGCTCGTGGACATGGCTCGCTCGTTGGAAAAGAAGCCGCTCGAATAGGGTCTGCAAGCTCGCGGCCGAACACGCTGACGCGAAGCGGGCTGAGCGGGTAGAATGGAATGATGACCATTTCTCCGCCGCCGGCAAAGCTTGATCTGATCGCCACCTCGACCTTCGGCCTCGAGGCGGTGGTGTCGCGAGAACTCGAAGCCCTGGGCTACGCGCCGAAGATCATTCAATCCGGCCGCGTGCTCTTCTCGGGCGACGCATCGGACATCTGCCGGGCCAACCTCTGGCTCCGCGCCGCGGATCGCGTACTGCTGCGATTGGGCGTTTTTGCGGCTTGCGACTTCGGACAGCTTTTCGATCACACGTTTGCCCTGCCCTGGGAGGCGTGGATCCCGGCGGACGCCGCCTTCCCCGTGAGCGGCCGCTCGATCAAGTCGCAGCTTTCCAGCGTCCCGGCGTGCCAGAAAATCGTCAAGAAAGCGGTCGTTGAGAAGTTGAAGTCGGTTTACGGCGTCGAGTGGTTCGAGGAAGCGGGGGCGAAGTTCTCCATTGAAGCGGCGCTGCTGGAGGACCAGGCGACGCTGACCATCGACACCAGCGGCCCGGGGCTGCACAAGCGGGGCTACCGGCCGTTGGTCGGCAAGGCGCCTTTGAAGGAGACGTTGGCCGCCGCCTTGATCCTGCTGAGTTATTGGAATTCCGAGCGGCCGTTGGTCGATCCGTTTTGCGGCTCGGGCACGATTCCCATCGAGGCGGCGATGATCGGCCGCAACATGGCGCCCGGCCTGCAGCGAGTTTTCGCCGCCGAGTCGTGGCCGGCGATCCCCGCGTCGTTGTGGGAAGAGGCGAGGGAGGAAGCGCGGCGGTTGGCCAGGCCCGCCTTGCCGCAGCGGATCATCGGCGCCGACCTGGACGAGAACGCCTTGGCGCTTGCGCGGCGCAATGCGGAAAAGGCCGGCGTCGCCGAGGACATCCACTTCCAGCGACACGCACTGGCCGACCTGACCAGCAAGCGATCCTACGGCTGCGTCATTTGCAATCCGCCCTATGGCCAACGGATGGGCGGCCAGGCCGAGATCCAGGCCTTGTATCGCGCCATGCCGAATGTCTTCCGCCGTTTGAAGACATGGTCGTTCTATGTCCTGACGGCGCATCCGGCATTCGAGGCCCTGCTGGGACAAGAGGCCCATCGCCGCCGAAAGCTCTACAACGGCCGCATTGAGTGCACCTATTACCAATACTACGGACCGAAACCGGGCGTCGCCGTCGCCCTGATCGAGCCGGCCGCGGAAACGGCGCCGCCGTCGCCGCCGGAGGCGCCGGCCGCGACCGCGGCGAAGAAGGCCGCACGGCCGGCCTTTGGCGGGTTGACGAAAAAGGCCCTGGAACAGGCGGAAATCTTCCGCAGCCGGCTGGCGAAGCGCGCGGCACCTCCGTCGCTGGCCGACGAAGATGGGCATCGCCTGCTATCGCCTTTACGAGCGCAACATTCCCGAAGTGCCGCTCGTCGTCGATCGTTATGAAGACTGCCTGCACATTGCCGAGTTCGACCGGCCGCACGAGCACACGCCGGCCGAGCACGGCGATTGGCTCGACTTGATGAAGCGAACCGCCGGCGAGACGTTGGAGATTCCGCCGGCGAACATTTTTCTCAAGCTGCGCAGCGGCAGCGCGGCCCCTCGCAATACGAGCGCGTCGGCGAAGAAGGCCGCACCGCAATCGTCGGCGAAGGGGGGCTGCGGTTTGAGATCAACCTGTCCGACTACCTCAACGTGGGCTTGTTTCTCGATCATCGCCTGACGCGGTCGATGGTCCGCGCGGCTGCGGCCGGCAAGCGGTTCCTGAATCTCTTCGCCTACAGCGGCTCGTTCACCGCCTACGCGGCCGCCGGCGGCGCGGTCCAGACCGTCAGCGTGGATTTGTCGAATACGTATCTTGATTGGGCGGAAAGGAATCTGGCGCTCAACAACCTGACGGGCCCGGACCACCAGTTCGTGCGCGACGACGCCCTCGCTTTCCTTGAAGGCTGCCCGCGGCGGCCGCTTTTCGACCTCGCCGTGGTCGATCCGCCGACCTTCTCCAACAGCAAACGGCTGGAGGAGTTTTGGGACATTCAACGCGACCACGTCCAGTTGCTCATTCGGCTGGCGGCGCGAATGGCGCCGGGCGGATTGATCTTCTTTTCCACGAATTTCCGCCGCTTCAAGCTCGCCGAAGGAGAGTTGGCGGATTTGGCGATTCGCGAGATCAGCCGGCAGACGGTTCCTGCCGATTTTCGCAACCGGCGGATTCACCGCGCGTGGCGAATGACGCTGCCGCAGTAGGCGGCCGCAGCCGCTTGCGGTTTCGCGAGCATCGCCAACTGGCAAACACGCTCCGCAAGGCGGACTATACGCGGAATTCGCTCAGCGTTGCAAACAATGCGTCCCTGGCGCGGAGGCCGAGATCGTTCTCGCAGGTCGGCTGTGCCGAACTGCCGCTCGACGCCGCCGCGACAGACGCCGCGCTGTGAAGCATGACGGTGCGGGACGACGCCTGCTCGCTGCCGCGGGAAGTGGCCGCGGCGGAGCCGTCGTAGGCGTCCGTAAAGCTCGATGTTCCTCCGGAATCGGTCAAGCCGGAAACCGACGCCTCCACCCCTGAGCCGGCGGCCATGGTGATCGCGGTTGACTGCCAACTCGAATTGTCGATCGCGCCGGTCTTGCCGTCGATCGTCGCCGAGGCGTTGGTGAAGGCGACGGATCCGAAGTCCGCCAAGGGCAAGACGCCCGAGTAGGACGACGGAGCTTCGACCACCCATTCCGCCGATGATCTTTGGGCCGAGGCGTCCGCTTCGTAGATGGTGAAGGAATCGCTGGCTCTGCTCGTGTCCGTGATCGTCAACTCGAATTGGCCCGAGTGCGCACCGCTGGACAGATACTGGACCGAAGCGCTGATCGAGTCGCCGGCGGAAATCGTCATGCTGTCGATGTTCACCGAATCCGAGGGATACATCTCATACCAGGCATAATAGGTCGCCTTGCCATTGACGATGTCGGAGTCGGTCCCGATCTGCTCGACGGAGTTGGAGCTGAACCCGTCGATTCCCACCCAAACCGAGGCATACGCGGTCGTGGCGCCGTTGGCGACGGCCGTTGGCTGCTTCCACGTCCCGCTGACCGCAGTCACCGAGTCCGTCTGGGGATTGGTCAGGCTCGTTGCCGCGGCGTAACCGGACCAGTTGGAACTGGTTTGGCCGCTGACGGAGCCCGAGCCAGTCGAGCCCGAGCCGCCCGAGCCCGTACCGCTTCCGCCCGAGCCCGTACTGCCGGAACCTGAGCCGCCCGAGCCGCTGCCGCCGGAACCGGAACCGCCCGAACCGCCGCCGCCTTGACCGGATCCGCCCGGCGCAGGGTCGCCCTGTCCCCAGCCGCCCTGTCCCCAGCCGCCTTGTCCGCCGCCGCCTCGTCCCCAGCCGCCTTGCCCGCCACCCCCTCCAGCCGAAGCAAGACCGCCTGAAGGCAGGATTGAGGTAGTGCTCCCGGTCTCATCGACCGAGACGCTGCCCGCGCTCACTCTTGCGGACTGCTGGTAGTTGATGTCTGTGCCTGTGATCGTCATGCTGATGCTGGGCAACTGCCCGTTGCCGGCGTTGACCAACATGGTGAAGCTGACCGTTGTCGTCGTGCCTCCGAAGACGTTGTTTCCGGTTCCGCTGATCTCCGCCTCGTCGCGAGTCGAAGAAAAGATCACGGAAATGACCGTCGCGTCGGTGATGCTGATTCCGCCGGCGGCATCCATGTAGCTGACGCCGGCGCCGCTCTCAGTCGAGCGCCGTGCCGGCGGCATTGAGCCCCTGCGTCACGTCGATGGTCGCCTGTGCTCCGCCGCGAAGGCTGACGGGAGAGGTTGACGTCCCGGCAG
Organism: uncultured Planctomycetia bacterium; assembly: GCA_963791075.1. Classification (GTDB taxonomy): domain Bacteria; phylum Planctomycetota; class Planctomycetia; order Pirellulales; family Thermoguttaceae; genus CAWBRF01. The sequence continues at coordinate 71,200 of CAWBRF010000012.1, forward strand.
CGACCGCGCCGACGCCGACGACGTTCGCGTCAGCGATCACTTCGGCGAGCACGCCGGAGGAACTGGCCGTGTAGTCGGAATTGCTCGGCGTAAAGATGGCGGTGAGATAATACGTTCCAGCGGTGGCCACGGTCGTCGAAAAAGTCGCCACGCCCGCGCTGTCAACCGTGCCGGAGCCGGTAATCGGCGTGCTGCCCGTCATACTCAACGTGAAGGCCACCGTTCCAGCCGGTATGCCTGTTGCCTCGCGCGAACCGCCAGTGGAGACCGTGGCCGTGAAGGCGACGGACTCGCCGGCGACGATCGGGTTGCCGGGGGCAGCCACGAGCGTGCGGGTCGGGGCGGCGTTGACGGTTTCCGGGACGGCCGTGGAACTGACGCTGGAACTGGAACTCGTCGCCCCGGCGGCAAAATACTCCGCGGTGATGTCGGTTGTTCCCAGCGGCAGGGCGTTGGTGATGTAATCGGCAACGCCCCGCGTCGATACGTTCGCTGTGCCCAAGGGCGTCGTGGCCCCGGCTTCGAAGAACTCGACGCTGCCGGTGGTGGCGCCGGTGACGGTGGCGATCAACGAGACCGATTGGCCATAGAAAGACGTGCTCGGCCGATCCTGCATCGCGACCGTCACGGCAGTGGAATTGGCATGGCTGGCGGCATGGCCGGCAGCGCGAGCGGCCGCCAAGCCCCAAGGGGAAATCGACAGCATTTGCCGGTCCTCGAGCGGTTCCACCCGCAGCCGGGCCATCCCCCGCCGATGTTGCTTCCGGGCCGCCTTGTCGCGTCGCTTTCCTTGACCTCTTCGTACAGCCGTCCACTTTTCAACGAGCAAGCCGTAGAACATGATTGCCGCCTTTTCTTTGTCCGGTCCCGCCGGGCGCCGGCGTCTGCCCAAATGACGCCGGTGATTGAATCAGAATCGCCTATCTACTGGGTTAGGACGAATCCACCTCGAAAAAGTCACAGTCTCGCGCAGAATTGCAATTGTCCGGCCGCAGGCCCTGTTTGCGGGGGGTTCGGCGCAAACGCAAACCGCCGAGAATCGCGCAGAATCTGCCGTCTACCCCCTGTTTCAAGGGGGGTTGCGGCCGATTCTGCCGCCAATGCAGCACCCAGTACACCGTACCATGATTCTGCGCGGTTTTGAGCAATTCAACCATCGCCAAACAAGCAGGCTTGCGTCATTTTTGCCTGTTTGCAGCAGAAGGCTATTTTTCGCCGTGAAGAGGGCGGCGTTCGCGCTGCGGGGCGGCCGGTTCCAGCCGCACTCGATCGAAGAGCACCACGGCGGAGAAGCCCAGCAGGGCCGGCGCGGCTTCCGCAAGATTCGCAAGGCCATGATGCGCCGCGCGGACGGGAAACGACGCGGCTTCCACTGCGCAACCTGGGCCACAACCGCCGACACATGGCCCTGGTTGAGGCCCGCGGCGGTGATGTCGGACACGCCGGGGCGCGAAGGGCGCCGCCGGTGGCCACTTCCACGTCATGGAACATGCCCATCGCACTGTCGAAGCGGATGGGTTCAAGCCGCAGAGGCGTCGCCGCGGCGTCCCTCGACGCTGCGGAGGAATCGCTGGAAGCGATCATCGCCGGGCAAGCGGCCGCGGCCAATTCGATGCCCCCGCCTTCGTCCATCCCCGCGGCCGACGGCAAACCCGGCGCCCCGGGCCCCGCGGCGGCGGCCGCACGGGCCTGCCATTCGGCAAAGGCGCCGTCTTGCTCCGTCGAGTTGATCGCGGTCCAACCTTCGCGGACGTCGGTCGAGCCGATCAACGCGGACGCGGCCGCTTCTTGCGAATTGAGATTCGACGCAGGGTCCGCGCCAACCGCCATCCCCGCTCGCCTGTCGAGTTGCATCGACGCGGCGGAAATGTCGCCGATGGCCAGCAGGCCGCCCTCCGCGGAATCGGAAGCGGCGTTCATGCTCATCGGGCTTATTTCGCCGCCGACTGCATCGGTCGAGCCGCTGAGTTCCGTGGCGGGCGCAGCTCCCGCGGCGACAGCCATGGGCGTTCCGGAGGGAGACGCGATCGCGACTTGGAATGTCGCGACAACCGAAGTCGCGGAATTGGCAATCGCTTCCCCATTCGATAAATTCGCGGGCAGCGGCGCGAGAATTGCCGCTGGCGTCGCAATGCCCAAGTTGGTTTCCACTCTGGGCGAAGGCAAAACATCCGCTTTGACGGCATCGTTGGTCGGCGGGGCAACGAAGCTCTGATCGTCGGGAAATCCGCCTTCCCAAGTCACAGTCACATCGATCTTGACGTACTGCGTTGAGCCGATGCCGTCCAACGAGACGATGCCTTGTCCTGCGGGCGTCGCAACTGCCTCCGCCTGCGTCGCCGCTTCGCCGAGGGCGTCCGGCGGGGAAGCAATATCCGGCCCGCCGGGGTTGATCCCAAATGGCATTGTGAATCCCGGCTTCCATGCGGGACCGCCGGACCGGACATCGCCGAAACCGCCCGACCGGGAAGCGATCTCCGGCCCGCCGGGGTCGATCCCAGAGGGCATTGCGAATCCCGGTTGAAACGCGAAATCGCCTGCTCCCACGTTGCCGCCGAAGCCAACGGACGGCCGGGCGAATTCCGCGCCCGACGCCTCGGCAAACAATGGCCTGGATTCGATCGCCGGCGGGGCTGCGTGAAAATCCGCCGCCACGGACGGCGCAGGAAAAAAGACGGCCGCAGAGAGCACGCTTCGCGTCTCGAGGCGCTCCATGTGCAGCCGCCGACGGCCGCTTGCGTTCCCGCCAGCCGCGCCGGCACTGAATCGTTGCTTCTCGACTGCCATCGGTCGGCTCCTTGCCAATGCTTAAGGATTCAACAGGGCCACAAACTCCGGTCGCTGCTTGACGGCAACGAACGATTCGATCCAACTGCCGTTGCGCGTCGGCTTCCAGCCCGCCGCCGCGGCCTGCTTGAGCGTTTCGACCGCCAGCGCACCGCACCGGTCCGCGGAAACGCCAGCCCCGCCGGAGGATGCAGAGATCCTTGGCCGCCAGGGCAAGCTCCTCGGCGACGGCAAACAGGTGTTGGGGATTGCCGGGCCAGAGTTCGCCGCGCCACGGCGGCGCGGGCGGCGGCTTCGAATTGTCCCGCCTGCCGCAGCGCCCGACCGTAGTTGTAATAATGCTTGCTGAGGAACTCCCGGTAGCGGGAAACTTGCGGCGATTGCGACATCGCCCGTCGCTGGTGTTCCACGGCGCGCTCGTAGCTCGCGACCGCGTCGGCCGTGCGATGCGCCTTTTCCTGCACGATTCCCAGGTTGTTGTAAATATTCCCCAGGCTGCTTTGCATCTCAACGTCTTGCGGGTCCTGCTGCACGAGCGGCTCCTGCAAGGCCAATGCGCGGCGGAAAGAAGACTCCGCCGCCGCGGCCTGTCCCAGCCGGCTCTGCGTCAGGCCGAGGTTGTTGCAACTGACGGCCAAAGCATAGCGGCGCGATTTCCACGCCGGAGCCGCATGCACCAATTCGCTCTGGATTTCCACCGCCTTGCCGTAGGACGCGGCGGCCTCGGCCGCGCGCCGCTGCGCGACTGCGCCGCGCCTAAATTGTTGTACGTCTGCGCCAGGTCGCTGCGGCAGTCCAGATCGTCCGGCCGGAGGTCAACGGCTTTTTTCAGCGACGCCGCGGCCTGCTGGCAAAGCTCGATCGAGCGGGCAGGCTGCCGTTGGCTGTCCAGCGCGCTTTGGTTGTTCAACGTCGTCGCGAGGTTCCGCAATCGCTCCGGATTGTCGGGTTCCGCGGCCAGCAGCCGTTCTTGCAGGCGGATTGCCTCGGCGAAGGAGGCTTCGGCGGCGGCCGCATCGCCCGTTTCGCGTTGCAGCGATCCCAGGTTGTCGTAAGCCTTGGCCAAGTCGGTCATGCACTGCGCGTCGGCGGTCGAACCGCCGCCGAGTTCCTCCTGCAAACGGATGGCGTCGGCGTAGGCGCGACTCGCCTCGGCGGTGCGGCCCGCGCGCCAGGGCCAAGGCGAAGTTGTTTTCGCAGACCGCCAGACGGCGGCGGTGCTCGGGATCGCGCGGATTTTCCGCGGTCAGTTCGCGGAAGATCGCAATCGCGCGCTTCCCGGCGTCGATCGCCTCGTCGCTGGAGCCGATCTCGGCGGCCAACCCGGCGATCTTGCTGTAGGTGACGGCGAGATCGGCCCGCAGCGCGGGGTTCCCCTTCGCCTGCGCGACGAACTCGCGGTAATACTCCAAGGTCTGGCGGAGGAGGTCCCGGCGGATGGGAGCGGCGTCGGGCACGTTGGCCAGCCGCTCGGCAAGCCGGATGCCCAGGCACTCCACCGCGTCCTGGGCCTGGCGAAATCGCTTTTCCGCAAGCGCGAGGTTCTGCTCGGTCTTGATCTTTTCGCGTGTGATCAGCAAGGTGCTGGCGCCCAAGCCGAAGAGAGCGAGAAGGCCGGCGGCGGCCGCCGCCGCGACAACTTGCCGATGGCGGACGGCCCACTTGCCGACGCAATCGAAAACGGTCGGCGGCCTGGCAATCGTCGGCCTTCCCTCGAGGACGCGGCGAAGATCGTCGGCAAATTCTTCGGCCGTCGCATAGCGCTCCTCGCGCCGCTTCGCCATCGCCTTGAGAACGACGGTCTCCAGGTCGGCGGAGATCTTCGGCTGGAGTTGCCGCGGGGGGCGAGGCTCTTGCTTCTCGATCGCGCGCAGCAACGCCGCCCCGTCGTCGCCCGGAAACGCCGCCTCGAGCGTCAACAACTCATACAACGTCGCCCCAAGGGAATAGATGTCGGTGCGGTGGTCCACCAGCGCCGACTGGCCCGACGCCTGCTCCGGACTCATGTAGCGGAGCGTGCCCACCAGGTCGCCGGAGCGGGTCACGCCCGGATCCGCCTGGCGGCGCCAGCCCAAAGTCGGTCACCCAAAGTTTGCCCTCGCTGTCCAGCAAGAGATTGGAGGGCTTGATGTCGCGATGCACGATGCCGTGCTCGTGGGCCGCGTGCAGGGCCTCCGCGGCCTGGATTGCCAAGGCAATTGCCGTGCGAAGATGCGCCCCCCGGCTTGTCCCCCGAGCGGTCAACAAGGAGCGATGCGTCGAGGGGCACGCGGTCGTGGGAGGCGGCGCGCTTGCCGAGAGGCTCGCATGCGACTCGTCCGATCCCCGCAATCCGGCAATTGCCCGGTCGAGCGACTGACCATCGATGAATTGCATCGCGTAGTAATGGACGCCCCGCTCGACGCCCACGGCAATCACGGAAACGATGTGCGGATGGTGCAGTTGCGCGGCCGCCTGGGCCTCATGCTTGAAGCGGGCGATCTGCCGGCTGTCGAGGACGGCGGCGAAGGGAAGGACCTTCAACGCGACGCGGCGAGCCAGCGAAATCTGCTCCGCCTCATAAACGACGCCCATGCCTCCCCGGCCGATCTCCCGCCCGAGGCGAAAGTCGCCCAGCCGCCTGGCGTCGGCCGCCGGGGCGGCAACCGCCGAATCCACGCGGCTGGTCGCGCGGTCGAAGCCGGCCGCCATGTCGTGCAATTCGTCGAGGCTGTCGAAGTAGGTCTGCAACGGCCCCGCCAGGTCCGGATGCAATTTCAGCAACTCCTCCCGAGACGGCGGCAGCCCCCGCTCCAAGACGGAAAGATAGCCGTCGAGGACGTCCGTCAGACGCTCCTTCTGCTCGGGCGTCAAGTTCCGGATGGCAGCGGGCTCGATGCTCAAGTCCTCAATGCTCAAATTTGCTTCGCGTAAGTCCATGGCTAATCGACGGGCCGATAGGTTTGCTTGAATTTCTCGATCGCCCGCAACCAGAGCATCCGCACCGTGCCCGGCTTGCGGTCCATGCGGTCGGCGATCTCATCGAACGACAATCCCTGCAAGTTGCGATAGACAATCACGTCGCGATAGGACGAGGGAAGACACGCCAACTGATCCGCCAGCGCGACCACCCGCTCGCGCCGCTGCATCCGGCCGCTTGGGGATGGTCCGCGATCCGCGATCATTTGCAGGAGATGGCCCGACGTGCCGTCGAGCCTTGCGCTGAGGGGCTCGACGGAGATTTCGCGGCGGAGGTCGCGCATTTTCGCCCGCACGTGAGTCTCGATCACATGCCGCAGGCAATTGATGAGGATCTGCCGCAGCCAAGCCAGGAGTTCGCGTTCGCTGCCGCCGCGGAACTTCGCGAAGTCGCAGTACGCCGCGAGCATGGCGTCCTGAACGAGATCCGATGGATTCACTCGCCGCCGCAGGCGGCGATCGAGCTGCGTCGTGGCCAGGACCGTCAAATAGTTGCGGTACAGGTGCAGCAACTCCCCCAGGGCTTCGGGGTTGCCTTCCCGCGCCCGAGCCAGCAGCCGAGGCACGGGGGGCGCCCCCGCCTCGCCTTGCGTTGCCTGCCCGCCGTCCATTCTCTTGTTCCCGATCTATTATGGCGTCCTGCGCCCATCGCAAAACGCCGCTCCACCGCCGATTCGGGCGCGAGACCGGCTTCAAGGGAGAAAAGGCTCGAAGGATTCTTCTGCCGGCCTCACGTTAGATTATGCCCCATATCGGAGCGGCGAACCATACCTAGAATATGGTACAGCCTCATCATCCCATAGAGGCAGCCTACTTGCCCCAAACTTCCGCGTCATCCAGCGATCGGCGCAGGACACGGGCTGCGACGACAGCGAAACGGCCAGATTGGGCGATTATTGCCGCATAACGCGGTGGAAAAGCTGCAAAGCCTTCGCTGCGGCCGATTCCCGCTGGGCTGTGATTTTAACTACAACAGATTCCTATTTTTCGCCGATTGCGGCATTCCGCAGTCTGGTGTGTCGGCATATATTATTCAGTGGACAATCGGAATCACTGAACAAACGAAGAGGAACCGCCTGAATAACGCCGCGCTACTGGCCGGCCCGCTGGAGTTGCTCCAGGACGTTGCCCACCTCGTCGTGGACGTTGTCGCTGGCGCTGACGACCAGCACCCGCTGGTTTCGCCAATAATAGATGACGCCCGGCCCGCCGTTGACGTCCCAGGTCGCCGGGGCGATGGTCGTTTGGATCAAGTCGACGAGTTCCGGGCCGTAATCGTCGGCGGCGTTGTTGGCGCCGGCGGCGGCGGCTGGCCCCGCTGCGGCCCCTGCTTGTTGCCCGAGCACGCCCGCCAACCCGCCCGTCCCGCTGACCGAGGCGGGCCCTTCCCCGCCAGCCTCGCGCTGCCGCCGGGCGACACAGCGGTTCATCCTCTGAGCCAACTGCGCCAATCGGCTGCGGACTTTCAGCCGAAGCTCTTCCCGCTGGGTTGCGGGCAAGCGGGAGTCGCTTTGCAGATCATGATAGAGCGACAAGAATTCGCGGGCGGCGGCGGCATAGCTTCCGCCGGCGTCTTTGTTGCCCGCCTTGGCCCAGCGCCGCAGGGCCGTCTGCACCGCGTCTTTCAGTTCCCGCCCAGACCGCGCCGCCACCGGCCTTTCCATTTGGGTCCCGGACCCGGCAGTCGCCGCCGAGTCGCTCGTCGGCGCCGCCAAGAACACCGCAATCCAAAGAATCGACATGACAAGGACCTCCTGCTGCTGTTCCCTAATTCCGATGTCGGACGCCCTCAACCGTTCAGCCTAGCACTTTGGCGAAAATGATTCAACCTATTTCTTTTTCTCCTCCGGCGGGCCAACCACCAATTCGGCCTGGCCGCTGCCCAGGCGACCATCGCCGTGGGCGTCGATCAGCAGCCGATATACAGCGGCGCGATCGGGCAGGTCGAAGTGGACCTGCACGCGGCCGTCGGGGGCGGCGATTGCGAACGGATTCCAGTAGATCGTTTCGGCCCGGTCGCGGCGCCCGGCCGTCGCCCCCGCCTCGCGCCGATAGGCATAGACGCCGCCCTTGAAGCGGTATTTTTCAATGTCTTTAGGCAGTTCTCCGCGGATCATCGCCCAGGAAGCGTCGTCCGACGAAGAGCGATGGGCGGCGCGGAGGATTTCGGACAAGGTCAGCGGGGGTTTGACCTCGCTATCGGGGGGCAAGGGCGCTTTCGTAGGGCGTGAAGGCGGCGGTGAATTCCTCTTCGTTCTTGTGCCGCCGGGGGTCCAATAGGAGGAGCCCGAGGAGGACGGTGCATGCCGCCGCGGTCAGAGTCGGCAGCCACAGCCACACCCCCGACGTCACCCGAAGCAAGCCGAGCAGCGCGAGCAGCAACGGCAGCCCCAGCCCCGCAAAGAAGCAGATCGCCGCCACGGCCCGAAGCCGTTGCGTCCGCTTCTGCTGGTATTCGTCGCGGCTTTTCTCGTACTTGCGCGGATCTCGCCGAGGTTGTCGGAGAGGAACAGCGGCAGCGGCTTCTCCGTCAACTTTCCGCTCGCCTGCGTCCCCAAGAGCAAGTCCATCGCCGCGGCGGCGTCCTTGTCGTCGGCCAGCGCGGACTCGATCGGCCAAGGGGAGTCCGGCTTGTCCAGCGGCGAGGGGAAAAGAAACCGCGCGGTCGGATTCGCCGCCGATTCACCCCCCTTGCCCAGCGCGGCCTGATCGACCACCGCCGCGCCGAAGACTTCCGCCGGCCGCCCTTTCTCATCGGCCGCCGTCAGCGTAAGGTTGACCGTCTCGCCCGGCGCATAACGTTTCGCCCGATCAAGGACCTTAACCGTCAGCCGCCGCTCCATCTGCCGATAGAGCAGCCGCTGGGCAACGGGTTGCGGGGGATTGACGCCGTAATTATAGATGACAAGCTGGATCACTCCGCCGACCTGCTCGTCCAACGGAATCACCACTCCCTGGGACCCGCCTCGGCCCGTCAGCGTCGTCACGAGAGCCTGTTGGCCGACGAGGACGCCGCGAAGCCACGCGGCCGCCGCCAAGGGCATGCCGGCCTGGGAGGCGCGAAGGCTGAACGTCAGCGGGCCGTCGCCGCGGACGACGCCGCTGCCGGCGTTGAGAACGATCTTCTTGATCGCCGTTGGCCGGCGGCAGCTTCGGTTGCAGGGCGATCCCCGCCGGGCTCGTGATCTTCAGATGGTACGAGCGTCCGCCGCGCGGCGCGAAGCTGAACGACCCCATGCCGCCACGGAGAGTTTCGCACTCGGCAACCTCCGCGCCGCGGTCGTCGACGACCACGCCGTTGAACGGGACCGGCTTGCCGTCGGCGTCGCGACTGCTGAAGTAGACGCGGTTCTCCAAGCCTTCGGCCAAGTCCCCGCCCTCGGGAAAGAATTCGACTTCCAGCTTTTCCGGCTTGTCGGATCGGCTGGATTTCTCCGATCCGCGGGCCGCCGTCTTCTCCGTCTTCGACGGCTCCCCATGCGACGATTCTTGTTTCGCCGCGTCGTCAGGACGGCGGACGAGGAAAGTCCGCTTTTGCTCGGCGAACACCCCGTCCATGCTGCGCACGACGAGCGTCCAACAACCTTCCGCCGCATGTTCGCGAAGCGTAAAGGCGCCCTGGCCGACGCCGCGGTCGGTGATTCCCTCCACGGTCGATTTCGCCGCCGCCGCCCCGCTCGGATCGAGAAGCTCGAACTGGATTGGCATGGGGCGATCGGCCTTCAGCGCGAAGCGGGAGAGCGTCAGCGAGCGGTAGAAGATCGTCTCGCCGGGGGCATAGATTGGCCTGTCCAGCGTCAGTTGCGTGTCGTATCGGGGAGGCGCCACGGCAAGGACGGTCTTGATCTCTTCCCGCTGGCCGCCGTGGACCGCCGCCACCCGCAATTCCGCCCGCAACCCCATCGGCATGTCGTCCGGGATCGCCACGCGCAACCCGCCGGCGTCGTCGGTCGTCTCCTTATAGACGAACCGCTTTCCGTCGGAGGAGTTCAGCGACAGTTCGATCTGCGCGCGGAGGGGTTCGCCGGTGATCGACGTGGCGGCGATGCTGTATTCCGCCGGGCGCCTCGTTTCCAAGACCGCCGGACCCGTCGCGAGCAGCCGAAGATGGGCCGCGGCGATCAGCTCCAACTGTTTGCGATCGTACGCATAACCGCTCACGGAAAGCGCCGTCAGCGCGATCGCCGCCAGTCCCACGAACCAAGCGGCGAACCGCGACTTCCTGAAAGCGGGAACATGGCCGCCCTTGCCGCCCGAAAGCGAAGATTTCGAGTGTGTGCTCATCCGCAAACCACTCCCTCAAGTCACTTCCCTTCGCTGAGGCTACCGGAAGTCTCGCCGCCAAGCAAGAGGGCCGGCGGCAAAATGACGGTGGAAAACTGGTGAAATCTGTGAAATGAGGCAAATCTGTCCCCTCAGAGCGTTTCCTGGCAAGTCCAACCGACTTTGCGGAAAAAAATTTTTCCCGGACTCTCAAAGAGGAACTCTCGCCGTTGATCGATCTCTTTGCATGCGTCTCGCGCGACGCGTCGGCGCGGTCGAAGCGATGATGATCGACGCCATGTTTGCGCACGATCGAACGCATCGCGCGAAGTTCGCTGCGACTGCGCCGCGCCGTGCTGCACGGCCCTCGCACGCCGTCTGCGTTGGTCGCCGAGATCTTCGCCTGCAGTACACGATTCATTCGTCTGCGAAGCGTTCACTTTTCTCGCCCGGGATCGCCGTTGGCGGCGCGAAGCGATGCGTGCGGCCGATGGTGACAGGGCTGCCGCGCGGGGCGACGCGATTTGCAACCCCTTGCGTCACAATGACTTGCAACTAATGCGATTTTTCGCGGCGGGCATCCTCGCTGCATCGCAATTGACGCGTCGCGGACGTTCTCCGCCGCGCCGGCATTGTCTTCGCCGCTTGCCCGGCGCGACCGCGTTTCAAGGTGCACGCAACGTTCTCCACAACCGGCGCGCGAGGATGCAACACGCTCGACGAAACGATCCTCCGCACTGTTGTTTCGATCGATTCGCCGTCGCGCCGCGATCGCCCTTCATCGACGCGCGTTTCGCGCCGTGAACATCGCGCGCGATCAGGGCGAGATCGCGCGATCAATCCGCGCGGCGCAGACCTCAACTCGCCGCGCGAAAGTCGCAATCGACGCCCTCAACAAAGAAATTGTACTTGCAAAGATTGAAAGAATGGTTAAGATTATTGCAACGCGAGAGCCTTGGAGGCTCCGGGTGTTGAAGTCCCTCGCCAAGTAGAGGACTTCAAGTACGGATGGAAACGAACGGAAGACGCGTGTCGGCGCGCACCGCGCTGAGAGTACCCGCGTCGAGAAGTTCGTTGTCTTGTTTCGGGCGAAGCGCCCGTGCAGCCTCGGCCCCCAGCCCGGCTGTCGGTGAGAGTTTCGCCTACACGTTAGTTAGGAGGACGTAAGGTGGCCAAAAAGAAGGCAGCGAAGAAGAAGGTAGCCAAGAAGGCGGCGAAGAAGAAGCCGGCGAAGAAGAAGGCGGCGAAGAAGACCGCGAAGAAGAAGGCTGCCAAAAAGAAGTAGCCCGATTTGGCGGCAAACCGCCACGGTCGATCTTCCTTCTTCGACCTTCCCTTGCTACGACGAGAAGAAGCGCCCGGCACGGCTGACCGGGCGTTTCTATTTTCTTGGCCGATCCATTCTCTCGGATCGCGTCTTTGGGGGCTGGGAACGGCACAATTTTCGTGAGCGTTCACGGCGGTACGTAGGGCGACCGCAGAAGACCGCGGGATAGCAGAGAACCTGGGACGCCGTCAGGAGCCTGACGGCAATAACGAGGGCGGGGCGTACCGCAGAGACGAGCCTGTACCAAGTCGAGCAAGGACTGAAAAACCGCGCGACCTTGCTGGGCGCAGGCGGCGATGACCGTCCAGGTCCGCTCGCACCACCGGCGCCCTTTCTCGCTCCGCGTCCCTTCCGTGATCTGCCGGTCGATGACCACAAAACGAATCGCCTGCTCCGCCAGACCAATCAAAGTCAACCGGACGCCTACCGAACGCAAGAATTCTGGAAACTTCTTGGGGGGCTTGACATGGCCCCTCCGGGCAATAAAACTCAGTATTGCCAAGCTACCGGTATGGGGTCCCGGTGGCCACGACAAGCGATACGGACTCCGCGAATCGAAACCCTTTTTCACCCACCTTGTCATTGCACCCCGGTGCGATGGAGATGAAGCATGATTCGAATGCTGCCCTTGTTTGCGGCTGTGATGAGTCTCGGGGTGGCCGCAGCGGCCTTCGGAGAGATCAAATCCGACGAGGAACAATTGCTCATCAGGGCTGAAGAAATTCGCACCGAGGCCGCTCGACCCGCTCAGAGTAAAGAGGGATGGCCGTTGCCGCTGGCAGCCCAGTGGAGTTGCGGCAATCATCCGTATTCCCAAGGCTGGCGGCCGGAGATGCAACTGGCGATGATCGAACAAGGGCACTTCGTCCTGCCCGGCTTTGCCTGGCCGAACACCAACGCGGTCCTTTCCGCGGACGAATGGGAACAGCTTAGCAACTACTATGAAGCGTCGATCAAGAGGGCCCGCCAATTGCGGCTGCCGCTGGTCTTTGTAGGCACTCAATGGGAACAAGCTCTCTATATGGAGCCGTACCTCAGTCTGCCGCCGGAAAAGAACCCGAACGTGATCGGCCTGGACGGCAAGGTTCTGCCACAGGTGTCGCCGTTCGGCCCAGTGGAGCTTTGGGGCGAGGTGGGGGCCAAATATACGGCCAATCCCGCGATGCGGCGACTGCAAGAATGGTATCCCGACCCGCCGCAGGTGATTTTCATTTCCAACAACGAGTGCCAAAAACTCCGGCTGCCGGACCTGGAAAAGTCGAAGCGGTATTTGGAGAAGTACGGCAAGGGGCGGGACGGCGAGTTCCAGCGAAAGCTGCTGGGCGACGCGTACATCACCCGCTACCGGGCGCTGCAAGAAGGATTGCGGGCCGGACTGGTCAACGCCTCCTGGCGGAAACACGCCATGTTCGTCGGCTATGAGGCGTGCGGCGACTGTGAGATCGGTCGCTGGGACGGTTGGGCCGATAATAATCTGAGTACGGCCGGACGGATCGACCCGGGTCCATTGATGTGGGACGGCGGCAGCCCGTCGTACTACACCCACGATTGGAACGGCAGCGTCGATTACACCACCTGGAGTCCGCAGATCGAGTTTATGAACCTGGTGTTCATGCAGAAGGAGGCGTACAGGCTCAACCCGAAGTTCTGGTTCGAGTTCTCCACCTGGGACGGTTGTCAGAAAAATCCACCGTACGTGTCGAAGGACGAGTATTATCGCCGCCAAGGCCAGACGTACAACCCGCAGCGGTATGGCGGTTTCGTCCAATTCGGGATGTGGCTGCTGCGTCCGCGGGCGGTGCGGGAGTTCCGCGGATGGCTGCAACCCGCGGAGACGTTGATGCCCTACTACATGGCCATCGTGGCCGACGTGGATCGCGTACACGCCAACCCGATCCTGCGGGAGTTCTGGCGCAAGGGAGAACTCGTGCCAAACCGAGCCCGCAAGCATCTCTACCAAATCCATAAAGACCGCTTCCCAAAGGAGTTTGCGGCGGCCGACCGCTGGTTCTTGCTCGACGCCGACGTTAACCCGACGAACAACCCCTGGACATTGGGCCAGCCCATTCCCGTCTTCTCGTTGGCGCTGGTCCAGGCGCGGCGCCGGCGCGGCGCTGGCTAGTGTATGCCCACTCGCCGTTGGGAAACCGGCAACGCGTTAAGATTACGATTCCGGACTACCGGCAAGTGTCACTGGACGTCACGGTCGCGGGATCGTTTTTTCTCATCGAGGAAGCGATGAACAGCGTCAAGCCGTTGAAGGAGTAGTTTGCCCGACTGCTGGGAGAGTGCGTCAAGGGCGCGCCGGGGAAGTGAGGCCCGCGGAGAAGACGTCGCCGAACAAGGAGACAGATGGCCCGTCGGGCCGACGGACGGGATGACCTGCGCATGCTTTCCCAGGGGCGAAACCGTCTACGGCCCCGAAAGCAGCAGGCGCCGGGCGCCACGCAGAACATGGTCGGTCCCCAGGCTCGGAAAACGGCGGACGGTAAACGGAGTGTGCCTGCTGCTTTAATTACCGCCCTGTGAACGGCCACCCATTTTCGAGCGCGGGACGGGAAAAGTCCCCAATTCCTTCGCCCGTTTGCCCGGATCGCTCAGTCGGCGGGATGGGGAATGGCTTGGCCGCTCAACTCGTGCAACGCGTTTCGCGCCGCCCGCTGCTCGGCTTCCTTCTTGTTTCGTCCCCACGCCGGCTGATAGCGGCTGCCGCCGACCTGCGCGGCGATTTTGAAGCACTTGCTGTGGTCCGGGCCTTTCTCGTCGAGCAATTGGTAGGTGGGCGTCGTCCCCAACTGCCGCTGCGCGAGTTGCTGGAGCATCGACTTGTAGTTGTTGCCCGTCTCGCCCTCGGCGACAGTTCGATCTCCGGGCCGATGAGCCGCTCGACAAAGTCCCGCGCCGCCTGGCTGCCGCCGTCCAGGTAGATCGCCGCGACCAACGACTCGAAAACGTCGGCCAAGAGCGACGGCGGGACGCTCGGGTGCGTGATCATGCCCTTGCCGAGAATGAGAAACTCCTGCATTCCCAACGATTCGCTGATCTTCGCGCACGTCTGCCGACTGACCACCACCGACTTGATCTTCGTCAGATCGCCTTCGAGGTGCTGCGGATACTGGTGAAAGAGCAACTCGCAGACGACGGCGCCGAGAATGGCGTCGCCGAGAAATTCCAACCGCTCATTCGAGGCCAGACGATGCTCCGCGCCCGAGGCGTGGGTCAAAGCAGCCTGCAAGAGCCTCTTGTCCCGAAACTCGTAGCCGACGCGCTGCTCGCAATTGGCCAACAGGGTGGGCAGTTCCGATGCGGGACAAACGGCTTGATCATCCATGCTCATGCAGGAGCGCGCCGGGGAGAGGCGTGCGGGGAAGCAAAAAAACGAACCCGAGCAGCTTACTCGTTTTATTTCTAGCAGGGGATGGCCGCGTTGTCAACCGCCAAGAAGTGGGGTTGCCATATCTCGGGGCGTCCGCTAAGATTAATACTGACCGGTCGGTTTTGAAGGAGCCCGCAATGCAACGCTTGCACGACGAAAAACGCGGCCAAATCCTCGCTGCCGCGGCCTCGCTCTTTGCCACCCGCCCATTTCACAAGGTCCTTCTTCAGGAGGTTGCCGTCGAGGCGGGCGTTGGAAAGGGCACTCTGTATACTTATTTCGCGAACAAGGACGCCCTCTATCTGGCCGTCCTTTATGCGAGTTTTGAAAAACTCGTCGATTGTTTGAAGCGATCAATGGAAGCGGATGAGGCGAGCAACCCGCGCGATACGCTCGACACGGTGGTGCACTGCTTTGTCGATTTTGGCGTCCAGAACCCGCAAATGTTCGTGCTCCTGCGATCCGGTCCGATTTCCGAGGCGGCCTTTGTCCAATGGCGGGTGAAGATAGGGGAATTGAGCGACTTGATTGAGTCGATCATTCGTCGTGGGATTCGACAGGGAGAAATGTGCGATCCGCATCCGGAATTGACCGCCCGGTTTGTCCCCGGTCTGGTGCGCGCGGCGTTGATCGACGGCGTGGCCGAGCACGAGCCCGAGGTGCTTTCGCAACATATTCTTCGCTTCCTTCAGGCGTCGCTTCTTCCATCCGAGGCGGTTGGCGCAGCGAGAGAAAGTCCATGAGCGACACGAAGATTGAACGCGATGGAAAACCGTTGTTGGGCAACGGCGAGGAAGGCAACGGCCACAGCCTGGAAATCCACGACGAGCACGAGCCCTTGCGGACCACAAAGACGAAGGCGGAGCGGCGGGAGGCTGGCGGCGACGCCTCGGCGACGCGGCCCGCCGGGCGGCCGCGGACTTGGCTCGCGTTTGCGGTGGTGGGCGTTGCCGCGCTTGGCGTCGGCACGGCCTATTACTTTTGGACTGCCGGATACGAGAGCACCGACGACGCCTTCATTGCCGGCCACGTCGTGCCGGTCAGTTCTCGCGTGGCGGGCCACGTGGCGAAAGTTTTCGTGAACGACAATCAACGGGTGAAGAAGGGCGACTTGCTCGTCGAGTTGGACCCGGCCGACTTCGAGACGCGATTGGCGGCGGCCGAGGCGGCGATGCAGGCGGCGAAGAAGGGGCAACGTTCGCGGAGCATCGGCGCCGACGTCACGAGGATCACTTCCTCGGCCGGCATGGACGAGGCGGCGGCGGCGGTCGACGGGGCGAAGGCCGAGGTGGAGACGGCCCGGGCGGCGGTCTCGACGGCCGAAAGCCTGTTGGCCCAGGCGCAGGCGCAAGTGACCGCGGCGAAGGCGGGTTTGCAGCAGGCGCAACTGGAGTTGCGGGCGGCGGGAGCGCGGCGGCAGCTTGCCGGCGCCTATTTGCACCGCATTCAAGGCTTGGTTCCCGATCACGCCGCGTCGCAAGAGAGTCTCGACGAGGCAGTGGCGAAGGACGAAGTGGCCCAGGCCGAGGTGGCTGCGGACCATCAGCGGGTCGGTGCGCAAGAGGCGACGGTGAAACAGGCCGAAGCCGCCGTGACCGCCGCGGAAAGCGCCTTGCGGCAGGCCAAGTCGGCCGTCGAGGCGCGTGTGGCCGGTCAAGGGCGGGCGACAGCCAGGCGCGCCGCCGCCGGCTCGGCCCCTGAGCAGGTTGCCGAAAGTCGCGCCCAAAGCAACGTCGCCGGATTCGACGCCGCCCGCGCCGAGGCCGAGGTCCGGCAGGCCGCGCTCAATCTCTCGTACACGAAGATCTACGCCCCCGTCGACGGCCACGTCGCCCGCAAGGACGTCGAGCCGGGCGCCTACGTCCAGGTCGGCCAGCCGCTACTGGCCCTGGTCGAGCCGAACGTCTGGGTGGTGGCCAACTTCAAGGAAACGCAACTGACCCAGATGCGCGTCGGACAGCCGGTTTCGATCGTCGTGGACGCCTATCCGGAGGTGAAGTTCGCCGCGCACATCGACAGCATTCAGCGCGGCAGCGGCGCGTACTTCAGCCTGTTGCCGCCGGAGAACGCCACGGGCAACTACGTGAAGGTGGTGCAGCGCGTGCCGGTGAAAATCGTGTTCGACGATCCCCAACAGGTGGCAAAAAACGCCTTGGGCCCCGGCATGTCGGTCACGCCGCAAGTGACGCTCCGCGCCGCGGAAGCGTCGGTCAGCGCGCGATAGCGTCGCCGCGACGCCCGCCGTTTCCCGTCTGAAGGGCAATACTTCGCCAATCCCCCATGTCGCAGTCCCCCGCCTTACCGGACGAATGGCCCCGTGGCGGCCCGAGCGTCAATCCCTGGCTGATCGCCGTGGCGGTGATGCTGGCGACGATCCTCGAGGTGCTCGACACCTCGGTCGCCAACGTGGCCTTGGCGCACATCGCCGGCAACCTCTCGGCCAGCACCGACGAGGCCACCTGGGTGCTGACCAGCTACCTGGTGTCCAACGCCATCGTGTTGCCGATGACCGGCTGGTTGGCGGGCTTCTTCGGCCGCAAGCGGTTCTTGATCGGCTGCATTGTCGTTTTCACGCTGGCCTCGGCGGCGTGCGGGGCGGCCGCGAGCTTGGGATTTCTCGTCTTCGCCCGCGTCATCCAAGGGGCGGCCGGCGGGGCGCTGCAACCGCTGTCCCAGGCCATCCTCATGGAGAGTTTTCCGCCGAATAAACGCGGCGTGGCGATGGCCGTCTTCGGCATGGGCGTGGTGGTGGCGCCGATCGTCGGGCCGGTGCTGGGCGGCTGGATCACCGACAATTATTCCTGGCGCTGGGTCTTCTACATCAACATCCCCGTCGGCGCCGCGGCGGTGCTGATGTGCGAGGCGTTCCTGGAAGACCCGCCCTATCTCCGTCACGCCCACGAGCGGCGGGGCGGACACATCGACTACATCGGCTTCGCCGCGCTGGCCCTCTGGCTGGCCACGTTGCAAGTCATCCTCGACCGCGGCCAGCAGGACGACTGGTTCAACGCACACTGGATCTGCTGGGCCTCGGCCATTTCGCTTCCTTTCGATGGCCTTCTTCATCGTTTGGGAGTTCCGCCAGGAGCATCCGCTGGTCAACCTCCGCGTGCTCGGCGACCGCAACTTCGCCCTCGGGACCTCCTCATCACCATCGTCGGCGTCGTGCTCTACAGCACCACCGCGCTGTTGCCGCTGTTCCTGCAAGCGCTGATGGGCTATCCCGCGCTGAACAGCGGCATGGCCATCAGTCCCGCGCGGAATCGGCGCGATCGTCGCCCTGATGGTCGTCGGCCGGCTGGTCGGCAAGGTCGACGCGCGGCTGCTGATGACCTTCGGATTTTGCGTTCTTGCCTACTCCCGCTGGCAATTCGCCCAGATCAACCTGGAAATCGCCATCGATCAACGTGATGTGGCCGAACATCATCTCCGGCCTGGCGATGGGGTTCGTCTTCGTGCCGGTGACGACGACCGGCCATGGGGACGTTGCCCAACGAGCAGATGGGCAACGCGACGGGGATATTCAACCTGATGCGGAACATCGGCGGCAGTTTCGGCATTTCCCTGGCCACGACGCATGGTCGCCCGCGGCGCCCAAGTCCACCAGGCGGCAGATGGTCGCCCACATGACGCCCTTCGACCCGCAGTTTCAGCGGCAACTGCACATGATGGCCGGCGCGCTCGGGCGGTACGGCGGGCCAGTCGTCGGGCAACGGCAAGCCTATCAACTGTCCGGCAACATCTTGATGCAGCAAGCCGCACTCTGGGGTTACGTCGATACGTTCCGCGTGCTGACGCTCTTGTGTCTGCTGGCGGTTGGCGTCGTGTGGCTGTTCCGCAAGACGCGGCCGCACGGCGGGCCGATGGCCGCTCATTGACCCCGCCGCCATGTCGTGCCGCTCAAGGCGCGCCGGTTTCCTCACCCCACGACGGGCAGTTCATAGCCGGCGCGGCGCGGCCGCTCCAAGAGCTTGTTCGCCTCGTCGCAGTTGGTGAACCGCTCGACGGCAGGGTCCCACTTCAGCGGCTCGCCGACGCGGCCGATTTCCCGGGCGATGTTCACCAGGCAGCAGAGCGTCGAGCCTCGCTGGCCAATCTCGATGTCCGCGTTGCACTTCTTGCGGCTCTTGATGCACTCGATCCAATTCTGCAAGTGATAGAACGTCTCCGGCCGCTTGTTTAGGCCGGGGTTGTCGGGGGCGCGAACGATGTCCCTCGGGTTGCTGGCCAGTTTGTTGCGGTTGATTTCGATCTTTCCCTTCTCGCCGATGAAAATTGCGCCGAGGCCGGGGCCGCGATCGCCGTCGAGGTGCAGTTTCAGCGCCGCACCGCCGGCGAACTTCATCGTCACCTTCGCCCGGGGCCCGAAGAGCTTCGCCATCCAATACCAGTCGGAGCCGGTGTCGGCGTCGCCCAGGGGACGGGCGTCCGCGCCGACGGTCTTGCTCTTGACGAACTTGCCCGACTCGCGCTCGGCGACCGGCTCCTCGAGAATGATTTCGGCGGGGCCGGTGTCGTCTGTGCCCAAGGCGCGGTTGATCTGGTCGTAGGAATGGGCGCCCCAGCCGGTCACGCCGAAAGACAATCCCCCGCCGTCGTAGTCCCACCATTTTCCCCAGCCAAGAAGCTCATTGTCGTAGGGCGCAGTTCAGCCTGGTTGGTCCATACGTCCCACCAATGCGCGACCGGGGCCTTGACGTCTCTGGTCGAGGTTTTCGTCCAGCGGAAGGGCCCGACGAAATTCGGCGCCAGCACGGTGATCGGCTTGCCGATCGCGCCGTTCTTGACGAGGTCGCTGGCCCAGTTGTTGATGGGCATGGAGCGCTGCTGCGTGCCGACTTGCGTGACTCGCTTCAGCTTGTGCGCGGCGTTGGCAATCGCCCGGCCCTCGGCGATCGTCAAGGCAATCGGCTTTTCGATGTACGCGTCCATGCCGGCCTGCATCGCCAGGATTGCGATCCACGCCCGGGCGTGGGTCGTCGTTTCGATCATCACGCCGTCGAGCTTCTCCTGTTCGATCATTTGGCGGAAATCTTCGTAGACGCCCCATTTTTTGTCCTGGGAGTGTTTCTTTGCGAAGTTCCGCGCTTTTTCGACTTGGCAATCGCAGGCGGCGACGACGCGGAAGCCCTCGAGCGCGTCGCCCTCGCGAATCACGCCCGCGCGGCCGCCGCAACCGATCACCCCCACATTCACGGTTTCGTTCGCTCCCGCCCGGTCCGGCCCGCCGAAGACGTGCGAAGGAATCAGGCAGGGCAGCGAGAGTCCCGCCGCCGCGGCGGAGGCGGCGCGGAGAAAATGTCGTCGGTTGATGCGTGTGCTTTTCACGGGATTGCCTTTCTGTTGGGACATGGCAAAACAACCTACGGGAAGTTCCTGATGCGAATGTTCTTGAACTGCACCTTCATCGGTCCGCCGTTGTGAAGCTGGAGCGCAACGAGCCCAATGCGCGTCGCCTTCCCCTTCTCGCGGTCGATCGTCCGCGACATGACGGCCCCGTTGATGATCAAGGTGATTTCAGGGCCGCGGGCGATGATGCGATACTCGTTCCAATCGTTCGACTTGACGAGTTTCTGCAACGCCGCCGGATCGGCGAAGGAGGAAACTTCTCGCTTGCCGCTCTCGTCGATCACGAGCTTCTGGCCGCGCCATGTGATCGTGCCCCGGCCGTTGCAGTCGTAAAGCGTGCCGGTAAGGGGATACTCCGGGCCGCCGACGATGTCGGCTTGGTAGCCGGCAACGTCGAAATCGGGCAATTCGCGGCTGCGGAATTGGATGCCGGAATTTCCCAGGTGGGAAACGCGATAGAGGCAGCGCACTCGAAGTCGGCCGGCTTGCCTCCCCGCCAAAACAAGTAGTTGCATTTCGCGCACGGTCTTTGCGGGCTGCTTTCCCCGGTGATTGCGCCGTCGGCGACGCACCAATTGGCGAACTTCCCGTCCCACCCAGTCAGGTCTTTGCCGTTGAAAATCGACGTGAACCCTTCTTCCGCCTGAGCGGCCGACAACTCGCGCCAACCCTGGATGGATCGCGTAAGAATGTCGCGCCGATCGCCGTGGATGCCGTAAGCCATCATCCCGATCGGGCCGCGATAATCGATCTTGCGCAAGCCCGCCAGAAGCGAGCCAACGTCCACGCTCCCCTCGCCCAGGACTTTGATCCAACCGGCGAGGTCCTTCGGGTCGTAGCCGTCTGTGCCGTTGATCGTCGCCATGTTCAGATACGGCCGGGCCAGCGCCAACGCGGAGTCGAGGTTCTTCATCTGGTGCAGCGCGAGGAAATGGCAGAAGGTGAAAGTTACGCCCAGGTTCGGGCGATTCGCCTTCTTTGCCAGGCGAACGACGTCCTCGATCCGCTGCGCGTAACAGCCAAGGTGTGGATAGAGGGACACGGCGACGCCATGCTTGCCAGCGGCGTCGGCCAGGTCGCGGAGCAACTCCACGGCGCGCCGGTCGCCGTCGGCGGTGGACGGCCGCCATTTGCCGCTCTCGACTGTGAGCCACACCACCGTGCCGTGGCCGGCGAGCTTCGGAATCAGGTCCTTGAGCCGGGGATCGTAGCCGCGGTTGCCGGGATCGATGTTGACGCTCGTGTACACGGCGAAAAGCTTTTGCCCGTGTTTCTCCAGCGCGTCGCGCATCTCGATCGCCCCATCGAGCCCGACGTAAGCCATGCCTGCATAGCCCAGCTCGGCGAGCATGGGCGGCAATTCCTTCTGCGCGGAAAGCGAGGCCGACTCCTTCTCCGCGCCGATCCCAACACAATAGGCGAAGAAGGGATTTGGCGGCGGCGCCTCGCTGGCCGCCGCCGCGCAAGCGAAACAGCCGAAGACGACGAAGGCCGCAACGACAGCGAGTCGCGTGTGCATCGAGTTTATCGACATGAGTTTCCCCTAGGGCGCAGGTTCACCACGGAGACACAGAGGACACGGAGCGAAGGAAAAAGGAAGGATTGCAAAGTGACAATTGCAAATCGTAAAGTGCAAATTGACGGCCATTGGCCGCGCCGCCCATTTTGCAATCTTCATTTTGCAATTTGTAATTCTCGTTCCGCATCTCTCGCTATTCCCTCCGTGTTCTCCGTGTCTCCGTGGTCAACTTTGCGCTGCAATGTTAAAGCCCCTTCGTTTACGCGGGAATGTCCACCCACTGCCCGCGGCGCGCGCTCTGGAGCGCCGCGTCGCAGACCTTTTGCGTCCCCAGGGCCGTCCGTATCGTGGGCTCGAACGCCGGGCCGCCCTCCAGGCTGGCGAGGAAATCGGCGAAGCCGTTGATGAAGGTGTGTTCGTAGCCGATCGTGCAACCGGGCACCCACCAGTTCTTCATGTATGGGTGCTCGAAGTTCGTCACGTGAATCTTCTGCCAGCCGGTCAAGTGGTCTTCCACTTTCTTGCCCGTCGCCGGGTCCGCGTACTTGAAATACTCCAGCAGGTGCGGGTCTTCGAGGTCGAAGAAGACCGAGCCGTTCTCGCCGTTGAGTTCAAACGTGCTGTAGTTCTTTCGCCCCCGGGCGTAGCGGGTGCTCTCGAATGTCCCGATCGAGCCATTGGCGAAGACCGCGAGAAACATGCAGGCGTCGTCGATCGTCACCGGCTCGACCTTGCCCGTCTCCGCGTGTCTCCGCTCCTTGATGAACGTCTCCGTGTGGGCGACGAGGCGGCGAATCGGGCCGTTGAGCCACTGCGCCGTGTCGATCGAATGCGCCAACAGGTCGCCGGCGACGCCGGAGCCGGCGACGCGGGCGTCCAACCGCCACAAGGCCATGCCGCCCTGGGGAACGTCGGCGGAAATCGTGTAGTCCTGGTTGTACTGCGCGCGGTAGTGAAAGGGCCGGCCGATGCGGCCCTCGTCGATGATCTGCTTCGCCAGCGCGATCGCCGGGACGCGGCGATAATTGAAGGAGACCATGTTCGCCACACCCGCCTTCTCCACTGCCGCCGCCATCTCCTCGCCCTGGGCGGCGTTCATCGCCAGCGGCTTCTCGCAAACGATCATCTTCCCCGCCGCCGCCGCCGCAATCACGACGTCGTGGTGCAAGACGTTGGGCACGCAGACGTCGATAAGGTCGATGTCCTTGCGGTCCATCAACTTCCGCCAGTCGAACTCCATCGACTCGTAGCCCCAGGCCCGGCGGAATTTCTCCAACTTTTCCTTCTCTTCGATTCGCGCGCAACACGCCTTCAGGACCGGCGAGCGCTCGCGCGTGAAAAAGCGGCCGACTTGCAGCCAGGCGTTCGAGTGGGCGCGGCCCATGAAGCCGCAGCCGATGACGGCGACGTTCAACGGTTTCGACATGCTGCGATCATCCTTGTGGGGTTAAGATATGCACTTCTGCAAATCACCGATTCAAGGTCCCCTCTCCCTTCGGGAGAGGGTTAGGGTGAGGGGAATCGCCGCAAGCCGTCGTTCCGCACGCTTCGCGTTTCCTCTTATTCGCTCTCCATCCACCCGTGGGCGTCTCGCACCGCGACCATCGCTCGCAGGACGCCGTTCCACGTTTCCGGCCGCATCATTACGGCGTTGGGAAACAAACAACCGTCCCAGCAAATGTGCCGGATTCGTTTCGTGAGGTCGCCGTTGGCGTCGCGGAGCCAGCGGCCGGCGTGGCGGGGAATGTCGAGCTTGCCGTTGGGGTCGTCGGGCAGGCAATGGCGACCCGTCTTGTCGTGCGACCCGCCGCCGCGAACCGTCGCGTCGTTCTGGGCCGCATGAAAGTCGATTGTAAATGGCCGCAGCGCGGAAGTCAACTCGCCATACGCCGCCGCAAACGCCTCCCGGTCCCGCCAGTTGAAATCCTGCGGAAGCAGGGCGTCTTCCGGGGCGTTGTAGCCCAGCAGGTACAGGAGCGTGTGGGCCATGTCGGCCTGGAAACCGAGCGTCTTCGGGCGGTCAACCATTTCCAGCAATTGGCGCATCTTTTTCCAACTGTGCATGCCGCCCCAACAGATTTCGCCTTCGGCGGCCAATCGCTCGCCGTGGTCGGCGGCTATCGTACACGCCTCGCGGAACGTCTCCACGATGCGCCGCTGATTGCCCACCGGATCTTGCCGCCAGGCTTCCACAGACGAGGCCGAGTCGATGCGGACCGCGCCGTTGGGCCGCACGCCCAATTCGCGCAGCCGCCGGGCGATGCGGCACGCTTTACGGACCTGCCCCAAGAATTTCGCCCGCTCCGTCTGATCGCCGATGGCCGCGCCGCCGCCGGTCGGCGGCCAGACCGGCGCGACGACCGTGCCGATGTCGAGCCTGCTGGCCCGCGCCTTTTCGGCCAGTTTTTGGATCTCGTCGTCGCCGGCGTCGATGTTGACGTGGGGCTCGTAGAGAAACAGGTCGAAGCCGTCGAATTTCTCGCCCTCGAACTCGGCCGCGACGGTCAGGTCGAGCATCGCGTCGAGGCCGATGGGCGGCTCGCCGCCATCCCCCTTGCCCACCACGCCAGGCCAGGCGGCGTTGTGAAGTTTTGGATAGTTGTTCGTTCGCTGTGCGGCCACGGTCAACCCTCGGCCTGCCGCTTCCTATGGTCCCCGATCTGCGGCGTCTTCGCGTGGACGTTCGGGCCGAAATACCGCAGGGCGACCAGCGGCTCGCCGCCGGTGTTTTCAATCTCCACGCCCGCCAAGGCGGCCTCGTGCGAAATGAACACCTCGTCCCAAGGCTCCTCGCCGAAATGGATCATCGCCGGCGATTGCAACGCGAGCTTGCCTATCCGCCCGCCGCCCTGGACGGTGATCCAACCGCTGGCCCCCGGATCGCGAAGGACGCACTTCGCCCCGGGCTGGAGCGTCAATTCCTTCGCGGAAACCAGTTGTTCGCCGTCGAAGCCGCCGTAGTCGATCCAGCGGTCCACATAGCCCTCGCCCGACGCTTGCGCGTCCACGATCGGCTCGACGTAGTTGTGCTCCTTGAACCGCGGATCGACGTTCTTCTCCCAGTCGAGCTGCTCGACGATGAAGTCCAGGTCGCGGTGCTTTTCCGCCGGCACGTCCTTGACCAGCAGGTCCCAGGGCACTTCGCGCCCCTCGACCAACGACTGATACATGCCGAACACGTCGGAACCCCATTGCGGCTCGTAGGTGCACATCGAGCCGGGGGCGTGCAACACGCCCGCAGGAATCATCCAGCCGGTCCCGGGCTTCAACCGGTAGGCCTTCGAGAGGTCGAGGATTCCATTGTCGCCCTTATTCCAGTTTTCCAGGCAGCGGCGGACGTCGGCCTTCGTGGTCCCCGGCTCCAAGCCCATGAACGTGTAGTCGAAATGGTTCTCCGCGGCGTTGAGTTGCGGCGGGAAGTAGTAGCACTCGGGCTTTCCCTGCTGGCCGGTCAGCGCGGCGTGCTTGGCCTGCTGGTGCATGTGATGGGGGATGGGGCCCATGTTGTCGAAAAATTTCGAGTAGACCGGCCATCGCTTGTACTTTTCCCACATCGCCTTGCCGATGATCCGCGGCCCGGCCTCGGCCACGGCGTCGCGGAGGAGGAAACGCCGGCCCTCGAAGACGCAATAGCTGAGTCCCTCGTCCGGGGTACGGCCCTCGTTGGCCGCCTCGGTCGTGCTGGCGAACCAGCGTTCGTCGATGCCGCCGCGATGTACGCCCAGGGCGTACCAGTCGCTGGGAGCCAGCTTGATCCGCTTGCCCGGGTGCAAAAAGCTTCGCGGCACCCAGGCGGGGGTCAATCGCAAGATGCCGTCGCCGGCGTCCAAGGCGCACCGCAAAATTGCGCCCACATTGTCCATCTTCACGACAGGGGATGCGCTCATCGTTCTCTCGCTCCCGGCGCTAGTGGGAAACGTCCAGGACTGGTGCGTCCAACGGCGCTGATTGTAGTTGCTGCAAAACCGCGCCACAAGCGGCGCGCGCGCCGCGGGTGCGAAAAGTTGCGCCGTCGCTTGCCGGTGGTTGGCATGTCGGAACCCCGCTTCTCTTGGGGGGGGATCGCCGCAGTTTCGCGGCCCCCCTCGCTTTTCTTGCCGAAGGCCACATAATTACATTGACCTTGCGATCGGCTTTAACAAAGGAGGTTTGCAATCATGAGGTCTACATGGCTCAGTCGGTTGGCGGCGGCGGCGTTGGCGTGCGGGTGGGTGGTTTCGGCGGGGGCAGCCCTGGGAGAGGATTGGGCGACGGCCATGTTCGAGACCACGCAACACGATTTCGGCTCGGTCGCCGGGGTTCCAAGGCGGAATACGAGTTCGTCTTGACCAACCGCTACGCCGAGGACGTCCACATCGCCGACGTCCGCAGCAGTTGCGGCTGCACGACGCCGAGCATCGCCAAAGACAAGGCATTGCTGAAACCTTATGAAAAAGGGGCGATCCTCGCCCATCTCAACAGCGGCTCCTACCTGGGCCAGCGCCACGCAACCCTCAGCGTGACGATCGACCAGCCGCGGTACGCGGTGGTGCAACTCGACATCGCCGGCTTCGTCCACGAAGACGTCCTCTTCGATCCGGACGGCGTCGATCTGGGCAGCGTTCAACCGGGCGCCGGCGCCGTGCAGAAGATCATCGTCTACCGCAAGGGACGCATCGACTGGCAGGTGACGGCGGCGAAGGTCGCCAATCCCCACTTGTCGTGCCGCATCGTCGAACGGGCGCGGCAGGACAACCAGGTGTGGTACGAGTTGGACGTGCAACTGGCCAAAGGCGCTCCCTGCGGCTATATCAAGGACTATGTCATGCTCTCGACCAACGATCCACAGATCGGACACATTCCCGTGGCCGTCGAAGGGCAGGTGCTCTCGGAGGTGAACGCCAACCCGGAGTCGATCTTCCTCGGCGTGATGCAGCCCGGCGAGAAGACGACGCGGCAAGTCGTCGTCCAGAGCAAGAAGCCGTTTCACGTTGTCCGCGTGACCGGCGATCGCGACTCGTTCAGTTTTCCCGCCGTGGCCGAGACGTCCGCCAAGCGGGTGCAGATCCTTCCCGTGACGTTTGTCGCCGGCGCCGAGCGGGGCAAGGTGGTGCGGACGATCCACATCACGACGGACCTCGGCGGGGCGTCCGCCGAAGTGTCCACCTATGCCATCGTCAACGAGTGATGCGGCCGGCCGCCGGCGCCGCCCCCGGCGAGCGATTCCCGCAGTAAAAATCCCTCTGCCGGCGCGATTCGCTCCAACCGGATGTTTCGCTTCGCAGACCTCTGGAGCGGAAAGGCGGCATCGGCTAGAATAGCCTGCATCGAGAACTGCAGCAGAGACAGGCCGTGGAAAACGCTTCCGATCCCTACCGCCAACAGTTCAAGGGGCGTGCGGGCGCGGTCCCATCCCCAGAAGGAGCCGCCTGGCAGAATTGGCTGATTACCAGCGTGTTGGTCTTTTCGGCCGTGGTCCTTGGCGGCACGTTGGTCAGCTATCTGGCGCCGAAGAACAACCAATCCGCCTCGGCGCCGCCAGAAAACCGACCGGCGGCAGGCTCGCAAGCAACCCCGGCTGCAACGCCAAAGTCGGCGGCTTCTCAGCCGGGAGGAGAGAAAGCGGCCAGCGGCCAACCGCTTGCCGGCGTCCCGGAGAAACCCACCGAGAAGCCTGAGCAGCCGTTGCCGCCGGCAACTCCGGCCATTGCCGCCACAGTGAACGCCGCAGTGAAAGTGGACGCCGCAGTAAAATCGTCGTCCGCAACGAATTCGTCATCCACGCCCGATTCACCGCCGCCCGCGGAACCCAAGACGCAGGCGAAACCCGTGCCGGTTTCCTCCGGGTCGCAGACGCAGTCGAAGCCCTCGGGCAACGCCGACTCACAGTCCCCGGCTTCCCCGCCGGAGAAGAAAAAACCCGCGCCCGCGGCGGACGATCCCGCCAAGCGCCAGGCCTACGCCAACGCGGTGGCCGGGGTCCGCTCGGCCTTGTGGCGGCGCGACATGCCCGCCGCCAAACGGCAGTTCCGCAAGGCCAAGGAGAACCAGCAGTCGCCCGAGGATCAAACGGAAATCGATCGGCTGGACCTCGTGCTGGACAACATGGACCAGTTTTGGAAGGCGCTGAGCGATGCGTGCGGCAGCCTGCAGGTCGGCGATGAACTGGAGATCGGGAAGGAACGCGTCGCCGTCGTCGAGTGCAGCCGCAATGGACTGATGATCCACATGTACGGCCGGCAGCAGCGATACACCATCCAGAAGCTGCCGTTGCCGGTGATCAAATGTCTCGTGGATCGTTCGCTGCTGGCCACCACCGGCTCGAAGGTGATCGTGGGCACGTTCTTGGCGATGGACAAGGAAGGCGATCGCAACCGCGCCCGCTTCTTGTGGGAAGATGCGGTGCAGCATGGAGAATCGCTGGGCGGCGATCTTTTGCCGGAACTCAAGGTCCCTTCGCCTGCCGAGCGGTAGGCCGGCGCCCTTGGACTTGCAGCGGCGCCCTTCTGGGGGCATCTCCTCGCCCGCAGAATTTCTTGCTTTCCCTCCGCCTTGACGCCGATAGGATACATATGTACACTATTAGCGGAGGTTCGACGCATGTGTCCACAGCAAGGCCATCCCCCGCTGGCCGTCGCGGAGCTTCGCCGCCGGATCGCCCGCCTCGAAGCGGTGGGCCAAGCCGACCAACGGCCGCCGATCTCCTGCGGCTGCAACGCTTTGGATGAAATCCTGCCCGGCGGGGGGATGCGGCGCGGCACACTGGTCGAATGGCTGGCCGAGGGGGACGGGACGGGGGCAACGACGCTGGCCGTGCTGACCGCCCGGGAGGCGTGTTCCCAAGGAGGCGCCTTGGTCGTGGTGGACGGCGGCCGTCAATTCTATCCGCCGGCCGCCGCACGATTGGGGATTGCCCTGGATCGGCTGCTGCTGATCCACGTGGACAATCGGGCGGACCACGATTGGGCCTTCGATCAGGCCCTGCGTTGTCCGGCCGTTGCGGCGGCGATCGCCTGGCCGGAATCGCTTGGGGGGCAACTCGACGGGCGGACCTTCCGCCGACTGCAATTGGCCGCCGAGCGGAGCGGAAGCTTGGGCCTGCTCCTGCGGCCGGCCGACGCGCGGGCCGCCCCGTCCTGGGCGGACCTTCGCTTGCTCGTCGAGCCGCGGCCGCGGGCTTCGCCGCAGGCCCCGCGGCGACGACTTCGGGTGGTGTTGTTGCGCGGCCGCGGCGGCGGGGAAGGCCGCGGCGTGGAAGTGGAGTTCGACGATGAGACGCATCCTCTGCTTATGGCTGCTCCCTTCGCCCCAGCGGCAATCCGCGCTGGGGAGCGGGCGTTTGCTTGACCAGAAATCATTGGCCGCCTGGTGCGGCCGCTTCAGTCCGCTCTTCGGCGTTGAAGCAGACGACAACCCAACGAGCCTGTTGCTGGAAATCGGTGGGACGGCCCATCTGTTCGGCGGCGAGGCGGCGATGGTCGAGCGAATGGTCGGCGAATTGTCCGCCGGCGGATGGTCGGCGCGGTTGGCGGCGGCCGACACGCTTGGCGGGGCCTGGGCGGCGGCGCATTTCGGCGAAGCGGCTCACCGGGCAATCCTCGTTCCTCCCGGCGGGACGGCCGCCGCTTTGCGGCCGCTGCCCATCGAAGCCTTGCGGCTGCCGCCGGAAACCGTCGCCTTGCTGCACTCCTTGGGCGTGCGACGGATCGAGCAACTCGAATCGCTGCCTCGCCGCGAGCTTTGCGCGCGGTTCGGGCCGCGATTGGCCGAGCGATGGGACCAGGCGATGGGCGGTTGCTCCGAGCCGCTGCCGGTCTGCGATCCGCCGCTGCGACTGGCTGCCGACTGGTCGCCCGAATACCCCGCGGCGCGCCGCGAAACCATCGCCGCGGCCATGGAGCAGTTGATCGGCCGGCTGGCGGCGACGCTGGTCCAGTGCGGCCGCGGGGTCTTGCGGTTGCAGTGCCGGCTGTCGATCCTCGGGAAGTCGCCGCTGGAGTTCACCGTCGGCCTGTTCGAGCCGACGGCCCGGCCGGAGAACCTGCTTCCCCTGGTACAAATGCACTTGGAGCGATTGTCGCTGGCGGGGCCCGTGCAGGCGATCTCGGTCGAGGCCGCGACGACGGCGCCGCTGGAGGACCGGCAACAGGAATTGTTTCCCGATGGTGCGACGCGATCGTCTCCGCGGCGGCTGGCCGGACTGATCGAGCGGCTCAGCAGCCGGCTCGGTCCGGAGGCCGTCGTTCGCGCGCATCTTCGGTCCGAGGCCCAGCCGGAATTGGCCTGCCGTTATGAGCCGCTGCTCCACGCTTCGCGGCGCCGCGGCGCCGGGCCGGGCGAGTTGCCGCCGCGGCCTTTGCGGCTGCTTCCGCGGCCGCTGGGCCTGGCGGCCTTGTCGCTGCCGCCGGAGGGTCCGCCGCGGCAATGGGTGATCGCCGGCCGGCGGCAGCAAATCGCCCACTGCTGGGGACCGGAGCGGATCGAAACCGGTTGGTGGCGCGGCCGGCCCATCGGCCGCGACTATTATCGCGTGGAGACGACGGCCGCGCGGCGGTTTTGGGTCTTTCGCCGCTTGCGCGACGGAAAGTGGTTCTTGCACGGGATGTTTGAGTGAGAAAGGAAGAGGGATTGGGGATTAGGGATTGGGGATTGGGGAATCGCGAAACCGCAAGCGGAAGCCACAGTGGCTGGAAGCTCGCTTGCGGTTTCGCGAAATCCCCCAAGGCATAACATTTGCCGTGCAGTTTCACAATTTCCTAATCCCTAATCCCCAATCCCTAATCCCTCCTATGCACTACGCCGAACTCCACGCGAAAACGAATTTTTCTTTCCTCGAAGGGGCTTCGCACCCGGACGAACTCGTCCAACGGGCGGCGGAACTAGGATATGCGGCCCTGGCCGTGACCGACCGCAATAGCCTCGCCGGCGTGGTCCGCGCCCATCAAGCCGCCAAAGAGGCGGGATTGAAACTCCTCGTCGGCGTCGAAATCACCCCCGGCGACGCCGCCCCGGTGGTCCTTTGGGCCGCCGATCGGGCCGCCTACGGACGCCTGGCGAGGCTGATCACCGTCGGCCGCCGCCGCGCCGAGAAGGGGCAATGCCGCCTGACCTTCGACGACCTTGCCGGGCTGGCCGCCGGCTTGCTCGCCGGGGTCGTCGCCGACTTCGGCGATCGCCGTCCGGAAATCGAAACAGCCAAGTATCGCGAACTCTTCGGCGACCGCTGCTATCTGCTGGCGGAATTGCACTGCGGACCGGACGACCAGCGGCGGCTGGAGCGGCTCGTCGAGCTGTCGCGGCGCAGCGGCGCGCCGCTGGCCGCCGCCGGCGACGTCCACTATCACATTCCCGAGCGCCAGGCCCTCTGCGACGCCCTGACGGCCATTCGCTGCGGCTGCACGGTGGCGGCGGCCAGCGGGCGGCTCTTTGCCAACGCCCAGCGGCATCTGCAATCGCCCGACGCCGTGGCGGCGGCGTTTTCCCCCGCGCCGCAGGCGGTCCGCCGCACGCGGGAGATTGCCGATCGTTGCACGTTCTCGCTCGACGAGTTGCGCTACGAATATCCGGAGGAGTTGGCCCCGCCGGGCTGCACGCCCAGCGAGCATCTCGCGCGGCTGACGTGGGCGGGGGCGGAAGAGCGTTATCCGCAGGGCGTTCCCGAGCGGGTGCGGCGGCTGCTGGAGCACGAGCTGCGGTTGATCGAGGAATTGCACTACGAGGCGTATTTTCTCACCGTCTGGGACCTGGTGCGTTTCGCCCGCGGGCGGGGCATCCTCTGCCAAGGCCGCGGCTCGGCGGCCAATTCGGCGGTCTGCTACTGCCTCGGCGTCACCGCCGTCGATCCCGAGCGGATGGACGTGCTCTTCGAGCGGTTCGTCAGCCGCGAGCGGAACGAAGCCCCCGACATCGACGTCGATTTCGAACACGAGCGCCGCGAGGAAGTGCTGCAATATCTTTATCGCAAGTACGGGCGCGAGCGGGCGGGAATGACCGCGGAGACGATCGCCTATCGACCCCGCTCGGCGGTCCGCGACCTGGGCAAGGCCCTGGGCGTGGCGGAAGATCGCCTCGACGCCCTGGCCAAGCGGATGGAGCATTTCCATCACGAGCCGGACTTGCCCCAGCGGTGCCGCGAGGCGGGCATTGATCCGGAGACCCCGCCCGGCAGCCAACTGGTCGAGTTGACCGAGCAGTTGCTCGGCTTTCCCCGCCACCTCTCGCAGCACACCGGCGGCATGGTCATCACCCGTGGGCCGCTGTGCGAATTGGTCCCCATCGAAAACGCCGCCATGCCCGAGCGAACCGTCATCCAATGGAACAAAGACGACCTCGACGCGCTGGGCATTCTCAAGGTCGATTGCCTGGCGTTGGGCATGTTGACGGCGATCCGCCGCTGCTTCGAGCTGGTGGAGAAGCACCACCGACGGCGGCTGACGCTGGCCAACATTCCCGAGGGAGACGAGGACGTTTACGCGATGATTCGCCGCGCGGACACGATGGGAGTGTTTCAGATTGAAAGCCGGGCGCAGATGAGCATGTTGCCGCGGCTGCGGCCGCGATGTTTCTACGACCTGGTGATCGAGGTGGCGATCATGCGGCCCGGCCCCATCCAGGGGAACATGGTCCATCCCTACCTCCGCCGCCGCAACGGCGAGGAGCCGGTCGCCTATCCGAACGACGTGGTTCGCCGGGTGCTGGAAAAGACGCTCGGCGTGCCGTTGTTTCAGGAGCAGGCGATGCGGTTGGCGGTCGAGGCGGCCGGATTCACGCCCGGCGAGGCCGACCAGCTTCGCCGCGCCATGGGGGCGTGGCGGCGGCCGGGGGTGATCGACCAATTCCACAAGAAACTCAGTCGACGGCATGGCCGCCAAGGGGTTTTCCGCGGAGTATGCCGAGGCGGTCTTCGCGCAGATCCGCGGCTTCGGCGACTATGGCTTCCCCGAATCGCACGCCGCGAGCTTCGCCCTGTTGGTCTACGTCTCCGCCTGGTTGAAATGCCACTGCTCCGGCCGCTTTCGCCGCCGCGCTGTTGAACAGCCAGCCGATGGGCTTTTATGCCCCCGCCCAATTGCTCCGCAACGCCCGGGAGAATGGCGTCGAAACGCTCCCGGTCAACGTCAACCACAGCGAGTGGGACTGCACGTTGGAGGAGCGGGAGAAAGGGTGCGAAGGGTATGAAGGGGCGGCGGGGAGCAAGGGGCCGGCGTTGCGTCTGGGCTTCTGCATGTTGTATGGGCTGGCCCGGAAGCATGCCGAGCGGGTCGTCGAGGCTCGCGTCGGCCGGGCGTTTTCATCGCTGGAGGAATTCGCCCGGCGGACGGGATTGGGCCGTCCGACGCTGGTGCGGCTGGCCAAGGCGGGGGCGCTGGCTTCGCTGGGCATGGACCGCCGCGCCGCGTTGTGGGCGGCCTTGGCCGAAGATCGGCGAGAATTGCCGCTGTTTGCCCCGCGGCAGGAAACAGATCACCCAAATGTACCCGTCCCGCTGCCGGAAATGTCGCCGGCCGAGGAAGTGTTGGCCGATTACCGGACGGCCGGGTTGTCTTTGCGGGGGCATCCGCTGGAATTCCTCCGCGCGGAGCTGCAGCGATCGGGGCGATTCCGGCGGCGGAACTGCGAAATTGGCCCAAGGGAAAGCCCGTTCGCGTCGCCGGCATCGTCCTCGTCCGCCAACGCCCTTCGACCGCCAAGGGCATCACCTTCGTCACCCTGGAAGACGAGACGGGAATGGCGAATCTGATCGTCCGCCCGGCCGTTTGGAAGCGATGCCGCGAGGCGGCCTTGGGGGCGACGCTGCTCTTGGCTTCCGGCCCGTTGCAGCGCCAAGGGGAAATCATCCATATTTTGGCCGCGCGGCTGGAAGACCTTTCCGCGCGAATGAAGACGCTCGGCCCGCAATCCCGGGATTTTTGCTAAACGGACCATGCATATTATCAGGATATGATCCGGAGGCACACGCAAGCGGTCCCCCTCTCCCTCTGGGAGAGGGACGGGGTGAGGGGAACTGCCGGAAAACCTTACTACTCCGCTATGCTCTTGTTGCGCCAGCGCGGCAACAAGAGAAACGCCAAATCTGAAAAGCAGCGATTCGGGCGGCTTCCCCTCACCCCAACCCTCTCCCAGAGGGAGAGGGTGACCTCAAACCAGCAAGCGGCGGCACGAACCCCCAATTGACAGACCGGGCCGCGTCGATTAACAATCTCCTACCGAAACGGCCGACTCCCATTCACCATGAGGGTATTCCCATGACACTCCGCTTCCCGCCCGCCGACTTTCCCTTGCCCGACGTGTCCCGCCCTTTCGCCGAGGAACTGTTGGGCATGACTGTGCCCTTGGGCATGGCAACGGCGACGGCCGTGTGCGCGGCCGAGGACGAAGAGGCCGACGAAGACGACGATTTTGAAGACGACGACTTCGACGACGAGTTCGACGACGATTTTGAGGAAGACTTCGACGACGACTTCGAGGACGATCTCGACGAAGACGAGGAAGACGACGAGGAAGCGGACACCGAGGACTCCGAGTGAGCCATGCGCGAACTGGCCGCACAGATCGAGGAAGCCGCTGAAGCGATCCGCCGCCGCTGGGCCGGCCGGCCGCGCGCGGGAATCATCTTGGGCACCGGGCTGGGCAGCGTGGCGAAGGAAATCGACGCCGAGGCGACGATCGATTACGCCGCCATTCCGCACTTTCCCAGTTCGACGGCCATCGGCCACGCCGGGCAACTCGTCTGCGGCAAGCTGATGGGAACGCCGGTCTGCGCCATGGAAGGCCGCTTCCACGTCTACGAGGGTTACAGCTACAAACAGGTCACATTCCCGGTCCGTGTGATGAAGGCCCTCGGCGGAATTGTTGATCGTCTCGAACGCTTGCGGCGGCATGAATCCGCACTACGCCGCCGGCGACATCGTCGCGATCGAGGACCACATCAACCTGATGAACGGCAATCCGCTCATTGGGCTCAACGACGACGCCCTCGGGCCGCGGTTCCCGGACATGTGCGCGCCATACGATGGGGCGTTGATCGAGCGGACGTTGGAGATCGCCCGGCGGGAGAACTTCGCCGCGCACAAGGGCGTCTACGCCGCTGTGACCGGTCCAAATCTTGAGACCCGCGCGGAGTACCGCTTCTTGCGGTCAATCGGGGCGGACGTCGTCGGCATGTCCACCGTGCCCGAGGTGTTGGTCGCCGTCCACGGCGGGATGCGGGTGCTGGGACTGTCGATCGTGACGGACCTTTGTCTGCCCGACGCCCTGCACCCGGCGAAGATCGAGGACATTCTGGCAACCGCCGCGATGGCGGAGCCGAAACTGCGGAAGATCGTCCTGGGGATTCTCGCCGAAGAGATGTGAAAAAGGCGAGAGTCGCCAAATCTGACGAGTTTGATCTGGATTTCGCCGCCGTCCCCTTTCACCGATCACTTTGGCGAGGGGGCCTTCATTTGCGTACGCGCCGCCGCACGCCAGCGGAACAGCTCCAGGACCCGTTTCTGCTGCGCGGCGGTCATATCAGCGAAGCCGGTGTTGTCGCCCCAGCCGTTGGAAATCGCCACGGGGGCCTGATAATTCTTCACGCCGAATTCGATCCACTTCCACTTGTGGATCGGCCACCAGCAGCAACTCCATCGGGCGTTGCGCCAATTGGGATAAATGCCGGGGGCCCAGCCTTCGGGTTGGCACCAACTGTCCTGGTACGTTCCATCCGCCACGATGGCGTAGTTTGCGCGACGATCAGCGTTCGGACAATCGGAGGCCAGCAGGGCCAACTGGGGATTGTGCGTTTCGACTCTTCGGGCGACTTCGCGCACGAGCCGCATCATTGCGCGGCTGGAATAGCCGGCAGCGGCTGCCGATCCGTAGGTGTTGACGCCGACCATAAAGGTTTCATCCCAGACAAAAGCATCCACCCGATCGCCGAACTCTTTCAACATCGCGTCGATATACGCGAGGTAGAATTCCCGCACTTCGGGCGTCAGCGGGTTCATGCAATAACTGTCGCCGCAGGTGTCCGGGCCGACCCAGCCGCCGCGGGTTAAGACAAGCTTCTCGCTGAAGCCGGGCAAGCCCGTGCCCGCATTCAAACCGTCGGAAAAATAGAGTCCGACGCGAAACCCGCGGGATTTCGCATAGGCCAGCCGCTCGCGGAGCAACTGGGGCGTCATCGAAACCGGTCGGCACTTGTCAAAGCTGCCATCCACCGCCTCGCCGCCGATGTCCATGGATGTGTGCTGATTCTTGTAGCGCGGGGCGTTGCCGAAGGCCGTCCACTGCTTGTCGAACTGCTTCGTTTTCGCATCAAAGCTGTAGCGTCCCAACCAATCGTACCAGCCGTGCAGGCAGAGAAACACCTTTTTGCGCTCCGCCGGCGGGATCGCCGCGGCCAGGGCGTCGATGTCCCTGAACCATCCCTTGCCGCCGCCGCTCATGTAGTCGAAATCCACCATGGCGATGTCGTGCAGCCACGACGGCCCCGGCGGAACCGTGGGCAGTGCGTAGCGATAAAAGCAGTCCAGCGCCCGGTCGGGCCCGCCCTCATGAACGACGGCAACCAAATGGCGATTTTCGGGGATGTCTTCGAGGCCGATATTCTTCGGATAGGTCCACTCGATATGGTCGGCGGCGAAGAGCGTGGAGAAATACGGGTCGCTGCCGCAGGTGACGCGCCGCCCATCCGAGCCTCGATAGCTCACCATCGGAATGGACAACGCGGCGTGATTCGCGGGCAGCGGACCTTGAAAATCGTAGCCGGCCGGCGCGGCGCCCAGCTTGCCCGCCGCGCCCGAGAACAGCGGCAGCCAGGCGTCGGCAGGCAACTTCCCCGGCCAGTTCGGCAAGCAGACAGTCAAGTCCTCGGCCAGTCGTCCATTTGCCCAGACCGCCGCGTCGCGGGCCAGGACAACCTCCTTGCCGCGGGTTTGCAAGCGATACGCAATGCGGACGTGAATCTTTGGCGCACTGGGCAACTCATATTCAACGTTTACGGCGTCGCTCGTCCGCCGGATCAGCGACGGTTGTGTCAGCGCCCAGCGAGCGGCGCCATAGCGCAGCTCGGCCACGCCATCCATGGCGGGAAGGCCGTCTCCCTCAGAACACTCTAGAGCACCGGCCATTCCCCGCGCGTCGATGCTTACCGCACAGGAACCCGCCCGCAGCTTCTCCCCGGTTACAGGCGCGCTTCCGGCCGCGGCTGCCGCGAAAACGGTTAAGCCCGAGACGGCAAGAACCAGGGTTCGGCACAAGCAACTCATGTCGCATTCCTTCGGTGGCGGCGGCGATTGGATAGGGAGCGTTATTATAGCGGAAGGAAAGGCAACAGCCACCAAATTTGGTGAAATTGTGAAATGCAGCGCCGTGCAACATGCCTGGATGGCTCAGATTTCGCGGCGGTCACTCTTTTGCCCCTCCGGGGGATTCCCGCCCACCAGATGCGAAAGCTCGTCTCCGAACCGTGCCGCAAGCGATTCTCAGCCGCCCTTGCTAGCTTTCTGTTCGCACGGTAAATTGACGGCCTTTAGTGCATGGCGGAATTGCCGGCCATAGGGGCAGGATTTTGCCCACTGCCACACCAAAAACTCAATCGTGAACCCCTCTTAAGGGTGAAAAGGGAGTCTTGTATGAACTCGAAGCGAGGGCCCGTCAACAAACCTGCTAAAACCATCTCCCGCGGCACGAAAAGGCTCGTCCTCGGCATAATCACCGTCGGGATGCTCGTCTCGGCGGGATGGATTTACGCCCAAAAGTCGCCGGCCGAAGGCGCCGTCGAAAAAGGCGGCATAAGCTGGGCTCAACTCTGGTCGCAAAGTCCGCTGCAAGACCACGAGAAGTTCAAGGACTTCGAGCGATACTCCCTCTTCGCCATCTTGGCGGTCGCGGTCGCCGGTCTGCTCTACGCGGCGATGTTGGCCAAGCAGGTCCTCGCCGCCGACAAAGGCACGCCGCGGATGCAGGAGATCGCCCGCGCCGTCCGCGAAGGGGCCAATGCGTATCTGGCCGCCCAATTCCGCAAGATCGGGCCGCTGATCGTCATCATTGCCGTCGCCTTGTACTTCACGAAGATGGGCGAGCCGGTGTTCGCCTACGGCCGCGCCGGGGCGTTCCTCGTTGGCGCCGTGTTCAGTTGGCTCGTCGGCTTTGTCGGCATGAGGCTGGCCACCACGGGAAATCTTCGCGTCGCCGCCGCCGCCAGGCACAGCTACGGCGAGGCGATGCAGTTGGGCTACCGCACGGGGACGATCACCGGCATGTTGACCGACGGCCTGGGGCTGTTGGGCGGCACGTGCATCTTCCTCATCTACGGCGAGCAGGCCTATGAGGCCCTGCTGGGCTTCGGCTTCGGCGGCACGCTGCTGGCGTTGTTCATGCACGTCGGCGGCGGCATCTACACGAAGGCCGCCGACGTCGGCGCCGACCTCGTCGGCAAGGTCGAGGCCGGCATCCCCGAGGACGATCCCCGCAACGCCGCGACGATCGCCGACAACGTCGGCGACAACGTCGGCGACTGCGCCGGCATGGCGGCCGACATTTTCGAGAGCTACGAAGTGACGATCGTCGCCGCGATGATCCTCGGCATGGCCAGCTTCGGCCACAAGGGCGTGATCTTCCCGCTGTTGGTCCGCGGCATCGGCGTGCTCGGCTCGATCCTCAGCACCTACACCGTCAAAGCCGGGCCGAATGACACCTCGGACACGGCGCTCCGGAGCGTCCACCGCGGGTTCTGGATCGGCTCGGTCATCTCCGTAATCGGCTTCGTCATCCTCGGCTTCCTCTACCTGAGGTTTGACGCCCATTATTTTGAGATGTATCCGCAAGCCCTTGCCGGCTTCCTGAAGAACGGAAAATTCGACCTCAACCAGTGGTTCATGGTCGCCGGCGCCGACGTCCGCCCAATCCTCACCTGCTTCATCGGCATCGTCCTGGCGATCGTACTCAACAAGCTGACCAGCTACTACACGCACACGTCGCACGCGCCGGTGAAGAGCCTGGCGCGGGCTTGCCAGACCGGCCACGCGACGAACATCATCCAGGGCTTCGCCGTCGGCTACGAGTCGGCGGTGATGGCCACGCTCGTGCTGGCCGCCTCGATCGCCCTGTCGGTCTTCTGCTATTACGGAAGCTCGCCGGTGTTCATTGCCTACGGCGTCGCCATGGCGGGCATCGGCATGTTGACCCTGACGGGCAACACGATCTCGATGGATGTCTTCGGCCCCGTGGCCGACAACGCCAACGGCATCGGCGAAATGGGCTACGACGAAAAGGAAATGGGCGCGGAGAACTACAAGCGCGCCCGCCAAATCCTCGCCGACCTCAACGCCGTGGGCAACACAACCAAGGCCGAAACGAAGGGCATCGCCATCGGCTCGGCGGTGATCGCCGCCGTATCGATGTTCGCCAGCTTCATCGCCACCTTGGCGATGGGCTCCGAGGACCAGATCGTACACATGTCGACGAGTCAGTACAACGAATTCGCCGCGAAGCTGACCGTGGCCGAGCCGATGGTGTTGATCGGCCTGCTGCTGGGCGGGGCCGTGCCCTGGCTGTTCAGTTCGATGTTGATCCGCGCCGTCGGCCGGGCGGCGTTCTACATCATCAAGGAATGCCGCATCCAGTTCCGCGACAAGGAGATTTGGGCGGGGACGAAGAAGCCGAATTACGGCCGCGTCGTGGACATCTGCACCAGCGCCGCCCAGGCCGAGTTGATCGGCCCCGCGCTCCTGGCCGTGGTCAGCCCGATCCTCGTCGGCGTCCTCCTCGGGCCGTACGCCCTGGGCGGATTTCTCGCGGGAATGATCGTCTCCGGCATCATGCTCGGGGTCTTCATGGCCAACGCCGGCGGCGCCTGGGACAACGCGAAGAAGATGATCGAGGACGAGCCGAAAGACCCGGACCGCAACCTCGGCAAGGGCTCGGAGAAGCACAAGGCGGCGGTCACCGGCGACACGGTCGGCGACCCCTTGAAGGACACCGCCGGCCCGGCGATCAATCCCCTAGTCAAGGTGATGAACATGGTCGCCATGCTCTCGTTGACCAGCGTCGTGCTGAAGTACAACATGGCGGGCATTAAGAGTTCCTTGGCCGGCGCCGTGGCCCCGAACGCCATGATCGGCGCGGTCATCGTCGTCGTCGGCGTGTTGTTGATCGTTTGGGCGGTGTGGAAGTCGAAAAAGGAGACCGCCGAAATGCTGGAAGTCGTCGGCGGTCTGGACGACACGCACGCATAGCGCCGTCTTCATCGCTCCGTCCCGGAGGGACGATTGAAAATAGCCCAGCACTTCAGTGCTGGGTACGAGGCGAACGAAAGCGTCATGTCAGTCCCGGAGGGACGGTTGAGCGTGCGGCTTCGCCGGGCTTCAACCGTCCCTACGGGACTCTTCGCAGCATATGTGGACATTTTTTCCCCCAGCACTGAAGTGCTGGGCTAATCTCAGCCGTCCCTTCGGGACGAAGCCGCCAAGTCGGCGACTCCTTGGAAGAAGACAAATGGAATGGGAAGAGATCAAGACGCAGGCCGTTCCTGCCGAGACTGCGCGGGTGGCCCCGATAGCTCGGCTATCGGGGTGTCGTAGGCACAAGAGGGGCCCCGCAGTCCGTGAGAAGCCTCTTGCGGCTTCGCCGCCTCGATAGACGAGCTACCGGGGCCACCCGGCGGCGAGAATCACAGCCCTCGCCCTAACCCTCTCCGGGAGGCAGAGAGGACCGAAGGCCGGCGGCCTTGTTGACCGGATGCAGCGAACTGGCGTAGAGCAAGAACTTCTTCCGCCCTGCGGCAGTAAAATCGACCGTCGCCTTGCGGTCCCGCCCGCCGCCGCTGATCGCCACAATGTGCCCCAGGCCGTACTCCGGGTGAAGGACCAACATGCCGTGCTCGAAAACATCGGGCGACGGCGGGGCCGAGGGCTGTCCGCCGTTGGCCATGCGGGCCGCTGTGGTTAGTCGGGTGCCATGCCCGACGCTTGCGTCGGCATGTGAGGC
Organism: uncultured Planctomycetia bacterium; assembly: GCA_963791075.1. GTDB lineage: Bacteria > Planctomycetota > Planctomycetia > Pirellulales > Thermoguttaceae > CAWBRF01. Next base: position 111,727 of record CAWBRF010000012.1, read on the forward strand.
GCCGCGTGCGCTCGGGATGGCCGAAGAGGCGGGGACATCCACATGCCCACGCAAGCGTGGAGCATGGCGCCCAGATTCCTCGTCCACGATTTCCTCCTCCATCGTCATCGAGCCAGCGGGCGAGAGAATCTGCACGTCCATCTCCGCCCGCGGCAGTTCCATGAGAAACGGACTGGGGACCGTGTTCTTGCGGCTGCCGCGAAAATCTCGCTGGTCTGCCATGCTGATTTGCAATTCCCGCTGCGCCCGCGTAATGCCCACGAACAACAGTCGCCGCTCTTCTTCGAGCTGGTCGGGCTGTTTTTGGCTCCGTTCGTGGGGCAGCAGCCCTTCCTCCACGGCGACGATGTAGACGGCGGGAAACTCCAACCCCTTCGCGGCGTGCAGCGTCATCAGCGTGACGCGATCGACCGTGGTCTGCCAATCGTCGGTGTCGTTGACCAGGCTGGTCTCCTCCAAAAAGGCCTCCAGCCCGCCGCCGCGGCGTTCGTCGAACTCGCGGGCGACGGTGAGCAATTCGCGGATGTTGGCCAGCCGCTCGTCGTCCTCCGGATCGCCGGACCCTTTCCATTGCTCCTCATACGCCGTCTCGGCCAGCACGTGGCCCAAAAGCTCCTCCAGCGGAGCGGCGGCGACGGCCGCAAGGCGGTCGAAAAGGGCGACGAACTGGCCCACCTGCGCGGCGATGCGGACGCTGATCGCGTCGATGCCGCGGACTCCCCGGGCGGCGTCGAGCATCGTCATGCCGTGGCGCGCGGCGTGGGCGGCCATGCGCTGGATCGTCGTTTTGCCGATGCCGCGCGGCGGGGTGTTGATCACCCGCAGCAGGGCCGTCTCGTCCTGGGGATTGTTCAGCAGTTGCAGATAGGCGAGGATGTCCTTGATTTCCTTGCGTTGCAGGAATTCCAGGCCGTTGACCATCTGATACGGCACGCCCTGGTTGCGGAGGGCGAACTCCAGCGCCCGGCTGAGGGCGTTGGTGCGATAGAAGATGGCGAAATCGGCGGCGCGGCGGACTCCGGCGGCGATCTGCGCGGCGATCTGCGCGGCAATGTCCTCGGCCTCCTCGCGCTGGGTGGGATAAGTGACCAGCCGCACCTTCGCCCCGGCGGCGTTCTCCGTGTACAGGCTTTTTTCTTTCCGCCGCAGATTGTGGGAGATCAACTCCGAGGCGACGCGGAGGATTCGCTGCGTGCTGCGGTAGTTTCGCTCCAGGCGGACGACGTGAACGTCGGGAAAATCGTTCTCGAACTCGAGGATGTTGTTCAAGTTGGCGCCCCGCCAGCCGTAAATCGACTGGTCCGGATCGCCCGTGGCGGCCAGGTTGGGATGATCGATCGACAGCGCCCGAGCGATGGCGTATTGGGCGAGATTGGTGTCTTGATATTCGTCCACGAGCACGTAGCGGTATCGCTCGTCGAGGCTGGCGCGGACTTCGGGGTTTTCGCCGAGCACGGCGGCGACGTGAAAGAGCAAATCGTCGAAATCGACGGCGTTGGAGGCGGCCAACTTGGCCTGATACGCCGGATAGACCCGCTTGACGACCGCTCCCAATTCATGGCCGAGGCGGGGCTGGTATTTTTCCGCGGAGATGAGGTTGTTTTTCGCCCAGGAGATCGCCCTGCCGACGGCTTCGGGCGTGAGCGCGGGGCTGTCGATCTTCACTTCGGCAAAGACCCGGCGCAGGGTCTGGGCGCTGTCGCCGGAGTCGTAGATGGTGAAGTTTTCCTGCAAGCCGACCAGGGGGGCATATTTTCGCAGAATTCGGGCGCAGAAGCGGTGGAAGGTGCTCACCCAGACCGATCGCCCCGGGGCGAGCCGCTCCACCCGGCTGCGCATCTCGTCGGCGGCCTTGTTGGTGAAGGTCAGGGCGAGAATCTGCCCCTCGCGGACGCCGTCGTCCAGGAGCCGGGCGATGCGATGGGTAATGACCCGGGTCTTGCCGCTGCCGGGTCCGGCGAGAATCAGCAGCGGTCCATCCTGGTGCAAAACGGCTTCGCGCTGGGGGTCGGTAAGGTCCTCAAGATAGGGCTGCAAAAGATTCCTCCTCGGGTCGTTCCAATATATCCGCTTGCCGCACGGGCGAAGAGGCCCCGCGCCGCGGCGGCGACACCGGCTTTGCCGGCGTCACAGGGGGGTTCCGCCATTTGGAGGGGCTAGGCAAATCGACGGAAAGTGCTATACTCCCCGTTTGCGGCGCGGGCTGCCCGCAAAAAGAGGAACAACATTCAGGAAAAAACTCAGCATTGGGGAGGGAACCCGTGGGAACCCGGATTCCACTGAACAGGATCGCCGGCGACGCGAAAGACGTGGCCGCGCTGTTGGCCATGAGTACGGCGGAGATTGGCTTGTCGGTGCGCACGACCAATTGCCTCGAAGAGCGAGGCATTCTCACGGTCCAAGATTTATTGAACTCCACTCGCCAAGACCTTTTGAGCATTCAAAACTTCGGCGAGAAGACGCTGGAAGAGGTGTACAAGGCGCTGGAGGGGATCGGCTTCTATCGGCGTCAGCGGCCAACGGCCAGCGACGGCCGCAAGAAGGCCGCCTCGCCGCCTCGCCGCCCGCGGTGATCGACCTTGGCTCGCAGCTTCCGATTCTACGAGAAGAAACGTGGCAACCGCCGCACCGGATCGCGGGTGGTCGGCAGCGTGGGCGAAGTCGTTTTTTTCGCCGCCTTCCTCCTCTTGGGCTGTGCTTGGCTGGTCAGCGGCTTCCTTGTCAACGTCGTCCCCGAGTGGCGCATCGCCCATGAATTCGTCGAGCACAAGTGCAGCGTGCTCGAAAAGAAGATCGTTGAGACCCGGGCCCCGGACGCGGCGACGCTCTATCGGCCCGAGGTCCTCATCGAGTACGAAATCAGCGGCGGCGTCAAGCGCGAGTGGGTGTACGGCGAGGAGGTGAGCAACCGTCAGGAATGCGCCGCCGCCATCGAGCGGTATGTCGCCGGCGGGCGCTATCCGTGCTGGTACGATCCGGCGGCGAATCCCCGCGTGGTGGTGCTCCAGCGAAGCTACAACCCGTGGAAGTGGCTGGTCTTTCTCGTGCCGCTTTCGTTTGTCGCTTTCGGCAGCACGGGACTGCTGTACACGATCTTGCACTGGGGCGCGTCGGCGGAGTCCCGCGCCGCCCGGGTGCAGCGAACGCAGCGCGAGCTGCCGCTGGGCAACGACGGATCGGCGCCGCAGTTGCCTGGCGTGCCAGATTGCAGCGACATCGTCAGCAGCCCCGGCACGCGCCTGGCATTTCGCCTGCCGGCGAGCAGTTCGCCCGCCTGGACCGTTTTCGGCCTGCTGGCGGCGTGCGTGTTGTGGAACGGCGTGGTGTTCTGGTTTGTCGCCCTGGCGCTGCATGGACATCTCGGCGGGCGGCCGGACTGGCGGCTGACCCTGTTCATTCTTCCCTTTGCCGCGGTGGGCGCGGCCTTGGCGGCGTTCTTCGTGCGGCAACTGCTGGTCACCGCCGGCGTTGGCCCCACGCTGGTGGAGATTTCCGACCATCCGCTGCTGCCCGGCGGGGAGTATGAGGTCTTCGTGTCGCAGTCCGGCCGCGGCAAGCTCGCCAGCCTCAACCTGCACCTGGTCTGCGAAGAAGAGGCGATCTATCGGCAGGGAACGAACACTCGCGGCGAAACCCGCGAGGTCTTTCGCCAACAAGTGCTCCGCTGCGACGGGTCGGCGTCGCCGGAGACGCCGTTCGCGGCGGCGGCGGCGATGCGCATTCCCGCCGCGGCGATGCACTCGCTGCGCGCGGCGCACAACGCCGTTCACTGGAAACTGGTGGTCCGCGGCGAAATCGGCGGCTGGCCGGAGTTTCGCCGATCCTTTGCCGTGGTCGTCTATCCGCGCTCGCCGCCGGGGAGGAACGGCGGATGAGCGATCCGGCGGTGATCATTCGACTCGACGGCAACGGCCGCGCCTATCAGCCCGGCGAAACCCTCTCCGGCGAATACTGCGTCGCCGCGGACGCCGCGGAAGAGATTCGAGCGATCGAGGCGTCCGTTCTCTGGCACACCGAGGGCAAGGGGGACGAGGACCTGGTTGTCCACGAGTTCTGGCGCCGCGACGCCGACGCGGACGACTGGTCCAATCCCCGCCGGCCGCAACGTTTCAGCACCGCCCTGCCCCGCAGTCCGCTGAGTTACGACGGCCAGATCGTGACGATTCGCTGGTGCGTGCGCGTCCGCGCCTTCTTGCAGCGAGGAAAGGAGGTGGTCGGCCAAAAGATTTTCCGGCTCGGCGACATCCCTGCGGCGCCGCGCAACGCCGAGTCAGGCAGCGTGAGCGAGTGAACCCCATCGTCCAGACTCCCCGCCTCCGCGACAATCCCTTTTCCGCCGGACGCATCCGCCCCGGCGTCATGCCGTTCCTTCATCCGCGGGGCGAGAGCGCCGCGTCGATTGTCGGCCGGCTTCGCGACGGTGGCTGGCGGGGGCAGATCATCGCGCCGCACGGCTGCGGAAAATCATCGCTTCTCTGCTCCTTGATCCCGGCGATCGAACTCTCCGGCGTGCGAACCGCGCTCGTCGCGCTGCACGACGGCCAGCGGCGATTGCCCGGCGGGCTGCAAAGCATCGGCCATCTCAGCCCTCCCGCCGTGCTCATCGTCAACGGCTATGAGCAGCTTCGCCGCTGGAACCGCTTTTGGCTGAATCGCTTCTGCCGGCGTCGCGGCATCGGCCTGTTGGCAACCGCGCATGAAGATGTCGGGCTGCCTGATCTCTGTCGCCTCCGCATCGACGAAGAAGCGGCGTGGCGGGTCGTCGAACAATTGCAGGGGGGGTACGTTCCCTTGGTCTCGCGAAAAGACCTGAGCGAGCGCCTGCGGCAACGAAATGGCAACCTGCGCGAGGCCCTGTTTGACCTGTACAACCTCTACCAACGGCGCAACCCGCAGGGTTGACTCCCCGCCCATACAGTTTGCCAGGTTTTCCCCGCCCGCAGCCTTTCGCAACGGGCAAGCGTACATTAGTGTTTATTGATGCTTGCAAAGAAAGCGGGGCTCAGGGCGACCGACGGGAGCCCGGGCTTCCGATTCAATGCAGACATTAGAAAGGCGTGCGCCATCGCCGCGCGTCTGTCGCCTGTCGGGCGGCGGCTTGACTGGCTGATACAATTGGTGCGAAGCGAAAAGCTTGCGCCAACGCGGCCAGTCGCGGCAACCAGAAAGCTCAACCAAATGCGGTCGCCAGCCGATTTTGCCGCTTGACGAAACGCGTGAAAATGGTTTTGATTAAAGTGTGGCTGTTCGGCCGTGGTTCTTTTGCGAGGGAGATTCAAAATGACTGCTCACAAATTTCGTTCGCTCGTCCTAGCCTGTAGCGTGGCGGCGGCCTTGTCGGCCCTGCCTGGCGAAGGCAAAGCTTGCTGTTTCCTCAACAACTTGTTCGGCTGTTGCGGGGGCGCCCACACGACGAACTATTGCCCGCCGTATGTCGCCGCCTATTCGACGTACGCCGCGCCCTGCTGCGGTTGCGGCGGCTGTTCGAGTTGCGCTTCGCCCTGCGGCGGTTGCTCCAGTTGCGCCTTGTGCAAGTTGCGCATCGCCTTGTTGCGGTTGCGGCGCGCCCTGCTCAAGCTGCGCACCTTGTGCGAGTTGCGCCGCGCCCTGTTCAAGTTGCTGTGCTCCGCAGACGTGCCACTATGAGCCGCAGACGTGCTATCGCACGTCCTACCAAAGCGTGCCGGTGACGACCTACATGCCTGTGTCTTCCTGGGACCCGTGCAGCGGCTGCCCGACCACAGCGTACTACGCGTCGACCGCGTGGACCTATCGCGCGTACATGACGCCGTACACGACGTACCGCTTAGTGTATTCGCCCTGCACGACGTGCAGCTCGTGCGTCGCGGAATGCGGCGGTTGCTGCGGCGGCGGCTGCGCGAGCGGCGGCTGCGCTTCCTGCGGCGGCGCCGCGGCGGCGCCGTCGGGCTGCTCGTCGTGCGCCGGCGCGTCGGACGCCAAGGCGACGTTCGCTCCAGACAACGGCGCGGCCGCCCCGGCCGTCCCGGCCCCGGCTAACCCGCCGGCGACTGCGCCAGGCGTCAAGCCGCAGTATCCGTCAGATCCAGTGAAGCCGGCCCCGAGCAGCTTGAACACTCCGCAGCCCAACAGCAACAATTCGGCGGCGCCGCGGCCGAGCGATTTGCGGAATCAAACCGCATCGCGGCAGGCGTACCGGGCGGGCTGTTTCCAATTGATCGCCTCGCCCGCAAAGAAGGCGCCGGTCTATGACGCCGGCCTGGACGACAGCGGCTGGCGCGCCGCGCACGATTGAACACCGGATGATCCCGGAGACCCACGGGCCCGCTTCCTTGCCGGAGGAGGCGGGCCTTGTTTTTTGCGCCGGCCGCTGGGCAAAACGGCCGCTTCCCGTTACACTATACGCCGTATGCCTGCGAATCTTACCGCCCAATATCTCAAGGCCCAGGAGGACTACCGTCGAGCGTCCTCGCTCGAAGAGGAGCTGAAGTGCCTCCAGGTCATGCTCCAGGAAATCCCCAAACACAAGGGGACCGACCACCTCCAGGCCGACCTGAAGGCGAAAGTGGCCAAGGTCAAGCGGGAGATGGCCGCGGAGAAGGGGGCCGGCAAGAAAAAAAGCCCGGGGCTGCGGATTCCGCGGCAAGGGGCGGGCACAGCGATCCTGTTGGGCGGTCCGAACGCCGGCAAGAGCCAGTTGATCGCCAGCCTCACCCGCGCCACGCCCGAGGTCGCGCCCTATCCGTTCACCACGCAAACGCCCGCCCCCGCGATGATGCCCTTCGAGGATGTCTCCGTGCAACTGATCGACACCCCGCCGATCACCGCGGACTACATCGATTCGCACCTCTACGGGTTGATTCGCGCCGCGGACCTGGCGCTGTGGATGGTCGATCTGGGCAGCGACGACGGCATCGAGCAATGCCAGGAGGCGCTCGACCGGCTGAAGGGATCGAAGACGCGGCTGGCGGCCGAATCGTACCTCGACGAGAACGACGTGGGGCTCTCCTACACGCGGACCTTTCTCGTGCCCAACAAGATCGATCTGCCCGAAGCGGCCGGCCGGCTGGAACTCCTGCACGAACTTTGCCCCATGGAGTTTACGGAACACGTCATTTCGGCCGCCAAGGGAAACGGCCTGGAGGAACTCCGCGCGGCGATTTATCAGGCGTTGGACGTGATCCGCGTCTACAGCAAGCTGCCCACGGCGAAGGAGGCGGACCGCGATCGCCCCTTCACGCTTCGCCGCGGCGGCACGCTGCTGGAGATGTCCGGGCTGGTCCACAAGGATTTTCTCAGCGGGCTGAAGTTCGCCCGCGTCTGGGGCGAAGCGGTCCACGACGGCGCCGCGGTCAAGGGCAATTACGTGCTCCACGACAAAGACATCGTCGAACTGCACATGTAGAATACAATCATGACGAACGTGGAAATTGCCGCCGCATTCGAGGAGATCGCCGACCTGCTGGAAGTGCAAGGGGCGAACCAGTTCCGTGTCCGCGCCTATCGCAACGCCGCCCGCACAATCCGCGAATTGCCCGAATCGTTGAAGGACATCGCCGCCGACCCGAATCGCAAGCTGACCGACTTGGAGGGCATCGGCAAGGACCTGGCCGAGAAGATCAACACCCTCTTGGAGGACGGCTCGTTGCCGATGCTCCGGGAACTCTTGGCCGAAATTCCCGCCAGCGTCCTCGACCTGCTCCGCGTGCCGGGACTGGGGCCGAAGCGGGCGGCCATCCTCCACCGCGAACTGAAGATCAATACCCTCGACGAACTCCGCGAGGCGTGCCAGAGCCACCGCATTCGCGAACTGAAGGGATTTGGCGAGAAGATCGAAACCGCCGTGCTCGCGGGCATCGACATGGCCAGCCAGGCCGGGCAACGAATGCTCTGGGCCGAGGCCGACCGGTTCGCCCAGGAACTGTTGGCCCACATGCGCGGCTCCCCGGCGATCGCCGAGATCGTCGCCGCGGGAAGCTATCGGCGAGGCAAGGAGACGATCGGCGATCTCGATTTTTGGCCGTGGCCGCCGACGCCGCGGCGGCGATGGACCGCCTCGCCAAGTTCAGCGGCGTCGCCGAGACAATCGCCCGCGGCGATACGAAAATGTCGGTCCGCCTCTCCTCCGGGCTGCAGGTGGACCTCCGCGTCGTCCCGGCCGAGTCGTTCGGGGCCGCCTTGCAATATTTCACTGGCTCGAAACAGCACAACATCGTCCTTCGCTCGCTGGCCAAGGAGCGCGGGCTGAAGATCAACGAGTACGGCGTTTTTCGCGGCGAGCAACTCGTCGCCGGGCGGACGGAAGCGGAAGTCTACGCCGCCCTGGGACTGCCCTGTTTTCCGCCCGAGCTGCGCGAGGCGCGGCGGGAGTTCGATTGGGCCCGCCAGGGCGCCCTGCCGCGGCTGATCGAATTGGCGGACATTTGCGGCGACTTGCACTCGCACAGCGACTGGAGCGACGGAAACGCGACCATCGAGGAGATGGCCCTGGCCGCCAAGGCCCGCGGCTTGAAGTATCTCGCCGTCACCGATCACTCGAAGCGGGCGACGATCGCCGGCGGGCTGGACGCCGCGGAATTGCGCCGCCAGTGGGCGGAAATCGACAAGCTCAATCGCCGCCTCGACGGCATCGTCGTGCTCAAGGGCGTCGAGGTCGACATTCTCGAACGCGGCGGGCTCGACCTCGACGACGATCTCCTCGCCGGGGCCGATTGGGTCAACGCCAGCATTCACTATGGCCAAAACCAGTCGCGCGAGCAGATCACCCGCCGCGTGATCGACGCCTTGGCCAATCCCTACGTTTGCGCCTTCGCGCATCCCACCGGGCGGATGTTGAACAAGCGTCGGCCGTACGAGATCGACCTCGAGGCGGTGATGAAGGCCGCCCGCGAGCACGGCAAGATGCTCGAGTTGAACGCCCATCCGTTGCGACTGGACTTGGACGACGTGGGCTGCGCCGCGGCGAAGGGGCTTGGCGTTCCCGTGGTGATCTCGACCGACGCGCATCGGGTCGAGGGCCTTGCGGCGATGCGTTACGGGGTGATTCAGGCCCGCCGCGGCGGGCTGACAAAGGACGACGTGGCGAACACGCGGCCGTGGGCAGCGGTGCGGAGGATGCTGCGGAAGCGGCGCTGACGGCGTTGCGACGCGCCCGCCCGCGGTTCCCGACGCTCACGTTAATTGTGCGAGAGCGCCTTGGCGATTATCGGCGATTCATTGGCCGGCGGCTGAAACTTATATGGCTCACGTCCTCATTTGCATGGCCTTAGTTTCCGCGGCGGCCGTTGGGGCGTTCTGTGGATTATTGGTCTGCTCGTACTTCGACCTGGGGTTCAGCTTCAGCGATCTGAAACAGGATGTCCTAAAATGCGTCTGGGTGTCGTCCCTCGCGGTCATCCCAGCTTGGGTGTTGCTGGCGTTCGTTGGCAACCCCTACGTCGTCGTCGCATTTCCGGCGATTTGGTTCGTCTGCGTGCGGCTGAGTTGGCTGGAATTGAACAACGGGGAGGTTGTCGTGTTGGGCGTGTCGACCTTGCTAGCCGTGGGCGTCGCCGCGGGCATAATTGCACTGCTGCTGGGCAGACCAGGCGTCATCGGGTGATTCCCGGCCTCTTCGCCGGGCTGCGCCCCGGCAGCCGAGTTGCCAGGGCAATTCACGTTCGACCCCCTTGACCTGGTGATAGCAAAATGCTATCATTAAGATGGGTCGGCGATTGCGAGTCCCGGAAGGTGATGTCATGCCCGATGTCTTGGTTCGCGGATTGGACGCGGAGACAGTCAAGCGGCTGAAGGCGCACGCCAAACGGCACGGCCGGTCGCTGCAAAGCGAAGTGAAGATGCTCGTCGAACGGGCTGCCGGGGGCGGCAGTGAGCAAATCGCGGCCGTGCTGAAGCGGTGGGAAGGCCGTTTTGCCGGGCGGAGGTTCTCCAGCAGTGCGCGGCTGATTCGCGGGGACCGCAACCGATGAAACGCTTCGTCGTCAACGCAAGCGTCGTTGCGGCGGCGTTTTTCCCCGAGAAGCATTCCGAAGCGGCGCGAAAGCTGCTCCTTTCCGGCGGCGTTTTTTCCGCGCCGGACCTGATCTACGCCGAGATTGCCAATGTTGTCTGGAAGCGCCGTCGGCGGGGAGAAATCAATGCGGACGAGGCTGTCGGGCTGCTGACCGACGCGCTCGATCTGTCCCTGGAAATCACGCCCTCGGAGCAGCTTGTCGCTCCGGCCCTTGCGTTGGCCCTGCGGACGGGCCGGACTGTGTACGATTGCCTTTATGTTGCCCTGGCTGTGCAAAGAAAGACGATCATGGTCAGCGGCGATCAACGGCTGGTCCATGCGTTGGCCGCCGGGCCGTTGAGAGACCACGTTGCCTGGCTCGGCGCGGAGCAGTGAGCTTTCCACCGAGCGGCCCCGGTTGCTTGTCTATCGCCCACAACGAAGCCACAGGGGACTTTTTACGCGGCACCGGCCCCTCTCGTGCCTGCGGCGCCCTGATAGGCAGGCTATCGGGGTCAGCCGAGGTGCCGCTTCACGAGTCACAGCAATTCCTTGACGGCTGCGCAATCACCGGGTAGTTGGCAGGCGTGGACGAAGGCCATATAATCGAGACCGGCCCTGGGTTGGCCTGAGCCCGCCAACAGACAGGCGAAGTCGCGATCCACCCGTGTCCTCATGAAAGCCAGCAGCCAACATCGGTTATTCTGGTCGATTGCGCCTCTCGTTATCGGGATTATTACACCCTCCGCTGTCATCTTCTATCTTGAGGTGTTCGTTGGCCGTATCAGGCCGGTCGCCGCTGTCGCGGACATCCTCCGCAGGCAGTTCGGCGGCGGACATAATCTGTTCCTTCTCGCATTATTCGGCCTAATCCCGTTTGCGGTGCTGTCTGTAATTTGCTACGCCGCCGCGAGCCGGTTCTCCGCGGCACGATTATCTTGCTTGGGGATTGGCGGTCTAATGGGTATCCTTGGCCGCATGGTAGCCGCCCACGTTGCAGTCTGGTATCCGCTCTATGGCGGCGGTCACATGTCTTCGACTGCCGTAATCGCATTCATATTTGTACCGTTTTGGTGCCTGCCTGCGCTCGGCGTAGGCCTATTTGTGGGATGGATTGTCTCGCTTCTTTGGCTGTTGCGTCGGTCGCAGTAGGGGCCGCCCTTACGGGCGGCCCCCCGTACAGACATGCGAAATTACCGCATACTGTCCAAGGACGAGCTTCGACAGGACATCCCAAGCGGCGCGCGGTTCTGAGGTTGGGAGCAGGGTGGCAAATTACTCGGCGTCATGGGCATTCGGGATGTTCAGGACGTGACGCTGACCTGCCGCACCCATGATGCCCGTCGCTGCGCGCCTCGTCAAGGAGGAATACGCTCCGACTCAGGGACCTCGGCGAGCCCCAGCATCGCTGAAGGCCGCACATGGATGGTGATTTGTTGACGGTTACGATTTCCGCGTCCTTGTCGTAGTCGATGCTGCACTGCTCGTAGATATCGGTGATCTTGAGGTAGAAGCGGCGTTCGCTCGCCCGGATCTCGTGGATGCGTTCGAGGAGTTCGTCAAAATAGTCTTTGCCGAAACGCTTGTTCAGCTTCAGCCGCTCGTCGTCGAGCACGAACCCCTTGACGATGAATTCCCGGAGCGTCTGCGTTGCCCAGATGCGGAATTGGGTGGCCTGGGTGCTGTTGACCCGGTAGCCCACCGAAATAATGGCATCCAGGTTGTAGAACTCGATCTCCCGGCTAACCTCGCGGACGCCCTCCTTTTGAACTCTCCGGATTTTCCGGAGAGTTGCCTGTTCAGTCAGTTCCCCGGAGGCGTAAATGTTTTGTAAATGCTCACTTATTGTCCGCAGATCGACCCCGAAAAGCTCGGCGATTTTCTTCTGGTTCAGCCAAAAGGTCTCGGATTCGTAGAGCACCTCGATTCTGACAGTCCCCTCCTGGGTCTGGTACAAAATGAGATCGCCTTCGTTCGGCTTTTCGGAATCGGTCATACAGTCCTCCTCGGCCGTCTTGAAGCTCGCCGACGCCCTTGGCCCTGCTGATCGCTGCAGGATACATCGTGAAGCCTTTCCTGGAAACCCTGCGCGGATGAGTAATCGGCGCGGAGCGGGGAGGAACGGCTCATCCCACCCGCCGGATGGGTGGCGGAACAACCGGAAAATCTTCGCTATCCGGTGGTTTTGCCGGCAATTCCGGGTTACACTTTAGGGATTCCCGAAAGAGCAGAGCAAGCCTATGTCGTTCACATCCAATTGCCCAAAGTGTCAGAAACCGATCACCATTCCCGACGGCGTTGGCCCGGCCGCGTTGGTCCGTTGCCCGCTGTGCGATGAGCAATACCCCTTGAGCGAGGCATTGGCGTCGGCGCCGCCGGCCCTGATTGTGGTCGCCCACGCCGAAGAGGCCCCGCTTGCTGCATCGGCGATCGAGATCGCGCCGTTGACGCTTTCGGATGAGACGGAACCGGCCCCGAGCGCGTTGTTCGACGAGGCGGTCCACTTTGCCGCGGAACACGACACGCCCATCGGCATCTTCGCCGGGTCGGTCGCACTTGAAGAACACGCAGAAGTACACCACGAGGAGATGATCGCCTTCGAGGAGGAGCCGGAAGCGGCCGAAGCCGAGGCGGTCGCATTCACAGAACACGCCGCGGGCGCCGAGGGCCACGCCGCCGCCGAAAATGACGAGGACCGCTGGGTCGCCGGTTGGGCGAAGGCGGGCGAAGAGGCCGCAAGCGAGGCCGCTGACCCCGAGGACGAGGGCGAAGTTGGTTTGGCCGAAGCGGAGGAGGGCGATGCGGCGGTTTTCGGGGCGATTACCGGCAAGCTGCCTCCCGAGGAAGGCCGGCAAGGCGCCGCCCACATTGGCCGGCGTCGCTATGGGCGCTTCGGCGGCCGGCGCGGTCGCACTTCCCCCGCTGCCAAAGAGGAGACGCCGTCGCGAATCGAGCGCACTGGGCCGGTTCATCGGCATGGCGATCTCGGGCCTTTTGGCCGTTGTCCTCTTCTACTACGGCCTGAATTTCTTTGGCGGCAAAAAGTGGGACATAGCCGAGATTTATTTGCCGGGCGTGCCGCACACGTATGGACATTGGTGCTGGTACACGCCATGGAAGAGCGCGCCCGCGAAGAGCGGGAACTCGGCGAAGACGCCGCTCACTCCGAAGCTCGCCAAGTCGGGCTATCCCGACCTTGCGGTTCAACCTTCGGCGGGAGCGACAGAACAGCCCGCGGCGAAGCCGCAGCCCGCGCCCCCGCCGAAAGCGGAAGCGAAGCCGCAAGCCAGCGCGGAGACGAAAGCTGAGGCGAAAGCGCCGGACATCGCGTTGACAAAACCGGAAACGAAGAAACAGAAGGACGCGGACGCGGACGACGCCGATTCCAACTCCACGCCCGACGCCGCGGAGAAGCCAGACTTTAATTCCGGCCTTGCGCCGTCGGCGACGCCCGAGAGCAAGTTGGCGCCGGTCGGTCCAAAGCCTGTGGGAACGTCCCAGGCGAAGCCGGGAGCAAAGGTCGAGCCGAAGCCGGAGGTGAAGCTGGAACCGGCCGCGCCGGTGCCCGCGAAACCACAAGCGACAACGACGCTGAACGATGCGCCGAAGCCGGAGGTGAAGGATGAGCCCAAGCCGGAAGAGCCATCGCCCGCGCCAGCGAAGCCGGAAAAGGCCGAGCCGGTCCCCGCGAAGCCGGCCCAACCGATGCCGAAACTCGTTCCTTCGAAGCCCTTGCCGCCGGCAACGACGGCGATTGCGCCGAGCATGCCGGAGAAGCCATCCCCTGCCCCGGCCAAGCCGGAGCCAACGCCCGCGGTTCCCGCCAAGCCGGAAAAGGCAGAGGCGGCGCCCGCGAAACCGCAAGCGACAACGGCCGTGATGCCGCCGGTCAAGGAGGACGCCAACGCACTGGCCAGCGCGGAAACGAAGCCGCCGACGCCCGCGCCTCCGGCCAGCGCTGATCTGGCTGACTTGGACGCGGCCTTGAAGGCCCTGCGCGAGAGCTTCGGCTCTTCGCCCGCGGAGCTGAAGCCGGCGGGTTATGAGACGTTCTGCCGCGTGGCCGAGGCGCTGGCGGCCCTATCTCTTCCCGCCAACGATCCTCAACTGGTCGAGCGGAAGAAAGAGATCGAATCCCTTGTGCGAAAGGCTGCGTCGCAACCGGAGCAGGCCAAGCAAATCGCGCGCAGGGCGGAAGAATTGCTTGCCGCCGGGCTCAACGCCAAGGGCGGCATTCTCGCCGCGGGGACGGTGACGGGCGTGGGCGTTCAGAACGGCCTCTACGGCGCCGCCGTGCGCATGGACGGCTCGCCCAAGCCGGTCATGGTCCTCAGCCGTCAGCCCTTCGCGATCGCCAAGGACGACAAGGTGGTCATCCTCGGCAAGATCGTCGGCGACCCGGCGAAGAATCTGCCGGGCTACAAAGGGACGCAGGCGGCGGTGGTTTGGGCCGCCTGGGCAATCAAGCTGCCGTAATCGGTCGTTGCCGCGGGAATGGCCTTGCTTTCTTTCCGCGAAACGGCTAGACTTGGTGTTGAGACTGATTCTCAATCCATTGCCGTCCCCCTATTCGCAGGATCATGATTCCACCCGGCCATCCGCGGCACAACCCCGTCGGGGATTTCGACGTCCCCCTGCAACATCTTCAGCCCGGCCAGTCCGCCCGCATCAGTCGGCTGGTCGGCCACCCCGAGCACGTGCACCGCCTGCGGGAGTTCGGCCTGTGCGACGGCGTCCACGTGGAGATGTTTCGCCGCGGCAACCCGTGCATCATCCTCCTGGCGGGAAACAAAGTCTGCATTCGCGCGGATGAACTCCTCAACGTCTTGGTCGTGCCGACGGCCGATTAGGAAAAAATGCTGACCCAGCAGAGCGCGCTGACTGTCGCCTTGGTGGGAAACCCGAACACGGGGAAATCGACGCTCTTCAGCGCCCTGGTCGGCATGCACCAGCACGTGGGAAACTACCCCGGCGTGACGGTCGAAAAGAAGACCGGCCGCATGGAGGTCGAAGGCCAATCGTTCGAGATCATCGACCTTCCCGGCGTTTACAGCCTGGCCCCGCGTTCCCGCGACGAAATGGCGGCCGTCAACGTGCTCCTGGGGCGGCAAGCGGACGTCGGCGCGGTCGATGCGGTCGTCTGCCTGGTCGACGCCTCGAACCTGCGTCGCAACCTCTATCTGCTCAGCCAGGTGTTGGAGTTGGGGTTGCCGACGGCCGTGGCGTTGAACATGGTTGACGTGGCCGCGCGGCGGGGGATCGTCGTTGACGCGGCCGCCCTGCAAGCGCGGCTGGGCGTTCCCGTGGTCGCGACCGAGGCCAATCACGGCATCGGCTTGGACGCCTTGAAGACGGCCCTGGTCGAGGCCGTCGGCCGCGGCCCGCGCGCCGCCGCCTCTCCGCTTCCCGAAGCCTTTCATCGCGAGGTCACGCAGTTGGAGAGCGAGTCGCGCGTCGCCCGCACGGACGACGCCCCCTTGCCGCACTCCCTTTGGCGGCGAGTCCTCCTCGACGCCAACGGCTACTTGCAGCGATCGCTTTGGCCGAAAGGCAACCGCTGGCTGGGCGAGCGGCTGGCGCAAGCCCGACGGCGGCTGGCCGCGGCCGACTGCGACGTGCCCGGCGTCGAGACCCGCGCCCGCTACGCTTGGGCTAGCAAGACGCTCGAAGGGATCGTGACCGAGCCGGCCTGCCGCGAGACCACGGGGAGCGACCGCATCGACCGCGTGCTGACCCATCGCCTCTGGGGAACGCTGATCTTCGCCCTGCTGATGCTCTTCGTTTTTCAGTCGGTTTTCGCCTGGGCCCAGCCGCTGACGCGCGGGATCAACCTCGCCGCCGCGGCCGTCGGCCATTGGATCGAGGCATCGATGGCCGCGGGCGCCCTGCGCAGCCTGCTCGTCGACGGCGTCGTCGCCGGCGTCGGCAGCGTGCTCGCCTTTCTGCCGCAAATCCTCATCCTCTTTTTCTTCATCGCCGTGCTCGAAGATTGCGGCTACATGGCCCGGGCGGCCTTCCTCATGGACCGGCTCATGGTTCGCGTCGGATTGAGCGGGCGATCGTTCATCCCCATGCTCTCCTCGTTCGCCTGCGCCGTTCCCGGCATCATGGCGACGCGGCGTGATCGAAAACGACCGCGACCGCTTGACGACGATCCTCGTCGCGCCGCTGCTGACCTGCTCGGCGCGGCTGCAGGTCTATGCCCTGTTGATCGCCGCGTTCATCCCGTCGCAGGCCTATCTCGGCGGAGCGGTCGGTCTCCAGGGGCTGACGTTGGCCGCGCTGTACGTCCTCGGGATCGTCGCCGCGATCGCCGTCGCGCTCTTGCTGAAACGGACGCTCTTGCGCGGCCGGACGCCGCCGTTCCTCATGGAATTGCCCAGCTACAAGTGGCCTTCGCCGGGAAACGTCTTTTTCCGCATGGCCCAGCGGGCGTCGGTCTTCCTCCGCTGCGCCGGCACGCTGATCTTGGCCATCTCCGTGATCCTTTGGGCGGCGCCTTATTATCCCCATGATCCCCAAGGCGGACAGCGAAACAGCCTCTTGGGACGCATGGGCCGCGTGATCGAGCCGGCCGTCCGGCCGCTGGGCTGGGACTGGCGGATCGGCTGCGCCGTGATCGCCTCGTTTCCCGCCCGCGAGGTCGTCGTCGCCACGCTCGGGGTCGTCTACAACTCAGACAACAAGGGCGAAGTCGAATCGGCCAACGGCAGCAGCCAATTGCAGACCGCGCTTCGCCGGGCGACGTGGGAGGGGACAAACCGGCCCGTGTTTACCATTCCCGTGGCATTGTCGATTTTGGTCTTTTTCGCCCTCTGCGGGCAGTGCGCGGCGACGTTGGCGGTGATTCGCCGCGAAACGAACTCTTGGCGTTGGCCGGCGTTTACCTTCGCCTACATGACCGTCCTGGCCTACGTGGGGGCATGGGCGACGTATCATGTGGGAATGTGGTGGGGTGGATGATGGAAAAGTGCGGTCCCCTCTCCCTCCGGGAGAGGGTTAGGGTGAGGGTGCGCGAGTGAAGATTCCGCATTTCGATTCTCGGCCGCAGTGGCACATCCCCTCACCCCGACCTTCTCCCGGTGGGAGAGGGGGACCTTGAATATGCAGGTTCGCAGTGAGAGCTGTTAAGGACTACGCATGATCCTCGATTGGCAAAACCTGGCGGCCCTGGGCCTCGTCCTCTCAGCGGTCGCGTACGTCACATGGCGGCTGATTCGCGCCGCCCGACGGCGGGGTTCGTCCGCCTGCGGATCATGCCCCGCCTGTCCCGCCGACCGCCGGCAATTGATTTCCATTGACCCGCCGAAGGGGTAGGCGGGCACTGCCATGCGAGCCGCTTGCAAGACCAGGCCGTCTGGCGTAGGCTTTGGGCTCGGGCAAAACTTCTCCGACGGATCACGCTCCAGCCACACGGACGACCATGGCGACCGCCGACCGATTCGACACGAAACATCCCCCCGCGCGGGTAAGCTCAGAAATCCTTGACCGCCTGCCGCCGCAGAATCTCGATGCGGAATTGGGCGTGCTCGGAAGCCTGCTCCACGATCCGCAAATGTGCGACGAAGTCGCCCTGACGCTCCGCGCCGACGACTTCTATGCCGACGCCAACGAGAAGCTTTACCGGCAAATCCTCGCCCTGCACGACGAGGGGAAGCGAATCGACGTCACCCTCCTGGTCGAGCGGCTGCAACAGGCCGGCGAGCTGGAGGCCGTCGGCGGGAAGGCGTATCTCGCCCAGGTGCTCCAGTCGGTCCCCTACGCCGCCAATGTCATGCACTATGCGGAGATCGTCCGCCAAAAAGCGACCCTCCGCGCGTTGATCCACGCCAGCACGGAGATCCTTCGCGAGGCATGGGACCCGGGAATGGACGTTCGCGATGCGGTCAACCAGGCGGAGGAGAAGATTTTCGCCGTTCGCGACCGCCGCAGCAACGACCAGGTGGCCAACATCCACGACGTGTTGGTCGAGGCCTTCGACCGCATCGACGCGCGGATGGACCGCGGCGAGGGCGGCGGCATTCCCACGGGTTTTCGCGATCTGGACGCGGTGACGGGCGGGCTGCACGGGTCGGAGTTCATCGTCTTGGCCGCCCGGCCGAGCATGGGCAAGACCGCCTTGGCGACAAACATCGCCGAGCAGGTGGCGATCGAGTCCGGCGTGCCGACGCTCTTTGTCAGCCTGGAAATGGCCCGGCTGGAATTGGCCCAGCGGCTCTTGTGTTCGCAAGGCCGCATCGACGCGAACAAGTTCCGCAGCGGCTTCCTTTCCGGCGAGGACCGGAACAAGCTGGTCGAGGCGTCGGCGAAGCTGGGCAAGGCCCCGATATTTGTCGACGACACGCCTTCGCGGACGATCACGGAAATCGCCGCCTGCGCGCGGCGATTGAAGCGGAAGCAGAACCTCGGCTTCCTCGTGATCGACTATCTCCAGTTGATCCAGCCGGACGATCCCCGCGACCCGCGGCAAGAGCAGGTGGCGAAGATGGCGCGGCGGTTGAAGTGCCTCGCCCGCGAGTTGGAAATTCCCGTGCTCTGCCTGGCGCAGTTGAACCGGCAGGTCGAGGTGGGCAAGGAAGGGCATCGTCCGCGATTGAGCCATCTCCGCGAGTCGGGGGCGATCGAGCAAGACGCCGACGTGGTGATGTTCATCCACCGCGAGGAGATGTATCTTTCCCGCGAGGACGCCCAGGAAAAGCAGGTCCAGGGCCAGGCGGACATTATCGTGGCGAAGCAGCGGAACGGCCAGGCGAACGTCGATGTGAAGCTGGCGTGGTTCGACAAGTACACGCGATTCGAGAACCTCGCGCAGCGGGCTTACGAGGAGTTCGAGGGCGCGGCGGAAGATTCGGGCAGTTGGCAGTAACGGCCTGACGAGTGCTTTTCGGTTGTCGCGCTGCCCGGTGCCATGTCCCACGCTTGCGTGGGCATGTTAAGCCGGACATTTCTGGTCGGGCGCAACAAGACCAGCGGCGACTCCCCCGTACACTGGCCTTCCGCGACGCCCCACATGCCGACGCAAGCGTCGGGCATGGCGCCCGACCACCTCCCTGCCCTCCCATTTCCCCTATCCCCCCGCACTGGCGCGCAATCCCCAAGAATACGCCTTGCTCGGGGAGGCCGAATTAGGTATTTACAGGCTCCTTTCGGACCGTTCCGTTCTCGTCTTTGGCTTCTCCTTCGCAGGGAAAGGGCCTCGATGGCCAAACCGGCAGTGGACCAGTGGTTTTTCCGCGCCTTGCGGTGTTGCGCGCTGCTGGCGCCGATTGCCCTGGGCGGCGCGGCGGCAATGGCCCAAGCGCCCGCCTACGCCCCGCCGCCCGCGGCCGCGCCGGGCTATGCGCCCGCGCCGAACTTCGCGCACCGCGCCTGTCCCGCCCGCAGCCGCGCCGAACTATGCGCCGCGCCGGCTTACGGGCCTGCCCCCGCTCCGCCTGCGGCCCAACCGCCGGGAGCGGTCCAGCCGGCGGAGGAACTGGTCGTGCAGGTGCAGATTCAAGGGAATCGGGCCGTTTCGGTCGAAAAGATTCTCGCCCAGGTCCACACGCGACAAGGACGGCCCTACGATCCGGAAGTCATCCAAGAGGACGTAGTGCGGCTGCAAAAGATGCGGACGTTCGTCCGCGTGCAGTCGCTTTCGCAGCGCGTGCCCGGCGGGCGAATTGTCATTTTCCGCCTCGTCGAGCGGCCCATCCTTCAAGAAGTCCGCATCATCGGCTGCGTCAACTACACGGAGAAGGCGCTGAAAAAGGAAATCGGCTTCAAGAAGGGCGACGCCGCCGATCCCTTCGAGGTCCAGGCGGGCCGCACGAAGCTGGAGGACTACTACCACAAAAACGGCTACAACAAGGTCCGCGTCGCGATCGTCGAAGGAAACAAGCCGGGCCAACTCCGCGATCTACACGATCAATGAAGGGCCGAAAACAAAGATATGGTGGGTCAACGTCATCGGCCCCGAGGTCGTCAGCCCCGACCACATCAAGTGGACCGTGCCGAAGACGGCGCCGCCGATCCTCTATCTCTTCGGCGGCGACGCCGACTTCAAGCAAATCGACGAAGACTGCAACCGCATCACCGCCTACTACCGCGGCCTGGGCTTTTTTCAGGCCCGCGTCGGCCGCGAACTGGAATTCACCCCCGATCAGAAGTGGCTCACCGTAACCTTCGTCGTCGATGAGGGCATCCGCTCGCACATCCGCAACATCGGCATCGTCGGCAACACGCAATTCGCCACGCCGACGTTGATGGAGAAGTTGAAGTTGACCTCCGGCAAGGACTTCAACCAAGACGAGATGAAGGCCGACATCAACAAGATCCAGGAAAAGTACGGCCGCATCGGCTACGTCTTCGCCAACGTGAAGGGCGATTTGCGCTATCTCGATCAGCCGGGACAGGTCGATCTCGTCTACAGCGTTCACGAAGGGCATCCCTACCGGATCAACCGCGTGCTGGTGGAAATCAAGGGCGAGAATCCGCACACGAAGATCACCACGGTGTTGAACCCGCTTTCGCTTCACCCGGGCGAAGTTGTCGACATTCGCGAGATTAAAGACAGCGAGCGGCGGATCAAGTTTTCCGGTCTGTTTGTCGTCGATCCGACCAAGGGCGATCCGCCGAAGCTCGTGATGTCGCCGAAGGAGCACGACAGCGACGCCGACGGCGACGACAGCGAGGACAAGCCGGCGGCCACCCCTCAGAAGCGTCGCGGCGGCGGTGGTGGTGGTGGCGGCGGCGGCTACAGTGGCGGCGGCAGCTACAGTGGCGGCGGCGGCGATGGCGGCGGCAGCTACCGCTCGCAGAGCCCCGATGCGCCCACCGAAGCGGAAACAACTGTAGATCCCCCGGGCGATCGCCCCTTGGACATCATCTATCGCTTCGACAGTTGGGAAGATTTCCGTCGGGCGGCGCCGGAGTTGGGCGTCGTGTCGCCGGCGGCACAGCCGCAAGGGCAGCCCGTCCAGACCGCTCCGCCTCAATCCTACTATCGCGCGCCCTTGCCGCCGCCGTCGGCCGAGCCGAATTGGCAGCCGCCCGCGGGCAATCCGCCGACAATCATTCGCGGCCAGGCGCCCGACGAGGGTGGAATTTCGCGGCCGGACGTTGCCCCGGCGGAAGCGCCGCTGCCGCAGCCAGCGTATCAATCCGCGCCGCCGCCGGTCTATCAATCCGCGCCCCAGCCCGTGTATCAAGCCGCGCCGCAACCGGTCTATCAACCCGCGCCGCAGCAATACCAAAATCCGCCGCCGCAACCATACCAAAATCCCCAACCGTACCAAAATCCGCCGCCGCAGTATCAAAATCCCCCGCAATACGCCAGTCCGCAGCAGTACAGCACTCCGCCGCCGCCGCAACCAGGTTATGGATCGGCGGCGACGCAACCGCCGCCGGGAGCCGGCGGGGCGTGGACGGGCGGCGGGACCGGTCAGGGCCAATTGCCTGCCGCCACGCCGATGACGCCTTATCCTCAGCCCTATCCACAGCCGTATTCTCAGCCGGGGCCGCAGTTCTATCCCCCGATTTCGCCCGGCAGCGGATACGTCCCGGCAATGCAGCCGATCTTTGGCCCGGACAGAACGCCCATGGTCCCATCGCCCAACGGCGATCCCTTGCGCGATCTGGACCTTATCTTCCGCGGCGCAGAGACGCAGACGGGGCGGATCATGCTGGGCGTGGGCATCAACTCCGACGCCGGCCTGGTCGGCAACATCGTCCTGGACGAACAAAACTTCGACTGGAGCCGCTGGCCCACCTCTTGGGAAGACATCCGCAACGGCACCGCCTGGCGCGGGGCCGGCGAGCATTTTCGCATCGAGTGCGTCCCCGGAACGGAACTGCAACGCTACACGGTCAGCTTCATGGAGCCCTATTGGTACGATCTGGACGGCAAGTGGGTCAGCCTCAGCCTGACCGGCTTCTACTACGACCGCATCTTCAACGATTGGCAGGAAGGCCGCGAGGGCGGAAGCGTCGGCTTGGGCTACCAACTCACCCACGACTTGACCGCGTCGGTCGCCGTCCGCGCCGCGAACGTGAACATCAGCAATCCCGTCGTCCCCACCCCCGAGGCCCTGGAGGAGGTTTTGGGCAACAACGGCCTATACGGCTTCAAGGTCGCGCTGGCGCACGACACCCGCGACAATCAATTCCTCGCCACCGAAGGCCACCACATCAGCGCCAGCTTCGAGGAGGTCGTGGGAACTTGGAACTACCCGCTGGTCAACCTGGAGTTCACGCAAAACTTCAAATTGTCGGAGCGCGCCGACGGCACGGGCCGGCACGTGCTGATCTTCTCCAATCGGGCGGGATACGCCGGCGACGACACGCCGATCTACGACCGCTATTTCGCCGGCGGCTACTCCTCGCTCCGCGGCTTCGAGTTCATGGGGGTCTCGCCCGTCGACAAGCCGACCGGCGTGCTGGTGGGCGGCGACTTCGAGTTGCTCAATTCCGTGGAATACATGTTCCCGATCACGGCCGACGACATGTTGCGGGGCGTAATCTTCTGCGACGGCGGCACGGTCGAACCGACCTACAACCAGTGGACCGACAAGTACCGCGTGGCGGTCGGTTTCGGACTGCGGATCAACATCCCGGCGATGGGTCCCGCCCCGATTGCCCTGGACTTCGGCTTCCCGATCATCAAGGAGCCGACCGACGTGACCCAGGTCTTTAGCTTCTTTGTCGGATTCAACCATTAGTTCCGACAGTCGGGGCGATGCCCACTGACATGCCCCATCGGATGGGTATTGAACGCTCTGGAAGCTGCTGCGTGCAATCTGTTGCACACTCTTGCAACAAAATGCTTGCATTCCTTCACGCTTTGTGACATACTATGAGCAGATGTAGCCACATTAGATGGAAAGCAGCCCGTGTTCGCCGAAGAACGCCGAAATCGACTCCTCGAACTCGTCCGCAGTCGGCGCTTCGTGGCCCTGCCGGAATTGGCCGAACAACTGGCGGTTTCCGAATCCACGGTTCGCCGCAACGTCAACTACCTTGAAGAGCAAGGCTCCGCCAGGCGGATTCACGGCGGCGTCCTCTACGCGGGGGGTTCGCCGAAATGGCCCCATTTCGACGCCTGTCAGCCGGCTCATTGGGAGCTGAAGCGGGCGATCGCCCAAAAGGCAGTCTCCCTGATCGAAGACGGCGATACAGTCCTTCTGGATGGGGGCAGCACCACCTTTGAGGTGGCACGGCTCTTGCTCGGCCGCTTGCTGCACATCGTCACCAATTCGCTGCCCGTGGCCAACCTGTTTGCCGCGGACGCGAATAGCGACCTAGTATTGATCGGCGGCAATATCTGTCCGCGCTCGGGCGTGGCCCGAGGGCCGTTGGCCGACGAGATGTTGGCCAAAGTCCGCGTGCGGAAGACGGTGATGAGCACGGCGGCGGTCAGCGAGGAAGGGTTGTTCAACAACAACTTGCTGCTGATCGGAACCGAGCGGGCGATGATGCGCGCCGCGGACACGGTGATCGTCGTCGTCGACAGCACGAAGTTCGGCCGCCGGAGTCTCGGCCACGTTTGTCCCTTGGAGGACATCGGACACATGGTGGTCGACGCCGCGCTTGACGGCGATTGGCGAGAGAAGATTGTCGCGGCGGGGGTTGACCTGTTGGTCGCCGACGCCGCCGAGAGCGTGGAAGGACGGGAATAACCGATGAGCGTTGTTGCCCCGATGGATCGAAGCGCGATTGAACAAATCGTTCGCGAGATCGTGTTGTCGCTCCCGGGCGGTCCGCCGGGGAAACCGAACCTGGTCGTCAGCGTTTCCGCCCGGCACGTCCACCTGACGGATGAAGACACGGAGACCCTGTTTGGCCCTGGTCACAAGTTGACCGTGGCGAAGGACCTTTACCAGGACGGATTTTATGCCGCGGAGGAGACGGTGATGGTCGTCGGGCCGCGGCGGCGAATGCTGCCTTCGGTGCGGGTGCTCGGGCCGACGCGGCCGGAAACCCAGGTCGAGTTGGCGTTTACCGACGGCATTTCGCTGGGCATCGACCTGCCGGTTCGCCCCAGCGGCAACATCGCCGACACGCCCGGCGCGGTCCTCGTGGGGCCGAAGGGGGTGGTCGAGTTGAAGCGGGGCGTGATCCGCGCCGAGCGGCACGTCCACATGGGCCCCGGCGACGCCCGGCATTACCGCGTCGCCGACGGCGACCGCATGAGCCTCCGCGTCGATTCGACCTGCACGACGGTCTTCGAGGACCTGTTGGTGCGGGTGGGCAAGAAGATCAAGCTGGAAGTGCACCTGGACACGGACGAAGGGAATGCGTGCGACATCGATCACGCCAGGAAGATCGAGTTGTTGAAACTGTAGTTGCTCAGATTTTTGGGAGAGATTTGTCCGGTGGGTCGAGCGCAGCGAGCCCCACCATGAATGTCGCAATGCACTTGGTGGGGCTCGCTGCGTCGGCCCACCCTACTCACTGGAGACGGGAGAATCACATCATGTCAAAGAAGATGGAAGCGTTGGGGATGATTGAGACCAAGGGCTTTGTCGTCCTGGTCGAGGCCACCGACGCGATGTTGAAGGCCGCGAACGTCGAGTTCGTCGGCTGGGACAAAGTGGGCAGCGGACTGGTCACGGCGTTTGTGACCGGCGACGTTGCCGCGGTGAAGGCCGCAACCGACGCGGGCGCCGCCGCCGGCGGCCGGCTCGGCGAGGTCGTCAGCGTGCAGGTCATTCCGCGGCCGCACGAGGACCTCGACGTCGTGCTGCCGCCGCCGACAAAGAAGAAGTCCGCCGCCGACTGACCGCAGCGAAAGAACTGAAGCCGATTTTTTACTCTAGAGAAGGGAAATGTTCATCATGCAAGACGCCATTGGATTGTTGGAAACGAAGGGGCTGGTGGCCTTGGTCGAAGCGACCGACGCCATGGCCAAGGCCGCCAACGTGCAAATCGTCAAGCGGATTCAGATCGGCGGCGGACTCGTGACCACCGTCGTCCGCGGCGACGTGGGGAGCGTGCGGGCCGCCGTCGAGGCGGGCGCCACAGCGGCCTCGTCCGTCGGCGAACTGGTCGCCAGCCACATCATCCCCCGGCCCGCCGCCGGCGTGATCGAAGCGTATCTGGCTTGACGGAGACGTTGCACATCTCGCTGATTCAAGGCCCCCTCTCCTCGGGAGAGGAGAGCCGGCGCGAAAGGATTCCATGAAGATACTTGTGGCCAATCTCGGTTCGACGAGCTTCAAGCACCGGTTGTTCGACATGGACGCCGGGCGGCAGCTTGCCGCGGCGGCATCGAGCGGATCGGTTCGCCCGAGAGCCGCTGCACGCTGCAAATCGGCGATCGGCGACAGGAGCGGATGCTCCGCGTCGCCGACCATGCCGAGGCGGTGCGCCTTTGCCTTGCGCAATTGACTGATCCGGAGTCGGGCTGCTTGAAAGACGCCGCGGAAGTCTCCGCGATCGCCTTCAAGACGGTCCACGGCGGCGCCCTCAGCGGCGTGCGCCGCGTCACGCCCGAGGTCCTCGATGCCATGGAGCAGGTCAGCGGCGCCGCACCGGCGCACAACCCGCCGTACATCAAGGCGATGCGGCTGTTGGGCGAGAAACTGCCGCACATCCCCCTGGTGGCCTGCTTCGAAACCGACTTCCACGCGACCATCCCCGACCGCTGCCGCTTCTACGCCGTCCCCTACGATTGGGTGGAGAATGGGCTCGTGCGCCGCTGGGGATTCCACGGCGCCAGCCACCGCTACATCGCCGGACGCACCGCCGAACTGCTCCGCCGCGACGACTTGCGGATCATCTCGTGCCACCTCGGCGGCTCCAGTTCGCTCTGCGCGATCCGCAACGGGCGAAGCGTTGCGACCAGCATGGGCATGAGCGCGCAAAGCGGATTGCCGCAGAACAACCGCTGCGGCGATTTCGACCCCTTTGCCATTCCGCTGGTCATGCAGCGGACAGGCAAGTCGCTTTCCGAAGTGCTCGACGTCTTGGCCAACCAGAGCGGCCTGCTCGGCCTCAGCGGCGTCAGCAACGACTTCCGCGACATCGAGGAGGCGGCGACCGCGGGCAACGCCCGGGCGAAGCTCGCCGTGGACGTCTTCGTCTCATCGACGCGGCACTATCTCGGGGCCTACCTGGTCGAACTGGGCGGCGCCGACGCGATCGTCTTCACCGGCGGGATCGGCGAGAACCGCGCGGACTGCCGCGCCGCCGTCTGCGCCAACCTGGAAGAACTGGGCATTTCGCTCGACGCGGCCGCCAATGCCGCCGCCGCCGGCGAGGCGAAGATCAGTTCTCCGCACAGCCGCGCGCAGATTTGGGTCGTCCCCACCAACGAAGAACTCGTCGTCGCGCGCCAGGCCGCACAACTCTTGCAAGGGGAGTGAGCCATGTTTCTCGCCAAAGTAACCGGCTCGTTGGTCAGCACCCAGAAGGTCGATTCGATGACCGGTCATAAGCTCCTGGTTGTCGAGCCGTTCCGCCTCGATCCGAAGACTCGCGACGCGCTGGTCGGCACGGGCCGCACATTCGTCGCCGTCGATACCGTCGGCGCCGGCGAAGACGAGTTCGTTCTGGTTACCCAGGGGTCCAGCGCCCGGCTGACCCCCGACACGAAAAACCTTCCCGTGGACGCCGTCATCATCGGCATCGTGGACACCGTCCACGTCGGCCACGGATGCGTCTATCAGAAACAATCCAGTGGGTGAGAACTACCATGCAAGTTGACGAAAAGCTGGTTCGCAACGTGGTCGAGCAGGTTCTGGCGCGATTGGACGTTGCCAAGGCGGTTCACGCCGACAACGGCCGGCAAGGCCGCTTTGGGCTGTTCACGTCGGTTGACGCCGCCGTGGCCGCGGCCCAAGAGGCCTTCGACCGTCTTTCGGCGATGACCCTGACCGATCGCGCCCGCATCATCGCGCACATCCGCCGCATCTCGATCGACCAGTGCGTCGAGCTGGGCACGATGGAGATGGAGGAGACGAAGATCGGCCGCCTCGTCCACAAGATCGAGAAGCTGAAGACGCTCGGCGAGCGTTCCCTGGGCGTCGAGTTCCTCCGCAGCGAGGTGTTCAGCGGCGATCACGGCTTGGCGGTGATCGAGCACGCCCCGTTCGGCGTGATCGGCGCGATCACGCCGGTGACCCACTCTCTGCCGACGATCACCGGCAACGCGGTGAGCATGATCGCCGCCGGCAACACGCTGGTGGTCAATCCGCATCCCAGCGGACGGCGCGTGGCGGCCGAGGGCGTCCGCCGCTTCAATGAAGCCATCTATCGCGACCTCGGCGTGGACAACCTCATCTGCCTTATCACCGAGCCGACCCTGGAAACGGCCGAGGCAATCTTCAAACACCGCGACGTGGCGCTGTTGTGCGTGACCGGCGGGCCGGCCGTCGCCCGCGCGGCGATGATGCAGGCCAAACGGGCAATCGTCGCCGGGCCGGGCAATCCGCCGGTGGTCGTCGATGAAACCGCCGACCTCGACCGCGCCGCCCGCGCCATCATCCTCGGCGGCGCCTACGACAACAACCTCCTCTGCATTGCGGAAAAGGAAGTCTTCGTCGTCGAACAGGTCTTCGACGCCATGTTGGCGGCCATGGAGCGCGCCGGCGCCGCGCGATTGTGCCCCCGCGAGGTGGAAGCCTTGACGAAAGTCGCCATCGCCAGCGTCGGCGAAGGCGAGCGGAAGCACGACGTCCCGCGCGGGATTTCCTCGGCAAGGACGCGGCCGTGTTGGCCCACGGCATCGGCAAGAGCGTGCCGGAGGGCGTCGAAATGCTCTTCGGCGAGACCGACGAAGCGAACCCCTTCGTCCCCGTCGAGCAGATGATGCCCTTCCTGCCGTTTGTCCGCTGCCGCGACGTCGACGACGCCATCGCCAAGGCGAAGCGGGCGGAACACGGCTTCCGCCACACGGCGATCATCCACTCGAACAACGTCCGCAACATGACGAAGATGGGCAAGGCGATGGACACGACGCTCTTCGTGAAAAACGGGCCGTGCATGGCCGGGCTGGGGCTGGGCGGCGAAGGCTACACCTCCTTCTCGATCGCCACGCCGACCGGCGAGGGCGTGACCACGCCGCTGACCTTCACCCGCCAACGACGCTGCACCATGGTGGACGACCTGCGGATCATCGGCAAATAGTTGGATCATTGAAAACGAAGCAACGCATGTACCTTGGCCGCATCCTCGGAAGAGCAACCGCGACGATCAAGCACCCTTCGATGGAGGGCGCCAAGCTGCTGTTGGTCATGGCCTTGCAGGGCGACGGCCGCAGCATCGAAGGCGATCCGATCCTCGTGGTCGACACGTTGGGCGCCGCCTCGGGAGACCTGGTGATGATCACCAGCGACGGCATCGGGGCGAGGGAAGCGTTGCACAGCAAGAATTCGCCCGTCCGTTGGACGGTGTTGGGAATCGTGGACAAGTCATGACGCCGACCGCCGATATCGAACGGATGGTCCGCGAGGTGATTGCGGAGTTGACCGCGTCGCCGCAAGCGGCGGCGGCGGAGACGCCTCGCGAAGCCGCAAGCGCGCCGGAACGCGTCGTTTGCCCCGCGAAGGCCGAAGGCGAGTTGAGCCTCGACGCGCGACTGATCACGCTGGCCGAAGTGGCCGGCCGGCTGGAGGGCGTGCGGCGAATCGTCGTCTCGCCGCAGGCGATCGTCACGCCCTCGGTCCGTGACGAACTGCGGCGGAGGAACGTCGCCTTGGCGCGGACCTCGCCGAACGGCCGCCCGACGGCCGGGCAACTGCGGTTGCAATTCGTCGTCGCCTGCAAGCGTTTCGATCCGGCGCCGCTGGTGGACGCCCTGGCCGCCGAGGGCGTCGCCGCGGAGCAGCATCGAATGGATTGCTTGATCGCCGCGACCGACCGCCTGGCCGCCGAGGCGATCAAGCCGAACACGCTCGCCGCCTTGGCGTCGAGGCGCGCTGCGGCGGCATTGTGCCTGGCGAATCGGCATCCGGGCGTCCGCGCCGTGCTGGGGCTCGATCCCGCGCGGCGGCCGCGGCGACGGCCGACGTCGGCGCCAATTTGCTCGTGATCGACCCGGCCGCCGGCACGTTGTTTCAGTGGAAACAAATGTTGATCGAGTTTTGTCGCGGCGGAGTCCGCCCCTGTCCGGCGGCGATGGAGAAACGGCTGGGATGACCAGCGGCGGGAGGAGCAACAGATGCGCATCGGCGACGTGATCGGGACGGTGACGCTGAATCGCTGCCACGAGAGCGTCCGCGGGGCGACTTGGAAACTGGCGGCGGTGTTGAGCTGGGACAACCTCCTCGGCCAGTCGGACGAGCCGGGCGAGGAAATCGCCGTATTTGACGAGTTGGGCGCGGGCGTCGGCAGCCGCATCGCCATCAGCGAAGGCCGCGAGGCGGCCATGCCCTTTTATCCCGAAGTCAAGCCGATTGACGCATACAACGCGGCGATTCTCGACAGCCTCGCCGTCGAGACGCCGAAGAAAACAGCGCAGGGCGTTGATCCTGCGGCGCTTGCGATTTGCACGGAAAGAGAGTTATGGTGAACATACATAAGATCAAGCAAGAGATTTGCGAAATCGGCGATCGCATCTACAAGAAGGGCTTCGCCGCCGCCAATGACGGCAACATCAGCTATCGCGCCGGCGAGAACGAAATCGTCTGCACCCCGACGCTGATCAGCAAGGGCTACATGAAGCCGGAGGACCTCTGCGTCGTCGATATGCAAGGGAAGCAGCTCAGCGGCCGGCGGAAGCGAACCAGCGAGATCATGCTTCACCTGGCGATCATGCGGGAGCGGCCGGAAGTGAAATCGGTGGTCCATTGCCATCCGCCGCACGCCACGGCGTTCGGCATCGCGCATGAGCCCGTGCCGCAATGCGTCTTGCCGGAAGTGGAAATCTTCCTCGGCGAGGTGCCGATCACGAAATACGAAATCCCCGGCAGCAAGGAGTTCGCCGACACGGTGCTCCCCTTCGTCCGCAAGTCGAACGTCATCATCCTCGCCAATCACGGCACGGTCAGCTTCGGCGAGACGGTCGAGCGGGCGTACTGGTGGACCGAAGTGCTCGACGCCTACTGCCGCATGTTGATGCTCGCCCGCGGATTGGGACGGGTAAACTACTTCACCGAGCCCGAGGCCCAGGCGCTATTGAACCTGAAACAGCAATGGGGCATGAAGGACCCGCGAAGCGAGATGGAAAACTGCGACATCTGCGCCAACGACGTGTTCCGCGAGCTGGCAACAGACGGGCGTGCAGCCGGTGGCGTTCCAGCCGCCGAGCTTCAGCGCCGCCAGCGACGCCGCGGCCCAGCCCGGCGGCGCAGCCGACCAAGAGGCGCTGATTCAGGCCGTCACCGATCGCGTGATGGACGCTTTGAGCAAGCGGTAGCGCGGCGCAGATCGGCGATTCGCTTTGGGCCGCCAAGGCCCGCGGCCGCCGCAGGGCCCTCTTACAGGCTCCAACCTTGGCGGTAATGCCGACGGACGTAGGCGTTGGCGTCGGCGTTGTTTGTCACCTCCATCTTCTCGCCGTCCCAGAGCAGTTGCCGATTGGGATGGCGGACGGCCAGGTTGCCCATGAGCACGGTCTCCGACAGCGGGCCGGAATAATCGAAATTCGAACTGGCCGGCTTTCCTCCCTTGCATGCGCGAATCCAATCGCGCTCGTGCCCGCCCGAGTCGCCGGGAATGCGGCGGATGGTTTTTGCGGGCTGTTTGAACTCGCGCATTTTCGCTTCGGGAATCAGGCGGGCGCCGCTTCCGTAACAGCCGCACATCATCACTCCTTTGTTGCCGATGAAGAGCACGCCGCCGTCGTCGTCGCCCATGCGGCGGCCTTTTTCGAGCTCCTCGGGCCGCGGCGGCGTCAGGCCGCCGTCCCACCAGGTCAACTTGACCTCCGGCATTTCTTCTCGCGCGGGAAACTTGTAGCGCACGACGGCCGACCGCGGATACGTCTCGTTCTTCGGCTCGGTCTTCTTAAAAAACCCCTCCCAATAGGTCGAGATGCAGCCTTCGACGCTCACGGGATACTTCAACTTTAAGGCCCAGAAAGGGGCGTCGAGAATGTGGCAGCCCATGTCGCCGAGCGAGCCCGTGCCAAAGTCCCACCACGCCCGCCACTGCGCCGGATGATACGTCGGATGATACGGGCGCATCGCCGCCGGACCGATCCACAGGTCCCAATCCATCGTGGCAGGGACGGGCGGAGTTTCTTTCGGCCTGCCGACTTCGACGCCCTGCGGCCAGACGGGCCGGTTGGTCCACGCATGGACCTCGCGGACCGCGCCGATCGCGCCGGCCCCAATCCATTCACACACCAATCGCGTGCTGTCGCCGGAGTGACCCTGGTTGCCCATCTGGCTGGCCACCTTGTGCTTTCGGGCGGCCTCGGTCAACAAGCGGGCTTCCCAAACGCTGTGGGCCAGCGGCTTTTGGACGTAGACGTGCTTGCCCCGCACGATGGCCGCCATGGCGATCACCGCGTGGCTGTGATCCGGCGTGGCCACGATCACGGCGTCGATGTCCTTCTGCCGGTCGAGCATGACGCGGAAGTCCTTGTATTGCTTCGCCCGCGGATAACGGCGAAAGGCCCCGCCGGCCAAGGCGAAATCGACGTCGCACAGGGCGACGAGGTTCTCCGCGGCGCAGTTGTCCAGGTTGCTGCCGCCCATGCCGCCGACGCCCACGCCCGCGATGTTCAGCTTCTCGCTCGGCGGCGTGTTGCCCGGGCCGCCCAACACGCTGCGGGGCACGATGGAAATGGCGGCAGCCGCGGCGGCGGCGCCCAGAAATGTCCGCCGCGAGGTCAACTTGCTGCGTTTCTTGTCGTTGCTCGTCTGCTTCTGCATAGGTGGGTCTCGCAGGAAGGAATGGGGGGGTGGGATCAACGCACGACTTCCAGCCTATCATAACGAACGTCGGGATGCAATTCGACGACTGCCCACAGATCGGAAAAGCAAGAGTGGGCGCCGCGCAGGAAGGCGATCAACACAGACAAGGAAACTCATGCGGATATGCGAATCAAGAACTTAGGGCCTGTCCCCAATTCTTCCCGCCGCCGTTTTCCGCACATCCGGCCCGATCCCTTTTGCCGCTAAATCGCCCTGGGAATGGCCATTTTCTTCGCCAGCGAGGCGCCGCGCCGGTGATTGACCCTTCGGAGGGCCGCCGATAGACTGATAAGGTGGGCGGCGCGAACGCGCAGGGGGGGACGTTGTGGCGATGGATTTGACCTATTTCAAGCGGTATCGCATGGAAATCGGGCTGGACGGCCGCGATTTCACGCCGCGTCTGCCGGCGCCCCGGTATCGCCTTCTCCCCTGGCATCCGTCGCTGCTGGACGCCTTCGCCGAGGCGAAGTATCTGAGCTTCCGGGGCGAGATCGACGCGAACGTCTTTCCCTGCCTGGGCGAGTTGAGCGGCTGCCGCCGGCTGATGACCGAGATTTCACGCAAGCCCGGCTTCCTCGCCGAGGCCACTTGGGTGCTCCAATGCGTGTCGCCCCGCGGCGCCCCGGCGGAGCCTTGCGGCACCATCCAGGGCATTCGCGACCAGGCCGGACTCGGCGCCATTCAGAACCTGGGAATCGCGCCGGAGCATCGCAATTGCGGCCTGGGGACGGCCCTGCTCTGCCAAGCGATGCAGGGATTCCAGCGCGCCGGCTTGCGGCGGGTCTACTTGGAGGTGACCGCGGAGAACGTCGGCGCCATTCGGCTCTATCGCCGTTTTGGCTTCGTGACGGTGAAGACCGTCTACAAGGCCGTCGAGGCAGCGTATCTTTAGAAGACAGAAGTTAGGAGTTAGGAGTTAGAAGCGAGAAGGTGGAAACTAAAAGCAATCGCAGCAACGTCAACCGCCCGCCGCTTCCGACTCGTAATTCCTTACGCCTACCGCCATTCCTTACGCCTAACACCCAACTTTTGGCTCCCAGCCCCTAACTCCTAACTCCTTTCTCCTAACTCCTAACCATCCCCGTGACCGAGCCCATCCTTTCGCAAACCTTTCCCAACGGCCTGGCGTTGGTTGCCGAGCCAATCCCTTCGCTGCAATCGGCGGCGTTCACCTTTCTCGTCCCCGCCGGCTGCGTCTTCGACCCGCCGACGCGGGCGGGGCTGGGCAGCTTCACCTGCGAGATGATGCTGCGCGGGGCGGGCCAGCGCGACGGCCGCCGCTTCATTCTCGACCTCGACAACCTCGGCGTCGAGCGGAGCGAAGGGGTTTCCAACGCGCAGGCCAGCTACAGCGGCGCCACGGTGGCGGAGAACCTGCCGCCCGCCCTGGCCATCTACGCCGACCTGCTCCGCCGCCCGCGACTGCCCGACGAACAATTGGAGTCGTGCCGGCAGGTGGTTTTGCAGGACCTTCGCGCCGTCGAGGACGAGCCGGCGGACAAGGTGATGATCGAACTTCGCCGCCGCCACTATCCCGCGCCCTGGGGACGGCCGTCGCAAGGCGAAAAAACGTCGCTCGAAGCGACCTCCGCCGACAACGTCCGCGATTTTTTCCGCCGCTGCGTCATGCCCAACGGCACGATCCTCGGCGTCGCCGGCCGCATCGATTGGGAGCCACTCCGCGACCTGGTCGATCGTCTCTTCGGCGACTGGGCGATGGGCCAGCCGCCGACGATCGTCGAAGAGCCGGCGTTGGGCCGATGCCTTCACATCCCCTACGACTCGAATCAGACGCAGATCGGCGTCGCCTACGACAGCGTGCCCTATCGGCATCCGGACTACTTTCGCGCCTGGGGCGCCGTCGGCGTGCTCAGCGGCGGCATGAGCGCGCGGCTGTTTACCGAGGTTCGCGAGAAGCGCGGCCTGTGCTACAGCGTCCACGCCGCGTATCACACGCTTCGCGACCGGGGCGGCGTGTTTTGCTACGCCGGCACGACCGCCGCGCGGCGCAGGAAACGCTCGACGTGACCCTCGGCGAGTTGGTCCGCCTTCGCGAGGGCGTGCGCGAGGAGGAGTTGGGCCGGCTGAAGGCGCGGATCAAAAGCGCCCTGATTATGCAACAGGAGTCGAGCGCCGCCCGCAGCGCGTCCTTGGCCCGCGATTGGCATCACCTCGGCCGGGCGCGGACGTTGGAAGAGGTGGGCCAGCGGATCGACGAATTGACTTGCGCCAGCGTGAACGCCTACTTGGCCGAGCATCCGCCGCGGGATTTCACCATCGTCACGCTCGGCGGCAGCGCCTTGGAGATGCCCCAGTGAAGTTCACCAACCGCGTTCTCAGCAATGGTTTGGAAATCGTCGCCGAGTGCAACGACGAGGCGCACTCGACGGCCCTGGGCTTCTTCGTCCGCACGGGCGCCCGCGACGAATCCGTCGAAGTCGCCGGCGTGAGCCACTTCCTCGAACACATGATGTTCAAGGGCACGCCCAGCCGCTCCGGCGATCAGGTCAACCGCGAATTCGACGAAATGGGGGCCCATTACAACGCCTTCACCAACGAAGAAAACACGGTCTTCTACGCCGCCGTCCTCCCCGAGCAGCAGGACCGGGCCGCGGCCCTGCTGGGCGACATCCTTCGCCCCTCGTTGCGTCCGGAGGATTTCGAGACCGAGAAAAAAGTGATTCTCGAAGAGATTCGCATGTACGAGGACCAGCCGCCTTTCGGGGCCGACGACAAGTGCCGCGCGGCCTGGTTCGGCCCGCATCCGCTGGGGCAAAGCGTGTTGGGGACCGCCCAGAGCGTCGCCGCGCTGTCGGTCGAGCAGATGCGCAACTACTTCGATCGCCGCTACAGCCCGGAAAACGTCCTCCTCGCCGCCGCCGGTCGGATCGACTTCGAGCAGCTCGTCGCCGCGGCGGAGCGGGCCTGCGGGGGCTGGCCGCGGGTGAGCGTTTCCCGCCGCGTCGGGCCGGCCGAGCCGCATTCCGGCTTTCTCGCGGTCGCCAAGCCGACGGCCAGCCAACAATACGTCCTCCAATTGGCCCAAGGCCCCGCGGCCGCGGACGCCGACCGTTACGCCGCAAAACTCCTGGCGATGGCCCTGGGCGACGACTCGGGCAGCCGGCTCTACTGGGAGCTGGTCGATTCCGGCCTGGCGGAGCAGTGCGAAATGAGCCACCACGAGTACGAGGGCGCGGGGCTCTTGCTCACCTACATGAGTTGCGCCCCGAGGAGGCGGCCGAAAATCTCGAACTGATCGCCGAAGTTTATCGCCGCGCGGCGACCGACGCGATCACCGCCGCCGAGTTGGAGCAGGCCAAGAGCAAGGTGCGTTCGCGGATCGTCCTTTCCAGCGAGCGTCCGCGCGGGCGGATGTTCGCCGTCGGCAGCGATTGGATTTATCGCCGCCAATATCGCCCGGTCGAGCAAGACCTTGCGGAGATCGCCGCGATTAGCGTCGATGACGTCGCCGCCGTGTTGCGGAAGTATCCGCTGGAGCGGAACATGACGATCAGCGTCGGCCCGGCGGAGGGCGATTCCGGGTCCGCTCGCCCTATGGGAGAGGGTTAGGACGAGGGCTTGCAGGTCCCCTCTCCCTTCGGGAGAGGGTTAGGGTGAGGGGACGTGCGCAAGGACGCTCCATTTTCACGCGCCGCGTGCCACGGCGGGCCTAGGTTGTACGTTGTGCTGCGTCGCGTGTTTTTGATGCCCGTTCACGGGCATTTTCCGCCGCAGGCGGTCTTAGGCCCGGCGTTTACGCCGGGTTTTCGGCAGGCGCCGCGCGGTGTTCTGTCAACCGCGTTCACGCGGTTCCTTCCCGCCGCCGTGCAGGAGCCCGTTAAACCGGGCTGACGAACCGCAACGGATGAAAGGCGTCGCTGCGCCCGCCAAACCCGGCATAAATGCCGGGCCTAAGACCGCCTTCGGCGGCGAAGGGCCGTAAACGGCCCTGAAAAAGCAAGGTCCACCCGGCTTGTCCAGCAGCGCCTCTCGGCGGTAGGATGGTCGGAATGAAACGGCGCCGAAGAGCACTGCTGGGCAAGCCAGCAGTGGCACACGGCGGATATGTGGACTTCCGAAGTCTCAGATTAGGGGAACATCCAATGAATTCCTGGTATTTCGATGAGGCGACAAACCGGCAAATGAAGGTGCTACAGTTCTTCAACCCATGTTATACAAAGCGGGTCAGCAAGGGCGACGCCTCTCGCCTGATTACTCGCATCTTTCAGATTCCCGATAACCGGGAACTCTGGATGAAGTACGTTTTCGTCACGGGGGACGAGAGTCAGGATTCGCCCGATCTACAGCCCTTCGACCTTCATCACTTGCGGGCCGTCGCCGTTCCTGATGATTGGAAGCCTCGCGGCTCGAAGATTAAAAAGAAGAGCGGCTTTGAGAAGGAGCGGCTGCTCGAAATGGCAACTGGGATCCTTAAGGATGGCGTGCCGTTTGACGACCCGGTTCCGACGATCGACTACCCCAGCAAGGGGTTCTGCTTCACCGGCAAGTTCAAGTTCGGCTCACGCGCGGAATGCCGGGACGCCGTGACTCGCATGGGTGGCTGCGGCACGAGAACGTGACCGTTGAGACAAATTACCTGATCGTAGGCGGCAACCTCAGCCCGGCGTGGGCGCATGAATCATATGGTATCAAGATAGAGAAAGCGCCTATGTACAAACTCGACGGGCGCGCGATAGCCCTTATTGCTGAGGACAGTTGGGCAGCCACGGTCAAGAACGTCGCGTGATAACGCGGGCGCCCCGACAGAGCGAACCCATCACGGCCACCCTCTGTCACCCCGCCCCGACCCCGCGCTCAAACGCCGCCTGGTCCCGCTGATACAACGCCAAAACCGACTCGAACGTCCCGCTGGATATCTCCCAGACCGGCTGCTCGTCGCCGTGGGCGTTGCAATGGGCCGTGAAAAGACGATACATGAACTTGAACAAATGCCGCGGCACGCGCAGCGTCGCAAAGGCGTCCTTCAAGCGCCGCTCATCGACGATCGGCTCGAAAAGCTCGGCCATCGCCGGCCCGCGGCCATCGGCGGCGCACGCCTTCAGCCGCGCGTTGGCCAGGTCGAAAAGCGATTGGCCCGTCCACTCCAGCGAACGAATCAGGTTCTGCTTGTCCAGCCGCGCCCGCTGATGAAAGTCCTGGTCCTGGCGATCGAGGCCCCGCTCCAACTCGATCGGCAGCAGCAGTTTCACGCCCATGCCCGGATGCCTGAGAAACTTGTTGTCCAACATCGGCCAAACAAAAGCCTGCATCAACTCGGTCGAGCCGTTGATCAAGTAGGGCTCGTCAACGCGATCCAC
Organism: uncultured Planctomycetia bacterium; assembly: GCA_963791075.1. Classification (GTDB taxonomy): domain Bacteria; phylum Planctomycetota; class Planctomycetia; order Pirellulales; family Thermoguttaceae; genus CAWBRF01. Next base: position 148,854 of record CAWBRF010000012.1, read on the forward strand.
GAGGACGACGATCCCGTCGATGCGCATCGCGCGGAGCACGCCCTGGAGCTTGCCCAGGAGTTCGTAGCGATCGTCGCTCCGCTGCGCGGCGGGCAGCGGCTGGCCGGAAAGCCCGTCGCCGCTGAATTTCATCAGCGCTTGCCGCAAGGGGTTGACGGCGCGGTCCAGCACGCGGACATTCCGCGCGATCCGCCACGCCTTCCATTGCCACTTCACAAGCCGCCACAGCCGCGGCGCCCAGCCGGCGGCAATCGCCAGCCAAGGCCACGGGCCGCCGAACCAACGCCAATGATTGTGCCACAGCACCACGGCGGCGACGGCCACGGAGACGAATATCCCCAGGGCGATGTCCCACTTCGACCGCCAAGTGGAAAAGGCCAGCTTGCGGCGAAGCTCGCCGCCACCGCGCTTGCGGACTTTCGGCGGTCGATAGGTCATAACAGGCGGCCAAGAGGAGGAAATCCCGGGCCTGGGGCCGATCGAGCGAGTCCAGCGGCAGGGCCTCGTCCCGGGCCGCCGGATGCCGCGCCTGCCGCGCGTCCAACGCCCGATCGATCAATTGCGTCGTCGCCAGGGCGAGAATCGCGTCGATGTGGTCCCACAGCCGCCAATGGGTCAGCATCCGCTCGACCCGCCGCCCGCGCCCGGAGAAGCGGTCGCGAAAGCGGTCGAGGAAGGGATTGAAATCGTCGTAGGGGACGACGAAGACTTGCTTTTCCGGGTGATCGGCGTTGTAGTCGGTCAAGTGCTGGGCGATTTGTAGCCGCAGGGCCGTCTTGCCCGACCCCTTCTCGCCAAACACGACCGACGTGGCGGGCTCCGAAGGCTCGCCGTAGATTTTGTCCCACGCCGGATGAAACGTGCTGCGGATGCACGAGCCCTTGAAGACGAGGTCCGTCTGGGCGTCCTCGTCGGCGAAGGGATTGCCGGCGATGCCGTGATGGTCGAGGAACTGCTGGATCTTCATGATCGGCCTGCGCGTGTTCTCGTGCCGGGGGGCTCACGGCTTATAGAGGACGTAAAAGAAAACCACGATAAAGACGATCACCGCCGCAGTCAGCAGGAGGATGAGGAGCCAGTCCTTCGCGCCGCCGACATGCGGATGTGTCGTTTCATGCATATGCCACGAACTCTCGCCGATGTCGATATCGAGCGGCGCGTCGGAATTGAAGACGGAGGCGGAAGCGGTGGAGGCCGCGCCGCGGAGTTGGGGGAAAACGGCGGCGGCCTCCTGCCACTCGCGCCAGCCTTCCCGCCAGACGAGCGAATCGGCGCCGAGGCGGCCTTCGCCCAGCCAAGTCCGCATGATTTCGCAGCCGGCCGGTCCAAACTGGCCGCCCGACGCGGGACGCACATACCAGACGACGTCGCCCGCCTCGGTCAGCGGATCGGCCGCCGCGTTTGTCCCCGCGGCCGCCACGGGAGGCGCGGCAATCGGCCTGCCGCCGGGGGCCGCCGGGGCTCCGCCGGGCATCATCGACGGGCCGGCGGGGGACGAGAGGGCGCGCGCCATCGCCGGCGCGGCGGCGGACGCCGGGACGGGCGAAACATGGGCGTCGCGCCAGGCGCCGCCGCCGGAGCCGCCGCGGGCTTCAACACTGAACCCATCGGCGCGGACATAAACGACGCCGGACCGCCGGCAGCCGGCTGCGGCGCCATTCCGCCGGGCTGCAGCGATGCAGGGGCCGCTATCGACAGGTTGCTCTGCGAATCGTCGGGGGTGTCGTCCGATGGTCCTGTTGAGGCATGAGACCCCCCCATGGAAACGTCGTCACGCGTGCTGGGGCGGGTGCTCTCGGTGGGAATTTGGATCTTTGCTCCGCAGAAAGGGCAGATTCCTTTCCGTCCCGCCTGGAACTCCTTGACGTTCAACTTGTGTCCGTTGGGACAATAAAAGCGAATGCCCATGACGCCGACCGTGGCCAATATTCGAGGCCAACCCCCCACTTCTGTGGATGGTTCTCACAAATTCCACATCTATTATACGCTTCTGCCCCGCCCCCGCTAGCCTGGAGGAAAGCGGCGGCAAATCCCCGACCGCGCCAGAAAAAACGGCGAGGGCGCGGGGAGGCGAGGGGCCGAAAGTCGGCGAAATTGATCTGGAGTGGAGTTGCCTTTTCTGCGAAACTTCCGCTTCGCTAATAGTCTGGGCGGGCGGAAACGGGGCGTTTCGCCTTAGGAAACGCATCCCTGCTCCCCGCCCACCGCATCAGGCACTTTCGCGGAGAAATTCCATGTTGGGACGCACGGGTGAACGGTTCCTGGCGGCGGCGATGTTCCTCGGCGTGTGCCTGATCGCCGCGGCGACGGCCCAAGGGAGCCAGTCCGCGGCGATTCCCGACGCAAAAGGGCTTCCGCCGCTGCTGATTGCTTGGCTAACCGTGACCGTCTACTTTGCGGGCGGGGCGATGATTCTCGTCGCTTTCGCCTATTTCTATCAGCCCGGCCCTTGGTTCCGAGTTTGTGCGCAATGTGCGGTGCTGGCGGCCGTTGCCCTAGCCGTCGGCGCCGGCCTGGTGGCGTTGCGCGGCAAGACGGACAACTCCGAGTCCGTTCCCGCGGCGATTCCCAGCGGCGAAAGCCGCTAGCCGAGTTTTCCGGAATTAGGGGATCTATTCTGGGGATTCCAGATAAGAACAATATGGGTGCCACTGCTGGCTTGACCAGCAGTGCTGCCCGCAGCGAGCATCAAGGTCAACTTGTTGTCCCGGGGAAACGTGATAAGGTAACGGGGTCGTCCGGAAGGCGTGGCCGGCGCGCGGACCAAGCAAACCGCGTAAAGCCGTCGAGTTATGCCCAGTGGTGGGCCTGGTTCGGAGCACTTTTATGAAAACATTCGTTCGCCCTGTTTTTGACGGCAAGTGTCTTGAGCTTCGATGCACCGACGGCGAGGTGTGCATCTATGGCAACCGAGACGGCATGAAGAAACTCAGCGACTTTTGTCTACGATTAGCAGATTTGGGTTCGGATAAGGAAACCGAGCACATCCACATAGAGGACTACGGGATTCTCACCCAGAGTTCGCTTCGCGGCACAATTGCCGTATTCGGTGGAGCTAAAGAGGGGTAGAGGGCATTATTATTTTCGGCGGGTAGCACTGCTGGTCAAGCCAGCAGTGGCACCCAACATAAGAGCCCATCGGCCCGACACACTACGTTAGTGTCCTGAAAATCCGTCCCTCCGTGTCCAGCCTCTCGCAGAGATATGGGGGGAAGAGGCTCCATTCTTCCGCGAAATTCCTCTGCCGGCGCCCCTTGCAAGCTGCGCCGCTGCCTCTATACTCAGACGCTTCCCGTCAAACTTTGTGCAAGCCGCCAGGCTTCACACAACGAGAGGCTCAAGAGGCACGCTTCGATGATCGCACATTTCGCAATTTGCGCAACCGCCCTATTGCTCGGCGCCAGCCCCGCCGAGACGCCGAAGGCGGAGACGGCGGCGACGGTCAAACTGCTCGCAATTGAAGAAGACGTTGTCGCGTGGACCAATTACCATCGGGCCCTGTACAAGCTGCCGCCGCTGGAAGTTGACGCCGGCCTGATGAAGTCGGCCCGGGAACACACGTCCTGGATGACCCTGAATCGAAGCTTGGTCCATTCGAATCAAGCGGTGGCGGAGAACATCGCCATGGGCCAGTCCAGCGCCGAGGAAGTTTTGCAATGCTGGATGAATTCCTCGGGCCATCGGGCGAACATTCTCAACGCCGGCCATGGACGGATCGGCGTGGCGGCATACCGCACGCCGGAAGGGACGATCTATTGGTGTCAGCAGTTCTGCCCGTAGGCGGCCGGAAGCGGGCGACTTGGGCCTGTCCTTTTCTGAAACGCGCTATCCTTCAGCCGGCCACAGCGGCGCAGGATAGACGCCGCCGCTGACGAGCGCCCGCAGCCGCTCGATGACGACCGGCTTGTCCTCGGCGTAAGTCGCCCCGACCCATTCCGCGGCGGCGGTCGCGAGCACCTTCACCCGCACCCGTTTTTCGCGCACCAGCGTCGCCACGGCCGCGGGAAGATAGAACTCGGCCGTCGCGATCGACCCTTCGACAGCGAGGAACTGGCGGAAGAGTCGCTCGAGTTGGTCGAACAGCGAAGGCGTAAAACCCCATAGGTTCATGGAGACGATCTCCTCGCCGCTGAAGTTCCGCGGGCAGTCGTCCTTCCCCGGGGCGGAGATTTGCCCCGCCGCATCGATCGCGATCCCCGTCACCTCGGTCACGTCGGCGAGGAACCCATCGGCGTCCGCACGGCAGACGCCCCTGGCCACGGGTCCGTGGGGCGAGACGGTCTTGCGGAGGCGATAGCCGACCATGAAATACTCGGCCGCGGACGATTTTGCCGCCGATGAAAAGCAGTCGGCCGCCGTCCGATAGGCCGCCGCTCCGTAGAAGTCGTCGGCGTTGATCACCAGCATCGGCTGGCGAACGCAGTCGCGGGCGACCCAGACGGCGTGTCCGGTGCCCCATGGCTTCTTTCGCCCCGCGGGAACCGAGAAGCCTTGCGGCAGCATGTCGAGTTCTTGAAAGGCGTAGACGATCTCGATCTGTCGCGGCAGCCGCCGGGCGATCGTCTGCTGAAAGGCCGCCTCCATTTCCCGCCGGATCACAAAAACGATCTTCCGGAAGCCCGCGCGGAGGGCGTCATAGATGGAGTAGTTGAGGATGAATTCCCCGTGGGGGCCGACGGGATCGACCTGTTTCAGGCCGCCGTAGCGGGCTCCCATTCCGGCCGCCAACACCAACAACGCGGGGCTTGCACTCATGCCGGCGACGCCTTGCAAAGGGCAGGAAGCGGGTTAGTCATCCGTCTCGCCGTCGGGTTCCGGCGCGGATGGTCCGGCGGGGGCGCCTCCCTCGGAGCGCTCGGCGCGGCCCGGATCCCACGTCAACCCCGCCTCCTTTTTCAACTCTTTTATCCATGCCTGGTAGGTCTCGGTCATGTCGCTTTGCGCGACGCTGCATAGGTTTCCGGCGAAGCATCCTCGAATTCACGCTGCAGCAAACTCGTCGGCGGCGCAAATCGACCGCGCGGATTACATACGCGACGGTCTGGGGTTGGTTCATCGCCGCGCCGACCTCGCCCTGCTTCAAGGAAAACACCTCCCGCATGAACGCCTGCCCGGGCATATTCACGCCCTCGACTTCGCTGACCACCGGCGGGGCATACGAGGTGGAAGACGCGACGTTTCCATAGGTCATCCAGGTGAACGGTTCGGGCTGGACGACGCCGATGTCAGGCCGGTCGGCGAAGAACTTTTTCAGCGGTTTCCCCGCCGCCTGCGCCTCCTGGGCCAGCCTCTTTGCCGCCGTCAGGGCGTCCTTGCGGGCTTGGACCATCTTCCAAACCTCGGTCGCTTCTTCGCGAACACCCTTGTCGCCAAATGCGGGGACGCGATCCGGGGTCTCGTCCACGATCCAGAACAAGTACTGCCGGCCCCGCTCGTCGGTCGAGTGGGTCGGCTTGAGCGTCGCCAGCGTCTGATAAGCATAGGTCGCGAAGGGGACGCGATCGTCGATCCGCGATCGGCCAATCGCGTACTGCGAGGCATCGACCGCCGAGATCAGCGGCGTCTGCCCCGACCTCAGCCCGTTGGCTTTGGCCAAGGCGGCAAAGTTGAGGTCTGCCGGCGGTTTCTCGTCGGGCTGATGCTTGTGGCCGTATCGCAATTTCTTCCTCTGCCATTCGTTCATCAGACTCTCCAAGGGAGCGAAGACGGCGTCGATCTTCTCCGTCGTCTTGCGGCGGGAAAGTTCGCGGCGAATGATCTCCTTCAACCCGGCGGTCAACACTCCCTTCGGCGGCGTCGGCTGGGACGGCGGCGACTCCGCGGCCGGAGCCTCCTTCGCCTTGCCCTCCACGGTCTCCTTCGGCGGGCTCGGCCTGGTCGGTCGCTCCGGCATCGGTTCCGGCGGGGCTGCCGGCGTCTTGCCGGCCTTGGCGTCTTCCGCGCCCGCCTTCTTCGCCGCCGTTGCCTCGGGTAGTTTCCCCGCGGCAGCCGGCTTGTTGTCTATCGGCGTCGCTGGCTTGGCGTCCTTGGGCGCCGCTGGCTTGGCGTCGTCGGAATATGCAGCCAACTGGAACGACCAGGCGGCAGCCGACGACGTCTTGCCCGAGCCCTTTTCCCCTGTGGCTGGCTTCTTCTCGGGCGGCGTGGCCGATTTCCCGTCGCTCACCGGCTTCTTGCCTTCCGCCGGAGGGGCTGCGGGCTGCGGCTTTGCGGTCCCTTTCTCCGCAGGCGCGGGTTTCTGCGATTCCGGAGCGGACTTTTGTTGCGGGACCGCTGGCTTCTTTGCTTCGGGGGCGAGCTTCTCTTGCGGGCCGACGGTCTTCCTCTCCCCCTTCTCACCCTTCTCCCCCTTTCCGATTTTCTCTTCCTTCTTTTCCTCCTTGCCGGCCGCCTTATCCGCCTTTGGCCTTTCTTGCTGTCGCAGGAGGGCCTCGAACTGATCGTACATGTCCTTCTGCTTCTCGTACTCCTCCTTGATCTGGGCCTCGGTGATCGTCTTCGGATCGGCAAACTTGTCCGTATCGGCGCGGAAGTACTGGACGGCGATGCGCTGCGGCACGCGGAAGCCCGGCTCGGGCGAATCCGGCGATGCGTACTGGTTCTTGTGGGCTTCAAAGAATTTTTCGAGTTCGGCAGGCTTCGGATCAGGCACTTTTTTTGCGTACGAGGCGACGGGCACGGCCGCCGCTTCGACCGAAGCGCGGCGATGGAGCCGCGCGTAATATTCCCACAACTGGGCCGGCGGGGCCCCGCGCAAGCCGATTGCGCCCACAGCGAAAGCTCGGAGGCGGCGATTTCCTGCTTCAGCAAGGCGAAAAGTTGTTGCTCAGAAATTCCCCCCCGTAGTGGGTCCATGTACAGCGATCTCAGTTCCGTGAACCTGATGCTGTTGTCGGTAAGCTCCGCCAAGAACTGATTCACCTCTTCGTCGGTGACCACCATTCCCATCCGCTCGGCCTCTTGAAAGAGCAGCCAATTGTCCACGACGTTTTCTTCGTTGGCGGGGCGGAATTGCGACAAGACCACGGCGGCAAACTGGCCTTGGGGTCGGCCGCCCATCATTTGCACCCGCTGCCGCACCGATTCGAGGAAATTCTGCAACCTGTGGCGACTAGCGACCATATAGGCCAGTTGCCGCTCCGTGATGTTGCCGAACTTGGTCGTCCGCACCGCCACCGGGTCCCTGGCGCCCCCTCCCGTAAACAAGTCCAAGAATGCAGGAGTGAGGAAAACGAAGGCGATCATCGCCGCGCCGCACAGGACAACCATCAAGGCCTTTTGGTGCCGGCGGAACACTCGGAAGGGGCTCGCCATGACTTCTATACATCCTCTAGAATGGGGGGTGTGATTCGCTAACCGGACGGAATTCATCAATTCTAAAAGGCCCCTAGGGAAATGCAATGCCAAATCAAAACCGCGGAAATGGCGATTGTGCGGATTCGACAGACTGTTACAATTCTAAGCCCGGGACCGATGCGACCGACCGATCGGTCGTGACGAGCTTGCCGAACCGGCCCGCCGGGGCTCACGTTTGCCGCGACGGATCGCTGATAGATAATCACTAGCCTTCTCAGCTTTCCTGACTTAACAGTTTATATATGGCCAAGAAGACATCCACCTCAGACGGCGACTCGCTGGTTATTGTCGAATCGCCCGCCAAAGCGCGGACGATCGGCAAGTTTCTCGGCAAGGGGTACACCATTGAAGCCAGCATTGGCCATATTCGCGACTTGCCCCAGGGGGCGAAGGAAGTCCCTGAGGAGTTCAAAAAAGAGGATTGGGCGTATTTGGGGGTGAACGTCAATAAGGATTTCGATCCCGTGTACGTGATTCCCCGGGACAAAATGGCCCAGGTCCGCAAGCTCAAACAAGCGTTGCGGGGCGCGAAAGACCTCTACCTGGCCACCGACGAAGACCGGGAGGGGGAGGCCATCAGTTGGCATCTCTGCGAGGTCTTGCAGCCGAAGGTCCCGGTTCGTCGCTTGGTCTTTCACGAAATCACGAAGGAGGCAATTCTCGAGGCGCTCAAGCAGCCCCGCGACATCGACCAGGACCTGGTCCGCGCCCAAGAGGTGCGGCGGATCGTCGATCGGCTCTACGGCTACGACGTGTCGCCGCTGTTGTGGAGGAAGATCCGTCCGCGGCTTTCGGCGGGGCGAGTGCAGAGCGTCGCCGTGCGGTTGATCGTCGAACGCGAGCAGCAGCGGCGGGATTTCGTCTCCGCGACCTACTGGGACCTGTCGGCGACGTTTGCCAAGGCGGACGGGAGCGCATTCGAGG
>CAWBRF010000013.1:0-57383 GCA_963791075.1 uncultured Planctomycetia bacterium
CGCCAGCAACGTACCTTGCGGCAAGAATCTTGGCATATTCGATCATCGCACAAAGGTGGGGATTCTTGACGCAACTCCTTTCGCCACGTGCCCCGCCAGCAGACGCATTCTCACCAAAGGCGTTGTAGTGTAGACCTTGCCCTTCGGGCCACCCGACGACGGGGATAAAATACGGGCATGTTCATTCGCCCGCATTACCGCACCAAGGACGGCAAGCGACATGCCTACTGGGCTTTGATGGAGTCGTATCGCACCGAACGCGGCCCGCGACAACGCGTCGTCGCCTATCTGGGGCAACTCGATCCATCCCAATGCCTCGGCGTGCATCGGGCGGCTGAAGGCGCGGCCGCCTCGCAACAACGGCGGCTCTTCGACGAGGTGCGGCCCGAGTGGGTCGAAGTGGACGTCAAACGCCTGCGCGTGGAAAACCGCCGCGATTTCGGCGGTCCCTGGCTGGGCTTGAAATTGATCGACCAGTTGGGACTGAAGGAGTTTCTCGCGACACGATTCCTTGCGGCGAGGAAGACGTCCCCTGGTCGCTGACGGCCTTGGTCTTGATCCTCTGCCGCTTGTGCGCGCCGTCGAGCGAACTGCACATCGCCGAGCATTTCTACGCCCACAGCGCGCTGGCGGACCTCTTGGGAATCCCCGCGGAGAAGATCAACGAGCAGCGTCTCTACCGCGCGCTGGACGCCCTGTTGCCGTACAAAGAAGCGATTGAAGCATTCTTGAAAAACCGCCTCGGTGAACTGTTCGGGCTGGAGTACAACCTCTTGCTTTACGACGTGACGAGCACGTACTTCGAGGGCCAGGCCGCCGGCAATGCGCTCGCCCGACGCGGCTACTCCCGCGATCATCGTCCCGACTGCAAGCAGGTCTGCATCGGCTTGGTGGTCTCCAAGTGCGGGCTGCCCTTGGGCTACGAAATCTTCGCGGGAAATCGCGCCGATGTGACCACGCTTCAGGAGATCGTCGAAACAATGGAGCGTCGCTACGGGCAGGCCGATCGAATCTGGGTGGTGGACCGGGGGATGGTCTCGGCGGAGAACATCGAGTTTCTCCAGCAAGGCGGCAGGCGTTACATCGTCGGCACGCCGAAGAGCATGCTGAAGCAATTCGAGCGGGATCTCTTGGCCGAAGATTGGCACACGATCCGCGACGGTCTGGAGGTGAGGCTTTGCCCCGCGCCGGACGGCGAGGAAACGTTTGTGCTTTGCCGCAGCCGCGATCGCCGCGAGAAAGAAAAGGCGATGCACGATCGCTTTGAAAAGCGGATCGAAGAGGGGCTCAAGCGGATCGAGGCCGCTTGCCAGAAACAGCGTCTGAAGCCGCTGGTCGTGGCTCAACGACTGGGGCGTCTGCTGGGCCAGAACAGTGCGCGGCGGGACTGTTCCAAACCGAGGTGCAAACGACCGCCGACGGTCCGCGACGCTGGCCTGGAAGAAGGTGGAAAGCTGGCGGGACTGGGCCGTGTTAAGCGAAGGCTGCTACCTGCTGCGGAGCAACGTGAGGGACTGGAGCGATGAGGATCTTTGGAAAGCCTACATCCAATTGACGGAGGCAGAGGGGGCGTTCCGCATCCACAAGAGCGACCTGGGACTGCGTCCGATCTGGCATCAGAAGGAAGAGCGGGTGAAGGCCCACATCCTGGTCTGTTTCTTGGCCTATGTGTTATGGAAGACGCTGGGGCAGACGTGTCGGCGGGCCGGCCTGGGCGACGAGCCGCGACGGGTGTTGGAGGAGTTGGGCAAGATCCAGTTGGTCGATGTGGTGCTGCCGACGCGCGAGGGAACGGAGATTCGTCGGAGGTGCGTTACGGAGCCGACGGATCATCAAGCGATCCTGTTGACGCGACTGCGATGGCGGCTTCCGAAGATACAGCCAACGAGGGGTGTGTAGTGTAGACTTTTACAAAGCGCCCCTTGCGCCGCAAGTACTTACGTCAATGACTGGCGAACTTGGGCTAGCCCTCTCCCGGAGGGAGAGGGGACCACAACCGTAATTTGTAATCTGCAAAGGCTGCCCTATCCCTTTCCCAGCGCCTTGTCGGAAATGTCCTTTCGGCACCAGGCGCCGTCCCAGCGGATGCACTTCACGCCGCGATAGGCGGCGAGTTTCGCCTTGGCAATCGTCGCGTCGATCGCCGTGACGCCCAACACGCGGCCGCCTGCGGTGACGACGCGGCCGTGGTCGGCCAGGGCGGTTCCCGCATGAAAGACCTTCACGTCGGACAGTTTTTCGGCCTCCTCCAGGCCGCGGATCGCGTCGCCCTTCGCGTACGGCCCGGGATATCCCTTGGCCGCCATGACCACGCACACGGCCGGCCGCGGGTCCCACTGCAAGGGCGGAAGCTGGTCGAGGCGGCGATCGGCCGCGGCCTCGAGCACGTCGAGCAGGTCTGTTTTCAACCGCATCAGCAGCGGCTGGCATTCTGGGTCGCCGAAGCGGACGTTGTACTCCAGCACCTTCGGCCCCTGGTTGGTCATCATCAATCCGGCGTAGAGGACGCCGCGGAACGGCCGCCGCGACCGCTTCATCGCGTGGACCGTGGGCACGAGGATATGCTCCTCGACCCAGTGGAGAGTTTCGTCGTCCATCAGCGGGGCAGGGCAGTAGGCCCCCATTCCGCCGGTGTTTGGCCCGACGTCGCCGTCATACGCCCGCTTGTGGTCCTGGGCCGGCTGCAAGGTGACGATCGTTTGGCCGTCGGTGATCGCCAACACGCTGATCTCTTGGCCGTCAAGCCGCTCCTCGATCAACACGCGATCGCCGGCGGCGCCAAAGACTTTTTCGCAGGCGATCGCTTCGACGGCGGCGATGGCCTCCTCCCGCCGGGAGCAGACCACCACGCCCTTGCCGGCGGCCAGGCCGTCGGCCTTGACCACGACCGGCACGTCCTCGCGGTCGTGGAGGAACTTGATCGCGTGGTCGGGGTTGCGGAAGGTCTGGTAATCGGCGCTGGGAACGTCCGCCCCGCGCAACAAATCCTTGCAAAAGACCTTGCTCCCTTCCAACTCGGCGGCGGCCTTGCTCGGACCGAAGATCCGCAGACCGGCGGCCTCGAAGGCGTCGACAATTCCCGCAACCAGCGGGCCCTCGGGGCCGACGACCGTGAGTCCAATCTGGTTTTCCTTGGCGAACTTCAGCAAGGCGGGGATGTTGTCGGCGGCGATCGGGACATTTTCGCCGTCCAGATCGCTGCCGGCGTTGCCTGGGGCGACAAACACGTGGTCGGCGCGCGGACTCTGGGCGATCTTCCAAGCCAGGGCGTGTTCCCGCCCGCCGCCGCCAATGATAAGTACGTTCATAATCGTTCAGTACTCGCTTCGTGGACGCGGCTGGCCCGACCTGAGCGGGCCGCCTGGCCGGATTGTAATGGCAAGCGGCAGTCTGGCAAAGGGGGAGGCGGGGGCAGGTCAAGGAACGGGAGCGGCCGCAGATGAACACGGATGAAACACAGATAAAGAAAAATAACTGTTTTCTATCTGTGTTTCATTTGTGTTCCATCCGTGGCCTTCTGCCTTCGTTCCGCGTTCACCTGCATCGGCCTGCGTTTTCTTGTTTCTTCCTGTGTCCCGCGGTTGACGCCGGGCCGGCGGGACGCGATAACGAAGGCTACTATGGAAACCCTGCGGCCGCCCCGTTGTCAACCCCCGCCTTCCGCCTCGGCGGCCGCGGCGATTGGCGTCGCCCATCGGGACCGTCGCGGCGTGCTGCGACTCCTCTTTGGCTCCGCATTTGGATGGGGGTTGGCGGCATTGGGAACCGCGGCCGGGCTCTGGACGGCCGCCTTGGCCCGGTTCCTCGCCCCCACGGCGGCCAGCGAAAACTCGGCCTGGCGGGAGATCGGCGCGGCGGGCGACTTCCCGCCCGACAGCGTGACGACGAAATATAAGGATTCGCTGGGCGTTTGGGTGGTGCACGCGGTCTATCGCGGCAAGCGGCAGATTTACGCCCTCCGCGCGACCTGCACCCACTTGGGCTGCGTCGTTTTTTGGGACGAGGCCGCGGAGAAGTTTCGCTGCCCCTGTCACGGGAGCGGATTCGACCGTCGCGGGATGCAGTGCGAAGGCCCCGCGCCGCGGCCGCTGGAGCGGTGCGCCATCCGCGCGGCGGACGACGGCCGCCTGGAAGTCGCCACCGGGCGGACTTTTCGCGAAGAACTTGGACAATGGACCGATCCGGCCAGTTATGTCTCGCCCTGAGCCGATGGAGAAATCACGAACGATGAGAGGCGTCCTTCGCCATCCACCGCCGCTGGATCGCCGCGGCCGCGTCGCCGTCGTCCTCGGCAACTTCTTCTTGCACATCCATCCGACGGCGACGCCAAAGCACGCCCTGCGGCTGGGCTTCACCTGGTGCATGGGCGGAATCACCGCGTTTCTCTTCCTCGTGGAGACACTCACGGGGCTGCTGTTGATGTTTTATTACCGGCCGACGGTCCAATGGGCGTATCGCGACATCCTCGACCTCCGCGACGCCGTGCCGCTGGGATTCTTGCGCGAGTTGCACCGCTGGGGCGCCCATGCGATGGTCGTCGCCGTGCTGCTGCACATGTTGCGGGTCTTCCTCACCGGCAGCTACAAGCCGCCGCGGGACTTCAACTGGGTCATCGGCGTCCTGCTCCTGGCGATGACGCTGCTCTTGTCCTTCACCGGCTACTTGTTGCCGTGGGACCAGTTGTCCTACTGGGCGGTCACTGTGGCGTCGAACATGGCCGGCGCGACTCCGTTGGTCGGCGCCGATGGGCCGGGCCATCAACTCCTTTCCCACGCCGCGGCGGGATGCCTCGATCCGAAGCAGTTCCTCCTGGGCGGGCCGTCCGTGGGCGAAGAAACGCTCCTCCGCTTCTACGTCCTCCATTGCATCGCCATCCCGCTGCTGGCCGGCGTTTTCATGGCCGTCCATTTTTGGCGGGTGCGCAAAGACGGAATCAGCGGGCCGTTGTAGGAATTTTCCGGGAAGCGAAGCATGACTGGCTGGTCAACCGAATCCGTCGCGCACGTGGCCGCCGCACTGGGCTGGATGTATTTGACCGCGGCGGCGGCGAACGCCGTGGCGGCGTGGCGGGCGCGACGCTCGACGCCGCGGCTGCTCCGGCCGTTGGCCTGGCTCGCGCTGGCCGCGATCTTCGCCCTGTTTGCGGCGCGGTCGTTTGCAGGCAATCCGCCGGCCTGGGGCGAGACGATCAAGGCCGCGATCGACCGCGGCGTCGGCCCGACGAGCCTTTGGCTGGGTTCGCTCGCCGTCTTCACGTTGCTCTACGTCGGCCGGCGTTGGTTCGTCGCCCCGGCGGCCGCGTGGGCGGCGGTCAACCTCGCGAATTTGCTGCTGGGCGTGTCGTTGCCCGACCGGCGGTTCGCGGACCTCGTCCTCGCGCCCGACTCCGTGCCGATTGCCGGCATGGCCTGTTTGCTGACGTTTTTCCTTTGGCTGGCGGCAAGGCAAGCGGTCGAGAACGATCGGCGGCTCGATTTGGGCCTCCCGCCGCGGGAACAGGAGTATGCCGACAAGGCGCTGGTCTGGCCCGACCTGGTCTACATCGAACTGATCGCCATGGTCTTGCTCGCGACGCTGTTGATTGTCTGGTCGCTGTTGGCGGCGGCGCCGCTGGAGCAGCCGGCCAATCCGGGCATGACTCCCAACCCCGCCAAGGCCCCGTGGTACTTCGTCGGCCTGCAAGAACTTTTGGTCTTCTCCGACGCCTGGCTGGTCGGCGTCGTCGCGCCGTGCGCCGCCTTGCTCGGGCTGATGGCCATCCCGTATCTGGACTGCAATTCGCAAGGCAGCGGCCATTACACGCTCCGCCGGCGACGGTTCGCCGCCACGGTTTTTCTCTTCGGCTTCCTCATGCTCGGCATGTTGCCGATCCTTATCGGAACCTATTGCCGCGGTCCGAATTGGAGCGCTTTCGGGCCGTTCGAGCCGCGCAACCCGGCCAGGCTGCCGTCGCTGCACATCGCGACGCTGTCGAAATGGTTTTGGACGGACCTTTTCGGCCGCCCCATGCCGGGTTCGATTTTCCTTCGCGAAATCGCCGGCATCGCCGCCGTGGGGGCCTATTTCCTCGCCTTGCCGGCGTTGCTCGCCGCGACCCTGTTGGGCGGGCTTCGCCGCCGCATGGGCCGCGTTCGCTTTGCGATCATGATCTTTTTGCTGCTGTTGATGCTCCTGCTGCCGCTGAAGATGCTGCTGCGATGGAGCGTCGGCTTGAGTTATCTCGTGAGCATCCCCGAGTGGTCGTTGAACATTTGAGCGAGAGATCGCCATGTCGGCCGACGAGGAAACCTTCTATAACATGAAGCGGCTGCACGCGGTCTTCGCCCTATCGGCCGTCGCGTTCCTGGCGGCGACCGCTTGGCGCTCTGGTCCGACGCCCGCCGGCCGTGGAGGCAATGCCAGCAGGCGTTCCACGATTCCTTCGATCGCAAGTCCGACCCGCGCCGCCCTGGCAGCCGCGGATCGAGGAGATCTCGCTTCCGGACCTGCCCGCGGCCAGCCACTTTCGCCAACTCGGCCGCGTGGACCGCTGCACGACGTGCCATTTGGGGATCGATCGAGCGGCGGGGCCCCGCGGCGACGGGCCGTATCGGGCCCATCCGCGATTGGACCTCTTCGTCGGCGAGGACAGCCCGCACCCCATGTCCCGCTTCGGCTGCACGGTTTGTCACGAAGGGCAGGGGAGCGCCACGGACTTCGCCCGGGCCGGGCACACGCCCAACAACGTCGAACAAGCGGCCCGCTGGCGGCAACAGTACGACTGGCTTCGCAATCCGCATTGGGATTTCCCCATGCTGCCGGCGCACTTTCTCGAAAGCCGTTGCCTCGCGTGTCATTCCGAAGCGACCGATCTGGAGCCAACGCGTCGTTTCCGCGATCCGCCGGCGGCCAAGCTCCTCTCGGGCTATCGTCTCGTGCGGCAACTGGGTTGCACGGGTTGCCACGAGATGGGCGGCGGCGCCTTTCTGGGGCCGCAGAAGCCCGGGCCAAGCCTTCGCGGCATTGGCGAAAGGGTGGACGCCGCCTATCTGGCGGACCGCATCCGCGATCCGACGCGATTCCTCCCCAGCACGCGCATGCCGCGGATCTACGGCCTTTATGAACACCTCGCCGGCCAGACGCTGGCCGAGGCGCAGCGGCGGGAAGAGCTGGAAATCCGCGGCATCGTCGAATATTTGATTGGACCTTCGGAAGCCACCGGCGGGCGCAGGCAGTCCCCCTCTCCCTTCGGGAGAGGGCCGGGGTGAGGGGAAGCTCCCCCGGGGTCGCTAACCGAGAGGCGAAATCCTCCGTCGGTTCCCCTCACCCCGGCCCTCTCCCGAAGGGAGAGGGGGACCTTAAAGCTTCCGCGGAACGAGGGAAACGGCTCTTCGAGACGCAGGGCTGCCTCGCGTGCCATCAACACGCCGATTTTCCCCTGGCCGCCTCGATCCAAGGCCCCGATCTGAGCCGCATCGGCGCGAAATACCGCCCGGCCAACGGCGTCCGCTGGCTGGCTGACTGGATTGGCAATCCCGCCCAGTTCCGCGCGGACACGACGATGCCGCAACTGATCCTGGGAGCGACGCCCGCTGCCGCGGCCGACATTGCGGCGTACTTGATCCGCGGCGGCGCCGCGCCTCCGATCAGCGCCGGCATCTCTCATCTCTCAACTCTCAACTCTCAACTCCTTCGCGAACTTGGCCGCCGCGCGATCGCCCGGCGCGGCTGCTTCGCGTGTCACGACATCCCCGGTTTCGACGGCGCCCGGCCCATAGGCCCAAGCCTGAGCGACTGGGGGCGGAAGCAGGAGTCGCTCTTGGCTTTCGCGCAGGTCGGCCAATTCGTCGCCGCCGGGGAGGGCGCGACCGCCGAGAATCGGTTTTTCCTCGACGCCCTGCGCCACAATCGCCGCGAGGGTTTTCTCTGGCAGAAGCTCCGCGCCCGCGCAGCTTCGATTTTAACATCGCCCAGTCGAAAGACTACGACCATTGGCTGACCATGGGCCAATTCCATCTGACCGACGCCCAGCGCGAGACGATCGCGACCTTCGTGCTTGGATTGGCGGCCGAACCTCCGGCGGCGCAATACGTCTGTCGCGCGGAGGGACGCCGGGGAGCCGTCGCCGAGGGCCGGAAGGTCCTCGACAAGTACGCCTGCGGCGAGTGCCATACGATGGAACTGGAGCGGTGGATCGTTGACGCCGGCCGGGGACGGACGATCGAGCTGGTCGGCGGCGGCCGAGTCGACGCCGCCGGAAAACTCGTCGATGACGAGGACGACGAGGGGCGGCCGCTGCATTACTTCACCCTTTGGGAGCCCGCGGCCATGGACGGCAAAACGTGGCCGGTCGGCGGCGCCGACGCGCCGGTTCCGGCGGCGCGGATCGTCGCCCAGCGTGCGGCGCAGGGCGGGGCGCTGGCGAGGTTGCTCTATCCGGTCGTTCTTCGCCGGGCGCGAGAGGCCGGCGCTGCGGGAGCGGAAGCGGCCGTCTGGGGCTGGCTGCCCCCGGCGTTGGTCCACGAGGGCCAAAAGGTCCGCTCCGCCTGGTTGCGCGAGTATCTGGCCAATCCCACCGCAATCCGGCCGGCCGCCGTCCTGCGGATGCCCCGGTTCAACTTTTCCGATGGGGAAATTGATAAGCTCGTTGCCTATTTTGAGGCCCAGGGCGATGGTGTCGATTCGCGTCCGACGAAAACCCGGCCCCCGGCGGCGTCGCCCATCGGAAATGAACAGGATCCGCGGCGGATGGCGCGACTTGACGCCGCGCTGGGAATCCTCGCCGATACGAAAACCTTCTGCGGCCGCTGCCATTGCCTCGGCGACGACCGCCCGGCAGGCGAGGCGAAGACGGTCTCGGCGCCGAATCTGGAGGAAGTGGGAGAGCGAATCCAGCCGGATTATCTTCGCCGCTGGTTGGCCAATCCAAGGTCGATACTTCCTTATACGGCGATGCCGGTGAACTTTCCGCCGGCTGGGCCCCCTCTAGAGAGGGATCGAGAATTAGACACCAGCCGCGGGCAGTTCGAGGCCGTCCTCGATTTGCTGCTCCATTATGATTGGTATTTGCGACGCAGGGCGTCGATTCCGGGTGGACCTCATCACGGGGGAATAGACAGGTCTTTGCCGGCCAGCGAGGCAAAGCACTGAGGAGGTTATGGATGTTGTCTTCGCGTCGGATCGCGTATACTGGGGCGGTTCTGGGACTGGGGCTTGGACTGGCGTCGGTCCTGGTTCTGCGCAGCAACAAGCCTTTGCCGCCGCCCCCGCCGGAAGTCCAACGGCAAGCCGAGGAGGCAACGCCGCCGGCAATCGATTTCGGTCAGCCTGTCGGACAGGCCGCCGGCGTCCCGGCGACGAAAACGTAGCGATTCAGATCAGCATTGATGGGCAGTCGTCTCGATCGACGCGGGTTCCTTTGTCGGGCCGCCGCGCGCGGCGCGGCAATGGCGGGATTGGCCCTTCCCGCGGTCCTTCACGCCGCCGAGCCTGACCGCTTCGGCGATCTCGTCGGCCGCTTCCTCTGGACCGGGGCCATTCCCGACCGCCGCAAACTGAAGGTCGATCGCGACCTCGATTTCTGCGGCAAGTTCGACATCCGCGACGAATCGCTGATGGTCGGCCGGCAGCGCGGGCTGGCCAACGTCTACGTCTACGTCCGCACGAGGAACATTCCCGTCAGTCCGGATCTGAGAGCGCTGGGCCCCGCCGAGAGTGACGCTCGACAACCGCGACGCGATCTTCCAACCGCACTGCCTGATGATCTGGCGGACGAAGCAAGAACTGTACATCGTCAATTCCGACCCGATCACGCAGAACGTGGCCTTTTCGCCGCCGGGCGACGCCCCGGCCAACATCGTCATGCCGGTCGGCGGCAAGGCGAGCTACAAGTTTTCCCGCCGACAGAGCGCGCCGATCCACATCGCCTGCAACTATCATCCCTGGGAGAGCGCGTACATCCTGCCGCGAGATAATCCGTACATGGCCATTTCCGCCGCGGACGGTTCGTTCCGCATCGAAAAACTGCCCGTAGGAACCTGGGAGTTTCAGACGTGGCAGGAGCAAGTCGGCGGATTGGAACGGCCGGGTTGGCCCAAGGGCCGCTTCAGCGCAGCGATCCAGCCCGGGCGAAACGACCTGGGCGCGATTCAACTCGATCCCTCGCCGTGGGGAAAAACGTGAAGCAGCCCCGCGCCGTGCAGTACGAGCCAAGTCCCTGGGGAGAACAATGCCAAACGCGGATTGCAAAATGCAAATTGCAAAATGGCAGGGCTCGGCGGCTTGGCGCTGCGTCGTCGAACCAGTGCGAACTGATCGGAGCAAAACGGGTTCAAAAAAACAGTGAAACCGCAGTCGGTCGCCGGGCCGCTCTCCGCATTTTTCAATTTGCAATTTGCAATCTTCAATTTGCAATCTTCTTCTCCGCCGCGGTCCCGTTCGCCCTTGTGCTTTCCGGCTGTTCGCGCGCCCGACGTTCCGGCTCAATCTCGAAGGACGCGACCCGGCGAGCATCACGCCGGCCCAGGCCGCGGGCGTCCGCGAAGCCTTGGAAGAGCTTTTCGGCACGCCGAACCAACCGCGGATTCCAGCGGAGGCCGGCCTGCGAATCGACCTGCTCCAGGCCGCTGCCGGCCCGGTTTCCAGCGACGCCGAAGGAAACCAATTCGGCCTCTATCGCCGACACTGCGTCGCCTGTCACGGCATTTCGGGCGATGGCGCCGGGCCGAGCGCCGCCGTGCTCTCTCCCTATCCCCGCGATTTTCGCGACGGCGTGTTCAAGTACACCTCAACCCGCGGCGGGGCGAAGCCGGTTCGTGAGAACCTCGCGCGGACGCTCCGGAACGGCATTCCCGGCACGGCCATGCCCTCGCAGGCCAAGCTTCCGCAGGCCGAGATCGAGTCCCTGATCGAATACGTCCAGTACCTCAGCATCCGCGGCCAGACGGAGCTGTATCTGATCGCCGAGGCGGTGGACGAAGACGCGTCGCGGCCGCTGGATTTGCAGGCGGCGCGGGCCGAGGGCGTTGCCCCGGCGGCCGATTCGTGGCGGGCGGCGAAAAAATTCAAAGTGTTGCCGCCGGCCCCGCCGCCAACCGCAACGTCTGAGGAACGGGCCGCTCTGCTTGCCCGCGGACGCGAGGCATTCGCCCGAAAGGCGTCGCGCTGCGTGGATTGTCATGGTCCGGAGGGGCGCGGCGACGGTCCGCAGGCCGGGGCGCTGTACGACGACTGGAACAAGCGAAAACTCCCGGCGACGCCCGCGGAGACGCGACTTTTGGCCGGCCGCTTCCTCTTGCCCATCCAGTCCCTTCGGCCGCGGAACTTCCGGAAAGGGATTTTTCACGGCGGCGACCGGGATATCGATCTCTATCTTCGCATCGATTTGGGGATTAAGGGGACGCCGATGCCGGCATTCGGGCCGACGCCCGACAGCCCCGGCCTGCTCGGCCCAGAGGACATCGGGAGTCTGGTTTACTACATCCGCTCCTTGTCGAAGTGAGCGACCGGGCTGGCGGGGAGTGTCGAAAAATCGCCGAAGGCTTATACTTAGGGGAATAGTCCCCCACGGCCGGCCGAAATGGTATAATGGGGGGAAGGGGAATCAGGCGGCCGGCGAGACAAGGATTTCACCTGCCTTTGGTCATGGTGGGCCGCCAATGAAGCACATCGGACGATGCCTCTGGCCGCCGTCGGCACTGGCGCTGGCGTTGGCGGCGATTCTGAGCGCGATTGCGTCGCCTGCCGCCGCGCAGGTCGGCGTGCTGGCCCCCCAGCCGCGGTTCGACCTCTCCGAGGCCGTGCAACTCGACCGCGCCGACGGCGTCACCCTGGCCCAGTTGGAGCGAGTGAAAGCTTGCCTGGCCGATCGGCAATGGGGCGACGCGATCGACGCCTTGCAAAAGCTTGCGGAAACCGCCGACGGCAAGCTCATGCCCGTCACGGAGCATCGCTTCGTCCCCATCGGCGACTACTGCCAATTGCAACTGGCGTCGCTGCCCGCCGAGGCGTTGAAACTCTATCGCGGCCGGGTCGATCCGGCGGCGTGGAAATGGTTCGCGGAAGGCGTGTCGCGGCGAGACCGGAAGCCCTTGGAAAATGTCGTCTCGCGGGCCTTCGCCAGCAGTTACGGCGACAAGGCGCTGCTGGCCTTGGGTGAAATTGCCCTCGAATCGGGCGATTGCGCCGCCGCCCGCGAATGCTGGGAACGAATCCTGCCCGTCGCCGTGCCGCCGGACCAGCCGCGGACCTGGCCCGGCTACCCGGACACAACGCTCGACCCGGCCATGGTCCGCGCGCGGCTCGTGTTGGCCTCGATTTTGGAAGGCGACGCCGTGCGGCGCGAGAGGAGTTGGCGGCATTCGTTCGCCTGCACCCCGCGCGCGAGGCCGCCTGGGCGGTCGCGAGGTGAACTTCGCCGAGGCCCTGGGCCAATTGGCCGCCGAGAGCGTCTCGTGGCCGAGTCCGCCGGCCTCGCCCGATTGGCCCACCTTCGCCGGCAACCGGGTGCGCGACAAAATCGCCGCGCGAGCCATCGACGTCGCGCAGGTCGCCTGGCAAGTTCCGCTGTCGAAGGACGCCTTGGCGGCTCGCGGCGCGAACAGGCTGCTGGCGTTTGCGGACACGCCGAGCTGCTTTCCGCTGATCGCGGGAGATCGCCTGTTTTTCAACGGCGCGGAGGAGATTTCCGCCGTGCGGTTGTCCGACGGTCGGCCGCTCTGGGACGAATCGACGCCGGTGATCTATCGCGACCCGATGGACGAAGCGGCCGCGGCGAGTTCGCTTCCTTTCGACGCCTTGGGCGCGGGGCGATTCACGATGACGGCCTTCGACGGCCGGCTGCTGGCCCGCATGGGAAGCCCAATCACCGTCCGCCCGCAGCAACCCTCTTCGGCCTCGGGCAGCAGCAGCCTCGTGTGTCTCGACCTGGAGGCCGAAGGCAAGCTGCTTTGGCGAGTTGTCGCTGGCGAGGGCTGGGCGTTCGAGGGCTCCCCGGTGGTCGATGGCTTGGGCGTGTACGCGGCGATGCGCCGCAGCGACGCGCGTCCGCAGGCCCACGTCGCCTGCTTCGACCCGCAAACGGGCCGCCTCCGTTGGCGGCGATTCATCTGCGCGGCGGAAAGTCCGGGCGCGGATTGCTCCCGCAATGCACGCACAACTTGCTCACGCTCCGGGGCGAGACGCTTTATTACAACACGAATCTCGGCGCCGTCGCCGCCCTCTCGACGCCGCAGGGGCGAGTGCTCTGGGTCAGCTTATATCCCCGCGCGCGGCACGTCGATCTGCTGCGGCCGGCGGCCCATTGGCGGCGCGACCTGACCCCCTGCCTCTATCGCCGCGGCACGCTCTATGTGGCCCCGGCCGACGCCCCGAGCATCTTCGCCCTCGACGCGGGAACCGGCCAAATGTTGTGGCGCATCGAACTGGAAGACGCGACCCACCTGTTGGGCGTCGGCGGCGACTGCTTGATCGCCGGCGGCGGGCGGCTTTATTGGATCGGCCTGACCGGGCCGCGCCGCGGCCAATTGCGGAGCGTGCGGCCCGAAAGCGCGGAAAAGCCCGGCTTCGGCCGCGGCGTCCTGGCGGGCGATTCCGTCTTCTGGCCGACGCGGGAGCGAATCTACGTTTTCGACCAGCGGACCGCGGAGCTGAAGACGCTGGATCGATCTGGCCGCCCTCGGGACCGTGGGTGGAAACCTCGTCGTCGCTGACGGCAGACTGTTGATCGCCGGTCCCACGGAATTGGTCGCGCTGGGCCTTCCCGCCAAGTCCAGCCGCCCCGCGCCGCACGAGGTGGCCGCCGTAGGTCCCCCTCTCCCTTTGGGAGAGGGTTGGGGTGAGGGGAAGTGCCCCTGGGGTCGCGACTTCATTGGCGGAGTCTTCCGTGGCTCCCCTCACCCTAACCCTCTCCCGAAGGGAGAGGGGACCTCACATCGCCTGCTCGCAAATTAGGACACTAAACAGAGGCAATTTTCCATGCTGCAAGAACCTGACATCCAGGCAGTCGAACAACTGCACAAGGCCGCCGGCCTCATCACGCAACAATTGGCCCGCGTCATCGTCGGCCAGCAACACGTCATCGAAGAATTGTTGACGGCGATGTTTGCGCCGAGGGCATTGCCTGCTGGTCGGCGTGCCGGGGTTGGCCAAGACGCTGATGATCCGCACCCTGGCCGACGCCTTGTCCTTGGACTTCAGCCGCATCCAGTTCACCCCCGACCTCATGCCCTCGGACATTACCGGTTCGGAGGTGATTCAGGAGGACAAGCGGACCGGGCGCGGGAGTTCAAGTTCCTCAAGGGTCCGATCTTCGGCAACGTCATCCTCGCCGACGAGATCAACCGCACGCCGCCGAAGACGCAGGCCGCCCTGCTCGAAGCGATGCAGGAGCACCAGATCACCGCCGGGGGGCGGCGGCATCGGCTGGGCGAGCCGTTCTTCGTCCTCGCGACGCAGAACCCCATCGAACACGAGGGGACTTATCCGCTTCCCGAGGCCCAACTCGACCGCTTCATGTACAACATCTTCGTCGATTACCCGGAGGAAGACGAGGAGATGGAGATCGTCAAGCGGACCACCGTGGACGAGGCGCCGGCGGCGGCGGCGACGCTCAGCGGACCGCAAATCCTCGAGTTGCAGAAGATCGTTCGCCGCGTTCCCGCGGCCGACCACGTCGTCCGCTACGCCTTGCAATTGACGCGCCTGAGCCGGCCCGGCAAAAGCGACGCCCCGGATTTCGTCCGCGAGTACGTGCAGTGGGGCGCCGGTCCGCGGGCGAGCCAGCAATTGATCCTCGGCGCGAAGGCGCGGGCGGTGCTGCACGGCCGCTTCTGCGCCGGCTGCGAGGACGTCCGCGCGGCGGCGTTTCCGGTGCTGCGGCACCGCATCCTCACCAACTTCAACGCCGAGGCGGAGGGCGTCCGGCCGGACGACATCGTTCGCCGCCTGATCGAGGCCGCCGACGCGGGCATAGAAGGCAGAAGTAAGGAGTTAGAAGGTAGAAGGTAGAAGTCGGAACACACAGGGGGAACAAATCAATATGAGGGAACAACCACAATCGTTTGAACGTTCGATCGTGTGGCGTCATTTGGAGAAGTGGCCGCTCTGGGAACTCGCCGACGAGGCCAGCCGCTCACCGTGCGCCCATCGCTCCGCCATTCTAACTCCTAACTCCTAACTCCTTTCTTCTCTTCCCATGCGTTTGCCGCACAAATACCTCGATCCGCCGCTCCTTGCCCGGTTGCAAGGCTTGCAGTTTCGCGCGGTCGATCGTCGAAGGGCATGTCGCCGGCGCGCATCGCAGCCCCTTTCGCGGACTGTCGATCGAGTTCACGGACCATCGGGAATACTCGCCCGGCGATGACCTGCGCTATCTCGATTGGAAGGCGCTGGCCCGGACCGACAGGCTTTGCGTGAAGCGTTTCGACGAGGAAACCAACCTGGTTTGCCACTTGTTGCTGGACACGAGCGAGAGCATGGCGTATCAGAGCGACTCGGCGGCGGCCTCGAAGCTCGACTACGCGAAGCGGGCCGCCGCCGCTTTGGCCTACGTGGTCCTCCAGCAGCAGGACAGCGTCGGGCTGGCCGCGTTCGACGATGAAATCCGCGCCCTCGTTCGCCCGGCCGGCAACCGCGCGCACATCCAGCCGTTGCTCCAGGCGATGGACCGCTTGCCCGGCGCGGAAGACCGCGTCCGGCCCGATCTTTCATGAACTGGCCGAGCGGTTCACCAATCGCGGCGTGGTCGTCGTCCTCTCCGACTTCTTCGACGACGTGGATGCGATGATGGCCGGACTGAAGCGCTTTCGCTGTCGCCAACACGATGTCGCCCTGCTGCACGTGCTCGACCCGGCGGAGATGGAATTTCCCTTCGAGGAACCGACGTTGTTTCATGGATTGGAGCAACTGCCCGACGCGCTGGTCGAGCCGCGGGCGCTGCGGGCGGCGTATCTGGCCGAGTTCAACCGCTTCCTGCTGCGTCTGCGGCGGGCGTGCCGCATGCAGCAGATCGACTACGTTCTGGCCCGCACCGATCGGCCGCTGGATTTGCTCCTTTCCAGTTTTCTCGCCTCGCGGAGATGAATTCGATGTTCCCGCCGCCGCCGCTTTTCGCCTTCGGCTTTGCCAATCCGGCCATGCTCGCCTGGCTGGCGGCGGCGGCTGCGCCGATTCTCATCCACTTGTGGAGCCGGCGAAAGCGGCGCGAGATGGCCTGGGCGGCAATGGCCTATCTCCTCGCCGCCGTCGAGCGCCGCGGGCGGCGGCTTCGCCTCGAGCAATGGCTGCTCGCGGCGCTGCGCACCGCGCTGATCGTCTTGGTCGTCTTCGCCGCGGCCGGACCATCGTTGGATTGCGGCGCCGCGGCGCAGTCGCGGACCGACGCATCACGTGCTCGTGATCGACGGCTCCTACTCGATGGCCTACCGGCCGGGCGACAAGAGTTTATTCGCCCGCGCGAAGGAGTTGGCCGCGCGGATCGTCGCGGCGAGCCCGCGGGGCGACGCCTTTTCCTTGGTCCTGATGGCCTCGCCGCCGCGGGTGGTTCTCGGGCCGCCGACCTTCGAGGCCACCGTCGTGCGTCGGGAACTCGACAATCTGGAATTGACGCACGCCGGCGCGGATTTGCCCGCAGCGGTCGCCGCCGTCAACGGCCTGCTGGAGAAGACCGGCGGCGAAGGCGCGCGGCTTCAGCGGCGAGAAGTCTGCTTCCTGAGCGACCTTCAACGGGCCACATGGTTTCCGGAACTCGACGCGGCGGCGATGCGCGAATTCCGCCGCCAAAGCCAGGCCCTCTCTCAAGCGGCCTCGCTGGTCGTGATCGATCTTGGCCAACCCAACGCCGAGAACGCGGCCGTGAGCGACGTTCGCGCGGCCGACCCGCTCGCCGTGGCGGGGCAACCGTTTCGCATCGAGGCGACGTTGAAGAACTTCGGCCGACAATCGCGCGCCGCTCAAACGGTCGAGTTGCTCGTCGAGGGCCGCCGCCAGGCGGCAAAGACGGTGGACTTGCCCGCCGGCGGAGAAGCCGCGGTCGCCTTTCGCTATTGGCCGGAGGCGGCCGGCGATCTCGCCGTCGAAGTCCGCGCCGAAGGCGACGCGCTGGACATTGACAACCATCGCTACATGGTCGTTCCCGTGCGGCAGACGATCCGCGCGTTGTGCATCGACGGCCGGCCGTCGGGCGAGCCCTTTCGCGGGGCAACCGGTTATCTGGCCGCGGCCCTGGCGCCGGCGGGCCGGCCGGGACGCGTCGCCGTCGAGACGGCCGCGGAAAGCGCGATCCTGGAGCGAGACCTGGGCGGCTGCGACTGCGTGTTTCTTTGCGACGTGGCCCAGTTCACCGCCAGCGAAGCGCGCGTGCTCGACGCGCACCTCGGCCACGGCGGCAGCCTCGTCTTCTTTCTCGGACCGCAGGTCCTTGCGGACCGCTATAATCGCGAATTGACCGGCGAGTCGGGCCGTCCGCGAATCCTTCCCGCCAGGCTCGGCGCGACCGTGGAGGACGCTTCCGCGGGCATCGACCCGCTGGGGTTTCGCCATCCGATCGTGCCGCGCGTTCGAAGGAAACGCGAAGTCGGGACTGCTGACCATGCCGATCGGCAAGCGTTGCCGGCTTGAACTGCCGCCGAACTCGACCGCCAACGTCGTCCTTGCCGCGGCGGACGGCCAACCGCTGATCGTCGAGCAGTCGATCCGCCAAGGCCGCGTCGTGTTGGTCGCCACGTCGGCCGATCTTTCCTGGACGGCGATGCCCTTGTGGCCGAGCTACGTTCCCCTGGTACAGGAGATTCTCGCTTGGTGCGCCGGCGGAAAGGCGGGACGGCGGAACTTGGAGGTCGGCCAGCCGCTTCGCGGTTCCGTGTCGGCGGCGGGCGGCGACGCGGCGACCTGGTTGACCCTGCCCGACGGCCAAACCCGCCAAATTCCCCTCCGCGCCGAAGGCGACTACGCCGCGTGGAGCTATGGCGACACGACGCAGAGCGGCGTCTACACGGCGCGAGTTGGCTCGCCGTCCGCCCGCGGCGAAAGCTTTGCGGTAAATGTGGACGTGCGGGAAAGCGACCTCGCGCGGTCGGCCCCGGAGGAACTGAAGTCTGCGGTCTGGCCGCAAACGCCTTTTCTCTATCGAACCACGTGGGACGAGGCCGTCGCGGGCGATGCGGCGCCGCTGGCTCGTTCGCAGCGGCTTGGCGTCGGCCTGTTGTATGCGGCCTTCGCGCTCTTGTGCGGCGAAACTTTTTTGGCCTGGCGATTTGGACATCGCGACGCATGAGCGGAACCTTGCCAAGCTGGTTGCAGCGATTGTTCGGCATCCACGCCGGACCCAGCCAGGACGTCGTCTGGAGCCTGGAAAGCCGCTGGCCTTGGCCGCCGTGGATCACGCTGCTGGCCATTGCGCTGGCGGCGGCGCTGGTGGCGACGGTCTATTTTCACGAGAATCGCCGGGCTGGGGCCCGCCGCCGCGCCCTGCTGGCTACGATGCGGATGGCCGCGATTGTCGTGTCGCTGGCGATGATCGCCCAACTCTCTCTCGCCTTGCAGCGGACCGGCTTGCCCAGCGCGGCCGTCTTGCTCGACGACTCCTTGAGCATGACGACCGTCGATCGCTACGAGGGCGAGGCGGGCAAACAAGCGACAGATCGTGTTCGCCGGGCGCTTGGCGGCGACGCCGAG
Source organism: uncultured Planctomycetia bacterium (assembly GCA_963791075.1). GTDB lineage: Bacteria > Planctomycetota > Planctomycetia > Pirellulales > Thermoguttaceae > CAWBRF01. The sequence goes on from CAWBRF010000013.1 coordinate 18,652, forward strand.
TTGAGCCGCTGGAACCTGGCGGCAACGCTGCTGACGGAACGCGACGCCGCTTTGCTCGCAGACATTGCCAGAACCTACAAGCTGCGGATGTATTCGCTCACCGGCCTGGCGGCCTTCGACCGCGCCGATCCGGCCGGCATCGCCGAGCGCTTGAAGTCGATGCAGCCGACCGGCCAATCGACGCGGCTGGGGGCGGCGGTCCGCGGCGCGCTGGACGACTTGCGCGACGCCGCGCCCGCCGCAGTAATCCTGCTGAGCGACGGCATCAACACCGACGGCCCCTCGCTGGCCGAGGCCGCCGCATACGCGCGGAACAAGGGCGTTCCCCTGTATTGCATCGGCCTGGGCAGCGATCGGCCGGTTCGCGATTTGCGGCTTGGCGACCTCTTGGTCGACGACGTCGTTTTCGTCAATGATCCGGTCGCCTTCCGCTTCAAGTTGACCGCGTCCGGTTTTCAAGGGGCCAAAATCCCCATCGTGCTTCGCCAGGAGGGAAAGCCCGACATTCTGGCCCGCACGCTCGCGACGGTCGGCGGCGACGGGCAGTCGCAGGAGGTCCGCTTGTTGTATCGTCCGCAGGAAGCGGGCCGATTTCGCTTTGTCATCGAGGCGGAGCCGCGGGACGCTTCCGCGCATTGGGAAAACGCCCGCTTGGCCCGGACCATCGAAGTGCGGAGGGAGAAGATTCGCGTCCTCTTCGCGCAGGCGTATCCGAGCTACGAGTACCGATTTCTCCGCAACATGCTCGCCCGGGACGAGACGATTGATCTGCACACGGTTCTGCAAGAGGCGGATGTCGAATATGCTCGCCAGGACCCAAGGGCCTTGCCGGTCTTTCCCGTGCGGCAAGCGGATTTGCTGGCCTACGACGTCATCATCCTCGGCGACGTCGATCCCGCGCTGCTCGAGCGCCGCGACGATGCGCGATTTGGCCGACTTTGTCGATCGGCCGGGCAAAGGGGGAGCGATGATCCTCATTGCCGGTCCAAAATACATGCCGGACGCTTTTTGCAACACGCCCTTGGCGAAGATTCTTCCCTTCGCCGTCGGCGGCGTGCGCGTCTCCGTCGGCGGACGAGGCGTTGACGGAAGGGTTCGTCGTGCAGCCGACGGAGCTTGGGCTTTCCAGCCCGGGCATGCAGTTGGGCGACACGCCGGAGGAGACCCGCGCCATTTGGCGAAGCCTGCCGCCGCTCTACTGGATGATGGAGGCCGCGCAGTGGAAGCCCGGCGTCCGCGTGTTCGCCGAGAACCCCGCGCGACGGGGAAGCGATGGGCGGCGGCCGCCGGTGATCGCCATGCAGTACGTCGGGGCCGGCAAAGTGCTCTTTCACGCCACGGACGAGACCTGGCGTTGGCGCCGCCGCGTCGGCGACGCCTATTTCGCCCGCTACTGGATTCAGACGATTCGCTGGCTTGCCGCGGAAAACTTTCCGACGGGCGGCGATCGGCGGAGCTTTCCACGGACCGGCGCGAGTATCGGCCCGGCGATTCCGTGCGGCTGCGCGGAGTTCGCCGATGAGCGCGTGGCGCCCGACGACGACAACGGCGTGGCCGTCGTGCTGGAGCGTCCAGGGCGGAAGACGCATCGCTTGCAGCTTCACCGCAGCGACGCGGGCCGCGGGACATTCACGGGCGTTTTCCAGAAGGCGCCGGCGGGGAGCTATCACGCCTGGATCGCCTCGCCGGCGCTCGAGGGGCGGGCGGCAGCAGTCGATTTCAGCGTCTCTCCGCCGCCGGGCGAGTTCGCCCGCCTGGCCATGGACGCCGCGGAGATGCGGCAGGCCGCCGAGGAAACCAAGGGCCGCTTCTACACTTTCGCCGACGCCGATCGCCTGTTGGTCGACTTGCCGCCGGGCCGCCCCGCGACAATCGAGACCTTGCCGCCGCTGCCGCTGTGGAACTCGCCCCTGACGTTGCTGTTGCTCTTCGGCTTGTTGATCGGCGAATGGATCATGCGAAAACGGGGAGGGATGGCGTGAAGCGAGAGCCGTCCCATCCCCTGGCACGACGAATCGCCTCGCTGCGGCTTCGCGCAAGCCGGCTGGCGACGCTCCAGGGCCTCGGCGTCGTTGTGGCGGCCGTGATGGCGGCCGCCGTGCTGCTGGGATGGGCCGACTACCTCATCCGCTTTCAGGACCGCGGCGTCCGCATTATTTCATCCCTTGGCCTGCTCGCCGCCTTCGCCTGGACGTGTTATCGCCGGCTGGCGCCCGCGTTGCGCTGGCGATTGAGCGACCTCGACGTCGCCGCCCGGCTGGAGCGGCGGTTTCCTCAACTGAGCGACCGGCTGCAAAGCGCCGTGGAATTCCTCGGCCAGCGCGGCGACGACGCGTCCGCCGGGTCGCCCGCCTTGCGACGCGCGGTCATCGCCCAGGCCGCGGCGGAGAGCGAAACGCTCGACTTCAACGCGGCACTGGTCCGGGGTCCGGCGATTCGCGCGGTTTTGCTCGCCGCGGGCGTCGGCCTGGTCGCCGCGATCCTCGTCGCGATCGACCCATCGGCCTGCCGAATCGCCCTGGCCCGCCTGGCCAATCCGCTCGGCGCCGCCGCCTGGCCGCAAACGACGCGCCTTGCGCCTGCGCGAGCGCGTCGATTGCGTGGCGAAGGGGCGGACGTTCGCGGTCGAGGCCATCGACGCCCGCGGCGCGCCGTTGCCCGCCGAAGTCCGCATCCACTACCACTTTTCCGTCCCTGGCAGCGCCGGCATTGACGAGTGCGAGCGGATGCAATGGCGCGGCGGGGCCCTGCTCGCGCGGCGCGAAAACGTCACTGGTCCCTTCTCCTATTGGATCGAAGGGGGCGACGACCATTCGATGCGGCCGATCGAAGTCGAGGTGGTCGAGCCGCCCCGGGTCGAATCGTTGACGATTGCCTTGTTTCCGCCGTCTTACACGGGTTGGCCGGAGGAGAACAGCCGAGCGGAACATCCGCGCCCTGATCGGAACGCGCGTGCGGATCGTCGGCCGGGCGAACAAGCCGCTCCGCTCGGCCGCCGTCTGCTTTGAGGACGGCCGCCAAACGCCCGCCCGCGTCAGCCCCGACGGCGTGTCCTTCATCGCCGGCGGCGACGGCGACTCGCCCTTGCGGATTGAAAAGTCAGGGGCGTATTGGTTCAAGCTGGTCGATCGGCAAGGGATTGACGGCGGCGACGACGACCGCTGGGAAATCCGCGCCGTGCCCGACGCGCCTCCCACGGTCTCCATCGAGCGGCCGACGGCAAACGTGTCGTTGTCGTCCCGCGCCGTGTTGCCGCTGCGGATCGCGGCCAAGGACGATCTCGCGCTGCGGCGGGTTGCCTTGGTCTTCGTCCGCTCCGATCGGCTCAACCAACCGCCGGGCGAAACGACGCTTTACGACGGTCCCGCGCGCGTGGCTCGGCAACCGGTCGGCGGGCTGTCGGCGGACGTCCGGCCGCCGGATATGCGGACAATCGACTATCGCTGGGACATTTCCTCGCTGGAATTGCCGCCCGGGAGCCGTGTCGATTTCTTCGTCGTTGCCCGCGATTCCTTGTTGCAAACTGGCAAGAGCGAGCCGCGGCAGTTGCTCATCCTTACGCCGGAGGAACTTCAGCAGCGCGTTGCGTCCCGACAAGAACTGATTCTCGCCGAGTTGACCCGGCTGCTGGCGCTCGAGCGCGATGCGCGGACGCATGTGGCGACGGCCGAGGCTTGCCTGAAGCGATTCGAGCGGCTGAAACAGGTCGATCTCGACCGCCTCCAGGCCGCCGAGCTTGCCCAGCGCGAGGTCAACCGCGGTCTGAGCAGCCGCGGCGACGGCCTTCCGACGCACATTCTCGCGTTGTTGGCCGACCTGGAAAACAACCGGCTCGACAGTCCGGAACTTCGCCTTCGCATGAACGAACTGCTCAGCCAACTTCGCCGTCTTGGCCGCGATGAACTCCCGGCGATCAGTCGCGATCTGACCGCCGCGATCAAGTCGGCCGAGGCCGCGGCGGACGCCACGGCGCCGCTCCAGGGCGCCGGCGGGCGGCAGGATCGGGTCATCGCCGCCCTGGAGGCCATGCTCGGCCGGTTGAGCCAGTGGGACGGCGGCCGCCGCTTCCGCCGCGACCTCGAGCAATTGCTCCGCGACCAAGAGGAGTTGACGCGGCAGACGGCCGACAGCGCACGCCGCACACTGGCCAAGGACCTCAAGGACCTAGAGCCGGCGGAGTTGGCCGACTTGATCTCGCTCGCTGAGCGGCAACTCGACCTGGCCCGCCGACTGGATCGGTTGGAGCAGGACGGAGAGGCCGCCGCGCGGCGCTCGCGGCAAGAAGATTCTTCCGCCGCGGACACGATTGCCGACGCCGTTGAGGAATCGCGCCGACTGGCGACGACCGGTCAGATGCGGGCCGCCGGCGAAGAACTCCAAGGGAACCGGATCGGCCAGGCGACCGGCCGGCAAAAGCAGATTGCCGACGCCCTGCGGCGGGTGCTCGATGTCTTGGCCTTCGGCCGCGCGATGCGCGAACATGCGCCGGGCCAGCGCGGACTGAGCGGCCAACAATTGGCCGGCCTGGAGAACGCCCTGGCGCGCCTCCGCCGCCACGAGCAGAAGATTCTGGAGGAAACGCAACGGATCGATCAGACGCGGCAACCCGAGGGGCGACTGAGCCGCGCCGAGGCGGCCAATCTCCTCGACGCCGCCCGGGAGCAGCGGACGCTGCAAGCCGCTGCGCGCCGCTTGGCCGAGCAATTGGCCGGCGTTGAGGTCCTTGCCGCGGCGGTGTCGGCGGTCGGCGACGGCATGGGCCGCGCTGCGGCGATGTTGGACCTCCGCGAAAGCGACGCCGCCGTGCAGCGAAGCGAACAGGAGGTTGTCGCACGCTTGAAATGGCTCCTCGACCAAATCGCCGCCGCCCGAGCCAGCAGCGAGGCCCAGAGCAGCTCGCAGCAAGCCTCGACGCGACAGCCGGGGGAGTCGAAGGAACGAAACCCGTCGTCCAGCCCGCCGAACCCCGGCAAGGAGTTGTCGCCGGGAACCAATTCTCCGGGAGAGAAAGCCGTGCAGCGCGGCCCGACACGCGGCAATTCCAGACGATGTTCGAGCGGCTGCCGGGCTGGGGCGATCTTCCCACGCGGGTGCGGGAGCAGGCGCTGCAAGCCCCGGCGGAGGAATTCCTGCCGAAATATCGGGAAATGATCGAAGAATACTACCGGCGGCTGGCGGAGGGGGGAGAGAAGGGATTGGGGATTAGGGATTGGAGAGACGGAAGGCATGAAGCGAACCTGCGCACTAGTAATTGTCGTGGTCGTTCTCGCGGGAAGGAATTGTAAATCCGCGGAGCAAGGAAGTCCGGAAAAGGACGGCGCGCACTGGATCACGCCAGCCGCCGCGCGCTCGATCGACAAGGGGCTGCGTTGGTTGGCCTCGCGGCAGAACGACGACGGCACGTTCGGCGCCGGGGCCTACCGCGCCAACGTGGGCGTTTGTTCGCTCACGGCGATGGCAATGATGGCCGGCGGCAGCACGCCCGGCCGCGGCGCTTACGGCAAACAGGTCCGTGCGCCGTCGATTACGTGCTGGCCAACGCCCAGCCGAGCGGGTTTATTTGTGAGATCGCCGCCGTGGACAACCGCCCAATGTACGGTCATGGTTTCGCGACGATGTTTTTGGCGGAGTGCTATGGCATGTCGCCGCGCGGCGAACTGCGGGAGACGCTGGCCAAGGCCGTCAAGTTGATCGTCAACTGTCAGAACGACGAGGGCGGTTGGCGCGATGAGCCGCGCCGGGCCGACGCCGACATCTCCGTCACCGTGTGCGCAGCTGATGGCCTTGCGGGCGGCGCACAATGCCGGCATTTTCGTGCCCAACCGAACGATCGACCGCGCCGTCGATTACGTCAAGGGCTGCCAGAACGCCGATGGCGGCTTCATGTATCAACGCGTCGCCGGCGGCGAGAGCGCGTTTCCGCGGTCCGCCGCGGCCGTGGTCGGGCTGAACAGCGCCGGCAATTATCGCGGCCCCGAGGTCGCCAAGGGCCTGGACTACTTGATGCAGTTTCTTCCCTCCGCCGCCGACGCGCGGCGCACGGGAGAAACGTACTACGAATACGGCCACTACTATGCCGTGCAGGCGATGTGGCACGCCGGCGGCGACCGCTGGGCCCACTGGTATCCGGCGATTCGCGACGAGTTGGGCGCCCGGCAGCAGCCCGATGGATCGTGGCCGTCGGCCTTCGGTTCGGAATACGCGACGGCCATGTGCGCCATGGTCCTGCAAATGCCGGAAAACCAGTTGCCGATTTTTCAGCGGTAAGGAAAGAGGGCGCCGGAAAATGAGTTTCACGCAAAGGCGCAAGCGCAAAGAATAAGAAAGACAGAACTGCGATCCGAACGCTTCTCTTCTTGGTCGCCTTCTTTGCGCCTCTGCGCCTTTGCGTGAGTTTTTGTTTGCGGCAGACGTTATGCATCGCGGCCTGCTGTTTTTTCCTGTGCTTCTTCTCGTTCACAAAGGCGGTGCGCGCGGACGGCCCCACGCTTGTCCCGATCGATGGTCCGCCAATAACCGCATCGTTGACCGCCGCCGACGACCAGTGGCGACTCGCCTTCGCCGTCGGCGGAACGCAACGGTCCATGCCGGCGGCCGAAGTGGCGTGGTGGGGCCGTTTTGGAGATCCTTCCCACGGGCCTCTCGTCGTCCTCGCCGACGGAGGGCTCCTGGTCGCCGACGTCGCCGGCATCGACAAGGAAAACCTCGCCGCCGAGTCCGATCTGTTTGGCGCGTTGAAACTCCCGCTCGATTTTCTGGCCGGGGTTGTCCTCCATGGGCCGGCCGACCGCGACAAGCGAGACCGCCTCTTGGACCGCATCGCCCGCGCCGAAGGCGATTCCGATCGCCTGATCCTCGACAACGACGACGAGTTGGCCGGACTGATCGAGGGGCTGGACAAGGGCGTCGTGCGGATCAAGACGGACGTGGGACGGGTCGATATTGTTTCCAGTCGCGTCGTGGCGATGATCTTCAATCCGGCGCTGCGGCAATCGCATCCGCAACAAGGCTTTCGCGCGTGGGTCGGCCTGAGCGACGGCGGGCGGGTGCTGGCCAAGACGCTGCGCATCGCGGGCAACGCGGCGGAAATCACCGCGCTGGCCGGACAGACGTGGAAAACGCCGGCCAACGCATTGGTCGCCCTACAGCCGCTCGGCGGCCGGGCCGTCTATCTCTCCGACCTCAAGCCGCGGGAATGTCGCCACACGCCCTATCTCGACCTCGCTTGGCCCTATCACGAAGACCGCAACGCGACCGGCGGGCTGCTGCGGTGCGGCGGGCGGCTCTGCTTGAAGGGATTGGGCGTACACAGCGCCGCCCGGCTCAGTTACGCCCTCGATCCGGCGCATCGCCGCTTTCAGGCGGACGTGGGGATCGACGATTCGACCGGCGGGCGCGGGAGCGTCGAGTTTCGCATTTTGGTTGACGGCCGGCAGCGCTGGGCGAGCGGCCCGGTCCGCGGCGGCGATCCGCCGCTGCCCGTCTCGATCGACATCGCCGGCGGCAAGCGGCTCGACTTGATTGTCGATTACGGCGAGCGCGGCGATCAGTTGGATCGCGCCGATTGGCTCGGCGCGCGGCTGCTGAGGGATTAGGTCTTGGGTCTTCGGTCTTCGGCCCAATCCCCGATCCGCAAAGACCTAAGGCCCAAGACGCAAGGCCGTCTCTCCTCATGCCCCAAATTTCCCCAATCGCTCCGCGTGCGCCAGGGCAAGCGGCATTAGATAAACCGCCGGAAATTGCCCCAGGCCGCCGCGCAAGCACTCCATCTCGCCGAACGACTTGCACCCGTCGGGCCGACAAGTGTCGGCGGCCAGGAGCGTCGGCACGGGATGCCAACTGTGGCTCTTCAATGCGGCCGGCGTGCTGTGGTCGCCGGTGACGATCAACACCGTCGGCCGCAGCGCGACCACCCGCGGCACGACGGCGTCGAATTGCTCGATCATCTTCACCTTTTCGGAGAAATTCCCGTCCTCGCCGCGGCTGTCGGTGTATTTGAAGTGGACGAAGAAAAAGTCGTAGTCGTTCCACGCTTTTTCCAGCACGCCGATCTCTTCGGCGAGCGTCGCCGGCTTGCCGATCACCTCCATGCCGACCAATTGGGCCAGCCCTTTGTACATCGGATAAACGGCGATCGCGGCCGCCTTCAGGCCGTAGACCTCCTCATAACTGGGCAAGTGCGGCGCGGCGGAAAAGCCGCGCATCGTCAGTCCGTTCGCCTTCGCCTCGGCGGCCAGGAGTTCGCCGGCCTGGGCGACGAATTGCTTCGCGACCTCGGCGGTCCATTGGCTCGCTTTGTCGTGGGCCACCGGGTGCAGCGGCGGCACGCCGGTCTTCTGCGGATCGGTGTCGGCCACGTTGCCGCCGAGCCCCTCGCCGCGAAAAATGACCACGAAGCGATGCTCCTTGACCGGCTCGACGAAGACTTCGACGCCGGGAATCTTCACCTGGCGGAGGCGAATGGCCAGCGGTGCGCTCTCCTCGCTGACGATCCGCCCGGCGCGGCGGTCGGTGATGTTGCCGGCGGCGTCGAGGGTGCAGAAGTTGCAGCGGGCGGCGACGTCCTTCGGGCCCAACTTGAAGCCGACGCCGGTCGCCTCCAACGCCCCGCGGCCGATCAGACACTTCACCGGATCGTAGCCGAACAGGCCCAGGTGTCCCGGTCCGCTGCCGGGGGTGATGCCCAGGGCGATCGGCAACATGCTGCCCAAAACGCCGCGGCGGGCCAGGGCGTCGAGGTTCGGGGTCTTCGCGGCTTCCAACTCGGTCGGTCCGCCGGGCTCGATGGGCAATCCGCCCAGCCCGTCGGCCACGAGCATGACGATCTTCGAGTTGTTTTTAATTGCCAGTTCGCGGACTAATTTTTGAATTTCCATTGTGGGGCTCCTCTATCGCTCGAGTTCCGGCCCGTGGTTTTCCCCTTTCATAGCAGAAACCGCGGCGAGAACAAGGGGCCGTGTCCCGAATCGCCGGAAGGGGGGAAGGGAAAGAAGAAATGCCGCGCGATACTTTTTTTCCCAGGATGGTGCGGTAAAATAGCGGCGGTCCCGTTGTCCGATCCCTTCGTCGCAACCCCGCGTGGAAGCGCTGTCATGAAATACGAGTCGATTGCACCGATCCAGTACGATTACTCGGCGTTGATGATTCCCAGCGGCGTCCCGGCGATCGTTCGCCAGACGGCGCTGGACGAAAGCGACCTGCGATGGTTGACGCCGCGGCTGTTGGCCGCGCGGCAGGAGGTGTTCGACAACCTCGTGCTGTTCGAGAAGGGCGGTCCCGTGCCGGAAGACAAGCAGCCGTTGGACGCGGCCTTCTTCGATTTGCCCGACCGGCTGTTGGACGAGGATCGGCCGCTGTTGGACCGCATCCTTGCCGTCGGCAACCGCTTGGCGGCGGAAGTCGATCGCGTCGTCGTGTTGGGGATCGGCGGCTCGTACATGGGCGCCCGGGCGATGTTCGAGGCCTGCTGCCACCCCTATCACAACGAGTTGTCGCGGGCGGCGCGGAAGGGCCGGCCGCGGATGTACTTCGAGGGCAACAACGTCGACAACGACAGCGTCTGCGGACTGCTCGACCTGCTCGCAGGCGACGACAACTGGGCGATCATCGTCATCAGCAAAAGCGGGGGCACGCTGGAAACGGCCGCCGCTTTCCGCATCTTCCTTGATGCCTTGCGGAAATCGACCGGCGGCAATCAGGAAAAGCTGCGGCGGCGCATCGTGCCGGTGACCGGCGAGAGCGGGCGTTTGCGCGACCTGGCCGAAGCCCTCGGCTGCGCGGACGCGGACGTGTTTCCCGTCTTCGACGGCGTCGGCGGACGTTTTTCCGTGTTCAGCCCCGTGGGGCTCCTGCCCGCGGCGGTGCTGGGACTGGACGTCGAAAAGCTGCTCGCGGGCGCGGCGGCGATGAACGAACGCTTCCGCGCCGCCCCGCCGCGAGAGAACCCGCCCCTGGACTACGCCGGCGTCTGCCAATTGATGGAGATCCGCCGCGGGGCGACCATCCGCGTGCTTTCCACATGGGGCAAACGGCTCGAAGCCGTCGGCCTGTGGTACGATCAACTCCTCGCCGAGAGCCTCGGCAAGAACGCCCAGGGCGCTACGCCGCTGACGGTCGTCAACACCCGCGACCTCCACTCCCGCGGTCAGCAGCACCAGGAAGGCCGCCGCGACAAACTCATCACCAACCTCGTGGTTCAGCAGCCGGAGCGCCCGCCGCTGCGGATCGAAAAATCTTCGCTGAACCAGGACAAGCTGAACGATCTGGCGGGCAAGACCCTGCCGGACATTTTGAGCGCCGCGCTGGCCGGCACGAACAAGGCCTACGCCGAGGATCACCGGCCCACCGCCGACATTCGCCTGCCGAGGCTCGACGAGGCGTCGTTGGGACAGTTGTTGCAGATGCTCATGATCGCGACGGTCGTCGAAGGACGGCTGTCCGGCATCAACCCCTACGGTCAGCCGGGCGTCGAGGCGTATAAGCGGAACATGAACGCGATCTTGCGGGGAGAGTAGGGCAGGGGAGGCGGCAACGACTGGACGTTGACGACGTGTTGGGGGGTGATAGAATTGAATAAAGGCCGGTTCATCGTGAATCGCCGATTCTAACCGTTCGGGGCTGTGTGCCCGCCGCGTGGCGCTGTTGTTTCCAGGAAGTTTTTGCATGAGACCGGACGACGTCCTCAAGTTTCTTCGCGCCCAGCCATTCCAGCCCTTCAAGATTTCGATGTCGGACGGACAGGAATTCGAGGTACGCCATCCGGAGAATGCCATCGTCTCGCGTTCGACGGTTTTTGTGGCGGTTCCTGGGCCCCGCGGACCCGATGGGCCGGTGGAGCGGATCGTCTTTTGCGCCCTGGTTCACATCACGCGCATGGAAGTCCTCGACGGCGCTTCGACGGCCAATTGAACTCGTTGGCGGCCGGCGCAAATGCGAGATATCAGCGCGATCTTGCGGGGAGAGTAGGGCAGGGGAAGGTGCAATTTTCAGCGAAACCGCGGGACAAGGTGGCGGCGGCAACCGGTGGCAGAGCTTAATGCCTTCTTTAGCGCCGCCGAGAAGCTTATGCGACTATTCAGGAAACAACCATACCGGATCCGAACCGACGGACACCGCGTTTTTGTGCGGTGGCTAAAACCCATCAAGGAGTGGCAACCCGACGAGAGCAGCAGCTACCGCAGAGCGCTCCAGAATGCCGTCCGGGCGACCGTCGATGCTGCAACCTGGGCTTTGATCTCGCAACGCGACCCCGCCGAAAGCACCGAGTATCAGGCTCATGTCGAGAGGGTCAGGGGGCAGTTGGTTGAGGAATACGGCCTTTCTAGCAGGAACGACGGCGTGAAGATCGGACTGTACCACATGGGCATGCTCGTTATTTCGTTCCCGGCGAGTGACGATGTTGAATACCCATACTATTACCGCGGTGTGCAACTGAAGCCCGAAAAGGAAGACACGGGCGTTTGACGCGCCAGCGGTTAGCCTCCGAATCTACCTTTCGGACGCCGCGTCATCCGGCGGCAAAGGGCGCAAGGGCAACTATTACCCAACTATTACATCCCGCCGCAACCCGCGAAAAACGCTGTTTTCCCGGGCAATTGCGGCCTTCCTCGCCCGCCGGGCGAGCGCAAAAACGTGATCTGATGCTTTCAAGGGGGACTCTGATTCCCTTCCCGAGTGTGCCCCGCGTCTGCCCGTGGGCCCACAATTCCAACGTCAAGCACGGCGACTCGATTGTGCGTCGCCGGGCGCGTTTGGCGGCCGATTGCCGCCGGACGCTCGCGCGAAGCCCCTTTGGAAAGGCAACTCGGTTATGCGCATTGTGGATGAAGAGCGTCAAGCGACGACGCTCCTTGAACCCTCGCCGGCGGCAATCGCCGTTGCGGCAAGGGCCCCTGCGGCCGATTACATCGACGCCGCGCCCGCCGCACGATGGCGGCATGGACTCGACTGGCCCACGCTTCTCTGGATCGCCGTGATACATTCGGCGCCCTGGCGGCCCCGCTGGTGTTTACCTGGAAAGGCGCGCTGCTGTTCGTATTGTTGGCCTGGATTTCCGGCGGACTGGGCGTTTGCCTCGGCTACCATCGACTGCTGACCCACGGAAGCTTTCAGACGTATCCCTTCATGCACCGTTTCCTGGCAACGTTGGGCCTCTTGGCGGGCGAAGGGCCGCCGTTGACTTGGGTGGCCGTTCATCGCCGACATCATCAACTCAGCGATCGGCCGGGCGACCCGCATTCGCCGCGCGACGGCCGCTGGTGGAGCCACATGCTCTGGCTCTTTCCCCGGCCGCGCCAGCCGCAGTACGCCGCGATGATCCATCGCTACGCCGCGGACCTGATGAAGGACCCCTACATGCGTTTTCTCGACGCGACTTTCATCCTCTGGCACTTGGCCCTGGGCGCGGCGTTGTTCGCCGCGGGCTGGTGGGGCTGGGACCTGCGGACCGGCCTGTCGCTGTTGGTCTACGGCATGTTTCTGCGGCTGGTGTGGGTTTTGCACGTCACTTGGGCGGTCAACTCGGCCTCGCACATCTGGGGCTATCGCAATTACGAGATCGCCGACAACAGCCGGAATCTCTGGTGGGTCGGACTGTTGGCTTGGGGCGAGGGCTGGCACAACAACCATCACGCCTTTCCCGGCAGCGCCCGGCACGGCCATCGCTGGTGGGAAATCGACGCGACGTACATGACCATCCGCCTGATGGAAAAAATCGGCTTGGCGTGGAAGGTCCAGCTTCCGGGCCGGCCGGGATGAATGGCCATCCACGGTGCAAGTCGTGTTTTGTAGGTCCGTTTACGGCCCTTGTCCGCCGCAGGCGGTCATAGGCCCGTGCTTTAGCGCGGGTTCGCAAGGCTCAACCGCCGATCGTCGGTTCACCGCTCGACTCGGACGCTGCCCGGCGTTAGAATGAGGAGAACCGAAAGGACAACGGTCAACAGCCGGGAGGAGAGGCCATGCCAACCGTCCGGAAAGATGGTCCGTATAGCTTCGTCTTCTTCAGTTCTGACCGCGGCGAGCCGCCCCATGTCCATGTCCAGCAGGACCGGCGGATCGCCAAGTTTTGGTTGGAGCCGGTTGCGTTGGCCAAGAACCGGGGATTTGCGGGCCATGAATTGAACCGCATCGTTCGCCTTGTCGCAAAATACGAGCCGAGCTTATTGGAGGCGTGGCATGACTACTTTGGTGCTTGAAACCGAGCCCTTGGCGAAGGCTGTTGTCGTTTCAGACGACGAGCTTACGGTGGAACTGACCGACGGCCGTCGCATCGCCGCGCCGTTGGCCTGGTATCCGCGGCTGCTCAACGCAACGCCCGCCGAGCGAAAGAATTGCCGGCTCCTTGGCGACGGCTACGCGATGCAGTGGCCCGATCTTGACGAACACATCGGCGTCGAGGGGCTGTTGGCCGGCCGCTTCAGCGGCGAGAGCCGACAGTCGTTGGAGCGATGGCTGGCCGCGCGGCAAAAAGGCAAGGCCGTTGGCGATCCGCCCTCACCCTAACCCTCTCCCGAGGGGAGAGGGGACCATGAACGGAACCCACGCGTTGCATAGCCAATCCCCAATCCCCAATCCCGAATCCCTTGCCCCCTACGCCGTGATCCCCTTCGTCAGCGCCATAAACGCCGTTTCAAGGTTGATCTCATCCTCCTTGAAAACGGTCAATTTCTGCCCGGCTTGGATCAAAAGCGTCGGCAGGCTGCTGTAATCCAAAACCCCTTCGGCCAGCGTGACGAAGATCCGGCCGTCGCGAACCTCCACGCCCTCAACCAACTCGCTCCGCTCCAAAAGCTTCGCCGCCGGCCCGGGCTCGCCAACCACGCCGACGTGCAAAAGCGTCCGCTGACGGACCAGCTTCATCACCTCCGCCACCTCGGCGTTTACCAACATCACCCCGCGCTCGATCATCCCGACCTTGTTGCAGATGTCGGCCAACTCGGGAAGGATGTGGCTGGAAACCATGATCGTTTTGCCCAACTTGCCCAACTCCTTGAGCAGGCCGCGGATTTCGATTCTCGCCCGCGGATCGAGGCCGCTGGCCGGCTCGTCGAGGAGCAGCACCTTGGGGTCGTGCAAGAGGACGCGGGCCAGGCCGAGCCGCTGGGTCATGCCGCGAGAGAGGCTGGTCACGAGGGCGTCGCGCTTGTAGCCGAGATCGACCAGGTCGAGCATCTCGTTGCAAGTCTTCCGCCGCGCCGGCCCCTTGATGCGATAGGCCGCGGCGAAAAATTCGAGATACTCCATCACCTTCATGTCGTCGTAGACGCCGAAGAAGTCGGGCATGTAGCCGATCAGGCGGCGGATTTCCTTCGGATGCGTGTAGATCGAATAGCCGCAGACGGTCGCCTCGCCCCAGGTGGGCTGCAAAAGCGTCGCCAGCATCTTCATCGTCGTCGTCTTGCCCGAGCCGTTGGGGCCGATGTAGCCGAAGAGGTCGCCCTCGCTCAGCTCCAAGTTCAAGTTGCTGACGGCGTGCAGGTCGCCATACGTTTTGGTGAGGTCTTGTGTCTTGATCATCGCACGGTCACTGGGCTTTCTGTTTCACGGGCAAGACGAAGCGGAGCAGCACGGGGTGGCGGTCGCGGGCCGCGGCGGCGGCCTGGCCGTCGCGGCGCAATTCCGCGCCGCCGACGGCGGCAGGCCCGGCCTCCGGAACCTGGGCCGCCAAAACCGCCCGGCCCGTCTTCAATAAATCGCTGAAATCGACGAACCGCTGATAGTCGTTGGTCAAGCCGGTGTATCGCCGGCCACCGGAAAGCTCGAAGAACATCATCATCTGCAACACGTAGAGCGGATCGCTGCTGCTCTGATCGTAGACGGTGAACTCCTGCTGGAACGACCCGCCGCGGTCGTTCGGTTCGCGCACCAGTCTGCGGCCGGTCCAACGCGTCCGCAACTCGCTCCGCTGCGACATCGTCCCAAGTTCGACCGACTGGCCCGGCGCAAGCGATTCCAATTCGTAGGCCCAGCGGTCATAAGCGAGGACGCAGTGCGAGAGGGGGAATCCGAGGTTGTTCGTGATCGTTCCCGTCAACGCCTGCTCTTCCTCGGTCAGTTCGGACTTGATGCCCGACGAGGCCGCCGACTCGCTCCAACGGGCCGTCAGACTGCGGGTTGACCAGGTCGGGATGGGCAAGCCGCGCATTTGCGTCAGGCCGGGTGTAAAGTCGTATCGCCCGCTCCAAACGACCGGGTCGGAAGTCTGCGGGTCCATTCCGCCGAGGCCCCGGCCGGGCAGTCCCAGCCAGGCCATCGGCGCCGCCAAGCCGCGAGACGCCTCGCCCGACGGAATCCAAGGCCGGACGGAAAAATCGTACGTCCGCGTCTGCGGACTGAAGACGTTCATCCAACTCGTGCCGCGAACGCCTCCCGAGGCCGCGTCCACGTCGATCAGATCGACCTGGTTGACGCAAAACTCGTCGCCCTTGAGCCGATGTGCCAGCAGATAGACCCCGGCGCCGACGATCAGCACGATCGCCGGGAAGGTGAGCCATGTCCAAGTCATCCGGCCGACGATCTTCCGCAAGAAGAAATAATCGCCCGGCCCGATGAGGAGAAGATAGGCGACCGCCAGGGCCGCCACGACCCAGAACGGCGTTAGTTGGACGCCGTCGAAGTGGTCCAATGCGCTCCGCAATTGGCCGGCCATGTCGGTATAGCCATAGGTGAGTCCGCCGGAGGCCTCTTCGCTTTGTCCCGCGCGGCTCGGTGGGCCAGTCCAAGAGCTTCGCCATCAACAGCGGCGCGTCGTTCCAGCGGTCCAGCGGCGGCTGGTCCAATTCGGCGGCCAAGAACACGATTTGCCCAAATCCGCGGCCCTGTCGAACCACCAAGGGCAAATCGGCTTCGCGGGCCTCGACGATTCCCTCGACGCCGGTCAACTGCGGCGTCCGCAGCGACTGTCCCGCGGCCAGCGGGACCGCAATCGCGCCGCCGACATAGCTCTCCAGCCCGCCGGTCTGCCGCAAGGGCACGATGCCTTGCAGGCGTCCGGGCGCGAACCGGGCCAAGACCCCGCCTTTGCCCAAAACCTCCTCCGCGTTCCGGCCGACGCACAACACCAAGCGTCCGCCCATCCGCACCCATTGTTCCAGGGCGTCGAACTGCGGGCGCGGTGAATGGCTTGTAAATCTCCGGATTGGCGGTGCCAAGCACCACGGCATCGACGCCTTCATAGCCATACCACTTGTCGGGCAGGCCGTTCGAGGTTTTCGATCCGGGCCACGACCGGCCGCTGTTGCGGGTCCAAACCGCCCAGGGCCGCCGCCTCTTCCGCCGTCTTCGCCACGCCGCCCAGGCACACGACCAAGGGCCGCGATTCGATCGCCGGCGGAAATGTTTTCAGGCCGCCGTCCGCCGACGCGTTGAACGTTTCCTCCGCCGCGAGGTCGGCCATCCGCCGGAAATTCCACTTTCATCCAGCCGCGAACGCGGCCGAAACGAACATACAGCCGGACCGTTGTTTCTTTGCCGGGAGAAGCGGCGACGAGATCGCCCGGCGGCGTGAGCGCACGGCTTGGCACTCCGTCGCCGTCGGGGACCGTCACGCTGACCTGGCCCCGTGCGTCCACCAATCGCCCGCGCAGGACAATATCGACCGGCGTCCACAGGCCCGCCTTGTATTTTCCGTCGAAGCCAACGCGAACGCCGACAACCTCTGGCGGCGGCTGGTGCATGTACGCGCGTGCAACCGCCGGCAAAACTATCGCCGCCGCCAATGCCAGTCCGATCGCCCGCCTCATGGCTTCTCCGCATCCGGACAAGTGCAGACGAAGCGGCCGCAACCGGGACAGCCGGAACCGTATTTCTCCATCACCGCTTTGTTCAAATCGACGTTCGCCACGTTGGCGATCGTGGCCAGCCAGGCCAAAACGTCGGCGAACTCCGCCGTCCGCTCCGCCTGCGTGCCGTTGCGCAGGGCCGTGGCCAACTCGCCGATCTCCTCCATCAGCCACATGAAGGTGCCGTCGATGCCGCGGGCGATGTCCTTCTCGAGGTACATCTGGCGGATCAGTTGCTGGAACTCGGCCAGGGTGACTTGCTCCGGCATCGGCCTTTCCTCGCGGTCTCTGGGGCGGCAATCAGGGTAATACGCCAACTCCCGGCGATTGGTTCGCTCGACGGGGAATGCCGCGCGCGGTCCCCTCTCCCTCCGGGAGAGGGTTAGGGTGAGGGCTGTATCTCCAAGCGGGTTCCGCCCTCACCCTAACCCTCTCCCGGAGGGAGAGGGGACGCGATGATTCCCGTCGGCATTTGCGCGGCGGCCATGTCCCGCTCGCGCTCGAGATAGCCCCGGCCCTGGCGAATGCCAATGTGATCCCAAGGCAGCGTCGCGTCCGCGGGCCAAGGCGAGTGCAAAACCTGCTCCACGTCGATGCCCGCGTCCGCCATCGCCGCTCGCCAGAGCTGGGGTTGAAATCGCTCGTTCCAAGCGTCGAAGGAGGCGCCGCGGCGATAGGCCAACTCGATCGCCTCGCCCATGCGGCGGTCGCCCCGGCAGAGCAACCCTTCCAAGAGGCTCGCTTCGATGTCGTGAAACCGCAGAGAGACGCTCGACGGCCTTCGCCGCCGCCGGAGGAAGTTGTGGGCGGAATGAAAATACTCCCGCCGCTGCATCGCGGTCCATTGGTAGGGCGTCTGTGCCTTGGGGACGAAGTTCGAGACGTTGGCTACGACCGTCGCCCAGCGGCCGGTGGTCTGCTTGCCCAGGCGGGAGATTGTTTCGGCCATGTCGAGAATCCCTTCGAGGTCGGCCTCGCGTTCGCCGGGCAGGCCGCACATGAAGTAGAGCTTCACCCGCGAAAAGCCGTTTTCCATCGCCCGGCGGCAGCCTTCGTAGAGGTCGTCGTTGGAGATTTCCTTGCCGATCTGCCGGCGCATGTCGTCGCGGGCGGCCTCGGGGGCCAGCGTCAGCCCATCGCGGCGGTCGGTGTTCAACAATTCGCCCAGCGCGCGGAGTTGCTCGTTCACCCGCAGGCTGGGAAGGGAGACGCTCACGCCCAAGGGGCGAAAGGTTTCCTGCAACCGCCGCAGCAGTTCCTCGATGCGCGGATAATCGCCCGTCGAAAGGCCGAGCAACGAGACTTCGTTGTAGCCGGTGTTGCGATACGCCTCCAAGGCCGCGGCGACGATGGTTTCGACCTGGCGAAACCGCACAGGGCGCTTGCCGGTCGTGCTTTGACAAAAGCGGCATCGCCAGGGACAGCCACGGATGATCTCCAAAGTGATGCGGTCTTGGACGCACTCCACGTGCGGCACGATCGGCCGAGCCGGCAGCGGAAAGGCGTCGAGGTCGTCCAACACGGCCGGCTCGATTCTCGGCGGCACGCCCGGCCGCGACGGAACGACCGACGCCTGCCGGCCCAGGGCGTCGGATTGCGGCGCGTAGCACTGCGGGACATAGGCGTAAGGCAACCGCGCGGCCATCTCCGCCAGCGCCGCGGGGCGGTCAATTCCCGATTGCTTCAAAGTCAGCCACAAGTCGCACACTTCCGGCAGCGACTCCTCGCCGTCGCCGACGACGAACAGGTCGATGAAGCGGGACATCGGCTCGGGGTTGGCCGCGCACGGGCCGCCGGCGATCACCAGCGGATGCCCCCGCCCGCGCTCGGCGGCCGCAAGCGGCAGTCCCGCCAGGTCGAGCATCGCCAGCACGTTCGTCGAGCAGAGCTCATATTGCAGCGTGAAACCGAGGACGTCGAACTCGCCCAAGGGGGTGAAGGTTTCCAAGCTGCAAAGGGGAATTTTATTTTGCCGCAAGAGCGACTGCATGTCGGAAAGCGGCGTGAAGACTCGTTCGCAGGCCCAGTCCTCGCGGCGATTGACGGCGTCGTAGAGGACTTGCAGCCCGTTGCAACTCATGCCGATCGCGTAGGCGTCGGGAAAGGCGAGGCAGAGCCGGCCGCGGACGCCGCCCTTGTCCTTGCGGACCGAGTTCCATTCGCCGCCGATGTACTGTCCGGGCGTCTGCACCAGCGGCAAGATGCGGTCGACGATCAGGGTCTTCAGCGATTGGCCGGCCATGTCCTTGATTATTGCACAATCTCGGTTTGCCAGACAGGCGCCGCGGGGTATACTCGTAGGGAGGGGCCATGCCGATTGCGCAGAGCGGAGGAACGCCGATGGGGACATTTCGCGTTGATTGCCGGGTCGAAGACCACGCCGAGCCAAGGCACAAGGCGACCGTGCGCGGACTGTCGGTCAACACGGGAAGCGAACACACCTGGATTCCCGCCGCCGTGTTGAAGCGGCTCCGGGTCAAACCGCAGAAGAAAGATGTCGTCTTCGTGATGGCCAACGGCAAGACAATTACGCGGACGATCGGCTTCGCGGTGCTGCGGATCGGCGAATCCTTTACCATTGACGAGGTGGTTTTTGCCCAGGAAGGCGATCTCTGCCTCCTCGGCGCGCGGACCCTGGAAGGGATGAACCTCCAGGTTGACCCGCGCATGAAGAAACTTGTGGCGGCCGGTCCCTTGCCCGCGGCTTGAGCGAGACATCCTGCCGCATCCGGAGGCATTCTCGCGGCGTAAGCGATGATTGGGACCTCAGGAGCACGCGTTATGAAGCCGAAGAAACTCTTTCGCAACATTTGTTGCGCCTGCGCGGCGGCCATTTTGCTGGCCCCGGTCATCGGCCGGGCTCAAAGCCGGCAGACGTGGAGCGAGCAGCGAAACCGCCTCGTCGATGAGGACGTCGCTGGGGCGGGGATCAAAGACAAACGCGTGATCGAGGCGATGCGGAAGACCCCGCGGCACGAATTCGTTCCCCCTGCCCAACGGCAAAACTCCTACTACGACATGGCCCTGCCCATCGGCGAAGGACAGACGATCTCTCCTCCGTTCATCGTCGCCTACATGACCGAGGCGATCGATCCGCAACCGGGCGACAAGGTGCTGGAGATCGGCACGGGCAGCGGCTACCAGGCGGCCGTGCTCAGCCCTTTGGTGAGCGAGGTCTACACGATCGAGATCGTGCGCGCCCTTGGGGAAAAAGGCGGAAAAACTGTTGCAGCGGCTGCACTACGACAACGTCCACGTGAAGGTGGGCGATGGGTATCGCGGTTGGGCGGAGCACGCCCCGTTCGACAAGATCATCGTCACCTGCTCGCCGGAGCAGGCCCCGCCCGAACTGGTCGCCGAGTTGAAAGACGGCGGGAGGATGGTCATTCCCGTCGGACAGCGATACCAGCAGACGCTCTATTTATTCAAAAAGGTCGCGGGGAAGCTGGTGTCCGAGGCTTTATTGCCGACGCTGTTCGTGCCGATGACCGGCGCCGCGGAGCAGCGTCGGCAGGTGAAGCCCGACCCCTTGCACCCGACGCTGGAAAACGGCGATTTCGAGCAGGTCGAGGGGGACCCGCCGCGGCCGGTCGGCTGGCATTATCAGCGGCAACTCCAGGTGATCTCCGACGGCGAAGCGCCCTCGGGGAAAAACTACGTCCTCTTCAGCAACGACCAGCCCGGCCGCCCCGCGCAGGCATTGCAGGGATTCGCCGTGGACGGACGGAAAGTGGCCCGGTTGACGATCTCGCTCAAGGTTCGCGGCCGGAACATCCGCCAGGGACAGACGCCCGGGGAAGTGCCGGTGCTCGGCGTCACCTTCTACAGCGAGAAGCGCGAGCCGCTCGGACAAGCGATCCTCGGCCCCTGGGTGGGAACGTTCAACTGGGAAACCGAGAAGAAGCGGATCGACGTGCCGCCGCACGCCCGCGAGGCCATCCTCCGCGTTGGCCTGCTTCAGCGCCGTGGGCGAGCTTTCCGTCGACGACATTCAGTTGTCCGCGGCCAAGCGGTAGCGGTCCCGGGAGAAAGCGAACTGCCCTGTATCGCCGCGATGCTTCCTGGTAGAATCGGCGCTTTTCTGTGGACAGCGCGGCGGGAGCAGTCGTCATGGCATCGCGGAAGACGTGGGGCCAAATTCTTCCCCGGTTCCTCGTTCGCGCATTTCGCCGCGCCCGCTTCGCGGCGATGGACGCAATCGACCGCTGCCGCGGACGCGCCGACGCGATGACGCCGCCCCGCTGGCTGCAGGCGTTCGTCGGCGCCCGGAGCGACGATTTCTCCGCCCCGGGCGAGGAATTCTACGCCCATTTCCGCCGCCTCGGCCGCTTGCAGCCCAACGAGTCCGTGCTCGACATCGGCTGCGGCGTCGGCCGGATGGCGATTCCCTTGCTCGGCTTTCTCGGTCCGGAAGGCCGCTACGTCGGCTTCGACATTTCGCCGCAGGCAATCCGCTGGTGCGCAGACCACATCGCCGCGAAGAACCCGCGATTCAGTTTTCACGTCGCGGACATCTACAACAAGGAATACAACCCGCGCGGGACCTGCCGGGCGGCGGAGCACCGCTTTCCGTGCGCGGACGGAAGCGTCGATTTCGCCTTCGCCGCCTCGGTCTTTTCCCACATGCTGCCGGACGACGTCCGCCGCTACCTCGCCGAAATCCACCGCGTCTTGAAGCCGGGCGGCCGGGGGCTGTTCACCCATTTCATCCTCAATGCGGAATCCGAGGCGGCGATGAGTCGCCCGGGGAGTTGCCGGCACTTCCTCTTCCCGCTGCCCGAGTGCCGCACGATCGACCGGGACGTTCCCGAGCGGGCGATCGCCTTCGACGAGGCCGTTTTGCGACGAATGTACGCGGAGGCCGGCATGACAATCGCGGAGCCGATTCGCTTCGGCGCATGGTCCGGCCGCGCCGGCGGGCTGTCGTATCAGGACATCGTGCTGGCGGGCAAAGAGGGATTGGCGATTAGGGAGTAGGGATTGGAAAGGGGCGTGCAGCCACGGAGGGACACGGATCGAACACAGATGCGAAAGCGGTCGTTTATTCCTCTCAGTGTTGAGTTCGCGGCTTTTCCGCTTCTTCCAATCCCTAATCCCCAATCCCTAATCCCCAATCCCTAATCCCTAATCCCTTCTCTTCATCCTTCCAGCGGAACGGCTCGTTGGTCGCTTCATTGCCGGGGCGCATGCCGATGTTCAGCAAAAGCCCGATCGCCAGGCAGTGGGCCGCCAACGACGATCCGCCATAGCTGACCAGCGGCAACGGCAAGCCGGTGATCGGCAGCAAGCCGAGGTTCATGCCGATGTTGACGACCGCCTGCATCAAGATCATCGCCGTCAGGCCAACGGCAAGGATGCGTCCAAAAGGCTCGCGGGCGGCAGCGGCGATCGCCAGGCCCTGCCAGGCCAAAATCGCGTACAGGGCAAGCGTCAGAGCCGCGCCCGGCAGCCCGAACCGCTCCTTGACGACGCAGAAGATGAAGTCCGTCGGGGCCTCGGCCAGGCGGTAGGCGGCCCGATCTTCGCTCGGCTGGCCCGCCCAAAAACTCCCCCAAAGGCCGCCCATGGCCAGCATCCGTTTGGCCTGGTGCAATTGGTAGCTTTCGTCGCGGTTGCCTTTCCCAGCGGGGGAATGCTCCAGCATCGCCGTGATGCGGGCCCTCTGGTTCCCGCTCATTTGCGACCAGACCAACGGCGACAACCCCGCGCCCAACAGCAGGAGGATCGCCAAATCCCGCCACCGCGCCCTCGCCGCGCACAAGACAGAGAAAGAGAACGGGGAAGAACAACATCGCCATGCCCAGGTCCGGCTCGCGGAGGATCAGCAACACCGGGGCTAAAGCCAGCGCCAGCGGCGGCAACAGTCCGCGGAGCCGCCGACAGTTTTCGCGGTGCATCAAGTATCTCGCCAAGGCCATCGCAAAAGCGACCTTGGCAAACTCGGAAGGCTGCAAACTGAGGCCGCCAACGCGGATCCAGCGCTGCGCCCCGTTGATCTTCGGAAAGAGAAAGACCAGGGCCAGCAGTCCGAGCGACGCGAGAAACAACGCGTAGCTCCAGCGGCAGAGGAGGCGATAATTCGGCCAGGAAACCGCGGCAATCGCCGCCAGCCCCAACAGCGACCACGCCGCCTGCCGGCGAAGGAGATGGAGATCGGCCCCATCCCAACGACTGCAACGCGCGATTGCCAACAGCCCCAGAAGGATCAAGCCCACGGCGGCCGCCGCCATCGACCACGGCAAGCGCCTTGCCCAAGTCCGCGCGTTCAACGTGAAGACTTCCTTGTGCAGTTCTCCGGCGTCAGCCGGTCGCGGAGCGACGCAGCAAACAGGCGGTGTTAATTGTCGCGGCGCCCTTCCGCTTTGAGCGGCTTGGCTCTTTTTTGATACTCCAAATAAGCTCGTTTCACCGCAGCCTTGAGCTTCGATGTGTATCCGCCGCGGTAATAATTGCAATTGTCGAAGTTCGGCCCGGCCGCAAAGGCGCCGACTTCTTCCGGGCCGGTGGAAGAATGGCGATAGCTCAAATCGTACAATCCGACCTGACACTTGCCGCCCCGCTTGAGTTCGATGTCGATGGCGCCCAGCACCCTCCAGTTCGATGGGAGCGGGTCAAACCGCGATGGCGAAAGCGACTTCATCAGGTCGTCCCAGCAATCCTCGGGGGCATCGAACAGGCGAACCTCCGTCGCGCCCGTCTTGCCGTCAGAATCGAGGTACGTTATCGCCATCCGCGCAGATCTCCGACGGGGCTGGGAACGGATAACCGCGGAAATATGCCGCCAACGGCCACATGCCGACGCCAAAGCAAACAACCACCACCACGAGGGCCAGGACCAACTTCTTAAAGCGGCGGGCGGCGCTGCCCATGGGAAGATACTCGCGGATGAGAGAACATCGATGGTTTCGACACGCGACTCACAGCGAACTCTCGGCCATTGTATCACATCCCGCATGCGAGCCTCAGGGGGCGGGCCTGCTGTCGATCGGCCGACACGCTGATCTTTCCCCACGGAAGGGGGACTGTAGAAAATTCAACGTCGATTTCCTCCCACGGACGTCAACGCCTCGGCGAGAGAAAAGCGGCAGAATGGGCACTCTCGCCGCCGCTTCCACCCGAGCAACGCGTTTGCAACAACGAGCGACGGTTTTCGGCGATCCGCGTCCGGCGCCCTGGTTTCTTGTAGGTTTCAGGAGTGTCCACAACTGCGTGGCGTCCGTATCCAGCCAACCGCTCAGCGGGTGCGCAGCGGATCCGTGCAAAATTTCCCGTTTTGCCACAATCAGCCTATTTCTGTGCGGACATTGCCATTTGGGCAATTTGTGCGGGGTAAGGCAATTTCGCCAGGAAGTGTCACACTTTTCCGAATCCCCCCAGACTACTTGATTTCTACACCGACAATGGTATCTTTATCACGTGGAGTCTGGCTAACCCATTTATCCCTAGAAGGAGGAGCGTCTCATGTTTCAACGCAGTTGGAAGTATGTGCTGGTTGCGGCCATCCTGGTGACCGCGTTCGCGGCGATTGCCCCCCAGGCGAGCGCCTGCTGCGGATGGCGGGGTTGTGGCTGGGGATGCGGTTACGGTTGCGGATGGGGTGGCTGCGGATGCGGTTGCTACTCGCCGTGCTACACCTCCTGCTATAGTTGCTACACCCCGTGCTGCTCGACCTGCGCCGTTGGGTGTACTCCGTGCGGCTGGCGGAGTTGCTGCTACGGCTATGGATGGGGTTCTTGCGGCTGCTACAACAACTGCTTGAGTTCGTGCAGCGGCTGCGACAGCGGGTGCTGCGGCGGCACGGCGGCGCCGATAATCTCAATCGCCGGCGGATGCGTCACCATGGGGGCCATCGACGACGGACTGCGCCATTCCATCACGAAGCTGAGCCATCTCCATTTCGCCGAAACGCAGGGCTATGCCGACCGCATCGTGCGCATGGGAGAAGAACCGTGGCGCGTCGTGCTGTCCGGCGCCCTGGGCCTGGACCATATGGCCGAAATGCAGTGGATGTCGGTCGAGGAACTCAACGCCGCGTTCGGCTTGCGGATCGATCGCGC
Organism: uncultured Planctomycetia bacterium; assembly: GCA_963791075.1. Taxonomy (GTDB): domain Bacteria; phylum Planctomycetota; class Planctomycetia; order Pirellulales; family Thermoguttaceae; genus CAWBRF01. The sequence goes on from CAWBRF010000013.1 coordinate 43,487, forward strand.
GCCGCTGGTGGTCACCTTCCATCCGGTCACGCGCGAATACGAAAAAACGGAACAGCATATCCGCGAACTGCTCGCGGCGCTGGCGGAATTCGACCTGCCGATCGTGTTCACCTATCCCAACGCCGACACCTCCGGGCGCATCGTGATTGAGCACATTGATCGCTTCGTCGCCCAGCGGGCGGGCGCGTGGGTCGTTCCCAATCTTGGCACGCGCGGCTACCTCAGCCTTCTCCGCATTGCCAGGGCGATGGTCGGAAACTCATCGAGTGGAATTGTCGAGGCGCCCTCGTTCAAACTTCCCGTTGTCAACGTCGGCAACCGACAGCGCGGACGCACCGCCGCCGCAAACATCCTCCACGCGGAGAACGCCGCGCCGGCCATTGCCGAGCGCCTGCGGCAAGCGATAAGCGATCGCTTCCGGCGCAGCTTTCCGACCTTGTCAACCCGTACGGCGACGGGCACGCTGCGGAAAAGATTCTTCGCGTTCTCGTGGACGCCCCTTTGGACTCGCGACTGCTTATGAAGGCGTTCCATGACTGCTGAATGCACCATCCTGATGCTCAATTCCGGCCGCCGGATCGAATTGCTGCGCGCCTTTCGCCGCGCCTTTGAAGACCTGGGAATCGCCGGACGGATCGTGTCGCACCGACATCAACGAGTTCGCCCCCAGCCTCTACCTGGCCGACGCCTGCTATCGCCTGCCCCGTTCGGTCGAGGACGGTTTCCTGAGCGAACTGCTGGACGTCTCGCCCGCGAAAGGGTCTCCTTGATCGTCCCGTCGATCGACCCCGATCTCCCGGTGTTGGCGCGAGAGCGGGACAAGCTGATGGCCAACGGCGAGCACGGCGCTGATCTCGCCGCCGCAGGCGATCGGCATTTGCCGGGACAAGCTGGAAACATTCCGCTTTTTGGCGGCCAACGGGTTTTCCACGCCCGAGACGCTCGGCATCGAGCGCGCGCGGGACGCCGGCCTGCCGCTGTTCATCAAACCCCGCTGCGGAAGCGCCAGCGACCATGTCTTCAAGGTCAACTCCCGCGAGGAGTTGGAGTTCTTCTGGCGATACGTCCCCGATCCCATGATCCAACCGTTTGTCGCCGGCGAGGAGATTACCGTCGAACGTGTTCTCCGACTGGAACGCCAAACCGCTGGGCGCCGTGCCGCGGCGGCGAATTCGCGTGCGCGCGGGCGAAGTCATCGTGAGCAGGGTCGAGCGGCGCCCGTTGTTGGAAGCGCTGTGCATGCGGCTGGCGCAGTGTCTTGGCGCCTGCGGGCCTATCAACGTGCAAGCCATCGTCGGAAACAACGTCTGTTGGATCACGGAGATCAACGCCCGCTTCGGCGGCGGTTGTCCTTTGAGCATGGCTGCTGGGGCGCCGCTGGCGCAATGGACCGTGCTGCTGGCTTTGAACCGCGATCCGGCCTGCGAACCGATGCAACTGCAAGCCGGCTTGACGATGATGCGATTCGACGACGCGATCATGCGCCGCGCGGAGGAAATGTTGCGATGATTCGCGCTGTCGCCTTCGACCTCAACGATACGCTTTACCCGGAAGCGGACTTCGTTTGCAGCGGTTTTCGCGCGGCGTCGGCGGTGGTGGAGAAGCGTTATGGGTGGAGCATCGCGGAGGAATTAATCGCCCGTTTCCGGGCCGGCCAACGCGGCGACCTTTTCACCCCCGTCCTCGCCCAACGGCTGGACGCTGTCGAGGAATCTTTCGTCCAGGAGTTGGTCCTCGCCTATCGCCGCCACGTGCCGCATCTCCAGCCGTTCCCCGAATGCCGCGGCGCGCTCGAACAGTTGCGGCGGCGGCTCCTTCTCGCCGTCATTTCCGACGGCTGGCTGGAAGTCCAGCAACGGAAACTGGAGTCACTGGCAGTCGGCGGATACTTCGCGGCTGTTGTGTTCTCCGACCGATGGGGACGCGAATACTGGAAGCCGCACGCGCGGCCATACATCGAGTGTGCGAAGCTGTTGGCCGTCCGTCCGGAGGAAATGGCGTACGTGGGCGACAATCCGACCAAGGACTTCGTCGGCGCCCGGCGGCTCGGCATCGCAACGGTGCGGATCCGCCGTCCCGGCGGTTTGCACAGTTTGACGCCAGCAAGCGGCGAACAAGAGGCCGACTTCGAAATCGACCGTCTCGACGCCTTGCTTCCCTTGCTCGCCTCGCTTCATGATAAACAAATTGCGCAGAGAGACTCGGAGCCGTGCCGCGAAGGGATTCGCTGACGCCGATCCCTGTTGCAACGTCGTAAAGACGTTGCGACGCGAAAAGGCTCCAGGACGAATGATTATGCCTTCATCGGGAGAAAGGGGGGTGCGGATTTGCGAGTTTTGATTACCGGCGGCGCCGGATATGTCGGCTCGGTCGCGGCGCAGACGCTGCTTGCCGAGGGGCATCGCGTCTGCGCGTTCGACAAGCTGCTGCACGGCGGCGATTCCCTGTTGGCGCTCTGGTCGCACGAGAACTTCAGCTTCGTGCGCGGCGACGTCCGCGATCGCGACGCCGTTCGCGCCGCCCTGCGCGAGGCCGACGCCGTGATCCATCTTGCGGCCATCGTCGGCGATCCCGCCTGCGCCAAAAATCGCGAACTGGCCGTCGCCACGAACCTCAACGCCTCGCTCGCCCTTCTGGAGGAATGCAAGCGGGCGGGCGTTTCCCGCCTCCTCTTCGCCTCCACGTGCAGCAACTACGGCAAAATGCCGGACCCCGACCAATGCCTCGAACGAGACGGCCGAGCTGCACCCCGTCTCCTTGTACGCCGAGACCAAGGTGAAGGTGGAGTTGGCCCTTCTCAACGCGGCCGCGGCCGACGGGCTTTGCGCCACGCCGTTGCGTTTGGCGACCGTCTTCGGCACTTCGCCGCGAATGCGGTTCGACCTGACGGTCAGCGAATTCACCATGGAGCTTTGCACGAAAAAGAAACTGGTGGTCTTCGGCGAACAGTTCTGGCGCCCCTACGTGCACGTCCGCGACGCGGCGCGGGCCTTCGCCCTGGTGCTTCGCGCTCCCGCGGAAAAGGTCCGCGGCCAGGTGTTCAACGTTGGCTCGAGCGAGCAGAACTACACGAAGCAGCAACTCGTCGAGATCATCCTCAAGCACGTTCCCGACGGCAAGATCGAGTATGTGCACAAGCAGGAGGACCCGCGCGACTATCGCGTGTCGTTCGCGAAGATTCAACGCGTCCTCGGCTTCCAGACGACGCGGACGGTCGAGGACGGCGTTCTCGAGGTGGTGCGGTTGGTCGGCGACGGCGTGATTTCCGACTTCGATCAGGCGAAATTCAGGAACTCGTGATGGACAAGTCTCGCGAACCGGGGGCGATGCCCGACGACGGCTTCATCCCGCTGAGCGTGCCGGAAATCCGCGGCAACGAGTGGAAATACGTCCAGGAATGCCTGGACACCGGTTGGGTCTCGTCGGTGGGATCCTACGTGGACCGCTTCGAGCGGGCGGTGGCCGAGCGCGTTGGGGTCCGGCGGGCGGTGGCGACGGTCAACGGCACGGCGGCGCTGCACGTGGCGCTGCGCATCGCCGGCGTGGAGCCCGACGACGAAGTGCTGGTCTCCGACCTGACCTTCATCGCCCCGGTCAATGCCGTGCGCTGACCTCGGCGCATGGCCCGTCTTCATCGACGCCGAACCAATTTACTGGCAAATGGATCCGCGGCAAGTCGAGGATTTCCTCCGGCGGCAGTGCGATCGCACGCGCGGAACGCTGCGCAACGCGACCACGGGGCGGCGCATCCGCGCCATTTTGCCGGTCCATGTGCTCGGCCATCCGGTCGATATGGACCCGATCCTCGCCTTGGCCAAGGAATTCGACTTGCCGGTGATCGAGGACGCCAGCGAGTGCATTGGCGCCCGATACAAAGGCCGGCCGGCCGGCGCCCTTGGCGACATCGGCTGCTTCAGCTTCAACGGCAACAAGTTGCTCACCACCGGCGGCGGCGGGATGATCGTTGCCAACAACGAGGCCTGGGCCGACCGGGCGAAGCATCTCACCACGCAGGCCAAGGACGATCCACTGGAATACGTCCACAGCGAAATCGGCTACAACTACCGGCTGACGAACGTGCTGGCGGCGATGGGCGTGGCGCAAATGGAACAATTGGACGAGTTCATCGCCGTCAAGCGGCGCGCCGCCGCCTTCTACGCCGCGCAGCTCGGCGGGCTGCCCGGCGTACAGACCATGACCGAGGCGCCTTGGGCGGAAAGCACCTGCTGGCTGTACACCGTCCTTGTGGACGCGGCGCGGTTCGGCATGGACAGCCGCGAACTCTTGCGGCGGCTGGAAGCGGAGCGGATTCAGACCCGACCGCTGTGGCAGCCAATGCACGCCAGCCCGGCGCACGCCGCCGCAGAGCGACGAAATTGCCCCGTGGCCGACCGACTCCATCGACAGGCGCTGAGCCTGCCGTGCTCGGTCGGAATCAGCCAGCGGCAGTTGGAGCGGGTCGTCGAGGCAATCCGGCGGCTGGCGGCGGAAGGAAGGGAGAAAGAATGAAGGAGGAAAGCGGCAGGCTGAAGGACATTTCGCTTCGCAATGACGCGTCGCTTCGCCAGGGCATGGAGGCGATCCAGCGGGGCGCGTGCGGAATCGCCTTGATTGTCAACGCCTCCCAGCGCCTTCTTGGCGTGATGACCGACGGCGACGTTCGCCGCGCCGTTCTTTCCGGGTTGTCCCTGGAAGACCCCGTCGAAGGCTGCATGCACTGCCGCTTTGCCGCCGTCGCGCCCGCCACCGGCCGCTCCGAGGTCCTCGACCTCATGCGGGCGCGCTCGTTGAACCAGATTCCCATCGTCAACGCGGAGGGAAAGCTGGTGGGCTTGCACCTGTTGCGGGAGATCATCGGCGCGCTGCCGCGGCCCAATTGGGCCGTCATCATGGCCGGCGGACGCGGTCAACGCCTCCGCCCGCTGACCGACGTTGTTCCCAAGCCGATGGTCAAAGTCGCCGGCCGGCCGATACTCGAGCGGATCATCCTTCATCTGGTGGGATTCGGCGTCCGCCGCATCTTCCTCTCCGTCAACTACCTGGCCAACGTCATCGAAGCGCACTTTCGCGACGGCGCCGCGTTGGGCTGCTCGATCGAATATCTGCGGGAGGACAAACCGCTGGGCACCGGCGGCTCGCTGTCGCTCTTGCCCGAACGCCCGGATTGCCCGCTGCTGGTGCTCAACGGCGACTTGGTGACGCAGATCGACGTGGAACGGATGCTCGCCTATCACGACGAAGGAGGATATGCGGCGACCGTCGCGGTTCACCAGTACGAACATTGCGTCCCTTTCGCCGTTCTCGACGTCGCCGAAGGGCGGGTGAAGCAGATCGCCGAAAAGCCGGCGGTGCGCTGGCCCGTGAACGCCGGCATTTACGCGCTTGACCCGGACGTGGTCCAACGAGCGCCCAGCGACCAGCCTTGTGGACTTCCCGACCTGTTGGCGGACTGCCTCGCGCGGGGCGAGCCGGTGGGGGCGTTTTTCCTCGAAGAGGATTGGCTGGACGTGGGACAACCATCGGAATTGCCGCGCCCGCGGCGGAGAAGCACTCTCGTGAACCAGTTGAGGGACGGCGCGTCCGCCGTCGTCGTCGCCCCGTTCGCGGAACAGCCCGTCAAACGGCGCCAGATTCCTCTCCCATGCCGAGATTGACCGTCGAAGACCTTTGGGCCATCGAGCGGGAGCTTTCCTCGCCGCCCTTTCGCGGCGTGTCCGTAGGCTCCGCGCTGGGCGTCCTGCCGATGATCGAGCCTGTACTGCGACCACGGAGACTGGAGTCTTCGCGAGTCGTTGAAGAATCGCGCGCGACGCTGCTTCCATTTCTTCCGCCCGATGGGGGCGCCGAGGACGGACGTTGGCGCTTGCCGGGGGCGCGTGCTGGCGACTTTGCTCAACTCGTTGACGCGCACGTGTGAGTTGATATTTCCGGTCATTCGTCGCCTGGGCCCAGACCACTGCACGGTCTTGCTCGGCGAACCCGGGCTGGAGTCGCTGCTGCCGCCGGGCGTTCCCGGGATTCCGCTTCGCGGCGACCTTCATCACGACGTCGCGGCCGCATGGCGGCGCGACTATCGGCAGTTCTGGCCGCGCATGCGGCCGACGGTGCGCGCCGTCGCGGCGCGGCAACGCTTTCCCAGGCGCGTCTACCATCGCCTGGCCGACGCGATCGTCGCCGTGACGCAGCAGATCGCAGGATTCGTTGACTTCCTTGCCCGCGCGGAGCCGGCCGCGATTCTGACGGAACATGATCGGAACGGTTTTTGCGCGCCGCTGACACTCGCCGCAAGGACGCTGGGCATCCCCACGTACACGCTGGTTCACGGCCCGCTGGGCGAAAAATGCCGCTCGTTTTATCCCTTGTTGGCCGACAAGGTGTTTTGTTGGGGCCAGATCGACCGGGACAAATTCATCGAGGTCGGATTGGATCCGGGCCGGACGATCCTCGGCGGCTGCCCCCGGCTGACGCGCGACTTGCCGCTGTCCGCCGGCGAAGCCCGCGCCAAGCTTGGCCTCGATCCCCAAAAGCCGCTGGTGATGTTCGGGACCAGCGTACTGAAGCATGTCCATCACAAGCTGGCAGAAACCTTTTGCGCGGCGGTTGCGGGCGAGACGGAGTTTTCCGCGGTGGTGCGGCTGCATCCCGTGGAGACGCCGCAGACGTACGCCGAACTGATCGGGCGATTTCCGCAAGTGAAATTCCTCTCCAGCAAGGGATGGCCGGTGGACGAGGCGCTCGCCGCCGCGGACGTCGTCGTCGTGCGATCCAGCGGCTTGGGCAGCGACGCCTTGGTGAAGCGGCGATTGACCGTCGTACTGGACATCGGCGATTCTCCTCTCGGACATGGCCAAGACCTCGTCGATCTTGCGGGCTGCCCTTGTGTGCGGTCAGCCGACGAACTGCGCAGCATCCTTTTGCGGCTGTTCCGCGACGAACAGGAGCAGGCCGAGCGCCGGCGGGCGGCAGAGCGGTTTGTGGCGCGGTTCTACGACGCCTTCAGCGAGGAATCGGCCGCGCGAATTGCCGGGCATCTGCTCGCTTCAACCGCGACAGTTGGCGCAGCGGTCCGGGCCCCATCTCCGAGTAAAAGGCCCTTGCCAGGAACATAGTTTGCTATGAGCTTTTTGAAGCGTTGGCTCCACCGCCGCGTCGCCGCAACGGTTGATTGGCTGCAAGGCGTTGAACAGTTTGCGAAGTGGAAGCGGCTCCTGGAAAATGGGACCGTGGTCGTGGGGCGGCACACCTACGGCCGGCCCAGAATTTGGGAATACTGCGGCAGCGAGCGCAAAGTTGTCATCGGGTCCTTTTGCTCCATCTCCCCCGAGGTGGAAATCATCACCGGGGGGATTCATCCGACCGACTGGGTTTCGACCTTTCCTTTCCGCATCGCCTGGCGAATGCCCGGCGCCTTCGCGGACGGAATGCCCAGTTCCCGAGGCGACACTGTGATTGGGTCGGACGTGTGGATCGGGACGGGGGCGATGATTTTATCCGGCGTCACGATCGGCCACGGGAGCGTCGTTGCCGCCCGCTCTTTGGTCGCCCGCGACGTGCCGCCCTACGCGATCGTCGCGGGAGCGCCGGCGCGAGTCGTCCGCTCTCGCTTTTCTCCCGAACGTCGTCGCCAAGCTTCTGGAGCTTGCTTGGTGGCAATGGGACGACAAGAGGATTCGGGAGTTCGTACCGCTCCTGTCGAGCGCCGATGTGGACCGGTTCGTGGACGCAGCCTCGCGCAGCTTCCCTTCGATCGGCTCCGCCGACAAACGCAATTGAGCCAATAGCTTTCCTGTCATGTCAGACACCTTGGATTTGACCCCATTGAACTCGCCCGGCACGGAACCGCCCGCCGGAGGAGGAAGCCGGCGTTCGGTGGCCTTCCTCGCCGGGACGTTGGCCGGCGGCAACGTCGTCTCCCAGGGCCTCCGCCTGGTGGGCGGCGTCCTTCAGGCGCGCTGGGTGCCGCCGCTGGTGATGGGCCAGTTCAACAGCATCGGCCAGATTTTGGGCTACTTGCCGTTTCTGCAATTGGGAATCTTCAACGGGTTGAACCGCGAATTGCCCTATTTCGTGGGCAAGCAAGAACACCAGCGCGTGCGCGACTTGGCGGCGGCGGCGCAGGCATGGGCCTTGTTGCTGGGCCTTGCCAGCGGCGCGGTTCTGTTGGCGATTGGCGCGTGGGAACTCGCCCACGGCAGGGTCATGTGGGCAGCCGGTTGGGCGGCCAACGCGGTGCTCGCCTTCCTCCTCTTCTACAGCGTCAACTACCTCAATATGACCTTCCGCACCGGCCACGAATTCGCCCGCCTTGCCGTCATCGGCGTGGTGGAGAGCGCCGTGGGGTTGCTCTTGGTGGGGCTGATCGTGGTTTTGAGTTGGTTTGGAATGACCTTTTACGGCATTTGCCTGCGGCTGGCGATTGCGGGAACGATCTCCGCGGCGATGCTCCATCACTGGCGTCCGGTCCGCGTCGCCCCGCGCTGGGATTTCTTCCAACTAAAACATTTGCTGGTCATCGGCTTCCCGATTTTTCTCGTCGGACAACTGTACGCCTGGTGGGTCCCGCTGAACAACACGGTCGTGTGGTTTTGCGCCGGCGATCTTGGCCTGGGACTGTACGCCATGGTCTTGACGGCGAACACCGCCCTGGAGGCGATCCCGCAGGCCCTCGGCCAAGTCCTTTATCCGCGGATGGCCGAACACTTCGGCCGCCACGAGCGACCGCGAGACCTCATCGCGATGGCAATGAAGCCGACCCTTGCAACCGTCTTCGGGATGGCGGCGATCGCGCTGGCGGCCTGGTGGCTCGTGGAGCCGGTGACGCGGCTCGTCGCGCCCAAGTACATCGCCGCCGTGCCGGCCATCCGCTGGAGCCTGTTGAGCCCGATCGTCACCAGCTTCAACCCCGTCAATTCCGTGTTCATCGTCACGCGACGCCTGCTGAGCTACGGCTTGGCCATCGCGCTGGGCATGGGCGTCTACGCGGCGGCCGTCTACTTCTTGTGGCCGGGCCACGTCGCCGAGAAGATGCTGCCCCAGGCATTGACCGCTTTTCCCAAGGCGATGCTCCTCGGTCGGGCGACGTTTACCGCGATATGCTGGTGGCTCTTGTTCTTCGCTTCGCCCCAAGAGGACCCACCCGCGGAGACGGCTTGAAAACGATGGACGGTCAACGAAAGAAGGAAGGACGTAGATGAACATCCTGATTACCGGAGGCGCCGGATTCATCGGCTCCTATGTCTCGGAAGCGTTGCTGGCCGACGGGCATCGCGTCGTCGCGCTGGACAATCTCGATCCGCAAATTCACGGGGAGAATCCGCGTTGGCCGTCGTACATGCCCGAGGGCGCGGAAGCCTGCGTCGGCGACGTCCGCGACCGCGAGTTGCTGCGAAAACTCCTTGCCGAGGCCGACGCGGTGATTCATCTGGCGGCCGCGGTCGGCGTCGGACAGTCGATGTACAAGATCGAGCACTACTGCTCCGTGTCCGTCATGGGAACGGCCATCCTTCTCGAAGAATTGCTGCCGTTGCGGAAGCAGATCAAGAAGTTGATCGTCGCCTCGTCGATGTCGATCTATGGGGAAGGGGCGTATCGCGACGCGCAAGGGCGGGTCGTCTACCCCGGTTCGCGTCCGCTTGCGCTCTTGAAACGGGGGCAATGGGAGCCCGTCGACGCCGAGGGCCGGCCGCTCACGCCGATCCCCACCGCGGAGAACAAGCCGCTGAAGCCGGACTCCATCTACGCGATCAATAAGCGCGATCAGGAGGAGATGTGCCTGACTTTCGGCCGCGCGTACGACATTCCCGTCGTCGCCTTCCGCATGTTCAACGTGTACGGCGCGCGCCAGGCCCTTTCCAATCCCTACACCGGCGTGGCGGCGATTTTCAGCAGCCGTCTGTTGCAGAACCAATCGCCGCTGATCTTCGAAGACGGTGAGCAGCGAAGGGATTTCGTCCACGTCGAGGACGTTGCCCGGGCCTATGTCGCGGCGATCGGCCAGTACGGGGCGGACGGGCTGGCGCTGAACGTGGGCAGCGGGCAAAGCGTCAGCGTCAAGGAAATCGCCGCGACGCTCGCCGCCGCGATGAACAAAAACGTCGCGCCGACCATCACCGGCAGATGCCGCGACGGCGACATCCGCCATTGTTTCGCCGACATCTCGCGCATCCAAGAGAAACTGGGCTGGCAGCCGCGATATGACTTCAAATCGGGCGTGGGCAGCCTCCTCGCGTGGGTGTTGTCGCAGACCGACGTGAAGACCATCGCCGATTCCTACGCCGAATTGAAGACTTTGGGATTGCTGAAATAATGGCGTCAAACGACAAACTCGTCGTCACCTGCATGGGGTTTCCCCCCTTGGTCATCGGGAGTCCCGTGCTCTTGGCCAATCTTTTCCGCGCCTATCGCGGCAAGGTGGAAGCGGTGGTCGGTTGGGAACAGGGGGCCCGAGTCGATCCGGCGTTCACGCCGCCCTGCAAGACGCATTATTTGCGGTTCAGACCGGCGATCGTCCAGCGCGCCGTGGAGCATTTCAAGGGATTCCATTACTCGCTGATCAGGCGGTTCGTCTATTGGAATCTCCGGCGACTTCGTCCCGCTGCCGTGTTCGCCGCCTGCACGCCCGACGGAGTGTTTTTCACCGCCTCGTTTCTCGCCTGCCGCCGCTTGAAGATTCCCTTCTGGGCACACATGCACGATCTCTGGTTGGAGAACACGTTTCCGGACAGCTTTCGACGGATCCTGGCGGAGACATGGGAGCCGGTCATCTTTGCCGAGGCGGACAAGATCTTCTGCATGACGGAGTCGCAGATCGACCACTACCAGGCAAAATACGCAAGGGTTTGCGACTTGCTCCCCCATTGCGTCTCCGCAGACGCGGAAATTCCGCAAGGCGTGTCCGTGAGAACGACCGACCAGCAGGCGACCAAGCGAATCCTGTATACGGGCAACGTCAACGACGAGATGAATCTGGATGCTGTGCGGGAGTTTGTCAAGGCCGTCGATTTGCTTCCTCCCAATTTCGAAGTGCGAATCCTGACCAGTCTCAGCGTGGCCTCTTGCAAGGCGAAGGGGATTTTCCGTTCGCGCATCATTTATAGCTGGGTAAGCCGGGAAGAGTCGCAAAGGCTGACTCGCGAGGCGGACGTCCTCTTCCTGCCGCTTTCCTTCAAAAATTGCTTAAAACACGAGGTGCGAACCGTTTTCGCCACCAAGACGCTGGACTATCTTGTCTCCGGCGCGCCGATTCTCGTTTTCAGTCCCCCCGACAGCTTCCATAGCCGCAGCGCGGCGGAAAGCGGCTGGGGATGTGTCGTCGATCGCGACGATCCCGAGGCGCTGGCCCAGGGATTGCTGAGACTAGCCAACGATCGGGCCCTTCGCGAGCGCACGGCGGTGCATGCGCTGCTGGAAGCTCGCCGCCGCGATCCTCGCCGATGGGCAAGCCTTCTCGAAGAGGAATTCAACCGCCTGGTCGCGGCGTCATCGCCGGGCGCGGCCGCCGAGGCCGAGCGATAGGAGAAATGACGGTGACGGCCGCAACCATTCATGCCATCGATTGCAGTTCGCTTTAACAGCCTTCGCCCCAGTTCCCGGCGAACATGACGGGCGCCCTTTGCCGCAAGCCGTTCTCCGGGCGATCGCTTGTGCAGAAGACCGAAGAATCGAGATGCTGAAGACGGGCGTTTGTCGCGTTGAACGACTGATGCAGCCGCGTCGGCTCAATGGCCTGTTTGGAGGAGCCAGGCGGGCGTCAATCGCTCTCTACGACCAGGTTTCCCAGCTTCCCAATGCGGATCAGTGCGCCGAGTGGCGAGGTTCTCAATTTGGCGGAACGGGTGTCGCTGCAAAACCACCTGCGATCCCAGGCAGGCCATTTAGACTATCCGACCCGACGGGCCGAGGGCCGCTCGCTTGGCAGCGGGCAGGCGGAGGGGACATGCAAGAACATGATCGGCCGCCGCCTGAGGCGGACGTGGGCCCGATGGCGCGCCCGCCGCGTCAATCGCATGGCGGCCCTGGCCAGCCTGATCTATAGCGACTTATGGTCCAAGCACCGGGCAAATGCAACCTGACGCACCGAAAACCATTAAACCGTCACTGCATCCTGCGGCGTTATCAGTTTTGTTGACAATCGCCCTCCCCTCAGGGTACAATGAAGGGTCGGCGACGGCGCCATCGTTCGGCGGTTGTGGGAGCGCGACGTGACACGTGAAGGCTAGGACCGTGACAACCTCAAAGAAACGAGTTCTCATCGTTGACCCTCCCTTCATGCGGTTGTACAAGGATACGCTCTCCACGCCTGTCTATCCGCTTGCGCTAGGCTATCTTGCCGGAGCCATTCTCCAAAGCAGCGATTGGGATGTCCGGACTGAATGGCACTGATATTTTCGTAACTCGTTATGCAGAAGTGATCTAAGTAAAAACGGCCTGCCTCGCTACAAAGGTGTTAACCAGACACCCCAAGCAGCAAGGAGGCCGCCGTGAGTGATTATACCCGATGGTCGTTTCGGCAACAGATCGATTGGTTCCGCCGCCAGTTTGCCCAGCAGACAGGGCTTCCGTTTTCGCAGGTCCTGCCGGCTCAACTGGTGGTGACTGCATTGCAGTCGCTGGGCGTGCGATTCTACGATTCGTTGTACAACCCAGTCACGGTCTTGTGGCTGTTTCTCAGCCAGGTGATGCATGCCAATCCGACGTTGGCCGTGACGGTCGAGTGCTTTCTCGCTTGGCGGTTGGCCCAGGGGATGTCGCCGTGTTCGGCCGACACGGGCGCCTATGCGCGGGCGCGACAACGCCTTCCCGAAACCTTGCTGGCCGTGCTCACCAGGCACACCGGCCGCGCGGCCGAACACGCCGCGCCGAGCGAATGGCGATGGCTCGGCCGGGTGGTGAAATTGTTCGACGGCTCGACGGTTTCGATGCCCGATACGCCCGCGAATCAGGAGGCATTTCCCCAGAGCCGCACCCAAGCGCAGGGGTGGGCTTTCCGCTGGCCCGCATTGGGGTGCTGTTTTCCTTGGCGGTGGGGACGGTGTTGGACCTGGGCATTCGCCGCTGGGCGGGCAAGTTTCAGAGCGAACTGGCCATGCTCCGCGATATGATTCCGTCGCTTCAGGCGAACGACGTGTTGTTGACAGATTGCTTTCTCTGCTCCTACATGGAAATCGCCCTGGTGCGGAGGCAAGGCGCCGACTATGTGGGCCAGATGCACGCCCACCGGAACGTGGATTTTCGCCGTGGCAGGCGGCTGGGCCCGTGCGATCACGTGGTCGAGTGGAGCAAGCCCGCATGCCCGACTGGATGTCTCCGCAAGACTACGCGGCGATTCCCCAGACCCTCTTGATCCGCGAGTTTCGCCGCCGGATCGTCCGCAGAGGCTATCGCACACGAACGATCATCGTCGCCACGACGCTGCTCGATGCCGAGCGGTATCCGCAAGACGAGATCGCGGATTTGTATCGACTTCGCTGGGATGCGGAAATCAATCTGCGTTCCCTGAAGACAATGATGAATATGGACGTGCTTCGCTGCCAAACTCCCGACATGGTCCGCAAGGAGATCTGGGCCCATTTGTTGGCGTACAACTTGATCCGAACGGTGATTGTGCAGGCGGCGGCCCGGCATGGCAAAAATCCACGTCAGATCAGCTTCAAGCGGACGATGCGGACGTTGGAGGCGTTCCGTCCCGTGCTTGCCCACATCCCACGGGAGCAGCTCGTCGCGCTTTACAACCACATGCTCACGGCAATTGCTTCTCATGAAATCGGCAACCGACCCCACCGCCTCGAACCACGTCAACACAAACGAAGGCCCAAGCCTTACAAGCTGATGACCAAACCTCGTAATCAAGCCCGAAAGCAAGAAGCTAAAACACGTTAAGCAAATATCAGTGCCATTC
>CAWBRF010000014.1:0-15803 GCA_963791075.1 uncultured Planctomycetia bacterium
CTAGGGTGAGGGCGGAATCGGCGGCGATTTTCTTGGCCCAGTCCGCGTAAGTCGCCAGATTCACCTTCGCCCTGATGTTCCTCCAGAACATCCATTCAATCGGACGGTTCCTCTTCGATGTCGTCCGCGTAGCCGGGTGGAAAGGGATCGATCGCGTCGGAGGCGTCCTCCTCGCCGCGAGGCTCTTCCGAATCCTTGTCTTTCAGGCCGAATTGTCGGAGCCAAGCGTCAACCTGCTCAGGCAGCAGCGGCACTGCCGGACGCGCCGGGCCGGTCTCGGTCGACTCCTGCCGCGCCTGACACAGGCGAAGCATCTCGGCGTGCCACACGTCGCTGTCGACCGCCCTGGCGCGGCGGCGATGGGCCGCCCGCTGAATGCGGTGGTCGCTGGAAACCACCGTCAACCGCCGCGGCGCGGAGTCGGCCCGGATCAATTCCTCGATCAGCGTGTCGGCGTCTTCATAGCGCGAGGCGAAGTGGACGGTCAGCCCGCGATGCTGCATCATTCGCGGCAGTCCGGCCGGCGGGTCGTGGGCGTCGAAGACCACGGCGGTCCGGGCGCGTTCCTCTTCGGTGAGCGTTTCCGCCAAGAAATTCAGCAGCGCCGTCCGCGACCTTTCCAAACTGCCCGGCCCGACGCCGCGGCCCATGATGCCGACCACATGAAGCACGTTGTAGCCGTCGATGATGAGGGACATGGGCTTTCAAGGTTGGAGGCAGGTTCCCTGTCCCTTCGAGAGAGGGGTAACACGGGGGCCGAACCGGCTCATTTTGCCCCCTCGACAAGCCGATCATACTCCGCGTGCGATCCGATCCAGACCCAGGCGAGATCGCTGCCGCCTCCGACCGCCAAGGCTCGGTAATGCAGCCCCACGCGCACCGACCAGAACTGGCCCGTCCTCTTGAAATGCAGCGATGGATGGCGCGGATCGTCTCGCAAAATCGCGTAGGAGCGATCCGCCAACCGCTGCACTTCGGCGGGCAAAGCCTTGTAGCAGGCCCAAAAGCGCGGGGTGGCCAAGTGCCTCATCGCTCGGTGCAGCGCCCCTCGCTCAGGTCGCGCAGTCCCTCCTTTGCGAGCCAGTCGAGTCGGCCGGCCGCCGCGTCCTGCTCCAACTGCCGGTCCCAGAGTTCGGCGTCGAAGGCCGCGAACCAGTGCCGAAACGCGGCAAGGTCTTGCGGGCCCAGGTTGCGGATCGCTTGCTCGATTTCGTCAACGATGCTCATAACTCGAATTCTACCTACCCGGAGGAGTTCATGCAATCACCCGCCAAGAGGAGGAGGGGCGAAAGGGCGGCCTGCCGATGCTAGCCGCGAGCCCGCTTCGACTCCTTCTCCGCAAAAGCAATGATACAGTCACACAGCCTCGCCAGGACGCCCGAATTCTTGCCTTGCGAGGCAAGTTCCGCAAGTGTCGCCGCGATGAGCATGTTGTTCTTGCGGCGTATGCCGACCAATCCACGGTTTTGCCGTGCTGTTTCTTCTGCTTTCACCCAGACGCCATCCCCGAAGTCCGCCGGGATAACATTCGTCGCGTTGGACCGCCACACAACCACTTCGTCACGCCACAGGTCGTTGGCGGGGGTTGGGTCAAACTCCGCAAACCCGCACAATCTCAAGATGCAGGAATTGTCTCGTCCTTGAAGGACCGAAAGTTCTCGATTCTTAACTGCCGCAATTTCATTGTTGCCCTCTCCTTACCCCTCTCCCGGCGGCCGGGGCGACCGATACTTCACCTCCCCACCGACCAAAACCGTCTCCGCCCGGCCGGTCAACTCCCAACCGGCAAACGGCGTGTTCACGCTCTTCGACAAGAACTTCGCCGGATCGACCTTCCAACGGACCTTCGGATCGATGATCGTCACGTCGGCGTCGGCGCCGATTTGCAGCGTCCCCTTCGCGATGCCGAGCACCCGCGCCGGGTTGATCGTCATCTTCCGCAGGGCCGTCGGCCAGTCGAGATGGCCCGGCTCGATCAGTTGCGTAATCACCAGGCCCAAGGACGTCTCCAGGCCGACAATGCCGAAGGGGGCCTGATCGAGTTCGAGCATTTTCTTTTCCTTCGCGTGCGGGGCGTGGTCGCAGGCGATCGCGTCGATCGTGCCGTCGGCCAGGCCGGCGATGATCGCGTAGACGTGCTCTTGGCTCCGCAGCGGCGGGCTCATTTTGTAATTGGCGTCGAAGGTCCGCAGCCGCTCGTCGGTCAGGGTGAAGTGGTGCGGGGCGGCCTCGGCGGTGACGCGCACGCCGCGCTGCTTCGCCCGCCGCAGGGCATCGACGCTGTTCGCCGTGGAAACGTGCATCACGTGCAACCGCCCGCCGGTCGCCTCGGCCAGGGCGATGTCGCGGGCGGTCATCACGTCTTCGGCGGCGGCGGGGATGCCCGGCAAGCCCAAGGACCAGCGACACCAGCCCCTCGTGCATGACGCCGCCCTGGGTCAACTCGCGGATTTCGGCGTGGTTCAACACCGGCTTGTCGAACATCAGGCAATACTCGAAGGCGCGGCGCATCAACTCGGCGTCGTAGACCGGGGCGCCGTCGTCGCTGAAGGCGACGGCCCCAGCCTTGACCAATTGGGCGATTTCGGCCAGTTCCTTCCCTTCGCGGCCGCGGCTGACGCAGCCGATCGACAAAGACGTTGCAATGGCCGGCCGCGGGCCGCCTGGTGGCGAACGAACTCGACCGCGGCCTGGGCGTCGATGGGCGGATCGGTGTTGGGGATGCAGGCGATCGAGGTGAAGCCGCCGGCCAACGCGGCCGCCGTGCCCGTCTCGATCGTCTCGTCTTCCTCGAAGCCCGGCTCGCGGAGGTGGACGTGCATGTCGATCAGCCCGGGGGCGACGATCCGGCCGGCGGCGTCGATCACTTCCGCCCGGCCGTCGCATTCGGCGTCGTAGGCGGCGATGCGGCCGTCGGCGATCAAGCACGTTCGTCACGCGGTCCATGTTTTGGCTGGGATCGATCACGCGGCCGTTTTGGATGAGAATCGCGGTCATTGCTTTAGGTTCTCCCTGCCAGCAGCCAAAGGACCGCCATGCGGACGGCCACGCCGTTGGCGACCTGTTCGAGAATCGCCGAGTGCGGGCCGTCGGCCACGTCCGGGCTGACCTCGACGCCGCGATTGATCGGCCCGGGGCGAGGATCAGGATTTCCGGCTTCGTCTTGCTCAATCGCGGCCGATCCATGGTGTACAAGGTGGGCGTATTCGCGGACCGAGGGGAACGGCCGCGTCGTTTGCCGCTCGAACTGGATCCGCAGCAGGTTCAACACATCGACCCGCGGCAGGATCGTCGTCGAGGCTGTAGGAGCACTCGACCCCCAACTCCTCCCAGCGGCGGGAAACGAGCGTCGACGGGCCGCAGACGATCACGTGGGCGCCGAGCTTTTTCAGTCCCCAGATGTTCGAGCGGGCGGTGCGGCTGTGGGCGATGTCGCCGACCAGGGCCACAGTCAGGCCGGCGACGCGGCCGAGCCGCTGGCGGATGGTCAAGATGTCCAAGAGGCCTTGGGTGGGATGCTCGTGGGCGCCGTCGCCGGCGTTGACGACCGAGCAGGCGAGGTTTTGGGCCAACAGGTGGGGGGTGCCGGGCGTGTGGTGCCGCACGACCATCACGTCGATCCCCATGGCCTCGATGTTCTTGGCCGTGTCGATGAACGTCTCGCCCTTGGAGAGGCTGCTGGTCGAGGCGGAGAAGTCGAGGGTGTCGGCCCCCAGCCGCCGGGCGGCCAGGCCGAAACTGGTCCGCGTCCGCGTCGAATTCTCGAAGAACAGGTTGACGCAAGCCTTGCTGGCCAGCAGCGGCATCTTCCGCTGCCCCGTCGAGACCGCCTGCTTGAACTTGGACGGCCGTGTCGAGGATGAGGGCGATTTCCTCGGCCGTAAGCTCCTCCAGGCCGAGCAGGTGCCGCCGCGTCCACCACGCCGGCGGCGGCGCCAATTCGATCATTTCCGCAACCATGTTCCACGCTCCTTGTGCCGCGGGCGGTTCTCGTTCTGGGAAGATTCTAGGGAAAATGGCCGCCGATGAAAAGCAGGGGGAGGGGGAAAGGATGAAGGCGGAAGGATGAAGGATGAATCGGGCGAGAAGGCATGAAGCCTTTGGCGATGGCGGGCCGGGCAAAAAAAAGAGGAAACGCCGGGAAAATCGACCTCCCTGTTGCGTTTGGCTCGTCAATTTTCCCTGCGCTTCTTGCCGTTCTCACCTTTTTCATCCTTCATCCTTCCGCCTTCCTCCTTTCCCCCGGCGGCGATTTGCTATAATCGGCTCCCATGGACGCATCTCCGCCGGCAATTGTCGTGGTCCTGGCCCGGGAAAAGGAGGCGGGCGATCGCTGGTCGCGGGTTGTTGCCGGCGCGAGCGTCGTCGTCCGCCGCAGTTTGCCCGGGCCCTCGGAGCCGCGCCCCGACGTGATCGTCACCGATCTGGCCGAAATCGGCAGCCGGGGGGCGGGCGATCCGGCCGTGGTGCGGATCGGGGTGGACGGCCAGGCGGACGTCCGCTTGCCGGCCGATTGCTCCGCGCGGGAACTGAATCTGGCCTGCCGGCTGCTGGTGCAAATCGTCCGCCTCCGCCGCCGCGAGCGGCTGGCCGCCCAAATCCACCAGGAGCTTTCCGCCCAGGCGATGACCGATCCGCTCACCGGCCTGGCCAACCGGCGGGCGTGGGAGGCGGCGCTGAAGGAGCGGCTGGCCATGGCGGCGACGGCCGAAAACCAACTCTGCTTGGCCATCCTCGACCTGGATCACTTCAAGCGGATCAACGACGATCACGGCCACACGATCGGCGACGAGGTGTTGCGGGCGACCGGGCAGGCGGCCTACGACAACCTGCGGCAGGACGATTTCGTCGCCCGGTTGGGCGGCGACGAGTTCGGCCTGCTTCTCTGGGCCCCGGACGAGGAGGTGGCCGCGGCGGTGGTCGAACGCGTGCGGACGGCCCTGCCGGCGCGGTTCTCCCGCACCGTCCTGCCGGCGCTTACCGCCAGCGTCGGCTATCGCCTTGCGGGGCGCGCTCCCTGCCCTCCCCCGAGGCCCTGTACGCGGCAGCCGACGTTTCGCTCCGCGAGGCGAAGCGCCGCGGACGGGACCGCACCGTGGGTCCATATTCACAGTCGCAGGCGGCGTTTTGGACGGACTCGTAACGAGCCGCATGCGCAGCGGGCGCGTCGAAAACGCGCCGCGCAGCCGTTCATTTTACCGGGGCGGCCTTCTTCTTCGCCGCCTTGATTCGCGCCGAGAGACGAGACTTCGTCCGCGCCGCCGCGTTGCGATGCAGAACCTTGTGGGCCGCCGCGCGGTCCAACTTCTTCGCCGCCGTCTTGAATTCGGTCTCGGCCAGCAGGATATTCCCCGTCGATACGGCGGTAAGCACCTTGCGGCACTCGGTGCGGATCGAACGCTTCACGGAGCGATTTCGCTCCTGGCGGACAAGGCTCTGTTTCAGTCGCTTCCTGGCGCTTTGAATATTCGGCATAAGTCTCGTTAAATTAGGGGTTTTACGTTGTCTTTGGCAGGGTGGGAGCGGCAAACTACGCGCCGTCGTCGCCGCGCGATTGCCCATCATCGCCCATTTTGGCGATTTTGTCCAGTAGAGCCGACACGTCGCGGTAGGAAAAATCCATGCTCGCGACGACATTCAGGTATTTTTCGGCCCTCTGCACTTCTCCCATGGCCAGGGCCAGCGTGCCGGCGCGATAGAGGGCCTTCTTCTTGTTGTCGGCATCTCGGTCCGGAATCTCCTGGACGGCGCTCTCGTAGTGCTCCATGGCCAGCCGTTTCTGCTTGATCCGCTGGAAGGACTCGCCCAAAAGCAAGAGACAGAATCCCTTGCGGCGCGGGTCGCTGCGCGCGACCTGCAGCTCCTTGATCGCCTCGCCGAAATCCCCCAGGATCATATATTGCTGCCCCAGTTCGAGGCGGTACGAAAGGTTGTTGGGGTATCGCTCCGCCAGGTTCTTCTTGACCTCGAGAAGCTTCTGGTTGTATTCCTTCTTGTATTGCTTGACCTCGGCCTTGTTCTCCTCGCTCTCGTTTTTGCCTGCCTGCTTCTCGGCCTGGTCCAACTTGAACTTCAAGCGGCGGACCTGGGCGTCGCCCAGTTTTTCGCGGACGTCGACATCGTGATTCGAAGCCTCGTACGCCTGCTTCAATATCTCCTCGGCCTCCTTGAATTTGTTCGCGTCGAGCAGGACCTGAGACAACTCGATGTACGCGGCGATGTCCTCGGGATCCTTGGCGATTCGCCGCCGCAACAGTTCCTCGGGCGACAATTCCACTTGCGGCTGCGACGGGTCGCCGTGCTTCTTCGCGCTGATCTTCGCTGGATCGGTCTCGTCGAACCTGGTGATCGTCTTCTCCACGGCCAGGCTCGCGATTGCCCGCTTGGGCTCCTCGTCGTCGGGACGCGCCTTCTCGACGCGATGCCAGCAGGCGATGGCCTGGTCGAACTGACGCCGTTTTCCCAAGGCGATCCCGCAGAGGCGGTTCACGTCGGCGTCCTGCGAATTGGCCTCCAAGGCGGTCTTCAGATACAACATCTGGCACTCGGAGAACTCCGCCCCGCCGTAGAGCGCCACGATCCCCTCGGCGGCGCTGGCCATGGCGGTCAGCGCGGCAACGTCCCAGGGATTGATCTTCAACACCGCCAGCCCGTACTTGAGAACGTCTTCCCAGTGGCTTTGCGCCACGGCCTTTCTTATGCTCGCCCGCGCGCCCAACTCCTGGAACTTGGCCAGGGTGGCCCCTTTCTTGTTGTTCCCGTATTTCTTTTGCAGATTTCCCAAAAACCTTGCACGTACGCCCGATTCTCCGGGTCCCCGAAGACACACTGGCTGAACAACACCGTTGCGTAGTCGTAGTTCTCCCCAGCCATCTGCTTGCTGGCGTGCTCGAAGCACTTTTGCAGACGTTTCTTTTGATTGGGACTCGGCGGCCATTTTGGCGGCGCGGCCGGCGGCTGGGCTGCTTCGGGCTGATCGGGCGGTTGGGATGCCATGGTGATTGCAGGTGCAAGCTGGCAAAAAACGAGACTGCTGTGGAAGCGGATTTCTTGGTCGCCGGCAGCGAAAGTTGAACCGGCTACACACACCCCCTATTGTATCAGACCCGGGGTGAAACACAACGCCCCAGAAGCTCCCCTACCCGGCACGGAATTCTCGCCGGCGAGCAAATTCCCCACGCCCTCCGAGCGCGGGGGACCCATTGGAGAACTCTTGACGCTCCACGCGGTCTGAAACGACGGCAACCGTCGTAAAACAGCGCGGTTCGTATAATTCTTGACCGCGGGCAGGATCGCGATTTCGCTTACGTCTGTTCGCGCAACGTCGCCCAACTGAGATACCCCAGAATCAACGCGCAGACGATCGGAAAAACGTCCATCCACCACGACGGGGCATTGAAGGGAAAGTGTACGGAGATATCGACGCCAAAGACCAACACCTGCAGCGCGGCGACGACCATTCCCGCGATGCACAGGGCTTTTGCCATAGAGGCCACTCCTTTCGTTTTGTCCGCTCCATCTAGTATAATCACACGTCGCCGTCGCTGCCACTGCAGCAGAGAAAGGATTTCGACCGTGACCGCACTGTCCGATTCGCGACCGCTTGGCTCTGCCGATTGGGACGAGTTCCGCCGTCAGATGCCGGTGGCCGACCGCTGGGCGTATTTCGACCATGCGGCTGTGGCGCCGTTGAGCGGCCCGGCCCAGCAGGCGCTGGCCGCTGGTCCGAGGACGCGGCGTCCAACGGCACGGCGGCCAACTACCGCGGCTGGATGAATCGGATCGAAGAACTCCGCGGCCTGGCAGCCGATCTGATCGGTGCCGACGCGGAGGAAATCGCTCTGGTGCCCAACACCACCTCCGGCATCAGCCTGGTGTCCGAAGGCTTTCCCTGGCGGCCGGGCGACAATGTCGTATTGCCGGCGAACGAGTTTCCCTCGAATCAATATCCTTGGATGCACATGGTCGGATCGCGGCGTCGAAATCCGCCGCGTGCGCGACGACCACGGCCGCGTCCCCCTGGAGCGGCTGGCCGAGGCCTGCGATGGCCGCACCCGCGTCGTCGCCGTCAGTTGGGTCGCCTTCTCCAGCGGTTGGCGGCAGGACCTCGATCGGCTCGCCGAGATGGTCCACGCGCCATGGGGCCTTGCTGTTTCTCGACGCGATTCAAGGCCTGGGCGTGTTTCCCTTGGACGTGGCCAGCACGCCGGTCGATTTCCTTGCCGCCGACGGCCACAAGTGGCTGTTGGGGCCGGAGGGGGCCGGCGTCTTCTTCCTCCGCCGCGAGCACCTCGACCTGCTGCGGCCCTTCGGCCTCGGCTGGCACAGCGTCGTCCACCAGAGCGATTTCAATCGGATCGAGTTGACCTTGAAGTCCACGGCGGCCCGCTACGAGGGCGGGTCGGCGAATGTGCCCGGCCTGCTGGCGCCTGGCCGCCAGCGTCGCGTTGCTCGCCGGCTTCGGCATGGACGCAATCAGCCGCCGCGTGCTGGAAACGACCGACCTGGCGTGCCGCCGGCTGGCGTCGATCGGCGCGGCGGTTCACAGCGACCGCTCGCCGGGACGCGGCAGCGGGATCGTCGTCTTCGAGTTGCCCGGCCGCGATCCGGAGGCCGTCCGCGATTTTTGCCGCAGTCGCGGCGTCGTCCTCAGTTGCCGCGCCGGACGCCTGCGGATCAGTCCCCACGCTTACAACAACGCCGACGACGTCGATCGGCTGATCGAAGCCCTTCAGGAGGCCCCCAAACCATGAGCGCGCTCTCTTCCCGCATCGCCGTTTACCCCGGCTCGTTCGATCCGATCACCTTGGGCCACCTGAACGTCATGGAGCGGGCAAGCCGCTTGTTCGACCGCCTGATCGTCGGCGTGGGCGTGAACATCGAGAAGCAGTCCCTTGTTGGAGGCGGAGGAGCGGGTGGACGTTGATCCGCGGGGCGACGCCGCCATTTGAAGAACCTCGACATTCGCACGTTTCGCGGGCTGGCCGTCGAGTTCGTCCGCGAGTGCGGCGCCTGCGTGATGGTCCGCGGCGTCCGTCCGATCACCGACATCCCCGCCGAGTTGACGATGATGATGGCCAATCGCCGCATGGCCCCGGAGGTGGAGACGCTGTTTATGATCGCCGACGGGGAGTTGGCGCACGTTTCCAGTTCGCTGATCAAGCAGATCGCCCCGGTGACTAGCGACGAGGGGTTGAGTCGCTTCTTGCCGGCCAACGTGGTCGATGCCGTGCGGAGCAAGATGCGGAAGAGGGTGTGAAAGGGTGTGAAAGGGTGTGAAACGGTGTGAAAGGGTGTGAAAGGTGCGAAAGGTGTGAAAGGTGCGAAGGGTGCGAAGGGAGTGAGGTATGAAGGGCAACGCGGCGGAAAGGTTTGAAGAGTTGCACATCTACCAGCGATCCAGAGAACTGACCAACGCAGTGTACGCAATTACTCGGGACGGCGACTTTGCCCGCGATCACGGCCTTTCGGATCAAATTCGCCGCGCCGCCGTCTCCGTGATGTCGAACATTGCCGAAGGGCACGAACGCGGCAGCGGAACGGAGTTCGTTCAGTTTCTCTATATTGCGAAAGGTTCGTGCGGCGAAGTCCGCGCCCAGTTGCAGATCGCCTTGGACCAGAAGTACATTGGCGCGGAGACACACGAATCGCTCACCGCACTTGCCCGGCGCACCGGCGGGATGATCGCGAACTTCATCGCGCATCTGCAAGGCACGGAGTATCGGGGCGCGAAGTTTTCCGCTCCCCAGCGTCGCGCGCGAGCGGCGCAACAGCAGCGACTGGAAAGACTGCGGGAATCGCAAGAGGCCAACATGCGCCGTCCACAACGGCCCGCCGGACCTGAAACACCCGCGCCCTGACGCCCTTCTTGTCCCTTCCCTTCGCACCCTTCGCACCCTTCGCACCCTTCACACCCTTCACACCCTTCACACCTCAACCGCGGCTGCCAAGCCCGGCGGCGTCCAAACGGGAGATACAGTTGACAATCAGCGTGGATGACGTAAGTACCAAGAGAGTTGAATTGTTGCATTCGTTGCACCGCAGAAAATATGCGACATGCGCCAGATCGCTGAGTCAATCGACATCGGACCGGTGGATGGCGAGGGATCCGGCTTATGGGCCATTCAGCGCCCCGCCGATAATCATGTTTTTCTTGCCGACGGCTCCGCTTGCGCCTTGGACGGACTGGCGCGGGATGAATTGCTGGCCTTGCAATGGCGGCAGGAGCGCGAATTTGCCCGGCAGATCCTGGCGGCGCCGAAGGGTTCCTCGGAGCGAGCGCCGAGTGACGCGCCAGGCCTATGATTTGGCGACGCACATTCTCGCGCGCGTTCAAGGGAGCATGGATCGGCCGCTCGACATGGGCATGGTCCCGCGCCACGGGACGCTCGTCCTCGATCTCTTGCGGCGGCAGCGGCAGCGCGGGCAGTCGGCCCGGTTTTTCGAGATCGGCTACGGCGCGGGAACGCTGTTGAAGACGGTCGCCGAAGCCGGTTTTCCCATCGCCGGGATCGAAGTTGCATCGGCAATGCGCCGACAGGCCGTCGCGCAGCTCGGCCCTGAATATGAGGACTGTCTTCACTTGGGCGAGTTTCTCAAGTGCAAAGCCCCGCTGGCCGACGGCCCCTGGAGCCTGGTCTACTGGAACGACGTTTTCGAGCATATTCCGCCCGATGAAATCGGCGACTGGCTGCAACGGATTCATGCGATGCTGGCGCCTGGCGGGCAGTTGGTCACGGTCACGCCCAACTGGCATTGCCGCCCCGCGGACGTGACGGCGGCGATCTGTCCGCCGCGCAGCGAGGCCGCAGGTTTGCACTTGAAGGAGTACACGCTCGTCGAAGTCAGCCGCCTGCTTCGCCGCGCCGGCTTCACGCTGCGTGGCGACTCCGCTTTTCGTCGTGCCGCGGCGGGTTGTCTTGTGCGGCCACGGCCTGATCGGCTGGAAGCGTCTGCTGGAGCCGGGTCTCGAATGGCTGCCCTTCCGGTTCGCCAAGCTCCTATGCCGAGGGTTCGGCCTCTCCTACACCCTTGCGAGCAAAGGATAGCCGCAAGGGGAAAACGGCGGGGCAACGGCCTGCGCCGCTATCTCGCGGCGGGCAATAACGCCGCCGCCATGCCTCCGCAAGTGCTATAAGGGAGTTGACATCCGCGTCAACTTCCGCTATAATTTCCGGCATGGCCACGGTTGTCTTGAGCCCGGCGGCAGCGGACGAATTGGAACAATTGAGCAACCCGATGCACGCGAGAGTGCTTCGCTTGCTGGCGCGGCTGGAGCATTGGCCCGACGTGAGCGGGGCAAAGCCGTTGCGCGGCGAACTGGCCGGCCGCTACCGGCTGCGGACGGGCGATTACCGGATTCAATTCCGCGTCGTCGGGGACGCCGTGACCGTGGAAAAGATTGGACACCGGGACGGGTTTTACGGAGAGTGAGCCGTGATCGCACAAACCATTCTGTTGGAAGGCAAACCTTACGTGGTCTTGCCGCGCGACGAATACGATCGCTTGACCGCCTTGGCGAAGGCGGGCGAACTGCCGCCGATTCCGCCGCCGGACGCCCAGGGCAATTACCCGGCAGTGGAATACGCCCGCGCCAGCTTGGCCCGGAAGATCATCCGCGACCGCGTGGCAGTGGGATTGAGCCAGCGCGAATTGTCGTTGCGGGCCGGCATCCGCGTGGAAACGCTCTGCCGGATTGAAACCGGCAAGCACACCCCCAGCGTGCCGACCATCGACAAGCTCGACCGGCGCTGAAGCAAGCGGCGAGGGAACAGCGGGCTGGTAAGCGGCGAAAGCACACGACGCGGAAAGGGAGGTAGGGCAAGCCAAGGCTGCCAATACTAGCCGCGTCCCCGCTTCCCCGTTTCTATTTCAGTTGCGGAATCTCCAGCTCCCGCTGGTTCTTCTTTGTGAGAGAGGGCACATCGAAGACGGCAATGACGTATTTGCGTTGGCGCTCGAAGAATAGGATCAATGTGGCGCCTTGGACAGCGGCGGTGTGCAACTGCCGGACGCCGGTCGCCACGGTTTGCACGTTGCCGCCAGATGGGGCGAGTAGGAACAATTTACCCTCGGCAGTCTCCAAATCCTCGTGTGCGGGTTTGACAAGCACAACGGTAGCGACCGGCACTTTCCCGCTCTGCTCACTATCATCGGCCGCGATGTCTCTCTGCTCCGTTATGACGTGACCGTTGTCTGGCAGCAGCCAGTGGGCAGACCGCCCCTGACCGGCGACGAACAGAATATTCCGGACCTCCCCATAAGGCCCGCTCCGCGAACTCAGGCTACTGCTGCGGCAACGGGCCTGCAACTCTCCGCGGAGGACCATGGTGCCCGGCACCGGCGAAACCGATCCAAGGAACAGTTGCTCGCCGGTGTCCGAGACCCCGACTTGTGGGGTTGCTTCCGCAGCGTTTTTTGGCTGGAACTCCAACAACAACCCAACAGGTCTATCGCGAGAGTGACGACCGCGAAGGTCGCGGCCGCGCCGGCGACGAGAATGAAGATGGCATTGACGCGCCAAACAATCCGGAAGAGCCGTTGCGTTCTCGACATTACTTATTTCCTCCGGGTGGTAACCCGCCAATGATTGGCAAGCCGGTCTAATTTCGTCCGCTCACCCCTCGCCCCCCCTTGTCTCCCGGGGACGCATAATAGATCGTCACATTTTAGCGGTATGAACGCCGAAACGGGAACGCAGCTACTTTGTCAGCCCCTCAGTTTTTTTCCGCCGATGGCGAGCCGTCCCCGCGGCTGAGATACTGGCGAAGATAGCGGGCGCGCTCGATGTTGCGGTCCGAGGCGGCCAACTCCCCGCCGCTCATCTTCTGCAAGTGCGCCGGCTGCGTGTGAATGAAAAGCTCGTTCACGTCGGGGATCTTTAAGTCCTGGATCAGGCCCAGATTCACCCCCATCCGCACGCTCGACAAGAGGTGCATCGTCTCTTCGGAACTGATCGTCTGCGCGGTGCGTAGAATGCCGTAGGCCCGGCTCACCCGGTCGTGGAGGTTCTCGTGGCTCT
The DNA here is from genome assembly GCA_963791075.1 of uncultured Planctomycetia bacterium. Classification (GTDB taxonomy): domain Bacteria; phylum Planctomycetota; class Planctomycetia; order Pirellulales; family Thermoguttaceae; genus CAWBRF01. The sequence continues at coordinate 13,022 of CAWBRF010000014.1, forward strand.
CCTTGATGAGAAATTGCCGCGCCTGCCGCTCGTAGTCGATGATGACGGGGACGATCTCGTTGACCTGGCCGATCAGGTCCTCTTCGCTGCGGCCCAGCGTGATCTGATTGCTGATCTGGTAGAAATCGCCCATCGCCTGCGAGCCTTCGCCGTACAGGCCGCGGACGGCCAGGCTGATCTTGTGCAGGCTGCGAAAGACCTTCTCGATCTGCCGCGTGATGACCAGGGCGGGCAGGTGGAGCATCACGCTCACCCTCATGCCCGTGCCGACGTTCGTCGGGCAGGCGGTCAGATAGCCCAGCTTCTCGTGGAAGACGTAGGTCACGCGCTCCTCGATGAGGCTGTCGATGCGGTTGATCTGCTCCCAGACGCTTTGCAGGTTCAGGCCGCTCTGCATGACCTGCATGCGAATGTGGTCCTCCTCATTGATCATGAGGCTGAACTTTTCCGCCTTGTCGATGGCCACGGCGCGGGCGCCCTGGCTCTCGGCGTGCTCGCGGCTGATCAAATGCCGCTCGACGAGGAACTGCCGATCGACGCTCTCCAACTCGTCCACGGCCACATAGAGCAGCTCGCCGGATGTGTTGATCGCGAAGACGCACTCCTTCATCATCTTTTCGATCTGCGCCCGGTCTTGGGGCGTCGCCCGGCTGATGAAGGGGAAATCGGCGAGGTTCCGCGCGAGACGGATGCGGCTGCTGATGACGATGTCCGCCTCGGGGCCGTTGCCCTGGAGCCATTCGCCGCTGCTGCGGGCGAGGTCGTTGAGTTCCACGGCTGTCATCCCCGCGCGCGGGGCCTCTTCACGTCGTTTCCTTTTCAATGCCGCGGATCTCATCGCGGAGTTCCGAAGCCCGCTCGTACTTCTCGTTCTCGATCGCTTCCTTCATCTCGCGGCGGAGGCGGATCAATTGGGTGCGGCGCTCGCTGTCCGCCGGGCTGTGCCGCGGCCGCTTCCCCACGTGCTCGCCTTCGCCGTGAATGTTCAAAATCAACGGCTCCAACTGCGTCTTGAAAGCAGTGTAGTCGTGCGGGCAGCCCAACCGCCCCTGGCTGCGAAACTCGAAAAACGTGATTCCGCAGACGGGACAGGCCTGCTGGTTGAGGTTGGCCAATTCCTCGGCCGTCTGTCCGATGGCCATTTGTTGGACCATCTGCTGGGCCAAGGCCGCCGCCACGCCGCCGACGCCGCTGGGCTCGCCGGACGAAGACGACAGGTATTGCCGCGCGTGATCCTCACAGAGGTGCAGTTCCTGCGGCTTCCCGCCGGTCAACTCGGTGATGTGGTACGTCGCCAGCTTGTCGCACTGCTGACATTTCATCCGATATTCACCTCTCCGCGCGGCTTTTTCACCAGAACCTCTTGCCGCTGAAAGGATTTTATACTCTGCACGGTTCGAAGTGACCCCAACCGCCGCGGGGTAGGAGGGCTCGCGTCATTGTGACCGCTGGCAGTATAACGCCGCCGTAAAGGGGAGTCAACCGGAAGGGTTGGCCATCGCCACGACGTTTCCGAACGGTTGCAACACGCCCTCCGCGTTGGTAAACTGCTAGCGGTTCACCTCAACCGATTTCATGCCCACGCAAGCGTGGGCATGGCGCCCCGGCTGCACACTGACAGAGCCAGTGCCACTCACTGCGACCTTGCACTCTCCCGATTTCAAGACGTTCCGGGAACTGGCCCGCGAGGCCAAGATGGTCCCCGTCTACCGCCGCGTGCTCGGCGACGCCCTGACCCCGGTCAGCGCTTTCCACAAGATCGACGCCGGCCGCTGCGCGTGTCTTTTCGAGAGCGTCGTCGGCGGCGAAAAGGTCGGTCGCTACAGCTTCCTGGCCACGGAGCCGTTCTTCGAGATCGAGGCCTACGGACGCCGGGTGACGACCAACGCCCACTCGGGCGTCTCCGCCTCCGGACAGCCGACGTTGGTCACGCGACAATTCGACTGCGACAACCCCCTGGAGGAGTTGCAGCGGCAGGTTGAGGCGATTCGCGCGATCCACCTGCCTGAGCTTCCCCCCTTTTGCAGCGGGGCCGTCGGCTACGCCGGCTACGACACAGTCCGCTATTTCGAGCGGCTGCCGCACGCCCCGCCGGACGACCGTTGCGTGCCGGACATGGCCTTCGCCTTCTACGATCAGATGGTCGTCTTCGACAACGTGTCGAAATTGATCACCGTGGTGGCCGCGGCGCGACTGGACAAGCCCGGGGTCGCGGCGAAAGAAGCCTACGACGACGCCTGCCGGCGGATCGACCAATTGATCGAGCGGCTGGCCTTGCCTTCCGCCGAATTGCTGCCGAAGGACATCGAGCTTGGCGGGGGCGTCGGCGCGGATTACACCTCGAATTTCACTCAGGCCCAGTACGAAGCGGCGGTGCGGAAGTGCGTCGAGTACATCCGCGCCGGCGACATCTTCCAGGTTGTGCTCAGCCAGCGGTTGGAAATGTCGCTCAATGCGCACCCGTTCGAGGTCTATCGCACGCTCCGCGTGGTCAATCCCAGTCCGTTCATGTTCTACGTCCGCACCCCCAGCGTCACCCTGGTGGGGAGTTCGCCGGAGGTGATGGTGCGCGTGGTGGACGGCCGAATCACCGTCCGGCCGCTGGCCGGCACGCGGCCGCGGGGCGGCGACGCGGCCGAGGACCTGCGGCTGGCCGAGGAGTTGCTGGCCGATCCGAAGGAGCGGGCGGAACACATTATGCTCGTCGATCTGGGCCGCAACGACGTGGGGCGCGTCTGCCGCTACCGCAGCGTTCGCGTTGACGACGTGATGACCATCGAAC
>CAWBRF010000015.1:0-24386 GCA_963791075.1 uncultured Planctomycetia bacterium
AGTTCAGAGTTGAGAGTTGAGAGTTGAGAGTGGAGAGAAAGCGGTCAGCTTTCAGCAGTCAGCGGTCGGCCTGTCATGCTGATGACTGACCGCTGATCGCTTCCTTGTCCGGCTCTCAACTCTCGACTCTCAACTCCTATACCATCTCGTTGGCGAATTCCCGCAAGAGCGCCGCGCGGGCCTTCTCGCCGTGCTTGCCGTCAACCATGACGTTGATGCGTACCTCCGTGGTGCTGATCAGATCGACGTTGATCCCCTCGGCGGCCAGCGACCGGAAGAGGCGGCTGGCCACGCTCGTGTGGCTCTTCATGCCCACGCCGAAGACGGACAGCTTGGCGACCTTGGGGCAATGGAGCGGCGGGGGGCAGCCGAGCAACTCGGCTTGCTCGCTCGTGACGCCGAGGCTCTTGGGCAGCTCTTCCTGGGCAACGGTAAAAGAGAATGTTGGCGTGCCCTTGCCTCCCCACGCTCTGCACGATCATGTCGACGACGATGCCGGCCTCGGCGATTTCTTCGAACACTTGCGCGGCCAGCCCGGGGATGTCCGGCAGCCCGAGGACCGTCACCCGCGCTTGCGACTCATCAAGGCTGACGTCTTCGATGATGAGGCCCTCCATTTTTTCCATGCGGGCGACGATTTCCGTGAGGTCGCCTTCGGCCGTTGCGGCCGGCTCGACGCGGCCGGCGGCGGCTTCGGGCGCCTTGTCGAGTTGAAACTCGCCGTGGACCGTGCGCAAGGCCTCCAGGGCGTATTCCCTCGCGACCAGCGCCGAGATCTTGATCTCGCTGGTAGTGATCATGATGATGTTGATGCCCCGCTCCGCCAGGGCGCGGAACATCCGCACGGCGACGCCGGGCTGCGTGGCCATTCCCAGGCCGACAATCGAAATCTTCGACACCTCGTCGTCGCAATTGCACTCCTTCGCGCCGAGTTCCCGCACCGCGTCTTCGACCGCCTTGAGCGTGGCGGGCAGATCGTCGCGGACGACAGTGAAGGAGATGTCGCGCGCGGCCGTCGTCGGCGACGTTCTGCACGATCATGTCCATGCCGATGTTCTTCGCCGTGATCTTCGCGAAGAGCGTGATCGCGGCGCCGGGGCGGTCGGGCACGCCGCGGACCGTCACCCGCGCCTCGTTCTTAATCATCGCCGCGCCGCAAACCGCCTGCCCCGGCAATTCCGGGTCCGCGGCGATCATCGTGCCGGGATTGTCGCTGAAACTGCTGCGGACGTGGACCGGCACGCGGAACTTTTTCGCGAACTCGATCGAGCGGTTGTGCATCACGCCCGCGCCCGCCGTCGCCAACTCCAGCATCTCGTCGTAGCTGATGCGATGGACCTTCGGCGCTTCGGGGACGATCCGCGGATCGGTGGTGTAGACGCCGTCAACGTCGGTGTAGATTTCGCACGACTTCGCCCCGAGGACCGCCGCCAAGGCGACCGCCGTCGTGTCGCTGCCGCCGCGGCCCAAGCGTGGTGATGTCGGCGTCCTCGTCGATCCCCTGAAAACCGGCGGCAATGACGATGTTCCCCTCGTCCAGCGCGGCGAATCCGCTCCGTCGAGATCGAGCGGATGCGGGCCTTCGTGTGCGTGCTGTCGGTGAGAATCCCCATCTGCGCCCCGGTCATGCTGATCGCCTTGTGGCCGAGCGAGTGAATCGCCATCGCCATCAGCGCCACGCTCACCTGCTCGCCGGTCGAGAGGAGCATGTCCATCTCTCGCGCCGGCGGCTGATCGGTGATCTGTTTGGCAAGGTCGATCAACAGGTCCGTGTTGTCGCCCATGGCGCTGACGACGACGACGACCTGGTTTCCTTCCTTTTGCGCGCGGATCGCCTTCCGCGCCGCGGCGAGGATTTTTTGGCTGTCGGCAACGCTGGAACCGCCGAATTTCTGGACGATGATGGGCATGATCGCGACTGGCATGGACTCCTGTGGAGGGGGCGGCGCAAACTGGGAAACACGCATTATTGCGCCGCGGGCCCCGATGGTCAACGGGAACACGCCGGCGCGCCCCCGCGTCGCGGGCGACCCATTTTGCAAATCGACCTCCGTAGAGTACGATCTATGGGATGCCTTCCAAATCCAGGAATCGCCCTTGCACCCCCGATCGCCAACCCCCGACGATCCCCACGTCGGGAGGGGAATCGACGCGGCAGCGGCCTTTGGCGCCCGATCCGTCGGCGCCGATTCCGATCGTCAGCGTCGGCTTCGCCGTCCGCCATCCGCTGGTTTACCGCAAGCGAATCGACAAAGTCGAAGACGCCCGGGCCGGCGATCTCGTGGCGGTTTATGGGCCGGGAGACCAATTGCTCGGCTATGGGCTATACAATCCGCGGAGCGAGATCGCCGTTCGCATGGTGTTCGCCGGGCCGGAGTTGCCCGACGACGCCCGCTGGCAGACGCGACTGGAAGAAGCGGTCCGGCTCCGCCGCGAAATGCTTCGCCTGGACGAAACAACCGACGCCTACCGACTGATTCACGCCGAGGCCGACGGGTTTTCCGGCCTGGTCGTCGATCGGCTCGGCAACACGTTGTCGGCGGAGGTCTATTCGTTGGGCATGTACCAGCGCGCCGAGGCGATTCTCGCCCGCCTGGCCGTCCTCTGCGGAACGCAGCACACGCTCGTTCGCCCCAGTCCGCAGTTCCTCAGCCAAGAGGGCCTGGAGCCCCGCCAAATCGCCTCGCCCAGTCTGCCTGCACAAATCACCATCCGCGAGTATGGCACGCGGTTCCGAGTTTCTTTCGAGGGGGGGCACAAGACCGGCTTCTTCTGCGATCAGCGGGAGAATCGCAAGCGGCTGGCCGAATTTTGCCCCGGCCGGACCGTGCTCGACCTATGCTGCTACACGGGCGGATTCGCCGTGCAGGCGATGCGATTGGGACAGGCGGCGGAAGCGACCGGGGTCGACCTCGACGAGCAGCCGCTTCAACTGGCGAAGGAAAACGCCCACCTCAACCAGGTTCGCGTCCGCTTCGTCCAGGCCGACGCATTCACCTACATTCGCGAAATGCTCGCCCTCCGCCGGCAGTACGACGTTGTGATTCTCGATCCCCCGAAGCTGGTCCGCTCCCGGGCGGAGCTTGAAGAGGGATCGCGAAAGCATTTTGATCTCAACCGGCTGGCCATGCGGCTGGTCAAGCCGGGCGGGATGATGCTGAGTTGCTGCTGTTCGGGCCTCTTGCCGGAGTCGGACTTCCTGCGGATGCTCTGTTCGGCGGCCTATCAGGCCGGCCCGCTCCTTTCGCCGGCCACGGCCGACATCCCGGAGCGGCACGGTCCGCGGACGATGCAGATACTCGCCCGGACCGGGGCCGCCGCCGATCATCCGATTGCGGCAAATGTTCCGGAAAGCGAGTATCTGAAGGCGGTTTGGATGCGGTTGACTTGAATTTTTGCAACGTCGCCCGTTGTTTTCCCGCAGCGGCAAGCCGGCAGCCGTGCGCGGGCGGGGGCGAGCAATTCGATCGTCGGGTCAACCCCCCGCTGGACACGTCTCGGCTTTTCGATACACTGAGAACGGAAATGGTTTTGTCGGACATCGCTCCCCCCCATCGATAGCAGGAAACGAACATGGAAAAGCGCATCTACAATTTCTCGCCCGGTCCCGCCGTCCTCCCGCTGCCCGCCTTGGAAGAAGCCCAACGCGACCTGTTGGCCCTGCCCGGCAGCGGGCATTTCCATCCTGGAAATCAGCCACCGATCCAAGCAGTTCGCGACAGATCATCGAGCAGGCGGAAGCCAACCTTCGCACCCTGCTGGCCATTCCCGATAACTACCGCGTCCTCTTCCTTCAAGGGGGGGCGCTGCTGCAGTTCGGCATGGTCCCGATGAACTTTCTCCGCAACATCGGGCAAGCCGGCCGACTACATCGTCACCGGCACCTGGTCGAAAAAGGCCGCCGACGAGGCCAAGACCCAGGGGACCGTGCGGACGGCGTGGGACGGCAAGGCGACCAACTACGACCGCACTGCCGCCGCAGGGCGACTTGAAGCTGGACCCGGCGGCCGCCTACGCCTACATGACCTCGAACGAGACGATCCAGGGCGTGCAGTTCGCCGACGGAGCCCGACTCGCGGCGACGTGCCGCTGGTCTGCGACGCGTCGAGCGACTTCCTCTCCCGGCCCGTGCCCATCGCTCGCTACGGCATGCTCTTCGCCTGTGCGCAGAAGAACGCCGGTCCGGCGGGCGTGACGATCGTCATCATTCGCGACGACCTGGTGGCCCAATCGCCCGCCGACTTGCCTTCGCATGCTCAACTATCGACGTGATGGTCGAGAACAAGTCGCTGTTGAACACGCCGCCGGTGTTCTCGCATTTACATGGTCAAGCTGGTCACCGACTGGCTGCTGGACGAGATCGGCGGCCTGGACAAGATGCAGGCGCTGAACCGCAAGAAGTCGCAGTTGCTCTACGACGCCATCGACGCCTCGCAGGGCTTCTACCAGGCCCACGCCCAGCCGGCGTGCCGCTCGATGATGAACGTGCCTTTCCGCCTGGCCGACGCGGCCCTGGACGAGCCCTTCCTGAAGGAGGCGGCCGGCCGCGGGCTCTGCGAGCTCAAGGGGCACCGCTCCGTGGGCGGCTGCCGGGCCTCGATCTACAACGCCATGCCCATCGAGGGCGTGCAATTGCTCCGCGACTTCATGCTCGAATTCTGCCAGAAGTACACGGCGGAAAGTGATGTACGTGAGGCAGTGGGGACCGAAGGCTCTCCCCTCTCCCTCCGGGAGAGGGGCCGGGGGTGAGGGCCGTTTGGCGAATGCGTAGACTCGCCCTCACCCTAACCCTCTCCTCGGAGGGAGAGCGCGGACCGGAAGGAGTTCGCCATGTCCGATACAGTCGCTCCCGAGCGGCCGGCGGCCGTCTCCGGACTGTCGATCGGCGACTACCTGATCCGGCGGCTGCGGGAAAGCGGCGTCCGCGACGTCTTCGGCGTTCCCGGCGATTACGTCCTCTCGTTCTATGCCACGCTGGAGAGCAGCCCGTCTGCGCGTCATCGGCTGCACCCGCGAGGACTGCGCCGGCTTCGCCGCCGACGCTTACGCCCGCGTCAACGGCATCGGCGCCGTCTGCGTGACCTATTGCGTGGGCGGGCTGAGCCTGTGCAATTCGATCGCCGGGGCCTATGCGGAGAAGTCGGCCGTGGTGGTCATCAGCGGCTCGCCGGGCCTCCGCGAGCGCTTCAACAATCCCCTCCTGCACCACAAGGTGAAGGATTTCAGCACCCAGTCCGAGGTCTTCCACCGCCTCTGCGTCGCCGACGCCGTGCTGGACGATCCGCAGATGGCCTTCGGCGAGATCGACCGCGTGCTGGCCGCCGTGCTCCGCTATCGCCGGCCCGGCTACATCGAACTGCCGCGCGACGTGGTCTACACCGTGCCGACCAGCGCCCTACACGCGGACCATCCAGGAGCCCACCAGCGATCCGGAGGTCCTCTCGCGAGGCGGTGGCCGAGGCCGTGCGGCGCATTTCCGCCGCCCGCCGGCCGGTGATCCTCGCCGGCGTCGAGATCCACCGCTTCGGCCTGCAAGACCGGCTGCTGGCGCTGGCCGAGGGGGCGGGCATCGCCATGGCCGCCTCCATGCAGGACAAGAGCGTCGTCAGCGAGCGGCATCCGCTCTTCGTCGGCATCTACGAAGGCGGCATGGGCCGCGAGGAGGTCACCCAGTTCGTCGAGGAGAGCGATTGCGTCATCATCCTCGGCGCCTTCATGACCGACATCAACCTGGGCATCTACACGGCCAACCTCGATCCGGGCCGCTGCATCTACGCCACCAGCGAAACGCTCCGCATCAGCCACCATCATTCGACGGCGTGCAATTGCCCGACTTCATCGACGGGCTGATCGGCGCCGGGCTGAAGGCGCCGCCGCGGGCGCTGCCGCGCCGTCGCCGCCGGCGCCGATAACCAGCACTTCCAGCTTCGTCCCGCCGAGCCGATCACCATCACCCGGCTGATCGCCCGGCTGAACCTGGCCCTGGACGACTCGGTCGTGGTGATCGCCGATCCGGGCGACGCGCTGTTCGCCTCCAGCGACCTGGTGATCCATCGGCAGACGGAATTCCTCAGCCCCGGCCTATTACACGTCGATGGGGTTCGCCGTGCCGGCGGCCTTGGGGGTGATGGTCGCCCGGCCGGAATTGCGGCCGATCGTGCTGGTGGGCGACGGGGCCTTCCAGATGACCGGCATGGAGCTTTCCACCGTCGTCCACTACGGCTTCTGCCCGGTCGTCATCGTGCTGGACAACAAGGGCTACGGCACGGAGCGGCTGCTCTACGTCCGGCGAGCACGCCTTCAACGACATTCAGCCCTGGCAGTATCACAAGCTGCCGGAGTTGCTCGGCGGCGGCACCGGCTACGAGGTCGCGACCGAGGGCGAGTTCGACGCCGCGCTCGCGCGCCGCCTTGGCCGACCGCAAGGGCATGAGCCTGATCCAGGTCCATCTCGATCCGCGCGATCGCAGCACGGGCTTGCAGCGGCTGGCAAACCGCCTGGGACCGAAAGTTTGAGGCAAGCCGCGTCAAATCCGCTTGTGCGCCGCAGCCGGCGATCGAGCTTGCCGCAGCCGGCAATTGACGATTGCAGGCAAAGGGCATTATTTGACATGCCGTTCACCGTCGCTACAATGAGGGGGTTGACCGTGCCGGGGGCGAAGCAGTCGTCGATCCAGATCCCCAAGAGAATCGCCGTCAATGAAGAGAACAACAAAACACCTGCGCGCAGCGTTTGCCGTCGCCGCAATGTTGACTCCGGCGGCCGCAAGGAACATCAGCGCGGCCGCGCCGGATTATCAGTCGAAACACGTCGCCGTCAGCCTGTCGCCGCTGCGGCCGGCGTTCACATGGTTCGCATTGGACTCGCTCGGACGGGGCGGAGTGCAGCAGAATCCCGTGCTGGCGTTGAGCAACACGATTGCCACGCCGGGTCTGAAGCTGGCGGACCGGTTCACCTACACATTCAACGAACAACCGCTTTGGCGAGTCAAGTGCGGCGAAAAAACGCTGACGCTCGCTTCCGATTTCGTTGCCGCGGCGCCGCCGCTGCTGTTGGAGTTCGACCAAACGGCAAACCATGCGACGCTGCTCGGGCTGATGCGCCCCGGCGAACGGCGCATGGCGCTGCCGTGCGTACTGCACCTGCCGGACATGGGGTCGGTGCGGATCACCGGCAGCGCGCCCGGCCTGATGCTCGATTACGACGCGCGGCGGTGGACGAATCCGCTTTCCGTGCGCATCGCGTTTCCGCCAGCGACGGCGCAACAGCGGCGCGTCGAGTACCGGCTCGATGTCGTGGCCATTTATCCGCCGCTGCCGGGCATTGAGCGCAACGCCCGCTACGACGGTTTCCGCCGCGACTGGCTCAACATCTTCCAGGTCAACCCGCGCGTGCAGATGCTCGCCAACAACGCCGCGAGCGACCCGTGTGCGTTGTGCCTCTTCGAATACTCCAACATCGCACGGCATACGCCGCCGTTGGCCGAGGGACTGACGTGCCTCGACCTGATCCGCATGACGCTCGACCGCTATCTCGCGGGCGCCAAAGGCTACGGGCAGGTCGGCTACGGCCGCGAACCGACCGACGCCGATCTCATCGCATGGAAGACGCCGTGGACGACGCTGGACACGTTGCCGTCGTTGCTGATCGCCGCGTGCGACTACGCCGAGGGCGCGCGCCGACCTGCCGTGGGCGCGCGCCAACTATGCCGGCCTGTCGGCGTGGGCCGCACCATGGCGGCGAACGACATCGACGGCGACGGCCTCCTCGAATATCCCGGCACGGGCAACTACGGCGACCGGCCGCGGTTCGACAAGCGCCCGGCGAACTGGTGGGACACGATCAACTTCGGCCACAAGGACGCCTTCGCCAACGCGCTGGCCTACCGCGCCTTCCGGATGTTCAGCGATCTGGCGGGCAAACTGGGCCGCGTCGACGACGCACAATTCTTCAAGGAGAAAGCCGCCAAGCTCCGCGCCGCCTACGCACGGACCTTCCTCAATCCGGCGACCGGCGTCCTTGCCGGCTGGAAGAGCGCGGACGGCCAACTGCACGACTACTGGTTCACCTTCGTGCAGGGCGTCGCGATCGTCTATGGCCTGCTCGACGACAAGACCGCCAACGCCGTCATGGACCGGTTGCTGGCGAAGATCGGCGCCGTCGGCTACACGCGGTTCGACCTCGGCCTGCCGGGCAATCTCGTGCCGGTCAAAAAAGGCGATTACGTCCACGAAAACTATCCCCCGGAGCAGACCGGCGAGCCGCGGCTCGAAGACGGCAGCGACGGCTTCCAGTTCTACGAGAACGGCGGCGCGACCGGTTGCTGGGCCTACTATACGATCAAGTCGCTCTACCAGCTCGGCCGCGTCGAGGATGCGCGGCGGATCTTTCACCCCATGCTCGCAGGCTACGCTCGCGGTGAATTTCAAGGTTGCGGCGCGAACGGCAGGTCGCGCGACTGGCGCGATTGGAAAGGCGGTTGCCACGGCTACGAAGGTCTGCTGGTGGACAACTACCTCACGCTGCTGGCGGTGCTCGACGACGTGAAAGCGCCGCCGCAATTGCCGCAAGTCACAAAATGAAGGGCGCACCCGAATCACCCTCAACGCGCTGACGCTGGCTCCGCCGGCCATCGCGGCAGCCTTGAAGGATCGCGATGCACTCCAAGACCCCTGTTCACCCCATGTAGGAGAAGCAATGATGAAAGGTCTGGCTCCGTTCGCTTTCGGTTTGATGCTTTGCTTGTTGCTGCCGACGGCGCCGCAGGCCGCGGCGGCCGAGGAGGGTTTCCAAGCGATCTTTGACGGCAAGACGCTTGCCGGCTGGGACGGCGATCCCAGGTTCTGGAGCGTCCAGGACGGCGCGATCACCGGCGAGACGACGAAGAAAAATCCGGCCCCGGACAACACATTCCTCATTTGGCGCGGCGGCCAGCCCGCCGATTTCGAACTCAAGGCGGAGTTCCGCATGCCCAATCCGGGATTTGCCAACTCGGGCATCCAGATCCGCAGTTGGGAAGGCCCGCGCAAGTGGCAGGTCAGCGGCTACCAGCCGGACATGGATTCCGAAGATCAATACACGGGCACTTGCTACGGCGAAAATTTCCGCGGCGGCCTTGCCCAACGCGGCCAAAAGACGCTCATCGGCGCCGACCACAAGCCGAAGGTGGTCGAACAATTCGGCGATAGCCGGGAACTTGCCAAGTTCATCAAAAAACGCGATTGGAACGAATACGACATCATCGCCCGCGGGAACCACATTGTCGAGAAGATCAACGGACACTTGATGTGCGAGCTGACCGACGAGGACGCGATGGCCCGCAAGGACGGCGTCATCGCTTTGCAGATCCACGCGGGTCTGCCGATGAAGGTGCAATTCCGCAACGTGCGCGTGAAGCTGTTCCCGTAGCCGGGCGCGTCAACGCAGGGTCAGGCCGGGCCGCAAAAAATCGCCTCGTTGCCAGCGGCGCCGCCATCCCGTTGGCGCCATGCGCCCTGCGGAAGACGCGGGCGCATTGGCCGACTAACCCAACCACTGGGGATTCTTCGCCGTGCCGTCAAAACTGCTGTTTGTCTTGAACTGTTCGTAGCGGCCTTCGGCCGCCGCGTCCTCGGTGCGCCGCAGCAAGGCGGCCATTTGCCCGGCAGAGAGCGGCTGGAAATCGCGAACCGCCGCCAGCGCCTGCTTGAGAATGTCCATGCCGTCGATCCCCGTGATCACGGTGGACGTCGGCAGGCTCATCGCGTAGTGAAGGCATTCAACGGGCGTGACCGCGCCGCTGCGGAGAATGCCCCCATTGCCCATGGATTTCATTCCCAACACGCCGATCTGTTCTTTCACCAGCAGCGGCAGCACTTGCCGGCCGAAGCTGCGGAAGTGGGCGTCCATCACGTTCAACGGCATCTGCACCGCGTCGAAGCGGAAGTGATGCCGTTGGGCCGCCTCCAGCATCCGCAGGTGGACCAACGGGTCCTTGTGGCCGGTGAAGCCGATAAAGCGGAGCTTGCCCGCCTTCTGCGCCGCCCGCATCGCTTCCATCGCGCCGCCCGGCGCGAATATCCGATCGGGGTCTTCCAGGCGGATGATTTCGTGAAATTGCATCAGATCGACGTGGTCGGTCTGAAGCCGCCGCAGCGATTCGTCGATCTGCCGCGCGGCCGACTCCTTCGTGCGGCCGTCGATCTTCGTCATGAGAAAGACCTTGCGGCGATAGCCGTCTTGCAACGCCTGTCCCATGCGAATTTCGCTCTGGCCTTGATTGTAGTCCCAACAATTGTCCATGAAATTGACGCCGTGGTCGATCGCCGTTCGCACAAGGCGAACGCTTTCCTGCGCGTCTTTCTGCTTGCCGATGTGAAAACCTCCCAGTCCAATCAAGGAGACCTTCTCGCCCGTCCGCCCCAAGGCGCGATAAATCATCGGACCGGCGTCACCTTCCCCGCGATCGGCGGCGACGGGCTCTGCGGCAGAGACCGCCGCCTGGAGAGATTCGAGGATCTGATCGGCGGCGATGGGCAGCGTCGCCGCCGCTGCCGCTTTGAGAAAATCGCGTCGTTCCATCTTTGTCCTGTTCCTTTCTCCTGCAAGAACGCCGCGCGTCCTGAGTCGAATGCGCATGGCCGGCATGGCGCTGTCATCACGATCCTGAAACGGCGGCGGCGTCCCGCGCCTCGCTCGCCGGCTCATAGGCGCAGTCGGGTTCGGTCTCCAAGGGGTCGCCGGTCACGGCATACGCCCGGGCGCGACTGCCGCCGCAGATCGCGCGGAACTCGCAGTAGCCGCACTTCCCCTTGAAATGGTCCGGGTCGCGCAACGCGAGAAACGTCGGATGATTTTGATAGACGTCGACCACCGAGTCGTTGGGAAATCGGCCGCAACACAGCGGCAGAAACCCGGCGGGAAAAATCTCGCCGCTGTGGGCGACGAACATGATCCCCTTGCCGTCGGTCACGCCCAGCGGGGCGCGATGGGCGCGGCCGAGACGACTGCGGCCGCCGCCGGGTGAGGCCAACGGGTCGCCGCCATGCTGCACAACGTACCGCCGATAATGCGGCGCCTCGGTCGTTTTCACCGCGTACGGCTGCGTCTGCGCATGACGCCAAAGCTTCGCAAACACCACTTCGTATTCCTCCGCGCGAATCCGCTCCTCCTCGATCCCGCGGCCAACCGGGATGAGGAAAAACACCGACCACATGGCGATCCCCTGCCGGGAAAGCAACTCCGCCAGGCGATCGACCTGCTCGACATTGCGGCGCGTGATCGTCGTATTCACCTGGACGGCCAGGCCAAGGTCTCGGGCGTCGCCCAACATGCGGAGCGTGCGCTCGAAGCTCCCCTCCCAGCCGCGAAAGGCGTCGTGCGTCGCGGCGTCGGCCCCGTCGAGACTGATGCCCAACGTTTGCACCCCCGCGGCGCGAACCCGCTCGAAGGCCGCCCGCGTCGCCAGCGGCGTCGCCGATGGGGTCAACGCCGGTTGCAGCCCAAGAGCGACCGCATGGCGAATCAGTTCCACGAGGTCGGGGCGCTTCAGCGGATCGCCGCCGGTGAGCACCACGGTCGGCTTCCGCGGGAAGGTCGCCGCCTGGTCGAGGAGGGCCTTGGCTTGGGAGGTGGACAGTTCGTCGGGAGCGGCGGTTTCCTGCGCCGAGGCCCGGCAGTGCTTGCAGACCAGGTCGCAGGCCATAGTGACTTCATAATAGAACATCAGCGGACTTCGGCCGAAGTCCTGCGGCGTGTAGGAAGCGTGGTTCATGGACTCCTTTCAGGCGGTCCTTCTCGTCGCGCGGCGGATTGCCGCCGCCAGCCCGGCCCCGATCAGCGCCAATCCCAGCAGCGGCAAAACGCCGCTCAGTACGGCCAACGCGCCAAGGCAAATCCAGAGCACCGCGGTCGGCGCGGTTGGCAGCCAGGGCGTCTGGGCGCGGCGGGCCAAACGGACGAAGAATAATATCACCGCGGCCGCCCCAAAGGCAAGAGCCAAGCGGAAAAGCCTGTTCAGGGTCTCGTCGGGAAGGGCCCGGGCGGTGATTTCCGTCTCCCCGCGAGGGGCGACCAGGCTGTAGAGTCGTCCCCGCTGGGACAATTCGAAATCGAGGCTGGCCAGGCCGGTCGCCTGCGGCGGCGGAGCCTGGGGCAGGAGAGGGCTCGGCGAAGGATTCGCGCCGGCGGGACCGCTTTGGTCTCCGGAAGGGGCGGCGGTCCCCATCGGCGGCTGAGCATATCCGGCGGACGCCGGCGCGGAGATCAAATTATTGCCGGCCACTCCGATTGGGGCGTTGCTGTTGCCGTGGTTGTAAGCGCGCCCCATTGCCTGTTGCCCCACGGCCCCTCGCTGAAAATCGCGACCACTGACCATGATTCCCTCTTCCGAACTTTCGCCCTGGCCGAACGCGGCCGGCCCCGTCCGCGGCCCCAACGGCCAAAGCGGCGCCCCTGCATACGTCGGCTGATCCTGTGGAAGATACGGCGACGATATCCGGGCGTAACGATGCGAATTCGGCGCGTGGCCTGGCGGAGGCGGCGTTGAAAATGCCGGGGCGGGCTGGGCCGCAGGCTGGTTCGGCCAAGACTGCGGCTGCTGGGGCTTCGTCGCGCCTCCGAGGCTGGAATAGGCGCCTCCCCCCGTACACGGCTGGCGCCGGCGGGGGCGTCGCAGTTCGTCCCGCAAATCCAAAACCCTTCGTGCCGCTCTGAAACTCCATCGTTGAATTCGGCGGCGAGGCAAAGTTCTTCGCCGAGTCGTTCGCCACGTTGTACGCCCGGGATTGCTGCTGTGCGTTGTACAGATTGCTCAACGATTCGCGGCTGAGCGACTCGCCGCCGGTCGCCGCCTTCTCGATCTGCTCGGCGTCTTGCAGCGCCAGGTCGAGTTGACGTTTGTTGTCCTTGGTCAAGTTGTCCATGGCGCGGTTGCCGGCGATCTTGGCCTTTTTCTCCGCGGCGAACTGCTGCATCTCCGGCGCGAGGGCCTTGATGTTCGCCGCCGCCCGCGCGGGCGAACCGATCCGACTTCGCGACAACCTGCGCGAGTTGGCCGATTTGCCAGTTCCGATAGGAAAACTCCTGCGCGGCAACGTCCGCTTCCTGCTCGGCCAGCCGCATCGTGCCGCCGAAATCGAACCAACAGTCGTTTTCGGGCAGGTACAACTTCACGACGCTTCGCTCGACGTGGATGTTCTTCGTGTGGACCAGCGGAAAGCGGACCGCGGAGAGCCAGCCCGGTCGATCCGTCTTTCCGCCGTACTTCAGGACGACGGCGTAATCGCGGTCGCCGACGGCCGTCTTCACCAGCGGGATGAGAACTCGTCCCGGGGACTGCGCCGCGCCCTGTTTCTTTGGCGGGTCGATCGGCTTGACCGGCTCGCCGGCGACGACGGCGGTCCAAAGGACGGCCCCGCCGGGCAGCTCAACGTCCAAAAACTGCTCCGTGGCGTTGTTCGTGTGGAAGATCGCCGCGGCGCGATAGGCCCCGTCGGCGTCCAGCACGAGCATCGTCTCCGCCAGGCCGATGCTCGCCCCGGCCACCTGGACGTCCTCGCGTCGCACGGCATTGAACTCCAGCCGCGGGCGCCGCCCGCCGGCGGCGACCATGTAGGCCAGCGTCACGTCGGCGCCCAAAGCGGCGGTCAACTCCCGCCATTGGCCTTGATTGCGCTCCAGCGGCTCCAGTCCGACCGCCGAATGGACGGAGACCTCGTCGCGGCCGGCGCTCTTTAAGGCGACGAACTGCCGATTGGTCCGCCCGGTTTCGACCACGGGAATCGGCGCCGCGTGCACGCCCGGCGTCGGCAGGCGGTCGTTTGCCACAAGCACGCGAACCTGCCCCATGACTTCATCTTGCAGTTCGATCCGCACGCGAACAGGCGCGTCGGGCGACTTGTCCATCGGCGCGACGCTCTTCCGCTGCAACAGCGGGACGCTGATTCGGCTGTCGGCCATCCACGCGGGCAAGAGGAAAGACAGCTCGCGGATTCCCGCCCCGCGAACCTCGAAGCTCAGCAGGATCGTCTCCTCGATCGCCCGATCCTTGACAGTAACATCGCTGATCGTCTCGCAGCTTACGTCGGGCTTGCGCGGGGAAAGCCGCAGCGCGCCGCCGTAGTTCGGCCGCGCGTAGTGCAGCGCCAGGCGGGTCGTCCCCGCCTGCTGCGGATTGAGCCAGGGATAGACCCGCTCCAACTCCGTTTCCTGGCAGCCTTGCAAGTCGCGCGCCGCGACGTCGAAACCCGGATCGACGCGGACGGCCACGTCGCCCGTCTGCCGATCGACGCCGCAGACTTCCAGTCGCGGCAGCGGCATCTCGCGCACTTCCCCCGGCTTGCCGAGGGCTCCGTCGAGCGACACGCTAAAGTCGCCTTGCTGGCCGGCGGCGAGATAAATCACGAGCAGCCGGCGTTTGTTCCGCTCGACGACGGACCATTGAAATTCGCCCGGCGCGAAGACCTCGCGGAGGTTCAACTCCTCGGGCAGGAAAAACTCGATGCGGTGGATCGGCCGCTCCTGGACGTGCAGCAGCACGCGGCTTTCCAGCGTCCGCTGGTATCGCGACAGGCGGAGCAGCGTTTGCACTTCCGCCGCGGTCTTCGCCGTCAACGGCGCCGCCGTCAGCCGCACCGCAAACGGCATCGCCGCGAAGCGATACGTTTGATAGGCAAGCAGGCCCAAGGGGCTTTCCGTCGCCGTTGCCGACGCATCGCCGCCGATGTCGGCCCGCGCCGCGCCGCTGGCGCGGACGATTTGCAGCTCCAGCAGCGGGCTGCGGCAAATGGTCAATTCGCCGCCGGCCTGCGCGACCCCGACGGCGGAAACCAGCGGCACGTCGAACTCGGCCAACTCGCCCCGCCCGACCGCCCCGCTCCGCCATAAGTGCAAGGCGAACCGCTCGCGGTCCTTCGCCGGCTTCAACAGCGAGACCTCGACCTCCTGCTCCTTGTCCGCGTTACGGACCTCCCAGCCGCGGACATTGCCGCCGGTCACTTTCTCGACGAGAAATCCCTTCGGCACATCGACGAAAAATCGCTCCCGCTGGCTGCGGCGGAACTCCAGCGAAAGGTCCCAGACCAATCGCAATCCGTCCTCCTGGACGTCCAGCACCGCGGCGGACTGCGACGTCAGCCCCTGATCGACCTGGCCTTCGGCCACCTTCGGCCGCCATTGCAGGGCCAACGCGCCATCGGCGCCCAGGGTCGTGTGGATCGTCTCTCCCGCCGCTTGCGTTTCGTAGCTGCGGCGGTCGCAGACCTGGCTGAGGCGGATTTCCGTCCCCGCAGCGGGGGCCGTGATCGCCAGGCTCGTCGCCGGGGCGGCGGGTAATGCGGCCTCGGCCACGCGCCATCCACCCTGCCGGGAGAGTTTTACCCGAATTTCGACTTCCAGCGAGTGCCGCCCCTTTCCCTCGACGCACAGGGCCGCCAACGCGTTGTTCGGCGCGGCCGCTTGCGCCGCGGCTCGGCGGGGAAGCCAGGCAGGCGGACGCGGGCGGGCTTGCCGTCGAGGTCCGCGCGCACGAGCACCCCGCCGCGCAGCTCCATCGGCACAACGACATACCCTTCCGCAAACACGTCGATCGCCATTCGCCCGGTCAAGAGCAGGCCCTCGTCGCCGGTCAGCGTCGCCGCGTAAGACGCCCCGGCCAAGGCGAAGGGGAGCGGCGGGGCCTTGCCTTCCGACAACTTCTTCTCCGGGTGCGCGCGGTTCCATAGCTCGACGTACTTTGCATAGGGAACCAGCAGGCGGTCCGAGGGGACGATTCCGCCGTCGGTCGCGTCATAGGGACGAATCAAAACGTCGTCCGGCACGGCCACCGGCGGCGGCGGCACGATTTCCACGTTGACCCGCGGCGTTTCCTCCGCCCGGGCCGACGAAATCCCGGCCATCGCCACCAGCGCGAGCAGGGCGGTTGTCGCCGCGGCCGAGGGCCGTCGGGCGATGGGTTGCGCCCCCGGAACAGCCACCGCAGCGCGCCGACGATCAAGTAATAGAGCAGCACCGCGCTGGCGGCGTAAAAGGCCCAGTTGCAGACCTCGGCCACGTCCAGCCCTTCCCACGCCAGCGGCACGAGCGTCGCCGCCAAGGCGACGAGGAAAACGAACGCCGTTTTCACGCCGAGCGATCGCCTGGTCAGCGCCAAGCCGATCAGTCCGATGGCCAGGGCCAGGCCCGCGCCCAGCGACTCAAGCCGCGAGCGATCGACGACGGTGAGTACGAGTTCCGGCTCGACGCCGAGGCTATGGAAGGCGATTTCGCCGCCGGCCGGGCCGGGCAACGCCCGTTGATAATCATTCGGCGCGGTTTGCAGTTGGATGTTCAAGCTGTTGACGCCCTCCAGGCGGTCGTATCGCGATTTCGCTGGACTTATGCCGAACCCGCCCAGCCCGCCATGGCTGTCTTTCCAATCCGCGGGGGGTCCTCCGCTGCCGCCGCCGAACGCCTTGTTCTCCGACCCCCGCGTCGGATTCGGCTGCACAGTCGAGAACGGGATAGCGGAAAGGTTGACCCCATTGATCGCCGATACAAAGCCCTCCCCATGGGCCGCACGCGCGTTCGTTCGAGCGGCCGGCCCGGCGGTCGCCGCCGCCGGTCGCTGGGCCGCCCCCCGGGGTTGCTGTGGGCGACGGCGCATATCGCGCGGAAGAGGCTGCGCACTAGGTCCGCTTCCAATGCCGCCAGCTTGCAACTGCCCGTGGCCTGCGCCGCCCAACATCCCTCCACCCATGCCTCCACCCATGCCGCCCATTCCACTAATCTTGCCTTTGGGTGCTCGCGGTCGCGTCGTAATGTTGTCGCCGGCGGGCGCGCCGGCCTTCTGCTTCATTTCGCGGAGGTTTTCCAAAAGTTTGGCGATCTTTTCTTGGGTATCCCCGCTTTGCGACAGGACGAGCATCTGCGCGTCCCCGACGGACTGGTGTGCGACCGAGCCCGTTCCGCCCACCGCGTCCCAAGTCGTCGGGTCGACCGCAGAGGTAATCACGTCAATGAGCGACTCAAAGTCGTAATAAATATGGCCGTTCTCGTCACGGTATCGCTGCAGCAAATCGCTGACGTTGTACGCAACCGTCTCGGGCGCTGCTCGGCCGCTTGTTTCGTCGTGATCAGTAGAACGTCGTCCTGGATGACGTAGGTCAGGCCGAGTTCGCCAAGCATCGTCTTCAGGGCCGACCGCAGGGAAATCCCCTTTAGGCTCTTTTTCACCGGAGTATCCGTCGGAATAGACGCCTCATCCAACGCCTTCCTGTCGAGTTGGATATCGATCTGGTGGCGGCCGTTTAAGAAATCGACGACATCGGAAAGCGGCGTGTTCACAAATTCGATCTCCGTCGGCAATTCCAAGGCGGCCTCGATCTTCCTCACCGCGGCGCTCTTGGGCAGGTCGCTGGAGCTCGTGTACCGTGCCGCCCGACGCCAGCCCCTTCCGCCGCGCCTCCGACGAATTGGCCAACCCTCGCACGTCCTTCAGGAGCTGCGCGATTTCCGATTGCACCTCCTGCGTCTGGTTGACGAGCAACATTTTTGCGTTGCCCGCCGGATAGGGCGCGATCGAGCCCGTGCCGCCAACGCTGTCCCAGCAGGTCGGGCTGATCGTTCGAGGTAATAAACTCGATGAGCGAGTCATAATCGCCCACTGGCTCGCCCGGATCGCCTCCGCGGCAACGAAGTCGCCAACGTTGTAAATCACCGTGACAAGCCGCTGTTCGGCAGCCTCCTTCGTGGTGATAACCAACATGCCGTCCTGAACGAGATAGGTCAGCCCACGCTCGCCGAGCACCAGCTTCAACGCCGACCGCAGCGGCACGCCTCGCAGCCGCTTCTTTACCGGACAATCCGCCGCAATGCTCGCCTCCTGCATCGCATTTTTGTCCAGTTGAATCTCAATTCGATGGCGGTTCTTCAAGTGGTCAATCACATCGGTGAGCGGCGTGTCAACAAACTCAAAATCCGTGTCGGAATTCAGCACCTCCTCGATCTTCACATCCGCCGGGCTGCGGTTGTCCAACTGAGTCGAGTCCGGGACACGCAGGGGCGGCGCGGCGGTCGATCCCGGATGCGGCGCGCTCTTCAAGGTGGGGGCAGAACAGCCAAGGCCATTGTAAAACGGATTCACGCCGCCGGCCAACAGATACGCAACGGCGGCGACGTTTGCTACCGCCAACTGCGGCTGCGGCAAGTTGTCCGGCGTCAGCGTCCCGCCGGTCCGCACGATTTCGTAGCCGTCGGGCAGGCGGACCTTCCATGTCAATTCGGCCAAGGGGACCTCGACCGGGGCGGCGTGACGATCGGCGCGGACGCAGAGCCGCGGCGCGAGCACGCGCACCTCGCCGCGCCCGCCCGCCTTTTTGATCGGGGCCGAATAGACCAATTGCAACTCGCAAGGGGCCGCAACCGCCTCGGCGGGCAGCCCGATGAGCAGGCTTCCGCCCTCGCGTTGCGGCTTGAGCGGCGTGAAATCCCCAGCGCCGCCTTGCCCGAGCAATTGCGCCGACCAGAGTTCGCCGCCCGCGGGCAGACGGACCTCAAGATAGAGGGCCTTGGTGTGGAGACGGAAGCGGGCCTGGGTCTGGCTCACTCCGTCGGCGGAAAGGAGCGTGTTGAATTCGGCCCGCTCGACCAACGCGGAATAGACGGGATAGTTGCGATGCCGGGCGATGTCGATCTCGACCGGCGGGGCCTGGCCGACAAATTCATACACCCCCAAGAGCCGCCGGCCGGGCTGATAGTCTACGACGGCCAACTGGCCAACGTCCACGCGGCGGGCGTCGGTCTTCACCTGGACGTCCAGGTCCGCGCTCCCCTCAACCGACGCTAAGCCCGACTGGTGGACAACTCCGTCGGCCCGGACAACCGGCAGGGCATATCCGGAGAGTTGAGAGTTGAGAGTCGAGCGTTGAGAGTTGGCTGCCGGCGGTGCGTCGCGTTTGGGGTCCGGTGAAGGCAGGGGTTGTTGAAAATCGACGGCCAGGCGGACTTCGCCGCGGCGAGCGTCCTCCAGCAAAACGTTCCAACGGCGCATCTTGCCCGCGGGCTCGGGGAAATAGTCCTTCACCCGCAGCCCGCCCAGGCCGGCGATGGCCAGGGCCTCGGGGGTTTCGGCCGGCAGCAGCAGCGAGAGCCGGCGGGTGCGGGCTTCTTCGACCTGATAGACCAACTCGCAGTGCGTCGTCAGTCCCTCCGGCTTGACCTGGAAGCAAGAAAAGGTCCGCGCGGTCAGCCGCGGCGGCGTCCGCGCGACGATCAGGCTCGCCGAATACTGGGGATTGTCGTAGCGATAGGCCAACTGGGCGGACAGGCCGGCAAAAATCGACCTCGCCTTCTCGCTCTCGGCCAACGGAACGAGGCGATCGAGTCGCTCGGGCTGCACGGTCATGTCGTCGCGGCCCTGGACGGCGACCGCCCCTTCGTCGCGCAATGCGCCGATAATGGAAAAGACGGGCAACTCGACGTGGAAGGACTTCCAATCGGCCAACCAGCCGGGCGGCGTTTGCAGGGCGCAAAAATTCACCCCATACTCGACGCCAGGCGGAACCGCCCGGGGCAAACGAACGTGGACCCGCCAGGCCGCCGCCATCCATTGATATCGCTCAAACGGCAACGGCCTTCCAAATGGGTCCGTCACGCTGGCGATTTCCCAGCCGGCAGGCAGAGCGAAATCAAAACTGAACTGCTTCCGCACGCGCGGGGAGATATTCCAGCGGCCGAGGGCTTCCAGTCCGCCGTCCGCGACGATCAGCAGGACGCTGCTGGCGACGTCCATTTCCGCCGGCGGCATGACGAACCGGCCCGTCAAATCGAAACGTCCCTGCGGGGCGTAATAGGCGGCCACCGGCACAAGCGGGGCTTCGGCCGGCTCCCGGGCCAACTCGGGCATGGCCTGGGCAAGGACCGATGCGTCGATGGGGATCAGCTTGTCGGCCCGGAGCGATTCGATCTTCATCGGTTGTTCCAGCAACACCCCGACGACGGCGGCGTGGCCGACAACGTCCAGCGGCTCGAACTGCGGCATTTTCCAGGCCTCCGGCGACGCCCCCGCGAATCGCCTCGACGCGGACAATCACCGCGTCGCAAGTCTGCTCGCGGAGCCGCACGGCGGCGATCCTCCGGCCGCCTTCGACATGAATGTCCCAGCGGGCCAAGAGCGGCGTGGCGATGTTCGTGATCTCGAAGCCATCGGGCACGACAAAGCTGAAATGATCGACCGCCCGATAGAGGATCGACAGCGAGACGGCGACATGGAGCTTTTCGCAGCCCGCGGCCACCTCGTCGATCAGGACGGAACGGGCCAGGACGGCTTCCTGTCGCCGTTGCGCGTGGCTGTTGAGCGAGAGGACCAGCGCGGCGTCGCCGGCAAGGGGCAGGAGTTCGAAGCGGGTGACGCCGGCGGCCCGGTCCAGTTGCCGATCGGCGACGGCCGCGCCGCTGCGGAGTTCCACGTCGCCGGGCACGACCAGCCGCAATCGGCCGGCGCCGCCGCGGGGAAGGCGAATCGAAAACATTTGCTGCGCGGCCGCGGTCTCCAGCGGCGCGGCCATTTCCAGCGTCAGCTTGTGCCGCCCGACCCCTTCGACGAGAAGACAAAGCCGCCCGGCCGGGTCGCGCCCCAGCGGGGCGTCGCGGCCGTCGAGCTTCGCCTCCAGCAGCCCGACCCAGGCCAGGTCCACCGGCACGGCTTGCAGCCCTTCGTCGAGCACGTCGATGGTCAACTGGCCGGTCAGGCGGACGCGCTGGGAATCGCATACGCCCGCGTAGTCGGCCGCGGCGACGACAACCGGAATCGGCGCGTGTTTGACTGGGGCGACCTTGGCCTTGCGCACCAGATCGTCGTATTCCTGCCGCGAGAGGAGCACGCGCCGCGGCTGGTTTTCCAGCAGCACATTGAGGTCCTTGAAGGGGACGAGGACCTCGCGAACTTTTTGCGGCGGCTCCTCGGCGGCCACGGCCGGAACGCCGGTCAGCGCCGCGGCGACGAGCAGGATCAGCGAAAGAAGTCCACGTGAAACGTTTTTCGCGATGCTGTCGAGTCCCGCCGGGTGCCATGCCCACGCTTGCGTGGGCATGTTCTTGGCGCCGAGCTTCATGCCCACGCAAGCGTGGGCATGGCACCCGGCAGCGGCCAGGAGCAGCGAAAAACGTCGGCTTGCCGATGGGCTACGCATTGGTCCGCCCTCCTTCGCCTTCGGCCTGCGGCGGTTCGGCGGGCGTTTCCGCGGGGGACGCATCCACGGCGCTGGCCACGATGGGGACCGACGGCGGCGCCGCGGCGGGCGACGCTGCCGCCGCCTTCCGTCGCGCCAATTGGGCGGGAAGCTGCACCGCCGCGTAGACGGACGCCCAGAGAACGAGCACGACGACGACGGCCGCGGCCAGCGCGCCGTTGAGAATTTGCCCGGAGAAGGTGGGACAAAAAACGCCGGCGAGCACGAGCAGGATGATCGCGGCGCCGACGGCCAGCGCGCGGCGGCCCATCGTCGCCGGCAAGAGAATCACCCCCAAGGCGAAGGCGACGAGGAACACGGTTGCATTCAATCCAGTTTCGTTCCAGGAAAGCGTGTGCAGCGAGCCTTCCGGCGGCGCGGCCGGCCGCAAGGCGGAGTAGACGTACAGTTTGCCGTCCGTCGGGAATTGGCCGACCTCGCCGGCCTTGGTCCCCTCGCGGACCCAAGCGACCAGTTCATTGCCGTAGTCGGGCCCGGGATTCCCCGAGCGGCCCAGCGCGGACGGCAGCGGCCATTTGTTCGCCTCCGTCCAAGGGCCGGTGGCGGCCAACAGCGCCTTGTCGGCAGGCAGATAGACGCAAAGATAAACCTGCTGCACGGCGGCGTCCTCGACGAAGGCCGGCAGGTCCAGGCGGCTGCCGTCGCCGGCGACCGTATAGCGAATCTCCAAGAGGAACGCCTCATCGGGATTTGCGTTCAACAGGGGAATGAAATACTCGCCTTTTTCGCCGCGCTCCAAGGCCACCGAGCGGCCGTTGAGCCGCAGGGGATCAACGTCGAACTGCGGCTCGCCGGGCAGCCGCATCGTCAACCGCTGCCGCGCGCTCTGGACGCGATACACCGCTTGCACGCTGATCACGCCCGCCGGAGTGACGACCATCCGCACCACGGCGCGGTCGATGCTGGTCCGCTTGATTTTCTCCAACTGGTAGCGGGCGACGGCGAGGCTCAGGGCCCAATCGCCCTGGAATTCAAACGCCGCCGCGGCGCCGGCGACCTGCTCCATCAGGTCGCGCTGGGGATCGATCGGCCGCAAGCCCTTGGGTTCGCCGGCCGGATGGACGTCGAGCGTTTCCGCCTTGACCAGGACGATCTGCCCCCAGGCCCGGTCCACGCCCTGGGGAATCAGTCGCGGGACGCTGATTTCGACGCTTTTGCCGACTTCCGCGTGGTCGATCTTCTTCTCCCAAACGAGGTCGATCTTGCCGTTGCCGATAAGATCGGCCTCGACGTCGACAAGACTTTGATCGTGGAAGGAACTCATACGATCGAAGGTGGCATCGTCGCATTCGGCCGGCTATTGGCTGGATCGACGAGACTCGACCGCGGTCGTTTGCTCAAACGACATGACGGCGATGGGGGTGATGAGGAAAGCTTACGAAGAAGGAATTCAGATTCCCGCGGATCTCTCCGTGATTGGGTTCGATGATATTCGTTTAGCCCAATTTGTCCTGCCCGCGTTGACCACGGTTCAGATGTCCCAGGCTGAGCTGGCACGTTTGGCCTTCAACGCGCTTCTGAACGAGTTGCAGCGGGACGCGCCGTCGCCCACGGGCACCGAATACCTACTGAAAACGCACCTCGTCCTTAGAGAATCGACAAGGCTCGGTTCCGGCGGCGCAAAGTCTTCGTCGAAGAAGTAGGTGCGCTCCTGCTTCTCTTCCCTGCAATACATGGACCTTGGATCTTATCAAGCTCCCCACTGAAGAACCGTGTAGGAACGGGCTGGAACCTCGAATTTGGTGCGTCCCGCCGCAGTTGAGGGTTTATCGAACGCCTGCGGGGCCACTCGTTGCGGCGAATCGAGGTGTTGTACGCTTTCAGATCGTTGCCTGTCAGGACGGTCGAATTCAGCAACTTTCCTGGCGCCACATCCTGCCAGTGAATTTCGACCGCGTGACTTTTCGCCAGATCGCGATTGAGGATGAACAACGAAGTCTTGCCGTCCGCGCTCAGCGTTGACGCCACGTCCAGATATGGCACCCGGCCGAAGTGAAAGACGGCCCAGGCGTTCGCCGTGCTGCTGCCGGTGCAGAGCGTCGGCGTGATGGGGGACAGCCCGGACTTACGCCGATGTGGTCGCCGTCCGTTCGATCGATACCGAGGATTTCATGACCGCCGACCGTAGCGATCCGCCCGACGAACTGCTGGCCCGCATCTCGACCCGTATCATCAACGAGGTGAAGGGGGTCAATCGCGTGGTGTACGACATCAGCAGCAAAGCCGCCGGCGACGATCGAGTGGGAATAGGGGGAATGATGAGTGATGAGTGATGAGTGATGAGTGATGTCTTAACTCGGGGTTCAAGTGGAAATTGTCAGGTCGATTTTGCGTGAGTCTTCCTCGGTAACCGCATTCGTGGGGCTGCGGTCTTGCCCACGGTAAAATCTTGTCTTGTTACGCCGTAAAATAGCTTGCGGTAGCCCTGCCGTCGTCGTCGCCCTCGCCGTTCGCCTCCTCGCCCCGTCGTTGGGAGGCAACGGCGAGGGCGGAGACGTAAGGCAGGGCGGCCCTGCTGTTGTTGAGCCCGAGCTGGGGCCCTGTGTGTCAGGCCGCCTCGCCGCTCAACATCCGATCCAGTTTCTCCTTCGCTCCTTTCGCCCAGCCTTGCCACTTCGGAATGCGAATCGCCATCCCGCCCGTATACACTTCGATTGGCACGAAGGGATCGCCGCCGGTCTCCGGCACCAATGCCCAATGCGGCCGCCGCTGATTGTAACGCTGCCGAAATTCTTCCAGGCACTCTCGGGCATGGCCCGGGTTGTCGTATAGCCGCCAGTAGACCTCCTCCTGCTTCAGCGTCTTGTGAAACCGCTCCAACAGACCCAACTGCGTCGGCGTGCGGTACTGGATTCGCACGTGCGAATACCGGCCTTGCAGGTACGTCCAAAAACGTTTGGCAATGAAGGACGAGCCGTTGTGGGTCACCAAAAACGGCGTCTTCGTAAGCGGCCCGTGCAATCGCTCCGCCTCTTGCCGTGCCAAGCCCAAGGCATGGATCGCCTCGACCGCACTGTAGCTGTTCGTCAGGTGACAGGCCAGCAAGTAGCGGGAGTAGTAGTCGATCGCCGTCACCGCATACCACCAGCCAAAGCCCGGAATATGCAGGTAAGTCACGTCCATTTGCCATAAATCGTTGGGCCGCTGCGGCAACAACTCGTAGAGCTTCAACGCCTGAT
>CAWBRF010000016.1:0-14156 GCA_963791075.1 uncultured Planctomycetia bacterium
TAGCCGTAGGGGAACCTGCGGCTGGATCACCTCCTTTCTAAGGATGATTTTCCGCCTCGATCTCACGATCGATCGCGGGCCAAAAACTGTGGAGCTAGTCTCCGAATTGGACGTTGAGGTCCGTCACGATCAAGTCAAAAGCATACCCGGCCCGGCGTGGAGCAATCCCCGCCGGGCCGCTTGTTTTCTTGCTCGCCGCCAGTTCCTCTCCACCAGCCATGCCCGCTGTTCACGGCCGGTCGAAAAGCGTAGAATAGAACACACGGAAGTGGGGTCATGCGTCAACGCCGGAGCTCAGCCGTTTTTTCGGAATCGTCGTTGTGATGTACTACGACAACCATGCACCGCCCCATTTTCACGCGATTTATGCTTCGGAAAAAGCCGAATTCCGCATCGACCCGCCCGGCCTTCTTAAAGGGCGTCTGGGACCACGGGCGCTCGCGCTTGTGACGGAATGGGCCGCGCTCCATCGGGCGGGAGCTGCTGGATGCCTGGGATCGACGCGGAAGGGGGCAAGAGCCGCACGCGATTGAGCCGCTACGATAAGGAGTCGCGATATGACGCAGTTGTGTGCAACGGTCAGCAACGTACAACCGCTCGACGGGTATCGCCTTGATGTGACTTTTTCCGACGGTATCCGGGGCGTGGTGGACCTTGCCAATCGGATCGTCGGCCGCGGCGGGGTGTTCGCGGCGCTCGAAAACCCCGAATTCTTTCGTCGCGTTGCGGTGAACGACGAATTGGGAACTCTCGTCTGGCCCAACGGCGCCGATTTCTGCCCAGACCTGCTCTACCTCTGGGCCACCGGCCAGCCTGTGCCGCCCCCGGAGTCCGAAACCGTTGCGTCGTGACGTTCCTCGGGCGCGATTTGACAATCGCTTTCCCCGAGCGTTAGCATGGCCAAAAACATTCAATGCTGCGGCCGCCGCGCCGGCCGGCAGCGGATGTGGAAAATCGCCGCAAGGAGAATTCCCATGAAGTCGATCGGCTCCGCGATTTCCCTCCTCGCACTGTCCCTCCTGCCCACGCTTGCTTTCGCCTCGACCAGGCCGCTGCCGCCGCGGCGCGTCCTGTCACTCGACGGCCAGTGGCAGGTCGAACAGGGGTCGATGGACAAGATTCCCGCGTCGTTTACGCATACGATCGTCGTGCCGGGGTTGATCGACATGGCCGCGCCGAAGTTCGCCGAAGTCGGCCGGCCGAGCAAGCTCCGCGAGGCATTTTGGTATCGCAAAGCATTCCCCGTCGCGGGCAAGGTCCCGGACGTGGCGCTGCTAAAGATCAATAAGGCCCGCTACGGCACGAAAGTCTTCTTAAACGGCAAACTCGTCGGCGAGCACGTCGGCTGCTTCACCCCGGGCTATTTCGACGTGAAGGGGCAACTCAAGGGCGACGGGCAGGAGAACGAGTTGATTGTTCGCGTTGGGGCCGGCCGCGAGTCCCTGCCGACCGACACGCCCACCGGCTGGGACTTTGAAAAGTTCTTTTACATCCCCGGAATTTACGATTCCGTCGAATTGATCCTCAGCGGCCGGCCGTTCATAAGCAATATACAGGTGATCCCCGATGTGGCCAACAAGGCGGTCAACGTTGAGGTCGAGATCGACACGGGCGGCGAGCCTGGGACGGTGACGCTTGGCGCAGGCGTCGTCGAGGTTAAGAGCGGCAAGACGGTCGGCCGTGCCGGGCTCACCTGCGCGCTTTCAGCTACAGCGGCGAGACGGTTGGCTCTGAAAACGCAACTTGGTTAGCAACGAACGGCGGCCCAGGGAAACTCAGCCTGCGAATTCCCATCCAAAAATGCCGGCTCTGGTCGCCTGAGGACCCGTTCCTTTACGAGCTTCGTGTAAGCACCGATGCCGACGCCGCGTCCACCCGCTTCGGCATGAGGAGTTTTCGCGGCGACGCGAAGGCGAAGCGAATGCTGCTCAACGACAAAATCTACTACATGCGGGGAAGCAACGTCTGCGCGTATCGCTTCTTCGAGGACGCCGCCCGCGGCGACCTGCCGTGGCGGGCCGACTGGGTCCGCCGGCTGCACCAGAAATTCCGCGAAATGAATTGGAATTCGCTGCGCTATTGCATCGGCTTCCCGCCGGAATTCTGGTACGACATCGCCGACGAGGAAGGCTTCTTGATTCAAGACGAATTTCCCATCTGGCTTGCGGACGACGCCCCCGAACACCCCGCGGCGGCAAAGATCATCCCGCAATACACGGAGTGGATGCGGGAGCGATGGAACCATCCCTGCGTGGTGATTTGGGACGGGCAGAACGAGAGTTTCACCAGCGAGACGGGCAAGGCGATTCGCGCCGTCCGCGGATTGGACAAGTCCAATCGGCCGTGGGAGAACGGCTACGGCGCGCCGCAAAGCCTGAACGATTGCCGCGAATCGCACCCGTATCTCTTCATCAAGGGCTGGCACGGCAAGGAGTTTTTCCACCTCCGCGACTTGGAAGGGATGTTGGCCAAGCCGGTTTTGCTGGGCGACCAGGCGAAGCTCGACGTGCCGATCATCATCAACGAATACGACTGGCTTTGGATCACCCGCGACGGCCAGCCCACCAGCCTGACGCAGAACGTTTATCGCGACCTGCTGGGCGCCGACGCGACGCCGCAGCAGCGGCGGATGCTCTACGCGCGGACGATGGCGGCCTTGACCGAGTATTGGCGATGTCATCGCGCGGCGGCGGCAGTGATGGAATTCTGTGGGCTAAGCTATTCGCGCTGCGGCGAGAAGCCGCGGCCGGAGGGCGGGGCCACCAGCGACCATTGGCTCGACGTCGCCAAGCTGGAAATGGAGCCGGCCTATGCGGAATACGTCGGCGAGGCGTTCAATCCCGTCGGCCTGATGCTCGATTTCTGGCGGGAGAAGCTTGCCCCTGGCGAAGAGCGGGAGGTGAAAGTATATGTCATCAACGACCGCCCGGAGTCGTGGATGGGCGAGGTGGCGCTGGGCTTTTTCGGCCCGGACTACGCGGAGCCATTTGCGCAGGCCGAGGCCCTCACCGTTCCGGGGCTTGGCCGGGAGATTCTCACCTTCAGGCCGACGTTTCCACACCCGCCGGGCGATTATCAGTTGGTCGCCCGACTCCGCGACGGGGGCAAGACGATCCACAGCATTCGCGACTTCAAGGTTTCCGCGGGAAAGTGACGTGCGCGCGGCGAGATCGCGTCCAATACAAGGATTTTACGCTCCGGCAAAGGTTCGAGCCGATTTACGCCTGGGACATGACTTCCCCCCTAAAGAAGTAAAGTGAAACAACGGGGCGAGCGAAAAGGCGAAAGAAGCGGGGAATGGGCGATTTGGCGGGGTTCACATGGTCGCGGGCCTCATTTTGCAGAGGCCGCTCGCCCATCTCGCTCTTGGACAATTCCGGCGGATTTGCTACAAGGCGCACTTCGGAATTTCCATGGCGGCAGTTCTTTCCTCGCTCTCTCGCAAAGCCTTTGCATGAACAACTTCGCTCGCGTGGTGCGGCTGGCCCTACGATATCGCTTCACCGTGTTCGCCTCGTTGGTCAGCGCCCTGGGCGTTGCGCTGCTTTGGGGCGGCAACATCGGGGCCGTCTATCCCTTCATGAAAGTCGCTTTCGAGGGAAAATCGTTGCAACAATGCGTTGACGGCGAACTCGACAAGACCCGGCACGCGATCGTCGAGCGGAGCGACCGGCTGGGACAGCTTCAGCGAAAATTCGCCACGGCGCCCGCCGAAGACCGTCCGGCGATCGAGTCGGAAATCGGCGACATCAAGTGGCGGCTTTCGTCCGACCAATGGGCCGAATGGGCCTACAGCGGCATGAAGCCCTATCTCGACCGCTATTTGCCGGCCGATCCGTTCCAAACGCTCGCCGTGGTGACGCTCGCCTTGCTGTTGGGCACGCTCTTGAAGGACGCGTTCATCATCAGCAACAACGTGATGGCCGCGCGGCTGGCGCAGTTGGCCGCCTTCGATCTGCGAAAGCGATTCTATCGCCGCACGTTGCGGCTGGACCTGGCCACCTTCAACGACGAGGGGACCTCGGACTTGATGAGCCGCTTCACCAACGACATGCAGAACGTCTCCTCCGGCCTGGAAAGCCTCTTCGGCCGGCTGATCTGCGAGCCGCTGAAGATGATCGCCTGTCTGGCCGGGGCCGCGCTGATTTCCTGGCGGCTGTTACTCTTGTCGCTCGTCGTCGCGCCGGTGGCCGGACTGGCCATCCGCTGGCTGGCGAAGACGCTCAAGCGGGTCAATCGCCGCGCGATGGAGGAAATCGCCCAACTCTACACCACGCTCGACGAAACCTTCCGCGGCATCAAGATCGTCAAGGCATTCACCAACGAAGGGCAGGAGCGAAAACGATTTCACGTTCGCAGCAAGGCTTACTACCAGAAGGCGATGAAAATCGCCCGCTACGACGCCCTCTCGCATCCGCTGACCGAGAGCATGGGCATCCTCACGCTCTGCATGGCGCTGTTGGCGGGGGCATGGCTGACGCTGAAGCACAAGACGTCGTTGCTGGGCATTTCCATGGGCGCCCGGCCGTTGGACGCCTGGTGGTTGGCGACGTTTTACGCCTTCTTGGCCGGCTCCGCCGATCCGATGCGGAAGTTCTCCGAGGTCTTCAGCCGTCTGCAATGCGCGATGGCGGCCAGCGACCGCATCTTCCAGCGGCTCGATCGGCAGCCGTCGGTCCACAACCCCGCCGCGCCGGCGCCCTTCCATCGCCACCAACGCGAGTTGACGTTCGACCGCGTCGCGTTCTCCTATCAGCCGGGGCAACCGGTGCTCGAGGACGTTTCCCTGCGGATTCCCTTCGGCGAGGCGATTGCCCTGGTCGGCGCCAACGGCTGCGGCAAGAGCACGCTGGCCAACCTCGTGCCGCGGCTGGCCGATCCGACCGGCGGCGAGATTCGCCTCGAACGGCGTGCCGCTGGGGCAGATGCGGCTCCGCGATTTGCGCGGGCAGATCGGCATCGTCACCCAGGAAACGCTCCTCTTCGACGACACGGTGTTCAACAACATCCGCTACGGCCGGCCAAAGGCCACGCGCGAGGAAGTGATCGCGGCGGCGAAACAGGCGCACGCCCACCGCTTTATCGAAAACGAATTGCCCGAAGGCTACGACACGATGGCCGGGACGCTCGGCGGACGGCTTTCCGGCGGGCAGCGGCAGCGAATCGCCTTGGCCCGGGCGATCCTCCGCGACCCGGCGATCCTCATCCTCGACGAAGCGACCAGCCAGATCGACCTCGAAAGCGAGCAGGCGATCCAGCAGGTGTTGGAAACCTTCATCCGCAACCGCACGACGATCATCATCACGCACCGCCTGGCCGCATTGTCCCTGGCCAATCGGGTCGTGGTCATGCAAGCCGGCCGGATCGTCGACGTCGGCAAGCACGAGGAGATGCTCGTCCGCTGCGGACTCTACCGGCGACTGCACCAGTTGCAGTTCGAGGACCTCAAGCGGAGCGCGTGATCACGAGGGCAAGAGGGCGGCGTCAATTCAAGGCCCCCCTCTCCCTTCGGGACAACCAACCTTCGGTCGGCGCCCGCGGGGTGAGGGGAATCGCCAATCGGGCGTGCATCTCGCTCCGTCGTCACGCCGCGGCAGGGAGAAGTTGTACGGCGTCGGGGACGGAAAGGCAAACTCTTCACCGGCTTCCCCTCACCCCAACCCTCTCCCGAAGGGAGAGGGGGAGATCGATTCGGCAATTCGCGAAGGCCCGGCACTTACATCCCCTTCAGCCGGCGATACGTTTCCATCGCGTCGGGAAACGGTTCGAGCGCGCGGTCGAAAATGCCCAGGGTGTAGGCGATCGTCATGCCGTAGTTGCAAATCGGCGCGCCCGCCAGACGGCAGCGCCATAGCCGTGTGAGCATCTCGCGGCGGTTCCACATGCACGCGCCGCAATGGACCACCAGCCGATACTCGCCCAGGTTCTCCGGAAAGTCGTGGCCGGCGGTCGTCGTGATGTCCAGCGGCCCGCCGACGTACTGCCGCAGCCAGCGGGGAATCTTCACCCGGCCGATGTCGTCGCCGATTGGATGATGCGTACACGCCTCGGCCACGAGCACGCGGTCGCCGGGCCGGAGCCGCTCGATCGCCAACGCCCCTTCGACAAACTGGCTCAGGTCGCCCTTCTGTCGGGCGAAAAGAATCGAGAACAACGTCATCTTCACGTCAGGCGGCGTGTCGCCGGCCACCTTCAGGAACGCCTGCGAGTCGGTGACCACCAAGGCCGGCGGCCGCACGAGCCGCTCCAGCGCGTCGCGCAACTCCCGCTCCTTGACCACGAGGCAATAGGCGTCGCCGTCGAGCAGGTCGCGGATCGCCTGCACCTGCGGCACGATCAGCCGCCCCTTCGGCGCTTCCAGGTCGATCGGCACGACCAGCACGGCCAACTCGCCCGGCGGCACGAGATCGGCCACAAGGGCCGGCGACCTCAAGAATTCCTCGGGCACGGCCGCGATCAGCGCCTCGCGCAGGGCAAGCACGCCGCGGCCGTCGGTCGCCACGGTCTCGACCTGCGGAATCTTCGCCGCCGTCAGCCGATCGCGCAGCGCCTGCGGCGGCGGGCCGAGGTCGGACTTGTTGAAGACCACCACGGCCGCGGCCTGCCGCGATTGCAGTTCGGCGAGGATCGCCTCCTCCAGCGGCCCCCACGCTCCGGCGTCGACCACGAGCAGCCCGAGGTCGGTGCGGTCGAAGACCTGCCGCGTCTTTTGCACGCGTTTTTCCCCCAACGCCCCGACATCATCGACGCCGGCCGTGTCGATGAACAGGACCGGCCCCAGGGGCAGCATTTCCATCGGCTTTTCCACGGGGTCGGTCGTCGTGCCGGCCACATCGGAGACGATCGAGACCTGCTGCCGGGTCATCGCGTTTAAGAGCGACGACTTTCCCGAGTTGCGCCGGCCGAAGAGGCCGATGTGGAGACGGAAGCCTTTCGGGGCGGAAGTCATGAAGGGATCGACGATACGATAGCTATCAAACTGAATGAGGGCTCAACGGGGCACAGGGGCGAAGCGGCGCGGCGCCGCCGCAGGGTGTTCGTCGGCATTTATTGGTCTGCCGCGTTAATTTGGTGTTCGCAGCGCGGGCATATTCGGCTATGGACAGAGTTTACTCGCCCACAGTGAGGGCAGGCGACAGTGTCGCGCGATCCTGGCAGTCCTGGCACAACCCAACCGATTATGGCCAACGCTATGCCGGAGAGGATGGCAATGTTGAACAAGTCGATCCATGCCCGCATATACTGGTAGTCGGGTGAAATCTCACGCGATCCGGGTCCGCCCCAGGTAAAGGACGTGAAAATTCTTCCGACCATCAGCCGGAGGGCAATCGCCGCCCCGGCAATCACGACCCCGAGAGAGAAGGTCCCAGGTCGTTGCATCTGGGCGATCCTCCCTAGCTAAGTATTGTGTGTGGTGGAGTGGATCGAGCGCGGCAAGCCCCGCGCAAAACTGGGAAAACCCGCTGGTGGGGCTCGCTCCGCTGGGCCCACTCTACGAGACTTCGGCCTGCTTGGCGAGCGACTCTCTCTTCCGCCGTTCCACCTCCTCGCGGAACTCCCGGCTGCGCCGCTGCCAGTAGGCCAACTTCTCCTCGCGACTCATGCCCTTGAGGAGGTTGTAGATTCGCTCGGCCCCTCGTCGCTTCATTTCGACACAGTCAAATGTTTTGTTCATAGACGATAACCTCGCTTGGAGTGTGAATCGCGAGTGCAACGTAGCCGTTGCACAGATTCACGCCGTTGTACAACGGAATCTTCTGAAAATTGACGATGTGCTTGAAGTTCCAGCTCACGATGACGGCGCACCTCGCCTGGGTGGCCATAGCGACGTGCATCGCATCGCTTTCGCACTTCGGCCCTACGATTCCGGCGGCCAAGTACGCCTCTTGCAGCGACGTTGCCTCCTCCGCGATGTCCACCGGCTCGGCAAAAGTCTGCATTTCCTCGAAGAACGAGCGAACCCGTTGAGGCGATTCAAGCAACTCGTCTTCGACCAACGTCGACGCAACCAGGTGGAATCGCCCGGCTCGGACAAGATCGAAGAAGACACGGCTTGCCGTCGCGAATTCCTCGTCAAAAACGCCGCCGTAAACGGAGGTGTCTGCGTAGACGCGGATAAGATTGTTCATTGCATCGCCCTTCACAGGCCGCCTGAACGAGCCCCACTCGAATTATACCCCCCCTCGCGCGGTGTGCAAGCGGGACCGTTTACTCCCGTTCCTTCTCCCGCTTGCCGCGAAGGCGACCGGCTTTGTTCGAGCCCAGCCGCGTCACGCGCTCGGGCGAAGTCAATTCGTCGAATTCCTCGCCGCTGAGCCACTTCCCCTCGACAACGAAGCGGCGAATCGTTTGCAGCGGATCGCCGGCCGACGCCGCGGCGCACTGGGCCAGTTGCTCGGCCGCCTCGTAGCCGATCCGCTCAATCAACGCCGTGATTGTCGCCGTGCTGTTGTGAACATTGCGAAGGCATCGCTGCGCGTCGGCCTCGATCCCGGCGACGCAGAAATGGGTGAAAATGTCGCAGGCCGAAGCCAACGCGTCGAGCGCGCCGAGGAGGCTGTCGGCCACGAGCGGGAGGAATTGGTTCAACTCCAAATTGCCCGCCGAACACGCCTGGAGGATCATCTGGTCGCAACCCATCGCGTAGATGGCGACCTGGCCCACGGCCTCGGGAATCACGGGATTGACCTTGCCGGGCATGATCGACGAACCGGCCTGCCGGCCGGGAAGGCGAATTTCGCCCAGGCCGGCGTGCGGGCCGGAGGCCAACAGCCGCAGGTCGTTGCCGATCTTCAGCAGGTTCGCGGCGAGCGTGCGGAGGATGCCGCTGACCTCGACGAAGACGTCGGCGTTCTGCGTCGCGTCGACGAGGTTCTCCGCCCGGGCCAATCCCAGCCCGGTGATCTGCCGCAACTGTTCGACGACGCGGAAGACATACTGCCGCGGCGCGCCCAGCGCCGTGCCGATGGCCGTCCCGCCGAGGTTCACCACCCGCAAACGCTCCTCGCACTTGTAGATGCGCCAGCGGTCGCGGGCGAACGCCTCGGCGTAGGCGGACATTTCGCGGCCGAGCGTCATCAGCACGGCGTCTTGCAACTCGGTGCGGCCGATCTTCACCACGTTGGCGAAGTCCTTTTCCTTTTGCTGAAACATCTCCAACAGCGCGACGACTTTGCGCTGCAAAACGCGCAGCAGGCGAATCGCCGCGATCCGCAGCGCCGTTGGATACGTGTCGTTGGTCGATTGGTGCAAGTTGATGTCGTCGTGGGGACTGACGACGCGATACTCGCCCAGCGGGCGGGCGAGCAACTGCAAGGCTCGATTGGCGAGCACCTCGTTGACGTTCATGTTCGTCGAGGTGCCGGCCCCGCCTTGCAGGGCGTTGACGACGACGTGCCGGTCGAGGTCGCCGCGAATCATTTCCTCGCAGGCGGCCGCGATTGCCGCGAACTTGGCCTGCTCCCAGCAGTCGAGTTCGTGGTTCGTCCGCGCCGCGGCCAGTTTCACCGCGCCGAAGGCGTGCACCAACTCGCGGTGGACGGGCCGGCCAGTGAGGGGAAAATTCTCGATCGCCCGCAGCGTGTGGATGCCCCAAAGGGCGTCGGCGGGCACGTCGCGTGCGCCGAGAAGATCAGTCTCACGGCGAAAATCAGTCATGGTTTCGGTCCCCTCTCCCTTCAGGAGGGGGCTAGGGAGAAGCGATGATGAGGCCTCAGTTCAAAATGGAACGTCGCGGCGTCGAACGGATTTGTTTGGGCTTTGGGGGGCTCCGCAACCCAACCCGGCAATTCTCGCTCAGAAATACAAGTCTCTCGCGTCACTCTCTTGGATTATCCGCAACCGGCTGAGCAACTCCTCCTTGCCCTTCCCCTCGGGCATTTTCGCCAATTCCCGCTCGATCGCCCGCTCTCCGGCGGCGTAAGTCTCTTGCGTGGCGTAGTCCTGCAAATACTCCATCAGCGTGCTCAAGGCGTTGGGAGTGCACATGTTCTGGATGAAGCCGGGGATGGCGAACTCCATGAAATGCTCGCCGGTCCGCCCGAGCCGGTAGCAGGCCGTGCAAAAGCTGGGAATGTAGCCGTCGGACAAAAGCTCCCGCATGACTTGGTCGAGCGGGCGAAGATCGCCTAATTGGAACTGCTCGCGCTCCATGACCTGGGAATCGCCCAACTCCGTGTATCCGCCCAACTCGATGCGGCTGCCGGCGTCGATCTGCGAGACGCCGAAGCCGAGAATCTCGCGGCGCAAGTCGGCCGGTTCGCGGGCGGTGAGGATCATGCCGGTGTACGGCACTGCCAATCGCAGAATGGCCACGAGCCGTTTGAACTCGTCGTCGCCCACCAGCCATCGTTCGTCCAACTGCACGCCGCTTGCCGGGCGGAGGCGGGGGAAGCTGATCGTGTGCGGCCCAACGTTGTAGTGCTTCTGCAAGTGCAAGGCGTGGGCCACCAGGGCGAGGACCTCGAATCGCCAGTCGTACAGGCCGAACAACGCCCCAATGCCGACGTCGTCGCACTTGGCTTCCATCGCCCGGGCGACCCCGTCCAGCCGCCAGAGGTAATTGCCTTTCGAGGTCGTCGGCGGGTGAACGCGGCTGTAGGTTGCGTGGTGATACGTTTCCTGGAAGATTTGGTACGTGCCGATGTGGGCGGCCTTGACGGTTGCGTAGCCGGCGTGGTCGAGGGGGGCGGCGTTGATGTTCACGCGGCGAATCGCGCCGTGTCCGGCCTGCACCGAATAAACCGTCTCCACGCACTCGGCCATGAATTCGGGGGTGTATCGCGGATGCTCGCCGAAGACAAGGATGGTCCGCTTGTGGCCGCGGCGGACCATGGCCTCGATTTGGGCGCGGATTTCGGCGTTGTCCAAGGTGCGGCGAATCTCCGCCCGATTCGAACGGCGAAAGCCGCAATACTGGCAGTCGTTGGTGCACTCGTTGCCGATGTACAGCGGGGCGAAGAGCACGATGCGGTTGCCGTAGACGTCGCGCTTCAACTGCCGCGCGGCGGCAAAAATCCGCTCGACGCTCGCCGGATCGTCGGCCGCCAACAACACGGCCGTCTCCTCAAGGCTCAGCGGCTGCTTGGACATGCTCTTGGCGATCGCGTCGCGCAGCTCGCCCGCCGACGCCTTCCGCTCCAGCAACCCCAACAGCCGCGGCTCGTCGATGAAGTCGCATCCGGAATCGCTCAATTTCGTCTTGTCGATGACTACGGACATGGAGCCACTTGGCGGTTCTAATTTCATGGTCCCCTCTCCCTCAGGGAGAGGGGACCGGGTTTTCATCTACGCGGGCATGATAATTGGGCGAGTCGCCGCGGCCGACGCCGGTAGTCCGGCCGAGACTGCGGATGCGCCCTTCGGTGCAAACGCGACAGGCGGCGGCCGTCTCGCGAATGCACGCCTTGTTCGGATAGATTTCGTAATCGACGCGGTAGCGCGGCGGGGTGAGGTTGGGCATGATCACGTTCGCCCCCCGCATCAATCCCAACTCGCGCCCGCTCTGGAGGTTCAGCGTCGCCAACGCCGTCGTGCTGGGGATGTTCGCCCGCGGACACGCCAATCGCGACAGGGCAATCATCTTGTACGTCGTCAGACTCATCGCCCGGCGCTTGATCTTCGCGGCGCGCCCCGGAGCCCCCCGCTTCGTCGCCCAACGGCGTCTGCGGATGCGCCAGGTAGGGTCCCACGCCGATCATGTCCAGATCGATCGCGGCAAACAGACTCGACGTCGCGGGCCAAGTCGTCGTAGGTCTGGCCGGGAATGCCAATCATCACGCCGCTGCCGATCTCGTAGCCCAGCCCCCGCAGCGCAGAGCAGGGCAACGCGGTCGGAACGGACTCCCGGCCGCGGCGGGTGGATGCGGTCGTACAAGGCGCGATTCGAGGTTTCAAAGCGAAGCAGATAGCGGTCGGCCCCCGCGCGCCGCCACTCGGCCAACTCCGCCTCGTCCCGCTCGCCGAGGCTGAGCGTGACCGCCAACGAGGTCTCCGCCTTGATGCGGCGGATCAGACGGCTCATCCAGTCGGCCGTAATCCCCGGGTCTTCGCCCGACTGGAGCACGACCGTCCCGTAGCCGTACTGGACGGCCTGATGGGCGCAGGCGAGGATTTCATCTTCCGATATGCGGTAGCGGTGGATCGCGCGGTTTTCCGCCCGCAAGCCGCAATAGCCGCACAGCCGGACGCAGTAGTTGGACAGCTCGATCAGGCCGCGGAGATGCACCTGATCGCCGACGAATCGCTGCCGGGTCTGGTCCGCCTCTTGCCAAAGGCTGGCCAGTCGCGCGGGATCGCTTTCATGCAGCCAGGAGATAATATGGGAAAATTGCATCGGAATGGCTGAAATGGCTTGGCGCTTATTCTCCCCCCATTATACGATGGCGGGCGTGTCAGGGGAAACTGGCGCAATCGGCGTTTGATATGCAACAAAACAACGTATGCCATGCGAAAAAGCCAACGGCGCCGACCCTTTCGGAAGCGGCGCCGTTGGCGGCGTTTTCTCACGAGAGCGAGTCCAAGCTGTCTAGCGTGTGCCACGCTTGTCGGGGGCATTTTTCCCTGAGAAGCGCGTCGCACGGCCGCGGCGCCCGCCAGCTCTCAACTCTCAGCTCTCGGCTCTCAACTTACATCTTGCCGATCTTTTCGATCAAATCGACGCTGCGGCAGCTATAGCCCCACTCGTTGTCGTACCAACTGACAACCTTCAGCAGGTTGTCGCCCAACACCATCGTCAGGTCGCCGGTGAAGATCGAGCTGTGCGTGTCGCCGATGATGTCGCTGGAGACGATTGCGTCCTCGGTGTACTTGAGGATGCCCTTCATCGGGCCGGCGGCGGCCTCTTTCATCGCCGCGTTCACCGCGTCCTTCGTCACCGGCTTGGCCATCTCGACGGTCAGATCGACGACGCTGCCGGTCGGCGTGGGCACGCGGAGCGAAATGCCCGTCATCTTCCCCTTCAACGCCGGAATGACCAGTCCGACGGCCTTGGCGGCCCCGGTCGTGGTGGGGATGATGTTCAGCGCGGCCGCCCGCGTGCGGTAAAGGTCCTTGTGCGGCATGTCCAGCACCCGCTGGTCGTTGGTGTAGGAATGGATCGTCGTCATCAGGCCCTTGACGATGCCGAACTTGTCCTGAAGCACCTTGGCCACCGGGGCCAGGCAGTTCGTCGTGCAACTCGCGTTGGAGATGCAGTTGTGCTCGGGCTTGAGTTGGTTGTCGTTCACGCCCATGACGCAGGTCAAGTCGGGCTCGTCCTTGGCCGGGGCGCTGAGGACGACCTTCCTGGCGCCGGCGTCGAGATGGCTGGCATAGCCGGACTTTCCGCCGCCGCCGCGGGCGGTGAAGATGCCCGTGCTCTCCAGCACCACGTCCACGCCCAACTCTTTCCACGGCAGCGTCGCGGGATCCTTGACGGCCATCGCCCGGATCTTCTTGCCGTTGACGATGATGTTCTGCTCGTCGTGGGCGACCTCGCCGGGAAAGCGGCGGTGAATGCTGTCGTACTTCAGCAGGTAGGCCAGCGTCTTCGTGTCGGTGATGTCGTTGATGCCGACGACCTCGAAGACGCCAGGTTTCTCAAACAGGCGTCGGAAGACCAGTCGCCCGATGCGGCCGAAGCCGTTGATGCCAACGCGAATTGCCACGGAATATCTCCTCTTCTGGGGTGAATAATCCCTCTACGGCGAGGGGGTGTTGTCGCTTTCCGGCCGAAGGTCGGCCTGCGGCAAATAGAATCGGCGATTATACCGGAAGCGGCCCGCGGCAGCAACGGGCGGGCAAGGACGTCCCGTTCCGCGGGTGCTGCCCAGGATGGCCGGGCAAATTCGCGTCATCCCGCGGGAGATCGTGGGCGAATCGACAAGGTGGGCGGCGTCCAGCCTGCCGTCGGAAAGAATCCAATCCCCAGCCGCTTTGCCGCGCAGGCGAAAAGATCAGGCGGAAGCGGCCGGGAAGAACCCCAAAGAACAGTCCCAAGTCGCGACATCCCAGGCGACGCCCGCTCCGCAAGGCCGCCCAGTTCGTCCAGTGGACGCTCAACAGCAAACTGCCGACGCCTTGGGGCGAAATCGCCCGCAAGCACCGGCCGATCAGCGCGGCATACAACCTTCGGCCGCGAAACTCCGGCAGGGTGAAGCCGTTGAAGAAATAGGCGG
>CAWBRF010000017.1:0-119586 GCA_963791075.1 uncultured Planctomycetia bacterium
CGCATTTGACGGGTGAAGGTCCTCCGTCCTGCTCCGCGGATGGAAGCCAGCTCTTCGAAGCGGCTGCCCAGGTGCGAGCCCGCGCCGGCGGTGTTTTCGAGCAGCACGGTGAGGCCGCGGGCGTGGAACCCGGCGGCGGCGTCCCGCAGCGCGCCGACGAAATCCGCGATGCCTTCCTCCACCGAGCGGCCTCGATAACTGCCGGGGTGCAGCACCAGGTACTCGGCGCCGATAGCGGCGGCCCGCTCCAATTCCACTCGGAACGCCGCGATGGATTTAGCGCGGATCACAGGGTCGGCGGAGGCGAGGTTCACCAGGCGCTTGACGTGGATCACCAGCGGCCCCCGGGTTGGAAGTCGCGTTGGGGTGTTCGGCGATTCCGGCCTGCAAGTCGATCCATAGCGGTTCCGGTGTAAGTGTGGCCGCGTGTCGATGGTGCCGGCCGCCATGTTGGCCGAACAAGGTGGAGTGGCCCTGTTGCCGGCTGTCGCAACCCGCTTCTGGGGTCGATGGTGCGTAGGGCCGATGCTGGCCCTGCTACCGGCCTCGGCACCACAAGAGCCCAGCGGGTCCGCGGCCGCAAACCATCCGGCCGCCGGCCGGCTCGACCGTCGCCACGGGATCGTCGCTGCTGGGGCCGCCGCTGGCCGAGATCGCGGCGGGTCGCCAAAGTATACGCCTCGGCGTTTCTCACACGACTATTCAACGCCTCCTCCCAGCGGTGGCTGTCCGCTAGGACGCGCCCTCAATCAAGAGATTGGTCAAGGGGCGCCTCCATTTCTCGGCCATGCGGGGGCCGATAGGCGCATCATCGTGCTATTCGCTCAGTTCGGGGCGAGTATCAGCATTACCCGGTCGTCGCCCAACCCATCCGACCCGACACCAGCGTACCACGCCCGACACCCGGCCGGTTTAGGCCATCGTCCTGCGGATACGTTGGCCGAATGTGCGCCCACACGAACACCGGCCGAACGCTTGCTCGTTCGGCTGGCTGGCGGGGGTTGATCGGGTTGCGTGCGCCACCTGCAAGACTACGCCTGACTACGCCCGACACCCGGTATTCGCGGGACTTCAGGGGGATTGCAAAGAAGCTGAACTACCAGCTCTAACGCCTTTATTTGCAAAGCTTTGTGTCTCGAAGCCTTTGATCCACAACAACTTGCGCCGACACCCGAAACTACCCATTTTATCAATTATGATTCCGCTGCCCCGGACATTCTGACACTGCCTGCTTATACTCCTCCGCGCCCTTCTGCGCACGTCCCTATAAACAAGCGTGTCGAATTGCGCCGCCGGCTGCCGCGCATTAGGGCGGATGATGCCGTTGTGATTTACGCAACGGTCCCGACGGCCGCCGTTGTTGGCTTCTTCACAGTCGAGAGCACGGAGCGATTGCCGCTCGGACTACTTTGGCGTCGGGTGCGGGACGTTGCCGGGGTAACATGGGCCGAATACCTGGACTACTTCGCTGGGTTGGCGGAAGGGGTGGGAATCTTTGTCGGGGAGGCCGAGCGATTCAGCCGACCGCTCCCTCTTCGGGCACTATCAGCGCCTTGGCCGGGCTTCCACCCGCCGCAAGGCTTCCGCTACCTGGACGCCGGGGCCTTGGACTTGCTGCGATCCCTCACTGTCGAACGC
This sequence comes from uncultured Planctomycetia bacterium, assembly GCA_963791075.1. Classification (GTDB taxonomy): domain Bacteria; phylum Planctomycetota; class Planctomycetia; order Pirellulales; family Thermoguttaceae; genus CAWBRF01. The sequence goes on from CAWBRF010000017.1 coordinate 1,639, forward strand.
AGCAGGGCGGCATAATCACAGTGAGCACTCGGAGCCCAGCCCCTTGCCGGCTTTTGACCGCCTCTTCCTATGTGGCGTACCGAGCCAGATTCCTCTGCGCGATCTTCAATTCGGCCACTATGTTGGCCTGCGAAATCAATCTAGCCGTCTATTATCCGGTCGCTAGGATTCTCTGCGGGTCGGCGATCATCCTGAGCACAGAACCACGCCAAGGGACTCACCGCCGGCCGCTCCACCTCGGGGCTGGCCCGCCCCTTTCCGTTGTCGAGAAGGGCTGGTAGACTTATCAGTCATGTCCAAACTCGATCCGGCAACGCTTGACTACGGAATCCGGGAGATCGTGCTGCTGCTCCGAAAGGCCGGCTACAAGACGTTCACGTCATGCGAGGGCGGAAGGGGGCACCCCTTCCGGGAACCGACCGTGGGCTTGAAATTGGAGGGCGACTACTTCCGTTTTCGTGACCGGCTCGTCCAGTTTCTTCACTCCCAAGGCCGTTTTTTCTTCGGGATCACCTCGGTAAGCAGCTACCACCAAAAGTACCTGCAAGGGAAGCACTATGTCTATCTGGTCGGGTTCGACATTGCCTCGCCCGCGAAGCGAAAGAAGATTAACCGGTCAATCAAGCAGCGGGAGCGAAGGCTAACCCGGCGGTTGGAGCGAGAAGGACTGGGCGACCGGTTCAGGGAGTGGGAAGCAAAGCATCGCGGGCATCATTGACGCCGAGCCCCTAGACGCCAGCAAGTCATAGCCGCCTGCGGCCACAATGCCACCCATTGCTTGAGAACCCGTTCACGTCCATCGTCATCGGCGGCACAATACTCGGTATAGGCATTGGTGAGAAAAATGACGCCAACCCGCTCGGCTTCCCCGCGCAGGCGAAAACCGTCGGGTTCGTAGAGAATCTTGCCCACCTCCCCTGCCTGGTGAATACGGTCCATCAGGAGCTTAGCAAAATCGTCCTTGGTCGGTATGGTTTCCACGAAAATGCTTCCCTACGGATTGCATTCGTGGCAGGGCTTCTTCCCAGCCGCAATCGCCTCGTCCCTGCTGGCATACCTGACGATGTTCTTGGCCGCAATCTTCGCCGCCGACTTGCAGCCTGCCTTGTGAAAGACCTGGGAGTTCTTCGAGGCCACGTATCCGTCTGACACATCGTTAGCGGCAGCGGGAGCGGTTTGTTCCGCTGGCCGCACCGTTTCCGAATAACCTTTCTCCTTGCCCTCATACGCTTCCGAATGCTGGGCGTGGGCCCTCCAATTGGCCGTGTACTTGGCAGCAAGGTCTTGGCTACGAATCACCAAAAGGTTCTCGGCGTTGTTCTCCTCGGCGGCCCTGGTGAAGTTGAACGACCCTGTAATGACCGTCTGGCCGTCGATCACCATGATTTTGTTGTGGGCAATAGCATGTTTGGCGTCGATCAGGGTCCGTATGCCAGCATGTTGAACGAAATCGGCGGACGAATACTTCTCTGTTCGCTGGGATTTGTCGAGGATGACCTCGATCTTCACGCCCCTTTTGTGTGCATCGACCAAAGCCTTGGCGATTCGGACGCTGGTGAATGAGTAGGCTTGGACTAAGACCGTGGATTTGGCGGCGTCCAATTCCTTGACCACGGCCTCCGTGCAGCCGCCTTTGGGAGAGAAATAGACCTCGATGGGCGAGGCGGCCTGTTGTTCTTGCTGGGCGTCCTGGGCACGGCAAACAGGGACGAGAAGGAAAACAATTAGGATGACGGGGAAAAGGCGTTTCATGGGCTCTCCGTTCCAACGGTTATTGAGCATCACCTACGGCAGGCGTTTCCACCACTTCAACCGCATAGATCAGGTGTTCCGCAGTAATCTGATGAACCTTCAACTGCCCCGCTTGCTGGCCGTTGCGTCGTATTTGCAAATGTCCACGATGATGAAAAAGACGGTCTTGTTGTTGTGCGAGAGCGACGGGAACATTGCGGTGGTGGGCGGCAACATGAACCCGTGTCTTCACAGTCGTCCTTTGTCACCCATGCGTTCTTGAGACCCCGCGCCGAAAGAGGATGTCATGCACCCAGCGAAGGCGCGGACAGCGCTGAGATTGCCATCCGGGCGTTGAAAACCCTTGCTGTCTCGTAACCGATGCCCTTCGACCCTCACGCAAAACGTGAAAAACACCCCTTCCGCAACAGAAACTAAATAGAGCGGACACCGAAACTGTTGGGTTACAGGTGGCCGAGAAACGAAAAGGCGTCTGGGGCGTGTTGCCCTGGACGCCTTTTGTCTTACCTATGGTTTGTTTATTTCCATCTTTGTTCGCACGATCCGCTCAATCTCTCCCTGATTCACATCAATTTCTTCTTGGTCAATTCGTATGCGAGCGGTGTTGCGTTTCCGAAGTTGATCGTAAAGCCAAGCCGCCACCATGCTTGCGGGAACCCCACTAACAAACCCCACAACGAGGCCCAACACGAGGGTAGTCGTTACGTCTGCGCTCTCCCGCAAACGCTCGTGGTAGCTTACCGTAACACCTTGCGGCGGCTGGGTCGGTTCTGGCATGTCAGTCCAAGGCTTATCGAAAGTAATACGAAGTTCCACCTTGGGCATACCTCCATCTAGAGAAATGCTTGCTGTTGCTCTGGATAAAGCTGCTTCCTCCCGCTCTTTGTCAAGCGTAGTGATTCCAACAAACGATACCTCGGCAACGCCCTCTTTGTAAGAGCCTGTCGCCCCGGAATGAGCCAAACCTTTTCTCCCATTGTCAAAGGCAATCTGAAATTGCCCCAAGTCTTGATTCAGTCCGGGAATATGAGCAACGCCAAACCAAAACTTCTGCCCTGCAAACTCTTCCTGATTGAGGCGGGCCGAACCATCGAATGACGATGATTGTGTATGGATGGTCATTGGCATTCCAACCATCCAAGGCCAGATTCTTTCCTCTGGAAGGTCCATCATATTTGGCTCGGCTCGTCGCAAGTTGAGTTCCTTAAACTCAATGATTTTGTCAACGATTTGGGTGCAAGTTTCTCCACCATATTCACGGCCGGGGATATGGGCGCACGTTACGAGGTCTTCGTTTGTCCAACCCTCAAACTCTGCTCCGCAAATGTTACACTTCCCGTGGATTTTTTGGAGAGGCTCGTCAAATGCGTAGCCGGGGCCGAAGCTGCTGATTAGATCAAAGAGAACTTGCCTTGCGTCCGCTTTCAAGTCTTCGGACGCCTCCCCCTGTATCGTTCGCACACACGTCTTCCACAATAGTTCTATCGCCCTTGTTGCGTTTATTGTTTGCATTTCACCTACCTCCACTGGTTTTCCTTGACCACTTATTGGAACTCTGCAAGACTATGTATTGCCTAGCCTAGTCCCGATTCTGACGTGTGTAAATGGGGGAGAATCTGTGAATACCCCCCCCCGATATGTGTAATGCAGGGGATCGGGAATAATCCTCCTGGTGTCGATGCCGCCGTCCCACCGACACCCTCTCGCCGGCGACTTCGCATCGTTGGCGATTGATGGACTGACGCCACTATTCTGGACGGTCGCCCGTTGGGCTGATCCGCCCGGCCCGCCCTGGACACCTCCGCCCGTGGCACCGATGCCCCCCTCCAGCCGCCCTTGGACGCCTCCGCCCGTGACCCCGATGATCCGCCCGCCCGCCCCCACGGCCGACCGTCGCCGCTGGGCCACCGGAACCCCGCCGGTCAACCGGTCAACCATCGCCAGAGAATGAACCCGGCCGCAAGGCCGGCCAAGGCCCACTTCCAAGCTGCCGTCCTGCTTGGTCACTTCCCGGCCGCCTTTTTCCACGCCTCCAGCCTGTTCCCTTGTCCGGCCTCTGTCAAAGCGGTAGACTGCCGAAATGCCCAGATTTCAGCGGCCCCATACTGTCCGGTCAGCACTTCGCGCAAGGGTTCTAGCGTCCTTACTGATTGGATGTCGCGCCCCCGCCGACATGCCCAAGGACGCCGCCTCCTTCGACCTCCCCATCGCCCTGGGCATTCTCCTGGGCAGCGGCCAGGCGGCCTCCGAGCTGCTCGATCGCTACGCCGTGGTGGGCGAGCTGGCCCTGGACGGCACGACGCGCCCGGCCAAGGGCGCGTTGTCGATGGCCATGGCCACGGCCGACCAAAAAGGCCTCCGCGGCGTGCTCGTGCCCGCCGAAAGCGCCGCCGAGGCCGCCGTCGTCGAAGGCGTCGAAGTGATTCCCATCGCCAGCCTCGCCCAGGCCGTCGGTTTTCTCACCGGCGAGATTCCCATCGAGCCGACCCCTTCGCGGATCGACGACCTCTTCCGCCAACTCTCCGCCTACGAGGTCGATTTCTCCGACGTCCGCGGGCAAGAGATGGCCAAACGGGCAACCGTCGTCGCCGCCTCCGGGCGCACAATCTGCTGATGCTCGGCCCTCCCGGCTCGGGCAAGACGATGCTCGCCAAGCGGATGCCCACGATCCTGCCCGACTTGACGCCCGGCGAATCGATCGAAACGACGCGGATTTACAGCGCCGTGGGCCGCCTCCGGCCGGGGCAGCCGCTGTTGGCCACGCGGCCGTTCCGCTCGCCGCATCACACGATCAGCGACGCCGGATTGGTCGGCGGAGGTTCGACGCCCGCCCCGGGCGAAATCTCCCTTTCCCACAACGGCGTGCTTTTTCTCGACGAACTGCCCGAGTTTAACCGCCGCACGCTCGAAGTCTTGCGCCAGCCGTTGGAAGACGGCCACGTGACAATCTCGCGGGCGTTGTCCAGCACGACCTTTCCGGCGAACTTCATGCTGATCGCGGCGTTGAATCCTTGTCCCTGCGGCTATCGCGGCGACGCGCGGCGGCAGTGCCATTGCACCCCGCCGCAAATCGAGCGGTACATGAGCCGCATTTCCGGACCGCTGCTGGACCGCATCGACATCCACATCGAGGTGCCGTCGGTGCCGTTTCGCGAGCTGTCGGGCGGAACGCCGGGCACGTCGAGCGCCTCGATGCGCGCGCAGGTGATGGCCGCCCGCGCGCGGCAGGCCGCCCGCTTCGACGGCTCCTCGACGCGGCACAACGCCCACATGTCGCATCGCCAGACGCGGCAGTTCTGCCCGTTGGACGACGAGTGTCGCAACCTCTTGAAGGGGGCGATGAGCGAGTTGGGCCTTTCGGCCCGGGCGCACGACAAGGTGTTGCGCGTCGCGCGGACGATCGCCGACCTCGACTCCAGCGACCCGATCCGCCCGCATCACCTGAATGAGGCGATTAACTACAGGATGCTGGACCGGCAGATGTGGACGTAGAGAGAGGGATTAGGGATTGGGGATTAGAGATTGGAGGGAAGCGGGCAATGAAACGATCATTCAAGAAAAGGCTGCAAACGTGGTGCCTAACCATTGCGACTTTCGTTGCCATATTTGTCTTATACTTCGGCTACAAGATCATAGTCATCCTGCTCTTCCAACCGGCTCTTAACCGGATTAACCCGCCGTTTGATTTTGACGCCGCCATTTCCCGACTACAAAAGCAAAAGGTGATACAGCACAAAGAACACGCCCCTGTGCAACAAGAGCGTCAAGACGAGACCGACAAGTGAGCCGTGGGCGGCTCCGGTAGCTCGGCTATGGGGGTCGCAGGCGCGGGATGGGACCCGCGCCGCGTGACGAGCCCCGTGCGGCTTCGCCGCGGGCGATAGACAGGGTATCGGCCACCCGGAAATAGCCCTTTGATGAAAGGAATCGCCATGATAACTGTCGAAATGTGGGTAGGTGTTGTCTTTCTTATATTGGCGGCGCTACTCGCCACATACAACCTCCAACGGCACGTAAGGGGCCGCTATCTCGCTGAGTGGCATAGCGGTGGTGCCACCAAGGCACTCTTGGGGCTTATTCGGTGGTGCTGGGCAATCTTATGGGCTGTTATTGCGGGCATCTTTTTCTTCGGCGCATTTTGGCTGGCTAAGTATGCTCTGTCACAATGAGGAAAAGGGGCGGGCGCATCGGCAGATGTGGACGTAATCACACGAACTGTTGTATAATTGTAGGTGGCCGTATGCCGGTGGTCTTGCGGATCAAAGGTTACCGGTTCTGGTTCTACGAAGCGGATCTTGATGAACCACCGCATGTTCACGTCGGACGGCAAGGCGGGGAAGCGAAGTACTGGCTAAATCCGGTGGCGCTGGCGAGGTCGCGGGGATTTCGCGGACGTGAACTGACGGAGATTCATGACATCCTCGCGGAGCACGCGGCTGAGATTCTGGAGGCTTGGCGAAACGAGGAGGTGAAACGTGGTCAGCGCGAGGGCTAAGATCAAGATTCACAACGGCTGCGAATCCATCGTTCCGATCCTCATCCCGGAATTGGAGGAAGTGCGCCGCTTCGCGGCCAACCTTCATGCGGGAGGGAACGCTTGGACGGGCGATGCCTTCGGCTGGCCCGCCGAGTACCATCCGCAACGGGACGACCCGCCCTTGGATTCCAAATTGCGGTTCACTCCCGCGGATTTCTGCATCGGAGAGAGCGGCGTCTGGTTCTTCTCACTCATGTGGGAGCATGGCGAGGACGCTCCGCCCGTCGAATTCCTCGACGACAGGAACATTCTTGCAAGCCTCCCGCCGGAGCAATCCCAGCGACAGCCGTAGGCATGTCCCGCGCCGCCCGCTGCGCGGCTGGGCAACTGATCGAGACGCGCGACCGGGAGGCGTAATGCGACCGACAATCGAAGCGCGGCGCCTGCGATGGGCACTCCTTCTCCTCGTCGTCGCGGTTGCCGGCCCGGCGGCGGGCGACGATCTCTCCGCGACGCAACACGACCTCTACAGCGGCGATGTCGCCCAGCGCGTGGCGGCAATCCGGCGATTGCAAGAACAGCCCTCGGTCGAAAACGCCAAACTGCTCGCCCGAGCGCAACTCCTCGACCTGAACCTCGATGTGCGCAGGGCGGCTTACAAAACCCTCCTCGCCTGGAAAGACCTGCACGACATCTCCGACCTGCTCGAAAAACTCCTCGAAACGGAGGTCCACAGCAAGAAAGGCCGGCCTGCGCTGATCGAGCCGCTGACGGCCGTGCTGCTGGCGTCCGACATTCCCGAAATCCAGCGCAACACGCGGCGGATCGTCAACGGCCGCCTCGCTTCGTCGAACCACGGCCCGGCAATCCTGATCTCCGTGGCCGACGCCCTGGGCGCGCAGGGCGACCGGCCGGCGGCCGCGGCGCTGCGGCAAATGAGCGAGTTGAAGTTTTTTGCGACGCAATTCGGCTTCCGCCGCGCAGTCGTGCAGGCGATCTGCCGCATCCGCCGCCGGGAAGCGGTCGAACTGCTCATCGGCCTGCTGCCGGCTCTCGACGGCGAGGTCCGCGGCGACATTCTGCGGCGGCTCGCCCAGTGGACCGGAAAGACGTACGGCGCGGACGCGGACGCGTGGCGGACGTGGTGGAAGAAGAGCAAGGAAGGATTCCGCTTTCCCGCCAAGGACTCGCCCGCGACGCTTGCGCCCGCGGCGACGCCCGGTGCGCCGTCGTATTACGGGCTGACGATTCAAGCCCGGCGGGTGGTGTTCGTCGTGGACATCTCCGGGAGCATGGCGGGATCGCGGTTGGCGACGGCCGCACGGGAGTTGACCGCGGCCATCGAGGGCTTGCCCGGCGACGCCTCCTTCAACATCGTCATTTTCAGCAGCCACGCATTCTTGTGGCAGCCGAAGCTGACGCCGGCGACCACCGCCGCCAAGCTGGAGGCGAGGCAGTTTATCTATAGCCTCCGCGCCGGCGGGCGGACGGCCGCCTACGACGCCCTGGAAATGGCGTTCCGTTTCGACGCCGAGGCGATCTACTTCCTCTCCGACGGAGAGCCGAACGCCGGCGCGATTCCGACTCCGCGGGGGATTTTGGCGGCCGTGGCGCAGACCAATCGCATGAGACGGATCTCGATTTACGCCATCGGCATCGAGCCGGGCCTGCCCGGCGGACCGCTGGACGCCTTCGTCAGGGCGTTGGCCGAAGGGAATTTCGGCGTCTACCGCCGCGTCGAGCGGTGACGATTCGCGTCGCCTTTTGCGGGCCGATTTGTCGCAATTCTCCGGGGACGCGCGGCCCGACTTGACGCGATCGAAGAAAAAACCTATATGCCTTCGGCACGAAAACAGCTTTTTCGACGCTCTGGCGGCAGGAGAGACCCATGGCGATGACGTGGAATGCGACGATGGCCACCGGCGTGCCGTCCGTGGACAGCCAACACCAAGAGCTTTTTCGCCAGATCAACTTGCTCCACGACGCCACGATCGGGGGCAAAGGACGGGAAGAGGTCGGCAAAATACTCAATTTCGTCGGCGGCTGTGCGATGAAGCATTTCGCCGAAGAGGAGTGGCGGATGGAGCAGTGCAACTGCCCCGTCGCCGATGCGAACAAGGCGGCCCACGTCCAGTTTGCCGCCACGTTCACGGCCCTGCGAAAGACTTTCGACGAAAAAGACGCCGGGCCAGCAGTCGTCTTGGAAATCCAACAGACGCTCAACGACTGGTTGGTCAATCACATTCTGGGCATCGACGTTCAGCTTCGCCACAGTCTGAGCACGCTTCCAACGGGCGTCGGCGCTCTTCAGCCGGCGTAGGCGCGGACGGTCGCATCTCCGCATTCGCGCACGCAGACGCGACAGGCTGCGCGACGGGCACGGCAAGCTGCTCCGCGGCAAGGTTGGTCGACCGCCGCCCGCGGATTCGTCCCGCAAGGTCTCCAAGCAGACATTGCATGTCGGCCGCCGCCTCGCGCGTCTCCCGGAGGAGCGTCTTCGCCTTCGAATCGAACAGGTCGGAATGCCTCTCGAGCAGCGCCTGGCACGATTCGGCGATCGACAGCAGCGGCTTCTCCACGTCGCGGCCGATCTCCCGGCGAAGCAGTCTCCAATTCCCCGGCAAAACGCCGCCGGTCGCTCTCTAGTTCGCCAGCCGTCGCGCGGAGCCGCAATTGCGTCCTCAACCAATCGCCGTGCGCGAGCGCCTTGCGAATGGCTCCGGCCAACTGCACGGCGTCGCACGGCCGGGCGACGATTTGAAAGGCGCCGCCGTCGTTGACGGCGCGGATCACCGACTCCATGCTCCCTTCGCCGGCAAGCAGAACGCACACCGCCTCAGGATTCTTGCCGGCGACCCAGGCGAACAGGTCCACGGCGGACATCACGCTCAGCCCGTCGCCGGCGACAATCGCGTCAACGGCGCGAAACTTCATCAGCCGCACCGCCTCCGCGGCGGAGCGGACGGTGTAGACGCCGTACGGTTCGCTGACCAACATTCGCGCCATGCTGCGCAACGATTCCACGTCCTCTTCGACAAGCAGAACTGTGTGCGTCATTGGCTCGGCTCCTGCGACCAATGAAGCCTAGCTTGCCGGCGGCCGCGAGGCGTGGAAGCCTCCGCGGGGCGCGACGCGGCGTCTCCATCGCAGCGATGCCGGCGCGGCGGAAAGTCTCTGCGGAAAATATAACGACAACTGGCGTGAATGCGGCGGCCGAGCGCAGCCGACAACAGTTCATGTGCGGCGGCGAGCCATGATGGACGCGCGTCCGTGCCAAAGAAAATGCACTCGACGATTGGCGGCGGACGGTTGCGGCGCGCTTTTGTGCGCCGCGCGCGTCGCACCGCCGCAGGTGAGACGCCGAGGCGCGGCGTGGGGTCACGGGAGGATGAAAAAACCCGGAAAACAAGGGTGTTCTTGCCCTGGCGGCCGCCGCCGGCCTTGTTATAATCCCCGCCGCTTCTGAACCAGAACCGTGCCGATTTCGGAGATCAATCGATGGAAAACTCTCATGTCCTCGTCATCCACAGCGACCCCGCGGTTCACCAACTCGTGGGGGAGTGCCTAGCGCACGATCGCGTTCGCATCACCGTCGTCCGCAGCGCCAAGGACGGGCTGTCGCTGCTGGACAGCGAGCGGGTGCACGTGTTGGTGACCGGGGCCGACGCCTTCAACGCCGCCGATGAACTGATCCGCCGCGCGGCCGCGATTCAGCCTCTCCTCGGTTTCATCGTCATCGGCGACGGCTCGCCGGGCGACCGGGCGCGGCCCAACGGCGATCGCGCCGCGGTGCAGCGGCTTGCAAGGCCGGTTTCGCGGGAGGCGCTTCGCGCGGCCGTGCACAAGGCGTTGGAGCGCACGGGGACGCGGAGTTCCGTCCGGCCGACGACCGGCGCGGCGGCGTCCGCCGAGGCATTCCTCCACGGAAATGTCGCCGCGGCAGGCGATCGGATCGTCGCCGGCAGCAAGGCGATGGGCGAAATTCTCAACATGATCCGCCGCTGCGCCCCCACCGACGCGCCGGTGCTGATCTGCGGCGAGGCGGACACGGGCAAGGAAATGATCGCCAGGGAGATTCACCGGCAGAGTCGGCGAGCAAACGGTCCGTTCGTGCGCGTCGGCTGCGGGTCGATTCGCGAGGCGGACCTGGCCGGAACCCTCTTCGGCCGCGGCGAGGCCGGCCGCCGCGCGGGCGAAGCGGCCGTCGGCGGCCTGTTGGGCAAAGCGCAGGGCGGAACCCTCTTTCTCGACAACGTCGGCGACTTGCCGCTTTGGGCCCAGGCCCGACTGCTGGACGTTTTGCAACAGGGGCGGCTCCGCAGCGCCGACGGCGGCGACGCCGGGCGGGTCGACGTCCGCGCCATCGCCTCAACGTCCGCCGACCTGGCGGCGGCGATCGCGCGACGCGCGTTCCTCTCGCGGCTCTATTATTATCTCAACGTCGTGTCGATCCAGGCGCCGCCGTTGCGGCATCGGCCGCAGGACGTCCGCGGCCTGGCCGAGGCCTACTTGGCGTCCGCCAACGCCCTCCGCGCCCGTCGCGGCGACCAGGGCGCGTGCCGCTTCAGCGAAGACGCCGTGCAATGCCTGTTGGAGTACAACTGGCCGGGAAACATTTTACAGTTGGCGAGCGTTGTCGCGCATGCGGCGCTGTTGGCCGACCGCGAGGAGATCGGCCGAGCGCAGATCGTCGAGGCGATTGGCGCGCCCGTTCCGCGCGGCGATTCCGAGACGATTCCCGTCCCCCTCTGCGGCAACCTGGCCGAGATCGAGCGATACATCATCGGCGAAGTGCTGCACCGCTGCGGCGGAAACAAGGCGGCCGCGGCGCGGGCGCTCGGACTGCACCGCCGCACTCTCTATCGCCGCTTGCAGGAGGAGATTCCCGAGAAGGAGAAGACCAAGGACTCGCCGCCGCTGCCGCTGGTCCTCGGTCCTGCGATTTTGGCCAGCGCCGCGGGCGTGTGCCTTTGAAACGAATGCGGCGTCGGCGACGAAATCGCGATTGCCCCGCCGCACGGCTTGCGGTATCCTGTATCGCTTTCCAAGGCGGCCGCTCCCGTGAAACGCGTCATTCACATTCCCGTCGTCCACACGCTGGCCGATCTTGGCTCGTTGGGCGAGTCCGTGCGCGCCGGTTATCTCCAGCGTTATGGGGCGGCGGGCTGGGGCGAGCGGCAAAGGGCGGTCGGCAAATTTTCGGGCGACGTCCGCCGGGCCGTCGAGGCTTTGCCGCTCGCTTGGCCATCCGCGCGGATCTATCAGGACGGATTGCCCGTCTGCGGCAAGGAAGAGCAGATCGTTCGCGAATTGGCCGCCGCCGGCAGCGCCAATCATCAACTCGTGTTGGAGTTGGTCGGCAGGGGGGCGTCGCTGGTCGGCACGGAGGACCCGGAGTTGCTGCTGCGGGAATATCACTTGCAGCGTCGCAGGATGGAATCGTCCGGGGCGCGGGCGGGCCGCCGGCAACGCTTTGCGAAGCGGCCGATCTCTTGGCCGCGCGCGACGATTTCATCGCCCGCCGCATCGACGCGACGCTTGGCGAGAGCGAAACGGGATTGCTGTTTCTCGGCGCGGCCCATCGGCTCGACGCGCTTTGCGCATTGGGCGTCGTCGTCGAACGGCTATCTGAAAGCTGAGTTGCTTCGATGAAGCGCGCCGCATCGCGCGCGTCGCGCGCCTGCGGCGCGCTGCGCCATCTCGCTTGCGGCGCGGCGGAGAAGAAAACGCGCGGATTCTCGCGATGCAATTTGACGCTCTGCGCGAATGACCTATGGTTCAAACGCTGTGAGGCGGGTCGGCCGCGCAACACGCTCAAGAAGAGCAGCCGAGGGCGACGAAGGATACATAGCCCGTAGTGTGCGAGCGCCAGTTTCACCCGGTTCTCTTCACGATCCCAACGTTCGGGCGACGTCACCCCGAGGCGGCCGGATCACGGTTTCTGTTGTGAAAGGGTTGATGCTATGGCCAAAGTTCAGAAGTCCATGGATTCCTCGAGTTTGTCGGAGGTCGTGGATCGCATCCTTGACAAGGGCATTGTGATCGATGCCTTCGTGAAGGTGTCGCTGGTCGGCATCGAGTTGCTGTCGATCGAAGCGCGCGTGGTCATTGCCAGCGTCGAGACGTACCTGAAGTACGCCGAGGCGATTGGCCTGACCGCCAGCGCGGCGACGCCCGCCTAAGCGCGGCGCTCCCTAACGGGCTGTTTTCAGGGAGACCGGCGGCGGCTGCGAGCATCCTCCGAGAGCGAGCGAAACCGCCGCTCCCTGTGAACGGCTGGAGCGGGGAGAAGACCGCCCCCAACACCAACAGCAAGCGCAAGGCGCCGCGGCGCGTGCCGCGGCGGCGTGCGGGAAAGGAAAGGCATTATGGCAGTGTTTTCAGAATCTTTTGCGCGTCTGCGGCAGGATCTCAACCAGTCGCACGAGAACCGTCAACGGTTGATTGAGGACCTCCGCGCCAACGCGCGGGAGTTGACCCGCCGCACGGGCGAGCAGCTTGCGGAAACCGGCAAGGCGCCGCGCCGAGGCGGCGACGATGATCCGCGACCTTCGCGCTTTCGTCAAGCGCCAGGCAGAGGAAACCCGCGGCGAATTGGCCGCCCTGGCCGGCGATTTGAAGGCCGGCGGGGCGACGTTCGCCGGCGGACATGCGGCGGGGAAATCCAAGCGCTGGGGTTCGCGCAACCGTTAACCACCTGGAGCATGGACTGCCATGCGCACCTCATATCAAGGAAGCAATTCCGCGACGGCCGTCCCCGCGAACAGCGCCGGCCCGCAGGTCTGGCCCGAAGCCAGCGACCGTTTCGTGCTAACCCCTCAGCTCGAAGGACTTGTCGATCGGGCTTTGGGCTACCTGCGGGCCGGCTACCCGATCAACCTTGCGGGGCCGGCCGGCGCGGGAAAAACCACGTTGGCTTTGCACCTCGCCGCCCTGCTCCGCCAACCCGCAACCCTCATCCACGGCGACGACGAGTTCAACGGCTCGGACCTGGTCGGAAACAACCACGGCTACCGGCGGAGCAAACTGGTCGACAACTTCATCCACTCCGTGGTGAAGACCGAGGAGACGATGCGGACGATGTGGATGGACAATCGCCTGACCACGGCGTGCCGGCATGGGCACGTCCTGATCTACGACGAATTCACCCGCAGCCGTCCCGAGGCGAACAACGTCCTCCTGAGCGTGCTCAGCGAGGGACTGCTGAACCTGCCCAAGCTGGGCTGCAACGGCGACGGCTACGTCGACGTGCATCCGCAGTTCCGCGCGATTTTCACCTCGAATCCGCAGGAATACGCCGGCGTCCACAAAAGCCAGGACGCCCTGCTCGACCGGCTGATCACCATCCACATGGACCATTACGACCGGCGGACCGAGGCGGCCATCACCGCCGTCAGCGGCGGCGTCTGCGCGGAGACCGCGGAGCGAATCGTTGACCTCGTCCGCTGCATACGACAAAGGGATCCGACCGGCCAGCACCCGAGCATTCGCGCGGCCATTATGCTTGCCCGGGTGCTGGCCTTCCGAGAACTGACGTGCGACGCGGGCAATCCGCTGGTTGTCCACGCTTGCCGCGACGTGCTGCACGTGGGCGGATCGTGCGGCAGGGCGAAGGGGCCGACGCTTTCCTTCGAGCAGTTGCAGGCGATGCTGGAGACGATTTGGGCCGCGCCGCGGGAAGATTGCCGTTCCGCCCGCGCCGAGGAGGTCCTCGTATGAAACCGCACGTTCTAAAAGGCCTGCACGACATCCTCACCCATCGCGGCGCCACGACCGACGAGAACAATCCGCAGCGAAAATTCCTCGCCGCCGCCAGCGTGGAGTTGAAGAAGGCCTTGTGCGATCGCGTCCGCGCCGCCGCCCGCAAACGAGTCGTCGAGATGAACCAAAAGATCGCCGAACTCGACGCCGAGCTCGACCGCCTCGTCGGCCAGCGGCAACGCGGAGAATCCGCCTTCCGCCTCGGCGACGACGAGCCGCAGGAGCAGCGCGGGATTACGTTGAAATATTGACAACGGGTTCACGGAGCAAGTCATGACGCAAGACACCCTCACGGACCATCGCTTCAGCCTTGTGGAAGTCCAGGCCGCCGCGCGGCGGTTCTTGAGCGATTGTCTCGCCGACGTTCCGTCGCGTGGACGTCGTCCGCGTCGCGCCTTCCGATCGCCGCGGCGCGGCCTGGGAAGTGGCCGCCGTCGTCTGGCAGCCCAACGCCGCGATTCAAAGCCTCGGGCTGGAAATGCAACGGCCCGTGCTCGACGCGAACCGCTACGTCGTCCGTCTGGACGAGCGGCTGGAAGTGATTGCCTACGAAACGAGCGAAGAGGCGGAAAACGCCTAAAGGAGAAGACTGCATGGCTGCGACCCTCGCCCCGAGTTGCTGCGGAATCTATCTTTACGGAATCACCACGGCCGACGCCGCGGCGGCAAACGAGATTGCCTCGCCGGCTGCGCAAGGCGTCGGCGGAACCAGCGTGGAAACGGTCGTGGAAGGACGGCTGGCCGCCGTGGTCAGCCGCCTGGAGTCGGACAAGATCCGTCCCCAGCGAGCCAACCTCGCCGCCCATCACCGCATTCTCCGCGACCTTGCGGAGACGCAGCCGGTGGCCCCGGTCGTCTTCGGCACGATCGCCCACGACGAAGATCGCGTCCGCCGCCTCCTGCAAGCGAATCACGACGCCTTGCTCGGCTTGCTGGCGCGGCTGCGGGGAAAAGTGGAGATGAGCCTGAAAGTCTACTGGGACCTGCCCAACGTGTTCGAATACTTCGTCGCCAGCCATCAGGAACTCGAAGCGATGCGCGACCGCCTCTTTCGTTGCGGGCGAACGCCGAGCATGGAAGAAAAGGTCGAACTCGGCGAGTTGTTCGTCTCCCTGCTGCAGCAGGCGAGGAATCGCCACGTCGAGCGGGTGAAGGAGTCGCTCGCGCCCTGCTCGGCCGACGTGCGGACGATCGACCCCGGCGACGAGCGGCTGATTATGAAACTCGCCTGCCTCGTCCAACGGGATCGGCAAGCGGCGTGGGAGGAAGGGGTGCGGCGGGCCGCGTCGCTGTTCGACGACCATTACCGCTTCGACTACAACGGCCCTTGGCCGCCGTACAACTTTGTCAACGCCGACCTCCAAATGGCCGGAGCTTGAAAACAAAATGTTTTTTTTGGACGACCTGTTGTTGGCGCCGGTCAAGGGCCTGGCGGCCGTTTGCCGCAAGGTTTACGAGGCCGCACAAGACAACCTGGACGGCCAGGAGAAGGCAATCCTCGCCGACTTGACCGAGTTGCACAAGATGATGGACGTCGGGCAAATCGGCGACGACGATTTCAATGTGCGGGAGACGTCGCTGTTGGACCGTCTGGAGGACTGCCGTCATGCCGCCGGCAAGGATCGCCAACCGGATCGCGACGAAAGGATGCAGGAAGCCCCCTATGGACCTTGAACCCGCCGTTGCGGCGGAAACCGACAATACAGTCCTGGAACTCTTGGATCGCGTGCTGAATACGGGAGTCGTTCTCACCGGGGAAGTCGCCATCACCGTGGCGGACATCGAACTGATCTACCTGCGGTTGCAGTTGATGCTGTGCTCCGCGGAGACGGCCCGGCGGGCGGGATGGATGCCGGCCCCATTTTCCGCGCCCGTCCCGAGTGCGCGGCCTGTTGACAACGGATACGATAAGGACCGACCATGGCGAACGCGGCAACGCTGTTCCCCGACGCGGAAACGACGGCCCCGGCGAGGAAAATCCGCCTCGATCCAGACAACGTGAAAAACGGATTGATGCAACTCGTGTTGACCTTGGTCGAATTGATCCGGGAGCTTTTGGAGCGGCAAGCCCTGCGGCGGATCGACGGCGGCTCGCTCTCGGACGACGAGATCGAGCGGCTCGGCGCGACGTTCCTGCGGCTGTCCGAAGAAATGGAGTCGCTGAAGCGGCAATTCGGCTTCAGCGACGACGACCTGAACCTGAATCTGGGGCCGCTGGGCCAATTGCGATAAGGCGGCGGGGCCGGGGAGCCAATGCGAGCTGCCGCTCGACTGGCTTCAACCCGCTCCCGTTGGTCGCGAACACTTACAAAAACATTTACGATCTTCGACGTTGGCAGCAACGGCCGCGCCTGTGGCCGGCCGGAGGACGCATTTCGTGGCGCACACGCAAGTCATCCAATCCGCATGTCGTTCCGAGGGCCTGGCCGACATTCTCGAGCGCGTCCTGGACAAGGGCGTGGTCATTGCCGGCGACATCAAGGTCAAGTTGTGCGACATCGAGTTGCTGAGCATTCAGATACGCCTCTTGATCGCGTCCGTGGACAAGGCGAAGGAGATGGGATTGACGTGGTGGTGGCAGCAGCCGCCCCAGCAGATCCCGCCGCCGCATATGACGCCGGACGAGCGGACGCCCTGCCCGTCCCTGCCGGCCCAGAGCCCTTGGAAGCAATACGAGCAGTTTCGACAGGGCTCGCAAGCGGCGAACGAGCCCGTGCAACCCCATTAACCCAGTGAACGGAAAAAAGGTGCAGCAATGTCCAAAGCGCAAAAAGAACGAACACAAAAGTCCCCGACTGAAGACAGCGGCGAAGGACGCTTCGATTTCGGCATCGATCTCGGCGGCTTCCTCGGCAAGCTCGGCGGCGCCGTGGAAAAGTTGGCCGACCTGGCCGAGCGCGGCGAGGGCCTCTCGAAGACCGGCGAACTCCGCGGCCTCGACCCGCAAGGAAAGCTCCGCGGCGTCTACGGCTTCTCCGTGCGAACGGGCATCGGCGGCCAGGGCGAGCCGGAAGTCAAAATCGAACCCTTCGGAAACATCCATCGCGAACCCTCCGGCGAAGCCGTCGTCGAAGACGTCCGCGAGCCCTTGGTCGATATTTACGAAGAGGACGACCACGTGCTCGTGCTCGCCGAGATCCCGGGCGTGAGCAAAAAGGACGTCAAACTCGATTTGTCCGGCGACCGCCTCGCGATCCGCGCCCGGCGCGGCGAGAAGCGATATCACAAGGACGTTGAACTGCCGGCGACGTTTGCGGAAGAGAAAGTGCACTGGGAATGCTCTAATGGAATCTTGAAAATCCGCCTGGAGCGTTAGGAAGGTCATCGTGGGAAAATCAATGGACTTGGCCGCCGACGTTGCCCTGCGCGTCAGCGAATCGACCGGCCGCGACGTCGGCCGCGGCATCGCGCGGATCGACCCGGCCGACATGCAGCGGCTCGGCGTGGACGTCGGCGACATGATCGAGGTGGAAGGGAAGCGGAAGACGGTTTGCCGCGCGCTGCCGACCTTCAAGGAGCACCGCGGCAAGGAGCACTTGCAGATCGACGGCGTGATCCGCGAAAACGCCCGCGTGGGCCTGAACGAATTCGCCGCGGTTCGCCGCACTTCCGTTCGCCCCGCCGAGGAGCTGCTGTTGATCGCCCAGGGCGGCCCGCCATCGGGCCGCGATCTGAAATACATCGGCGGCCTGCTGGACGGCCTGCCCGTCGTCGCCGGCGATCGCGTGCGGGCGACGCTTTTCGGCAACCGCCGCGCCGACTTCGTCGTCAAGTTGACCCAGCCTACGGGCCCCGTGCAGATTGGCGCCGACACGTTGCTGAAAGTTCAGGCGGCCGAGTCGCCGACCGCCGCCGGCGAACCGCTTTCGTACGAGGACATCGGCGGGCTGAAGCGGCAACTGGACCGCGTGCGGGAGATCGTCGAATTGCCGCTGAAGTACCCGGAGCTGTTCGAGCGGCTGGGGATCGACGCGCCCAAGGGCGTGCTGCTCTACGGCCCGCCGGGCTGTGGAAAAACCTTGCTCGCCCGCGCCGTCGCCCACGAAACCGAGGCGAATTTCTTCTCGATCAACGGCCCGGAGATTGTCCACAAGTTCTACGGCGAGAGCGAAGCGCATCTGCGCAAGCTCTTCGAGGAGGCCGCCCGACGCGCCCAAGCATCATCTTTCTCGACGAGATCGACGCCATCGCGCCGCGGCGGGAGCGGGTCGTCGGCGACGTGGAGAAGCGGGTGGTCGCACAACTGCTGGCGTTGATGGACGGCCTCTCCCAGCGACAGCACGTGATTGTCCTGGCCGCCACCAACCTTCCCAACGCTCTCGATCCCGCCCTGCGCCGCCCAGGCCGCTTCGACCGCGAGATTTCCATTCCCATTCCCGACCAGCGCGGGCGGCGGGAAATCCTCGACATCCACAGCCGCGGAATGCCGCTGGGCGAGGACGTTGATTTCGGCCACGTCGCTGCGATCACGCACGGCTTCGTCGGCGCCGACCTCGAAGCCCTTTGTCGCGAGGCCGGCATGATCGCGCTCCGCCGACTCCTGCCGGAAATCGATTTTTCGCAGCCCTATGTCCCCGACGACATTTTGGCCCGCTTGCAGGTCGGGATGGCCGATTTCCGCGACGCACTCGGCGAAGTCGAGCCCTCGGCGGTCCGCGAGGTCTTCGTCGAAGTGCCGAATGTCGCCTGGAGCGACGTTGGCGGGCTGGACGAGGCGAAGCGCCGCCTGCGCGAGGCGGTCCAGTGGCCTTTGCAGCACCCCGGCTTGTTCGAATCGCTCCGCCTGGCGCCGCCGAAGGGGGCGCTGGTTTCCGGCCCGCCGGGCTGCGGCAAGACGCTCGCTGGCCAAGGCCCTGGCGACCGAAGCCGGCGTCAACTTCGTCTCCGTCAAAGGCCCGGAGTTGCTGTCGATGTACGTCGGCGAGTCGGAGCGCGGGCTGCGCGACGTCTTTCGCAAGGCGCGGCAGGCCGCCCCGTGCATCATTTTCTTCGATGAGATCGACGCCTTGGCTTCGGCGCGATCGTCGGCGGGAAACGACTCGGGCGTCGGCGCCCGCGTGCTCAGCCAACTCCTCACCGAGTTGGACGGCATCGAGGAGTTGAAAGGGGTTTTCGTGTTGGCGGCCACGAATCGACCCGACCTGCTCGATCCCGCCTTGCTCCGGCCGGGGCGATTCGACATCCAGTTGGAGATCGCCATGCCCGATCGCGCGGCGCGGGAGAAGATTTTCCAGATCCACCTTCGCGACCGCCCGATCGAGGAAAGCGCGACGGCCGCCTGGCTGGCCGACGAGACCAAAGGCTTCAGCGGCGCCCAGATCGAAGGCGTCTGCCGCGGCGCCCTGATGGCGACAATCGCCGAACAAATCGCCGCCGCGACCGCCGGGACCAAGGCCGCCAGCCCCGTGGTTCGACGCAAGTGCTTCCAAGCGGCAATCGAGGAGATCGGGCGCAAACGGGCCGAGACAATCATGGATGAGACAGTTTGTTTGTATGCGCTGACGCGGGCCGGCGCGCCGCGCCGCAAATCGAAGGCGACGCTTTCGACCTCGGGCCCGGCATCGACCCGCGCTACCCGCTCGCACTGATCCCCTACGGCCGGCTCGCCGCCCTGGTTAGCCGCGTCGGCCTGGACGTTTTCGACGTGAAGAAACTCCAGGAGGGGACGGCCGATCTCCAGTGGCTAAGCGAAATCGCCAGGCGACACCATAAGATCATCGCCGCCCTGGCGCGGTGCGCCGCCGTGCTGCCGATGCGGCTGGGCGTGCTGTTCGAGTCCCGTGAGACGCTGATTGCCAAAATCGCGCCTTATGAAGCCAACGCCGCAGAATTCCTCCGCCGCATCGAGGACCGGCAGGAATGGGCCGTAAAACTCTACGTCGACCCCGGCGGCCAGCCAGCCGTCCCTCCGCCCGCCCAGGCGGCGCGGGGCGTCGGCGCCCAATATCTTGCCGCCAAAGCCCAACGCATGGAACGCCGCCGCCAACTCGATTCGACAATCCAACAAACGGCCTCGACCGTCGAAGATCGCCTGACGGGCATCGCCGACTCGTGGCATCGGCTTCGCCCGCTGCCGCAGATATTCACCGCGCGACAAGAAAAAATGGTGTGGAACGGCGCGTTCCTGCTGGCCAAGTCGGGAATCGCCGCCTTTCACGCCGCCTGTGAAAGGCTCCGCCGCGATCTTCTCTCCCTGGGCGTGATTGTCGAAATCACCGGCCCCTGGCCGCCTTATCACTTCTGTCCCTCGCTGGAAGAGAAGGGATTAGGGATTGGAAATTAGGGATTCGAGAGAGGAAGGCGATAGGATGAATAACGAGGACCGTCGCTTTTCCGCCTTCATCCTTCCGCCTTCATCCTTCCTCCTTCCGCCCGCGCCGCTCCATCTCCTCGGCGTTCTGCGAGCGCCGACATTGCAGACTGGGCCGGCCGGCCCCGCGCGGCCGAGGCGGACTTCGGGCAAGACGCCGGCCAACTCTCCTGGGTCACCAAGGGACCCTTGGCCGCAGCCGCGACGCCTTTGTTGCCGCCGTCGACGGGGCCGCTCCAGCACGCGCGGCTTTTGCTGGCGATCCACCACCGGGCGTGCGTGCTTCCGGTTCGCTATGGGGCCGTTTTACCCGACGCAGCGGCCGTCGAGCACTTCCTGCGACGACACGAAGAAGAACTGCTGCGCCAGCTTGCCGGCCTTCGTGGAACAACGGAGATGGGACTGCGGCTGACGCTCAACATCAACCGCGCGGGAGGATCGTCTCGCGGTCGACGACCAGGCGTCGGCCACTCTACTCTTTCGGTAAGTTACTTAGCCCGACGCCGCGCCGTCTACGACGGGCGCGACCAGTGGAACGAGGTTGCCCAAGCGACGGCGGAGCGTTGCACCGCGATGCTCGACGGCCTTTTCCTTGAATTCCGCCGACGCTTGCCGGAACCGCCCGGAGTTTTGCGACTCGCATTCCTCGTCAAGCGTGAACTCGCCGAGCGTTTTGCTCAGTGTGTGCGGTCGTTCCCTTGCCCCACGGCCGTTTCCGCGACCGTGCTTCTGGGACCCTGGCCGCCGTATAGTTTCGTATAGCGCCTCGGCTTGCCAAACCGGCGAATCTAACAAAGATAGGCAGCCGTTACCTGGAGTCATCGGTAAGATGGGTGATGGTGGTAAGCGCTCCCACCCATACGGCGTAAATTTTTGGTCTGGACTAGACCTCTTGATGCGTTAGAATCACGTGAGACGTGGATTTTCCGTGAACACGACCGAGTGGAACCACATAATTTTCAAGAAAAATACCGTAAGTTTCCGCTGCGGTGACAGATGTGTGACACCAGGACTCGTAGATTATCAAGCTGACTTCATGGACAACGTTTACTGAATCCTGTCGAAAAGTTCTCACGTCCGGCCGTGGCAATGCACGGCCCGGAAGGCAAGGGAGGACACCATGCCAACTTCGCAGGTTCTAGTCGTTGACGATGATCGCCAAGAACGCGAGGTCTTGGCAGAGATTCTCACCAAGGAAGGAGTTGAGGTCTCCGAGGCCGGCGATGGGGCAAAGGGCCTGGCGATGCTGGAGGCGAAGCCGTATCAGGTCCTCTTCACCAATTTCCAAACGCCGGGAATGAGCGGCCTGACTCTCGTCCGCCGGGCGATGCAACTTCGCCCGGACCTGGCCGCCATCCTGATGTCCAGCCACGGCAAGATCGATTCTTGCATTGAGGCAATGCGGATGGGCGTCCGCGACTTTGTCACCACGCCCTTCACGATGGAAACGGTCCGGCAGGCGCTTGCGCGGGCCCTGGACAGCCGTTCGGAGAAGTGCGCCGTCCGGGCCAATCAGGCGGCAGCGGCGGCGGCCTCACCGCCGGGGCAACGTTCCTCGGCGCCGATCCGCGTCTGTTGGGTCAAAGCGCGGCGATGCGCGCGGTCTGGCTCTTCGCCTCGAAGATCGCCCCCACGGAAGCCCCGGTTCTAATCCGCGGCGAGCCTGGCGTGGGAAAGGAACTGGTCGCCGAGGTGATCCATTCCCAGAGTCGTCGTTCCGCGGGCAGCTTCCTTCGCGTCGCTTGCAAAGGAATTCGCGAGTCGGACGCTTCGAGCGCATTCTTCGGTCCGGATCATTCCGGCCTGGAAGACGAGAACGGACGCGGCGGCATGCTCCACGCCGCACGGGGAGGAACCCTATTTCTCGCCGAGGTCGAATACATGCCGCTGTGGGCGCAGGTCCGCCTGTTCAACGCGTTTCAACGCCGCTGCGCCGATGGAGGCGCCGGCGTGTCGCCTGCGGGCTGCGATGTGCGGCTGACGGCGTCCACTTCCTCCGATCTGGAGGCGTTGGTTGACGACGGTCGTTTCTTCGGCGGCCTGTACTACCTCTTGAACGTTGCCGCGGTCCACGTCCCGCCGCTGCGCGAGCGCCGCGAGGACATCCAGGGGCTGGCAGAGCACTTTCTGCGAGAAGCGCTCGCCAAGCAAGACATCGGAGCCAGGGCGATCCCGTGGAGTTTCACCGAGGAGGCCTGGGAGTGCCTGCGGAAACACGATTGGCCCGGCAACCTGCTCGAGTTGGCCAGCGTGATCGCTCATGCCGCAACATTGGCCGCCGACGGGAAGATCGACCGCGAGGCGATTGACCTTGGCTCATCGAAGCGGGCGGGGCGCAACGGCGACACGATTTCGGTCCCCTTCGCGGGGAACCTCCGCGAGATCGAGCGGAACATTGTCGAGGAAGTGGTCCGCCGTTGTTGCGGCAACAAGGCGGCGGCCGCCCGCGCGCTGGGCATGCACCGAAAAACGCTTTATCGATTGTGGAAAGAATAAAGGGCGGGAGTCGTTGTTTGCGGCCTGCGGCGACTCGGTTCTTTCCTTCTCAGCGATTGCCGTCGTAGCCGCCAAACTCGTAGGCCGCGTCGAACAACGCGACCACGTTCTCCGGCGGGACGCCGGCCTGGATGTTGTGGACGTTGTTGAACACGTACCCGCCGCCGGGCTTCCACGCCTGGAGATTGCGGCGAACGTCCTCGCGGACGATCTCCGGCGCGGCCGAGGGGAGCACGTGTTGCGCGTCGACTGCCCCGCCCCAGAACACGAGCCGATCGCCAAACGCCGCCTTGAGCGCCGCCGGGTCCATGCCCTTGGCGCTGACTTGCACCGGATTGAGGATGTCCACGCCGATGTCCAACAAGTCGGGAATGTACGCCGCGCACGCGCCGCAGGTGTGATACCAGATCTTCGCGGCGGTCCGCGAGCGGATGTACTGCACCAACCGCTTCTGCCGCGGCTTCACGATCGCCCGGTAGACCTCCGGGCGGAATAACGGGCCGGTCTGACCGGCCAAGTCGTCGCCGATCATAATCACATCGACCAGATCGCCCACCTCGTCGAGAAACAGGCGGAACCAATCGAGCCAGTAGCGGAGCGTCTGGTCCAACAGCGCTTCGCAGAACTCCGGATCGGTCGCGAGATCGATGAACCACTGTTGCAAGCCTCGCATGTACCAGCAAATTTCATAGACCACGCCGCTGATTCCCGACACCACGGCGTAAGGCGTCTCCTTCCGCAATCGAAGGGCCCTTTCGCGCAGGCCGGCGAACCGGCTGGGATCGTCGCCCTTGGGGAAGGGATAGCGGGCGACGTCGGCCAGGGTGGCGCCGGCGAGCGGATGATACGAAATGTCCATGTAGTACGGGCGATCCTCGGGCATGGACCAGACGACGCCGAATTCGTCCCGCAGGTCGCTCCACATCCGCCCGTCGCGCTGGTTGCGCTCGATGCGCCCCGGGAACGACTCCGCGGCCTTGGCGGCAATGTAGCGGGTGTCGACGTGGAACCGCTCCAAGACGGCCTCGCACGGCTGGGCAAGTTGTTGCACCGCGTCCATGATGACCAGGTCGTCGCGAATGCCCAGGTGTTGCAGCAGCGCACGGTACGCGAACTTGTGGATGCCCGTCTGGTTTCCGCCCAGGTCGATGGGCACGCGATCGGGGACTTCGTGGTTGATCGCTTTCAGCAGGCGGTCGCGGGGGGTCATTGGATTCCGGCCGTGAGGACGTGCGTTTTTCATGGCGGTCATTGTACGCCGCACAACGTCGCCGGTCAATCTCGTGCAGGCCGCTGGCGTTCTGATGCAGCCTACTTTTCCGGCTTCTTCATCGCGAAGGCGTGAAGGATCAACACCGCGCCGATGGAGCCGAGCGACCAACCAAGCCATTCGGGTGGGCGAACCGTTTTTTTCACCCCGGGCTTGTCGCTTTGCAGCAGCGATTGCGACGTGGCGCTGACCGCCGCCAGGGGATGTCGCGTCCGCTCGGCGAGAAATTGGGTGAATTCCGGCGTCAGATCGATCGTATCGACCATGCGGAAGGTGATGCCGAGGAAGAGCAGGACGAGCCCAATGAGAAAGTACTGATTTCGATTGATTTCCATGGTGAGACCTCCGTACTCGTTTCGGCCCCCGCGGGGGCGTGCGATAAAGTTTCCCGCCCGGAGTCGCGATGTCGCGTTCGGGACGATCTTGGGGGTTGGTGGGGATAGAAGGAAATGAGGAGAAATCCGGAGTCAAACTTCAACAATCCGGGTTATACACGGCGAGAAACCCCGCCCTAGATTCCAGAGAGAGAATGGGCCGAAAAAAACCACCCCGCCGCAAAGGAGCAAAAGATGAGCGTTGCCGCGGCTGAATCCACCGCCGTCAGGCTGTTGCCGGCTTCCGCATCGCCCGCCGCAAGGGACGATCGCGGAGGGCTTTGCAGCCGCAGTTTCCTCGGACTCCTGGCGACGCAGTTCCTTGTGGCGCTCAACGACAACATGTTTCGCTGGCTGGTAGTGCCGATTGGCAAGGAGATTTTGGGTCCGGAGCACGCCGGCCGGGCGCTCTCGCTGGGGCTGGCCTGTTTCGTCGCCCCGTACATCCTCTTGGCGGCGCCGGCCGGTTATTTGGCCGACCGCTTCAGCAAACGAAGCGTCGCGATCGGCTGCAAGGCGGCGGAGATCGTGCTGATGATCTTGGGAATCGCCTCGATCCTTCAGGGCAACATCTATTTGATGTTCACCGTTTTGGCGTTGATGGGGGCGCAGGCCGCGCTGTTCAGTCCGGCGAAAATGAGCAGCATTCCCGAGATCGTTCGCGCGGAGCGGATTTCCGCCGCGAACGGCCTGATCGGCGTGACCACCGTGGCGGCAATCATCGTCGGCAGCGTCGCCGGCGGATGGCTCTATGCACAGACCGGGCCGACGGGAGCGAGCCGCTGGTGGCTCTCCGCCGCCGCCTTGATCGGCGTGGCCGTCGTCGGCTTGGGGACCAGCCTGTTGATCGGCCGGCTGCGGGCGGCCGATCCCGGACGGCGTTTTCCCGTCAACGCCTTGAGACAGACCGTCCGCGACCTCGCTGCGCCGTGGCCAACCGCGCCCTGCTCCTGGCGGCCATGGCCAGCGCCTTTTATTGGTTCCTGGCCGCGATGTCCCAGGTGAACGTCGATCGCCTGGCGGCGATGGAACTCGGCGTCCCGCAACAGTATGTCGGGCCGCTGCTCGCCTCGTTGGCCGTGGGCTTGGGACTGGGCAGCGCGTTGGCCGGCGTCTGGTCGGCGGGCAAGATCGAGTTGGGCATGGTTCCCTGGGCGGCGGCGGGAATGGCCGTCAGCGCCTGCTTCCTCGGCTTGGGAATTCCGGGGAGCCGCGGCCCGTGGTCGGCCGCCTACGATGCAAGCTGCCTGGGACTGTTGGCCCTCGGCTTCAGCGCCGGATTCTTCGATGTCCCCTTGCAAGCGTTTTTGCAACATCGTTCGCCCCCCGGATTGCGCGGCTCGATCCTGGCGGCGAGCAATTTTCTCACGTTTTCGGCGATGCTTGCGGCGGCGGGCGTTTTTGGCTCTCCAGCGAAGTCCTTCACCTTTCCGCGCGGCACATCTTTTTCCTCGGCGGCATGCTCACCGTACCCGTGTTTGTTGCAAGTGTCCGCCTCCTGCCGCTGGAATCCGTGCGATTTGTCGCATGGCTGCTGACGCGGCTGTTTTACCGGGTGCGGGTGGAAGGGATGGAAAACGTCCCCGAAAGCGGCGGGGCGGTCCTGGTGGCCAACCACGTGAGCTGGGTCGATGGAATTCTCCTCGGATTGGCCTGTCCGCGGCGGGTCCGCATGATCGCCTATGCCCCATACTTCCGGGGGAGATGGAGCGGCTGGTTCGCCCGAGCGGCTGGCGTCATTCCCATACAACCGGGTGGAGCGGCGGTTCGCCGGGCGATTGCCGCCGCGCGGGAGGCTTTACGCGAGGGGGAGTTGGTCTGTATCTTTCCAGAGGGAGGACTCACGCGCACCGGTCAAATGCAGGAGTTCCAACCCGGGTTTTTGTCGATGATGAAAGGGACGCATGTCCCGGTCGTGCCGGTTTACCTCGGCGGGTTGTGGGGGAGCGTGTTCAGCTTCGAGCGCGGCAAGTTTTTTTGGAAACTGCCGCGGCGCCTGCCTTACCCGGCGACGATCCACTTCGGCCGGCCCCTGGAGCGGCCCGCCGCGGTTGCGCCCGTGCGCCAGGCCGTTGAACAATTGGGAATCCTAGCGATGCAGCAGCGACCGAGCGGGGAAATCAACCTGCCGCGAAAATTCCTCCGCATGTGCCGCGCCGCCATGCTCCGCCCCAAGCTCGCCGATTCCTCGGGCGTGGAACTGACCGGCGGCAAGCTCCTCGCCGGCGCGCTGGTCTTCCGCCGCGTTCTCCGCCGCGAAGTCCTCGACGCCGACGAGCGGATGGTCGGCGTGCTGCTGCCGCCCTCGGCCGGCTCGGCGCTTGCCAACCTTGCCTTGACAATCGACCGCCGCATCGCCGTCAATCTGAATTACACCGTCTCCTCCGAGGTGATGAACGAGTGCATCGCACAATGCGGCATCCGCCGCGTGTTGACCAGCCCGCGGCTGTTGGAGCGGTTTCCGCTGAAGATCGACGTCGAAGTCGTCCAAGTGGAAGACCTGGTGCAAAAGATCACGCTGGCCGACAAGCTGATCGCCGCCGCGCAGGCATGGATGTTGCCCGCCGCCGTCCTGGAGCGCTGGCTGGGCCTGCGGAAAGTCGGCATGGACGAACTGCTGACGGTCATGTTCACCTCGGGCGCAACCGGCCAGCCCAAGGGCGTCATGCTCACGCATCGCAACGTCGCCTCGAACGTCGAGGCGATCGACGCGATCATCCATTTGACGAAAGAGGACGTGTTGCTCGGCGTGCTGCCGATGTTTCATTCCTTCGGCTACACGGGGACGTTCTGGACGGCGATGACCCTGGCGCCGAAGGCCGTTTATCACTACACGCCGTTGGAGCCGCGGCAGATCGGCAAGCTTTGCCGTCGGCACGGGACGACGATCCTCGCGGCGACGCCGACGTTCCTCCGCTCCTATCTGCGGCGATGCGAGCCGGAGGAGTTCGCCAAGCTGGACGTCGTCTTCACGGGCGCGGAGAAACTGCCCGCCGACCTGGCCGAGGCGTTCGAGAAGCGCTTCGGCGTCCGGCCGGTCGAGGGCTACGGCGTGACCGAGCTTTCGCCGGTGGTCTCCGCCAACGTTCCCCCCAGCCGCGATTGCAGCGGCCGGCAAGGACTGCGGCAAGGGTCCGTGGGCCGTCCGCTGCCCGGAGTGTCCGTCAAGGTCGTCGATTTGGAAACCGGCAAGGACGTTGACGGCGACCAGCCCGGCCTGCTGCTGGTGACCGGGCCGAACGTGATGAAGGGCTATTCCAATCGCCCCGATCTGACCGCCCAGGTCATGCGCGACGGCTGGTACGCGACCGGCGACGTGGGGCGGATCGACGCCGACGGCTTCATCCACATCACCGATCGCCTCAGCCGTTTTTCGAAGATGGCCGGCGAAATGGTCCCGCACATCCGCATCGAGGACGCCATCCGCCAGGCGGCGAACATCGAGGAAGACGAATCGCCGCGGTTGGCGGTGGCCGCCGTGCCGGATGCGAAGAAGGGCGAGCGGCTGGTCGTCTTGCACACCGGCCTGCCCGTCGCCGCGGAGGACGTTTGCCGCCGCTTGGCGCAGAGCGGCTTGCCGCCGCTGTGGATTCCATCGCCGGACAGTTTTCGCCAGATCGAGGCGATTCCGCTGCTCGGGACCGGCAAGCTCGACCTGCGGCGGCTGAAAGAGATGGCGATGGCGGAGTTCGTGGCCCCCTCGCCCTCCGGGAGAGGTTGAGGGCCGCGCTGCCCTCGCGATCCTCTTCCGCGCACGCCGGGCTTCGCCCGGGGCTGGGCAATCGGCTGGGCCTTCGGCCCGAATACACGTTGACAACATCGTCGTCAGCGTTTACATTGTAATACAGGAGCATACAAGGAGTCTCTATGAGCACTGCCGTATCAATTCGCTTGCCCGACAATTTGGCCCAGGCGTTGGCGCAGATCGCGGCGGAGACGGACCGGCCGCGTTCATTTCACATCCAAAAGGCACTGGAGTCCTATATCGAGGACTTCGCCGACGTCCAGATCGCGCTGGACCGCCTTCGCGATCCGAAGGACGCGATCATCTCCGGCCGGGAATTAAGGAAGTCCCTTGGCCTTTGAAATCGTCTACAAGAAAAATGTGCGGAAGGACCTCGCCCGGCTTCCCAAGGCGGCGGCGCAAGGATTCTCCGTAAGATCGAAACCGATCTCTCCGCCCGCGCCGATGACTATCCCGCCCTGTCGGGCCAATTCGCCGGTTTGCGGAAGCTTCGCGTAGGCGACTACCGGGTCATTTTCGCAATCCTTGAGAAGCGTGCGATCGTGCTGCGGATCGGCCACCGCCGGGACATCTACGACAAGTGAGAACGCGGGCCAGGGGCTTGGACTCTTCTTTCGTGCCGCCGCCATGTCCCGACAGCTACCGCGCGGCTCGAGCGCCTGCCGGGCAGCCACCTCGGCCGACTTCGATTCGGCGGCCGCGTCGTCCGCCTCTTCGGCCCGCTTGCCGATGTCCGCGGCAATTTTTGCGAATTCCTTCCGCACGTCCGGCTCGACGTGGCTGAGCTTGGCGGACAACCGCTGCACGCCGCGGGCGTTCACTTCCGCCGTCCGCGACAAGCTGCCGACGAAGGCAACGGTCTGCGTGAAATTGGCGTCGGCCGTCTTCGCGATCAAAGGATGGAAAATCTTCGTCAGGAGTTCGACCCCGCCCGGCTCGACGCTGATGAATCCATCCAGGCGGTTCGTGATGTAATAGGCGCCGTCGCCGTCGCGGACGCAACTGCACCGCAGCATCGCCAGGCAGCGGCCCTTGACCGGGTCGGCGAACAATTTGCCCGAATAGGTCCACTCGCCGTAGATCACGTGCAGGCTGCGGCTGTGGTAGATGAACTGCAACGCCGCGGACATCCCCTCGGTCTCATCGACGCGAAACGCCTCCGCCGCGGTCTGCCGCAATTTCAGTTGGCTGATGCCCAAAACTTCCCAGATGTTGACGACAACGTCCGGATGGCAAACAACCAAAGCATAGAGCCGCGGATCGCAGGAGACCACGCGAACCGGCAAGCGGCGATACGCCGTGACATTGTTTAACACGGAGACGGCCTTTCTCCGGGCGTCGGCGTCCAGCTTGTCCAAGGGGATCGCCCGCTTGGCTTCCTGCTGGGCCGCGTAGCTGCTGGTGGCCTGCATCGGATCGGACCAGCCGGAGAGCGGACCCTGCGCCGATGCGGGCCCGGCCGAGGCCAGACCAAGGAAGACCAGCCAACAGATGGCCGCGGCGCGGACCGCGCCCCTTGTCGGTTCGCCAAACGGCGGCGCTTCGGCAGTTCGCAATCGGTCCATTTTCCCCCCTGTGGAACAGGATGTCGCCTCGCTCAGCATGCGTGAGCGGCATGATTTCGATGCTCTCCAAATTCTTCGGCTGCGACAGGCATTTCCGGTCAGCCAAACTTTGCCGGAGTTTCCGGATATTGAGAATGGGCGAGAGTGGAAAGATGGGCATCTGTGCGTTCGTGATCTCATGTCGTGGCAAGATGGGGATCGGCCGCAAGGAACACTGGTCTTGTCCTGCCCCGTGCAATTCCCGACAATGTGGCCCCCCGTCGGAGAATGGGTTCTATGAAAATCCGCCTGCAAGCCTTGGTCTTGATTGCCCTCATCGCCGCGATGGGCGGCTTCTTCCTCGGACAAGGCAACCATAATCCGCCCTGGAATGTGATCGATTGGCTGGCGGAATCGCCCGCCGCGCCGGATCATCGCGGCGACGGTTTCCGCGAGCGAGCGTCGGCCGCGGAGAACGAGTTGATGCCGTTCCTGGTGGAGTCGCTTGGGTCGTCGCGGCCGCGCGTTGCCCGATCGGCGCGGCAAGAATTGTTCGCGCAAATCAAATGCTGGCGATCGCTGCCCGCGCCGGCTGGCTCGGAAATGTTGGCCTGCTTGGCCACGGAACTGGCCGATCGCGCCGGCGATCTCAGCCCAGTCGGCCAACGCGCTTCGGCCGATCTGGCGACAACCATCCTTCAAGGGCCCATCGAGGCCGGGGCGATCGACAACGTCGAGGTGATCGCCTGTTGCGAGCGGGTGTTTCGGGCTGCGCAGGCCGATGCGGCGTCGGCGGACGGCGCTGGCGGGCCCAAAGGCGGCTCGACCGCGAACTTGCCGCCGGACCGGCTCGCGGAGAACGTTTTGAAAAACACCTGCGACGTGGAGAAGGGCGGCGCCGGCGGAAAGGCTGGGCGGAACAACGGCGCCCACTGGCCCGCCGAAAAGCCGATCCGGCCGTTGTTGCCGCAAGCCGTCCTCGCCGGCGGCGCCGGCGGGGCGGCGGTCGGGCAGACGTCGGCGCCGTCCGGCGTCCGGCAGGCCTCCGCCGTCGAGAAGTCCGAGGACCAACGCGCCGCGGATGAACTGAAGTCGGTCGATTTGTTCGAGTTACTGCACCGCGTCTGCCTGTCCGATGCGAAGGAGGCCGCCCGTGCGCGGACAGAGTTGTTGCGCCGCGGTCTGACCGAAGTGCACTTCGACCTGGCCCGGCGGCTGTTCAACGCCGATCCGGGCGTTCGCAAACAGTTGGCCCGCACGCTGCCGGAACTGAAAAGCATCGACGCGACGCCTTGGCTCCTGCACCTGAGCAAGGACGCGGACGCGGAGGTGCGTTTGACGGCGATCGCGCTTCTGGCCACCAGCGGCGATCCGGCGCTGTTGCAACAAGTCGAGCAGATTGCCGCCGAGGACGACGATCCGCGAATTCGCGATCAGGTTTTGCGCATCAGCCAACAGCGCAGCGACGCCGGCCAGGACGGCGTTTTGAGGCGGTAGAATTGGCGCGGATTGCTGATGGGCTCGCGCAGTGCGGCGCTGGCGATGCCGGTGTTTCATCGCGCCGGGCGGCACGCCGCGATCAAAGCGAAAGGAGTTTTCTCTATGAACGGTCCGACATCGGCCGGAACGGTTGCCGTCGGCGTCTCTTGGATCCACATTGCGGCGATAATCGGGACAGCGATCGCTTTTGGGTCGGCGCCGGCAGCGGCAGGAAGGCCGTCCAGCGGCTGGCCGCGCATGGTGGATTGGAAACGAGCATGGCGCGGCTGTTCGGCCAGACCGTTTGGATCGGACTGATCGCGGTCGGCGCGATCACCGTCCTCAACACGCTGGGGATCAAGATCGGCGCGTTGGTGGCCGGCCTCGGCCTGACCGGCCTGGTCGTCGGCCTCGCCCTGAATCAGATTCTCTCGAACGCCCTGGCGGGAATCATGGTCATCATCTACAAGCCCTTTCGGGAGAACGACCATATTGCCGTGACGACGTTCGCGGGGCGGGTGAGCGAGATCAACCTGCGATACACGACGTTGGCGGCGGGCGAGAAGCGGATTTGCATTCCCAACGCGATGGTGCTCAGCAACGTGGTGGTGGTGGATGCGAAGCCTTCGGCCCCGTCGCTCCCGCCCCCGCCGCCCGCCGCGCCGTCGATGGGGAGCGAATTGCGGTGAGATCGGGCTGATCGCCAGTCAGAGGATGACCAGCTTACGGAGGTTCAATCGCCGCTCGTGCCATTCCGGCTGTTCTCTTTTTCGCCCCCCCCCTTGTAACCATTAATTTGCATCCCCCCCCTTGTAATCCAAAAGAGGAGTGCTACAATAATTAGCCATATTGGGCATTCTGAAAATGCCCTCATTTAAGAGTCGTCAGGAGTGGCAAACATGCCGCAGGGTACAATTCGGAAGCTGGTGGTGGACAAGGGTTTTGGATTCATTCAGGGGGAGCAGGGCGACCTGTTCTTTCATCACTCCGCGCTGGAAGACATCGCCATCGAATCGCTCCGCGAGGGACAGACCGTCGAGTATACCGAAGGCCGTGGTCCCAAGGGTCCGCGGGCTGAGAACGTTCGGCCAGCTTAGCGTTTATGCCCTGCGCAGTTTGAAATGACGCCGACCGTCGCCGGACGGGACGGTTTGCATCATTTTTGGCTGCTTGCCGCGGATTCTCGCCGCTGGCGGGCAACTCACGCCAAATCGCGGTCCTCGAACATCAGCAGGGCCACGAACATCGCTGCCGTCGTGTAAAGAAAACCGTACAGCCCCGCCCAGGCGAGATACACCAGGGGCACTTGCTTGTCGGTCGAGATCGCCCCGGAAAAGCTGAAGGAGTCCAGCGAGGGAAGGATCGTTGAACAGGAGGTCGGCGACGAACTGGACCATCGGCAGGCGGCCGGCCGCGGAATGCGGCAGCATCGGCGCCAAGTGGCCGAGGACGTAGATTGTAAAGCAGATGATCAGATTGGGCATGATCGGCAGTCGCGTGGAGATCGCCACGGCGATCGACGCCATCACAACCGCCTCGAAGAAGGCCAGCGCCAGCCCGGGAACAATCTGAACCATTTCTTTTGCGCAAACGTCCGCCGTGGGGTCCAAAGCGGCGGTTTCGCGCGCCTCGTAAGCCACTTTGAACGAGACCGTGGTCAAAAACAGGCCGCCCAGCACGATGAACAGCAGCGCAATCGGACCAATGATGCCGAGAAATTTCCCGAAGACGAACTGTCGGCGGCCGATCGGCTTCGAGAGCAGCGTCAAGGCGGTGCGGCCTTCAATTTCCTCGGAAATCGCCACGCCGGATGTCCACAGGGCGATAAAGATGGACAGGACCATGATGAGCGTCAGCCCCGTCTCCTTGACGACCTTGACGTCCTCGCCGAGGGTGAAATAGGGGAGGAAGGGGAAGAGGAGCAGCAGGAAGCCGCCGATCGCGAGAACGACGTAGAACAACGGCTGCGACACGGCGTCTTTGCCCGTCGTCCATGCGATCGCCGCCACTTTCGGCGCCACGAGGCGAAGGGCTTGGAACAAAACGGCCAAAACCACCAGGGCGGCGGCCATTCCCGCCCCCACCTGCCAGAGCGGCGTCATCCAGGCGGAGGTCATGGCCAAGGGAATTGGGGCGTCAAATAGAAGATGCATCGTAAATCCCGGCAGGAAGGATTGATCAAGCTCTTGGATGCTCTACGTTGCCGGTGGCCGGTTGGTTCGCGGCGGCCGGGCGGCGAAATGATTTTCGCTCGCGATACCCCACTTGCGATGGGATGGCTCGCCAGCGTGGTCGGCGCGGCATCGCCTTCAGAAACGGACATCGAAGGACTTGAAGCGGCCGGTCGGCGGACGAATCTGCTCGTCCGTCCCCCGCACATAGCGGCCCATTTCGGCACGAATCTGCTTCAGCAGCAACTGAATCTCCGCCGGCGAGCCTTCGACGACGAGTTGGACCCGGCCGTCGGAGAGATTCTTGACGAAGCCGACCACAGCCAGCCGCGAGGCGAGCGACCGGACTGTATAGCGGAACCCCACCCCCTGAACGTCGCCGGAGTAGTGGATTTCGCGTTGTTCGCATTCGGCAGCCAAGGCGGAATTTGCTCCACAGCGAGGATCGGCCTCTTCGTCGCGATGCTGCGAACGGTCAAGAATGAGACAAACTTGCTTATTTCGCGGCGGTTCGTGTCGCTTCGAGCCGTGCAGAGTGAAAAGTATACGGAAATGTTGCCCGGCTTTCCAGCGGCGGTTCGCTCTTGACGCTGGCCGTCGAATTGCCTACTCTTCGCGCCCTCATGAGGATGCACACATTGCGTTTTCTTCGCCTGCGTCTCGGGCTGCTCCTTGCGGTGGGCATGATGGGCTGCTGCACGGTGGTTGTCGCCGCCGATTCGGAGTCTGCCCAAGGGGTCCTTCTGCTCCGCAATGGGCAGATGATCGAAGGGCAGATCACGCGAAACAGCGATCACTATCAAGTCAGCCTTCCCTACGGCGAGATCCGGGTGCGGGTCGTCGATGTCGAGTTCTGTTGTCGCACGCTGGAAGAGGGGTACGAACGGAAGCGGGCGGCCATTCAAGTGAGCAACGTCCAGGATCACCTCGAATTGGCCCAATGGTGCGAGCGGCATGGACTGCTCGACCTGGCGGACAACGAATTGTCGGCGGCCGCGGCCATCGAACCGAATCATCCCATGCTTGCGGTGTTGAAGCGCCGCTTGCAGTTGGCCAGGGAGCCGCCGCTGCAACCAATCGAAGCCAAAGCCGCCGCCGCTGTCCCGACGGCCGACGAGTTGGACCGAATGGTTCGCGGAATGCCCCCCGGCGCCGTCGAGATCTTTGCCCAAGTCGTGCAACCGCTCTTGATGAACCATTGCACGTCTTCCGGCTGCCACGGCCCGCAGTCGGAAACGCACTTCCACCTCCTGCGGACGCCGGTGAACCAGCCGGCCGGGCGGCGACTGACGCAACGAAACCTCCAGGCGGTGCTGGAATACGTCGATTACAACGCCCCTGCATCGAGTCGTTTGCTGGCCGTCGTCAGCGGTCCGCATGGCCCGGTCCGCGCGGGCACGTTCACCGATCGCCAGGCAGGCCAATACAAGCGAATCGCCGATTGGGTCAACCTGGTGACGCGGCAGCCGATTGGGGCCGAGTCGCCGCCGACGATTGGCCTCAACAGCGGCGTGAAGCCCGCGGCGGCGAAGGCCGAGGAATCGGCCGTGCCGCGGACATTGACGCCGGCGGCGCTGCGGGCGCGGGAGTTGGCGCGTTCGAGCCGCGAGGGGAAAGGCGGCGCCGTTCGGCAAGCTTCCGCCACGGAACTCGACAATTCGCCCGCCCGGCGGCAGGAGCATTCCGCGCGGCCTTCGTCGAAGGATTCTTCCGGATCGCATTTGCCGCCGAAACGCGGCAGCGCCGAGGCGACCGCCGCGGCCGCGGCCGACCCGTTCGATCCGGAGCTTTTCAATCGCCAGTACGCCCCGGCCAAGCCTGACGCCGCCGGAAGCGCAAGCGGATCCGGGAAAGAATAGGGCCAGAATTGGCCGACTTCCGCCGCGACCCTCTCGCTTCGTCCTCGCAGTGCCGGGCGCCATGCCCACGCTTGCGTGGGCATGGCGCCCATAAGGACGCTGCAGCGTCGTGAGAAACGCTCTCGCCCCGTGCTTGCGGCTGTACGCCGTGGTCGCAATTTGCCGCGTTCCACCGCGGCAATTTGACTGCGCTGCGAAACGTAACCTAGATTTCAATTGCCGAAGCGTTCCAACTTGCAGCGGGTCGAGCTGAGCGAGAGCCAGCCGCGGAAGACAAGACTTATCTGGGACGCGAAGCGACGACAACGTGCGTCCGCAGGCCCATCCCCCGCGGGCGGCGATTTTTTTCGCGATCGTCTCCTGTCCTGATTCTGGGCATTCGTAAGGAGCTGGGTCATGGTACGTCGTCCGGCGCGCTTCCGGCGTTCTTCTGCTCGCAAGTCTGGCTCAGCCCGCAAGCGAGTCCTTCGCAGCGAAGTGTTGGAACTGCGGGAACTGTTGAGTGGAAACGGCCACTTGCCGTGGATCGATCTGCGGCCTGGGACGGTTGGAGGGGCGAGCAATTCCGGGCCGAGCATCGTGCAGCCGATTAGCGTCTCCAGCGGCCCCGCCGTCAACAAATCCGACTGGCTGACCATCCTGGCAGGGGACCCCGCAGGCGCGGGGACGCTTGTGTACACGTGGACGATCACATCCGCGCCCGCCGGCAGCGTCACGACCTTCAGCGCCAACGGCACGACTGCGGCCGAGAACACGATGGTCGTCTTTTCCGAGGTTGGCTCCTACACCTTCAGCGTGACGATTGTCGATCCGAGCGGCCGTTCGGTGAGCAGTTCGAAGACGGTCGCGGTGGCAGCGGTGGCGAGCGGCGTCCGCCTCGTCGCGCCCGGCGGGCAAGTCTTGAATTATCCCAC
Organism: uncultured Planctomycetia bacterium; assembly: GCA_963791075.1. Taxonomy (GTDB): domain Bacteria; phylum Planctomycetota; class Planctomycetia; order Pirellulales; family Thermoguttaceae; genus CAWBRF01. The sequence goes on from CAWBRF010000017.1 coordinate 37,791, forward strand.
GATGCTGAACGTGACCGGCGCGAGCCAGACGATTATTGCCCAGGGATTGGACCAGTTTGGCGCCGTGATGGCCACGCAGCCCAATTTTGTCTGGTTGGAGATGGGACTTGCCGGCGCGACGTCCCTGCCGAAGGTCACGACCAGCGCGAACGCGGCGAACGTCGCGTTCACGAGGATCGGCCTATATGCCGTGACCGCGGAGGTCGCCAACGATCCCTACATATCGGCGATGTCCGAGCTGGATGTGATTCCGACGTTGACGAGCATTTACGTGACGCCGAACGCGGCCGCGCTCGGCGTGGGCGGCAAGCAGCAATTCACCGCCTACGGCTACGACCAATTCCAGAACGCGATGACGGCGCAGCCGGCGCTTGTCTGGAGCGACAGCGGCGGAACGATCACGTCGGCCGGGCTGTTCGCGGCCCCCGGCGCTGGGCAATTGCACGATCACGGCGAGGTCCGGCTCCATGGCGGGCACAGCGTCCGTGCAGGTGGTTGGCCCCGCGCCGACCATCGTGCAAGCAATCGGCGTCAACGGCGGCGCCGCGGTGACCGGCAGGACCGCCGCGCTGTCGGTTCTGGGAAGCGGCCCCGGCGGCGCATCGGCGCTTGTCTACGACTGGACGGTCGCGGCCGCGCCCCCCGGCGGCGTCGCAACCTTCAGCATCAACGACGCCAGTGCCGCGAGCAACACGACGGCGACGTTCAACGAGGCCGGCTCGTACACGTTCACCGTGACGATTATCGACGCCGGCCTCTCGGTGAGCAGCACGAAGACGGTCGTGGCGACATCGACGCTCAGCGGCATCCGCCTCGTCACGCCCGGCGGGCAAATGGTGAATTACCCGGCGACGTTAAACGTGACCGGCGCGAGCCAGACGATTGTCGCCCAGGGGTTGGACCAGTTTGGGGCCGTCATGGCCGCGCAGCCCGGATTCATCTGGACGGCCACTCCGCTTACCGGCTCGACGCCCTCGCCCGGCTTGACGACCAGTGCGAACACGGCGACCCTCGCGTTCACCAAGGTCGGCGTCTATGCGTTGAACGCCCAGGTCGCCAACGATCCCTACATCTCGGCCGTGGCCGAGCTGATTGTGACTCCAACGTTGACGAGCATCCGCGTGACGCCGAACACGGCGTCGCTCGGCCAGGGCGCCGCGCAGTTGTTCGCCGCCAGCGGCTATGACCAATTCCAAAACGTCGTGACCACCCAGCCGACGTTCACGTGGAGCGACAGCGGCGGGACGATCACATCGGGGGGGTTGTTCACGGCCCCCGGCGCGACGGGCACTTGTACGATCACGGCGAGGTCGGGCTCAGTGACAGGCACGGCGACCGTGCAGGTGACTTCCGGGGCCCCGCAGAATACGTCCCTGGCGTCGCTGGTTGCGAGCCTGGACGCCGCCGGCTCCTTCACTCGCCTGGACATGATTCAGATCCTCGATTACGTGGTCGCCAACGGCGCGGTCACCGCCGCGGAACTGAGCGAACTGAAGACGGTTGTCGGCGAGGCCGCGACCCTGCACATGCCCAACTACGTGCAAGTCCTCGCCAGCGACGTGATCAACGGCAACGCGGCCAACGCCACGTACCAAGGCGCGCCGCTTGGCAACCTGGCCGTCGGAAGCTCGGCTGCGCAGCTCACCGACCTCATCGACAAGTGGTTTTACGGCACGGACCTGCCGACGCTGACGAGCGCATCGCTGGTCTACAAGTCCGCGGCCGGATCGCTGTTTCCCCACACTCCGTCCAACTACGACGAATACCAAGGGGAACTGGGCGACTGTTATTTCATTTCCTCGCTGGGCACGCTCGCGGACAGCAACCCCGCCGCCATCGAGAACATGATCATCAACAACGGCGACGGCACCTACACCGTCCGCTTCTACACCGGGCCTTACGGACAGATCTACACCAACAGCGGCGTCAGCGACGGCTTCACCAACGACGCCGGGGTGGCCGACTACGTGACCGTCAACAGCATGTTGCCGGCGACTTCCAGCGGCCAGTTGGTCTACGCCGACTACGGCGCCAGTTGCGCCAACCCGGCCAACTCCTTGTGGATACCCTTGATCGAAAAGGCCTACGCCCAGTGGGACCAGACCGGCAAGGAAGGGCCGTACCGCAGCGGCGTGGATTCTTACGCCGACATCCAGGGCGGCTGGATGGCCACGGTCTACGCCCAGGTGCTCGGCTACAACGCCGCCGACTATGCGATGGCCACGACAAGCGAGCAGACGGCGATCAACGCCCTGGCGGCGGGCGAGGCGGTGACGATCGGCACCACCCAGTGGTCGACGACGAATGAATACGCCACGGAGTTCGGCCTCTACCAGGACCACGCGTACGCGATCATCGGCTACACCGCTTCCAGCAACACCTTCACCCTCTACAATCCGTGGGGGTTTGATCAGCCGGGCCAGCTCACCTGGAGCGAACTCCAGACGGCCTGCACTGGATTCTGCGTGGCCAGCACCGCTGGCACGGTCCCGATCGGCGGCGCGCCGGGCGGCGCCGCTGCGGGCAAGGTCTCCGCGTCGCTGGGCGGATGGGGCGCCGCCGCCGCGGAGCCGCTTTCCGCGGCCGTTTGGACATTCGCACAAGTCGATGACGCAGCGGCCGCCGTTCCCAGCGGTCCTGCCTCTGCGGCCAGCGCAACGTTCGCGGTGTTCCAGGGCATGGAGAACAGCGGCGAGGCGCGTCTGCATCAGCCCCATCACGCCGCTCGGGCTTCCACCGTTCTCTCGCCGTCTCTGGTCAACGCGGCCTTGCAATCGTTGCCCGCGTTGGTTTGATTCGACATCGCCTTCACAGCGGCTTCGCCTGGGCGGAGAGGTCCTCGATCACCTCGTCTCCGCCCATCAAGATGGTCATCGCCTGCTTGGCTGCCGGGTCCATCCTCTTCAGATCGACCATGCGGATGCGGCGGTTCTCGAAGGTGTGGAAATAGTATTGCAGGTTCCGCAGGTCGGAAGCGGCGGTCCAGGGGGTGTAATCGTAGGTGTCGCCGTCGGGGGCGAGTTGCTTCGCCGCGCCTTTGGGAATGTCGAACTGGTTGAGGATGTGAAACGCCTGCAAGACGCCCTGGCGGGCGGTTTCCACCGGCAAGGCCGACTGCGTGAAGGCCACGGCGCGGACGAAGCGCGAAGGCGGCGTGAAATCGCCGGGCAGGCCGCGCATGCCCGAGCCCTGCCCAAACGGCGAAAAACGCATCCCCGACAGCTTCTGCGGCGGCGCGTTCACGGGGCTGAGATTGACGTAGTTGCAGAGGTTGGTCAAATGCCAATCGAAGCCGGGTGAATTAGTGATCACGCCCAATGGATTGTTGTAGACGATGAGCTTTCCGCCAACATATTCCAGCACGGCGCATCGACCGGCGGCGTCGTGGACGATGTAGTGGCACGGCGGGACGCCGCCTAACTGCTTTTGCACGACGGCGCCGACGAACACGTTCCGCGCGGCCGCAACGGCCTGGGGAACGTCGGCGCAGGAACCCAACAGATAGGCGGGCAACTCCCACGGCGCCATCGCCTTGCCGGCCTTGCCCGCGCCGATCTCTTGATACTCGACGTAGCCGGGGAAATAGAAGATGCCCGCCCCCAAACCCTTTTCGTTGAGGCCGTCGATGATGATGGGCAAGTTTTCGCCGTTTGCTCCGACGGCCGCGTACTTTGTCTTCCAGGCCATTCCGGGCTTGTCGCCCGGCGCCGTCCCCACCGCCGCGAATCCGCGCGGAACGACGACGACATTGGAACCCATATCGACGGCGAATTCCAAGGTGCGGGCGTAAATCACGGCGCCGTCCTTCGTCTGGATGCGGATTCCGGTGCAGGCCGGCGACGACGAAGCAATTCCTCCCATCAACACAGCCGCGGCAACGACGAGTGCAACAAAACAAACGGTCTTCATCGCAAGCGCCTCCATTATTTTAGCGTGAGAACCGGACGGGCCGCCTGCCGCACGCACGGCAAGGGGCCAAACGGCTAAGCGCGTAAATATAGGTTAATGCCGGCGGGCAGTTCGCCCTTGCAGGCGGCAGCGCGTCGGGGCGTCTCGGGGAGTGCGCGGCGGCGACACGCACCGGCGCCATGTCCACGCGCCGGTGCCATGCCCACGCTTGCGTGGGCATGTTTTTCGCGTCGAGTCTCATGCCCACGCAAGCGTGGGCATGGCGCCAACCGGCGCCCGCCAAACGGTCAACCGGGAGGCAAGGCGGAAAAGTTTGATCGTCGCGGCCGGCCGCGATGCCGCCGCGCCTCCCTGGTTGTCAGCACAATGCGGAACGCCAGCAAAAGGAGGATTGCCGCGGAAAAAACCCCCAGGATCTCCAGGCCCAGCCGTTGCCGCCGGGAGGCAAGACGATCCCATTTCAAGTCGTCGCTCTGGGCGACAACGACCACGTCGTCGGCGGACGTTTCGCGGGCCGTCTCTGCCGACGGCTCCGCCGCAGCCAGATTGATCTGTGCCGCGGCCACAGCGGAATCCGAGGCCGGCTCTTGCCGATTTCTCGCCATCAGCCGCAACCCGATCGGCAGTAAAATCGCCAGCACGGCAAGAGTCGTCAGCAACAACTTCTGGCCGCTGATCCATTGTTGGAGGCGTCGCCGGCCGCGCTTGCCGAAGGCTCTCAGGGCGACCAAGGTGATGGCCTGTCGCACTCGCTGCACTCGATATCCCATGGCCAATCGCGTCATGTTTCCTTCCTGTGGCCGGCGCAACTCCGACGCCATGCCACGGGCAGGGCGAGGACCGAAAGACCGCAGGTCAAAATCCGGCAATCGAGTGCGATGGCGAGCATCATCGGCGACGCCCCATTTCATCCCCCTCGTGCGGGGAGTGCGCGTTCGGAGGGCTCTACGCAAGTGTAGAACGGTTTTCAGCGGGGCGCCGGGAATGGACTCAACCCCCCCCCCCCCCCCCCCCCGCGCGAAACCCGCAACGCCTTGTGGAAATCCGCGGCCCGCGCGCCGCGGCTATCCGCGTGCTATATACCTCTAGGGGACCATCCGCCGCGCGCGGCTGGGCCGCCTTGTCCCCAGGAGGGTGATGATGATTGTGATCGTCGGCTGCATCATGGTGGTTGGAGCGGTGTTGGCCGGGTTTCTCTGGGAAGGGGGACATGTCGGCGCGCTGATCCAGCCCGCCGAACTCGTGGTCATCGGCGGGGCGGCCCTCGGGGCCCTGGTCGTCATGTCGTCGAAGAAGACGATCATCGACCTGATGCGGGGCATCCTTCAATGCCTTAAGGGCACGCCGTACAACAAACGCGCTTATGAGGAATTGTTCAAAGTCCTCTACGAGTTGTTCCGCACGGCCCGCCGCGACGGCCTGATCGCCTTGGAGTCCCACCTCAGCGAACCGAGCCAAAGCGCGATCTTCGCCAAGTATCCGCTCTTTGCCGGCAACCACCACGCCGTGGATTTCGCCTGCGGGGCCCTGTCGCCCGTCTTGGAAGGGACGGTGAAGCCCGACCAGATCGGCGGGTTGCTCGAGGCCGACATTCGCTTGCTCGAGGAGGAACACCACGTTCCCTTGGGAGTCTTGGCGAAAACGGCCGACGCCATGCCCGGCTTCGGCATCGTCGCCGCCGTGTTGGGAATCGTGATCACGATGGGGGCCATCGACGGCCCGGCCGAACAAATCGGCGAAAAAGTGGGCGCCGCGCTCGTCGGGACCTTCTTGGGCATCCTCATGTCCTACGGGTTTCTCGGTCCCTTGACCGTAAAGCTGGAATCGCTGGGGACGGCGGAGGCGGCCTTCTTCCGCACGATCGCCACGAGCGTCGAAGGGTTCGTCAACGAACTCGCGCCGAAGGTCGTGCTCGATCATGCCCGCCGCGGCGTCGCCGCCGAGTTCCGGCCGACGCGCGAGGAACTCGAGCAATTGTTCAAACAGGTCGAGGCGTCTTAAGGTCAAAAGGAAGGATGAAGGCGGAAGGATGAAGGATGAAAAGGAAGTTGGGAGAAAGGAGTTAGGAGTTAGAATTGCGCCCGCCTGTCCAATTCTAACTCCTAACTCCTCTCTCCTCTCTTCCCTCGTCTTTCATCCCTCCGCGTCTGCGGCGAGTCTTGCAATCTAGCTCGAAACGCGGCGATGGGGAGGATCGATCATGGCGGGACACGGCGGCGGGGCATGGAAAGTCGCTTATGCGGACTTCGTCACGGCGATGATGGCGTTCTTCATGGTCATGTGGATCTGTGCGCAGAGCAAGCCGGTAAAACAGGCGATTTCCCAGTACTTCAACGATCCCTGGCGGACGTCGCCCAAACCGATGGGCGACGCCGCGCGGGGATCGCCGTTGCTGCCGACGACAAAACCGAACTCCGCGCCGGGGCCGTCGCTGGCGCCGTCGCACAAACCCGGTTCGCTGGGGAGCGAACGCTCGCGTCCCGGTCCGCGGATCAACGGCCGCCCCGCCGCCCCGGTCGAGGGCCGCTCCGACCCGGCGGACAGGCGCAAGCCGCCCGCGGCGAACCGATCGACGCTCTTCGCCGTCCACGAGGGCGACGAGGGGTACGTGGGCACCCTGATTCTCTTCGCCGAGGGATCGAGCGAATTGGATGAGGCCGGCAAGCAGCGGCTGAAGCGAGTCGCGCCCGACATGCGGGGCAAGCTGTTCAAGATTGAAGTTCGCGGGCACGCCACGCAGAAGGCTTTATCGTCGGGCGAGGCGCAGGACGCATGGCGGCTTTCCTACGCGCGATGCCTGGCGACGATGCAGTTTTTGCAGCAGCAGGGCGTCGAGCCGGAGCGATTTCGCCTGAGTCAGGGCGGCCCCTACGAGCCGTACTCGATCGACCAGACGCCGACGAAGCAGGCCTACAATTCCCGCGTCGAGGTGTACATGCTCAGCCGATACGCGGAAGAGTTGATGGGAACGCCTGAAGAACGAGCCGCCCGCTTCACCAACCCATGAAAAACGGGTTTCCGAACGGCCAGCCCAATTCTTGTCATGCGAAAATAGGGACAATTTCCAGGTTGCTCTTCTCCTCGGCCGCCCAATCGCCGCCGCAAGCCCTAACGGGCCAAAAAGGTCCCACCCGCCGCCTTTGGGGCCACCCTGGCGCTGGGCAGCGGAAGTTCCGAACATGGCGGTTCGGCTTGCGCGGTTGGGAACGGCGGCAACTCGTCCCGAACCACCCGCAAAAGCGGCAAACTCCCCACGAAAACGACGCTGCCGGCCCAAATTCTTGCGATTTTCTGGCCAACGCCGCCGCGAGCGGTTAATATAGATGCTATGGGGACGTCGAGGGGCTTCCCGCTCGGCGCCACCGGGGCATTTCTTCTCTTGGAGCACATAGATGAGGCGTCTCTCAATTCCCTTCTTCCGCAATCTGAAGTCTTCGCGTCGATCCGGCCGATCGCGTCAATCCGAGCGGCGATCCCGCCCGGCTCGATTCGAGACGTTGGAGTCGCGGGAGCTTCTGTCTTTGACCATCACGGACAATGGCAACCTGTTTCCAACCTCGGTGACGGTCAACGCCGGGGCGCCGCTGATGCTCGCCTTGACCGGGGCAGGGGCCAGCAGCATCTCCTACTCCACGACCGGCGGCAGTTCCACCACCGTCAGCGCGACCGTGATGCCTTCGACCAACCGCACCGTGCAAATTGCCGCGCACACGACGACCGACGCCGCCGGCGACACCACGTCCCAGAATAGCCTCGTAAGCCAGTCCGGCGTCATGGACTTCATGCTCATGGACAACGACGTCTCGAGCGCGACGAACTACTTCGCCAACCTCGTGACTTCGGGTTTTTACAACAGCGCCCCGAATGCCGCCTCCGCCCCCGGCGGCAAGCAGATCGTCTTCCGCGACGATTCCGACGTCCTCCAGATGGGCAGCACGAACAACACCAACAACACCAGCGACACTGCCACCGGCGGAGGCGCGACGACGAGCGTCGACGACGACTACAACCCCAACCTCGTCTACACCAGCGACGACGTCCTGGCAATGGCCAATTCGGGCGACAATACGAACAATTCCCAGTTCTTCATCACCAACGCGGTCGAGCGGCCGTGGGACTTCCGCTACACGATCCTCGGCGTCATGACCAAAGGCGACGCCTTCCGGCAGACCATCGCCAATCTGCCGACGACGAAGAACGCGACGACGGGCTTGCTGCAACCCAACGATCCCGTGGTCATCGACAGCGTCAGCCTCATCACGGACACAACGGACGGCGTTTTGGAGTTCAGCGCGCCGACGTCGTCGGTCGGCAGACTCATACACCGTGAACATCCTGCTGAGCGACGGCAACTCGAACGACAACGTGACCGTGCCGTTGACGGTGAAGGTGGTGGCGGACCCGACGCCGCCGCCGCCCTATCTGACGTTGCCGATTTCCGACATTGACTTGGTCAGTGGGCAGTTGACGCCGCTCAATCTGCATGCCTATGTCCCAGCCGGGGCGACGGCGAGTTTCACTTGCACGGCAAGCAGCGGCCTGACCGTCTCGAATTTCAGCGCGACGACCGGCCAAGGGACGTTGACGGCCGCCTCCAGTTTTGCCGGCCAGGGCTATTTGACGGAGGAGGTGAGTTGGCCGGGGAGCACGACAAACACGTCTTCCGACACCCAGGTAGTTCCGGTGTTCGTAACACCCGCCACGCCAAGCATCGTCCTCGACGATCCTTTGGCCGGAACGACGAACACCACCAGCTTCCAGAGCGGCATTCCTTTCACGATCACTGGCGCGGCCCTCGGGACGACGGTGACGCTGTATGCCGACGGAAACCTGATTGCCAGCGGGATCGCCGGCAGCACGTCCATGCCGTTGACCACGGAATCCAGCGTAACGCTGACCCCCGGAACGCATGTCTTTACCGTAAAGGAAGAAATCGCCGGCACGGTGACCGGCGTCCCGAACCGAAGCGACACGTATGATCTGAAAGCCGCCTCGGCGCCGCTTAACGTGACGGTCTCCACCAGCGGGTTGCATCTGCCGGGGTTTCCCACTTCGGTGACGGTTGACGCCGGCGCGCCGCTGATGCTCGCCTTGACCGGCACGGGCGCCAGCAGCATCTCCTACTCCACGACCGGCGGCAGTTCCAGCACCGTGGCCGCGACCGTGATGCCCTCGACCAACCGCACCGTGCAAATTTCCGCGCACACGACAACCGACGCCGCCGGCGACGCCGTAGGAACCTCCGGCGTCATGGACTTCATGCTCATGGACAACAACGTCTCGAGCGCGACCAACTACTTCGCGAATCTGGTGACTTCGGGCTTCTACAACAGCGCCCCGGGCGACACCTCGGCCCCCGGCGGGAAACAGATCATCTTCCGCGACGACGCCAACGTCCTCCAAATGGGCAGCACGAACAACACCAACAGCGGCGGCGGCACGGCCAACAGCATCGACGACGACTACAACCCCAACCTCGTCTACACCAGCGACAACGTCCTGGCGATGGCCAATTCGGGCGACAATGAGAACAATTCCCAGTTCTTCATCACTAACGCGGTTGAGCGGCCGTGGGACTTCCGCTACACGATCCTCGGCGTCATGACCGCGGGCGGCGACTTTCCGGCAGACCCTCGCCGCCGTGCCGACGACAACCAACACCTCGACGAACTTCCTGCAACCCAACGATCCCGTGGTCATCGACAGCGTAAGCCTCATCGCGGACAAGACGGACGGCGTCTTGGAGTTGAGTGCGCGAACGTCGGCCATCGGCAAGTCATATACGGTGTACGTCACCCTCAGCGACGGCAATCCGGCCGATTCGATCGAATATCCGCTGGTGGTGAACGTGGTGGAAGATCCGACGCCTCCGCCGCCTTATTTGCAAACTCCTAACGGGTCCACCAGCGTTCACGTGGTCAGCGGCGGGTCGGCGAGCTTGAACCTGACCGCCTATGTTCCCCCCGGCGACGCCTTGGCCGGCTATGCGGCGCAATTCGCCTATGACAGCGGCACTCCCAGCGACGGCAGTTGCGGGTTCTCCGCGTTCAACTCGACGACCGGCCAAACGACAATCACGGCGGCCGCCAATTTCGCCGGCCAGACCGAAGTGTTGGTGGGCGTGGACGCGCCGAGCGATTCCACCCCCGCTTCGGCTTACGACACCATGTATGTCCCGGTGTTCGTCACGCCCACCGCGCCGGGCCTCGTCCTCTCGCAGCCCACTTCGCCCGGCTCGGTCAACAGCGTCACGGTAAACACGAGCATCCCGTTCACTTTCACCGGGGTGTTTCCCGGGGCGACGGTGAAGTTGTTTGCCGACGGACACCTGGTTGGCAGCGCCACCGCCAGCGACCCCCTCGCCACCTACCCGACGAGCGTCACGATCACCACGAACGCCGGCACGACGTTTTCCAACGGGCAGCATGTGTTTACGGCGACGCAAGAGGTCTCGGGGACGGTCGCGAACGTCCCGAACCGCAGCGAAGCGTACGATCTGGTTAGCGCCCTCTCGTCAACGTTTACCCTAACGGTTGCGTCGCCGCCGCCTCCGGCGGCCACGCTGCCCAGCAGCGCCGCGCAGTTCACGTTGCGGAAGAGCGGCGCCAACGTGCAGCTCGTGACCGACTCCAGTGGCGCGGTCCTGGAGACCTATCCCTTAAGCACTACATCTCAAGTGCAGATCGTTGGCGCGGCGAACAAAGCCGACCAGCTCACCGTCAATTTCGCCTATGGCGGCTTTTTCACCCTGCCCTTGGGGTTGACGTTTGCCGCCGGCGCCGGCAATCCGGCCGATTCGCTGGTTGTCCTCGGCGCAAATGTCGCGAATACGTTCAACCTGAACGGCAAGATGCTTGCGGTTGACGGTCTGCCCATCAACTTCGCCGGCGTACAGAACATCAAGCTCGTCGGCGGAACCGCCAGCGATTACTACACGCTCGTCTCCAGCCCGGCCAACCTTCACACTGGTCAATTCCGGCGGGCGCAACACGCTCGATTTTTCCAGCGATGCGGCGGCCATTACACTGAACTTGGGCAGTTCCGCGGCCCAGCCGATCGCCCCCTGGGGCAAGACCCTGGCTCTGCAAGGCGTTTTTGACAACCTCATCGGAACGCCGTACAACGACGCGCTGACCGGCGGGGCCGGGACCGGAATCATTAACGGCGACGGCGGCAACAACGTCCTCCGCGCCGGCTCGGGAAACGCCGTCTTGGTCAACGGCAGCGGCAACAGCACGCTCTACGGCGGATCCGGCAACTGCGTCTTGATCGCCGGCAGCGGCACGTGCACGCTTTACGGCGGCTCCGGCATCAGCATGCTCGTCGGCGGCTCGACCATTTACGACGCCAACGACCAGGCCTTGTTGTTGATCCTTGCCAGCGTCCCGCGAAACGTCGCTTCCAGCCGCGCCCGAATCCCCACTGCGCCCGCTGCCGCCAGCCCCTATTCGCTGGTGATGGGCAAGACCGTCGTCGATCCGGGAACCAAGGACACGTTGGTTGCGGGCCCGGGGCGCACGTGGTTCCTGCCCGGCGCCCATGACACGGTGAAACAATGACGCGGTACGGCATGGTGATCGGGCTGAAGCCCGAGATGATTGCGGAGTACAAGCGGCTGCACGCGGCCGCTTGGCCGGACGTCCTGGCGATGATCCGCGCGTGCAACATCCGCAATTACACCATTTACCTGCGGCAACTCGACGACGGACGTTTCTATCTTTTTAGCCATTTCGAATATCACGGCGCCGATTTCCACGCCGACATGGCGAAGATGGCGGCCGATCCGACAACGCAGAAATGGTGGGCTTTCTGTAAGCCCTGTCAAGAGCCGCTCGAAGGCCGCGGCGACGGCGAATGGTGGGCGGGCATGGAAGAAGTTTTCCATACGGACTGAGAACCCGTGGGGGAAAATCGCGCCCTTTGCCCCCCCTCTCAAAGAGAGAGGGCGGACCGCGTCGCTTCTTTTTTGGCGTCTTCCGCCATCTTGCTGCCTGGCGTCGCTTCAAGTGAAGCGTTCAGGCCGCCATTTTGTCGGCGGCGCGGCGCCCGCCGCGACTTCTTTTGCTCCCTCTTGAGGATAAGCGAAGCTTATGATAAGATGTGCTTATGAACATCGACACGATCCGCGTCTTCTGCGATGTCATCCAGCATCAAAGCTTCTCCCGCGGGGCGGCGTTGAACGAAGTCAGCCAATCGGCGGCGACACAATCGGTCCACCGCCTGGAGCGGCATTTCGGCGTGCAACTGGTCGATCGGACCAAGCGGCCGTTCGTTCTGACCCCGGAGGGACAGGCGTGTTTCGACGGCTTTCGCGAGGTCCTGGAGCTCTACGACTCCGTTGAAGCCCGCGTCCGCTCGCTCCGCATGGAGATTGCCGGGCTGGTTCGCGTGGCGTCGATCTACTCGGTGGGGTTGCACGACATGAGCCGCTGCATGCAGGATTTCATGCGCCGCTTTCCCAAGGCCAAGGTGCGGCTGGAATACCTGCGTCCGAACAAGATCTACGAGGCGGTGCTCAACGGCGAAGTCGACCTGGGCCTGGTGTCGTATCCAACCGCCTCGGCCGACCTGAATGTGATTCCTTTGCGCTCGGAGCGCATGGTCTTGGTCTGCCCGCTGCAACATGCCCTGGCGAATCAGGAGGCGGTCACCGCCGAACACCTCCAAGGCGAGGATTTCGTCGGCTTCGACCGCGACCTGATCATCCGCAAGGAAGTTGACCGCTACTTGCGACAGCGCGGCGTGAACATCCGCGTGGTCATGGAGTTCGACAACATCGAAACCATCAAGCAGGCGGTCGAAATCGGGGCCGGCGTGAGCATCTTGCCCGAACCGACCGTCCGCCAGGCGGCGCAGGCGGGCGCGCTGTCGATCGTTCGCCTGATTGCCCCGGAGTTGCGCCGTCCGCTGGGGATCATTCATCGGCAGCGGAAGGTGTTCACGCCGACGGCGGCCAAGTTCGTCGAGCTGCTTCAACAGGCGCACGCCAACGGCGTGGAGGAGACGTAATGCGCGAATCGGAAGTTCCCGTCACGTTTCAATCGCTGGAGAAGACCGTTTACGTTCTGCGGGGGACGAAGCTGTTGGAGGCGGCCGCGGAGGCGGACGTCGTGCTTGCGTCGCCGTGCGGCGGCGAGGGGACCTGCGGAAAGTGCCGCGTCGTCGTCGCCGACGGGGGCGGCCCGCCCACGCCCGCCGAGGAAACTCTCCTCTCCCAGGAGGAACTCCGCGCCGGCTGCCGCCTGGCGTGTCAGTGCGCGGTCGATGGCCCCGTGAGCTTGCTGGTTCCCCGCGATTCGATCGCTGCGGCGGCGCATCAGATCATGGCGTCGTCCGCGGACGTGGCCCGCGCCGACGTCGATCCGATCGTTTACAAACGCTACGTCGAGCTTTCCCCGCCGGTGCGGGGCGACGATGCGCCCGATCTGCTGCGGTTGGAGCGGGCGATCGGGCCGTTGGACGTCGATGTCGAGCTGCTTCGCGGCCTGCCCGGGCTTCTGCGGCGGGGCGGCTTCCGCGGCACCGCCGTGGTGGCCGACGGCCGCCTCTTGGATTTCGAGCGGGAAAACAGCGAGTGGCGGGCCTATGCCGCGGCGTTCGACGTCGGCACGACCACGCTGGCCGGAGCGCTGCTGGACGCCAATTCCGGCCGCGATTTGGCCGTCGTCTCGCGGTTGAATCCGCAAACCCGCTTCGGCGACGACGTGGTCGCCCGCATCCTCCGCGTCCGCACGGACCCCGACGCCATGAGGACGTTGCAGGCGGCAATCTGCGCGGCCCTGGACGAGATGCTCGGCGAGCTTTGCCAGACGGCGGAGATTCCGCGCGAACACGTCTACGAACTCACCCTGGCCGGCAACACGACCATGCAACAATTGCTCTGCGGCGTGGACGTCAGCCCCTTGGGCGAAGTCCCGTTCGTCCCCGCGGCCGGCCGCAGCCTTTTGATTCCCGCCGCGCAGCTTCGCCTGGGCATCCATCCCCGCGGCCGCGCGTGGATCATGCCGGTCATCGGCGGGTTCGTCGGCGGCGACACGGTGGCGGGCGTTTTGGCCACGGGCGTGATCGACGCCGTGGGGCCGACGTTGTTCGTCGACATCGGCACCAACGGCGAGATCGTGCTTGCGGCGAAAGGGAAGTTTTGGGCCGCCTCGACCGCGGCCGGGCCGGCCTTCGAGGGCGCCCGCATCCTCCACGGCATGAGAGGGGCGGCCGGGGCGATCGAAAAGGTCGTCGTCGACGGCCGCCTGCGGATCAACGTCATCGGCGACGTCCCGCCGCTGGGACTGTGCGGCTCGGCGCTGATCGACGCCGCCGCCGAGTTGCTCCGCCACGGCCTGCTTGTCCCGCAAGGCCGCCTGCTCTGGGCCGATCAACTTCCTTCCGGCGTCGTCCCCGATCTTGCCCGGCGGATCGTCGCTTACGAGGGGAGACCCGCATTCCTCTTGGCGGGCGAGGAAGAGACGGGCCACGGCCGGCCGATCCTGTTGACGCAACGGGACCTGCGCGAGTTGCAGTTGGCCGCAGGGGCGATTCGCGCCGGCATCGCGCTTTTGTTGCAGCGCGCCGGGCTGGGGCCGCAGGACCTGGATCGCGTTTTGGTGGGCGGCGGGTTCGGTAATTTCATCCGCCGCAGCAACGCCCAACGGATCGGCTTGTTGCCCAGCGGGGTCGAGCACTGCCGCATTCGTTATCAGGGCAATACGTCGTTGAGCGGCGCGCGACTGGCGGCGGTGTCGGGGCGGGCGCGGAAGCTGGCGGACGAGATCGCGCGGCGGATCGAGCACGTCGATCTTTCCCGCGACCCCGAGTTTCACGCCGCCTTTGCCGAGGCGATGATCTTCCCCGAGCAGTGACTCCGGTCCCCCTCTCCCTTCGGGAAAGCGGCGATTCCGGTCCCCTCTCCCCTTGGGAGAGGGTTAGGGTGAGGGCTGCGGCGTTCGCGGTTCGCGATCAGCAGGGGCGTGAAGGGTGTAAAAGGTGTGAAGGGCATCGAAACGCCACGCAGAATCGGTTTCCCCTCCGCGCCTTTCACCCCTTCTTCCCCTCTCGCACCCTTCTCCGCTTCCTCCGCCTTACGTTCGCCTCCAGAAACTTCCCGCCCAGTCGATGACGTAATAGAAGACCGGGGTGAGGAAGATTCCGAAGAGGGTCACGCCCAACATGCCGCTGAAGACGGCGACGCCCAGGGTGCGGCGCATTTCTCGCCGGCGCCCACGGAAACGATCAACGGCACGACGCCGAAGATGAAAGCCAGCGAGGTCATGATGATCGGCCGCAGCCGCAGGCGGCAGGCCGCCGTGGTGGCCTCGTCGCGGGCGGCGCCGCTTTCCCGCTGCGCCTTGGCGTATTCGACGATCAGAATCGCGTTCTTGCACGCCAAGCCCACCAAGACGACGAAGCCGACTTGGGTGAAGACGTTTACGTCGAGCCGCGCGACGAGCACGCCGGCAATCGAGCAGAGCAGGCACATGGGCACGACGAGGATCACGGCCAGCGGCAGCGACCAGCTCTCGTACTGCGCCGCCAAGACCAGGAACACCAGGACCACGGCGAGGACGAACACCCAGATGGCCGTGTTGCCGGTCTGAAGCTGCAACAGCGCCAACTCGGTCCAATCGGTCTGCATGGAGCGGCGGCTGCGGAGACTCTCGCGGGCGATGTTTTCCAGCGAGGCGATGGCCTGTCCGGAGCTGACCCCCGGGGCGGCGCGCCGTTGACCGCGGCGGAGGCGTACATGTTGTAGCGTTGAATCATCACCGGACCGCTGATCGCGCGGACGGTGGAGATGGCGCCCAGCGGGACCATCCCTCCGGACAGGGTGCGGATTTTCAGCAGCTTCAGGTCGTGCGCCTGCTCGCGAAAACGCGCGTCGCCCTGGAGGTTCACTTGCCAGGTGCGGCCGAAGCGGTTGAAGTCGTTGACGTAGTACGAGCCGAGATAAACCTGGAGCGTGCTGTTGATCTCGCTGAACGGCACGCCCATCATTTTCGCCTGCGTCCGGTCGATGTCGAGAAACAGCCACGGGGTGTCGGCGCGGAAGCTGGAGAAGAGCCCTTGCAGTTGTGGGTCCTGCTTCCCCTTTTCGACGATCGTCTCGCCGGCGCGCTGCAGCGCGCCGAGGCCGCTGTCGCCGTGGTCCTCGACGATCATTTTGAACCCGCCGGCGGTGCCCAGTCCATCGACCGGCGGTGCGCCGAAGACGTTGACCAGTCCGTTGACGATTTTCTCGCGGAAGTCGTTTTCCAGCCTCGCGGCGATCGCGTCGCTGGAGAGGCGGCTTGCGGTGCGCTCGTGGAAGTCCTTGAGCATCACGTACATCGCGCCGAAGTTCGGCGCGTTGACTCCCAGGAGGATCGATTGCCCGGCGACGGCCACCGTGTGCGCCACGCCCGGCGTGTCGTGGGCGAGCTGTTCGATGCGGCGCATGACGCGCTCGGTTCGTTCGACCGAGGCGGCGTCGGGCAATTGCACGTTGACCAGCAGGTAGCCCTTGTCCTGCATCGGAATGAAGCCCGAGGGAGCGCGGGTGAAGCCGTAGTAGGTCAGCGTCAGCAGTCCGGCGTAGATCAGCAGGACCATCGCGCTGACGCGGAGGGTCGCGCCGACGGCGCCGGTGTAGGCGCTGGCGCAGCGATTGAATCCGCGGTTGAACGCGCGGAAAGCGCCGCCGAGGATTCGGTCCAGCAGTCGGGCAAGTTCCCAGCAGAGGGCCGCCGCGGGAACAACCGCCGCGGCCGCGGTCAACCACCAGGCCGCGTCCGCGGCCCACAATGCGTCGAGCGAAAACGGCCGCAGCCGCAGCACCGTGGCCAACTTTTCCGGCACGAGCCACCGCTCCAGCCAGGGCATGAGCCACGCGTAGCCGAGCCATCCGCCGATGAGGAAATACGCCGGCCGCGGCAGGACTTCGTCCCCCTTTTCCGCGTGCGGACGCAAGAGCACCGCCGCCAGCGCCGGGCTGAGCGTCAGCGAGTTGAACGCCGAGAGGAGCGTGGAGACGGCGATCGTCAAGGCGAACTGCCGGAAAAACTGCCCCATGATCCCGCTGATGAACGCGCATGGGACGAACACCGCGCTCAGGACCAGGCCGACGGCGATCACCGGCCCGGAGACCTGCGACATCGCCTTGATGGCGGCCTCGCGCGGCGCGAGGCCGTGTTCGATGTGATACTCGACCGCCTCGACGACGACGATCGCGTCGTCGACGACGATGCCGATGGCGAGCACGAGGCCGAAGAGGGTGAGGTTGTTGAGGCTGAAGTTCATTGCCGCCATCACGGCGAACGTGCCGACAATGGCCACCGGCACGGCGATCAGCGGAATGACGGCCGAACGCCAGTTTTGCAGAAACAACAGCACCACCAACGCCACAAGGATCACGGCGTCGCGGAGGGTCTTGAACACCTCGCCGATCGACTCCGTGATGAACGGCGTCGTGTCGTAGACGATCGCGTAGTCGATCCCGGCGGGAAACCGCCCGCGAAGCTCCTCCATCTTCGCGCGGACGGACTGGGCGGTCTTCAGCGCATTCGAGCCGGGCAACTGGTAGATCGACAAGGCGACCGACGGCTTGCCGTCGAGCGTGCACGCCTGGTCGTAGCTCTGCGCGCCCAGGTCAACGCGGGCGACGTTGCGCATGCGGACGATGCGGCCCGTCTCGTCGGTCTTCAAAATCATGTCCGCGAACTGGTCGGCGTCGATCAGCCGGCCAAGCGTGGTCATCGTGTATTGAAAAACTTGCCCGGGAGGGACGGGCGGCTGGCCGATCTGGCCGGCGGCGACTTGGATGTTCTGCTGCTCGACGGCCAGGACCACGTCGCTGGCGGAGAGGTTGCGCGAGGCCATTTTTTGCGGATCGAGCCAGAGCCTCATGCTGTAGTCGCGCTGCCCGAGGTAGGTGATGTCGGCCACGCCGCGCAACCGCGCCAACTCGTCGCGGAAGCTGAATCGTGGCGTAATTGCTCAGGTCGAGGTTGCTTTGGCTGCCGTCGGGCGAGAAGAGGTTGACGATCATCAGCACGTTGGGCGACTTCTTTTTCACCTTCACGCCGTTGCGGTTCACCAGGTCGGGCAGGACCGGCTGGGCCATGGCGACGCGGTTCTGCACGAGCACCTGGGCCATGTCCAGATCGACGCCCAGCTTGAAGGTGACCGTCAGCGTGTAGCTGCCGTCGTTGCCGCACTGGCTGGACATGTACAGCATCCCCTCGACGCCGTTGACCTGCTGCTCGATGGGGGCGGCCACGGTGTCCGCCATGGTCTGCGAATCGGCGCCGGGATAGGAGGCGGATACCTCCACCGTCGGCGGCGTGATCTCCGGATACTGGGCCACGGGCAGCGTCCAGACGGCGATGCCGCCGGCCAAGGTGACGACGATGGACAGCACGGAGGCGAAGATCGGCCGATGGATGAAAAATCGCGAAAACACGTTGCGGCCTCAATTCCTGGTTCAATGAAACCAATAAACCAACAGCAGGGCGAAGAAGATCAAGCCGGCCGCGATCAATAGCGCGATCAGCGAAACCCGCGCGGCGATGCGGGCCCGCCGGCTCTGAAAAATGCGGCGGGCGCCGAGCCAGTCGATCGCGCAGAAGAAGACCGGCGTGAGGAAGACGCCGAAGATGGTCACTCCCAACATGCCGCTGAAGACGGCCACTCCCAGGGTGCGGCGCATCTCGGCCCCGGCGCCCCGCCCGACCAGCAGCGGAACCACGCCGAGAATAAAGGCGAAGGACGTCATGATGATCGGCCGCAGGCGAAGATGGCACGCCTCCATGGCGGCCTCGCGCCGCGACGCGCCCGCCTCGCGCCGCCGCTTGGCGAACTCGACGATCAAAATCGCATTCTTGCTCGCCAGGCCGACGAGGACGACGAAGCCGATCTGCGTGAAGATGTTGATGTCGGCCTGGCCGGCGCCGGGAATCGGTGAGTGCAAATGGCGGCTGACGAACTCGAATGCCCCGGGCGCCGCCTGCACGCCGAAGATCGCGCTCAGCAGGCACATGGGCACGACGAGAATCACGGCCAGCGGCATCGACCAGCTTTCATATTGCGCGGCGAGCACGAGAAACACCGCCAACACCGAAAACCCGAAAACGGCCATCGCCGTATTGCCCGCCTGAATCTCCAGATAGGCCATGTCCGTCCATTCCAGTTGCATTCCGGGCAGCAGCTCCTTGTCGGCGAGGCGGTCCATCAAGTCGATGGCCTGCCGCGAGCTGATTCCCGGCCCGGCGGCGCCGTTGACCGCGGCGGCGGGGAACATGTTGTAGCGGTTGATGAGCAACGGCCCGTTCACTTCGCGGATCTCGGCGAGCGTGCCCATCGGCGCCATCTCGCCGGCGGCGTTGCGGACCTTCAGCCGCTTGATTTCGCTGACGCGGTTGCGGAAGGAGCCTTCCGCCTGGGCGATCACCTGCCACGTGCGGCCGAAACGGTTGAAGTCGTTGACGTAAAGCGAGCCGAGAAACACGCCCAGCGTGTCGAAGGCGTCGGTCGGCGCCACCCCGTCCATCATGCACTGCGTGCGGTTCATGTTCACGTAAAGCTGCGGGGCGTTCGCGCGAAACACGTTCGGCTGCATGGTCACGTAGGGAAGCCTGGCGGAATGCGGGTTCTTTTGCTCCCTCGCCTTGTCGACGAGCAGGTCGGCCTGCTGCTGGAGCGTCGAAAGCCCCAGATCGCGGCGGTCCTCGACCATCGCGCTGAATCCTCCCGTGCGGCCGGCGCCGCGTATCGGCACGGGGGCGAAGACGCTCACCCGGCGCCGGGGACTTCCGTCGCAAACCGCTTCCGCAACGCGCCGTTGATCTCCTCGCCATACAGTCCGGGCGCCTTGCGTTTGGAGAAATCGTCGAGGATGACGAACATCGAGCCGAAGTTCGAGGCGTTGACCTGGAAGGCGAAGGACATCCCCGCGACCGCCAGCGTGTGCCGCACCCCCGGAGTGCTGTGGCAAATGTCCTGAATCTGGTCGGTAATCCGCTGCGTCCGCTCCGCCGAGGCGGCGTCCGGCGTCTGCGCGCTGACGATCAGATATCCCATGTCCTGCGGCGGGATGAATCCCTTGGGGGTGATCGTGAATTCCCAATAAGTCAGTGCGAGCAGGCCGGCATAGACGGCCAGCGCCGCGGGGACGACGCGGATCAGCGCGCCGACGCCGCCGACATAGATCCCCGTGGCGCGCTGAAAGCCGGCGTTGAAGCCGTGGAACGCCCAACTCAAGGCGGCCATGGCCGGGCGGGCCGCCCACCAGCCGGCCAACGCCGCGCCGGCGACGGCCGCCGCCGGCGCAATCCAGTTCAACGCCGTCAAGGCGTGCTCCGCCGCGAACCTGGGAAGCAACACCGCGAGCCTGCCCAGCCAAATCGTCAAGTGGGGCGCCAGCCACGCGTAGCCCGCCCAACCGGCGGCGAACGGATAAAACAGCCGCGGCAGCGGCTCGTGCGTCTCCTTGTCGCGCGCGCGGAGAAGGACGGCGGAGAGCGCCGGGCTGAGGGTCAGCGAATTGAACGCCGAGATGATCGTTGAGGCGGCGATGGTCAAGGCGAACTGGCGAAAAAATTGCCCCGTCAGGCCGGTGATGAACGCGCACGGCACGAACACGGCGCTGAGCACCAGCCCCACGGCGATCACCGGCCCGGAGACCTGCGACATCGCCTTGATCGTCGCGTCGCGCGGGGCGAGGCCCAGCTCGATGTGGTGCTCGACGGCCTCAACGACGACGATTGCGTCGTCGACGACGATGCCGATGGCGAGCACGAGGCCGAACAGGGTGAGGTTGTTCAGGCTGAAGTGCAGCGCCGCCATGACGCCGAACGTCCCCACGATCGCCACGGGCACGGCGACGAGGGGGATCAGCGCCGACCGCCAGTTCTGCAAGAAAAGCAAAACGACGAAGGCGACGAGGATCACCGCGTCGCGCAACGACTTGACGACCTCTTGGATGCACTCCCGCGTGTACGGCGTCGTGTCGTACTGAATCTCGTAGGTCACGTCCTCGGGAAAGCTCTTCGCCAACTGCTCCATCTTCTGATGGATGCGGTCGGCGAGGTTGAGGGCGTTGGCGTCGGGCAATTGAAAGATGACCACGCCGACCGACGGCTTCCCGTCCAGCTTGCAACTGACGTCCTGGTTCAAGGCGCCGAGTTCGACGCGGCCGACGTCGCCGATGCGGAGGATCCGCCCATCGCCGCTGGCGCGAAGGATGATGTCGGCGAACTGCTCCGGCTCCTTCAGGCGGCCGAGGGTGGAGAGGGTGATTTGCGTTGCCTGGCCGGGCGGGGCCGGTTGTTGCCCGATCTGCCCGCAAGCCACCTCGGCGTTTTGCTCGCGGATGGCCAGGACGACGTCGTCGGCGGTGAGGTTGTGGACGGCAAGCCGGTCGGGATCGAGCCAGATCCTCATGCTGAAATCTCGCTCCCCGCTGAGGAAAATGTCGCCGATTCCCTCCAGGCGGAGCAACTCGTCTTTCACCCGCGACAGGGCGAAGTTGCTCAAATAGAGTTGGTCGTAGCGGCCGTGCGGCGAGTTGATGTTGACCGACATGAGGATGTCGGGGGCCAGTTTCCGCGTCGTCA
Source organism: uncultured Planctomycetia bacterium (assembly GCA_963791075.1). Taxonomy (GTDB): domain Bacteria; phylum Planctomycetota; class Planctomycetia; order Pirellulales; family Thermoguttaceae; genus CAWBRF01. Next base: position 59,282 of record CAWBRF010000017.1, read on the forward strand.
CGCCGCTGCGTTTGAGCACGTCGGGCAGTTTCGGCAGGGCGAGATTCACCCGGTTCTGCAAGAGCACTTGCGCCAGGTTCAGATTCATCCCCTGCTTGAACGTGACCGTGAGCCTGTACGTCCCGTCGTTGGCGCATTGCGACGACATGTACAACATGTTCTCGACGCCGTTGACCATCTGCTCGATGGGAGCGGCGACGGTTTCGGCGACGACCTGGGCGCTGGCCCCGGGATACGTGCAATTGACCTGCACCTGCGGCGGCGCCACCGGCGGATACTGCGCCAACGGCAGATTCACCAACGCCAGCCCGCCGCCCAACGCAATGACGATCGACAGCACGCTGGCGAAAATCGGCCGATCGATGAAGAATCGCGAGAACATCAGGAGATCGCGGGCCAGTGGCGGGAAGACGGTTAATGGGCGGAAAGGGTAGGAACGGCCGGCTTCCCCGACACCTGCGGTTTCGCGGATCTTTCCGCCATGTCGGCCTTCCCGGCCAGCGGCGCGTCGGGCTTGCGGATCGCCGCGGCCGCGGCCGGCTCTTGGCCCGCCGTCTTCGACTCCTTGACGCGCACGACCTTGTTCGGGCTGATCGCTTGCAAGCCGCCGACCACCACGCGCTCCTTCTCCGACAGCCCCTGTTCGATCACCCGCAGACCATCGCGAAGCGATCCAACCGTCACCGGCCGATACTCGACCTTGTTGTCCTTGCCGACGACATAGAGGAAGCGTTTGCCCTGGTCGGAGCCCAGCGCCCCTTCGGGCACGAGAATCGCCCGGTGCGGCGTGCCGACGGGGACGCGGACGCGGGCCAACATGCCCGGGGCGAGAAGCCCCTTGGGATTCGCAAACTTGCCGCGCAATTGCAGCGTGCCCGTCATCGGATCGAGGGCGTTGTCGACGAAATCGATCCTCCCTTCATGCGGATAGCCCTCTTCGTCGGACAGGCCCAGCCACACCGGCACGCGGACATCCCGCGCCGACTGCACCTTGCCCGCCTCCAACATCCGCCGGAACTCGAGGCTGGTCCGCTCGTCCACGTCGAAATAGGCGTAGATGGGGTCCTGCGAGACGATGGTCGTCAGCACCGTGTCGTCGGCCTTGACGAGGTTGCCCGGATCAATCATTTGCCGGCTGATGCGGCCGCTGATCGGCGCCGTGACAATGGTCCAGTCGAGGTTTTGCTTTGCGGTGTCGCGGGCTGCCTCCGCCACCTTGACCGACGCCGCGCCTTCGTCGCGATCGCCCTTGGCCAGGTCGAAGTCCGACTGGCTTATCGCCTTTCGCGGCATGAGCTCTTCCGCCCGTTTGAAGTCCGCGGCCACCCGCTCGAGGTGGGCCCTGGCCAGGGCCACATTCGCCGCCGCGTGGTCGTAGTCGGCCTGATACGTCCGCGGATCGATGACAAAGAGCTTATCGCCCGCCTTCACCTCCATCCCTTCCTTAAACAGCACCTGTTCCAGATATCCGCTGACGCGGCCGCGAATGTCGACGGTCGGCAGGCACGCGCGTTCGCCCCTCGAAATCGTTGAAGTCGGTGATTTTGTTGACGATGGGAAGGCACACGGTCACTTCCGGCGGCGGCGCCTCCGGAGGCTTCTCCGGCGGCCGCCCGCAGCCGCTCAACATCGCACACGCCAGGCTCGTGGCAAAAAAACCGGAAATCATCAGTTGCCGCATCGAAAATTGACCTCGTTTGCTTGTCATGGTTGGAAAGCTTGGGAATTGGCGAGGATGCCGTGAAAGACGATGTCCAGGATGTCCCGGGTTTGCTCCTCGGCCGACTTCAGCGGGCCGGTAAAGTAGTTGGTGAACATGGCCCCGTAGAGCAGGGCGCCGACGACGTTGACGATGCGGTCCACGGGAATGTCGCGGACGCGGCCCTCGGCGATCAGCGAACGATACAACGCCTTCCACCGCTCGACATTGGTCTCGCGGTGCACGAAATACGTGGGCTTCTTGCGGTCTTTGAACTGCGCCCGCTCCTGAATGAGCAATTCGACGAATCCGGGATGTTCGGCGAAGAAGCTCAAATAGGCATGGATGCCGCGGCCAATCCGCTCGAGCGGCTCCTCGACGCCGGCGACCGCCGCATCGACTTGCTCGCGGAGCTTTCGCATCGCCCGGTCGGCGACGGCGAGGAAGAGTTCCTCTTTGCTGGGGAAATAGCGATAGAGCGTCCCCTTGCCGACGTTGAGGGTCTCGGCGAGGAGTTGCGTGTCGGTTTCCGAGTAGCCGTGTTTGGCAAACAGGGCGGCGGCAGTTTCGAGAATTTCTTCCCGCCGTCGCTTGCAAACGTCCTGCTGGGGGGCCTGGACGTTTTCGCTGTCTATCGGGGGGTGCCTCATGGGAAGCGGCTAGGCTATGACGTTGACTGACTAGTCAGTCAATTATACCTAACCGGAAGGCTGTGTCAACTTACGTATTTTGCGTCGCCTGAAAGTCCCCTACCACTCCGGGAGAGGGCTATGGTCAATACCGTTGAATTAGTCGTAAGTTGTTTATTGGCAAGTAATTTACCACTTCGGGCGCTCGCCTTTTCAACCGCCCAATCGCTGGCCTCTTGACCTGCCGTTCACGCTTGTGGGTAAAGACCGTGGCGACCTGCTCACGGCAGGCAGTAGCCGGCACAACCACAATGGTTGAACCTGATCCGGTGTCGGACGCACCGACGACAGCAATACATACAGGGGGCCTCGGTCGATGCTTTCTCAACCGTAGGGACGGGCTTCGCTGGCGTAACAGGGGCGGCAACTGGTTGGTCGCTGGGGCTTTCTGAGACCGCGTTCGTCGGCTGTTCCGCCGCTGCGGCATTGGGCAATGACTGTCCTGCAAACAGCAGCAAGCCGAGAACAGCAGTCACGGCCGCTGCCAAGACTCCCAGTCGCCACGACATGAAATGGTGGTCGCGATCGTTCTTGGTAAGCAATAGTTTTTTCATGTTTCAAGCGTCCTTTCGATTCTCCCAACAGAAGATCGATGCCCTCTTAACGACCATTTTCGCGAAAATACGGCAATCAGTCCAGCACTGCCCCGGACCAGCGGCTTATCTCTGGCTCCATTCCGTCTGGACCACATTATTGGCGGGGGTGCGTGAATAAGGGCTGACTTCAAGCCGGTTCTTCTCGTGCTTCTAAGAATACGCACGATTTTTGGCCTGGTTCAAACTTAGGCAACGCTTCTCTGACTGAGGTGGCCGGCAGTGGCGACACAACGTGTTGTAGTGCAATTAGTTAGCACAAAGCACATCGGTGTTGGCGGTTAAAAAAGTAGTTGCCCTAAACGCCAAAAGAATGAACCATGCCCGAGTTCTCGCCGCGGCACTCGCTCCAGACGGCAAGCCTATGCAAGGCGAAGAAGCAGGCGTGGCAGGGCCAACGAGAGGGGGGCATCACGTCTCCTCCCGTCTCGTTCCCATGTTGTCTTTTGGTTCTCAGTCGTTTCTGTTGGGCAGGCGACAAATGGTAGAATGCGGCTGCATGGTGCAGGCTAGAGACCCGTGTGTGACGCGGCAACATTACCCCCGCCACGGGCGCCGGCGCTGGATATTTCCCTCCGTTCATGGAATAATGACGGAGACCCGCCTGCCCGCCTTCCCCGTGTCAGGAACAGCCCGCCGAGAGGTATGTACGATGCGAATGAAGATCCACGCCGCATGGTGTGCGATACTCCTTGCGATTGTCATTTCTGGTCCGATTGATCGGGCGCACGGTCAAGCGAAGACCGAGGCGGCCACGCGACAGTATAACGCGGCTGTGGCGCTGCAAAATCGCGGCGTTTACGAGTTGGCCGCCGAGGAGTGGGTGAAGTTCATCAAGAGTTACAAGGCCGATCCTCGTTGCGATCGGGCAACTCACTACCTCGGCGTCTGCTGCCTCAAGGCCAACAACCTCGATTTGGCCCGGCAATGCTTCGAGACCGTGGTGAAGACTTATCCCAAGTGCGAACTGCTCGACGCGACGTACTACTGCCTCGGATCAACGCTGTACAACCTGGGCCAGTCGGGCAAGGGCGAGATGTACGATGCGGCGGCCGCTGCATTCGAAACCGTAATTACAAAGCATCCCGACAGCAAGTATGTTCCCCAGGCCCTTTACAATCGAGGCGAATGCTTCTACCGCCGCGGCAAGAAGCAGGAAGCCGCAACGATGTACGCCCAACTGCTTGCCAGGTTCCCCAACGATCGAGCGGCGGCCGACGCCCTCTATGCTTTGGGCGTCAGTCAGGAAGAGCTTCGACAGCACGCCGCGGCAGGCAAGAGCTACGATCTATTCTTGGAGAAGTACCCGCAAAATCCTCTCGCGAACGAAGTGACCGTGCGACGGGGCGAGACCCTCTTCGCGCTGGGGCAGTTTGAGCAGGCCGCGGAACGCTTCGCGACGGCGGCCGCGAAGCCGGGATTCGCCCTGGCCGACCATGCCACGATGCGCCAGGCGGCGGCGCTGGCGCAACTGAAGAAATACGCCGAAGCGGCTGCCCTGTATGACTCCGTTTCGGCCAAGTGGCCGCAGTCGAAGCTGTTGACCGCGGCAAAGCTGGCCGCCGGCAAGTGTTGCTACTTGGCCGGCAACTTCAGCGAGGCGCGCAAAGAGCTCGAGCAGGTCGTGGCTGCCGGCGGTGAATCGGTCGGCGAGGCCGCCCACTGGCTAGTCCGCAGCGCGCTTAAGGAGGGCAAGCCGGCCGAAGCCGCGGCGGCGGCGGAACGGATGCGATCGAAACTGGGCGACGGCTCCCAGGCGGTTCAACTGATGATGGACCAAGCGGACGCTGTCTACGAGATTCCCGAGCGGCGCGGCGAGTCGGCGGCCCTGTACGCCGCGCTGGCCGCAAAACACCCTGACGACGCCATTGCTCCTCAAGCCCTTTACATGGCGGGCTTCGCGGCGCTGGGCCAAGGCGACTATCCCACGGCGATCCGACACGCCGAGGCGTTCCTGGCGGCATATCCCGCCAACGACTTGGCGGCCGATGTGGCCTGCGTGGCGGCCGAGAGCCACCTGCAATTGAAACAGTTCGCCGACGCGGAAAAGGAGTTCGCCGCGCTACTGCAGAAGTATCCAAACCATGCCGACGGGGAGGCGTGGAAGGTCCGCCGTGGATTGTCGCTCTTCCTGCAAAAGAAGCACTCCGAGGCGATCGCTCTGCTCCTGCCCCTGTTGACCGATCTGCACACGCCCAGCGCGTTGGCCGAGGCTCATTATCTGTTGGGCGAGAGTCAACTGGAATTGAAGCAAATTGACGCTGCGATCAAATCGCTGGAATCGTCGTTAGCCGCGCAGCCGAAATGGCGTCAGGCCGACGAGACGCTGCTGCTCTTGTCCCGAGCCTACAGCGAAGTGAAAAGCGGCCAGCAGGCCAAGGCCGCGCTGGGGCGGTTGATCGCGGAGTTTCCCGACAGCCAACTCTTGGACCGCGTTCACTATCGCCTGGCGGAGTTGGCCTACGCGGGCGGCGACTTCAAAACGGCGGCTGCGGAGTACCAGCAGGTGGGCGACAAATGGCCGCAAAGCCCCTTGGCCCCCCAGGCTCTCTGCGGATTGGGTTGGGCCAAGCTCAGTCAGAACGACTATGCCGCCGCGGAGAAATGCTTCGATGCGATGATCGAGAAGCATGCTGACGACAAGCTGGTTCCTCGAGCCCGATACGCCCGGGCCGTCGCCCGGCAGCAACTGAAAAAATACGCCGGGGCCATCGAAGACATTCGGGCTCTGCTGGCGGCCGACCCTGCGGCGGCGGAGAAGTCCGACGCCCGCTACCTTCTGGGGCTGTGTCAGACGGGACTGCAGAAACACGCGGACGCGCGGCCACTTTCCAGGCGATCCTTCACGACGATCCAAACTACGCCGGCGCCGACAAGGTGCTCTATGAATTGGCTTGGGCGTTGAAGCAGCAGCACAACGAAAAGGAGGCGACGGAGGCGTTCGCCCGGTTGGCGGCGGAGCACGCCGGCAGCTCCGCTGGCGGCCGAGGCCGAATATCACGTGGGCGAGTCTGCCTACACAGCGAACGAGTTCAAGAAGGCCGCCGTGGCCTATTATGCGGCGATGCAAAAGGCCGGCACAGACGGAGCTGGGCGAGAAGGCCGCCCACAAGCTCGGCTGGTCGTACTTCCGTCTGGACGATCTTTGCCGACGCCGAACAGACGTTCCACTATCAGTGTGCAACCTGGCCAAATGGGCCGCTGGCCGCCGACGCCGTTTTTATGGAGGCCGAATCGCTCCTGAAGCAGAAGAAGTTCGTCGAGGCCGTGGCGGTTTACGAGAAGGTGAAGTCGCCCTCGGGCAAGGATTTTGCGGCGCTGCGCTGCTCCACGCCGGGCAAGCGACCGCCCAGTTGAAGCACTGGGACAAGAGCCTCGAACTGCTGGGCAAGTGCGTCGAGCAGTTTCCCAACTCGCCCTATCTGCCCGAGACGCTCTACGAGCAGGCCTGGGCCAAGCAGAACCTCGGCAAGCTCGACGATGCCGCGGCCCTTTACCAGCAGGTGATTGCGAAAACCGATCGGGAGGTGGCCGCCCGGGCGCAGTTCATGATCGGCGAGATCCAGTTCCAGCAGAAGGACCATAAGGCGGCGGTGACGAGCTTCTTCAAGGTCAGTTACGGCTACGGCTATCCGCAGTGGCAGGCTGAGGCCACGTACGAGGCCGGCCGCTGCTTCGAGGTGTTGGGCAAGAAGGAGCAAGCCGTCAAGCAATATCAGGAACTGATCGAGAAGTATCCCCGAAACGATAAAGTGGCGCTGGCCAAGCAACGCATCCAAGAGCTTCAGAAGTAAGTCGCAGGGTGCGTGAAATGCGCCCCAGCCCGTTGCGGATGGCGCCTGTCGCGCATCCTCCATGCGGCGGCGCCGACCGTTCACGACGAAACATAGCGATGTAGCACCAATAGCCGCCGGTACGGCGGTCTAGAACAGGGATTCTCTTCCATGAACAGCCCCCCGACTCCGGCGCAAGGCCCTCTTTTTTGCACTTGCCCTTGGCATTGTCCTGGCAACAATGAGCCAGGTGGACAACTTTACGCCGCGGCGCACGGCTCACGGGGCGGACTCCAAGCCCGCCGAGGCGCCCTCCGCGGATCAGCGGCGAAAGCTCGCCGAAGCCGCGAAAATAGCCGAGGCGGCGCTCGCCGCAAACGAAAAGAGCCATGCGCCGGCTGAGGTCAAACCCGCGGTGAAGTCTCTAACATCGAGCCTCAGCGTTTGGGAACTCTACCAGAAGGGCGGCGTCCTGATGTACCCGATCACCTTTGTATCGGTTGTGGTCGTCTGCTTCGGCATCGAGCGCTGCTTGGGTTTGCGGCGGAGCAAAGTCCTGCCGACGGAGTTGAATGCCGGCCTGCGCGAGATGATCGCCCGGCCGCCCGGCCTTGATCTGCGTTCGGCCTATCGACTCTGTCAGCAGTTCCCCTCGTCGGCTGCCAATGTTGTCAGGACGATGCTCTTGAAGGTGGGACGTCCCACTGCGGAATTGGAGCAAGCCGTGGCCGAAGCCAACGAGCGAGAAGCCTCGCGACTGTACTACCATGTCCGCTGGCTGAACCTCTCCATGAGCGTCGCGCCGATGCTCGGTCTGCTGGGAACCGTGCAAGGGATGATCATCGTGTTCATGGGCGCTTCCCAGCTGGCTCCCGGCGCGAACAAGGCGGCATATATGGCGGAAGGGATCTATCTGAAACTCGTATGCACTTTTGCCGGCCTGATCGTAGCCATTCCCGCCGCGGTGCTGGCGCACGTGTTCAAGGCGCGAATTCAGAAATTGATGAATGATGTGGAAGACTTGGTGATCGAGCTTCTGCCGCAGGTGGAGCGATTCGAAGGACGCGTTCGCGTGCAGCACAAACTTCCGAACCAAACGCAGCCGCCGGTGTTGACGGCGGCCGACGGCGTTGCCGAAAAGGGGCCGTCCGTGGTTTCGCCCAAGTGACGTGGGAGAGCGATGATGGCTGTCAAGATCAATAAGGGAACGACCTTCTTCCAACTCCCGGTCACGCCGATGGTGGACCTCGTCTTCAACCTGCTGCTGTTCTTCATCGTCGCCACGACGTTTGCTGAGGAGGAGCGCGAATTGGAGGTGGCGCTGCCCACGGCCAGCGAGGCCCAGCCAATCACCGTAAAGCCGCGCGAACTGCTGATCAATGTTGACCAGGATGGCCGCTACTATGCGACGGGGAAGTTTGTCACGCTGGCGCAATTGGAGCAAATCTTTAGGGCAGCGTCGGCGAACAATCCCGGCCGGGCGTCGGTGATCCTTCGCGCGGACGAGCGCTGCCATTGGAAGTTTGTCGTCGCCGCCATAAACGCCTGCAAGAAGGCCAAAATCCGCGATTACCGAGTCACGGCTCGCGACCAGCCGGAAGAGGAATCAAAGTAGCGGCCACGCTTCGGCGCCGAACCCGCATACGGAGCGTGCGGATTGCCCTGGAACAAACGATGGCCGGGAAACGCATTACCACCGACAAGGCGGCCCGAACCGCCAACTTCGACGAGCAGACTCTGGCCGGTCGCGTTGGCTGCCCTGCTTCTCGCCGCGTGCGTGGCTGCGATCGTCGTTGCCGTCGGCCAGTTCGACGAGCCTCGCTTGTTGCACAACGGCTGGGCGTGGCTGGCCAGCGTGGGCGTGATGGCGGCGCTTCTGTTGGCCGGCCCGTTATTGTTCCATCGCAAGACGCTCCGCCGGCTGCAATTCTGCGTCCTGCTGAGCCTGCTGGTTCACCTCGCCGCCATCGTTTACATGCACCGCGCCCATCTCGTGATTGCCAGCCTGCCCGGCTTTGCGAATCGGGAGGAGTTCGCGCGGGAGCCGGAGAACGTTGTGCCCGACTATTTTTGGCGGCAGCTCGATGAGCCGGAGGTGGAGCAAGCCTTCGAACGTCCCGTTGAGAGCAGGCCCGTCGAACAGCAGGAGCAAGCGGAGAACAGGCCGGCGGACATTGCACGACATCGCGAGGCTGAACGCCCCTTTCCCGTTGTGAAGAAGCCCGAGTTCGAGCCGAAACCAGCGGCGGATTCGCCGATCAACCCAGTCGAAATTCGTCGCGCGGAACTGTCCGTTCCTCGCCGGGCGGAAGAGGCGGCCGGCGGGCAAATCAGCCGCCACGAAATGGAGAACCCGCGGGAGCCGAGCGGGCCGATCCCTCAACCCGTTGTCATGCCTGCCGACCGCCAACTCTCCAAACCGCTTCAATCGCCATTTGCGCCGCTCCTACGGCAGCCGACACAAGCGCTGGCCCTTCAGCGGCGCCGTCTCGCAAAACCCAGCCTTGCAACCGACGCAGACCGCTTTGCCGCTGAGGCGTCGCACAACCCCGTCCCAACCGCTGGCCGACAATTCCGCCAACCCGATCACCGCCCGAAAAGAGAATCGGCAAATCGACATGCCGGGCAGCGACGCCGGCGACCTGGAGCAGAACTCAGTTGCGGATGGTCCGGGCAGAGCGGAGGCGGGACCGGCCGTTGCGGCGGCCTTGCGGCAGTCACTTGGCCCAAGAGCGGCCAAGCCATCCGCCGAGCTTGCCGGGACGATAGCGCGATCCCAAGCCGGCACAGCGAGGATGGAGCGGCGATCGGCCACACAGCAGCCGCGGCTGAGCGAAGCTGCTCGCGCTCAGGCCGTGCGTCGGGCGCCGCGACAACAAACCGATCTGCTGCCTGCCGCGGAACCAATGCCGGACGCGATCGTCGCCGTGGCGGCGCCATCCGGAGGATTGTCTGCCCCGCTGCGCGGCGCGGCCATTGAAAAGATTGCAACCTCAGGCGCCCAAAGGATAGGACCGCAGCCGTCGGCTGGCGCGGTCAGCGGAATGAGCGGTGTTGCCCGCTTTTCCGCTCCAACGATGCAACGTCGAAGTGCGTCGCAGGGAGGGGCGGGGATCGGCGACAGCGAAGCAAACCGGCCTGGCGTGCTCGCCCGCGCCGGCTACGGCGATGATCTCCCGTCGAACGTCGCGATCGCTGACGGCGAGGTCTCGCCAGTTCCCACCGTCGCCGCCGTTGCTGGAGGGGGCGGGCCGCTGTCGGGGGCAGGCCTCGCTGCCGAGGCAGCCATGCCGGCCGCCTCGTCGCTGAGAAAAGGAAACGCGCTGGGTCCAACGCGGCAAGCAGGTGTCGCCGGACCGCCTTGGCAGGACATCGGCCTGCCGATTGTCCCGCAAGGCGGTGCGGCCAGTAGCGTCATCGCCTCGATCGGCGAAACTGGCGGCGGCGTAGCGACGGCGGCGCCCGCGCGCAACGCCGCAGCCGCACAGGCGGAAAGCGGCGGCCTCAACCTAACCCCTGACGCCCCTGTCTCGCTCGGTCGCACAAACGCGGGAGCATCGCTCCCATCGGACGCCGTATCGACCACAGTTCTGCCAGGCGATGGGGGCGGCATTGCGGCAACTTCCGGCAGTGCTGCAGGTGCGTTGGGCGGCGCTTTCCCCGGCACGTCCTTGGAATTCGGACCGGCCACGAGCGTTCAACGCGAGGAAACTGCTCCGGGGAGATCGGCAGTCGGCGGTGTCGCTGCAATTGGCGGATCAGCAACAGTCGAGGCTTTCGCAGCGGGCGGTCCTCATGCTGGAATTCATGGCGCTGCGTCGGGGCCTCGACGCTCGCCGGGCAGCTTTGAACCCGGCCCTGGCGCGATCGCGCCGACGACACAGGGAATCGCGCGAGCAACGAACACGCCGGGCCTTGCTGGCGAACCTGCCGGCACGGTGGATGTGCAGCCGATTGAAGCGACGGGACTGCATGCCCCCGACACAGCCGCCCCGCCAGGCGGCGCCCCAGCAGGGGCGGAATTGGATGCGGAGACAATCGGTCGGCCGGGCGTGGGGCTGCCTGTGTTGATTGCCGCCGCTCCCGGTCCGGGCGGATTGAGCAACCTGCCGTCGCCCGAACTTGGCATTCCCAGTCGGCGGGCGCGGCCTGAAAGCGACGTCGTTCACTCGGCGCCGCGTCGGTTCCTGATTGCGCGCAGTGGCGGCAATGGGTTGACCGTCGACGGCGCAGTGAGCGAACCGACCGAGGCATACCAGCGCCGCACGATGGATGGCCTGAAGAAGAGATGGAAGGCCGGCAACAGCGAAGGGACGGAAATCGCCGTGGAGCGCGGTCTCGATTTCTTCGCGCGACTCCAATTTCCCGATGGTCATTGGAGCTTGCACGAATTGCCGCCGGGCGTGAAGCTGGACGACGCGGCAATGGGCCAGATGCAGTCGGATGCGGCCGCCACGGGACTGGCGTTGTTGACGTACCTCGGCGGCGGCTATACACATCTGGACGACAAGTATGGCGCCGTCGTCCGCAAGGGAGTTGGCTGGTTGGTGCAGCGCCAGAAACCCAATGGCGACCTGTTCAGCGGCGGCACGAAGTATACGCGGTTCTATAGCCACGGCATCGCGGCCATTGCTCTGTGCGAGGCGTACGGCATGACGCAGGATCCTGAGCTTCGCGAGCCGGCCCGCAAGGCAATCGACTTCATCGTGAAGTCACAGCATCCCACCCGCGGCGGCTGGCGCTGCAACGTCCGCCCCGACACGGGCCAGGCATCCGAGACCGACACCTCGGTCACCGGCTGGCAGTTGATGGCGCTGAAGAGTGCACAGATGGCGGGACTTGAAGTGCCTGCGGAAACGTTCCGGAAGATCAACGTCTGGTTGGACTCTGCCCTGGCCTCGGACATTGGGGGTCGCTACGTATACAATCCGTTTGCCCGGCCCACACCCGAACAGCAGCACGGCCGCGAGCCAAGCCTCGCCATGACGGCCGAGGCCATGTTGATGCGAATGTACTTGGGCCACAAGCGGGAGGATCCACAGTTGATCGCGGGCGCCGAGTTCCTCAAAGCCAACCTGCCGGACAATGGCACAACCGAACGGCCGCTGCGAGACTGTTACTACTGGTACTACGCCACCCAGGCGATGTTCCAGATGCAGGGCCAGTACTGGATCGCTTGGAACGAACGTTTCCGGCCGCTGCTGCAAGAGAGCCAGGCGTCATCGGGCGACCTGGCGGGCAGTTGGCGCCCGCACGAACCCGTGCCCGACCGCTGGGGCGCCGCGGGCGGCCGGATGTACGTCACGGCCATGCACCTGCTGATGCTCGAGGTGTATTACCGCCACCTGCCGCTGTTCCGGCTCGATTGAGCGGCGCGACGCCTATTCTGTCCCTTTTTGCCCCTCTTCCGCCGCTTTCGCAGTCGGTCAATTCGCCGCGGCGCGCTCGACGACGAGACGGAATTCGTTGTCGCACGGCTTGACGACATAGGGGGCCGGATAGGTGGTGAACGGAATCACGATGACGCGGTTGGGACCGGCGACGGCCCCTTCCGCCCGCAAACCGTCGCGCATCGTCGTCAGCGAATAGGCGCCGTCTTTGCCGATCGCAGCCGTCGTGGTCACCGAGGCGTCCGCCTGCGGTTGGAACTGGACCAGTCCGCGGGTCACGGGCGTTCCATCCTTGTAAACCACTGTGCCGTGTACGCGGTAGGTTGCCGGCAAGGGGGCGGGACGATGACCACAGCCGAGCCAACAGAGCATTCCCGCCAGGACCAAGCCCGCCGACGCCCACCCGCGGGCTTGCGGAAAACGCCTCAGTTTCTGCCGCGATGTGCCCATCCAAACGCCTGGCTGCATTCTACCAATCGCTCCCCAGAGTGTTGCCATCGCGCGGGTCGCACAGATTCGCCCAGGTGTCGGCATTGACGGCGGCGCTGACAAACCGCACGCCGCCGTCGCCCAGGCAGACGTTAATCCCGCCGACGTGCGGCGACTGGGGTTTTGTCGTGTCGCAACCCCAAATCCAGTCGGGCGCGTTCTGGAATACCGGGCAGCGGATATAGCCTGTCGGCGTGAAGCCGTTCATGCCAAACTGGGCAGCCCAGGCTCCGAAGGGGTCGGCCCAGAGCATCGCCCACGTTGCCCCGGGAATGCCGGTGCTTCCACACGTGGCATACCGCTCGGTATAAAAAATGGTGTTGGAAAGGCCGTCGCGAATGTCGGCCATTAGCGTGGCGCCCTCGGAGGTCGGCGGATTCACCGCGGGGTTCCCAAACACCATGTAGTTGGCGGCGTAGTTCGACGCAGCCCAACCCTGCGATTCCGCGCTGCCGTTGTTCGTGGCCGCTATGCCCGTCTGCAACGCCGGGCTTGGCTCGTCCGGGCAGCGATACGCGTTGATCACATAGCCGAGCAAGGGTTTGCCGTTGACATTACCCCAGATCTGCCGGTTCGAAAGGGTGTAGAGTTCCCCCTGCTCAATGTACGGCAAGAGGAAACAAAAAACCGTGAATCCCACAGCGCCCTGGTAGGGACCTGGCGCCCGGACGGGCGAAAACTGCGAATTCTGGTTCTGTCCATTCTGGTCCACACTGCTGACGTACAGCGGCGGGAGAACGCCGTTGACGTTTTCGCACGTCGCCGTGCCCAAACCGACTTGCTTCAGATTGTTGGCGCACTGCACCCGTCTCGACGCTTCCCTGGCCGCCTGCACCGCCGGCAAGAGCAGGGAGCAGAGAATGCCGATGATCGCGATGACAACCAAAAGCTCTAACAGGGTGAAACCGGGGGATTCCTGATTTCTGATTTCTGATTTATGATTACAGCCGGGCATCGACGAACCTGAACGCGAACGTGAAAGGCACGACCCCGTGAACTCCGACGAACTGCGCGCCGAACAAAGTCCTTTGCCGTACGCGTTATAAAGCTCGTCGCCGCCTTGCCGCGGAACCGCGACGGCAACGTCCTAGGGCGGCAAATCCTCAAGTCGGGAACCTCCGTCGGCGCGAACTACTGCGAGGCGCTGCGAGCGTCGTCGCGAAGGCATTTCGTGACGACGCTGGAGATCGCCGTTCGCGAAGGCGAGGAGACCCGTTACTGGCTCGAACTCCTTGGCGAGTCCGGGATCGTCAAGCCTTCGCGATTGTCTGACTTGACGCGCGAGTGCAACGAACTAGTGGCCATCCTCACGGCGACTGTCATTAGCACAAAGCGTCAAATGAGAAATCATAAATCCTAAATCATAAATCTACTTCCGCTTCCGCCAGGCATAAGCCGGCGGGCTCGCCCGCCGCACCTTCCATACGAGCGGTGCAAGCTTCCGGCCGCCTCTCGCGCCGAGGGCAAATTGCGGCGGGGGGGGGAGTTGTTCGGATGGCGTTGGCCGCGCCGGCCATGCGTGGTATAATGGCGATATGAAGGACATTCCGCCGGAATTACTGGGCGATATTGTGCGACGCCTGGTGGAGACGTTGCGGCCGCTGGAGATTTACCTTTTTGGCTCGCAAGCGCAAGGAACGTCCCATCGGCACAGCGACGTGGACTTGCTAATCGTGGTGTCGGACGACGCCGGCGACCGGCACGAACTGGCCACGCGCGGCGATGCGGCTCTGTGGGGTCTCCTCGTGCCCGTCAACATCGTGGTGTTTCACCGCCGCGAAATGGAGAAGTGGAAGCGCGTGCGGCACTCGTTGCCCGGCACGGTTGCCCGCCGCGGCCGGAGATTGTATGCCTCCCGAAGTTGAGTTGATTCGACAATGGGTCGAGCGGGCCCGGAACGACTTGCGCAGCGCCGAACACGCGCTGTTGGCAAGCCCGCCGCTGACCGAAGACGCTTGTTTCCACGCCCAACAAGCGGTGGAAAAGTCGCCGAAGGCGTACCTGGTTGATCGCGACGTCAACTTCGAATGGTCGCACCGGATTCGATGCCTCCTGAACCTTTGCGTTGGCTGCGACGCCTCGTTCGCACAATGGCGCAAGGAGGCGGAGCCATTGACCGAGTACGCGGTTCAGTTCCGCTACCCGCACCCGGACCCCGCGCCTGCGGCCGACCAATCGCACGTCGCTCTGAGCGTTGCTCGCAACGTGTACGATTTCGTACTCGCCCGCCTGCCCGCCGAAGCGCGGCCGGCTTCGTAGTCTCTATGCGATTGCGCCGCAAAAACGCATCGACGGGGCGGCGGATGGCGGTGTGACACTTGTTCGTCGCTTCCACCATCCGCCGGACAATTTGGCCCGGCCGCCCCCGGCTGGGCGCACCGCCGAGGGCGGCGCCACAAGGGGAAAATTCACCAAGTTATTTTTTTCGCAAGCCCTTACTTCCGCTTCCGCCAGGCGTAAGCCAGCGGGGCGAGCAGGCCCGCGGCCAACAACGCCAACGTGCCCGGTTCGGGAACCGCGGAGACCAATTGGAAACCGTTCAATGCGCCATAGCCATCGCGGATCGGGCAAACCACGTAGCCGGAAATCGTGCCCGTCCCGTCGGCTTTGAGCCCCGAATAGAGCACGTAATTGTCGCCCAGGACGAAGCCCTCGTTCTCTCTGTCCCCGTCGCTGGCTGCGTTCGTGGCGATGTCCGGCGTTCCGCCAAACACGGACTCCGTTTCTATGTTGCTGTCGTTCGTTCCTTGTTGCTCGTAGAGGTACAGGCTGTACGTTCTGTCGGGAACCAAGCCGCTGATCGAAATGTAGGTGTTGGGGGACCCCCAACTATACGGCGCCACCTCGATGCCGTTGCTCATTAGCCCGGCCGCATTACTTGTGGCGGACCAACTGTACGGGTAGTTCCAGGCCCAGCCATAGGCAGTCAAGTTAACTTCGACGCCGGTGGCAGCCCCGCTGGAGTCCACCAAGGCGGCGGAGGTATAACTGCCCACGTACCAGTTTCCTCCGTTGTTGGTCGCGACGGGGGCTACGCTGTTCCAGACCGCCGTGTTGCCGGCCGGGTCTGGGGCCACAGCCAGCCCTTGGTAAGCGGGGCTGTTAAAATCGACGTTGATCACGTCGGCCCGGACGGACGCCGCCGCCAACAAGCAAACCGCCGCGCACTCCAAACATTGCCATCGCATGTTTTTTCCCTTCGCAAAAGGCCCCAAGGAACCGAACTAAAAAAAGCGGAAAACGAGTGATTCTCGGCACAACCGCTTTAATCCGGCGAACCCATCGCCAAGCCTTACTCTACCTAGAGCCTGTAAATATGTCAAACAGTTGCCTTGGCATAGTTCCCCAATTTCTTTGCACAATTCACCAAGCGGATTTATGAGCCGACTCCACTTGTTTACCCCCGATTTCCCGAGTAGTTCTCTTTCGTTTGGCGTCGGATTTCCGCCAGACCCCAGGAATATAGTGGCGTTTGCGATCAACGTGCCATAGCGACAGGAAGACCCAATGGGCGGCTTCGCCGAACGGGGACAATGCCCCACTCGCCGATTGTGCCCAACGCTCGCGGCGGGTCGATAAGACGGTGCGGCATCGCGCCGCTCAGATTTGCCAGATCGGCGCGGCCTCGCTCTCCGCCCCGCGCATTTGCAGCCGCGGCTTCTCCATCGTCACCGTGGTGTGCGGGGGAACCGAGTTCGTGACCCAAACGCTCGACCCAATCACCGCGTCGTGGCCGATGACCGTTTTGCCGCCCAACACGGTGGCGTTGGCGTAAATCACGACGCGATCTTCGAGGGTCGGATGCCGCTTCGTGCCGCGAACAAGGTTTCCCTCGGCGTCCGTCGCAAAACTCAAGGCGCCCAGAGTCACGCCTTGATACAACTTCACCCATTGGCCGATTTCCGTCGTCTCGCCGATCACCACGCCTGTGCCGTGGTCGATGAAGAAGTGTGCGCCGATCTTCGCGCCGGGGTGAATGTCGATGCCCGTGCGGCTATGGGCCCATTCGGTCATCATCCGGGGAATCAGCGGCACGCCTTGCTCGTGGAGCAGGTGGGCGAGGCGATAGACGGTCACGGCCTCAAGGCCCGGATAGCAAAAGATCACCTCGTCGAACGACTTGCACGCCGGATCGCCGGCCAAGGCGGCCTCGACATCCAAGGCCAACGACCGCGCAATTCGGGCAATTTTCGGAGAAACGCCACCGTTTTCGCCTGGGCCAGCGCCTCGAAGTCCTCCTGTTGATGCGGATCCCAAAGGCGATCGCGCCCCGCCTCATGGCAGCACGCCCGCGCAATTTGCAGCGTCAATTGATCGTGCATCCGATCGATCAGGTCGCCCGTGTGATAGGTGATGTTCCCCATGTGCAGCCCGTCGCGCCGGCCGAAACCCGGATAGAGCACTTCCCGCAGGTCGCGAATCACGGAAATGATCGTCTCGTAATTCGGCAACGGGCAGTGGCCGAGGTGGTTGAGCGTGCTGACCTCGGTATAGGTCTTGACCAGCCGGGCGGTCAGTTCCGGCAGCGATTCTTTCAGACGGATGTCGGTAGCCATGACAATATGGTTCTCCAGGCTGTGGGCCCGATGCACAACACAAACGGCGCGAGGACCCTTCGGGTGAGAAAGAAGAGGCGAATCGGCGATGGGAACACGGCGGCGGGGCTGTCCGGCTTGTCAAGCCGGACAGCGACACGTGCAGAAACGTGCGGAAGCAACTTGCCGATTCGCGTTCACGAAGAAAACTTTCCCAATCTTGGCCAGACGCTCAAATCCTAGGCGTCACAGACCGGAAAATCAAGCGCCACGGAGTATTCTTCGGCTGCCGCGGCTGTGAAATTTGAGGCGGGATGTGCAGTTGGAGGGGAAATTTGCTCGAAGGGTGGGAGTCGCCCACCAATTATAGCTAGATCGGCGATCGTCACTGGCGATTGGAAAACAACCGCCGCAGGAACTCCTCGGCGGTCGCCCCAATGCCCGGACTCTGACTCTCCCGCGGACCGGCGACGTTGAGGACGTCAACCTCATGCGCCCCCAGCCAGTCAGCTAAGTCTTCCAGCCTCGGCGGCCGGTCGAGATCGACCAGCAGATGGGGACGACGATGCCGCTGGGCCAGACGGATGGTCAGCAGGGAGCCGCCGCGGGGCTCGCCGCGGCAAAGGACCCAGGTCGCATCCGAATCGAGCACATTCCGCTCCGTCCGTACGGCATAGTCCGACGAATCGGTTTCCGTCAAGCGATAGCGGTCGGGAATTCGTCCATCTTCCGCGAGCCGGCCGCGGGGACACCATCCGCCATGGCGAAGGTCCAATGCGATCGCCGCATCCAAGGCCGCGCGATCCACGCCCGCCTGCCCGCCGGAAATGATTTTCTTCGGAAACAGCATCGTCTACCGCTTACCGGTCGTAGAGCGTTTCGGATCGCCGCGTCGTCTTATCGCCGCTGGGCGGGGCGTCCTTGGCCGGCAGCGTCAGCCGCATCCCGGGCGTGAGGTAGTCGCAGTCCTTGCCCAAGGCGTCGCGATTCAACTCGTAAATCTCCTTCCAGCGGGAGGCCTTGCCGAGTTCGTTTCGCGCGATGTCGAAGAGCGTGTCGCCCGCTTGGACCTGATACGTGCGGCCGCCGACGTAGGCGCCGTGCAACGAGGTCGGCGAGAGGCGACTGCGAACCGCCTCGCGCCGGTTCGTTCTCGGACAGAGGTCGGGATAAGACTGCTCCAGTTGGGCGACCGTCGGCGTCGAGAGCGTCTCGCCCACCCGCAGATTGTTGATCTGGCCGACCTTTCCACGGTTGTGTTCGGCCAGCGCCTTGAAGTAGGCCCCGCTTCCGTAAACCTTTTGCGAGATCACCCAAAAGTTGTCATTCGGCTGGACTTCATAAGTTTCCGCCGGGCGAGTGGAATTTTCCGCCGCGTAGGACCGGTCCGCGTTGCTCGGGCTGGGAGCGGTCGCGTCGCTCGCGGCGGCGGACGAGTAATCGCTGTTGTTGTTCAACCGTCGCGAGTCGCCCGGGGGATAATACGTCGGCACGGACGCGTACGATGATCCCTGGCCGTAAGCGGCGCCCGCCGCGTAGGGCGACTTCTGTGAGTAGACCGGAGATGGAGATGCGGAACTTGATGGGTGCGGAGACGCGGAGTTTGACGGATTGGCTGTTGTGGGCGAATACGAGGAACCGCCAAAATGGAAAGACGTTGAGGCGGTGGAAGGCGAAGGCTCTTCATTTCGCCGAGCGGCGCGGGCGGTTGACGGTCCTTCGATTGGCGTCGCGGCGCTCGTTGTCGTTGCGGTTGTCAAGTGGCTGCGGTCGCTGCGGCTGTGGAAGGGATCGGAAGCGTCCTTGGCCGCGCTTGGCGCGGCGGCGTCCACGCGGGCGGTTTGCGCGATCGATGCGGCCGGCGGCGGCGGCGTTGCGGCGTCGCCGGCGTCGCCGGCGACTGCGTAGCGGTCGTCGGCGGGCGAAGCGGGAATGGGCGCCGCGGGAACGTACGGCGTATGGTCCGATGCGGCGGTCTGGTTCGCCGTGGCGCTCTTTTTTCGGCGGGTCGCTGATCGTGGTCCACGAGGTTGTGGCGTCATCCGGCGGCCGCTTCGACGCGCCCGCGGAC
The DNA here is from genome assembly GCA_963791075.1 of uncultured Planctomycetia bacterium. GTDB lineage: Bacteria > Planctomycetota > Planctomycetia > Pirellulales > Thermoguttaceae > CAWBRF01. The sequence continues at coordinate 78,521 of CAWBRF010000017.1, forward strand.
GCCGCGGTCGGCGAGAGCACCGTCGCCTTCTCGGAGGCGATGCTCGCGAAGGTTGATTTGGCGTCCGCGGTCGAGGCACTTTCCGCCTGGATCGGGGTTTTCTCCTGCTCGGCCGGCGTTGCTTCGACAGTCTCGGGCGAGGGGCGAAACAGCCGTTTGCCCAACACCGCCGCGAAGAGCAACAAAAGGACTGCAAGCACTGCGAGTCCAATTTTAGTTTCCTTGCCCATCCGAAGGCCTCCTTGCCAATGGACCGAACGGTCGCGACGAGAACGAGTCGCGGAATCGTACCGAGGGGCGAGGTGTGGTTCAAGGGCAGCTTCTCCATGGCACGATGGGTGGTTTAATTCCACCAGACGGTGTAACTGGCGATTTCTACACCACCCCGCCGCAGCCTACCCAACCCGCTCCGCCACCCGGAGTTTCGCGCTGCGAGAACGCGGATTCTCGTCCCGCTCGACCGGGTCGGCGAGAATCGGCTTCCGCGTGAGGACGTGCAGCCGGGGATCATTGCGAAAGGCGTCCTTCACCCGCCGATCTTCCAACGAGTGGAAGCTGATGATCGCCAACCGACCCCCCGGCCGCAAACACTCGGGCAGCCGCCGCAGGCCGATTTCGAGCGATTTCAACTCGTCGTTCACGGCGATTCGCAGGGCCTGAAATGTCCGCGTCGCCGGATCGATCCGCTCCACCGGCGACCGCGGCACGCAACGACGGACGAGTTCCGCGAGTTCGGCGGCAGTCTCGATCGGCTTTTCCCGTCGCTGCTCGACGATCGCCCGGGCGACCCGGCGACTGTATCGTTCCTCGCCGTAATGGTAAATCAGGTCGGCCAAGTGCTCGCGCTCAGGCGATTGATCAGCCGTTTGGCCGGCTCGCCCCGCATGGGATCGAATCGCAAGTCGAGCGGACCGGTCGAGGAAAAGCTGAATCCCCGCTGGTCGTCGGCCAATTGGTGGCTGGAAAGGCCCAAATCGAGGAGAATGCCGTCAACGGGCTCGATTTCCATTTCCGCCAAGACTTCGGGCAAATCGCAGAAATTGGCTTGGACAGGCCGGATGGGAAAGCCAGCAAAACCCTGCTCGGCGGCGGCCACAGCGGCGGGATCACGATCGACGCCGACGATCATTCCGCCGGGAGCAACTCGCTCGGCCAGCGCCCGGGCGTGTCCGCCAGCGCCCAGCGTGCCATCCACGAAGATGCCGCCAGCCGCGGGCGAAAGCCACTCGATCACCTGGGCCAGCAGGACGGGAACGTGAATGGGCATCCAAGCAGAATAGCAGGAAATATAAAAAGCATCCACCTCGGGCACGTCCCTGTGCCTGACGAGGTGGATGCTTGCGGGCTGCTCATCGGTTTATCGGTCGGACCGATGAGAATTCCCGCGGTTCGCCGCTCGGGCTGAATCCCTTCGCCCGCGTGCGTAAGAACTTGCCGATGGCTGAGGAAGGCAATAAAGCGACGCCGGACGGTGGCCAAGTAACGGGCGTCGCCCCTCTTACGCAAGGCGAACCAACGGACGGATATGTCTTTGCTTTTTTTCGCGGATGACCGCCGCTATTCTCCTTTACTTGGGCCGAAGGCGTTTTCGGCAATTTCGTCGTAATGGGCTTGTTTCTCCGCCACGTACGTTTGCCACCGCGGGGTGGCCCAAAGTTCGAGGTGATCCTGAACCCCGAGCAGCACAACGTCCTTCTCCAACTTCGCCAATTGGGAAAGCTCCGGCGGAATCCGCACCCGCCCTTGTCCGTCTAACTCGACCCCCTGGGCTTGGGCATAGAACAAACGCATGTACGCGCGCACATCCTGCCTTGCCGGGGACGCCTGGGCCAGCCGCTCGGCCAGACGGGCCAAAGAGGCTTCCGGATAGATGGCCAGGGAGATGTCGGCGCCGGGGGCGACAAAGAGCGTTCCTCCCACTGGGCAATCCAAGGCGTCGCGGAGCCGCTTCGGAATGGCCAGACGCAGTTTTTCATCTAACGATCGGCTGAAGTTCCCTGTCAGCAGCATTGGATTCCCACTGCATCCCACCGCGTCCCACAAAGCCCCAAAGATATCCGTTTTTCGCCATTGGTCAAGCTGGGTTTTTTTGCGAGATTGGCCGCTTCGTCAACGCCGTTCGCTGTAGCTGTAGACCAGCACGGAACTTCCAGCGACAGGGCGTGTCGTAAGTGCCAAAAAAAGATTTTTTCGGCGGCCTCAGCAGCCGGCCAACAGCGACCGCCAAAGCGACTGATAGGCCTCGACCATGGCTTCCAGCGTAAAGCTTTCTGCCACGCGGCGACGATTGGCCTCACCGATCGCGGCGGCCGCCTGAGGGTCGCGAACTAGGCAAATAATGCGGTCCGCAAAGGCCTGAACGTCCCCCAGCGGGATGACTTGCCCACCTGCCGTAGGACCGAGTATGTCGCGCACCCCCTCAACATCCGTAACGACGACGGGCAATCCGGCGGCCATGGCTTCAAGCACGGCATTCGGCATCCCTTCCCAGAGGGACGGCAGCACGAGCAGCCGGCTTGAAGCGAGTATCTGCGGAATGTCCAACCGCCAGAGGGCGAAGTGGACGCGATCGGAAAGCCCCAGGCTGCGGCACTTCGCCTCCAAAGGTCCCCTCTCGGGCCCCTCGCCGACAATGAGCAGCTCACAATCGGGTAACTCTCTCAGCCAGACTGTCGCCGTGTCGAGAAGCCAACTGAGTCCCTTCTGTCGATCTAGCCTTCCAACGTACGTGACGACGCCGTGTCCTGATTCCTCGCGTTTCGGGCGTTCAAACCGCGCCAAGTCCACGCCGTTCGGGATGACGGCCAATTTCGCCTTCGGCAATCCACCCCGATCGGCGGAGAACTGCGAAACGCCCTGACTGACGCAGACGTGGCGATCGACCAGGGAATCGGTCTTCCGATCGAGCCACAGTCGCCATCGACTGCCACGCTGGGCGACGCGAATGCCGCAGACGACCCTCGCCACCCCAGCCCGCCGCGCGGCAATCCGTCCGACGATATTGGCGTGAAAAAGGAAAGTCTGGGTCAACTGGGCATTTTGTTGCCGAAGGAGTCGCTCCAGTCGGTGGACGATCGGGAAGAACTGCCAATTTCGCCGCCCGTCGAGGAAGTGGAGGTCAATTCCCGCCGTTTCCAACGATTTCACCAGGGAGTCGCCGCCCGCCGGCGGCGCGGCGCGAGGCTGTAGACGACCGGTCGGAACTCGGCGCGGTCCAGCCGGGTGGCCAGTTCGACCAGACAGCGTTCGGCCCCGCCGACATCCAGATCGGTGATAATCAAGGCGATGTTGCTCTTCGCCATGTTGTCGCCCCCCTGGTGCGCCGTGGGAGTCGAGCCTTATACTCAATCGTGGTCCGGCGACGAGCCGTCGCCGGCGTATGCCCCAAAACCTTTGCCGCCGATGAGCGAACTTGACCAATACGACTACGACCTGCCGCGGCAACTGATTGCCCAATCGCCGTGCGTCTCGCGCGCTGACGCGCGGCTGTTGGTTGTTGATCGTCGCCGGGGTTCGCTTTCCCATCATCATATCCGAGATTTGGGAGAATTTCTGCACGTCGGGGATTGTCTGGCGTTGAACGACACGCGGGTGGTTGCGGCGCGGCTTTTGGGTCGGCGGGCCCGCACGGGGGGGCACTGGGAGGGGCTGTTCTTGCAGGCCACGCCGGAAGGATTGTGGCGCGTCCTCTGCAAGACCCGCGGCCGGCTGGCGGCGGGAGAGGAGATTGTCCTTTTCAACGCCGCCGGAACCGTCAACGTCTCGCTGCGGCTAGCGGCAAAACAGGCCGACGGAAGTTGGATCGCCGCGCCGGATTCGGACGAGGACGCCTTTGCGCTGCTCGAACGGGTAGGCCGGGTCCCCCTGCCGCCGTACATCCGCAAAGGCGGAGATGATCGAGTCGGACCGGCAGCATTACCAGACAGTCTATGCGAAGAATCCGGGAGCGGTGGCCGCCCCCACGGCGGGGCTCCACTTCACCGCCGCCTTGCTCCGGCGGCTGGAGGAACAGGGCATCACGCCCTGCCGGATGACCCTGCACGTCGGGCCGGGCACATTCCGGCCGATCACCGCCCCGACGCTCGCCGAACACAAGCTCGACGCCGAGTGGGGAATGATCGGGCCGGAGGCCGTGGCGCAGATTCTCGCTTGCCGCCGGCGGGGCGGTCGCGTCGCGGCGGTCGGCACCACCTCGGTGCGGCTGTTGGAAACCGCGGCCGCCGGCGGGACGCTGGAACCGTTTTCCGGCGAGACGGACTTGTTCATCCGCCCCCCCTGGAAGTTTCGCGTCGTCGACGCCCTCTTGACCAATTTTCACCTGCCGCGGACGACGCTCCTGGTGCTCGTGCGAACCTTCGGCGGCGACGAGTTGATCCGCCGGGCTTACGACGAGGCCATCCGCCAGCAGTATCGTTTTTACAGCTACGGCGACGCGATGTTGATCCTGTAAGAAAGCGAGAGTGTCGCATGGACGAGTTTCACGGCGAGCGGGTGCTCGTGGTTCCGACGGAACTCTTTCGCCGCATTGGCTATTTTCAAGGCTTCTGTTGCGAGGCGGATCGCTATCTGGGCGAGTTGTTCGCGCCGGATCAGGTCAGTTTTCGTCCCCGCGCCGAAGTCGAGCGAGACCCGGGTTACAAGCAACTGATCCCTTACGTGATTTTTCGCCATCGCGACAGCCAAGGGCGGGAAACGGTGTTTCAATACACCCGCGGGTCGGGCCAAACGGAGGGCCGTCTGCGGCGGAAGCGGAGCGTGGGCATCGGCGGGCACATTTCCGCCGTGGACGCCGCAGCCAACGGCGGAAACCCTTACGAAGAAGGCATGCGCCGCGAGATCGAAGAGGAAGTGTCCATCGACGCCCCTTACTCCGCCCGCTGCGTCGGCTTGATTAACGACGATCAAACCGAGGTCGGGCGGGTCCACCTGGGCGTGGTCCACATCTTCGACATCGAGCGTCCCGCGGTCCATCCCCGGGAGAGCGAAATCGTCGAGTGCGGCTTTCGCCCCGTCGAAGAAATCCTCGCCGACATGAGCGGTTTCGAGACGTGGTCGGAAATTTGCATGAAGGCGATTTTCGGCGGAGAGTCCCCCTCTCCCTCCGGGAGAGGGCCGGGGTGAGGGGCGATTGAGAAGACATCGAAATTTCCCGAACGGGGCCGTTAAATGAGATTTTCGATCGCAGCCTTCGCAACGGTGCTCTTCTCGTCGGCGGTTGTCGGGAACGCTGGCGCGCAAGTTCGATACACAGTGACCGACCTGGGTGCCCTCGGCGACCTAACCGGCAGCAAAGCCTACGGGATTAATGCCCACGGGGACGTCGTTGGAAGCGGCGATTTCGGGGGACACGCTTTCCTTTACGCCCGGGGAAAGATGAAGAACCTCGGCGCCCTCGGAGGTACGAGCAGCATCGCACTCGGCATCAACGACAACGGCCAGGTAGTGGGTTGGTCATGGACATCCGGCGATGCTCACATGCACGCCTTTCTCTACAGCGGCGGAAAGATGACGGACCTCGGCACCCTCGGCGGCGGCAGTAGTCAGGCCAAGGCAATCAATGCCAGGGGGCAAGTCGTGGGCTGGTCGCATACGAGCGGAGCCAGCGATACGCACGCTTTTTTGTACAGCGGAGGGAAGATGACGGACCTCGGCCCGCGTATCGGCGGGCATGATAATGAAGCAAACGCCATCAGTTCCATCGGGCAGATCGCGGGCGATATTGTTCCGATCGAGTACGGCGCTATCCATGCCTTTCTCTACGACGGCGCAAAGACGAGGGATATCGGCACGCTCGGCGGCACACACGGCATTGCCTACGGCATCAACGTCGAAGGACAAGTGGTCGGCGGCGCCTGCATCGCCGGAGCCTCTGGGATGCACGCTTTCCTGTACGATCGCGGAAAGATGATCGATCTCGGCACGCTCGGGCGTGCTCTTAGTTCGGCCTCCGGCATCAACGCCAAGGGGCAGGTTGTCGGAAGGACCGCCGCTAGGATTCCTTATGTCGGCCAAGACCCCGGCTGGCGTGCCTTTCTTTATAGCGGCGGGAGAACAACAGACCTGAACAGCTTGATCGCCCCGGCCTCGGGCTGGACCCTTGAAGAAGCGACGGCGATCAACGACAAAGGACAGATCGTGGGCTCTGGCAAAAATCCTAAGGGGCGGGGGCGTGCGTTTCTTCTCACTCCTACCCCTTGAATCATGACCCGCGAGGGGCGATTGTCGGCGCACGGAAACTGTGAAGCGGCGACTGGGGCGGGCTCCCCTCACCCCAACCCTCTCCCGAAGGGAGAGGGGGACCGTGAAGCGGAGATTTGCAAAAATCCAGTCATGCTCGACCATCCCATCTACTTCGACAATCACGCGACCACGCCGGTCGATCCGCGGGTGCTGGAGGCGATGCTGCCGTACTTCAGCGAAATCTTCGGCAATCCCGGCAGTGCGACGCACGACTTCGGCCGGCAGGCCAGGGAAGCGGTGGACGCGGCGCGGGAGACGATTGCCGCGGCGATCGGGGCGCGGAGCAGGGAAATCGTCTTCACCAGCGGGGCGACGGAAAGCAACAACCTCGCGCCTGCGCGGCGCGGCGGAAAGACTGGTCCATAAGGGAAAACACATCGTCAGCGTCGCCACGGAGCACCCTTCCGTACTCGATCCGCTGCACTGGCTTCGCCGCCACGGCTTCGAAATCAGCTTGTTGCCGGTGGTGCAATCGCCCGATCCGCGGGCTGGGCTGCTGGAAACCGACCGCCTGGCCGAGGCCATTCGCCCCGATACGATCCTCGTTTCCGTCATGTTGGCGAACAACGAAATTGGCGTCGTCCAGCCGCTGGCCGAGATCGGGCAACTCTGCCGCCGCCGCGGCGTGCTGCTGCACAGCGACGCCGCCCAGGCCATGGGCAAGATGCCGATCAACGTCGGACAATTCGAGGTCGATCTGCTGAGTTTTTCCGCCCACAAGATGTACGGTCCCAAGGGAATCGGCGCGCTCTACGTCCGCAGCGGCGAGCCGCGCGTCCGCCTGGAGTCGCAAATCGACGGCGGCCGCCAGGAACGCGGCCTGCGAAGCGGCACACTCAACGTCCCCGGAATCGTTGGCCTGGCCCGGGCCATCGAACTCTGCCTCGACGAAGAGTCCAGCGAGCCGCCGCGGCTGCGGGCATTGCGCGACCGCCTCTTCGCACGACTCTCGTCCGCGCTGTCCGGCGTCTCGCTCAACGGGCCGAGCCTGGAACTGCCCGAGCTCCGCCTGCCCGGCAATCTCAACGTGAGCTTCGCCAATGTCGAGGGCGAATCGCTGCTGTTGAACGTCGCGGACATCGCCCTGAGCACCGGCAGCGCCTGCGCCTCGGCCAGTCCGGAGCCCAGCCACGTGTTGCGCAGCCTGGGGTTGCCGGAGGAGGCCGTCCGCAGCAGCATCCGCTTCGGCCTGGGGCGATTCAATACGATCGAAGAGGTCGACGAGAGCGTGGGACGAATTGCCGCGGCGGTTTCCCGGCTGCGCACGATGAGCAGTTTGGCCTAGCAAATCGCTCCGTCGGCGCGGGGAAGTGAGTTGCCGAAAGCGGCTTTTCCGGGTACGATGTACTTGGTCGCTTCAAATCGCGAAGCCTTCAATCTTTCCATCCCCAAGGATTTTTAGCACATGGCAATTACCCTGACCGAGGCCGCCGCGGGCGAAATCAAGCGGTACATGAAAGAACAGAACGTCGAGGAGGGGACCGTCCTCCGCATGGGCGTTGCCGGGGGCGGATGCTCCGGCCTGCAATATTCGTTGGGTTTCGACAACCAGTTCGACGCCGAGGTGGACGCCCGCTATGAACATCACGGCGTCGCCGTGGTCACGCGGAAGAAGATGGCCCTGCACCTGGACGGCACGACGATCGATTTTCTCGACGGTCCCACGGGCCGCGGCTTTGCCATCGACAATCCCAGCGTTCCCCGCGGGGGCGGCTGCCCGGGCTGCGGCCACCATTGAGCGAGGCGGCAAAAACCGCCGCATCGTTCGCTGCAAGCGATTCTGCCCGCCATCGTTCGTGAAACTGGATCGGTTGTGACGATTGTCGCACGTGGCGCACGCCACTGCCGGTTACGACCGGCCAGGTCGATCTTTTCGCTACGGACGGGAACTTGGCTACAGTTCCCCCAGTTCGTCATGTGGGGCCTTCTGTTCAGAAAGGCCCCGCCGCGGTCGATAGTTGTGTCTGGCCACACCTCCCGCGCCGCCTGTATGTTGACGACCATGACGAAGACACGACGCCGCCAGCCCGCCTCGGTGCAATCTCCTTTGGAGACCTATCTCCGCGAGATCAACGAGACCTCGCTGTTGTCCGCCGCGGACGAGCACGAGTTGGCCGTCGCCATTGGCGGGGGCGACAACCAGGCCCGCGATCGCATGGTCCGCGCCAACCTCCGCCTTGTGGTCAACATCGCCCGCGGGTACACGGGCAAAGGGCTCGGATTGCAGGACCTCATCGAGGAAGGCAACCTCGGCCTGCTTCGCGCCGTCGAGGGCTTCGACCCGGCCGTCGGCACCCGATTCTCCACCTACGCCAGCTATTGGATCAAGCAGTCGATCAAGCGGGCGTTGATCAATACGGCGAAAACGATCCGCATTCCCGCGTACATGGTCGAGTTGCTGTCGAAGTGGCGGCGGGCGAGCAGCCGGCTCGCCGAGGAACTGGGCCGCACGCCCACGCCGGAGGAAGTCGCCCGCGTCCTTGGCCTGCCGCGAAAAAAGCTGCCGATCATCAAGAAGGCGATCCGCATTTACAATCTCACGCCGCAGACCGACCAGGCCGAAGCCGGCTGGTCCCTGGGCGAAATGATCATGGACGAGCGGATCCGCAGCCCGGAAAGCGAACTCGTCGAAAACGACAATCTCAGTCACGTCCTCCAGCAGCTCCGGACGATGGACCAGCGCGAGGCGGTCGTGTTGCGGATGCGTTTCGGGTTGGACGACAACGAGCCGCGGACATTGAAGGAGATTGGCGAGTCGCTCGGGCTGACGCGGGAGCGGGTCCGCCAGATCGAGACGGAAGCCTTGGCGAAGCTGGCCGACAGCCTCAACGGCGTGCCGCTGCCGGAGGATTGAATAAGTCCCCCTCTCCCTCCGGGAGAGGGTTAGGGCGAGGGCTGGCGCGGCGACGATTCTCCGGCCCGTGGTGTCCGCGATCCGCGTACGGTCTTGACCGTCCCGGCCCCACGGCCCTGATCGCCCGGCCCTTGACAGCCGGGCCCGCTCCGGGGAATATAGAAGCGTGCAACCGCCAGTCCCGTAACGTCGAGGAATTCGATGATTCCGGTTCATCCCCAATTTGTTGTCGATGAAAGCCAACGCCGACAGGCGGTGCTTCTGCCGCTGGCCGACTGGGAGCGCATCGTCGAGGAGCTTGACGAACTCGACGATATCCGCGCGTACGATGAAGCCAAGTCAGGGTCCCAGGAGGAGCTTCCGTTTGAGCAGGCGGTGCGTGAGATCGAGGAAGGATCCGACGCGTGAACTACGCGATCGTGATTCTGCGGTCCGCGCAGAAGCAATTGGCCGACATTCAGCGCCGCGACCGTGACCGTCTCTACGCGACCATTCGTGATCCTGCCCATGATCCGCGCCCACGCGGCTGCAAGAAACTCACAGGCCGCCATGCGTGGCGCATCCGGTTAGGCGAATACCGAATCATCTACGAGATCAGCGACGATCAGATGTCGATTCGCATTTTAGCCGCTGGCCATCGAAGGGACATCTACCGGTAGGTGGGCCGTTTCCCGCCTGCGACACTTTCCGTCGCGAACGACTTGGGCGTATAATCACCCCTACGGAACGACAGGACCGCGAGGCCCAATGACCGCCCCCGCATTAAAACTGACCGACTACATCATGCGCGATTCCCGATTTTCCCAAGCCGGGCATCCTTTTCCGCGACATTACGCCGCTGTTGGCCGCGGCGCCGGCGTTCCACGAGGCGATCGAAGCGATGGCGGCGCCCTTTCGCGGCCAGCACATCGACCTGATTGCCGCCGCCGAAGCCCGGGGATTCATCTTCGCCGCCCCGCTGGCCCTGGCCCTGGGGGCGGGGCTGGTGCCCATCCGCAAGCCGGGAAAGCTCCCCCGCAAGACCCTCTCGCACACTTATCAACTCGAATACGGCGTCGACACGCTGCAAATCCACACCGACTCTGTCTTCCCCGGCGCCAAGGTCCTGATGGTCGACGACCTGCTGGCCACCGGCGGCACGATCGAGGCCTGTTGCCGAATGATCGAGCAGGCGGGGGGAGAGGTGGTGGGCTGCGCGTTCCTGATCGAACTGGTCGGACTTGGCGGGGCCGCGCGGATCGCCCGGTATAAAACGGTCAGCTTGCTCAAGTACGACTGATTTGCCCATCTTTCCCAACCGGCGCCACCGGACCGGCTAGACGGAACATTCGGCAAAGTCGGCACACTTCGAGCCAGATTCGCCCGCGCGGCGAACGATCTTGGTAGTAAATGGATCGAGCCGCCGTCGAAGAGGAAAGGACGCCGCTATGTCGCATTGCCGCCTGGGTGTCTGCGTTTCGTTGCTGGTGGTGCTGCTTCACAGTCCGGGGGCGGTGGCCGGCGATTTGTTTGGTTGGAAGAAGCCGGCGGCCGCTGCCGTGCCCCCGGCGCCGTACAATCCCCCCTCGGTCGTCGCCGGCTCCCCGCCCGGGCCCTATCGCTATCCCCCACTGAGCAGCGGCAACTATCCTTGGTACGGCTACGGCTTCGGCGTGCCGACGTACAACTGGGGTTATTTTGGAGCCGCGTATCATCCGGCCAGCATAGCACACCACGGCTACTACGGGGATTACACGCAGTGGGGGTGGCGGCAGGGATATTAAGATTCGATAACGGCAATTCAAAAATTCTGGCGCGATGCCCATACTCGCGTGGGCATGTTCTTCACGTCGGGGCTCATGCCCACGCGAGCGTGGGCATGGCACCCGGCACCCGGCCGCGGAGTGCGCTCGCCCTACCGTGCTTTCTAAACGCCGCGTCTCACTGCTGCGCCGGTTGCTCGGGCGGCTGTTTCATTCGCACAAGCATCCATTGTTGCGTTTGATTCGCGGCAAAGTGCACGAGCACGGGCATTTCGTCCTTGGTCAGGCTGCTGATCCCGGCGTCGTACACCGTGGTCGTGTTTTTTCCCACCGTCCACGCGGCCCGCTGGGTTGCCTTGTCCACGCCGCCCTGGACCGGGAGCGTCTCGCCCGTCAGGACGTTGTAATAGTTTCCCGCAATGCCCCCCGACTTGCTCAGCGCCAGTTGGAAAAGCGCGCTGGAGTCGGTCTGGTTGCCCTGGACGAGCGAGAAGACCCCCAGGGGCATCCAGTTGGAACCTTGCGGGTCGGCCGGCGGGGCGCTTTGGGCGATGGTCGCGGCCTGCTGATAGTACTCGTCGGCGGTGGCGATCGGCTGATCGCCGTAGTAGACTTCGTCGTCCTGGTACGTGATGTTGTTGCCGTATTCGTAGATGATCGGCGCCGCCGAGCCCCAGCCGCACCAGGCGTCGATTGCCGGCCAGGCGGCCCAATTCCAAGCCGCGCCGGCGGCCCAGCCTGCCGCGAACCACGCGCCAGGATGTTCGTGATGCCAATCGGGGTTGAATGGGCCATGGTGGTAGAAGTCGTTGTGCATGAATCCATGCTGGTTGAAGGAGTTCCTGACGGCGACCCCGCGCGGCCGCGACATTGCCCGACCACGCCGACGTGCCATGGGCAAAGCCGGAATAGCCCGCCGCGCCAGCCCAACTTCGGCCAAAGGCGCCGTCTGTGGGCAGGCCGACGTGTCCGGCCTCATGTCCGGCGTAGGGATTGGCATGAACGCCGGCTGCATCGTAGCCGCCGACGTGGCCCGCCTCAAAACCGCCGGGATGATAGCCGCCCCCGTCAAAACCGCCGGCGTGAACACCGCCCGTATCGAAGCCGCCGTGGGATCCGCCGCCGCCGAATCCACCGCCATGGTAGCCGCCTCCCCCGAATCCGCCGCCGCGGGATCCGCCGCCGCCGAAACCGCGGGCATGGGCGACCTGCGTCCCCAGCAGCGTCAAGGACATCGCGATCACGACACTTGAAATTGTCTTCATAGCATCCACCTTAATGGAAAATGATTTGCATGTTCTTTGCATGTTCTTCGCAAAGACCGCTCACTGGCCCGCCGGGACCTTGACGACTTTGACGCGCGGAATGTCGGGAAGCGGGACCCCGTCCAAGGTGCGTTTCACCGACTGCCAGGTGAAGCTCTTGGCGTCGATGGGCGTGAGAATGTTGACCGCGGTGCTCTCGCTGCCGTCGCGGAACACCCCGCTCGCCTCGATCACCCAAACCGACCCGTCCTTGATCCACGTGCCGTTGCCGAAGCCGCCGTTGGCGTCGTAGTGCATCGAAACGATCTGTCCGAGTTTGGGATTCCAGCCGATGATTTGGCCGCCGCCAAGCGTTGTCTTGCCGTCCTTGACGAACGAGTAGCTGCTCTTCATGAAGTTCTTGTTGCACATCCATTCAAACTTGATCCGGCGTCCTTCGTCTTTGCCGCCGGCCGTCCAATCGCCGATGAGCCATTCGAGGTCCTTCAGGCGGTCCTCGCCGGCCGCCGAGTACGGGTTGTCCCGGCAATCCACCATGGTCCAGTTTCCGTCGCGTCTTGCGTGGACGACGGTGTATCGCGCCGCGGACGCCTCGCCCGAGGGAAGCGTCAGCCGGGTGACGCCTTTTTCGACGGCGATGTTCGGGCCGAAGAAGCGGATCGATTCGATGTTCACGGTCATCGCGGCGCCGGGATGCTCTTTGAACATGTCGGCGTAGAGTTTCTCGATTGCGGGGCGGCCGCGGAAACTCTGCCCCGACTCGTCCGTATATTCGGCGTCGGCCGCCCAGAGGGCCCCCACGGCCTTGGCGTCGGCGGCGTTGCACGCCTTGACGAAGTCTTCCGCCGTCGCGCGAATCGCCTTTTCGTCGGCGGCGCGATCGGGGTCCGCGGCGGCCGTTTTCGTCGTCGGCGTCGGATCTGCGGCATGGGCCGTGCCAACAAATCGCGCCGTCGTCGCCGCCGCCAGCGTCGCCGCGAGCAACCCGCCCGCCGCGATCCACGATCCAACACGTTTCCGCTGCTGAGTCATCGACGATCCTCCTGAAAAACAAGGGGTTTTCTGTTCGGGCTTGCACCGCTTCCGGTGAGTTATTGCCGCAAGCTCGCCAGACCGCTTGCGGTTTCGCGCGCATCGCGCACAGGCAAATGCTTTCGGGAAGAGGCGCTACGGCAGAACTCGTCGCCGCGGCTCCTCCGAAGCTTTGTCCTTGACCTCGTCTTTCGCCGCCGCCTGACGCTTGATCGTTGTTTGCGGGATGTCGGGTCGGCGATCCCCGTTGGCGGTCCTGTCTTTCGATTCGATTGTGAACGTGTTGGGGTCGACCATCGCAATCACGTTCGTTGACGACACTTCGCTGCCGTCGGCGAGAGTCCCGCTGGACTTGACCAGCCAACGATTGCCGTCCCGGACCCAAACATTCTCGCCGAAGCCGCCGTTGGAATCGAATACCCAGGAGCGGATTCTCCTCGCCCGCGGGTCCCAGCCGATAATCTCCGTGCCGCCGCGGGACATGCCGTTTTTCATCTCGATTTTGAACTTGCGGATCAAGAAGGCCCGATTCGCCGTCCAATCGCAGACGCTGTGGATCGAGGGGCCGTCTTGCGAGGGTTCGCTGGCCCAATCGCCGATCATCCATTCCAGATCCTTCAATTGCGGGGCCTGCGCCGGGCGCGGCCGATCGTTTCGCGCGCGCTTTCAATCTGCCATCCCTGTTCTCCTTTAACGAGGACGAGACTGAGGAGGGCCTCGCCTTCGCCTCCCGGCGGGGCGGGCTTCACCTCGGAGGCGGCGTCGACCAGCGCCAGGCCCTCGTTGACCACGCGAAAGGAGGTCGGCTGCAACTTCATTTCCACGTCCTTGCGGCTGGCGAAAAACCCGCGAAACGCCTTCTCGATGTGGTCGCGGCCCGCGACGCGCTCGCCCGCCGGGCCGACAAAGTCGCCGCTGGGCGTCCAGCACGCCGCGAGCCCCTTGGCGTCGCCGCGGCTGAAGTTCTCTTCCACGTCGGCCAACAGCTTGCAGATTTCCGGGCTGGGCTTTTGCTGGCTGGTCTTTGCGTCCTCAGTCCAGCCGATCGCCGTCGCAATCAGGACAATTCCCGCGGATACGGCACACACAAAACGTCGCATTGTCATTCTCCAGGAAATGAAAATCTAAGACTCGGATTTTGGCGACGCGCCGGCGTCGGATTGCGCGCGCGCTTCCTCTTGCAGCGTGTCCAAGAATGCCTTCGCCTGCCCATACTCCTGCGTATCGACCCCTTGCTGAGTCATCCACTCCAAAACGCCCTTCATCGCCTCGGCGGTCTTGACCATCTTGCGATAGTCGTCGGCCGTGGGAACGCTCAAGCCCGGCGGAGAGCGACGATAGGGCGCTTCGATTTGCGCCCGCAGGGACGCAAACGCCGGATCTTGCAGCAAGGGCGGCCAGCGGATGACGTCCATGGCCGCTTTGGGAGGGGAGGCGATGGACTCGAAGCCGCAGCCCACTGCGCCGGCCGCGCTCGCCGGCCGCGCCCGCTGGTCGGCCATCTGCTGCGCCTGGTACTGGAACCACCAATCCTTGTTCTGCTGCCGTTGGTTCCGTAGGGCGTTGATATTCGACTGCGACTGGGTCATCGTCGCGCTGCGAATGCCGCTCTGCAAGGCCATGTTCTGTTGCGCCGCGAGCTGTTGCCCGGCCAGATGGCTCTGCGCGGCGATTTCCGGCATCGGGTTGGGCGCGACGTAGCCGCCCCAGCCGCCGGGGTCGCAGTAGCCGTTGTTATATCCGCCGTAACTGCGATCCCCCGGAAAAACATGCGCCGCAACGAGGCTGGCGACTCCCATCGAGCCAATCGCCGCCAGCCCCACGATCCAACACGCATTTTTCATGTCCAACGTCTCCCACAAACCACCGGAGCGCGCACGCCGATGGGGCTTTGCGCCGCGTGCGGCGCAGTCCCTTGCGGCCGACGGTCATTTCTCTCCCGGCAGGTCGCGAATGGACAGGGACAACATGAACCACGTCCATCCGTAAAAGAGCATTTCGATCCCCACCAGCAGGCCGATCACCCAGAGGGAAGCCTTTGGCCACTGCCGGAAGATGATCAGTCCGAGGAGGAAGGTGACCACTCCGTTCAACAGCGACCAACCCCAAAACGGATAGCGGACGACCATCGCGCTGATGGCCCGGAACGCCCCGACGACCATGAACAAGATGGAGAGGTAGAGCGTGAGGACGACGACGGTGATCAAGGGGTGGTTGACGGCGATCAAGCCCCCGCCGAGATACAACATCCCGACGAGGAGGTTGACGAGCATGCCGCTCCACTTGCCGGCCCAGAAGGCGCTGATGATCGTGGCGATTCCGGCGATAAAGAGGATCGCGCTCAAGACGGCGACGGAGAAGAGTGAAGAAAGGATGGGAAAACAAATCGCCGCCGAGCCGCAAACGATCAAGAGCACCCCGTAAAGCGTAAACCACCACCAATGCGATCGCAGGTGGCCAAGCTCATGCGCGACGCCGCAGCACGCGGTCTTCGACGTTTGGACAGCAGTCGGTTCCGAAGGATTGTTCATAACACTCGTCCTTTCCCATAAAAGAGGTTGCGATTACACACCGTAATATAGGTTGCCGACCGGCGCGTGTCGTCGGCCTGTGTCTCCAGCGTCAACCAGCGTGTGCGGCGGGGCTTACGAGGCGTCATCATTGTTTGACCAAAGTGGAAGGGAGCGGCGCAAGCGGTTTTCGACTCTTTGCGAGGAATTATAGAAGGGCCGCCGCTGTTGGGTAGTGCCGCTGCCCCGGAATCTTGCCGTCAGATCATTGTTTGCGAGGAGAAATCGAAACGACGGGTGGGTGTGTACCCCCCCGCAATACTGACGCACTTCGCAGCCACAAATGGTCGCAGTGCGCGGCATTTTCGCGCGACAACCGTCGCCGGCCTGGTCGGTTCGCGCGACGGCGAGGGAGGACAGCCTTGTAGGGTGGGCCGAGCGCAGCGAGTCCCACCAAAATGCAGTTTAATTATGCACGGTGGGACTCGCGGCGCTCGGCCCACCCTACCTCAAAACCTTCCGTACAGCGGGCCGAAATTCGCGCAGGCGCGGTAATCGGCCCCTTCCAGGTCCGACGTGCCAAACGCGTTCCACGCGCTGGGACGAAACACGTCCGCCTCCGCTACGTTGTGCATGCAGACCGGAATCCGCAGGATCGCGGCCAAGGCGAGCAAGTCGGCGCCGATGTGGCCATAGCTGAACGCCCCGTGGTTCGCCCCCCAGGCGTTCATCACCGTGTAGCCGTCGCTGAAGACGCCCCGACCCGTCAATCGCGGGGCAAACCACGTCGTCGGCCAGGTCGGGTTGGTCCGCTGGTCCAAGGCGTCGTGGACTTTTTGCGGCAGCTCGAAGGTCCAGCCTTCGGCAAGCTGGAGGACCGGGCCGAGTCCGGCGACGAGGTTCAGCCGCGACATCGTGATCGGCATGTTGCCGGCAGTAACGAAGTGCGAAGAGAATCCGCCGCCGCGGAAGTATTCGCTGATCGCCGCGTGCCAGGACGTGGCCGCGAGACAGTCCTTCGCCTCGGCCTCGGTCAGTTCCCAGAAGGGCTTGATGCCGGGCTGGCCGTTGATTTTTGCCCGGCCGGCGCCGTCCAGGGCGGCCGCCCCGGAATTGATCAAGTGGATCAGGCCGCCGGCCGTGACGCCGCCCAGCTGCAAAGCCGGTCACGCGCTTGACCGCCGCCGGACTCCAATAGGTGCGGACGTTGGCGAACACCTGGGCCGTGTTGGTCAATAAGTGGCCGAAGAGCATCGACACGCCGTTGAGGCTGTCGTTTTCCGTGGCGAAGACCAGCGGCTGACGGATGCCGTTCCAGTCGAACGACGAGTTGAGAATCGCCTCCATGAAATCGCCGTTGGGCAGGTGATCGGTCCATTGCCGCTGCCCTTGGAATCCGCCCGCCAGCGCGTTGTGGCCCAATGCCTCTTCGCCGAAGCCCAATTGGGCCAAGCGAGGGTTGCCGACCATCAGGTCGCGGGCGATCATCGCCATCTTGATCGACCATTGCCACGCCCGCTCTTTTTCCGCGGCCGAAAACGGCGCTCTCGGCGCGGTTGTAGTCCTTGCCTTCCTTGCAATGGGCCTTGGTCCAATCCAGCGCCCGGGCGAATTCTTCCTCGTCGTAGACCTTGCGCTCGACGCGGCGGACGATTTCGACCATATCGACCGTCTC
Source organism: uncultured Planctomycetia bacterium (assembly GCA_963791075.1). GTDB lineage: Bacteria > Planctomycetota > Planctomycetia > Pirellulales > Thermoguttaceae > CAWBRF01. The sequence continues at coordinate 95,839 of CAWBRF010000017.1, forward strand.
GACGCGGATGCCCAGCCAGCGCTCGAAGAAGTCGTGGTTCACCAACGAGCCGGCAATGCCCATGGAGACGTTGCCCAGGGAAAGATACGACTTTCCCCGCATGGCGGCGGCGGCCAGTCCGGCGCGGACAAAGCGAAGAATCTTTTCGCGGACATCGGCGGGAATTTCCGCGTCGCCGGCGTCCTGAACGTCGCGGCCGTAGATGCCGAACGCGGGCAGTCCCTTCTGCGTGTGCCCGGCCAATACGGCGGCCAGATAGACGGCCCCGGGCCGCTCCGTGCCGTTAAATCCCCAGACGGCTTTCGGCACGAGCGGATCCATGTCCATGGTTTCCGAGCCGTAGCACCAGCAAGGCGAGACCGTCAGCGAGACGCCGACGCCCGAGCGGGCGAACTTCTCCGCCGTCTCGGCCGCCTCGGCCACGCCGCCGATGCAACTGTCGGCCAGGACGCACTCGACTGGGGCGCCGTTGGTGTGGCGGATTTCCGCGGAAATGAGCTTGGCAACCGATTGCGCCATGCCCATCGTCTGATTTTCCAACGACTCGCGCACTCCCTTGCGCCGCCCGTCGATGGCCGGCCGAATGCCGACTTTCGCGAGCGATCCGACGAGCCGATTCGCATGGGCAACAGCCGATCCGCCACTAATGGCCATAGGTTGAAAACTCCTTCAGGGTTATATCGATCCACCCGATGGACGTGGAAGGGGTCGGTTTCGGGTTGGCGCGTCGTTCCTGGATGTGTCAAAACACGCCGTTTGACCCGCGATTCCCCTTAGTTTATAGTCTCTTGCCCGTTTCACAAGCCCTCGGGACGGGTTCAAGAATTGGGGCTTCAGCCAACGCCGGCGGCCGCGGTATAATCGGATTGTGCTTTTCCTCGACCTCTTTTAATTCCGGTCAGCAAAAGATGGGAAACGACAATGAAGGCAGAATTCACGGCAATCATAGAACCTGCGCCAGAGGGCGGCTATTGGGCCATTTGTCCGGAGGTGCCCGGCGCCAATGGACAGGGCGAGACGACAGAGGATGCCAAGGATAGTTTGCGGAAGGCAATTGAATTGGTCCTGGAGGATCGCAAGGCCGACATCCTTCGCGGGCTGCCCGAAGACGCTATCCAGGATACGGTGCTGATTGGATGAAACGCCGAGACTTGGAGCGCAGATTGAGAATCGCAGGCTGCTACCTGAAGCGGGAAGGCAGCTCGCATTCGCTTTGGATCAACCCAAAGACCGGAGTCACCGAAGCGGTCCCCCGACACGCCGAGATATCAAAGAACCATTGGCGAGGAAGATATTGAAGAGCCTGCACGCGGAATGAGCGACCAAACAGCCGCCACAGCGGGAAACAAGAGGAACACCCATCACTGGGTCGCAAAGGGGACATCAGGTCGGAAAGGCATGAACGCACGATTCGGGGGACACAGGCAAATAATGAGACGCTGGGTGGGCGCCGATATTACCCACACATCCATTATCGGTTCGTGTCCCCCGAATCCAACCTTGTAGGAAGGGTGATTCGGGCGCGAACTTTGTGACCGGTACTTTTTCTGTCGCCGATCGGCGTGGGCGGAGACATATTTTTAGCGCCGCTACTTGGCATTTCTCTTCTGACGGTGTAAAACTCGTTTTTGCCAGCGGCAATTGGCGTCAAACGATATGGCCAGCGAGTCTTCGCGCCGCGGCCCGCAGGCGGATTCGCGCGCCTTCCGGCCCACATGGCGGGGGTGTCCCAGGAAGCGAATATCCTTCCAAAAACGTGTTTTTTTCCTTGATTCACTTGGCGGAAATCACTTCCAGGCATACGATTGTTTCGAGGAAACGCGGGAGGCCCTCGATGAAAGCTGCGGAATTGTTCGTGCGCTGCCTGGAAAACGAAGGCGTCGAGTACATCTTCGGCATTCCCGGTGAGGAAAACATCGACATCATGGACGTCCTCCTGGACAGTCCCATCCAGTTCATCCCCACGCGGCATGAACAGGCGGCGGCGTTCATGGCCGACGTTTACGGACGGCTGACCGGCCGGGCGGGCGTTTGCCTGGCCACCCTCGGGCCGGGAGCGACCAACCTCGTGACCGGCGTGGCCGACGCGAATATGGACCGCGCCCCCGTGGTGGCCATCTCCGGCCAGTCGGCGACGACGCAGATGCACAAGGAGAGCCATCAGACGCTGAATCTGGTCAATCTCTTCGCGCCGATCTCGAAGTTCCACACGCAAGTGGTCCACCCGCAGACGATCCCCGAGGTTGTCCGCAAGGCGTTCAAGCAAGCGGAGACGGAGAAGCCCGGGGTCAGCTATATCGACTTTCCCGAGGACGTTGCCCGGCTGGAGGTTGTCGGCAAGCAGCCGTTGCGGGTGCAGCGGCCGATGTCGCCGGTGCCGCCGCCGCAGAAGATCCGCCAGGCGGCGGACATCATTTCGAATGCGAAGTATCCGGTCATCATGGCCGGCAACGGGGTGATTCGCGCCGGGGCCGCCGGCCATTTGCTGCGCATGGCGGGCAAGTTGCACATTCCCGTCGCCTCGACGTTCATGGCCAAGGGAGTGATTCCTTTTTCGCATTGTCTCTGGCTCGGGGCGGTGGGGATGCGGGCGCACGACTATGTGGCCTGCGGCTTCGACCGCGCGGACGTGATTATTTGCGTCGGCTACGACATGGTCGAATATCCGCCCAACCTATGGCATCCGACGAAGGACCGGCAGATCGTCCACATCGACTCCGCGCCGGCCGAGGTGGACGAGCACTACATCGTCGCTTGCGGACTGATGGGCGACATCGGCGCGGCCCTGGACGGGATCGCCGCGTTGGCCCGGCCGCAGGAGCGTTATCCCGCGGCGGGGTTGTGGCGGGCGATCATGAACGAGTGCTGCGAGTACGCCGACGACGAATCCTTTCCGATGAAGCCGCAGCGGATCGTCTGGGACTTGCAGCGGACGTTGGCGAAGAATTGCAACGTCGTCTGCGACGTTGGCGCCCACAAAGTCTGGATGGCGCGGATGTACCAGCCGGAGCGGCCGAACAGTTGCATTATCTCCAACGGTTTCGCCGCGATGGGGATCGGCGTGCCCGGCGCCATCGCCGCCAAGCTCGCCTTCCCCGACCGGCCGGCCGTGACGGTCACCGGCGACGCCGGCTTCATGATGAATTCGCAGGAGATCGAGACGGCGATTCGCATCGGCACGCCGATCGTCGTCGTCATTTGGAACGACAATGGATACGGGTTGATCGAGTGGCATCAATTGCGCCATTTCGGGCGGCCCGCGTACGTCCGCTTCGACAATCCCGACTTTGTGAAGTACGCCGAGAGCTTCGGCGCGCGGGGCTATCGCGTCGAGTCGGCCGACGCGTTGCGGCCGCTGGTCGAACAGGCGATTGCCGACAACGCGGTCGCGGTGATCGACTGTCCCGTGGACTATTCCGAGAACATGAAGCTGACGGAAAAGCTCAGCAAGATGGTTTGCCCGGTGTGAGGGGGAAGAGAAGAGAAGAGAGGAGTTAGGAGTTAGAAGTTAGAAGACATGAGGGTGGAAAACCGAGGGGAGTCGGCATGAGAACCGGCAAAGCTGTTTTAAGACGTGATCGTCTGGCGGAAGACGCATCCCATCGTGCTGCGGATTCGCGCGGCCGCTGGCCGTTTTCCGCAGAAAAGCCGTTGTTCGATTGCTTCCAACTTCTAACTCCTAACTTCTAACTCCTTTCTTCCTTCTCCGAACATCATCCGCGCAGAACGTGAAGAGCCCATGACCACCGCAACCGAAACGCGAAAGATGACCCCGCACTTTCCACTCATGGTTCCCGACGCCCAGCCCGAGGGGCCGGACGGCGAAGTCGTTTCGCCTTTTGACCGGTCGGCGATCGCGTCGGTCGCGCGGAGCGGCGCGGGGGAGTGGAGCGGGCGCTGGAAACGGCGCACGCCTTGTTCCGCGACCGGAACGGCTGGCTCAGCCCGGCGCGCCGCATCGAAATCCTCGCTCGCGCCGCGACCCTGATGCAACAGGGCAGAGAAGCGTTGGCCGTCGAGGCCGCGCGCGAAGGCGGAAAGCCGCTGGTGGATTCGTTGGTCGAGGTCGATCGGGCGATCGACGGCGTGCGGATTTGCGTCGAGCGGCTCCGCACTCAGGCCGGCGAAGAGATTCCCATGGGGATCAACGCCGCTTCGGCGGGGCGGCTGGCCTTCACCCGGCACGAGCCGATCGGCGTCGTTGTCGCGTTTGGGGCGTTCAATCACCCTTTGAACATGATCGTCCACCAGGTCGCCCCCGCGGTGGCCGCCGGTTGCCCCGTCATCGTCAAACCGGCGAAAGCGACGCCGTTGTCCTGCTATCGTTTCGTGGGCATACTTCGCCAGGCGGGGCTGCCGGAGGCGTGGTGCCAGGCGCTGGTGACCGCCGACGACGGCTTGGCGCGGGAGTTGGCCTGCGACCGTCGCGTCGGCTTTTTCGGCTTCATCGGCAGCGCGAGCGTCGGTTGGATGTTGCGTTCGCACTTGGCCCCGGGGACCCGTTGCGTCCTCGAACACGGGGGCGTGGCCCCGGTCGTGGTCGCCGCGGACGCCGACCTCGCCGCGGCGACGCCGCTGTTGGTCAAAGGCGGATTCTATCACGCCGGCCAGGTTTGCGTCTCCGTGCAGCGAGTCTTCGCCGCGCGGCCGATCGCCGAAGCCCTCGCGGAAAGAATGGCCAAGGAAGCCGCGGCGTTGAAAGTGGGCGATCCGACCCTGCCGGACACCCAAGTCGGACCGCTGATCCGCCCGACGGAAGTGGAGCGGGTTGGCCAGTGGGTTGAGGAGGCGCTGGCCCGGGGAACGCGCTTGTGCTGCGGCGGGACGGCTTTGGGGCGGACGTGCTTTTCGCCCACGGTGCTCTACAATCCGCCCGCCGACGTTCGCGTCATGACCGAGGAGGTGTTTGGCCCGGTCGTTTGCGTCGTCCCCTATGACGATCTCGACGAGGCGATTGCGCAGGCGAACTCGCTGCCGTTTGCGTTTCAAGCGGCGGTGTTCACCCGCGACCTCGACACGGCCCTGCGCGCCGCCCGGCGGTTGGACGCTTCCGCCGTGATGGTCAACGACCACACGGCGTTTCGCGTCGATTGGATGCCGTTTGCCGGCCTGAAGGCGTCGGGGCTGGGCGTCGGCGGCATTCCTTCCACGCTGGAAGAAATGCAGATACGGAAACTTGTCGTCATCCGCTCCAAGGAGCTTTAGCGAGTCCTGCATCGCCGGTGAAATGAGGGTGGCCAACGCGAGCCGGTTTCCCCAGCCGGACGCCTTGGAGCGTTCCAAGAGTATCAACGGAATCAAGAAACATGGACTGTCCCAGCGTCAATTCCTTCTTCGGCCGGCACGAGTTTATGATTCGCCGCCTGCACTCGCTGACCGGCCTGTTCTTTGTCGGCGGGTACTTGTGCTTCCACTTGTCCACCAACGCCGCCGTGCTCGACGGCGCCGCCACCTATCAGCGGCGCGCCGACCAGATCCACGCCGTCGGCCCGACCACCCTCTTCTTCCTCGAATGGTGCCTCGTGCTCTTGCCGATCCTCTTTCACGGGCTGATCGGCATGGTAATCGTGCTCCGCGGCAAGCGGAACGTGTGGAACTATGCCTACGCGGGCAACATCCGCTACACGTTGCAGCGGGTCACCGGCGTGTTGGTCTTCGTGTTTGTCGTCTGGCATGTCTTCCAAATGCGGGGATGGTGCCAGATCGAGTGGTGGATGAACCACGTCACGCGGCCGTTGGGCGGCGCTTTGTTCGATCCGCACAACGCCGGCGTCACCGCGGGCGCGGCCATCCAGGGGTCGCAACTGGTCGTCGCCGCCTACGTCGTCGGCGTGCTGGCCAGCGTCTTTCACCTCGCCAATGGCGTGTGGACGATGGGAGCCACCTGGGGCGTGTGGACCAGCGAGGCCGCGCGGCGCCGGGCCAATGTCCCCTGCACCGCGCTGGGCGTCGCGCTCGTGGCCATCGGCGTCGGCGCGCTCGTCGGAATGCTCCGCGTCCCCCTCGGTTCCGCGTCCGCCCATGCCGCGGGCCTCGCCGCGATGGGGGCCGGCGCCGCGGCGCTCTTCTTGCGAAAAGGAATGTAAACTGTGGCAAATCCGCGCGTGATTGTCGTCGGCGGCGGACTGGCTGGGTTGGCCGCGGCGATGAAACTGGCCGAGTTGGAATGCGACGTGAGCGTCATGAGCCTCGCCCCCTTGCGGCGATCTCATAGCTGCTGCGCCCAAGGCGGCATCAACGCCGTCAACGACCTCACCCGGCAACTCGACGACTCGGAATGGAAACACTTCGAGGACACCGTCTACGGCGGCGAGTTTCTCCAGCACCAGCCGCCGGTGCGGGAAATGACCAACTGGGCCCCGCGGATCATCGACCTTTTGGACCGGCTCGGGGTGACGTTCAACCGCACCCACGAAGGATTCCGCGATCAGCGCCGCTTCGGCGGGACGCTCTATCGCCGCACGGCCTTCGCCGGCGCCACCACCGGCCAGCAGTTGCTCTACGCCCTGGACGAGCAGGTCCGCCGCTGGAGCGTCGCCGGCAAAGTGACGAAGTACGAGTTCTGGGACTTCTCGGGGCCGATCCTCGACGACCAGGGACGATGCCGCGGCGGCGTCGCCCAGAACATGGTCACGATGGAGATTGTCGCCCTGCCGGCCGACGCGCTCGTGGTCGCCAGCGGCGGGGCGGGCTTGATCTTCGGCAAATCGACCAACTCGATGGCCTGCTCCGCCAGGCGCAGAGCCGCTGCTTCCAGGCCGGGGCCGCCTATGCCAATCCCGAGTTCATCCAGGTGCATCCCACGGCGATCCCCGGCGCCGACAAGCTGCGGCTGATCAGCGAGAGCGTCCGCGGCGAGGGGGGGCGGATTTGGGTCCCGCGCAAGCCGCAGGATTCTCGTCCCCCGCGGCAAATCCCCGAGAACGAGCGATATTACTTTCTCGAAGAGCGCTATCCGACCTACGGCAACCTCGTGCCGCGGGACATCGCCACGCGGGAACTCTTCAACGTCTGCGTCCGCGAGGGCTTGAGCGTCGAGAAGGGCCGCCAATGCGTCTACCTCAACGTCACGCATCTCCCCCGCGACGTGCTCGAACGCAAGCTCGGCGGCGTGCTGGAAATCTACCGGAAGTTCCAGGGCGCCGACCCCTGCGTCGTGCCGATGAAGATTTTTCCCGCCGTCCACTACACGATGGGCGGGCTGTGGTGCGACTACGAGCGGAGCCCCTCCGGCGGCCTGGCCATCGGCTCGCCGCGCAATCAGCAGACGAACATCCCCGGGCTGTTCGCCATCGGCGAGTGCGAGTATCAATATCACGGCGCCAACCGCCTCGGCGCCAACTCATTGGTCGCCTGCATCTTCAGCGGATTGATTGTCGCCCCGAGCGTGATCCATTACATTGGCGGACTGTCGGGCAAGGAGGCGGCGCAACCCTCGGCGCTGTGCGATCAGGCGCGGCGCTGCCACGAGGCCCGCTACAACGAAATGCTCGCCCGGCCGAAAGACGGCCCCAACCCCTATCGCGTCCACGCCGAGTTGGGGCGGGTGATGACCGAGGCGGCGACCGTGGTCCGCCACAACAAGGACCTTGCCGCGGCCTATGGCGTCGTCGAGGAACTCGAACAGAGGGCCCGCCGCGCGACGCTCTCCGACGCCGGCAACTGGCTCAACCAGAACGCGATCTTCGCGCGGGCGGTGGAGGACATGTTCCCCGTCGCCAAGGCGATCCTCAAGGGGGCGCTGTTGCGGGACGAATGCCGCGGCGCCCACTACAAGCCCGAGTTCGCCATCCCCGACGTCGGCGGCAACGACGAGGGCGAAGACCCCCGTCGCCGGGCGGCGAAGTGGGTTGACGAGTTCGAGGAACATACGCGAAAATGGCTGAAGACCACCGTCGCCGCGCTTTCGCCCGACGGGCAGCCGGTGATTCGTTACGAGGACGTGGACGCGTCGCTGCTTCCGCCGCGGCCGCGGCTCTACGGCAGTGCCGGCGCCAAGCTGGTCGAACAAATCTGGAAGGAGCGGCAGGCGCGAAAGAGCCCCCAGCCGACGCAGTCATGAGCGAAACATCTTCTCATCCGGAAACGACGATGCATCCCAAGACCTTTCCTGTGCGGATTTTGCGGCAGGATAAGCCGGGCGAAAAGCCCTATTGGCAGGTGTTCTTCGTCGCCTGGGAGCCCGACATGAACTGCATCAGCGTCCTGGAATGGATTGCGGCCAACCCCGTGACGGGCGACGGCAAGAACGTTGCCCCGGTCGCCTGGGAGTGCAATTGCCTCGAAGAAGTCTGCGGAGCGTGCACGATGCTGGTCAATGGGCGCGTTCGCCAGGCGTGTACCGCCCTGGTTGACAACCTGCTAGCCGATGCCCCCCCGTGGTTCGGAATTGAGTTGCGGCCGGCGACCAAATTCCCCGTGCTCCGCGACCTGGTTCGTGGAACTGCGCGCGAATGTTCACCGTGCTGGAAAAGATCCAGGCGTGGGCGCCGGTGGACAGCTATCTCGACATGGGCCCCGGGCTGCGGCAGACGCAACAGGCACAGGAGACGGCCTACGTTTTCAGCAAGTGCATGGTTTGCGGCTGCTGCCTGGAGGCTTGCCCGCAGTATCTGAAGGTCGAGCCGCCCCGCCGCCCCGGCGAAACGCCGGAGGAATATCAAGCGCGCAAGCGACAGGCCGACGCCGAGGGCTACATCGGCGCCTTCGCCATCGGGCAGATCGAGTTGTTCAACTTGAACCCGACGGGCAAGATGCTCGCGAAGGAACGGTTGGACGTGCTCGTGGGGCCCGGGGGCATCGAGGTTTGCAGTTTTGCGCAGAACTTGCGCGGGTGTGTCCGAAAGAGATTCCTTTGACCACGGCGATCGCCCGGGAAGGCCGCACCGCCACGTGGCACACGATCCGCCGCTGGCTGGATTGGTAGTCGTCCCGGCGGGAGGCCGTCATGGGCAGCGGCATGGACCTGGAATCGCGAACGCGGGAAATCGGACGCGAACTCCTCGCCGACGTGCGCCAGCGCCGCGACGAGGTGTTCTCGCGGCGGTTCTGGTCCGACCGCTTCATGCAGCGGGCGATGCAGGACGACGCCTTCAAAGTGCAGTTATTCCGCTTCGTCGACGTCTTTCCCGCGCTCCGCTCGCCCGAGGCCGTCTACGATTGCCTGGTCGAATATCTTAGCCAACCGGGAGTGACGCTTCCGCCGGGCATGGAGATCGGGCTGAAGGCGGGCTCTCTGGCCAAGGGGATGTTGAGCAAGACCATCGGCCGATGGATCGCGGCGATTGCCGGCAACTTCATCGCCGGCGCCGACGCCGCTTCGGCGCTGCCCAAGCTGCACGCGCGGTGGCGCCAGGGCGTCGCCTTTACCGTGGATTTGCTCGGCGAGGCGTGCGTCAGCCCGATCGAGGCGGCCGTCTATCAGCGGCGATATCGCGACCTGATCCGCTCGCTCCCGCCGGCCGTGCGGCTCTGGCCGGCCAACCCCGCGCTCGACTCCGACCATCTCGGACCGGTCCCGCGGGTGAATTTGTCGGTCAAAATCAGACTCGCTCGACGCCCGGACCAATCCAATCGACAGCGAAGGGGCGTTGCGGCGATTGACCGAAGCGCTGCGGCCGATCCTCGAAGAGGCCGCCGACAACGGCGTCTTCGTCAACTTCGACATGGAGCAATACGCCCTGAAGGACCTCACGATCGAATTGTTCCAGCGGTGCTGCCGGGCGGTCGATTTTCCCGCCGGAATCGCCATCCAGGCCTACCTGCGAAGCGGCGAGGCGGACGCGGCGGGAATCCTTTCCTGGGCGAAGCGGCTTGGCCGGCAAGTCACCGTCCGGCTGATTAAGGGGGCCTATTGGGATTACGAAGCGATCCGCGCCGAACAGCTTGGCTGGCCCGTCCCCGTCTGGACGCACAAGCGGCAGACCGACGCGTGCTTCGAGCGAATGGCGGAGATGTTCATCGCCGCCGCGCCCCGCCGGGCGGGCGAAGGGGGCGTGAAATTGGCGGTCGGTTCGCACAATGTCCGTTCCATCGCCCGCGCCTTGGCGCTGGTGCAGAAATACGGCCTGCCGCCGTCGGCGGTCGAGTTCCAGATGCTCTTCGGCATGGCCGACGCGCTGAAACCGGTTCTGACGGGTCGCGGGCTGCGGCTGCGGGAATACGCGCCGCTGGGCGAAATGATCCCCGGCATGGCGTACCTCGTCCGCCGCTTGTTGGAGAACACGTCGAACGAATCGTGGCTCCGCGCCGGGTTTTTTGAACATGCCTCAGACGAGGCGCTGTTGATCTCGCCCCACGTCGCGGAGGATCGCCAGCCGGCCGCGGCGGCGATTCCATTGGCGACACCGCTAGTCAATGAGCCGCCGCGGGATTTTTCCCAGGCGGCGGTGAGAGAGAACTTCGCCAAGGCGATTGCCGCGGCCGTGGTTCCCGCAGTCTCCAGCGACGCGACGGCCGAGGCCGCGGACGCCGCCGTGCGCCGCGCCGCCGCGGCGCTGCCCGGTTGGCGCGGCGAGCCTTGGCGGCGGCGGGCCGATGTGCTCGTCGAGGCCGCCCGCCGGATGCGCGGCCGGCGCGACGAACTGGCCGGCGTGATGATTCGCGAGGCGGGGAAGACGTGGCGCGAGGCCGACGCCGACGTTTGCGAGGCGATCGACTTCTGCGAATTCTACGCCCGCCGCGCCGCCGACCTCTTCGAGCCGCGGCGCCTGGGCCGCTTCGTCGGCGAGCAAAACAACCTCTGGCACGAAGCGCGCGGAGTGGCCGTCGTCATCAGCCCCTGGAACTTCCCCCTGGCCATTTGCACCGGCATGACCGTTGCGGCGCTGGCGACGGGCAATCCGACGATCGTCAAGCCGTCGAGCCAGACGGTCGGGATCGCTCGGCTGATGTGCGACATCCTTTGGCTCTCCGGCGCTCCCGCCAACGTCCTGCAACTGCTTATCGGCCCGGGCTCGGTGGTCGGCGCCGCTTTGGTGCGGCACGCGGACACGGCCCTGATCGCCTTCACCGGCTCGAAAGAAGCGGGCTTGGAGATCGTCGCGGCGGCCGGCCGCACGGTCGAGGGACAGCGGTCGCTGAAGAAGGTGATTTGCGAGATGGGCGGGAAGAACGCGATCGTCGTCGACGAATCGGCCGACCTCGACGAGGCCGTCCTGGCGGTCCGCCATTCCGCCTTCAGCTACAGCGGGCAGAAGTGCTCCGCGTGCAGCCGCGTCGTCGTCGTCGAGGCCGCCTACGACGCCTTTCTCGCCCGCCTGATCGAATCGACCCGCGGGTTGGTCCTCGGCGATCCGCTGGAGCCGGGCACGGAACGTCGGGCCGGTGATCGACGCCGCGGCGGCAGCGAAGATTCGCCGATACATCGACATCGGCGCAAGCGAAGGGACGCTGGAGTTGGCCTGCGAAGTTCCCCCCGGATTGGAACAGCGGACGGGCAGAGATTACGTCGGCCCGCACATCTTCTCCGGCATCCGCCCGCAGCATCGGCTGGCCAACGAAGAGGTTTTCGGACCGGTGCTTTCGATCATGCGGGCGGGGGATTTCGCCGAAGCCCTGGCCATCGCCAACGGGACCGCCTACAAGCTGACCGGCGGCGTGTTCAGCCGCAGGCCGTCGCACTTGGAATTGGCGCGGCGGGAGTTTCGCGTGGGAAATCTCTATCTCAATCGGGGCATCACCGGCGCATTGGTCGGGCGGCAGCCGTTTGGCGGCTTCGGACTGTCCGGCGGCGGCACGAAGGCCGGCGGCGACGAGTATCTGCTGCACTTCGTCCAGCCGCGGAGTTGTTGCGAGAACACGATGCGCCGCGGCTTCGCCCCGGGACTGGCCTCGCGGTGAAGCCGCGGGCGTTCAGCCCCGATGCCGCGTTCTCGACCCGCCCTACTTGCCCGGGGCCGGCGGGACCGGCGCGGCTTGCAGCGTTGCGCCGCCCTTGGCGGTCTTGTCCATTTGCCGTTGCACGGCGGCCACCGTCTCGGGAATCGTGCCGCCGATTTGCACCAGCAGATTGGCCGCCAGGCGGTCCTTCGGCGCCAACAACAGCGACTTGACCAGCTCATCCTTGGCCACGTCCTTGTGCCCCATGATGACGTACTGATAGCCGAGGAGGAACAGGGCGCCGGGGTCGGACTTATGCCCCGCCGCGTACTTTTCCAGGGCGCGAAGCTGCTCGGTGTACGTCTGGATGTTGCCGTAGAAGCCGTACAACGTGTCCCAGGAGATCGGCTGGCCGACGCTCGAAGCCGCGTGCGCTTCCATGGTCGCGCCGCGATAATCGCCCAGGGCGAGCATCGCCTGCATCAACAGGCTGTGAACGATGGAGTTCCGCGGCATCTCGACGGCCGCGTGCCCGCCGAGCCGCAAGGCGTCCTGATAATTTCCTTTGAGGAACGCGTCGCGGGCTTCCGTGAGGAACTGCTCGCCCAAGGCGTCCGGCGTTGCAGCCTCGCCGGGCGCGACGCCGCCCGCCTGATCGTTGACGGCGGCGTCGGGCGTGGCGATCGGCTCGCCGCCGGCCACGTAACCGGCGGTGTAGGAAAGCGGCTGATACTCCGACACCACGTCGCCATAGCACAAGTCGGGGTTCCCGTAATTGTAATAGTATGGGTAGTAGGCGTAGAAGTTTGGCCACCAATCGAACCCGAACCACGGGTACCAATTGTACGCCCAAGCGTTACGGAAGTAGTTCCAATTCCTCCCATAACCATTCTGCCACCACTGGCCGCCATGGTTCCAACCGTAGCCATGGTAAGCGTGTGCGTATGCGCCGTAGCCGACCGGACCGTGGCTGAAGCCGCTCACCGCGCCGTGGTAGGCGCCCGAGTAAGCGCCGATCGCGGCGTGGCCGCCATAACCGCCGCCATAACCGCCGCCCCAGCCGCCGCCCCCGTGGCCGCCCCCGCCGCCGCCATGGCCGCCGCCACCGCCACCACCGCCGCCATGTGCAACCACCAAGGCCGGGGTCATCGCCGCCAACAAGATCGCCAAAAGCCAAACGCCGATAAGTCGAAACTTCTCTGACATGGCTATACTCTCCTTTCGGATTAGAGTCGTGCCAAAAAGCCCCTCGCTTGCTCCACCGTAATTCTACCCCGCAGGATCGGAAAAGTGGAGCCTCGGACCAAATTGACACACCGCCGGGTGATTCGCTACACTGAGAACAACCCTTTGTGGGGATTGTCCCGAGTTTCGCGATCGATGGCGGAGGCAGATTGCTCGCGTTTTCAAGATCGCTGGCGACAGGCCGTCGCCGGGCCAACCGCGGCAAACGCGGCGTGTATAGGGAAAAAACGATCGCGAGGCGACCGGGGAGCCTCAACGCGACACTTGCCGCTGGTCCTATGGGTCGTAACGTGAATCCAGTCAATGTCCAACTCGACGTGCGTCTCGGCCGTCTTCGGCTGCCCAGCCCGATCGCGGTGGCATCGGGGACCTTTGGATATGCGCGGGAAATGGCCGGATTGGTGGACTTGCGCCGTTTGGGCGCCATCCTGCCGAAAACCATCACCAAAAGTCCGCGCGCCGGAAACCCCCCACCGCGAACGATCGAGACGGCCGCCGGGCTGCTCAACTCGATCGGCCTGGACAATGACGGGATCGAACTGTTCATCGAGCGGCAGTTGCCCTATCTGGCCGGCCTGGGCGTGAAAATCATCGTCAGCATCGCCGGGAAGAGCCAGGAGGAATTTGTCGAGATGGCCGCCCGGCTGGATGGCCTGCCCGGCGTCGACGCCCTCGAATTGAACATTTCCTGCCCGAATGTCAGCGGGGGGGTCGATTTCGGGGCCAATCCAGCTTCCTGCCAGTCGGTAACGGCGGGAGTCCGTCGCGCGTGCAATCTTCCCCTGATCGCCAAACTCACCCCCAACGTGACCGACATCGCGCAAATCGCCAAGGCCGCCGAGGCCGGCGGCGCCGACGCCGTCTCCTTGATCAACACCTGCCTCGGCATGGCCGTCGATTGGCGGCGGCGGCGGACGATCCTCGGCCGCGGCATGGGCGGGCTGAGCGGTCCGGCAATCAAGCCGATCGCCCTGCGCGGTCTACCAGGTCGCGCAGGCCGTGCGGATTCCGCTGATGGGCATTGGCGGCATCGCGACGATTGACGACGTGATGGAATTTCTCGTCGCCGGGGCGGCGGCGGTGCAAATCGGCACGGCGAATTTCTACTGTCCCGGCGTGGCCGTCGAATTGCTCGACGCCCTGCCCGGCGCGTTGGCCGAGCTTGGCGCGGCGTCTGTCGCCGAGGTGGTCGGGACGCTGCGTTTCGGAGAATCGGCGCGTCACGCTTTGATCCCTTAATCACCACAGGTCCACAATCATCATGCGCGTCCTTTCGGGGATTCAGCCAACGGGCCGCTTCCACTGGGGCAACTACTTCGGCGCCATCCGGCAGTACATCGAACTGCAGGGCAAGCCGGCCGACGCCTTCTACTTCATTGCCAACCTCCACGCCCTGACGACCGTCCGCGACCGCGGGCAATTGTGGCAAAACACGCTCGACGCCGCCATCGACCTGCTGGCCCTGGGACTCGATCCCAATCAGGCGACGCTCTTCGTCCAGTCCGACGTGCCCGAGGTCTGTCAGTTGTGCTGGCTCCTGCTGACCGGCGCCCCGATGGGCCTGTTGGAGCGATGCCACGCCTACAAGGACAAGAAGGCGCGCGGGCTGACCGCCGACGCCGGGCTGTTCGCCTATCCCGTGCTCATGGCCGCCGACATTCTCGTCTATGACTCGGACCTGGTGCCGGTGGGCGAAGACCAGACGCAGCACATCGAGGTCGCCCGGGACCTTGTGGCCAGCTTCAATCACGAATTCGGCGAGACCTTTGTCATGCCCAAGGCGAAGGTGCTGGACACTTCCGCGCGCGTGCCGGGCGTGGACGGCGAGAAAATGTCGAAGAGCTACGGCAACACGCTGGAGGTGTTCGCGGAGCCCAAGCCGTTGCGGAAGCAGATCATGCGGATCGTCACCGATTCGCGGCCCGTCGAGCAGCCGAAGGAACCGGACAGCGACCATCTTTTTCAACTTTACTCGCTCTTTGCCGACGCCGCGCAGCGGGAGGCGATGGCGGCGACCTATCGCCGCGGCGGATTCGGCTACGGCGAAGTGAAAAAGGGGCTGGCCGACCTGGCGGAGAATTATTTTGCCGCGGCGCGAGAGCGCCGCCGGGAATTGGTTGCCCAGCCGGAGAGGGTTCGCGACATCCTTGGCGACGGCGCGGCCACAGCCCGCAAAAAGGCGGCCGAAGTCCTCCGCCGCGCCGAGGAAGCCTGCGGCGTTCGCGCTCCGGTCCCCTCTGCCTCCGGGAAAGAATTGCAACGTCCGGTCCCCTCTCCCCCTGGGAGAGGGTTAGGGTGAGGGCTGCGCTTCTGGGCGGTTCGCCATCGCCTTCGGTCGGAAGAACGCAAAATGAACAATCAACTCCCCGCCGATGCCTCGACCCGCGACGTCCTCGCCGGAGGACGATTCCGCCCAGTGGTCTTCGTGCTCTGGCTTCCCGCCGCGGCGGTGCTCGGCGTCGTCGCGGCGTGCATGGCCCGGGAAGTCGAGTCGCATGTTCCGCCCCTCCTGCTGCTGTTCCCGATTCTCGTCGGCGTCGTGCTCGGGGCGCTGAACGTCGGCCTGATGCGGTCAATGCAGATGGGCAATCGCGCGACGGCGATTCTCGGGGTCGTTTTGTCGGTTGCCGTAACGGTGTTCGGGCAGCATTATCTCGACTATCGGCAGGATGCTCTCGACAATTGGCGGGCCGCGTCGGCCACCCGAGAGCGAGCCACCGGGATTCCGCTCAACCTGCCTCCTTCCGTGGTCCGCGAACTCGTCTCGCCGCCGGCTTTTGCCGATTATCTTCGTCATGAGGCGGCCCGCGGCCGGCCGGTCGGGCGTTGGAAGCTGCAAGGCTGGGCGGCGTGGCTGAGTTGGGCTATCGACGGCCTGCTGACGTTTTGTGCGGCCGTGGCCATGGTCGTTCCCGCGACAAGACAGCCCTACTGCAATGCTTGCCAAACCTGGTATCGCACGATCCGCGGCGGACGCGTCCCGCTGGGCACGGCGCAATGGATGGCCGCGGCGGCGGGCGTCGAGATGATCGACGCGGGGAAGTGGCTGCGTTATCGCATGTCCTGCTGCCGCGGCGGTTGCGGCCCGACCAACCTGGAGATGTCTTGGGACAGCCCCGCGCATCGCGGCTGCTGGTCCGCCGAGGCGTGGCTCGACGCCCCGCAGCGGCGGCGCGTGATGGCGGCGTTGGATGAAGCCGGCGAGCCGGTCGAGCCCTCGACGACCGATGACTTGCCGGCGTAAACTTTATAGGCCCAAGAGCCATGTCCGAAATTTTTGGCGTTGGAACCGATATTACCGAGTGCTTGCGGATCGCCCGGATGATTGAGCGGCACGGCGAGCTGTTCATCGCCCGCGTCTACACGCCGGAGGAGATTCGCTACTGTCAGAACCGCAAGCAAGCGACGCAGCACTTTGCCGGGCGCTGGGCGGCGAAGGAGGCGGTGCTGAAGGCGTTGGGGACCGGCTGGCGGCGGGGGATATCCTGGCGGGACATCGAGATTCGCGCCACGCCCAGCGGCCGGCCGGTGGTCGCCCTCCGCGGCGTGATTCGCGAATTGGTCGAGCAACTCGGGGTGACGAGAATTCTCGTGAGCATCTCCCACTGCCGCACCCACGCCACCGCGTATGCCATGGCGATCAGGAAGAAAAGGAAAGGAAACGTGGACAAAGAGGCTGAGTGATGAAAAACGGGAAAATGACGACAGGAAAATGGCGTCGAATAGTTGAATGTGGCAGTGCCTTGGGGCAAACGCTGTTGCTGGCGCCGAAACGGTTGGCCAAGTGCGGCGTCTGCGCAGCCTTGGCATTCGGTGCTTGCCTCGCGCAGCCTGACGGCGCTTCGGCGGCGCAGCACACGGCGCCGGCGCCCCAGTCGAAATGGCCCGCGCCCTATCCGTACCCGATTGGCGCCGGGCTTCAAGGCCTGGCTTCCGGCTCGACCGCCGTTGTCGTCGCCGATGTCTTGGAAACCAACCCATGTAAGGCGATTGAAGGCGCCCGCGACAACGTGAAGCTGAAGGTCGTACGGGTGTTGATGGGACGGCCCGTCCCGGGCGATACCTTGGACCTTTACTACCACCTGCTGTGGGTCGACAACTTCAAGACGCTGGAACCGCCGAAGTTTGAAAAAGGAAAACGCTACATCGTTTTTCTTCGTTCGCACTACCTCGTCGATTCGGACCGCAGCACGAAAATGGAGTACGAATTGTCCGATCAGTGGCTGAGTGTGATCCCCCGCCGTGCCAACCAGTGTGGCGATCAACTCAGGGAGATTGTCGCGGCGATCCGCACGGCCCATGGGGACGCGCGGGGCGCTTGGTCGCAAGCGGTTGGGCCGCTTCAGGCCCGCTTGGTCGCCTACCACAACGCCGCCGTCAACGGGTCGCCGATTATTTCCGTCTACCTCGATCTGAATAATGTCAGCGGCGGCGACAACACGGTCCTGTTCGATCTGGCTGGCGCGGCAATCACCTGGGAAGTGACGGATGAGAACGGCACGGCCGTGGCCCCGGCGGCGCCCCCGGCAACCAGTCCGCGATAATCCTCGAGCAGAAGCCGGTCCTCGAATCGGGCGCCCGCGTTCGCCTGCCGCTGTCGCAAACCGGGCCCCAGATTCCCAAGGACCGCGGCGGGTATCTGAGCCTGGTGCCGGGTAAGGCGTGGTCTTTTGCGCAATGACAGAACCAGGTACTTTCTTCGCGCCAAGATCGAGTGCCAGTGCAGCGGCCCGGGCAAATGGCAAGGCACGCTCGTTATACCCTGCCTTGAAATCCCGCTCGACTGAGAAGAGCTTCTGGAATCCCTGGTGGAATGGCGATTCCTTGACGCGTACGGGTGATGAACCTGTTTGCGGCTTTCCTCCCTCCCCGCTTTTCTTCTGCCGGCGTTTTCCGCTTTTCACGAAGCCAAGAGTCCCGCAAAGAACTTCGCCAGGGCGTCGTAATACTCCGGCGGGCGGGGATCGTTGTGATCGCGGCCGGAGATCGTCATGAACTGCTTTGGCTGGTTGGCCGCCTCGAATAGTCGCCTGCCCATCGCAATCGGAATGATCGTGTCCACGTCGCCGTGGCTCTGAAACAGCGGTCCGCGGTAAGCGGCGATCTTCGCGCGGGAATCCAGCCGCGTCCGCATCAGCAGATGGACCGGCAGCCAGGGATAATGATAGGCCGCCACGTCGGGAAGCGAGGTAAACGTGCTTTCCAAAACCGGCGCTCGTGCGCCGTCCGTCGCGGCCAAATCGACCGCCACGCCGCCGCCGAGCGACTCGCCCATCAGCACCACGTCGGCGGGGCGAATCTTTTCCCGCCGGGCGAGCCAGTCGCGCGCGGCACGGGCGTCGGCCAAGATGCCCCGCTCGCTGGGCTTCCCCTTGCTGCGGCCGTAGCCGCGGTAATCGAAGATCAGCACGGACACCCCCGCCCGAGAGTGCAACGCCCGCAAGGCTTCCACCCGATGGGTGATGTTTCCCGCATTGCCGTGCAGGAAGAGCACGGCGGCCTTGGGCTTCGGGTGGGGAATGTACCAGCCGTGCAGGGCGACGCCGTCGGCCGCGTGGAAGTTCGCCTCCTCGATCGTCAGCCCGCGCGGATGCCAATCGTCCTGGGCATAATTCAACGGAATGAAGATGAGCGATTCTTCAAGGAACATCATTGCCAGCACAAGGCCCAGGTAGACAATTGCCAGCAATCCGAGCGCCGCCCAGAGTCGGCGGAGGCCGCGTTTGACGGGCGGCGGACGGCGCGATTCGAGCGGCATAGACGTAAACCCCGGTTGCGCGATGCACGACATGCGCGCGCGCCCCGGAAAAAGGCCGTAAAGCGCGGCGATGGTTCCGAAGGGGACAGTCCCATTTTCGCGGCCGCGCCCAACCATGCTTCGCACGGCGGCGCGGGCGAGCGAAAACTGGGACGGTCCCCGTGAGCGGCTGCCCGAAAGGGTCCCTAGCGGAAATGATAATGGCTGTTGTGAATGTCGAAATCGATGTCGCTGTAGCCGTTGTTCAGCTTGAGGTTGAGGTAGGTGTATTCCTCGATCAACTCGGGCGTTCCGCCGGGCTCGCGCGGCCACAAGTAGGCCTCGTAGCGGACCGGCACGTTCAATTCGTCGTCAACGAAGATTCTTGCGAGGTTAAAGAGGAAATTGCGCCGCGGCGTCGGGTGCATGACTTGGATCAGCGTGCAAACGTGGTTGTTGATCTTCGCCCCCTTGAAGAACTTCACCTCGCACTCGCCGTATTTTACGTCCTGCTCGGCGACCTCGATCAGTCGCCGCGTCAGGTGTTGGATGCCCATGTCGGTCAACGGATAGCGCTGGCCGCGCATCGCCATGACGCCGTCGGGCGCGAGCGAGACGGTGCCGAACATCGTCTGCTGCATGCCGACGCCGTGCGCCCACATCTTGCCGTTGTTCGCCCCGTCGATGTAGATGACCTCTTGGCCTTTGAGAGCGGCGGGGCCAAGGAAGTACATGTACACGCTGAACGGCTTGTGCCGCAGCTTCACGAACATGTACTGATATTCGCCCAGCTTTGCGCCGATCCGCTCCCGCTTGACCACGGTGGCCGAGTAGTCCTGGATTTTATCGATGTTGCTCAATCCCTCGCGCGCCCATCGCAAGCAAGGCATCAGCGGATGTTCGTTGGGATCGCCGGGCCGCAAGGAGGGGATGGCCGGCGGGGGCATCGTCGATCGTTCGGCAACTTGGAAAGGCTGACGGCCTGCGGGGGCCTGCGGGTCTGCGGCTGCACTGCCCTGCCCACCCGTAGGAGGGGGTTGGCCGGCGAGATCTCCCACCGCCAGCAACGTAACGCCAACGGCCCCGGCCAACAACGTCGCCCCCCAACGCCGCGCAATTCGTCCATGCCAAATCATTAGCAAAACCCTCCTTGGTCGGTTTATCGCGTATTCCGCTGCTGGCGATTACAATGATTCACACCGCGGATGCGGATTGCAACAAATGCCCGCGATTGGATACGCCTTTACCCCAATAAACGGAATAGTTTACCCGCTCAAAACGCTGGCAGCTCTTGCTGTGGCCGGCAGAACCAAGCCGGCATCCGCACATTGCACAGCATATCTTACCCGATCAAAACGCTTCCAGGGAGATCAATTCGTGACCCTACCCCCCCTTCCTCCGATTCGCTTCGCCCGCGTAGTTTCCGAAGAATTCGGCGAAAATACTTACATACTCCATCGCGATGGCCGCGACGACTGCCTCGTGGTCGATCCCGGCATGGACTGGGCGAAGATCGTCGATCACCTGGAGCGACACCGCCTGACGCCGGCGGCCATCCTCATCACCCACGGCCACGCCGACCATATCGCTGGAAACGCGGCCTTGAAGCAGCGCTGGCCGGCCTGCCAGATCGTCGTCGGCGTCGAGGATGCGCCAAAGCTGACCGATCCGGTTCTCAACCTTTCGGCGGGCTATGGATTTTCGGTGGTTAGCCCCGCGGCGGACGTCACGGTCCGCGACGGCGAGGTCTTTTCGGCTGCTGGGATCGACGTTCGACGTCCTTGCAATTGCCGGCCATTCGCTGGGCCACGTCGTCTATCTGCTGCGGGACCATGAGCCGATGTTGGTCCTGGTCGGCGACGTGATCTTCTTCGGCGGGATTGGCCGCTGCGATTTCCCCGACGGCGATCTCGACTGCTTGACCAGCGGAATTCGCCAAAAACTCCTCACGCTGCCGGACGAGACCAAGCTCCTGCCCGGCCACGGCCCCGCGACGACCGTCGGGCGCGAGCGAATGGCCAACCCATACGTCGGCGGGTCCTAGAGCGTTTATCATGCCCGTGTAGCGTCCCGATGGGTGCCATGCCCACGCTTGCGTGGGCATGTTCCTCACGTCGGGCCTCATGCCCACGCAAGCGTGGGCATGGCACCCGCTACACTGAGATGAGAAGCGCTCTAGCCGATCTCCGGCGGCCGTGCCGGTCCAGAGTTGCCAGACCCAGTGTGGCCGCGAAGATCGGATCGTCCCCCGCGTAGTTCCGGGCAACGCCGGCGGATTTCCGCTTGGCACTGATGCACCCGTCGCTCGACTTCGGCGGCCAGTTCCCGCTCGTCGCGGCCCTTGATCTCCTCCGGCGGCAGCGGCCGGCCATAACGGACGCGGATCAGGCCAAGACCGGGAAACTTCTGGTCTCGCGGCCAAGCCGCGTACGCCCCATCGACGGCCGCGGGAAGAATCGCGGCCCCGCTCCGCGCCGCCAATACGGTGAATCCCGGCTTGAATGGGGCAATCTCGCCGTCCCGGGTCCGCGTCCCCTCCGGAAAAATCAGCACCATTTCCCCGCGCCTCAAACGGCGCAGCGACTCCTTGATCCCATTCAATCCAATCCCTTCCCGGTCGATCGGAATCGCGTCCACCGAGTGGATCAACCAGCGGAAGGGCGCAAAGCGAAAGAGGGTGTCGCGGGCGAGGTAGTTCATCCGCCTCGCGACGCCCATGCCCACAAACGGCGGGTCAAAATGGCTCTGATGATTGCAGACGACCAGCACGCCGCCGGAAGTGGGGATGTTCTCGCGGCCCGCGTGCCGAATCCCATAACCGACCACGCCCGCCAATTGCAAGAGGCGTTTAAGAAAATTGTACCACAGGAGATTCCACAAAGAGCGTTCGACCATGTTTATGTCTGTCTGCATTCAGGGTGGCTCCGGCCGACCAACGGGAGGCCGAAAAGGCCGGGCTCCCTTCGTTCAACCTGAGCCGTCTTCAAGGAGAACATCAAAAATTCCGTTGCTTGCGAACCAATGCCTCCACGCGGGCGACGGCCTCGTCCAGGGTCAGACCGTCGGTGCACAATTCAATCGCGTCCGGGGCGGGCGTCAGGGGTCCGACGGCGCGGGTGGAATCCTCGCGGTCGCGCCGCCGCTGGCCCGCGAGGACCTCGTCGAACGTGGCCGGTTCGTTCCGCGCTTGGAGATCTCGCAATCGCCGCCTGGCCCGTTCCTCTTCGCGGGCGGTGAGGAAGATCTTGCACTGGGCGAAGGGAAAAACGATCGTCCCCTGGTCGCGGCCTTCGGCGACAATGTCGTCGTTTCCCGCGATCGCCCGCTGGAGCCGCACCAGATGGGCGCGAACGCTGGGGTTGTCGGCGGCATGGCGTGTTACGGCGGTAACTTCGAGGGAGCGAATCGCCTCGGTGACGTTCTCGCCGTCGAGAAATATTTTGTCTCCGGCGACTGCGCAGGTCAAGGCCCTCCGCCAAGGCGGCCAATTGCTCCGGCCGGTCCCAATCGACGCCGCGGCGAAGGCCCGCCAGGGCGACCGCCCGATACATGGCCCCGGTGTCGAGAAAGCGAAAACCGAGCCTTTGGGCCACCGCTCGGGCAACGGTGCTCTTGCCTGCGCCGGCAGGTCCATCAATGGTGACAATCATAGGGATGGCGGCATTGCGGGGGCGTGGGGGCTTGTTGGCGCGTACGATTGTGGTATTCTTATATTGTGTGCAGTTTGAAATGACGCCAACCGTGGTAGGATGGGACGGTTCGTATCATTTTTGACCGATTGCGGTAGAAAGAAGTAGGGCGGCAGCAGAGAATATCATACTCTGTTGTCCGCTGTTAGGAGAGGTGGCTGAGTGGTCTAAAGGCGGGTTTGCTAAATCCGTGAGGGGGTTCCCCCCTCCGCAGGTTCGAATCCTGTCCTCTCCGTTTCTTGTTTCCTGGCAAAGACTTACGACTGCAGCGCAGGCCGTAGCGGGGACTTGCAAACCCTGGTACGGCCTTGCTTTTGAGTCTTGGCCATCCTGCCCGGCCGTCTCACCACGAATCGCCGCTTGCTGGCCCTTGCCAGCATCGCCCGCCGGTTGCTGCAGCGCCGGCTGCAGCGCGGTGGACGGGGTTGCCGCCAGCCGGAAATGCTCGTCCGTCACCTGTAAGTAGTGTTTCCGGGCAATCTCGGGGGTGTTCCCCAACCAGGCCGTTACCACATGCACCGGGAAACGCTCCGTCAACTCCTTTCACTGCGATGTCGCGCTAACCCAAGTTCGCCAGTCATTGACGTAAGTACTTGCGGCGCAAGGGGCGCTTTGTAAAAGTCTACACTACACACCCCTCGTTGGCTGTATCTTCGGAAGCCGCCATCGCAGTCGCGTCAACAGGATCGCTTGATGATCCGTCGGCTCCGTAACGCACCTCCGACGAATCTCCGTTCCCTCGCGCGTCGGCAGCACCACATCGACCAACTGGATCTTGCCCAACTCCTCCAACACCCGTCGCGGCTCGTCGCCCAGGCCGGCCCGCCGACACGTCTGCCCCAGCGTCTTCCATAACACATAGGCCAAGAAACAGACCAGGATGTGGGCCTTCACCCGCTCTTCCTTCTGATGCCAGATCGGACGCAGTCCCAGGTCGCTCTTGTGGATGCGGAACGCCCCCTCTGCCTCCGTCAATTGGATGTAGGCTTTCCAAAATCCTCATCGCTCCAGTCCCTCACGTTGCTCCGCAGCAGGTAGCAGCCTTCGCTTAACACGGCCCAGTCCCGCCAGCTTTCCACCTTCTTCCAGGCCAGCGTCGCGACCGTCGGCGGTCGTTTGCACCTCGGTTTGGAACAGTCCCGCTGCGCGACTGTTCTGGCCCAGCAGACGCCCCAGTCGTTGAGCCACGACCAGCGGCTTCAGACGCTGTTTCTGGCAAGCGGCCTCGATCCGCTTGAGCCCCTCTTCGATCCGCTT
>CAWBRF010000018.1:0-37453 GCA_963791075.1 uncultured Planctomycetia bacterium
TGGCCCTATATAATCGACACAACTGATTCTGTGTCAACGAGTTGGCGACGCCCACGAAACGGCTCTCATCCCACCTTACGTTGACTGCCCTCGGGGATTTTTAAGCCGCTGTCCTGGGCCTGCGCACCCCACTAGTTAGCGATAATGATTATTTTCCAGAAAAATCCTTGTCGGGGGGATTGCAACCGCGACGCGGGAACGTAAGATGAGTCCGGTGTTTGCAACTTTTGTGGCGTTCGCTGTTGGATCGGCGTGACGACGCAATAGTCGCTTAATAAGTCCTTGACACGGTTATCTTCATAGGCGGGCTACTACAGGACGCGCTGCGCAAGCGGGGCTTGTGGCCTCGAAATAGGGCGGCGTACACCTTTGTTGTTAGGAGGGTTTCCGATGCGTTCTTTACTCTGTGTGTGCCTTGTGGCGTGCGTTGTGTTGTCCGCGGGAATTGCGACGCTGCCGCGCCGGGCATGGTGCCGGACAACACGCTGGCCATGATGGGACTCAGCGGCATCCAGACCATGTCTGATGTCCAAGGGACGACGGTCCGCGGCATGGGCGGCACTGCCGTCGTGTACGGCACCGAGACGGCCACGGCCCCGGGCTGCGTCTCCGCCGTGAATGGCTACTGCGCCAAGGGCTGCGGCGATTGCGCCTCGGCTGCCGGAGTTGCCGGCTCGTTGGCTGTGTCGGGCATTGGATCCTCGAGCGGCTGCTTCATCGTTGCCGGCTCGATTGCCGTCGGCGGGGCTTACGCCACAGCGAAGTAGTCCAGCGAGTTCTGCGGTTGGCCAATTTGGGTTACCCCGATTTTTCTGCAGCGCCCCCGCCTTGCCGGCGCGGGCGCTGGCTTTTCTTGAATTGGCTCGGGCCAAAAACGACGGCCGGCATGGCGATGGGTTGCATCGCCATGCCGGCTTCTTAGAATTCTTTACGCGACTAGGCTCTTTGCCTGGGGCTTGCCCCCGGGGCAAATTGGTTAGTAGGTGATTCCGGCCCCAATGGTGAAGCCGACCAAGTTGGTGTGCGCGTCGCCGCCGGATGTGGTGCAGGCGACGCCAATCGGGCCAGCTCGGCGCCCGCGCCGGAGAAGGCGGCAGCGCAACTGTCGCTGGTCACTCCCCAGTATTGGTACTCGAAGGCCTGCGGATGAAGGCGTTGGCCGGCAGGCACTTCAAGGCGTAGTTCCACTGTCCGCCGACTTCGATTTCGCCGATGAACAGGTTGCCCACGTCCCCCGCCGCGGCGCCGTTGACGCCGTTGGCCCACCCGCCGCTTCCGCTCTCATACGTCGCCAAGGTGTCAACCGATGTGACGGCGTTGTTGTCCCAAAGGAGGGACGCGCGGGCAGAATAGAAGAGGTTGAAGTTGCCGCAGCCGATGGGCCGGATGCCAGTCAAGGACGTGGTGAGGCCGATGCCGCCGAAGGCGTTGCGGGCGGTGGCATAGCCGGCATAAACGTCGTTGCCGCAAAGCTGATAAGCGGCCAGGCTGGTTGACTGTTCAAAATCGGCGTAGCCGACGCCGAACGTCCACTGCATTTGCGTGTCGCCCCAGCAGAACAAGCGGGTGGCTTCCACGTTGAGGGTTTCCGCCCGGAAGCAGGCTTGCTGGTCGGCGCCGTCCAGCGATGCAGTCCAGCGTGTTCTGCTCGTCCTGACCGCATCCGCCAATAGCGGACCTGCACTCCCCAGCACTCGCCCTGATAGCCGAGGGTGATGCGCGGGGTGGGAATGAAGCCGCCGTTATCGACGCAGGCGGTGTCGTAGTGGACGATCGGATCGACCACGGTGCCCACGTCGTAGGTGGCGACCCGCTGGTTGCCGATGGAGCCGAGAAACACGGCTTCGACGCTGGCATAGAAATGGTTGTGAGCAGCCGCCCTCTTCCCAAGGAAGGCAGGGCTCTGAGACGCACGCGCCTTCGCTGCGCCCATCATGGTGCCGCTTGATGCGACAGGCGTATAGGACGCGTCGAGCAGGTCATCGGCCCGCACCTGCGCTCTGACATAACAGCAGAGTAGCCGCGGCCATGGCTGCAAACACGAAACATAAATGCGAACGGTTCATCGTTCTGTCTCCTCCATGACTAAATGGGACTCAAGTATGCGCCGCCGCCACCCGCTGTGGGGCGAGGACAAGGCGGCGCCGCGACAACCGTCGCGCGGCGGCGCCATCAGGGAAATTCTTTCGGATTGCTTTCGCTACAATCGGCCCGGCCCTTTCGATAAATCAATCGTTTTGCGTGCGGCCGTTTCGACTGGAATATCCGGCATAGGCAGCGTCGGCGAACAACCCGGCGGCGCCGCCGCGACCGGTTCAATCGTCATGTCCCGCACGCGCGGAACAAGCGGAACAATCGTTACAGCTTTCCACCTCCGCGGCCCGGGCGTGTTGCGCGGTGCGAACGTGTGCGAATCTCGATCTCCGCTCCCTGCCTCGAACTTGCGCGCGTTTGCCAAGGGCGTTTCCCGGGGGTTGCGGCTTCCGGTCTTAACGAAGGCGCCGTCGGGCTCGCCGCGGACGGCGCCGATTCTTCCGCGCGCGCCGATCTTGGCGACTCTCGCGAAAGGCGAGGGTTGCGCGATTGTGCCGGCGGCGACAGGCCGGCCTGTACGGCATTTGTCGCGCCTATGCTTTTTGCTGGCACAAAGACATGAAGCGAAGCCGATAATTGTGTCAGTCCCGCATAGGAAGACCGTTCTTTCCCGCGGTAATTGTTGCAGAGATTGTCCGGATCGTTCGCCCTAAATTTCGCGTCAGGCGACGGCGAGGAACAAGCTTCGAGATCGCCGGACGCAAGACCCAATTCACGCCGAGTGCAGAACAAGTTGCAGGGATGTGATATGAATAGCTGTCATAAAAACTTGCTGCGGCTGGCCGTGGCCGGCGCCCTGACGTTGGCGGTCGGCCGTTTTCTCGCCGCCCAGGAGATGCCGCCGCTCGACGTGCTCCCGCCCCCGGCACGACTCCTCCCGGCCAGGACAAGCTGGGCACGGCGCCGGAGGACTATTCCCATGAGTTTCTTCGCCAGGAGTCCGTCCTCTTGAAGCCGGGCGAGTGGCAGTTCGACACCGGGCTGAATTACACCGTCTATGACCATTACTTCACAGGACTCGAGGTCAACGGGGTCACGATCGCCCCCCTCGACAAGCGGATGCGCCGCCGCCTGCTGATTATGCCCCTAGACCTCCGCGTCGGCGTGTGCGACGGCGTGCAAGCGTTCGTCAGCATGCCCGTCGGTTGGACAAACTCCGAGGTCTCGTCGATTGCAACGAACAGCGAGACCGACTACAACATGGGAGGCATCGGCGACACGAATGCGGGCTTTTCCTGGTTGGTCCACAAGAGCGACGGCTGCAGTTGCGATCCCGACGTCGTCGCCACCTTCGGCTTCACGGCGCCGACAGGCAACGGG
Organism: uncultured Planctomycetia bacterium; assembly: GCA_963791075.1. GTDB lineage: Bacteria > Planctomycetota > Planctomycetia > Pirellulales > Thermoguttaceae > CAWBRF01. Next base: position 3,415 of record CAWBRF010000018.1, read on the forward strand.
AACTTCCTCGAAGACCTCTTTCTGACCCCGGAAACGACCCTCGGACAAGGGTTCTGGTACGCCTATTGGAACGTGTTGTTCATCCACACGTACGACCCGATCATCGTCTTCTATGGCTTCGGCAGCCGGCACGGTTTTAGCCGCGTGTTGGACGAAATCAACGTCCATCCCGGCGATCAGTATTCGTACCGCGCCGGCGTCGGCTTTGCCGTCAACGAGCGAATCACGCTGAGCACACAACTGTATGGCTCCTATATCACCGAGCCGCTGCTGGACGGCCAGCGCATCAAGGGAGACGACCTCGAACCGATCTACTTGAGGTTTGCCGTGACCATTCGCAGCGTTGCAACCGGATTTGCGAGCCGTTCGTTGAGGTCGGTTTGACAACCGATTCGGCCAACACCCGCTTTGGCGTGACTTGGACCTTCTGACGCACGACGATCGCAAAGGCGAAGCCCCATGCAACGTTTGCTAAAACGGAGGTGGTTGACGGCGGCCCTGGTCGGCGCCATCGCGGCTTCGCCGCTTTGCCCGGCGCGGGCCGAAGAACAGCAGCGCGCCGATCCGCGACGAGCGCCACGAAGTCGAAGTTTACATACCAAGCTGGAAAGAACTGCGGCAGCGGAACTGCGTCATGCAGACGCGCGACTATTCTTGCGGGGCGGCCGCCTTGGCAACGGTGCTTCGCTATTACTGGGGCGACCGCGTCGGCGAGGAAGACATCCTCCAGGCCCTTTTCAAAACCCTCACGCCCGAGGAAAGACAGGACCGCTTCAAGCACGGCCTGGCGATCAGCGACTTGCGTCGCGTGGCGGTCAACATGGGCTATCTCTCCACGATCGGAACGATTTCCTCGAGGAGTTGTCCCAAGCCCGCGCCCCCGTGGTTGTCGCCTTGAAAATCAAGGAGTACGACCACTTCGTCGTTTATCGGGGGATGTGCGACGGCCGGGTTTATCTCGCCGATCCGATCCGCGGCAACGTGCGGCCGACGATCCCCGAGTTCAATGGGCAATGGATCAAGAACGCGATCCTCGTCGTCGTCAAGCCGGACGTGACGCCGCCGGCGGAATCGCTGCTGAGCGTTCGCGTCGATGAGGTCGGCGTGGGCGACATGAGCGCCGAGATGCTCCGCAAACAGTTGCCGGAGCCGTTCTTGCACCGCCCGCAGTAGGGGCGACAACGGCGATGCCGTCGCAAGCCCAAGCCGCCCGATGCTTGCTCATGGCCGTTTTGGGGCCGGATTTGAGAAATTTTGCGAAAAGAAATTGGGGAGGCGGAAGTGGCGCCTCCCCGTCGTCGCAAGCGCTTGTCTTTTCGGCCAAAATCAGTACGCCCGGAGGGATTTGAACCCCCAACCCTCGGTTCCGAAGACCGATGCTCTATCCAATTGAGCTACGGGCGCATGGGCGTTTTCATCGGGTAAACGCCCAAAAAAAGCTTATGCAGCCTGTCATCGCCGATCAGTCTACCAGACCCGGACGCGATCGTAAACCGGACACGGAGCCGTCCGCATCTACGAAGCCCCGTGGCGCGGCCAAATGGAGACAGTTCCCCAATGCCTTCGCCCGCTGGCCCTAATCGACCGAACTCAGCCAGTCGAACTGCCACAAGGGGTTGCCGCATTCCGGGCACTGCTCGCCGTTGTCCAGCAGCTTGCCGCGGCAGTGATGACAGTCGAGGATCGCCGGCAGAAGGACCGTCTGGCGATTCCGCAACTGCGCCGCCTTCGGCGAATCGCCAAATGCCAGCGTCGTGACAATCTCCACCGCCAGCGGCATCAAGCGGAACAGCACCAGCGGAGCGCGACGCGACTCGGAAACCACCCGGGCCATGACGTTCAGAAACGTCAGCCGACGCTGATCGCGCTCTTCGAAAGGTAATCTTCCACGCGGCTGCCGATCTTCGCGTCGGGTTGCAGCGGACCAAGCCGGAGGCGGGTCAGCCACCGCCAAAACCACGCGTCGGCTGCGGCGACGTAATCGAAGTCGCTGGCCGCGGCCGCGGAAACGGCGATCTGATACAGCTCAATCTCGATCTTCGCCAGCCGTTCGCTCTTTTCCTCAGAAAGCGGCGTCAGGATCGAGTCGGCGCCCTCCGCCCGCTGCACATCTTCGTGCAAACGCTTGTACAGCGCATCCCGCAGGATTGTCATTCCCCCGGCCAGGCTGCCGGCGACCTCGACGCCGTCGCTGCGGTCCTCGTGCTGGTTGAACTCCTCGGCCGCCTCGACGCGGCGTTTGACGAACTCCTCGATCTCCATCGCCTCTCCCTGATGTCGTCGCATAGTTAGTCGCCCCTTCTCCCCGGACCCTCCCTCGCCCTCCCCGCCAGTGAATTCTACCCCTCTTTTATGGGACGGCAAGCGAACGAAGGCAGATCGAGGAAAAAGCGCCGCAGCGGGAAATAATTACCACCTACAAGATGGGCCACCGTGGGCACACGCAGCTCCGGCAGTGCGGAGAATGCGGAAAACGACAAGTCTTTCCACAGCCGCCCGGGGCCAGCGACGCCGAGAAACGCCCTCTACTTGGTCAGATCCTTCAGTCGGCCGGTCGGAGTGGGCTGCTCCTCCTTGGTCGGCTGCGGCAGGGAATCGGGATTGCGCCACGTCGGCGGCCAGGCCGACGCCTTATGACCGCTGTTCCAGGCCGTGCATCGCCAATGCTCGTTCTCCCCGGATGCGTCTCGCGCAAATGCGCAACCCACGGAATAGATTTCCTTCGCTGGGCCCCAAGGGGTCATGTGCCGGTAAGTCCCGCAGACAAGGGCATGCTCGGGATCGACAAAGTGAACATTCGGCCGATCGACGAATTCGACCTCCAGCGGGTACTCATCCACCTCTCGGATTCCGTCCTGTGCCGCACCGATCACCGCCATGGTCTCTGGATCGAAGCTGCTGAGTCTTCTCACCAACAGAACCACGCAGATCGCGAAGATCAGAATGATGACGGCGGAACCGAGCGAGGTCTTGAGCAGTTTCACAGCTCGCCAGCCCTAACCCGCCTGCCGGCGGCCATGCAGGCAGTAAGTTGTTAACTAACAAGGCCTTGCGATATTCAGTGGACAGGGGCGGGGTTGAACCGCCGACACCTGGATTTTCAGTCCAGTGCTCTACCAACTGAGCTACCTGTCCAGTTCGACGCTGCGGAAGCAGTTCACCATAATATAAGCTCCCTCCCAGGCTTGTCAATTCGTCCCGCAGCCATCAAACCGTCAACGGCGACTCCAGGGAGAAGCCCGCGAGCAAACTTCGCTCGGCGCCCCGCGGCGATAAAGCGGATGTTTCGCAAAACGTTCGCTGCGCCGATCTGCGGCGAACAGTCAAAAATGATAAGGACCCCTATCCCGCGACGGCTGGCGTCATTTCAAACCGTGCAGGGCATGAAAACGGGGTCGTCCCCGCGGGAATATCCGGGAATATCCGCCTGGCTTGACTCCCCGCGGAAATGGGATTATCATCGGAATGAATTCGGTCGGCATCCCTCGGGCAAGCGATGTCCTCGCCCCGCAATATGGCATGATTTCCGCTGAGCGCCTTTTGGCGATTCTTGAGGAGAAGGACCTCCTGCCCGCCGACTTGATCGAGCGGTTGCGGAAGCAGCTTGGGCGGGTGCAGCCGCCGCCCACTAGCGCCAGTCTGGCTAAACAACTCGTGCAGGACGGCTATCTGACCCCTGCCCTGGTCAAACGGTTGATGGAGCAAGCGTCGTTCACGCCGCTGCTGCGAGACCGAGCAGCAGCGGCGGGCGAAGCCGCAGGGGCAGCCGCGGAGCCGCCTCACGCGGCTCCAGTCCCAGCGGCGGCCTCCCCGAAGCCCGGCGAAGTGGAAGGCGGGTCCCCGGCGGCGGACGGCGGCGCAGAAAAAGAGGACGTTGAGTTGGGTTTTGCGCTGCTGGCGGATGAGTGTTCGGCCGCGGCGGGTGGAGGCGGCGAAGCCAAACCGCAGCCTGCGCCGCCGCCACAGACGTTGTCGCCCGCCGCATCCGCCGCGCCGATCGCGGCATCTCCTTCGCTTCTCGACCAGGAACTTCCCCCACTGGACGGCGGCGCGAAGCCGCTGGAGCAATTGCCCAACGTTCCTTCGTCCGGAGCTTTTGCCGATGGCCTTTCCTTGAGATCCTCGCGGCCGAAGAAATTTCGTTGGCGGAAGGAGCTGAAGAAGGTTGTTCGCAGCGCCTTCCAGCGGAAGCATGTCGTCCGCGTCCGCAAGGTCAACAGGAAACAGTTCGCGATGACGGTCGTCGCTTGGGGAATCGCCGTGGCGCTGGTGATCGTCGGCCTGACGTGCGCCGCCTATTTGCTGCCGAGCAGTCCCGACGAGATGTGGCAGAAGGCCCAAGCGGCCTATCAAGAGGGCGACTATGCCGCGGCCGCCGATCAGTTCGCCTCATTTGCGAAGCGTTCCCCCAACGACTCGCGGGCCAGCCAGGCGATTGTCAAGGCGGCGATTGCGCGGATACGTCGGACGGCGAAGGAAGAGGGGCCGGCCAAGGCCGTGAAGACGGCCGAGAGCGTCCTTCCCACGATTCGCGCAAGACGCATTTCGCGAGGCCGAGCCCGAATTGGGCGTGTTGTTGACGGGCATCGCCGACGACCTGAGCAAGCAGATACGGCAGCACCCGGAGCAATCGCTGGGCCAACCGGCGCGGGCGGCCCTGGCGCTGGTCGAGCAATTTATCCCGGAAGAGACGCAGCCGAAGGAACGGATGGCCCAGGCAGCGGCCACGTTGACGTTCAACGAGCGCGAAGCCGCCCGCAACAGTGAACTCGACGCCGCGATCAACGAGATCGGCGACGCCGTACGGAAAGGCGATCTCGCGCGAGTCTTTCGCGACTCGACGCCTTGCTCGATGAATATCCGGAGTTGATCGGCAACGAGCGATTGGCCAAGGCCGTCGAAGCGGCCGAGGCGGCGGAGCGGGCGCTGGTGAAGGCGGCGCCTTGCCGGGAGAAGGCCGAGGAGGATTTCCCGCCTGCGGAGACGACGGCCTGTGCGACGCTGGTCTTGCAGAGCAAGCAAGGCGAGGCGCGCGGCGCCGCGGGGCGCATTGCGGCGGCCGTGGCCGGCGGGGCCGTCTATGGCGTCGATGCGGCGTCCGGCAGGGTCTTGTGGCGTCGGCCGGTCGGCATGCCCGACAAGCAGGTCGCATTCTTCCCGCCGCAATATATTTCCTCCGAACCGGGCAGCGACATCCTCGTGGTCGACGTGGTCCGCTGGGAACTCCAACGGCTGGCCGCCGCCAGCGGCCGAATCGTCTGGCGGCGCCCATTTGGCGAGCCTCTGGCCGGGCCGCCGACGATCGCCGGAAACCTGGCCGTCGCGGCCGCGAAGAGCGGACGGATGACCGCCGTCAACGTCGGCGACGGTCGTGCGACCCTGTGTCTGCAATTCCCCCAGCCTTTGGCCGCGTCGCCGGCCTACGACGCGAAGCTGCGCGCTGCTCCTTCAGCCGGCCGACCGCGCCAGCCTGTATGCGATTTCCCTTCGCGACGGCCGCTGCCGCCAGGTTGTCCACCTCGGCCAGCGGGCGGGCGCGATTGCCGTCCCGCCCGTTGTCGTTGGCGACGGCGTCTTCGCCGCCGAGAACCGCGGAAACGGCGGATTTTCCTTGCTGGCGATGTCTTTCGCGGATGCGAAGCAGAAGCAGCCGGATGCGCTCCGCCTGGTGCAGCGGATGCCATTGAAAGGGCGCGTGATCAGCCCCATGGCCGCCGACGGAGGCCGCGCGCTGATTGTCGCCGCCGCGGGAATGCTCTACGTCTACGACCTGGGGGGCAAACCGGCGGCGCCGTTGCGAAAGATCGCCGAAAGCGACCTCGCCGGCGGGGAAACGCTTCACTTCGCGATCCTCCACGGCGACTGCTTCTGGCTCGCGGACACGCAATTGGCCGAATATGAAATCCACGCCGATCGGGGAAGCCTGGCGATCAAGTGGATCGCCGAGCAGGACTCGACCTTTCAACAGCCGCCGCTAGTCTTTGGCGAGACGATCTGCGACGTGCGGCATCCGCTCAATTTGCCCGGCGCCGTCGTCTCCGCGTTGGGCCGCGCCGATCAAGAGGCGATTTGGCAAGTCGAGGTCGCCGCCCCGCTGGCCGATGAGCTTCTCTGCGACGCGGCCGAAAAAAAACTTGCCGCGATCACCGCCCTGGGCGCCCTTTTCCAAATCGACGTCGCGAAGTTCCACGGCCGGAAGATCCTCGACCGGCCGACGCTTGCCATCCCCGCGGGAAAACTCGTCCGTCCCATCGGCCACGTCGTTCCCATGGGCGACGGACGCTTTGTCATGACCCCGGGCGGCGATTCCAACCAGATTATCTCCTTCAATCCCCAGGAGGAACAGAAGCGATTCCGCTGGCTGATTACCCCCCGCAGCGCGATGTCCTGCGCCCGATCGCGTTGGCCGGCGGACTGTTGACGCCCTGCAAGAATGGCGAAATCTTCCTCCTCGACATGCAAAGCGCGGAGAACCTCGCCGAGCCGTTTGAACCGGATTTCCAGGGCGAGTGGAAATGGCGGCGGCCGGTCGCCGTGGGCCCGAGGGAAGCCGTCGTCTCCGACGGCGACAAGCGGGTCTATCGCTTCGAAATCGCTCCCGCCGCCGGCGACCAGCGCGCGCAGATCGCGGTTGGCGACAAGACGCTGCTGGGCACGCCGATCGCCTCGCCCTTGGCGACAATCGAAAAGACGGTTTACCTCGTGGACGACGCCGGCGTGGTCCACGCCCTCCAGTTGCCCTCCCTGACCGGGGCCGACGGCTACAAGCTCAGCGGCAATTGCGTCTGGGGGCCGTGGCGCACCGGGCAGTGCGTTCTCTTGGCCACGGACAAAGGCAAGCTGCTCTGCTTCGACGGCCGCCGGCTGCCTCATTGGGAAATCCCGCTCTCTTACGGCCCCTTGATCGGAGCGCCCTGGGAAGCCCGCGGACAACTCCTCCTCGCCTCCGCCGGCGGCGTGGTCTGCCGGCTTGACGCCGCCACCGGCAAGGAATTGGGCAAGGCGGAAGCCGGCAGTCTCCTCGGCTGCGGCCCGGTCGAGATCGGCGGACGGGTGTTTGTCGCCGCCAGCGACGGATGCATCTGCGAAGTGCCGACGTTCTAAGCTGTGATCCCTGCCGCGGGAAACGCGCGGTTTCCGCAGGCCGCCGAGGGGCCGCGACAATTTTGTTGCGGGGCAGCGACGAAAGCGATAAAATGAAAGCGTGTTGCGCAATGCGCATGATTGGATGACGGGAACGAAACGAGGGAGGAGCGATTCTCATGAGTAAGGTTACGCGGCGGCATTTTCTGGAAGACTCCCTGTTGGCGGCGGCGATGGCCGCGGCCTTTCCCGCTTCGCGAGGTTTTTCCGGCGAGGAGAAATCGAAACCCGGCGCGAAAACGAAGGCCGGCCAGCGGTTGCGCGCGGCGATTGTCGGCGTGCATGGGCGCGGCAACGAGCACATCAATGCGTTCCTAAATAATCCAAATACGGAAATCGTCTACGTCGTCGATGTGGATGAGAACGTCCTCCACCACTGCGCCGAGAGGGTGGGCAAGCAGCAGGGCCGCACGCCCAAGGCCGTTCGCGACCTGCGCGTGGCCCTGGACGACAAGTCTGTGGACGTCGTTTCGATCGCGACGCCGAACCATTGGCACTCGCTCTCCGCGATCTGGGCAATGCAGGCGGGCAAGGACGTTCTACGTGGAGAAGCCGGTCAGCCATGACGTCGGCGAAGGCCGCCGCGCCGTGGAAACGGCGCGAAAGCACAACCGCATCTGCCAGGCCGGCACACAAAGCCGCTCGATGCGCGGGATGATCGAGGCGATCGATTATGTGCACTCCGGCAAGATCGGCGAGGTGAAGCTCGCCCGCGGACTCTGCTACAAGCGCCGCCCCTCGATTGGCCCCAAGGGCGCGTATCGCGTGCCGGCGTCGGTCGATTACAACCTCTGGGCCGGTCCGGCGCGGATGCTGCCGCTGACGCGGAAGAACTTCCATTACGACTGGCATTGGCAGCGGGAATGGGGCAACGGCGACATGGGCAACCAAGGGCCGCACCAGATGGACATCGCCCGCTGGGGACTGGGCCTCGATCGCCTCGCCGACACGGCGATCGCCTACGGCGGCCGGCTCGGCTACGAGGACGCCGGCGACACGGCGAACACGCAGGTCGGCGTCTTCGAGTTTGGCGAGAAGACGCTGGTGTTTGAAGTTCGCGGGCTGAAGAGCGACGCCCTTCGCGGCGCCGGCATTGGCGCGATCTTTTACGGCAGCGAGGGCTGTGTCGTCCTGACGAGCTACGAAGGCGGGGCCGCCTTCGACCCCAGCGGCAAGTTGGCGCGGACATTTCAAGGCGGCGGCGACCACTTTGGCAACTTCATCGACGCCGTGCTCGCCCGCAACCCCAAACTCCTGCACGCCGACATTCTCGAAGGACATCTCTCCTGCGCCCACAGCCACCTGGCGAACATCTCTTATTATCTGGGCCGGCCGGCGACGGTCGAGCAGATCGGCAAGGCGCTTGCCGCGTTGAGCGCGAAGGAGGACGCGGCCGACTGTCTGCAGCGGACGGTCAAGCACCTGGCCGCCAACGGCGTGGACCTCGTCCGTACGCCGATGTCCTTGGGGCCGATGTTGAAGATCGACGCGCGGAAGGAAACGATCCTCGACAACCCCGCCGCCTGCGCGATGCTCACCCGCGAGTGTCGCGCCCCGTTCCTCGTGCCGAAGGCGGGCGAGGTGTAGCGCAAGGTCCGCCTCTCCCTTCTGACGAGGGTCGGGGCGACCCGCATCTCCATTCGCCATGCGGCGCTTTGCCGCCGCCGGGGGAAGAGCGATCGCGACGGGCCGATCCTGGCCGCTACTCGTACCGCAGGGCCTCGATGGGATCCAATCGCGACGCCTTCCAGGCGGGATAGAAGCCGAAGATGATCCCCACGCCGGCGGAAACCAACACCGCCAGGAAAATCGCCGGCAGCGAGATCTGCGTCGGCCAGTGCATGAAATTGCGCACGAGGATCGACACGCCGCGGCCGAGGACAATGCCGATGGCGCCGCCCACCAGGCACAAGACGACCGCTTCGACGAGGAATTGCCGCAGGATATGATAGCTGCGGGCGCCGACGGCCATCCGCAGGCCGATCTCCCGCGTCCGCTCCGTCACGGACACGAGCATGATGTTCATGATCCCGATGCCCCCAACCCCCAAGGAGATCGTGGCGACGATCATGAGCAAAATGCCCATCATCGTTGACTGGGAGGACATGGCTTTGGTCATTTCGGTCATGTCGCGGATGTTGAAGTCGTCGTCCTGATCCGGGCGGAGGTGGTGCCGCTCGCGAAGCAGGCTGGTGATCTGCTCGATGGCCTGGGGAATCTGCTCTTGGGCGGCGGCATTCGTGTAGATCTGGTCGAACGGTCACTAGACGGAGCGGCTGCGGCGTGTCGGCCGCTTGCATCGCCGACATCGCCGGATAGATCGCCGTGCCGGCGGCATAAGGGCTGCTCGTGGTCGTGGCGGTCGACGAGGCGGAGGTGGACGCGTTGAGCGACGCGCCGCTGTTGCCGTTGAGGCGGTATTTGACCGTCGTCCACGGGGCGATCACCACGTCGTCCTGGTCCATGCCCATCATGTTGGCGCCCTTTCGGCTGAGCACGCCGATGACCTTGAAGGTGACGTTTTGAATGCGGATTTCCTTGCCGACCGGGGACTCGCCCTGGAACAGCTCCCGCTTCAGGGTCTCGCCCACCAGGCAGACCTTGTTCTGGTTGCGGACGTCCAGGTCGGTGAAGACGTCGCCCTCGGAGAGGTCTTCCCAGTCGCGGACGGCGAGGAAGGAGGGCGTGGTGCCGATGAACGAATTGGGGATCCAGTTGCTGTGGAGATAGACGATCTGCGGCCGCGCCCGCACGATGGGAGCGGCGTCGCTGACGGCGGGACATTGGCGGACGATCTCATCAACGTCCTGCGGCGTGAGGGTCATGACGCTGCCCACGCCGAAGCTCACCCCGCCGGTCGCCGCCGCGCCGGGGAGGACGAGGACGTTGTTCGCCCCCATGCTGGCGATCGTCTTTTCCAGCGCGGCCTTCGCGCCGTTGCCGATCTCCATCATTGCGACAACCGACAAGACGCCGATGATCACGCCCAGGGCGGTCAAAAACAACCGCATCTTGTTCCGCCGCAGGGCGTTCATCGCCGTGCGGAACGTCGGCGGCAGCATCGATCCGAGCGTCCACCGCGGCGGCGTCAAGGCGGCCGCGGCGGCTTCCTCGTCGGTCTCGGGCTCGGCCTTGGCGACGGCCGCGACGCGCGGGCGCGGCGCGGCAACCCGCGCGGCGCCGGTCGCCAAGCCTGGATCGCCGCTGGTCAGCCCGGCGCGCCGCTGTCCGCGAGGACGACAACCGCGGCGTCAACCCTGACGCCGGACCCGTTGCCATTGCCATTCTGAACATGGCCGGCGCCATCGAAAGACCCTTTCGCCGCGGCGGGGTCGAAATGCGGCGGGACGATCGCCCGGCGATCGCCTGCCGCGACCGGATGGACTTGGTCCCCCTCGATCAGGCCGTCGGCGATGCGGATCGTCCGATGCGCGAACGAGGCCACCGTGGGATCGTGCGTCACAAGGATGACGGTGATCCCCTCCTCGTTGAGCCGCTGGAACATCCGCAGGATTTCCACGCTCGTGTGCGAGTCGAGGTTGCCGGTCGGCTCGTCGGCCAACAGCAGGGCGGGGCGATTGATCAGCGATCGGGCGATGGCCACCCGCTGCTGCTGTCCGCCGGACATCTGCGAGGGCTCGTGCTCGGTGCGATCGGCCAGACCGACGCGATCCAACAACGTCAGCCCCCGCGACCACGCTTCGCCGTGGGGCGGCCGCGTCGGCGAGTAGTCCAAGGGCATGATGACGTTGTCCAGGGCGGTGGTCCGCGCGAGGAGGTTGAAGCTCTGGAAGACGAAGCCGAGCTTGGCCGTCCGCACCAGCGCGCGTTGGTTCGGCGTCAACTGGCTCATTTCGTCGCCGTCGAACCAGAACTTGCCGGAGGTGGGCCGGTCGAGGCAGCCGAGGATGTTCATCAACGTGGTCTTGCCGGAGCCCGACGCCCCCATCAACGCGACCATCTCCCCGCGGCGGATCGACAGCGAATGCCCTTGAGCACCGGGACGTCAACTTCGCCCAGGTAATAGGTCTTCGTGATGTTTTCCAGGCGGATGAGTTCCATGGTTCGCTCGCGGCCGTGGGATTAAGGTCGGGACTTGGGACCGCCGCCGCCGCCCTTGAAGATCTTCGGAACAAACGGATTCGTCGTGTCGTCGGAGGCGTCCGCAGAGGCATTTTCGCCGATGACCACTTCCACGTTTCCCTGCTTCATCGCTGCCTCAACCTTTTTGCTGATGATCTCGGTGTTGCTGCCGTCGGTGATGCCGGTGCGAACATGGATGGGCCGGACGTAGCCGCCGTCCCTCACCCAGATTTGCTGGCGCTGATGCTCGGCTTTGGCGGGGGCAACCGCCGCGGCCTTGTGCTCGTCCGCCGATTCCTTCGCCGGCTGGCCGTTGTCGGCCGTCCCCGCGCCCTTTCCGCCCAGCGCGGCCAAGACGCCGGCGTTCTTCTTGCGCGATCCGCGACGGCCTTCGCCGCGACCTCCCTGCCCTTCGCCGCCGCGGCTTGCTTCAGGGCCGCCTGGTCCTCCGCCTGCTCGCCCTGCTGGTCGCTCTGCGCGGCGTCCTCCTTGTTGGCCTCCGCGCCGCCCTTCGACTTGCCGCTATGGGCGGCGGCCGCTTGTCGCGCGTCGGGGGCGATCTGCGCCGGCCGCGGCTTCCAACGCAAGGCGGCGTTGGGCACTTGCAGCACGTTGGGCCGCTTCTCGACTTCGAACTGAACGTTCGCCGTCAAATAGGGAAGGAGCTTCATGTTGGAATTGTCCGTCGCCACCACGACCGTGTAGTTGACCACGTTCGAGGTGGAAGCGGCGTTGAGGCGAATCTGGCACACGGTCCCGTGAAACGTTTCGCCGGGCAGGGCGTCGAACGGTGAAGGACGCCGGCAGGCCCTCGTGGATTTGACCCATGTCCGCCTCGTTGACCAACGCCCAGACCTGAAGCCGCTTCAGGTCCTTGGCGATGAGGAACAAGGAGGTGACGGTCATCGCGGAGATGACCGTGTCGCCGGCGTTGACGCCGCGATTGATGATCACGCCCTTGACGGGCGAAGTGATGGTGCAGTAGTTGAGGTTCGTCTTCGCCATCTCCGCGGCGGCCGTGGAGACGAGGACCTGCGCCTTGCCCACCTCCAGGTTCGCCTCGGCCGCCTTGAAGTTCGCCTCGTCCGTGTCGTAATCCGTCTCCGCGATCGCCTGGGAAGGGCGAAGCAGCTTCGCCCGCTCAAACTCCTGCTTCGTCTGGTTGCGAAGGGCAGTCAGCGTGCCGAGCAGGGCCTTGTCGTGCGCCAGCGTCGCCGTGGCCTGGTCGTACTGGGCTTTGTAGATGGAGTCGTCGATCTGGGCGAGAAGTTCGCCCTTTTCCACCGGAGAGCTGAAGTCGACCGTCTTGCCCTTGAACTGCGGATCGGTCTTCGCGCGAATCGGGCCCGAAATAGGCGATCTTGCCCGTCACCTGCGCCCCCACGTCAACGATTTCTTCCGGCTCGACCGAGCCGGTGGCGCTGATCGTCCACGAGAGGTCGCCGCGGACGATCGGCGCGACGCGGAAATGGGAGGTTGGCTCGGCGTTGTGGAACGTGTAGTAAAGCACTCCGAGGGCGACAATTCCCAAGAGCGTGAAGAAACCGACAACGATCTTCATACAACCGCCTTCGCCGGAATCGCCCGGCTCTCTTGTTCCTCGATGGTCAAACACGCGTCCAACAGCGTCTCGAAGGCGCCGAGGACTTCCTGCCGTTTCCTCGCGGGCAGCGTCGCCAAGATCGAGGCGATTCTCGCCGCGCGGGCGGTCTCTCGCCGCCGCATGATCTCCTCTCCCCGCGGAGTCAATCGCAAACAGCGGACGCGCCGATCGCTCCCCGCGGCCTCGCGGACGACCAGTTCCGCCCGCTCCAGACGATCGGCGATCTGCGTCAAGGCGACTCAGGGACACGTCCATGCCGCGACTCAGCGCGGACATGGATTGCGGCCCGCCATGCAGGATGCCGCACACCCGCAACTGCCTCAGGGGCAAATCGGCGATCAGTTTGTCGTCCTCAACGGCGAAGTGCCGCAGGAGTCCGAACATCGCCGCGGCGACTTGTGCCGCCTGATCCTTGATCGCACGATCCTCCTTGGATACACCGTCCATCGCAAGCCTCTTCTCCGTTTCCGCCCCGCGCTGGCCGACGCCGCCGCAGCAACGTCGAGCTCGTTAATTGGTCTGTATTGTTAATATACATAAACCATTTTCGGCCGTCAAGCGAATTCCCTGGCGGGCGAGCTGAAGCGTCTGGGCTTCGGCAAATTGCCGAGTGCAGGCCCCTTCTCCCTCCGGGAGAGGGGGATTGCGTACGAAATCCCACGAGAAAAAGAATCCCGCCTACGAGACTGTCGGCAGGGGTACGATGGCCTCCGCGCCGCGCGGCGTCGGCACGACCGGCGGGCCGGCCGGGGGCGTCTCCTGCGGCGGAACCGGGGCGCTGGGCAGCGTCGGATCAAGCGGCGGTCCGGACGAGGGTGTTTCCCGCGGCGGAACCGGAGCGCTGGGCAGCGGAATCGTTTCCGGCGCGGCGAACGGCGGCGTAGCCAACGGCGCGGGAAGCGCCTGCCGCGCACAGTAGGGGTCGGGCGCGCTGGGCGGCATCGACGCCGCCCCGTTGGGACCTTCGCAGCGAATCTCCCAGCCGCCGCCCAACGCCCGATATGTCAGCACCAACCCTTGGGCGATCGCCCCCTCGGCCTGCGACATCAAGTCCTGTTGCGTGACGAGGGCCTGCTCGATTGTCGCGTAACGGTTGAAGTCCGCGGCCCCCTTTTCATACTGGAAGACGACGATCTTCACCGCCTTGTTCGCCGCGTCCACGCTTTCCCGCAGCAGCTTCGCTTGCACTTGGGAACGGAGGAAGGTGACGATGCCGTTTTCCGCCTCCTGGTTGGCCTGAAGCACCGTCTGCTGGTAGGCGACCACCAATTCCTTGAACAAGGCGTCTTGGTACACCACCCCGCTTCGCAGGCGGCCGTAGTTGAGGATGTTCCATTGGAACTGCGGGCCGACGTTGCCGTTGAACGCCGTGGGAGTGAACAGGTCGTGAAGGTTGCCGGCCTGCCAGTTGATCACGCCGGTGATGGAGAACGTCGGATACAATTGCGCCTCGGCGATGCCGATTTGTTCGCCCTGAGCGGCCGCCAATCGCTCCGCCTGCCGCACGTCCGGACGCCGGCGGAGCAAATCGCAGGGGACGCCGACGGCCACTTGCGACGGCGCGCTCGGGATTTTTCCCGTGCCCAAGAGGTTCTGCAAATCCATCGGCGGAATGCCGAGCAAGGTGCAGAGGCGGTTGGACGCCTGGCGGAGATCGATCTCCAGGGGGAGGATTTGGGCCTCGGTCTGCGCGAGGTTGCTCGCCGCCTGGTCGTAGTCGAGTTCGCTGATCTTGAAGCCGACCTGGAATCTGGCTTCGATGTAGCTCAACACGCCCCGCTGCAACTCGACGCTGTCGCGCAACAGGGCAATCCGCTGTTGATCGGTGCGGATTTCCACGTAGTTCTGCGCGATGTCGCCAAGCATGGTGACCATCGCCTGATCGTAGTTGGCCACGGAAGCGTCCAGCGCCGCCTCGTTGGCAGTGATCGCCCGCCGCAGCCGACCCCAGAAGTCCAATTCCCACGCCAGGTTGAAGCCGGCGTTCCACTGGTCGAGATAGTAGGGCGCCGGCAGCGGGAACGGACTGCCCAGAGCCGGGTAGGCGATCCGATGATACGCTCCGCTGGCCGTCTGGCTCTGGGGGAAGAGTTCACCCCGGGCGATGGCAAGCTGCGCCCGGGCCTCCAATATGCGGAATGCCGCCTGCCGCAAGCTAAGGTTTTGCCGGCAGGCGAAATCGACCAGATTGTTGAGCGTCGGATCGTTGAAGACGCACCACCAACGGGCAATACTTGCCGGGTCGCTCCGCAACTGGGCGTCCGCAGCGTCAATCCAGTGCGCCGCGATGGGGGCGGGCGCGGGGCTATAGTTCGGGCCAACCTTGAAACCATTCCGCACGTATTCCAACGGGCCGGTGCAACCCGCCGCGCTCAAGACCGTCGCGGCCATGGCTGCCAACATGGTTCGACGAAACTGATCGATTCGCCCCATCGCTTTTCCTCCCGTCCGCAGAGGCTTCCCGCCCGCAAACGACACACAACCGGCAAGTACGATAGTATCTGCCTAGCCGTTGAAATCGGCGGAATCGCTGCAACCGGAATAAACCAAATATCCGCGGCCCTACGGATACGCGCAGTTTTCGCAGACCGGCTATTCCTCCTGAAGCCAGCAGTCGCCCTCGAAGCCGCAAAATTCCTAATTGAATCAAGATAGAAAGGCTGCAAAGAGTGCGTCAACTGTGTCCCGCCATCCCACAACCTATGGAACCAAACCGCAAACGCGGGCATCAACACCCCCCCAATGGCAATTGGCGCATGGATTGCCGGCCCGGGGGTGGATCGGGTACAAAAGGGGCTGTGACCCAAGCCAACGTGCATACGCGGGAACCCATGGATCGAGCGAAGAGGCTGGCGGAAGAGCACATCCCGAGTCTGCTGCTGAAGTTCTCCGCTCCGACCATCGTCGGGCTGATGGCCCAGGCGATGTACTACGTCGTCGATCGCGTCTTCGTCGGCCAGGCGCTGAACATCGACGCCCTGGCGGGCATCACCGTCGCCCTTCCCTTCATGCTCATCCTCATGGCGTTGGGCATGTTGGCGGGCTTCGGCGGGGCGGCCCTGATCTCGATTCGCCTCGGGCAAAAAAACCATCCCGAGGCGGAACGGGCCCTGGGCAACGGCCTCGTCCTGCTGGTCGCCGCCGCCGTGCTGTCGACCGCCTTCGGCCTGCGATTCCTCCACCCGCTGTTGCTGCTCTTCGGGGCCAGCGAAACCGCCCTGCCCTACGCCCGGGACTATCTCGGCGTGATCGTCCTCGGGGCGGTCTTTCAGATCGTCGGCTTCGGGCTCAACGCGATGATTCGCGGCGAGGGGAACCCGAAGATCGCCATGATCACCATGCTGCTGGGCGTCGGGCTGAACACGGCGCTTGCGCCGCTTTTCCTCTTTGGCTTCCACTGGGGGATGAAGGGAGCGGCGGCGGCGACTGTCCTCGCACAGGCCGTCTCGGCCGTTTGGGTGCTCGCGTACTTCCTCAGCGGCGCGAGCCTGCTCCGCCTCCGCGTCGCCAACCTGCGGCTACGATGGTCGATCTGCGGCAGGATTCTCGCCATCGGCTCGGCCCCGTTCGCGATGCAAATCGCCGCTTGCGCGCTCAGCGGCGTCCTCAACCAGCAACTCGACCGCTATGGCGGCGACCTTGCCATCGCGGTATGGGGCATCATCTGGGCGCTGTTCATGATGGTCTTCATGCCGATCATCGGCATCAATCAAGGGGCCCAGCCGATCATCGGCTACAACTACGGCGCGCAGCGGTTCGACCGCGTGAAAAAGACCTTGCAGACCGCCGCCCTGGCCGCCAGCGGGGTGGCCGTCTTCGGCTTCCTCGTCGGCATGGTCTTTCCGGTGCAGATCATTCGCCTCTTCGCCCACGACCGCAAATCCCTGGCGGAATTGACCGGTCTGGGCGTACACGCCATCCGCACCTGCATGTTGATGTTGCCTCTGGTCGGGTTTCAAGTCGTCGCCGCCGGCTATTTTCAGGCCGTCGGCAAACCGCTCCACGCGATGATCCTCACCCTCTCCCGCCAGGTCCTGCTGCTGATCCCCGCGGTCTTGATCCTGCCGCGACTGTTCGGCCTGGACGGCATTTGGCGGGCGATTCCGGTGAGCGATTTCACCGCCTCGGCGATCACGGCCGTTTGCCTGCTGCTGGAGCTGCGCTGCCTTGGCCGGCAGCACATCGACAGCCTGGCGGCGGCGGCGCCGGCATGGGCGCAAGGCGGAGAAGATTAAGACAACATCCACATTGGCCATTTCGCGGCGCTCGTTTACAATACGGACGATTCCGCCCCCGTCGCCCCCGCTTTTGGAGAATTCCCGATGAAAGTTCTGCTTAGCGAAGAACAGTTGCGCGAAGGCATCGAGCGGCTGGCCGATGAAATCCGCCGGCATTATCAGGGACGCCCGTTGACGATCGTCGGCGTGCTGATTGGCAGCGTCGTGTTTCTCGCCGACTTGATCCGGCGGCTGGACATGCCGCTTCGCGTCAACCTGGTGCAGGCGCGGAGCTATCGAAACGGGGGCACGAAGCCCGGACCGCTGGTCGTGAACCTCGAATTGCTCTCCACCGACGTTCGCGGCCGCGAAGTGCTGCTGGTCGATGACATTTTCGACACGGGAAACACGCTTTGGGAGATGCTGCCGCAGTTGGACGACCTGGAGCCCGCCAGCGTCCGCACGGCGGTCCTGTTGCGGAAGGCGGACCGCTGCGCGGTCCCGCTGAAGCCGGACTTCGTCGCTTTCGACATCCCCAACGCCTTCGTCGTCGGCTACGGGTTGGACTACCGCGACATGCACCGCAACCTCCCCTACTTGGCGGTCCTGGAGCCGCACGAGATTCAGGAGGACGCAGACCGGTGAAGCCGCTGCGGGCAGCGATCGTGACGCGGCGATTCTGGCCGTTGGCCGGCGGGCCGGAAAGGGTGTTGGCCAACCTGGCCGGGGAACTTCGCCCGCGCGGCGTCGAGGCGACGATCGTCACCGTCCGCTGGGCGCCGGTCTGGCCGGCCCGCCCGCTTTTTTCCGACACGCCGGTCGTTCGCCTGGAGCCGCCGCCGACGGACCGCTGGAGCACGCTGCGATACATGCGGACGCTGGCCGGCTGGCTCCGTGCGCACGCCGAGGAGTTCGACGTGGTGTACGTGTCGCAGCTTCAGCAAGAGGCCTGCGCGGCGTTGCGGGCCGTGCGACGGCGCATGCCCGTGCTCCTCCGCGCGGAGCGCGCCGGACGCCGCGGCGACTGCCTCTGGCAGATCGACGCCGCGTGCGGGCGGCGAATCAAGCGGGAGTGCATGACGGCGGCGGGCGTGGCGGCGCCCAGCCGGGCCGTCCAGCGGGAACTCGAAGCCGCCGGATATCCCCGCGATCGCATCGTCTATCTTCCCATCGGCGTCCCCTTGCCGCCGCCGCGGACGCCGCTGGCGAAGGCCGCCGCCCGCAACATCCTCGCCGACGCCCATGCCGCGTTGCAACTGGCCGACGGGGCGATGCTGGCCGTGGCGATCGGCGCGCATCGCTC
The DNA here is from genome assembly GCA_963791075.1 of uncultured Planctomycetia bacterium. Classification (GTDB taxonomy): domain Bacteria; phylum Planctomycetota; class Planctomycetia; order Pirellulales; family Thermoguttaceae; genus CAWBRF01. The sequence goes on from CAWBRF010000018.1 coordinate 21,764, forward strand.
GCCCGCGGAACTCGACCGCCTGCTGACCGTCTGGCGGACCTTCGCCGCCCATTGGCCCGGGGCCAAACTCTGGCTGGTGGGGGCGATGTCTGGCCGCCGCGAGGTCGAGGAGCAGATCGAGCGGCGACAATTGGCGGGGCGGGCGACGGCCGTCGGCGTCTTCGACCAACTCGATCATCTCTTCGCCGCCGCCGATTTGTTCGTCGCCCCTTCGCCGCACGGTTCGCCGGCGACCCTGCTGGAGGCGATGGCCGCGGAACTCCCCATCGTCGCCGCCGCCACGGCCGCCAACCGCTCGGTGTTGAGCGATCAACAAGAGGGCCTGTTGGTTCCCGAGGGCGACGCCGCCGCCCTTTTGGCGGGCATCGGCCGGCTGTGCGCGGACCGCGATCTGGCCGCCCGGCTCGCCGCCGCGGCCCGCGGCAGGGTCGAAGCCGAGTTCTCTCTTGCCGCGATGGCCGATCAGCACGTAACATGGTTCCGTCAGACGTGCGATCGCTGAAGATTCCCAAGATCGTTCCCTGGGCGTGTAGTCGATGAAAATTCTCCACATCATTCCCTCGCTGGACCGGGCTGGGGCCGAAAAACAGATGACGCTGCTGGCACAAGGCTTGGCGCAGCGGCGACTGGACGTCCACGTCTTCGCGCTCGCGCGCGGCGGACCGCTGGAGGCCGATCTCCGCGGTGCGGGCGTCCCCGTGACCGTCGTCGGCAAGCGATGGCGGGTCGATCCGCAGGCATTTTGGCGGTTGCGCCGCGCGATTGCCCGGCTTCAACCCGATCTCGTCCACACGTGGATGTTTGCAGCCAACGCCTACGGCTGCGCGGCGGCGCGGTCGTGCGACCTGCGGCGGATAATCCTCGGCCAACGCTGCGTTGACCTCTGGAAGGGCTGGCCGGAACTGGCCGTCGATCGCCGCATCGCGCGGCTGTGCTCCCGAGTGGCGGCAAACAGTTCCGGCGTGCGCGACTTCTGCGTCGAGCACGGGTTGCCGGCGGAGAAGATTCGCGTCATTGCCAACGGCGCCGCCCGCCGCGCCAAGCTGCTGCACCCGCGGACAAATCCTCGCCGAGTTGGGCCTGCCCGAGGGCAGCCGCTTGATCGGCCTGGTCGGGCGGTTGTGGCCGCAAAAGCGGGTGAAGGACGCCATCTGGGCGGCCGACCTGCTGAAAGTCATTCGCGACAACGTCCATCTGCTGATCTTCGGCGACGGACCGCACCGCAGCCGGCTGGAGCGGTTTCGCGACCAAGTGGAGATTCGTGACAAGGCGCACTTTCTCGGGCACCGCAACGACGTGCCGCGATTCATGCCGCACTTCGACGTCCTCTGGTCGACCAGCGGCTACGAAGGGCAGTCCAACGCGATCCTGGAGGCGATGGCCGCCGGCGTGCCTGTGGTGGCCAGCGACATTCCCGGCAACCGCGACCTCGTTGTGCCCGATCAGACCGGGTATCTGGCCGCGGTGGGACATCGCGCCGGGTTTGCGCGGTTTACGAATCAGATTTTGAACGACGCTGCGCTGGCTCGCCGGCTGGGGCGGGCTGGGCAGGAGCGCGCCTGGCACGAGTTCAGCGTCGCGGCGATGGTCGGCCGCTACGTCGAGCTGTATGAGGAAGTCATGTCCGACCGTCCGGTCCCCTCTCCCTCCGGGAGAGGGTTAGGGTGAGGGCTGCGCTTCGCGAGGGCTCGCGGGGGGCAAGGTTTTCATCCAAACCCCGGGGCGCTCGGAAGACGCCAAGCCGCGCCTCCTGGACCTGACGGCCCCCCGATAGCGAAGCTATCGGGGCCACCCGCGATGGTCGGCCGCTACGTCGAGCTGTATGAGGAAGTCATGTCCGCCTGACGCTGGATCGCCGCCCCGCCTTCGACCCTGCCTGGCTACGGCATGGTGCGAAAACGCAACGCCGGCGGCCGCTGTTCTTGTCGCCGCGGAACTGGGCCAACGGACGCAACTCCTTTTTTCTCCATGACTTGCAGCCATCCTGCCGTCGGCGAATTCCCGCTCATCGGCAGGCCGGCGCCGCGTTTGCTCATCGAGTAGTGCAACATGGCAAAGCGGGCGTCGGGAGAGCCTGCGTCCCTTCAGGCTCTCCCGACCCCGCCCTTTTCTGACGCACAGCGATGACGAATGCACGCTTCTGAAATTGTGGACATGGCGGCGATCGTATCCTCGCAGGGATCGCTGCTGATCGACGGAGTGCAACGGCTTTCGCCCAGCGCCGTGCAACAGTATTGGACCGATTCGAAGTACCGCCTGGACCGCTGGGCGCACAGCCTGAAGAGCTTTGCCAACGATCCGGCCGCCGGCGACGCGGAAGCCCGCCGCGCCGTGTGGCCGCTGGTTCGCGGCGTCTTGGAGGAGATTCTCGTCAGCGAGATGCTCACGCGAGTGTGGACGGCGGTGCTCTGCGGCTGCGACCGCCGCCGCGGCTCGCTGGAAACCGAACCCATCGCCCGCAGCGTGCTGATCGGACACCTCGAAGCGAGACATCGCGTGTTGACCTTCTTAGTCCGCGGGCCGAACGTGGACCTGGCGGCCGTCGTCCGCCTGAATCAACTCCGCCGCCGCGTCGAGCGCTGGACGGACGTGTTGCTCGGGCGGCTGGCGGGGGAGTGCGATTTCGGCGAGTTCGCCTTCGACGCCGAGCGGGCCGGGGACTTCGGCCGCGATTTGCAGTTTCAAAGCCGTCGGCCCGGCGGGCGTCACGTTTGGGCGATGACGCTGGTCTCGCTGCGGACGGCGTTTTGCCGTTGCCTCGCGCCGGTCAGTCCCAACGGCGACCTCAATTCGCGGATCGCCGCCAGCGTGTTGGCCTGTTTTCCCGCGGAAGTTTTCGACTCCACGGGCCAATTTCGCTCCGTCTGGCTGCAACGTCTTTGCAACACGGCCAGCGACGCGCAAGGGATGATCGCCGAGTTGCTTGCGCCGACGCCAGGAAGAAGGATGCTTGAGGAAGGCGGAAGGATGAAGAGGATGGAATAGCCGCCCTTCATCCTTCATCCTTTCCGCGTCGGCGGCGATCTTGATACTCCCGGCTGGCCAATTCCAAGACGCGCCGCTCTTTTCGCGTCAAGCTGCCTTCGCCCTCGCGGTGGATCTTTTCCAGGATTCGATCCACCTCCGCCTCGTGCAGGGCGTCGTCGTCGCGGCGGTCGTCCGCCTGGGGCTGGTGCAAGCGCGGGCGGTCGCGACGCCGCAGTTGCGGCCAGCGAAAGCCTCGCGGGAGGAAGTTGCCGAAGTTCCAACGCCAGTGATGATAGGCGAAGGCAAGGCCCGCGCCGCCGAGGTGGACGGCGTAAGCGACGTTCGCTTCACCATGACCCATCGCCCCCATAATGTCCCAACCGACGAGGAGCACTCCGGCGACCCAGGCGGGCATGGGGATGACAAAGAAGAGCAGCAGGGTGCGGTGGGGGAAATTCAGGGCATAGAGGACGACGATCCCCGCCACGGCGCCGGACGCCCCCATCAACATGGCTTCCTCCGGCACGCGGTCGAGCATGTTCGCCGCCGCCCAGACCACTCCGCCGAAGATCACCATCGCCGCGTAGAGCCGGTAGAATTCCGCCCGGCCGTAGAGATTCTCGATGTCGCGGCCGAGGAACCATAGGCCGAGCATGTTGCCGAGGATGTGCCAATATCCTAACCTTGAGCCAAGGGGCGCGTGAACAAAGCCATAGGTGAGGAACTGCCACCAGAGCCATGGATGGGTGAGCGTGCCGACGCGGGCCGCCAGCAGGGCGTCGATCCGATGGTCCTGGGCGGTGAACAGCCCGTCGAGGACCCAGACGGCGACGTTCAGAACGATAAGAACGACAACCGCCGACTGCGGCGCGGCGAACCAGGCGCGGGGCCGCTCTTGGCGGTAATAATCGCGATCGTAGATGCCCACTCCGTTAGCCTGCCCCTGGCGCGCGCCGAGCGATGGAGCGAGTCCGGTCGTCGATGCGCCGCGCAACGTCCAACTGGGTTTTGGCGATTTCCCTGGCCAAGGCCAGGTTCGCCGCGATCTTTCCAACGACATCTTCTTCGATGGCGGCCAATTTCCGCTTCACGGCCGCGAGATGGACGGAAACGGCGTCGGCTTCGCGCTTGACCGCGGCCAGATCGATCTTCATCTTCGCCACTTCCTTGTTTTCCGCGCTTTCCTGCTCTCGGCGGAGGCCAGCGCCTCGTCCATGTACTGCTGATCCCGCAGGGCGGACTCGTAAACGTCGGTGAACAAGGACCGCTGCAAGTGAGCGTTCTCGTAGATCGCCCCGTAGTCCCGCAGCCGTCGCACGTACTTTCCGCCGCGGACCCTTTCTTCGGGATCGCCCGGCGCCGCGTCCTGCCCGTCCTTTTCATATTCCGCCAAGCTGCTCGCGGGCAGCAGTTCCTTCAATTCTTGCGGGTTCAAGCCGGCAAAGGGCTCGTGCTTGTCAACCGGCATGACCTCGTACATGGTCCACGGACCCTTGCTCCTGGCCAGCCGCGTCAACTCGTCCGCGTCGAGGCTCCGCGTCGGGGCCAACTCCACCGTCCGCTCCTTGTCGATTACCTGGACGACCTTGAACTCGCCGAGGTATCGCCCGCCGTTCTGGACGTCGGCCTCTTCGACGGCGTGCAGGGTCATGTGCGGGGCGATGCCGCCGAAGGCGACTGGGGCGACCGGCTGATCGGTTTTCAACTTGACGTGGCCGGTCGCGCGATCGACTTTCGCCGGCTCGCAGTTGTTCCACACCCGCCCGCGACCGATCAACACGCTATACAACTCGCGGCGGGCGGCGTCCGTGCCGAGGTTGCCGTTGGGAAGCTTGTCCGCCTCGACCAGCTTGCGGTTCTGTTCGTCGGCGTCCTTCAGGTTTTTCTCGCACTGCTTCGCTTGCGCCTCCCAATATTGTTGGGTCTTCAGCGCCCGCGCCGCGAGGTAAAAAAACGGCAAAAGGGCGGCGGCGATGAGGCCAAGCAGAACTTTGTTCCATATGCTCATACTTCTGATGATATTCACCCCGGGGGGCACTGTCAAGCTGCGGCCATGGGGCAAGCTTTTCCCCCCATTTTTGCCCAAAAACTACCGCCGCGCAGGCCAGTTCAGCCAGCCAATCGGGCCATCGCTTCGACCAGCCCCTTGACCGCCGCGACGCTCTTTTGGAAGGCCGCCCGCTCGTCGCCGGCCAAGGGAAGCTCGATGATCCGCTCGACGCCGGCGGCGCCGAGGACGACCGGCACGCCGACGTAATACCCGCCCACGCCGTACTCGCGGTCGCAATACGCCGCGCAGGGCAGGAGCCGCTTCTTGTCGCGGACGACCGCCTCGACCATTTGCGCCGTCGCCGCCGCGGGGGCGTAATAGGCGCTGCCGGTCTTCAGCAGGGAAACGATCTCCGCCCCGCCGTCCCGCGTCCGCTGAATGATTGCCGCCAGCCGATCCGGCGGGATCAATTGCGTCACCGGGATGCCGCCGACCGACGAGCAACTGGGCAGCGGGACCATCGTGTCGCCGTGTCCGCCCAGGAGCATGGCCGACACGTCTTCGACGCTGACGCCGAGTTCCAGGGCGATAAACGCCCGGAATCGGGCCGTATCGAGCACGCCCGCCTGCCCGATGACCCGACGCGGCGGAAAGCCGGTCGCTTGCAACGCCCGCTGCACCATCGCGTCCAGGGGATTGCTCACGACGATGACGATCGCCTCGGGGCTCGTGCCTTTTACTTGTTCGGCGACGGCGGCGACGATCCGCGCGTTCGTGGCCAGGAGGTCGTCGCGGCTCATGCCTGGCTTGCGGGGAATGCCGGCGGTGATGACGACAACGTCGCTGTTGGCCGTGTCGTCGTAGTTGGTCGTGCCGACGATCGACGCGTCGAAGCCGACGATGGGCGACGCCTGGAAGAGGTCGAGGGCCTTTCCCTTGGGCATGTTTTCCGTTTGCGGGATGTCGAGGAGGACGATGTCGCCCAATTCGGCGGCCGCGCACCAATGTGCGGTGGTTGCGCCGACGTTGCCCGCCCCGACGATCGTGATTTTTGGCCGCCTCATAGCGTTTTCCTTTCTGGGTTTGGCAAGGACCCATTCTGCCACAAAGCCGGACAAAAACAAGACGGCCCGACAAAAAGAGATTCCACTCGACTGAGGGGTATGGCGTGGCGGCGGTGGCCAGTCTTGCGGTAAACTGGAGGCGCGGGGAATAACTTGCCGGCCGCCGTGCGAATGAGAGAACGCCGGCCGGTCCCTACCAACGCGCAAGACGCGGGAGAAGCAGCCTTGTCGCTGACGCTGGCGGATTTTAATCAGATGGTCTCGGACCACGGGCCGGCCTTGTATCGCATGGCCTATCGCATGGTCGGCGACAGCCACGAGGCCGAAGACCTTGTGCAAGAGACATTCCGCTCGGCGTGGAAGAGCCGGGCGTCGTTTCAAGCGGACGGACCCCCGGGCGTGGATCGTGGCGATCCTGCGGCGGCGGGTCGTGGACCATTGGCGAAAGCCGGCCCCGCCGGCCGTGTTCGCCGGCAACCAAAACCTCGACGTCGGAGTCCCCGGCGACGACCCCTTGCGCGACGATTTTACCGACGAAATGCAACAGGCCCTCGATCACTTGCCCCAGGACCTCCGCGAGACCCTGCTGCTGGTCGTTGTCGCCGAATTGACCCATCAAGAGGCCGCCGACATGCTCCAGATCCCCTTGGGCACGGTGCTGTCGCGGGTCAGCCGCGCGAGAAAACAGTTGCGCGAGCGCCTCCTGGCAACGATAGGAGAGAGGAGATAGAAGTTAGGAGTTAGAAGAGAGGAGCCAGAAGACAGGAGTTGGGAGAACAAATAGTCCGCATTGCCAACTCCTAACTCCTAACTTCTTTCTCCTTTGCCGTCTTGACCTTTATGCAACCGCACGATCCCAACATCGACGCCCGTTTGCGCGCCGTTCCGCTGCCGGAAGGGTTGGTGGAACGACTGCGCAAGACCGCCCTGGCCGACGACGACGGGCTCGATGCAGTCCTCCGCGACGTGCCCATTCCCGCGCGAATGCAAGAGACTTTGCGGGCGATCCCCCTTGCCGAGGACGAGGACATCGACGACATCCTCCGCAATGTCGCCATTCCCGCGGACTCGAAAAAACCTTGCGGGCGATCCCGTTGGGCGACGACGAGGGATTGGACGCCGCTCTGCGCGACGTGCCGATGCCGGTCAGCCTGGCGACTCCGTGGCGGCGGCGATTGCGGCGGCGGAAACAATTCGTTTGGTTGACGCAATGGGCGGCGGCGGCGGCGGTGTTGTTCGCCGTCGTCGGATGGTACGCGATGTTTCGCAAGGGACCGGAGCACGGCCTCCCATCGCCCGCCCCTTTAACGCCGTCGCTCGCCAGCAACGCGACGCCGCGGGACGACAAGCTGCAAAGTTCGCTGGCGGCCCAGACGGCGGCGCCGGCGGAGGCGGCGCCATGGCAGGCCGTCGTGCCGGACGTGCGATTCTCGCGCGACGCGAAGGGCGTGGCCGAGAAGGCGCCGTTGTTCCCGAAAGACGTCGATCCGCTCAAGGACATCGAGATCTACCGTTCGCCGAACATCCTCGGGGGAGCGCCGCTGGAGGAATTGCCGGAGCCGAAGAAGCCGACGGGATTGATTCGTCGCGGCATCGACTGGCCGCTGGCGCCGGGGTCGAACTATTTCTTCCTCGCCCGTTACGGCTTTCATCCGTTTGTTTCGCCGGCGGCCGATCCGCGGTTGCAGTCGATTGTCGCCCCGCTGGGCGGAGACGGGAGCAGCTTCGAGTTGACGCGGCGATGCCTGGAGGACAAGGAGTTGCCGCCGCCGGATGAAGTGCGAACGGAAGATTTCCTCGCGGCGATGAACTACGACTTCCCCCACCCAACGCAGCAGGCCTTGGGCATCACGATGACGGGCGGACCGTCGCCTTTTGGCGGCGAGGGATTTTGGCTCTTGCAAGTGGGCGTGCAGGCGAGGGAGATTCCCCGGGCGCCGCATCCGCCGGTCCACATCGTTTTTGCCGTGGATGCTTCCGCGAGCATGAGTTGGGGCGGACGGATCGAGATGATTCGCCGCGCCTTGATCGAGTGGAGCCCGGGGCTCAATCCCGGCGATCGCCTCTCGCTGGTGTCGTTCAGCGACGATGCCCGGCTGTTGATCGAGGACGTCGGCCGGGACGAAATTGATCAATTCGCCGCCGCCGTCCGCTCACTCGCAGCCGAAGGTCCGACGAATGTCTCCGCCGGGCTCGGCAAGGCATACGGCGTGGCGGAGCGGGAATCGGGCAAGGGTCGTCCCGCCGTCCGCGTCGTCGTTTTGACCGACGGCATGTTGGACCTCTCGCCGGAGTCGGCCGAACATGTCGCCCGGCGAGCGTCGTCGGCCGCCGCCCGCGGCATCCCCCTGCACATCGTCGATCTGAGCCAGCAGAAGCAGGGCGATGCGGAGTTGGCCATTCTGGCCGAGGCCGGCCGCGGCGCGGTCCACACGGCCGGCAACGCCGACGGCATTCGCTGGGACCTGGAAGAAATCGCCTCCGGCCAGCCGCAGATCGTCGCCCGCGATGCCCTGCTCCGCATGGCCTTCAATCCCAAGGCAGTGCTGGAATATCGCCTGCTGGGCCACGAGGCAAAGGCCCTGGCCGGGCTGTTGCCCGAACATCCCCAGGCCGATTTTCACCAGGGACAGTCGGCGACCGTCTTGTACGAGCTTCGCTTGGCCCCCGCTGTTTTGCAGACGGGCACGCAGTCCGCCGCTTCCGTGGACATCGCCCAAGCGGAATTGACCTGGTACGACGGCGATCGGCCGCGGCCGGAGGGACGGCGCCGGGCGGTCGAGCGGATCGCGCAGAAACAATTTGCCGGCATCTTCAGCCAGACGGCCCCGTCGCTGCAATTCGCTGCCCTGGTCGCCCAAACCGCGGAAATTTTGCGTCGCTCGCCCTTTGTGCGGACGCCGCGGACAGCCGTCGCCTTGAGCCGGGTGAGGGACCTGTCCGCCCAGGTCGATAGCCGCCTCTCGCGGCGGCCGGCGTTTGCGGACTTTGTCGCTCTGGTCGAGAAGGCGATGCGGGCGAAGCCCGCGGCGCCGCATGGCCGGCGAAAGTAGCTGCTGCGATGAATCGTTTCCTCTCTTGGCTGCTGGCGGGAAGCATGGCGTGCGGCGGCGCGGCGGCGCGACTGTGCCATGCCGCCGACGCCTGGCCCGGCGGCGAAGAATTCCAACGGGCGGAAAAACTCTTGGAACAAGGCCGACAGAAGATGGAGCAGGCCGGCCTGCTCGACCCCGCCGAGCGGCGACGCCAACAGCGGATGGACGCGGCCAGGGCCTTGTGCCGCCAGGCGGAGACCATCCTCGCCGCCAACCGCGCAACTCGACGCGGCTTTGCACAAGCTGCCGCGATTTATCGACCCGAAAAACAGGCAGATGGTCCAGGAGCGGGACGAACTGCGGCGAAGCCTGCTCGAGACGCAATTGGCGCTGGCCGGCGCGGCGATGGAGATCGCCCGGACCTATCCGCCCGGCGAAGCGGAGAACAAGGCGAACCTCGCGGAGGCGGCGAAGCAATACGGAACGATTTTCGACAATCACCACAGCGATCTGGCCGGCCTGTACGCCCGCCTCGGCCAGGCCCGCTGCTGGAAGGAATTGGGCCAGACCGATGCGGCAATGGCCGTCTTCGTCGAACTCTTGACCCAGCCCGACGAACCCGAGGCCCTGGCCGCGCTGAAAAACCAAACGACGCTGGCAGCCTTGGAGACGAGCCTCTTGCCGGCCGTGGGAAAGCAGCGCGAGGCGCTGGCGATTTACAAGGCGTGGCAGGCGACGCCGTCGGCCGTGGGCCGATCGTCCGACGGGCTGGTCCCCGCCATCCGCTATCTTGCCGGCGAGGCGGCCTTGCAATACGCGCGGAGCCTCAGCGCCGCCGACCGGGAGCAAGCGGCCTTGCGGAGAGAATGCCTGCACACGGCGCAGGAGGCGTTTGCCGCCGCGGCCGCGCTGGCCGGCCCCTATCAGGCGAAGGCGAAAGCCCGGTTGTCCGATCCCTTGTTGGGCGTCCCGGCGGCGAAGCTCCCGCCGCCGACCACGTTTGCCGACGCCCGCGAGCAAGCCTCCGCCGCCCTGGAACGGCTCGCCCTGGCCGAAGACGAAGAGAAGCCGGTCAAAGGGCGGGCGGAGAGTCCGCAGCGTATCGTCGCCCGGCGGGAGGCGGCCCGCGCCTGCACGCGGGCGATCGAGCCTGCGCGACGACAACGTGCCGATGGAAGACCTCCTTTCGCTGGACTACGAGTTGGCGTATCTCGACTACAAAGAGGGCAAGCTCCGCGAGGCGGCGGAGTTGGGCGAGGACGTGGCCCGGCAGGACCCCGATCATCCGAAGGCGCGGCAGGCGGCCGCCGTGGCGATGGCCGCCGACGCTTCGCTTTTCAACCAGGCCGCCGACGAGCGGCAGCGTCAGGCGGCGAAGAGGCGAATGCTGGCCGTCGCCCGCTTGATCGCCGAGCGCTGGGAAGGCGAGCCCGAGGCGGCCGACGCCTGGCTCGTCCTGCTGCAAGACGCGATTGCCGACGGCCGGCTGGAGAAGGCCGCCGCATGTCTTGAGCACATCCCGCACGCCTCTCCGCGGCGGAGCGAGGCCGAATCGGCCCTGGGCCGGGCGATGTGGCAGGCTTGGGTCGAGGCGTGGCGTTTGCCCGCCAACGAACGTCCTCCCCAAGGCGAACTGGATCAACTCCTCGATCAAGCCCGGAAGCGGCTCGCAGCGGGCGTGGAGGGCGCGAAGCGGCAAGCCGGCGGGGCGGCGCCGCCGGCCGTGGCCGCATCGATCTTGGACTTGGCCCGGCTTGAACTGGCTGCCGGACGACCGGAGAAGGCTGCCGCTTGGCTGCAAGAGGAAAAAGCGGCATCGCGCCAGCGCCGCGAGGAGTTGGCCGGCGATTCGTTGCTCGTTTATGTCGCCGCCCAGCGGTGGCAGGACGCCGAGGCGGCGCTGGGCAAAATCGAACCCGCCAATCCTCAGGACCGCCAGTCCACAAGCCGGGCGATTCAGGCGATCCTCCGCACAGGAGACGAACTGACGCAATGGCTCGAGCGGCTCCGTCGGCAGGGGCGGACGACCGAAGCGGCGGAGGTCCGCGCTTCGTTCGGCCGCTTTCTCTGGCAGGCGACGGACCGGCCGCAAGGAAATACCTTCTTCTCCTTGGCCTGGGCGGCGGAAGCCTACGCGGCGCTTGCGGCCGCCGCGACCGACGCGGCTGACGACGAAAGCCCGTTGGCGGCGGAAAAGCCGCCGGAAAAGGCCGTCGAGTGCTGGCGGCAGGCGGCGGAGATCTATCGCCGGGCCTTCAAGCGGTGTGATACGGAGCAGAAATTCGCCCCCCACGCGGACGCCGTCGCGGCGATGAAAATTCGCTGGGCGGGGTGTCTCCGCCGTTCGGGGGATCGCGATGCCGCGCTGAAGCTCCTGGTTGGGCTGCTCCAGGGGCATCCGGCCATGGTTGACGCCCAGATCGAGGCCGCGTATACCTATCAATCTTGGGGGGCGGAGAAGCCGAATTGTCTCCTCCTGGCGATTGCCGGGAGCAGGAAACACCCAGAAATCTGGGGGTGGGGGGAGATCGCCCGCCGGCTGGCCGGGGAGGCCGAATTCCGCGGCGCATTCTGCGAGGCCCGCTACAACCTCGCCCTCTGTCACTGCCGCTTGGCGCTGGCGGCCGACGCCCCCCAGGAGCGGGCGGAGTTGCTCTCCCGCGCAGAGGAGGATATTTTGACCGTCGCTCGGCTTTGCCCGGACATGGGCGGCAAGTCATGGTACGATAAGTATGATGCGTTGTTGACAACCATTCGCAAATTACGGAACGACTAATGTCTTCTTTTTGGAGAGACTTATGAAGCGGTTTGGCGTCCTCCTTGCAGCCGTCGCCGTGGTGGCCGCGGGAACGATCTCTTCGGCCGACACGGTGAAATACAAGAAGAAACCCGCTCCCCTCCACGGCCAGATCATCAGCACGTCCGCCACGGCGGTCGAATTCGAAACCGGCGGCGCCAGCGCAACCGTGAAGAAGATCCCGGTCAATGAGATCGAGTTCATCGGCTTCGAAGACGAGCCGGCGGCGCTGGGCAGGGCGCGGACGGAAGCTCAAGAAGGAGAGTACGAAAAGGCCGCGGAGACCTTGGAGAAAGTCAATGCGGCGGATGCCAAGCGGCCGGAGATCGCCGCCGAAATCGATTTCTACAAAGCCCTCTTCGCCGCCCAACTGGCCCTGGGCGGCAACGGCGAGATCGCCGACGCCGGGCGGCTCATGGCCGCCTTCGTGAAGAGTCATCCCAACAGCATCCATCACTTCGAGGCCAACCAATGGGTCGGCGACCTGCTGGTCGCCAAGGGCGCGTATCCGGCCGCGCAGAAATACTATTCCGAACTCGCCAATTCGCCCTTCGAGGACTTCAAGATGCGGGCCGGCATCGGGCTGGGCCGTGCGCTGTTGGCGCAGTCGAAACCCGACGAGGCACTCAAGGCGTTCGAGGAAGTGCTCGGCAACGACTCCAGCAGCGAGCAGGCCGAGTCGCAGCGCACCGTTGCCAGGCTCGGCAAGGCCCGCTGCCTTGCGGCGACGAAACGAAGCGACGAGGCCGTCCGCATCGCGCAAGACATCGTCGCCAAGGCCGACGCCAACGATAAAGTCCTGATGGCGGACGCCTACGTCACGCTGGGAATCGCCTTGCGTCGGGCGAACCGCCCGAAGGAGGCCCTGCTGGCCTTCCTCCACGTCGACGCCATTTATGACAGCGTGCCGGACCTTCATGCCGAGGCCCTGGCGAACCTGATCGCCGTCTTCGGCGAACTTCACAAGCCCGACCACGCCGGCGCCTGCAAGCAAAAGCTCCTGAGGGAATATCCCAACAGCCCCTGGGCCAAACAGGCGCAATGAGGCGGCCGCGGCGAACGCTCACGCCCGGGGATGAAACTTTCGATGCACCGCCTTCAGCCGGGCGGCGTCGACGTGCGTGTAAATCTGCGTCGTCGCGATGCTCGCGTGGCCGAGCATCTCTTGCACCTGGCGAAGATCCGCCCCGCCGCCGACCATGTGCGTGGCAAAGCTGTGCCGCAAGGTGTGCGGGCTGATGTCCGCCGGGGCCCCGACGCGCTGGGCGTATCGCTTCAACAGCTCCCAAATCCGCTCGCGGCGCAGACGCAACCCGCGATAGGAAAGCAGGGCCCACTCGCCCGCCGGCGACCGCTTCGCCGCCAAGTGGCCGCGTTCGTGTTCGAGGTAGGCGCGGAACGCCGCGACGGCCCGGCCGCCGACGGGCACAATCCGCTGCTTGTCGCCCTTGCCGCGACAGACGCAATAGCCCTCCTCCAGCCGCATGTCGCACAGCCGCAAGTTCGACAGCTCCGACGCCCGGCATCCGGTGGCGTAGAGCATCTCCAACATCGCCCGGTCCCGCCGCCAATAAGGATCGCCGTCGTGCGGAGCATTGGAACAAGCGATCGACCTGTTGCGGGCTGAGCACTTTGGGAACGCGCTGCCAGAGCTTCTGGCTGCCGAGCAACTCGGCAACATTGTCCGCAATCACGCCTTCCAGTTGCAGATAACGGAAAAAGACCTTCAGCGTGACGAGGTGCCGGGCGATGCTCGCCGGGGCGAGGTCTTGGCCGTGCAGCCAGGCGGCATAGTCGGCCAGTTCGCGGATCGACAAGGCCGGCACGCTGCGTCCTTCGAGCCAGTGAAGAACCGCCGCAGGTCGCGGCGATAGGCGGCGACGGTGTTTTCGGCCAAGTGGCATTCGCCCGCGGCGTAGGTCGTGAATGCGTCGATCCACGTCTCGGCCGAGCTTTTGGCGGTCGGCGGCTTGGGACGGCTCGGTTTGCGGAAGGAAAAGGCCATATTGCCCCGTGTAGGGTGGGTCGAGCGCAGCGAGCCCCACCATGATGCGGCCGAATGCTGAAAGGTGGGGCTCGCTGCGCTCGACCCACCCTACGGCCGTTTACCTCCCTAACGGAAACTGCCTGGGCCTATCTTGCTTTCGGCCGTCAAGATGGGCGGACTTGACGGGGGCACGCCGCCACGGGACAACCCGTTCCATAGTAAGCGGCGATTGGATATACTGCCAGCAGGAGGGGCGCATGGAAGGACTGCCAGGACTGGGGCTTGCAGACACGTTTTCGACGATCTTGGCTGACCCGCCATGGCGGTTCGCAAATCGGACCGGGAAGATGGCCCCAGAACATCGGCGGTTGCATCGCTACCGGACGCTGACCGTCGAAGAGATCAAGTCCTTGCCCGTGGCGGCCCACGCCCGCAACCCAAGCCACCTGTATCTGTGGGTGCCGAACGCCCTGTTGGCATGGGGTCTGGAAGTGATGGAGGCTTGGGGCTTCGAGTACAAGACCAACATCGTTTGGTGCAAGGTGCGCAAGGATGGCGGGCCGGACGGCCGTGGGGTGGGCTTCTACTTCCGCAATGTGACGGAGTTGTTGCTCTTTGGCATAAGGGGCCGCCTGCGGACCCTAAAGCCGGGACGCACGCAAGTCAACCTGCTGACCACCCGCAAGCGAGAGCACTCCCGCAAGCCGGAGGAAGTCTACAAGATCGTCGAGGCGTGCAGCCCTGGGCCGTATTTGGAGTTATTCGCGCGAACGCATCGAAGGGTGGACAACCTGGGGCGATCAGGTTGACAGCTACCAACGGCCGGATTATCCGGCCTACACCGGCTCTACGAATGGCAATCGTAGCAAGCCTCGCCGAGTCCGACGAGCAGCAGCGGGCAGCCGCCAGCCCCGCCACCGTTTACTTTGGGAATGAGCTTGTTCCAGTGCGTGGTTGACGGGCCGTACTTCTTGCCAATGCCCAACGCGTCGAAGACTACTTGTAATTCCGAGACTCGCGTGATAATGACGCCTACCGAGAGCACGTGGAGCTGGTGCAGGAGGCGGAAATTGTTGAGGTCGCGGTCATAGAACTCCGTCTTGTTGTTCCACTCAACCTCGACGCCAACGCGATTCTTGAAGTTGTCGATTTCGTGGGTGGGGGTCGGGTAGGACTGGCCGTCCACTATGACTTTGATGTCAAACCGCTTCTTTGACCAGCCGCGCCCCTTCAGGAAGCCGTCCAGCGCCTGCGGAATTTCGGACCGGCCGCCGCCGCCTTTCGTGATGAAGCTCTCGCGCAAAGTGAAGGCTGCGAGGCAGTCGAGCAGGTCTTTCCACTCGCTGGCAAAGTCACCCGCAAGAATCGAGCAAGCGTGCTCCCGCTCCTCGAAGCGGTAGTGGTCCCGCAAAGCCCTTGGGATCGAGTCAAGCACGGCATTCTCCCTGGTCGTCCATCGGCTGGCCGCATCGGGCCCGCCTTTTGCTCACAGTCCGTCCATTAGCCCGGAAACCGGTACGCCCAGCGCCTTGGCAATCAGTGCAATGTTCATCAGTGAGACGTTGCGTTTGCCTCGTTCGACCCAGCGAGTTCACCAGCGCCGCCGATCTCCCTTGCGCCACTAGTTGCCCGGGTGTCGCGCGGATTGTATTTCCAATGTGATTCCTTGCACTCCCTGGATACAAACTGACCAATGACTTTCCCCACCATGTCGGGAGTGATCAGCACCGGGGCGAATGCCGATGAGGTTGCTGCACTTCAATTCGCCGTTGACGGCTTTGGAAGTGTTGCGCTAGTCCTAAGCGAATCGGCACACCGCGCTCATCCTTGAGCACGCCTGACATTGTTTC
>CAWBRF010000019.1:0-14493 GCA_963791075.1 uncultured Planctomycetia bacterium
ATCGACCGCGTCATCGGCGATTTTGTCTCCGGCGCGGCCGAAAAGCTCGTTCTCGCCAATCAACATCACGACGCCATCGTCGTCGAGGGCCAGGGCAGCCTGTTTCATCCCCGCTATTCGGGCGTGACGCTCGGCCTGCTCCACGGACTGATGCCCCACGGCCTGATCCTTTGCTACGAGATGGGCCGGACGGCCGTGGCCGGCATGGAAAGCGTCGCCTTGCCGCCGCTGGCCAAAGTGGTCGAGTTCTACGAGGCGGCGGCCAACCTGATGCACCCCTGCCGCGTGATCGGCGTGGCGGTCAATGGGCAGCGATTCCCCCGCGACGCCGACGTGGCCGGCGAGTGCGCCCGCGTTGAGGCGTCGCTGGGCCTGCCGGCCTGCGATGTGATCCGCCAGGGCCCCGACAAACTGGTGCAGGCGGCGTTGAAGTTCCGTTGCCGGTCCCCTCTCCCTTCGGGAGAGGGTTAGGGTGAGGGGAGCCCAGTGCAAACGTCGGCCCGCGAGAGTGAAACGCCTTACCGAACATCCCCTCACCCCTACCCTCTCCCAAAGGGAGAGGGGGACCAATGAAACTCACGCTCCACCGATTCGATCTGCGAACGCGACACCCTTTCGTGCTCTCGCGCGGGGCGAGTCTTGGGCAAACAACGATCGTGGCGGAGTTGGAGCAAGACGGCGTCCACGGTTACGGCGAGGCCCCGCAGTCGTCCTATTACGGCACCGCCGCGGCCGACACGTTTTCAACTCTCGAGGGATCGCGGACATGGGTCGAAGCTTCAAGGCTCGACGATCCGACCAATTTTATGGAGCAAGTCGGTCCCGACTTGGACAACGCCCCTTTCGCCCGATGCGCCCCTCAACGTGGCGGCCCACGATCTCTGGGGCAAGCTGCGAGGGCAGCCGCTTTGGAAGCTCTGGGGCCTGTCGCTGGACCGCCTCCCGCCGAGCGATTACACCATCGGCATCGACTCGCTGGATGGGATGCTGTCGAAGCTCGCCGAGATGCCGGGCTTTCCCGTGTACAAAATCAAGCTCGGCGGACCGCAGGACGTGGAAATCGTCGCCGCGCTTCGCCGCTCGACCGACGCGGCCTTTCGCGTGGACGTCAACTGCGGCTGGACGGCCGCAGAAACCCTTGCGAAAGCGTCGTCGCTGGCCGCGCTGGGCGTCGAATTGATCGAGCAGCCGCTTCCGCCGGCGCAATGGGACGACATGCAAAAGCTCTTCGCCCACTCGCCCTTGCCGCTTGTGGCCGACGAAAGCTGCCGCACGTTGGCCGACGTGGAGCGTTGCGCCGGCTGTTTTCACGGGGTGAACGTCAAGTTGGCCAAGTGCGGCGGCCTCGCGCCGCGCGGCGGATGATCGACCGCGCGCGGCAACTGGGCTTGAAGGCGATGATCGGCTGTTTCACGGAATCGACGGTGAACATTTCCGCCGCCGCCCAACTCCTGCCGTTGGTGGATTACGCCGATCTCGACGGGGCCCTGCTCCTGGCCAACGACGTGGCCGTCGGCGCGCGGATCGACCGCGGCCGCGTCATTCTGCCGCAGGGGGGTGGATGCGGGGTGGAGTTGCTGGGTTGATCCCGCTTGTCTCGCCGCTTCATCCGGCATCGCATTCCGCATACAATGGACCTATGTCCTCCAACGTCGATTGGCGCCCGCTCTATCCCTTCGCAAGGCACGAAATCGTGCTCGGCGGGCATCGCTGTCATTTTTTGGACGAAGGCGTCGGGCCGACGCTGCTGTTGGTCCACGGCAATCCGACCTGGTCGTTTTACTGGCGCAACCTCGTGCTCGCCCTGCGGGGGCAATATCGCCTCGTCGTGCCCGACCACATCGGCTGCGGCATGTCGGACAAGCCGGCGGCGGGGGCGTATTCCTATCGTCTGGCCCAGCGAGTGGCGGACCTGGTGCAATTGATCGAGCGATTGGACTTGCGGCAGATCACCCTGGTGGCGCACGACTGGGGCGGGGCCATCGGCATGGGCGCGGCGGTCGCCCGGCCGGAACGCTTCGCCCGCTTCGTGCTCATGAACACGGCCGCCTTTCGCGCCCGGCACTGCCCGCCGTTGATTCGCCTTTGCCACCTGCCGCTGCTGGGCACCGTGGGCATTCGCGGCATGAACCTGTTCGTTCGCGCGGCGCTGCGGTTGGCGGTCGAGCATCGCGAGCGGCTGACGCCGGCGGTCCTGCGCCGGCCTGGCGGCGCCGTACGACTCCTGGCGGAATCGCGTCGCCGTGGAAGGGTTTGTCAAGGACATCCCCCTCGGCCCGCGGCATCCCAGCTACGCCGCGCTGGCCGACATTGAGGCCGGTCTGTCGCAGTTTCGCCGGAAGCCGGTCTGTTTGATTTGGGGGATGCGCGACTGGTGTTTCGGCCCGGAGTTTCTCGAGCGCTTTCGCGAGTTCTTTCCCGCGGCGGAAGTGCATCGACTGGCCGACGCCGGGCATTACGTCGTCGAGGACGCCCACGAGCGGATCGCGCCGCTCGTCGAAGAATTTGTCGGACGAGGCTGAAGCGACCGCCAAGCCGGCCTCGCGAAACCGCAAGCGAGTGCGTGCGGGCCCGCCAATCCCCAATCCCTAATCCCTAATCCCTCATCCCTAATCCCTTCTGCCCCCCCGCCCAGACGGCCAACTTTTCGCGAAAGATCTTCGCGTTGTGGCGAATGTCCACGGGAAAGGCGGGATGGATGAGGAAATCGTCGATCGCGGCCGTCAGCGGATTCGCCCGCCCCAAACGCCGAATCTCATCCAGCCAGGCCGCTTGGGCTTGCCCGCTCGGCATACGGCCGGGCTTCGGCTCCAGAATCATGACGGGCCGCTGCCGGCCGGCCGGGCCGACGCCCACCAGGGCGCTGCGGAACACGTCCGCGTGCTGGTTGAAGATCGCTTCGCAGCAGACCGGATACATCGGCCCGGCCGCCGTCAGCACGCGATGGGCGACGCGGCCGCAAAACCAAAACCGCGCGCGCTCGTCGAAATAACCGGCGTCGCCCATGCGATGCCAGACTTCGCTCGCGAGGCCCAAAATCTTCGCCAAGGCGTTGGCCTCGACGCGGGTGACGTACTCTCGCGTGACCTGCGGGCCGCTGACGATCAACTCGCCAATCTCGCCCGGGACAAGTTCCTCGATATCGGCGAGCGAAGCGATCGGGCCGTCGACAATGCGAATCACTTTCCATTGGATGCCGGGAAAGCGGCGTCCGACGCAGACGCCGGCCCCGCCGCCGGTTTTTCGGGCCGTCTCGGCGAGCACTTCGCGGGAGGAAATCGAAGCGACCGGCAGGGCCTCGGTGGCCCCATAGGGCGTGTGGACCTCGCCCTCGGCGTGGATGCACCCGGCCATCTGCCGCAGCACCTCGGCCGCCACCGGCGCGCCCGCCGACAGCACCCGCCGCACCGTCGGCAAGCGAACCCCCCGCTCCTGACACCAGCGGCCGACGCGGTTCCAAACCGCCGGCGAACCGAACGTCTGCGTCACGTGCCAATCGTCGATCGCCGCGACGATCTTCGCCGGATCGACCCGGGCCGGCCGCGTGGAGTCCATGTCCGGAATCACCGCCGTCACGCCCATGAGGCAATTGAACAATCCAAAAAACGGAAAGCAGGCCAGATCGATCTCGCCGGGCTGAATCCGATAAAAGTCGCGAATCTGCTCGACCTGGGCGTCGAAATTGCCGTGGCGGTAAAGGACGCCCTTGGCCGGACCGGTGCTGCCGGTGGTGAAGATCACCGCCGCCGGATCGTCGGCCGTGGTGGCGGCAACCGCGCTGCCGGACCATCGCCCGCCGCGCAAGCGAGCAAGCGTCGCGCCCCCCCAAAACCATCGCCGCCCGACGGTCACGTTCCAGCGGGCCTTGGGGAATCGTCTTCGCCGAAGTGTCCGCACCGCCTGGACGATGGGAATGGCGACAAATCCCTCCGGCTCGGCCTCGGCCAAACGCTCGATCATGTTGCCTATCCCCATGCCCGGGTCGATGAGGATCGCTACGGCCCCGGCCTTGAGGATGGCGAAGGCCAGGGAGATGAAGTCGATGCCCGGCCGGACGAGCAGGACCAACCGGGCACCCTTTGGGACCCCCATTTCGCGGAGTCCATGGGCGATCCGGTCGCTGTCCTGGTCGAGTTGGGCGAAGGTGACGCGGCGATAGAGTCGCTCACAATCGCCGCCATAGCCCCGCGGCTCGACGATGGCGAGTGCGTCGGGCATGGTTTTGGCGACAGCGGGCAGTCGGCCGGCGACGTTGAGCATAACGAATGAAGGGTGAAGGATGAAAAACGACGGCGCAATGAAAGATAAACGATAAACGAATCAACGGTAAGTGACTCCAACAATCAATTCCCATTTAGGGGGGCGTTCGTGTGATTTGGTGCGGCCGCGTCATCGCCTTCGCTCTTTCGTGCCGAATCTTTTCATCCTTCTTCCTTCATCCTTCATCCTTTCGTCGCCCCCTTTACTGCCGGCAGCGGAAAGCGTACAAAGAAGAGGTGGTTGGGATCGCGCGTGCCATCGGTCTCCGATGAGAGGCCCCCGTAATGGGGTCCTGTGAACCTGGTCAGGGACGAAAGTCAGCAGCCATAAGCAGTTCGCCCCAGGTGCGGTGGGTCTCTCATCGGAAACCGATGCCTCCAATGTCTGATTCTTCTACCCTCGAAACGTCCCTGGCCCCCAACAGCCCGACGCGGCAGTACGTGGTCGTGGCCCGGCGGTATCGCCCCCAGACGTTCGCGGAACTGCTCGGCCAGGAACACGTCGCCCAGGCCCTGTCGAATGCGATTTCCACGCAGCGGGTCGGCCACGCGTACTTGTTCACCGGCGCTCGGGGGGTGGGCAAGACTTCCGCGGCGCGAATCTTGGCCAAGGCGCTCAATTGCGAGCATGGCCCCGCCGCCGTGCCGTGCAACCAGTGCGACATCTGTCAAAGCATCAGCTCCGGCGACGACGTCGATGTGCTGGAGATCGACGGGGCCAGCAACCGCGGCATCGACGAGATCCGCCAGTTGCGGCAAAACGTCAACGTGCGGCCGAGCCGGTCGCGATTCAAGATTTACATCATCGACGAAGTCCACATGCTCACGCGCGAGGCATTCAACGCCTTGCTGAAGACGTTGGAAGAGCCGCCGGAACATGTGAAGTTCATATTTTGCACGACGGAAGCGACAAAAATCCCCGTCACGATTCTCTCTCGCTGCCAGCGATTCGATTTTGCCGGCATTTCCACCCGGGCGATCTTCGAACGGTTGCGGCAGATCGCCAAGGCCGAGGGGGTCGAGGCCGAGCCCGAGGCGCTGGAGGTGCTCGCCCGGCGGGCGGCCGGCTCGATGCGCGACAGCCAATCGCTGCTGGAGCAGCTTCTGGCCTTTGCCCCCGAGCGGATTGCAGTGGCCGACGTCCACGGATGCTGGGGACCGCCGGAGACGAGAGCCTGTCGGCGATCGTCGCGCACGTGGTCAACCGCGATGCGGCGGCCGCGTTGGCCCAATTGGACGCCGCCCTGGGCGAGGGCGTCGACGTCGGCCAACTCCTCGAACAACTCCTCGGCTATTTCCGCGATTGCATGGCCGCCGCGGCCGGCTGCGCGACGGACGCGTTCCTGTATGCCTCGGGGACGAACAGCCAGCAGATCGCCGCGGCGGGAAAGCGGCTCGGTTTGCAGACCATTTTGGCGGCCATGCAAATTCTCGATCAGACCCTTGCCCGGCTCCGCTACAGCACGCAGGGCCGCATTCTGGCGGAACTCGCCTTGGTGCGACTGTGCTGCTTGGAGGAACTCGATGATCTGTCGGAGTTGATCGCCGAGTTGCGCGCCGGGTCGCTGGCGGAAGGGGCGGCGGCGGTTTCGCGGCCGGCCTCCCACCCTGCGCCGCAGGCGACGGCTGTAAAAAAAAACGTTGAACCGACCGCCGCCGCCGAGGCAACGCCGCCTGCCGCCCAGCCCGCCATCCCGCTGAGCGGCCAGCGGGCGACGGAAATCTGGAGCCGGGCGTTGGAAAGGATTTCCGGCATTGTCGTCGAGCAGGCGCGGCGGTTCGACCGCGTCGAGATCGTGCCGCCGAATCGCCTCGTGGTCGCATTCAAACCGGCGTATTCCGTGGCCAAGGCGTCGTGTCAGCGGCCGGAACAGGTGGTGCGGTTCGAACAAGCATTGGCCGAGGTGACGGGCCAACGGGTGGCGGTGGAATTCACCCTGACCGAAGAGGCGGCCGAGGCCGCGCCGGCCAAACGGGCTGTCTCCGCCCAGCAGCGGCTCATGGAGGCGGTCAAAAACCCCATGGTCCGCCGGGCGGGCGAACTTTTCGGAGCCGAGCCGCTCCGCGTCGAGGAACCGGCGGATTAAAAAAAGGAGCATCCCGTGTTCAAAGGGCTTGCCAATCTCGGGACCTTGATGAAGCAGGCGCAACAAATCGGCGGACAGATGGAAAAACTGTCCGCAGAGATGAAAAACCGCCGCACGAGCGGCTCGGCCGGCGGCGGCATGGTCGAAATCGAGGTCAACGGCCTGCTGGAAGTCACCGCCTGCCGCATCGATCCCGGCGTCTTCGCCCAGGGCGACCGCGAACTGGTCGAGGACATGCTCGTGGCGGCGACGAATCAGGCCGTGGCGAAAGCGAAGCAACTCCACGCCGAGGCGCTGCGGGGTTTGACCGGCGGCCTCCCCCTGCCCGGTCTCGACGACATGCTGCAAAAGTTCGCCGGGGCAATCGAAGCGGAGCCGAAAATCGAGCCGGAGCCGAAAAAGGAATAGCCCATGTCCGAACTCACCCGCTCCGTCACCGAACTGATCGACCAGTTCGCGAAGATGCCCGGCATCGGCAAGAAAACGGCCGAGCGGCTGACCTACTACGTCTTGCGGGTCAGCCGCGCGGAGGCCCTTTTGCTGGCCGACGCGATCCGCAACGTCAAGGAAAACGTTCGCTATTGCAAGAACTGCTACAATTTGGCGGAAGAGGAGGTGTGCGAAATCTGCCGCGATCTGCGGCGGGAACAGGACCTGCTCTGCGTCGTCGAACAACCGCGGGATTTGATGGCCTTGGAGCAATCGGACTGCTACCGCGGGCTGTATCACGTGCTTTTGGGCAGAATTGCCCCCCTGGAAGGGATTGGCGCGGAGCAGTTGACCATCGACGCCCTGGTCGAGCGGGTCCGCGGCGGCGGCTTTCGCGAGGTGATTATGGCGACGAATCCGACGGTCGAAGGCGACGGGACGGCCTTGCATATTTCCAACCTCCTGCGGGATTTTCCCGTCCGCATCACCCGTTTGGCGCGTGGAATTACTTCGGGCAGCGTGCTAGAATTTGCTAACAAGGAGATCCTCGGCGACGCCCTGGGCGGCCGGCAGGAATTTTAAGCGGCGGCGGCGGCGGAAATCGCCAGGGCGCGGATGGATGCGCCGCAGGAATGCAAAATGAAAAGTGCAAAGTGCAAAATGAAAAATGAAAGACGCCGCTGCCGCGACCGCGGCGACGCGGGACGTGGCGCGGGCGCCTGTCCCCCGGCGATTTTGCACTTTGCACTTTGCATTTTGCATTTTGGATTCTCTTCGTTTACTCCCCCGGCCACGTGCAACGCGACTTAGCTCTATGCGTTTATCCCTCGGACAAGACCTTCGACTGTTGCAGAAGCAGGTGCTCGCGCCGCGGATGATCCAGTCGATGGAGATTCTGCAACTGCCGATCCTCGCCCTGGAAGAGCGGATCGAGCAGGAGATCGAGGAGAACCCGGTCCTCGATTTGCTGGAGAACGACCCGGACCTGCCCGCCGAGCCGGTCGAGGCGGCCGACGAGCCGCCCCCGGACGCCCCCACCGAGGAAGAACGCGAACTGGTCATTGACGAGGCGCACAGCAACGAGGACGACTTCGAGCGCCTGATGAAGATGGACCAGGAGTGGCCCGACCACTTCGAGGAGCGGAGCCATCCCTCGCGCGCGGAACAGGACGAGGCGGGCGAGCGGAAGATGGACGCCATGGCGAACATGACCGCCCGGCCGCAGACCCTCCAGGATTATCTCCACGATCAATTGGGCTGGTTCGAATTGGACGCGCCGCTCCGCGCCATGGCCGAGCGGATCATCTACAACCTCGACACCAACGGATATCTGCAAGGCCGGCTGGAAGACCTCTTGGGTTCGGACGCGGCGGCGGAGGACCTGGCCTTGGCCGAGCGGGCGCTGGCCTTGGTGCAGAAGCTCGACCCGCCCGGCGTGGCCGCCCGCGACCTCCGCGAATGCCTCCTCTTGCAATTCACCCCCGGCATGCCGCTTTTCGAACCGCTTCAGAGCCTGATCTCCAACCACCTGGAGGACCTGGAGTACAACCGCCTGCCGGTGATCAGCCGCCGCACGAACTACTCGATCGAGCTGATCCAGACAAACGCTCGTCGAGTTGCGGAAGCTCAACCCCAAGCCCGGCGCCAAGTTCAACGAGGCCCTCGTCCCGCCGGTCACGCCCGACGTTTTCATCGAGCAGGACGAGGCGGGCAAGTATCAGGTGCGGCTGGAAGAGGGGCGGACGCCGGGCCTGTTCATCAGCCCCTACTATCGCCAGCTTTTCGCCAGCGGCCAGGCCAACGCGGAGACGCGCGAATACATCAAGCGGAAGATCAATTCGGCGCAATGGCTGATCGACTCGATCCAGCAGCGCCGCAGCACGCTCACCCGCGTGGCCCAGGCGATCGTCGATCATCAGACCGATTTCCTCAACAAGGGCCCGGAGTCGATCCAGCCGCTGAAGATGCAGCAGATCGCCGACAAGGTGGGCGTGCACGTGACCACGGTGAGCCGGGCGGTGGACGACAAGTGGATTCAGACCCCGCGCGGCATCTTTCCGCTGAAGCGGTTCTTCTGCGGCGGCGCCGTCGGGGCCGACGGCGAAGAGGTGGCCTGGGACGCGATCCGCCTGAAACTCCAGGAATTGATCGACGGCGAGGACAAAGCCCATCCGAAGAGCGACGAGCAGTTGGTCAAGGACTTGGCGGCGCAGGGGATGACGGTCGCCCGGCGGACGGTGACGAAGTACCGCAAGGCGATGAACATTCCCAGTTCGCGGCAGCGGCGGAGTTGGGCGGAAGACAAGCCGGGCAACGCCGACGCCGAGGACGAAGACGAGTAGACCTCTCTAGGGGCGAAAAGGCGGGCAGCGCCGACGCCGAGGACCAGCGCGAGCAGAACCCCGATGAAATGCCCCTTTTGCCAGGCGGACAATGATCGCGTGATCGATTCCCGCGCCAGCCAGGACGGCTTCGCGACCCGCCGCCGCCGCGAATGCCTCGATTGCAAGGCCCGCTACACCACCTATGAGCGCATCGAGGGGTCGAGCATCAAAGTCGTCAAGAAGGACGGAGCCCGGGAACCGTTCGACCGCGCGAAGATCAAGCGCGGCCTGGAGAAGGCCTGCTGGAAGCGTCCCGTCAGCGACGCCCAACTCGAAGGGGTCGTCAGCGCCGTGGAAAATGAGTTGGAGGGGCGTTTTGAACTCGAAGTGCCCAGCCGCGACGTCGGCGAGATCGTGATGAAGCAATTGCGGCAGCTCGATCAGGTGGCCTTCGTCCGTTTCGCCAGCGTCTATCGGCAGTTCGAGGACGCGCGCGATTTCGTCCACGAGCTCAAGCCGATGCTCGAAGAGGCAAGACGAAATCGGGAGAACGTCTGAGGGCGCGTTGCTCCGCTTCCAGCGGACGGAAGCCGGCGCCGTCGTCGCTTGCGGTTTCGCGAGGCGACGACCCGCGGCATTGCGTCGGTTCGCGCGGGACGAATCCCTTGGGCTGCTTCCAGCGGATGGAGGCCGGCGGCGTCGATCGGCATCCTCCTCGCCTGCGGTTTCGCGCGGCCTCAGACGAGGCAATGACCCGCGGCGCCGCCCGCTAAACCACAAGCGACGGAACAAACCAAGGCAGCGATTCGCCTCTGAATCCGCTGACTGCGCAATCTAGGCAATGTGCGTCGCCACGTCTCGTTAAAATATTCCGATTACGCTGGCTGTGCCTTAAGTTCCGGTTGTATCGGTTCCGATGACAATCATGCTTGTATGGATCGTAACGGTTATCGTCTACGCGGGCGGAAGTGCGACGTTTCGCCTTTGGAAACGCATCACGACTCCGCGTGTAGGGTGTAAAAAGCGTTGCGCAGCCCGGCATCCGCCGTTCGGCTGCGTTCACGTCTCACGGGGGTTCCCTCATGCAACGTTGCTTGCAACTTTGGACGACGGCCTTTTTCGCCGCTTTGCTGACCGGCGCTCTTCTTGGGACCGCCTCGGCGCAGCAGGCGCAGCAGATCGACGGTCGAACGTTGATTGTCGCCCGGCAACAGAT
Organism: uncultured Planctomycetia bacterium; assembly: GCA_963791075.1. Taxonomy (GTDB): domain Bacteria; phylum Planctomycetota; class Planctomycetia; order Pirellulales; family Thermoguttaceae; genus CAWBRF01. The sequence continues at coordinate 10,316 of CAWBRF010000019.1, forward strand.
TCGCTCGGAATTGGCTGCGGCCGTTTCCAATGGCGGGCTGACGCGGCAGGACCAGTACCGGATCCTCCTGCACGCGAAGGAAACGCTTCCGCCGGAGGACGTCGAAGGGCTGATGCGGACCATGGATCGCCTCGCCGCAAGGAACCAGCCGCCGGCCGCCGGCGCGGTTGTGCCGGTCGCCGACAACCCTGGCGCGGGAATTCCCAACGCCCCGACAGCCATCCAGTTGAGCTACGAGCAGCCCGGCGCCTGCGCCGGCGGGCCTCATGCCGCAAGCCGACGGCTCCACGAGCGTCGTGCCGGGCAGCCCGTTCGAACTGGAGCAGTCCGGCCAGCTTCCCGTCGGGGCGATGAACGACAACATGATGTTCGCCGACGAAGGGGGCTGCCTCCTCGGCTCCGGCTCGCTGAAGGACAACCTTCTGTCCGCCTGGCAGCAGACCTGGCAGAACGCCAGCCTCACCAGCGACGTCGAGTCCTTCAAGGGGCCGATCGATTTCCTCTATCCCAACGGCAACTACGGCATCGGCTTGGGAATCAACGCCGGCATGCCCATTTCGCAACAATACGGCATCGGCGTGCAAGCCGGCGCGCACGCCACCGTGACCGATTGGCAAGGCACGTTCAGCGCCGAGGGCATCACGGACACGCCCACCAGCGAGACTCGCCGCCAATTCTTCTCCACGGTTGGCATGTTCCAACGGCTGCCGTTCCACGGGATGACCCTGGATTGGGGATTCGTGCACGACTGGCTCGTAGACGACTACTACGCGACTTTTAATTTTGCCCAATGGCGGTTGAAGTTGGGGATCGAGTGGAACCCGTGCAACGAAGTCGGCATTTGGGCCTCGCTGCACGATCACGGCGCGACGGAAAACATCGCCCTGGGGCAGGGCCAGCCCTTCACGACCGTCGATTATCAACCGCTGGCCCAAGGCAGTCTCTACTGGCGGCACGTCTGGTATAACGCGGCGACGACAACAACATGGATCGGCGTGGCGCAAGAGCCGGGCGACCTCGTCTGCGGGGCCGAGGCGCGGATTCCACTGAGCTGTCACGTCTCGCTGGTCGGCAATTTCAGCTACATCCAGCCCCGCGGCCACGGCATCGCCGGCCAATTCGACGAAATGTGGAACCTCTGTTTCGGCGTCGAATTCGTGCCCGGCGGCCTGAACCACGTGATGGCCTATCGCTTCGCACCCTTGCTGCCGGTGGCCGACAACGGCAACTTCGCCGTCCGCATCCCGGAATGAACGGAAGGATGAAGGCGGAATGAGATGAGGGATGAGGGATGAGAGATTAGGGATTGTGGATAAACGATGGCTGAGCGATAGCAGACCGTCCCTCATCGCTGATCCCCCACCCCTCACCCCCCATCCTTCATCCCCCATCCTCATCCCTCATCCTTCATCCCTCATCCCCCGTCCCTCATCCTTCATCCTTCCGCCTTCATCCTTCCTCTGCTACACTGGCCGCTTATGGCGAGCACGACGTCCGAAATACGCCTGTTCTTCCAAGAGTTTCGCCGGAATTTCCACACCACCGGCGCGATCCTGCCCAGTGGACGCCGCTTGGCCAAGGCTTTGGGCCGATTCGTCGAACAGCCCGACGGTCAGCCGCGGCGGATTCTTGAAGTCGGGCCGGGCACCGGCGCCGTCACCCGGCGGCTGGTCGCCGTTCTCGGGCCGCACGATCGGCTCGACCTGGTCGAGCTCAACGCCAGCTTTGTCGCCTGCCTCCGCCGCCGTTTCGAGAGCGAGCCGACCTTTGCGGCGGTCGCCGACCGCAGCCGCGTGCTCCACTGCCCCGTGGAGGAACTCCCGCCGGATGAAAAATATCACCTGATCGTTTCCGGCTTGCCGCTGAACAACTTCGCCGTCGCCGACGTGCGGCGGATTTTGGGCGTCATCACCGGCCTGTTGGAGCCCGGCGGGACGCTGTCGTTTTTCGAATACATCGCCGTCCGCCGGGTGAAGCAGCTTATCAGCGGCCGCCGCGAGCGGGAGCGGCTCTGCGGCATCGGCCAGGCGATGGGCGAGCTGTTGGCCGGCGGCGAGATCCGTCGCGACGGCGTTTGGCTGAACGTCCCGCCGGCGTGGGTACACCATGTCAAAAGGATGAAGGCGGAAGGATGAAGGATGAAACTCCCGTCCCCTCTCCCTTTGGGAGAGGGCGCCTGAAAGATTAAAACAGCCCCACCACCTGCCCCTTCTCGTCGATGTCGATCGACTCCGCCGCGGGGACCCGCGGCAAGCCGGGCATGGTCATGATGTCGCCGGTCAAAACGACGACGAAACCGGCGCCGGCGGAAACCGTCACGTCGCGCAACGGCACGTCGAAGTTCTTCGGCCGCCCAACCAGGCCCGGATCGGTCGATAAGGAATATTGCGTCTTCGCCATGCAGATCGGCAGATTGCCGAAGCCGGATTCTTGCAGGACGTGGAACTTCTCCCGCAGCTTCTTGTCGGCCAACACGTCGGTCGCGCCGTAGATCTCGCGGCAGATGATGCCCACCTTCTGCCAAAGGGTGCAGGTGTCGGGATAGAGGAGCGAGAAGTCGGTCTTCGTCCCTTCGACGACTTCAACCACGGCGCGGGCGAGGTCCTCGGCCCCTTCGCCGCCGCGGGCCCAGTGGTTGGCCAGGACGATCTTCACCGTCAAATACGCGCACTTGTCGCGAATGCACTGGATTTCTTCCTCCGTGTCGCTGCTGAAGTGGTTGATGGCGACGACGACCGGCAGGCCGAAGCGGTGGATGTTTTCGATGTGTTTTTTCAGGTTTTCCACGCCATTGTCGAGGGCCTCGACGTTGGGTTTTTGCAGCTCCTTCAAGGGGACGCCGCCGTGGAGCTTCAGCGCCCGCACCGTGGCGACGATGACCACGGCGTCGGGTCGGATGCCGGCCTTGCGGCACTTGATGTTCATGAACTTTTCCGCGCCCAGGTCGGCGCCGAAGCCCGCCTCGGTCACCGTGTACTCGGACAGCCGCATGGCGAGCTTCGTGGCGAGGACGCTGTTGCAGCCGTGGGCGATGTTGGCGAAGGGGCCGCCGTGGACGAAGGCCGGATTGTCCTTCCAGCGTCTGCACGAGGTTCGGCTTCAGAGCGTCCTTCAGCAGGACGGCCATGGCGCCGTGGGCCTTCAGGTCGGCGGCGGTGACGGGTTTGCGGTCGCGGGTGTAGGCGACGATGATCCGCCCCAGCCGCTCGCGCAGCTCCTGCGAGCGACTCGGAGAGGCAGAAGCAGGCCATCACTTCCGAGGCGACGGTGATGTCGAAGCCGGCCTCGTGCGGCATCGAGTTGTTCGGCCCGCCCAGGCCCGACGATGATGTTCCGCAGCGCCCGGTCGTTCATGTCCACCACGCGCTTCCAGACGATCCGCCGGGCGTCGATGCCCAGGGCGTTGCTGTGGTGGATGTGGTTGTCGAGCATCGCCGCGAGGAGGTTGTGGGCCAGCTCGATGGCGTGGAAGTCGCCGGTGAAGTGGAGGTTGATGTCCTCCATGGGGACGACCTGGGCGTAGCCGCCGCCGGCCGCGCCGCCCTTCATGCCGAAGCACGGCCCCAGCGACGGCTCGCGGAGACAGACCGTCGCCTTCTTGCCGATGCGGTTCAGCCCGTCGCAGAGGCCGATGCTCGTCGTCGTCTTGCCTTCGCCGGCGGGGGTGGGCGTGATCGCCGTCACCAGCACCAGCTTGCCGGTCTGCGCGTCGGCCAGGCGATTATACAGATCCAGCGACACCTTGGCCTTGTACCTGCCGTAGTGTTCCACGTCGTCGGCGGGAATTTTCAGCCGCGAGGCGATCGCGTCGATGGGGCGGATCGCGGCGCCGCGGGCAATTTCAATGTCGGGAGGCAGTTGGCGGGCGGTTGACATGAATTTCCTTCTCTCAAGGTTAAGCGTAAAACTCGCGGACGCGCATGATCGCGTCGAATCCATCCAGTTTCAGACAGTCTTCGATGCACGCCATGGCCGGATGCTCGGCGGCAGCAGGTCGTAAGATCGCTTCACCGAGCCGATGACCATGTCCAACCCCAGCGGCATCGCCTTCGTGAGGAAGGCGCTTTCCAGCGGGCCTTTCACCGGCGAGCCGTCGGCGCACTTCGCGGGCAACATCACCGTGAAGTTGCTCAGGCCGACCGAGGCGTGCGTTCCCGCAAAGCGGGCGTCGGCGCGGA
>CAWBRF010000020.1:0-135125 GCA_963791075.1 uncultured Planctomycetia bacterium
CGTTTACCGGGGCCGATATTGGCGAACCACGCACGATGAGACTTCTTCAGATAGGGTCGGGGTTGTTTCATGTTTACTTCCGAAGGGTCTATTTCAACCGTAGCTTACTCAAAAACTTTCCAGGGACAAAATCAGGGACAAACGCCCCCCTTTTTGACCGGGATGGAACTTTGGTCAGTGTTGTAAGTCGTTATGTTACAACACGTTAGAAAAGACAAGCCGGAGTGGCGGAATGGCAGACGCGCTGGACTCAAAATCCAGTCCTGGCAACAGGGTGTCGGTTCAAGTCCGACCTCCGGTATCTTAAAGCGGGAAAAGGACTTACGGCGACTGGCCGTGAGTCCTTTTTCTTTGGTGCAATGCCGGCGGGTTCGCGGCTCCAATCCGCCCTCCTTCGACCTGCTCGGGCGTGATCGCCCGCCACCTTCCAACCCCGTTGTTGGAGGGCTGATCGCGTTACACTGATGTTACACGCCCAACATCCCCCGGTAGGCTTGGCAAGCATTGCAGACCGTCTCATGAATCGCCTCCGCACGCGCCTCGTTGCACAATCCCGCGGCGCACGCGGATTCGTTCGCCCCAAGGTCGTCGCTTACGGCGGCCCCTCGCCGGGCTGCAGTTCGATCCGCCGCCCTTCGCGGAAACTTCGCCGCGCCGCCTGCACGATCGCCAACGCCCGATAAGCGTCTTCGAGATCGCACGTCTTTCGCACCAGGCTCGTCACCGCGCGGTGAAACTGGGTGAGCAACTGCTCGCCGACGGGACGCTCGCTCTCCAGCGACTCCTGATGCCGGCCGGCCTCGTCGAACCAGACCAGCGTCGAGGGGAGATCGACAAAGGCGATGCCGTTTTCGCAGGAGACCTGCAAGGCGGGCAAGGGGCGATAGGTGATCGCCTCCTGCCAATGGGGAGGGACGTAGCGGCCGCAACTGATCTGCGCCACGGGTCCGCTGGCCGGCATCCCCGGCTCGGAGAAATCCAGACTCATCATCTGGTAGTCTTCCGCCGCCGGATCCGACTTGCCGGCGTGCATCACCCCAAAGACCCGCCGGGCGTCGCGGTCGACCACGTAGCGGCACCAGTCGATCAGTTCGACCAGATTGCGGCCTGGGAGCGGGGATGCACCGCGGGAGTGCGGCCCGGGGCGAGACGTGTCCGCCACCGACCGCTGATGGCAAAACAACAGCCGCGGCGGACCAAGTTGGGTGGCGATCAACTCCTTCAACCGCAACGTCGCCGAGGCGTGGCGGCGGGGGAATTCCGCCATGAAGGCGATCCCCGCCTCCTCGACCCGCTGCTTCACCAATTCCGCCTCTTCCAGCTTCAAGTCCAAGCCGGCGGCGCAGTAGACGGCCTTGCCTGACTCGCATGCCGAAAGGATGGGCAACGCTCCAAACCATTGGAGCGAAAGGATTAAGACGGCGTCCAGATCCTCGCGGCAGGCCAGCGCGCGGAATCCATCCACGGGGGCGGCGTGAAACTCCGCGGCGGCCTGCTGCGCCCGATGGGCCACCTGATCGCACACCGCGCGGACCTCAAACCGATCGGCCAACATCCGCAGCGCGGGGGCGTGCCGCTGCTGCCAAACGTCGCCCAGCCCAATGATGCCGATCCGAAGTTTCATGGGGGCACTCGCTTGCCGCAACTCGACCGACAACAGTCCAACTCCAAATTATATCGTCCGAAGAGGGGGAGTAACAATCACCTTGCTGCGGAAGTTTTTCACCCATCAGCACTTGCGTCTTGCCGCCGATGGTTTTCGGACTGTTTGTCTCCCCCCACTCCCTAGCGCCGCGTAAATTAATCGAGAGGGGCAATGAAAATACCCATTTTATTCTGTCGGTATATTTTGCCCCAGCCGCTTGCACGGCGGGATTTTCGCCCTTAGACTACACCCCTTTGAACCCGCGTGGGAGATTCCCTTAGGTCTTCCGTGCACTTTGATCCCCCAACGGAATGTGGAGGCAGGTATGAGTGGTTTAGCTATGGCGGCGATTTGGGCCGTGGCCGTTGTCTCGGCCGACGCGAATGATTACGCGGCGGCGCACAAGGCCGCGGTGGAAACCGGCAAGCCGATGGTGGTGATGGTGAGCACCGACTGGTGCGCACCGTGCCAGATGATGAAGAAGACGATCCTTCCTCAGGTCAGGAAACGAGGGTTGTTCAAGAAAGTGGTCTTCACCAACATCAATCCTGACCAGGACCGCGAGTTGGCGGACCAAGTGACCGGCGGCGGACCGATCCCGCAGCTTGTGATGTATCGGAAGACGGCCTTGGGCTGGCGGCGATGGCAGCTTGTGGGCGGGCAAAGCGTCGAATCGGTCGAAGAGTTCCTCAAGGAAGGGATTGCGGCCACGCCCGACCCCAAGGCGAAGGCCGATGAGGCGGCGCCTCAACCGGCGACGAAGCCCAGTCGCGACACGAGCAAGTCCTAGCCGGCGTCGGGGTTCGTCAAGTTCAACGGGACAGTTCCTGGAGCGCCGCGGGGGCCAGCAACGGCGCCCGCGCGCTTCATTTTGCGCTCGGCCGACGTTTTGCGAGGGCAACGCATTCGCGCACATCCACCAATGGGGGGTATTTCCGGACAGATTATGCCGTCGCCCCCGGCCGTCCTGCGGAGAGCATCGCGGCGCTCTCCAGACTGACCGGGGAATTCTCCCGCCTCGCGCCTTGTCGAAACATCTCCCCCTAAGCTAAGTTAGATAAGGTGAATATCTCTTCCTAACGACATTGGCGGCGTTGTGTCTCAGCTAGCCTACCTGGTGATCCGCGAAGGGGCGAAGTGGAGTGACGTCTTCCGGCTCGTGCCCGGACAGGCGGTCACCGTCGGCCGCGCGCCGACGAACCAGATCGTGCTGAAAGACGAGCGGTGCAGCCGCAATCACCTCGAGGTCTTCGTCTCCGCCGGCGAGTGGATCCTGCGAGACCTGGACAGCCGCAACGGGACGATGGTGGGGAACCAGCGGGTGGTGGGCGACTGGACGCTGCACGCGGGCGATATTGTTCGCATCGGCCGGTCGCAACTGGTGTTCGTGCATCGGCTGGCGGAGGCGTTTGCCGACTCAACGTCGGTCTTGCGGCCTTTGCCGCGGAAAGACGAGGCCGCTCCCGCGTCCGCCGACGAGGACGAGGCCAACGCGCTGGAAGTCGGCGGTCCGACGACGATCACCCATCGCCGCGGCCAGACGCGATTCCTTGAGCCGGGCGAAGAGCCGGCCGAGGGGGTTTCGAAGATGGGCCGGGCGGCGGCCAAACTCTGCCGGCTGGCCTTCGAGTTGGCCAAGGCCCCGGACGCCGCCACCGCGGCCGACCTCGCCTTGCAGGGTTTGGCCGAAGGCACGCAAACCGACGCCGGCGGCGTGCTCCTGCTGCGGAGCGACTTTCGCGGCGAGCCCCGCCCCGATGCGCTGGAAGTCGTCGCCTCGCGCAGCTCCACGGAGCGGCCTTATCACCAGGTCGCCACCGTTCTCGCCGCCACCGTGATGCGCGAAGGCGAAGCCGTCTTGGCCCGCAACGTCATGGGCGACAGCACGCTCGGCAGCCGCGACAGCCAGGGAATCATCCATACGACGAGCGTGATCTGCGCCCGATTCGCCGCGGGCGGCAAGTCCTCGGCCTGGTGCACCTCTATTCGACCAACGCCGAGCGGGTGCCGGACCCCGACGAACTGGAGTTCACCCTCGCCGTGGCCGACACCGTGGCCGTGGCCCTGGAAAACTTGAAACGCCGCCAGGAATTGGCGGAAAACCTCACCCAGGTCCGCACGGAGAATCGTGCAACTCCGCGAGCGGCTGGGGGTGCAAAGCCGGATGATCGGCAACAGTCCGGCGATCAAGCAGGTCGCCGATCAGATCGCCCGCGCCGCCGCCAGCAACGCCACGGTGCTCATTCGCGGCGAGAGCGGGGTGGGCAAGGAGTTGGTGGCCCGCGCCGTCCACGACCAGGGCCCCCGCCGCGACCACGTTTTCGTTTGTCTGAATTGCGCCGCCTTGTCGGCCGAGTTGTTGGCGAGCGAGTTGTTCGGCCACGAGCGCGGGGCGTTTACCGGGGCCACGGAGCGGAAGATCGGCAAGTTCGAGGCCGCGCATAAAGGCGCCCTGATGCTCGATGAAATCGGCGAGATGAGCCCGGCCATTCAGGCCAAGTTCCTTCGCGTCCTCGAAGGGCATCCCTTCGAGCGCGTCGGCGGCAGCAAGCCGATCACCGTCGATGTCCGCGTGATCGCCGCGACGAATCGCGACCTGGAGAAGGACGTCGCGGAAGGGCTTTTCCGCCGCGACCTTTTCTTCCGCCTCCGCGTGCTGGAGATCCTTGTTCCCGCCTTGCGGAAGCGGCCCGACGACATCCCCCTGCTGGCCGACTACTTCCTGCAGAAGTTCAACGCCGAGACCGGACGGAAGATTGCCGGCTTCACCCCGGCTGCGCAGGCCATGTTGCGGAGCTACCTCTGGCCGGGAAACATCCGCGAGCTGAAGAACGTGATCGAGCGGGCGGTCGTCCTCTGCCGCGGCCATGAGATCGACGAGGACAACCTCCTGCTGACGAAGCTGGCCACCGCCGGCGACACGGCGGAAGCGTTGAACGTCTCCGAGGAGTTTCTCCCCGCCTCGCTGATCGACATCGAGCGCCGCTATATCTCGGCGACGTTGAACCACACCGGCTGGAACAAGAGCCGCGCGGCGGCGATTCTCGGCATCGAGCGATCGACGTTGGACCGCAAAATCCGCCGCTATTCGCTCGACGACGAGGCGGGGCGGACGCCCTAGACGCGAGTCGCCGGCCTCCCCATCTCCCGGAGGGGGTTGGAAACCGATTGCAGCGCCAACTCAACCGCCGGGGGGCGCAATGGCCGGCAATTCCCTTGCATTCTCCGGGAAGCAAGGGTAGGCTAAGGTTGTACGCGCAAGTGCAGTTAGCAGGGCAAAACTCCGGGCAAAGAGGAGGTGCGAGCATGGCTATCTTTCGTTGTTTGTCATTCCGTGGGGTAGGTTGCGTCGGCCTTGCGGCTGCCGTGTGCCTGGCCGCGGCGACGTTGCTCTTCGCCCAGGCGGCCAACAAGCAAGCCAACCAAGCGGCAGTCGTCGCCACGCCTGCCACCACCTCCATCTCCACCTTCCCCGTGCCGCCGGTTGGCGGCATTTCCATCAACGCCGACGGCCTGCTCGGCAAGGCCACGGTCGATGCGCTGGGCAAGGCGGCGCAGGCACAGGCCGAGGGATTGGCGAAGGCCCCGGCGGAGTTGAACCAGCCGGCCGGTTTGCGCAAAGTCTCGCTCCGCCGCGTCGAAGCCGTCGTCGAGGAGTGCGTCAAGCGCGGCAAGCAGTTGCCCGACGAAATCAGGCTCCTTGGCGGCTTGCAGCGGATCGAGTACGTCCTCGTCTATCCCGAGCAGCATGACATCGTGTTGGCCGGGCCGGGCGAGGGCTGGAAGGTCGACAACAGCGGCGACATCGTCGGCGCGACGACCGGGCGGCCGGTGATGTTGTTGGACGATCTGGTCGTCGCTTTGCGGACGGCGCGGCAGGCCGCCCAGGGCGGCATCACCTGTTCGATCGATCCGACGGCGGAAGGCCGGCAGCGGTTGCAGGCCTACGCCAGCACGCTCCGCACGATGGGCGACCTGCAAACGATCAAGGGCAACTTCGAGCAATGCCTCGGCCCGGAACAAATCACCTTCACCAACGTCCCCGCGACGAGCCATTTCGCCGGCGTCTTGCTCGCCGCGGATTATCAAATGAAGCGCTTGGCGATGGAGTTTGATCCCGCGCCGATTCGCGGCCTTCCCGGCTTCTTGCACATGATCGGCGCCGGGCCGAAGGGGATGAGCAACCTGATGCAGCGGTGGTGGTTGGAGCCGAAGTACCAGGGGCTGTTTCGCGATCCGGGCGGCCTGGCCTGGGAGCTTCGCGGCGGCAGCGTAAAGTGCATGACCGAAGAAGACTTCCTCACTTCCGCCGGCGTGCGGGAGCACACGGGAAAAGCGAGTGCCATGGCGCAGAAGTGGGCAAACAACATGACGGCGAAGTACGACGAGTTGTCGCTCGCGGCGCCGATCTTCGGCGACTTGCGCAACTGCATGGAGTTGGCGATCGTCGGCGCCCTGCTGGTGAAAGAGGACCTGCCGGGGAAAGCCGGCTACAGCCTGCCGGTGCTGATGAGTTCCGGTTCCCTGGCGACGGCCGACTATCCCGCGCCGAAGCAGGTGGAGAGCAAGGCGAGCTTCATCCGCAAGGGTCACAACTGGGTGTTCAGCGTGTCGGGCGGGGTGGCGATCCAATCGTGGGCGATTTGTGCGGGCGCAGAGGAGAGCGACGCCCCGGCCGCGGTTCGCAGCAAGGCCGTCCCCGCGGCCGACGGCAGTTGGTGCGCGAACTGAGCCGTCGACGCGGCGATTCAAAACAGGCCGAGTTCGTCGCGCGCGTCCTCGGTCATCCGGTCCGGCGTCCACGGCGGCTCCAGCGTCAGCTTCACCTCCACCTGGCCGACGCCCTGCAAACCGGCGAGCGTCTCCTTCACCTCGCGGAGCATCTCCGGGGCGTAGGGACACGCCGGCGAGGTCATCGTGATCATCACCAGGAGGTTCGACTTGCCGTCGGCCTCCTCAACGCCGATGCCGTAGATCAGGCCCAAGTCGACGATGTTGACCATCAACTCGGGATCGCGGACTTGCCGCAGGACTTCGTAGACGGCTTGTTCTTCAATCGGCATGATCGCCTCTCTTCTCTCTCCGTTTGGGAGGTCGAGGGCTGCGCCGCGCGACACCGCAAGCCCTCACCCTAACCCTCTCCCAGAGGGAGAGGGGACCAATGTTAGGCGCTCTCTTCCCGCAGCCGAATCCAGAGGTCGCCGCCTTCGACTTTCGCTTCATGCGCCGGCGTGGCGACGACGGCGGGCATGGAAAGGGCCCGGCCGTCGCGGATGTCGAACTTCGCCCCGTGCCGCGGGCAGACGACGGCGAAGCCTTCGAGTTCTCCTTCGCCCAGCGGCCCGCCGTCGTGCGTGCAGCAGTCGTCCAGGGCAAAGAACTTCCCCTCAACGTGAAAGAGCACGATGAAACGCCCTTCGACCTCGAAGATGCGGCGGTCGCCCTCGGGGATTTCTGACGCCGCGCAGACGCGGACAAACTCGGCCATGGGCTTTTCCACTAAATCGCGGGTTCACCACGGAGGCACGGAGGACACAGAGAAAACGGGATGCAAAATGCATAGTGAAAAATGCAAAATGGAAGATGCCGCTGCAACGCCCCTTTTCGGCTTGCGGTTGCCAGGCCGCCGCATTCTTCAATTTTCATTTTGCATTCTTCATTTTGCATTCCTCCCTCTCCGTGATCTCCGTGTCTCCGTGGTGAACGTTGTGTTGTGATCTTCCTTTCCTTACGAAAACTCCCGCACCCTTCGCCCGATCGCTTCGCCCAGGGCGCGGCGGACGCCGGCCAAGGGGACGCGGTCGAAAACCTGTTGGAAAAACCCGACGACGATCATGTGGATCGCCTCTTGCCGCGACAAACCGCGCGTCGCGGCGTAGAAAATCTGCTCGTCGTCAACGCGGCCGGCGGTTGCCCCGTGCGAGCACTTCACGTCGTCGGCCTCGATCTCCAGCCCGGGGATCGAGTCGCGCGGGCGGACTCGGAAAGGATCAAGTTGTCGTTGCGTTGATAGCCGTCGGTTTTCTGCGCATCGCGATCGACTTTGATCATTCCCCGCCACACGCTGCGGGAGGCGCCGTGCACGGCCGCCTTGTAGAGCAGGTCGCTGGTGCAGCCGGGCGCCTGGTGGTGCTGGAAGGTGTGATAGGAGAGGTGCTGCCGGGCGTGGGCGAAGAGGACGCCTTCGACCTGGGCGTGGGCCCCTTCGCCGGCCAGGGCGACCCGCTGGTTGACCTTGGCCAGGCGGCTTCCCAAGGCGGCGACGGTCCATTGCAGCGAGGCGTTGCGCCCGAGGACGGCCTTTTCATGGGCGAAATGCCACACGCCGCCGCCCCAGTTCTGCAAGGCGACGCAACGCAGCCGCGCACCGCGCCGAGGATCAATTCGACAGAGCCGCAGTGCAGCCCCGGGGCAGCGGCGTCGGGGCCGTCGGTCCCGGTCAGAAGCGTCGCCTCGGCGCCGTCTTCGAGCACGACGAGGCATCGGCCCAGGTCCACGCCGCCGGCCAGCATGGCGGACAGAATGCGAAACGGCTGATCGACGACCACGCCCTTGGGAACGTAGAGGAGCGTTCCGCCCGACCAGCATGCGGCCTGGAGGGCGGCGAACTTGTCGTAGCCGACGGGAATGATCGGGCGTTGGAGGATCGGCCGCAGCAGTTCGCCGTGTTCGACGGCCATTTGCTCCAGGCTGCCGAAGAGGACGCCGCGGGCGGCCCAAGACGGCTCCAGGCTGCTGCGATACGCGCTGCTGTTGACGGAAACTGCGAAGCCGGCCGAGTCGCCGTCTGCGTCCGGCTCGGGCAGCGGCGGAGGAGGGGAAATCGCTTCGCCGTGGGTCATGGGCAGGGCGAATTGTTCGAGGCGGAAGCCGCGGATGTCGGTCCGTATCCATTCTTCGCTCCGCCGCTCCGGCAGGGGAAGCTCGCCGAAGATTTTCCACGCCTCGCGGCGGAGGTCCGCCAGCCAGGCGGGCTCGGCCCGCGATTGGAGGAAGGCGGCGAACGCTTCGCCAGTGAAACCGCCGTGGAGGGTTGTTTCGGTCATCCTCGGGAACTCGCAAATCGCTGGTATTCGCGAAACCGCAAGCGTTCCGCAGCGCCTTTCATCCCTCATCCCTCATCCTTCAGCCCACCGTCCCTTCCATCTGCAAGCGGATGAGGCGGTTCATTTCCACGGCGTACTCCATGGGCAACTCCTTGACCAGCGGCTCGATGAATCCGCTGACGATCATCGTCGCCGCCTCGGGCTCGGTCAGGCCGCGGCTCTGGAGGTAGAACAATTGCTCTTCGCCGATCCGCGAGACGCTGGCCTCGTGGCCGACGCAGACGTCCTCCTCCTCGATTTCGATGTAGGGATAGGTGTCGCTGCGGCTTTTCGGGTCGAGGATCAGGGCGTCGCAGACGACGTTGGCGCGGGACTTTTTCGCCCCTTTGAGCACCTTGAGCAGGCCGCGGTAGCTGGCCCGGCCGCCGTTTTTCGAGATCGACTTCGAGATGATGCGGCTGGAGGTGTGCGGGCGCAGTGGACGGCCTTCGCGCCGGCGTCCTGGTGCTGGCCGGCGGAGGCGAAGGCGACGGAAAGGACTTCGCCGCGGGCGCCCGGTTCGAGCAGGTAAATCGAGGGATACTTCATCGTCAAGCGGCTGCCGAGGTTGCCGTCGACCCATTCGACCAGGGCGTCTTGATAGGCGACCGCCCGCTTGGTGACGAGGTTGTAGATGTTGTTCGCCCAGTTCTGGATGGTCGTGTAGCGGACGCGGGAGCCGCGTTTGGCGATCACCTCGACGACGGCGGAGTGGAGGCTTTCGCTGCTGTACATCGGCGCGGTGCAGCCTTCGACGTAGTGGACCTGGGCGCCCTCGTCGACGATGATCAGCGTCCGCTCGAACTGGCCCATCTGCGCGGCGTTGATGCGAAAATAGGCTTGCAAGGGAAACTCGATCTTCACTCCCGGCGGCACATAGACGAACGATCCGCCCGACCAGACCGCGGAATTCAAGGCGGCGAATTTGTTGTCCGTCGGCGGGATGATCGTGCTGAAGTATTCCCGCAGCAAATCGGGATGCTCGCGCAGGGCGGTGTCCGTGTCGGTGAAGAGCACGCCCTGCTTCGCCAGGTTCTCCTGCAACGAGCCGTAGACGACCTCGCTCTCGTATTGGGCCTTCACGCCGGCGAGATACTTCTTCTCCGCCTCGGGGATGCCCAGCTTGTCGAAGGTGCTCTTGATTTCCGCGGGAACGTCGTCCCAGGTGCGGCCCTGCTCGGCGACGGGCTTGAGGTAATAGTAGACCTGCTGGAAGTCGATGTTGATCCGCCCGCCCCACTGCGGCATCGGCTTCGACTCGAAGATTTTCAGGCTCTTCAGGCGGAAGTCCCGCATCCAGGCCGGCTCGCGCTTCATCTCCGAGATTTCGGCGACGATGCGGCGGTCGAGCCCTTTGCGGGCCTTGAAGACGTATTTTTCCTCGTTGCGGAAGTCGTATTTATTGATCTCGCCGATCGCGTCGCGCGAGTCGGATTGCAAATCGCTGGCCATGGCTGTCGCCTTTCCAATTGCGTCATCCTCCACAGGCCGCAGCCTCCGCCGCGGCCTCGGGATGGGCGGCGCGGACGCGGTCGTAGCCTTCGCCGTGAAGGCGGCGGGCCAGTTCCGGTCCGCCGGTCTCCACGATCCGCCCGCCCAACATCACGTGGGTGAAATCGGGTTGATTGTGTTCCAGGAGTTGTTCGTGATGGGTGATGATGAGGATGCCCATGGCGCGGCCGCCGATCTGGGCGATCGCCTGGCTGGCCAGCCGCACGGCGTCGATGTCCAGTCCGCTGTCCGTCTCGTCGAGGATGGCGAACTTCGGCCGCAGCAGGGCCATTTGCAGGATCTCCGCCCGCTTCATCTCCCCCCCGAAAAACCGTCGTTGACGTAGCGCCGCGCGAACTCGCCGTCGATCCGCAGGCGATCCATCTCCTCGCGAAGCTCCTTGCGGAACTGCCGCATGGGGATGAGGTCTTCGCCCTCGCTGCGGTCCGGGCGCGGACGTTCGTGGCCGCATGGCGGAGGAAGTCGGCCATCTTCACGCCGGGAATCGCCACGGGACGCTGAAAGGCGAGGAACAACCCGGCGCGGCGCGCTGATGCGGCGCCATCGCCAACACGTCCAGTCCGTCCAAGTCGATCGACCCGCCGGTCACTTCATATCCCGGATGGCCCATGATCGCAAAGCCCAGCGTGCTCTTGCCGGAACCGTTGGGGCCCATCAGGGCGTGGACCTCGCCGCGGCGAATCTGCAAACTCACGCCCTGGAGAATCGGCTTGCCCGACACGGAAACGTGAAGATCGCAAATCCGCAACGACTCGCTCATGGCTTGACCTTCTGGTGATCGTAGACCAGCGGCGGCTCGTCCCCCTCGACGCAGCCGGAATTGTGGGCCAGGGGCAGTTTGTCCTTCGCCTTGACCCCGGGGCGGGTCCACGCGCCGAGCCAACTCGCCTCTTTCGCGGCGGGCGCACGGGTGAGCTTCTGCCCCTTGATCTTGTCCTGCAAACGCATCAGCCCTTCCAACAGGGCTTCCGGCCGCGGCGGGCAACCGGGCACGTAGATGTCCACGGGCACGACGAGATCGACGCCGTTGACGATGTTGTATCCGTATTCGTAGTACGGCCCGCCGGCAATCGTGCACCCGCCCATGGCGATGACGTACTTCGGTTCGGCCATTTGCTCATAAAGCCGCCGCACGCGGCTGGCCATCTTGAAGTTGATCGTGCCGGCGACAATCATCAAATCGGCCTGGCGCGGACTGGCGCGAAACGCGCCCGCCCCGAAACGATCCAGGTCGAAACGGCCCGCCCCCGCGGCCATCATCTCGATCGCGCAACAGGCCACGCCGAAGGTCATCGGCCAAACGCTCCCCTGCCGCGCCCAATTGATCGCTTGCTCCAACGTCGTCGTGACGAGGTTCTCTTCCCATCGCCCTTCGATCCATGCTTGTGTCATAGGTCGTCCGCCTCGCTGGTCAATGCTGGAGTCTTGCAACTTGTCGCGCCGAAGTCCCCCTCTCCCGCCGGGAGAGGGTCGGGGTGAGGGGAATCGCCGCAAGGCGTGGCTTTGCCGATTCCGAACCCCGCTGGCCCCCGCTCCGTTTGCGCGAGCCAAACCCCCGCCGCAAACCCCATAGTATACCGGAGGACTAGCTGGTTTGAAATTGGCAGTTCGCGCTCCCATCCAGCCGGCATCGCGTCAACTCGACCTCGCCGCCGATCAGTTCGGAGAACAACATCTTCTCCATCAGACAGACGTTGCGGTCGCCGTCGGCCAGCGAGGGATAGGGACACGCATGGGCGGTCAGCGACGGCTGGTCTGCCGGTCCCTCAACAGAAACCGGGATGCGACGCTGCGCCAATAAACTGCCCAACGAGCGAATCCGCTCCGCCGGCGTCGTCCCCTGAATCTTTTCCGCATAGCCGGCGGCCAGGGTCCGCGTGATCCGCCGGAGCATCGCCCGCCGCATCTCCTCGTCCTGGACTTCGTTGAGCTCCTTCCACAGGGCCACCGCCAAATCGGTGAAATTCGAGCCCGTGGAGCGAACTCCCTTCTCGGTGAGCGAATAGCGATGTTTCGGCCGCCCGCGCCCGGCGCGAACCGCCTCCCGCTGAATCATCGTCTTCGAGATCAGCCGGGTAAGCCGTTGCCGCACGGCGGTCGCCGTCACCTCCATGGCGTCGGCCAGTTGCACAACGCTCAGCGGACCGGCAATCCGCAACAAGTCGAGCAGATCGCTGTCAGAATTGGGCGCCTGGATGCTCATGGTAAGGTCCCTCGGAAAGTAGTGCATTAAACCCTATCGTTCTCCAATCCACAGGTATCTTATCGTATTATGACTATTTTAGCAATAGCAAATGACAAAAATCTTTTGGGCATAAAGACACCCGTCTATAGAAGTAGTCATCTGCTACAGATTACCGCCGAGCCAGTCCAGCCCGATGTCCAGCGCGACCGCGGAATGGGTCAAGGCCCCAATGCTGATCCGCTCCACCCCGGTTTGGGCCACACGGCGGACCGTATTGAGGTCGATGCCGCCGGACCCCTCCAACTCGATGGCTGCATTGATCCGGTCCCGCCGGACGACGGCCTGACGGAGCGTGTCTACGTCCATGTTGTCCAGGAGGACGAGGTCCGGCTCGGCCGGCAACACCTCGTCAAGTTGCTGGAGCGAATCGACTTCGACCTCGACGATCGTCGGCCGGTCGGGGGTCGCGGGCAGGGAATTGAGGTAGCGCCTCGCGACGAAGACGGCCGCACAAAGGGATTGGGGATTCGGGATTGGGGATTGGAGAGAGGGCGTTGGAATCTTGCCAATGGGTGGCACTGGCGTCTCGCCAGTGTCCGGCGGAAGCACTGGCGGGGCGCAAGTGCCACCCTCCCTCCAATCCCTAATCCCTAATCCCCAATCCCTTTTTTTCCACAAGGCAATGTGGTTGTCCTTGATCAGCACCGCCTCGAACAGCCCGCTGCGATGGTTCCAGCCGCCGCCGCAACGGACGGCGTATTTTTCCAGTCTTCGCCAGCCGGGCGTGGTCTTGCGGGTGTCATAGATGCGGGCCTTCGTTCCGGCCACCGCCGCGACATAGCGCCGCGTGAGCGTGGCCACGCCCGAGAGTCGGCCCAAAAGGTTCAGCAACACCCGTTCGGCGGCGAGGATTCCGCGCGCCGGGCCTTCGATCCGCCCGAGGCGGGCGTTGGGGGGCGCCGACGCGCCGTCCTGCATTTCGGGCGACCAACGCAACCGGGGATCGAATCGCCGCAACGTCGATTCCACGGCGGCCAGGCCGGCAATCACGCCGCTTTGCCTTGCGACAACCGCCGCCCGGCCGAGGGCGTCCGCCGGGACCAGCGCCATTGTCGTGCAATCGCCCAGCCGGCCGAGGTCTTCTTCCATGGCCAATTCCAGCAGCCGCTGCCAATCGGCTTCGAGCTGCGCGTCCCAGGCGACTTGGTGAAACTCGCGGGTCATGGGAAAATAAAATAATGGGGGGTGCGCCGTCGGGTTTCAATCATCATAATATAATCGGTCTTGTCCGAGGAGACTGCGAACTGATGCCGCCCGACGCGCCAAATCCGCCGCGACTGCCGCACTGGCTGCTCCGCCGCGCCGATCAGGCGACGGTCGCAGTCCTGGTGCTGATTGCCTTGGCGGCGACGATCGGCTGGTGGGCGGCGCAGGGCGGCCTGACGGGCAGGCTGATCGAACTGGAGCGGGCCCGTCCGCAGAACGCCCGATTCGAGGTGGACGTCAATCGGGCGGACTGGCCGGAGCTGGCCGAGTTGCCCGGCATTGGGCCGACCCTGGCGCACCGAATCGTCGATTGTCGCCGCGCCGGCGGCCCCTATGCCGATTACGCCGACATGCGGCGTCGCGTTCGCGGCCTCGGACCGAAGACGTTGGAATCGATTCGCCCGTATTTGCGGCCTATGCCGCCGAGAGACAGCGTGGCGGGCGAGTGAGGGGCGATGACGCCGGCCGGGCATCTGCGGCCATTAGGTGGGGTGCCATGCCCCACGCTTGCGTGGGCATGTCGAGGTCGCCGCCCTTCCGAAATGCCGTGCCGTGTTGGAACTCCGCCCCGCCGAACATGCCCACGCAAGCGTGGGGCATGGCACCCGGCTCGTGGGAAACGGCACTGCTGGGCAAGCCAGCAGTGGCACCCACGCGGAAGCACCGGCAAAACCGCTGCCACGCGACTGCCGGGCCGGGGGCGGAAATTTTTTCCGACTCCTCGGGAATAAAACCCTGGCCGCGCCGCGAACAATCTGGCGCATGGAAAACCGGGCGTGGCGGGCAGTTTCTAACGGCAGCGGCGGCTTGACAACCCCCGTCTGTTGAATGAAGATAGTTAGATTAGGAACATCTTCTTACGTTGCAGAGAGGCGCCCCGGGGCGGCGGCGTCGCGCTGGCCCAGGGAACTCGCGCAACCATATCACCAAGGGAGCCAGGTATGCGGACAGAGAGGCGTGTGGGGCTGAAGTGGGTTTATGTGACGTTGGTCGCCCTGATTGTCGCTGTCGCCGTGATCCACTCGACGGCGCAAACAACCCTTGCCCAGGAAGGCGAAAAAACAACCGACACGAGCGCACCGTCGGAAAACTTCTTGATTTGGGTGATGCGGACCTCCGGGTTCATCGGCCTGGTGATCTTGTGCCTGTCGGTCTATTTCATCGCTACGGTTGGCCGCATGTTCATGGAATTGCGGATGGTCACGGCCATGCCGCCGGAGGTGCTTGCCCATTGCGAAGCGATGTTGGAGCAACGCGATTTCAAGGGGATCTTCAACGTCGTCAAGGAGGACGATTCCTTTTTCAGCCGCGTGCTCGTCACGGGGATCACCGAGTTGCCCAACGGTCTGGGCGAGGCCCGCGAGTCGATGGAGCGGGTGGCGGGCATGTTGACGGCGGAGATGGAGAAGAAGATCAGCATGTTGGCGGTGTTGGGCACGTTGGGGCCGATGATCGGGCTGCTGGGAACGCTCAAGGGGATGATCGGCAGCTTCAGCGCCATCGCCCTGTCGGGCGTGCAATTGAAGGCCGACGAAGTGGCCAAGGGCATTTCCGAAGCCCTCTTGTTGACGTTCGAGGGGGTGTCGCTGTCGGTGCCGTCGATTTTCTTCTTCGCCTTCTTCCGCAACCGGGTGTCGATGATCTCCGTGACCGCCCTGGGCCGGGCGGACGAGTTCCTGCGTCACTTTGCCCAGGCCGCTCGCCAGAAGGCCGCCCGCCGCCGCCGCCGCGCGCAAGGCATAAGGGGAGGGCGCAATCATGTCGGGATCGCTTCCTGGCAGCAGTGTAAAAGCCGAACCGAACCTGACGCCGATCCTGGACATGGTGTTCCAGTTGATCACCTTCTTCATGCTCGTGATCAATTTCAAGTCGGCGGAGTTGGACATGAGCCTGAAGCTTCCCGTGGTCGGTTCCGCCCGGCCGCAACCCCCCGGGGAGGGAAAGTCGCTCATGGTGCTGAACCTCAAGCGGGACGACAAGCACCCGAACGGCTTTTTGACGATTTACAATCGCGAAATGCCGGACATTGAGGGCTATATCCGGCGGGAGTCGGCCGTGGAGTTGAAGAAGATGGGGTGGACCATCGACGACATCCACAAGCCGCCCGGCGAGGAGTCCAAGGAACTGCCGGTGATGGTGGTCATTCGCGCGGACCGGACCGCGCCGTTCTCGTTGCTCAATCGCGTGCTCCTTGCCTGCCAGGACAACGGCTTCCGCGACTTCGCCCTGAAGGCGATGAACAAGGAGGGCAAATGAGGCACAAGCGATCCCAGGAGGAAGTCGAACTGAACGTGACCGCCATGCTCGACATGGCGTTCCAGTTGTTGGCCTTTTTCATCCTCACCTTCAAACCGCCGCCGGTCGAAGGGCAAATCCAATTGCGATTGCCTCCGCCCCAGGCGATCAACGCCCACGGCAAGGAGGTCGCCGGCGAGGTGAGCAAGGATCCCAGCCAGGTCAAGGGCGTGGACACCCTCGTCGTCAGCGTGCTCTCCAACGGCGGGAGCATCGATTCGATGGGCATCGGCGAAACCCCCGTGACGACTTTGCCGCAGTTGGCCGCCCGGCTCGACACGACCTTCAAAGACACGAACAATCCCTTCGACCAGGTCATCATCCAGTGCAGTGCAAAGCTGCGGTACGGCGAACTGATGAAAGTGGTCGAAATTTGCACCCACCAAACGCTGCCCGACGGAAAGAAACTGGGAAAACTCAGTTTCGTGATGATTCCGGATGCGGACAGCAAGTAAGGAAGCGGTCCCATGCGCCGGCGCGTGGTCGAGTATCCCCAGGGCGGCATGTTTCGCGGCAGGGAGTTGCCGCGATTGATGACGATGCTCTGTTTCCTCGTCATTCTCGGGATGATGATGTACCGCTCCTCCGATCCGAACACCTGGAAGTGGCTCGCTCCCGCGGAGGCGGAGCGGACGACGGCGATTAAGGACGCGAAGGCGGAGAAGGAGCCTTCCAAACCGGAGCCGATCCCTGTCGCCACAGGACCGACCGACCTCGACCCGGACGAGGCCCAGACGATGGCCGCCAACCGGCAGGCGATCTCCGACCGGACGCTTTACATCCAGCGGGAGGAAATGTTCGCGTACAATCAGGTCCTTCACTGGGTGCACAACCAGCCGTGGGCGGTGCTGGAGAAGCGGGCGAAAAAGGGCCTGCTCTACGACCAGCTTGTCTCCGAACCGGAGAAGTGCCGTTTGACGATTGTCGAGTGGGACCTCGAGGTCCGCTTGATCCGCGCCGGGCCCGATATGACCGGTCCCGGCGGCGAGCATCTCTACGAAGTCTGGGGCTGGCGGCACGGCTCCGGCAATCGCCTGTACGACGCCATGGTGATCGACCTGCCCAAGGGGATGCCCATCGGCGTGGCCTGCGAAGAAAAGGCGAAAGTGGCGGGCTATTTTTTCAAACTCCAGGGGTACGAGCCGGGCAGTGCCAAGCCAAACGCCCGCCCCTTGGTCGCCCCGCTGCTGATCGGCCGCATCCACTGGGAGCCGAGGGTCGTCCCCGCGGTCAGTGCGAGCGATTGGACTTGGGGGCTGGTGGCCGTGGCCGTCCTGATCGTCGTGGCGGCCGTGCTCGGATTTGCGGCGATGAGGCGAGACCGGCACGTCGCGCTTGCCCCGCTGGCGATGAGCCGCAACCCGGAAACCCCCAGTCTGGAGGAGTGGCTGGACGAGCAGGGCGCGGCGGAAGATTCGCCGGGGAATAAGTTGTCCGAAACCGGCGAATCTAAGGATGGGGAAGCAGACCGCGACGACGTTGGAGACGACGGTCCGCCTTCGTCTCCCGGCGATTTCGGCGCGATTCAGAGATAGAAGAAGAAAATCATGGCAGAGGCCGCTAACAATCCGCAACAGCTCCCCGAGGAGGAACTGTATCAGGAAGACAGCCTCGCGGAACGATTCATGGAGTGGGTCCGCACGGAACTGATCTGGTACGCAGGCAGTTTCACCTTCCACCTGCTTCTCTTGTCCAGCCTCTTGTTGTTGGGGAACGTGGCCGCCAGGGGGATTCAAGGCGACGCCCCCGGTTTCGACTCGACCCAAAATGAGGAGGAGAAGACGGCCGATCCGCCGCCGTTGGACAAATTCGACATCGGCGAAACGCCGGAGGACCCGACGGAGTTGACCACGGAAACCTTGACGATGGAGAAGCCGGCGGTCGCCGCGCAAACCGAGGAATACATCGACGACAGCGAGAAATTCGAGCATCAAGGGGGCGGCACGGCCAATGCGTCGAAGGACCCGAGTCTCGGCGGCCTGGGCGGGTTCAGCGTGCTGGCCTACGGCGCGGGGACGAAAGTGACCGGCAAGGGGGGCGTGGGGACGGGCGTCGGCACGGGGACCCATGGCGGAAGCGGCGGCGCGGGGAGCGGTTTCGGCGGCCGCGGCAGCGGGCATCGCCGCGCGCAATTGGGCAGCGGCGGCGGGACCAAGGCCGGCGAACGCGCCGTCGCCGGCGCACTGCACTGGCTCTATCGCCACCAACTCCCCGACGGAAGCTGGAGCCTCGTCCACACGCAGCGGTGCGTCAACAAGTCGTGCACCGGAGTCGGCAACGCCTCGTGCCCTGCCGGCGCCACCGCCTTGGGCCTCTTGCCCTTCCTCGCCGCCGGACAGACGCACAAGACCAACGGCCCCTACCGGACGACCATCCAAAACGCCCTTCTTTGGATGTTGCGGCATCAGGAGCCCAGCGGCAGCATGATGAAGGGCGAGGCGATGTACTCGCACGGCCTGTGTACGATCGCCTTGTGCGAGGCCTACGGCCTCAGCGGCGACCACGCCATCGGCTTCGCCGCCCAGCGCGCCGTCAACTTCATCATCTCCGCACAAGCCACGCACGACTACGGCTGGCACTACCAGCCCAACGACAACGTCAGCAGCGACACCTCGGTGGTCGGCTGGCAAGTGATGGGGCTGAAGAGCGCGATCATGGCGGGCTTGAACGCCGGAACGAGCTTCGAGTTGTCCGCGAAGTGGTTCGATCTGGCCAAGTCCGGCCCCAACGGCAGCAACTTCAGCTACATGGTCGGCAGCGGCGCCACGCCGGCGATGACCGCCGTCGGCCTCCTCTGTCGCCAGTACTTGGGCGCAAAGCGCAGCGATCCGATGATGATCGACGGCGCCAAGTACTTGATGCGGAGCAAGCCCGACCTGCACTTCCACAACATCTATTATTGGTACTACGCCACGCAGGTGATGCACAACTACGCCGGCGACGAATGGGACGAGTGGAACCGCGCGATGCGGAAGTTGTTGATCAGCACGCAGACGCACGGGGGCTGCGCCAACGGGAGTTGGGACCCGGACAATCCGGTCAAGGACGCCTGGTCCGCATACGGCGGACGCCACCTGCTGACTTGTTTGGCCTGCCTGACGCTCGAGGTGTACTATCGTTACCTGCCGCTGTACAAGGTCGATGCCGAGGGCGGCGGAGGGGGCGCGGCCCCGGCGCCCGCGCGGCGGAGAAGGTCCCCGCGGAAGCGAAGGACGCCAAAGCCAAGAACGCCAAAGCCCCCGCAAAGGGCAAATGAAAACGAAGTCGGGATCGAGAAGCTCCATGAAATCCATGCGTCTGTTGCTCGAGAAGCCCGACCACCTGGAAGCAATTTCTGCGGAGCAGAAGGCGGAAGCGATGGCGCGACAGGAAGAAAATCATGGCAGAGGCCGCTAACAATCCGCAACAGCTCCCCGAGGAGGAACTGTATCAGGAAGACAGCCTCGCGGAACGATTCATGGAGTGGGTCCGCACGGAACTGATCTGGTACGCAGGCAGTTTCACCTTCCACCTGCTTCTCTTGTCCAGCCTCTTGTTGTTGGGGAACGTGGCCGCCAGGGGGATTCAGGGCGACGCCCCCGGTTTCGACTCGACCCAAAACGAGGAGGAGAAGACGGCCGATCCGCCGCCGTTGGACAAATTCGACATCGGCGAAACGCCGGAGGACCCGACGGAGTTGACCACGGAAACCTTGACGATGGAGAAGCCGGCGGTCGCCGCGCAAACCGAGGAATACATCGACGACAGCGAGAAATTCGAGCATCAAGGGGGCGGCACGGCCAATGCGTCGAAGGACCCGAGTCTCGGCGGCCTGGGCGGGTTCAGCGTGTTGGCCTACGGCGCGGGGACGAAAGTGACCGGCAAGGGGGGCGTGGGGACGGGCGTCGGCACGGGGACCCATGGCGGAAGCGGCGGCGCGGGGAGCGGTTTCGGCGGCCGCGGCAGCGGGCATCGGCGGGCGCAATTGGGCAGCGGCGGCGGGACCAAGGCCGGCGAACGCGCCGTCGCCGGCGCACTGCACTGGCTCTATCGCCACCAACTCCCCGACGGAAGCTGGAGCCTCAACCACACGCAGCGGTGCGTCGACAAGTCGTGCACCGGAGTCGGCAACGGCTCGTGCCCTGCCGGCGCCACCGCCTTGGGCATCTTGCCCTTCCTCGCCGCCGGACAGACGCACAAGACCAACGGCCCCTACCGGACGACCATCCAAAACGCCCTCCTTTGGATGTTGCGGCATCAGGAGCCCAGCGGCAGCATGATGAAGGGCGAGGCGATGTACTCGCACGGCCTGTGTACGATCGCCTTGTGCGAGGCCTACGGCCTCAGCGGCGACCACGCCATCGGCTTCGCCGCCCAGCGCGCCGTCAACTTCATCATCTCCGCACAAAGCACGCACGACTACGGCTGGCATTACACCCCCAACGACAACGTCAGCAGCGACACCTCGGTGGTCGGTTGGCAAGTGATGGGGTTGAAGAGCGGGATCATGGCGGGCTTGAACGCGGGAACGAGCTTCGAGTTGGCCTCGAAATGGTTCGACCTGGACAAGTGCGGCCCCAACGGGTCCCAGTTCCAGTACATGGTCAACTCCGGCGCCACGCCGCGGATGACCGCCGTCGGCCTCCTCTGCCGGCAGTATATCGGCGCAAAACGCACCGATCCGATGATGGTCGACGGCGTCAAGTACTTGATGCAGAGCATGCCGGACATGAGAAGCCACAACATCTATTACTGGTACTACGCCACGCAAGTGATGCACAACTACGCCGGCGACGAATGGGACGCCTGGAACCGCGCAATGCGGAAGGTGCTGATCAACACGCAGACGCACGGGGGCTGCGCAAACGGGAGTTGGGACCCGAACAATCCGACCGCGGATGACCTTGGCGGGGCGGGCGGACGCCACATGCTGACCTGTTTGTCCTGCCTGACGCTCGAGGTATACTATCGTTACCTGCCGCTGTACAAGGTCGATGCCGAGGGCGGCGGAGGGGGCGCGGCCCCGGCCCGCGCGGCGGAGAAGGCCCCCGCGGAAGCCAAGGACGCCAAAACCAGAACGCCAAAACCCCCGCGAAGGGCAAATGAAAACGAAGTCGGGATCGAGAAGCTCCATGAAATCCATGTGTTTGTTGCTGGCCGGGTTGTCGGCCGTCTTCGCCGCGTGTCTTCCCCGCGCGGCGGCCGCCGACGACGCGTTGGCGTTCATTCAAGCCTTGCAAGGCAAGGGTTACGCCGACATCGCCGCCGAGTACCTCGTGGACTTGAAAGAGACCAACGCCCTGCCGCCCGACGTGGCCGATGTCTGGGACCTGGAGATGTCGAAGTGCCTGCGGAAGGCCGCGGACCAGGCGTACACTCCCGCGGAAGAGAAGAAACTCCGCAAGCAATCGCAGGAGCACTTGGACAAGTTCCTCCTCGAGAAGCCCAACCACCCGGAGGCGATTTCCGCGCAGGTGTGGTGGGCCGGCTTCATTGCCGGCGAGGCGGACGAGCACATGTGGCGGGCGCGCGACCCGCGGCTTTCCGCAGAGCAGAAGGCGGAAGAGAGGGCGAAGGCGCAGGAGGCCCTGGCAAAAGCCAAGCCGCGATTCGCCGACGCCGCGGAGAGTTTCCGCAAACTTTTGGCGACGGCGAAGCCGGCGAAAAAGGCGGACATCCAACTCCAGTGGCAGGACGCCCGCTTCAAGGCCATCCTTTGCGACTACTACATGGCCGAGGCGATCGAGAACAAGAAGGACGCAAAACGCATCGCGTTGCTGAAAAACGTGTCGAAGTCGTTCGACGAGGTCTACCAGGTCAACCGCGGCACCGACATGGGAACGCGCGCACGCCTGGCAGGGGAAGGCGGAAATGGAACTCGGCAACCTCGAACTGGCCCAGGAAATCTTCGATGAAGTGCTCGTGCTCGTTCCCGACCCGAAGGAGAGAAGCAACAATCGGGAGATCCAAAGAGACTTGGAGGCGATGGCGCCCTTGTACACGCTGATCCAACAATTCCGCTTTGAAATCACCGCGAACAAGTCGCGGCGGAGTTCGTCGAGGAGGCCGCCGCGTACCGCAAGGCCTACGCAAAATTCCCGCTCATGGTCAAGACCGACGGCTACCAGGGGATCAGCCTCGAACTGGCCAAGTCGCTGCTGGCGGCGGCGGACAAGGCGCCGGACGCAGGAAAGGCGCTCGTCCACGACGCCATGGCGATCCTCAGCGAAATGTCGAAAACGCAAAGCGGCTATCAACAAGAGGCGATCAAGCTGCGGCGCGAGCGGTCAGGCGGCAACAGCGAAGCCGGCACCTTCGACGAGGCGGTCAGCGAGGGCGACGCCGCGGCCTCGGAAAAGAGATGGGACGACGCGATCCGGAGTTACGAAGCGGCGCTCAAATTCGCCGACAAGCTCACCCCCTCCGCGCAAGTAAAACTCAAGGCCCGCATCCAGGCCGTCCGCGACGCCATCGGCCAGATCAAGTTCTTGCTCGCCCACGAGTTGTTCCTCAAGGGCAAGCTTCCCGAGTGCCTGGAGGCGCTGCAAGCCGTGGTGGAAAAGTATCGCGACACGTCCGCCGCTCCCGCGGCCTCGGCCCTGGCCGTCACCGTGCTGGTCAACCAGTTTGTGGCCGTCCGCGACGACCCGACAAAAAACAAGGCGGCGGTGGAGAAGGTGATCGCAGCGGCCAACTTGACCGCCGACGCGTGGCCGGGAAGACCCGAGGCGGACGACGCCCGCATGATGCTGGGAAGGCTCTACCTGTTCAACTCCGACGCGAAGCAGGCCCTGAAGGAGTTCGACTCGGTCAATCCGAAGTCGGAGCGCTACCCGGTGGCCTTGCACCTGGCGGGCCACACCTATTGGCAGCTCTATCTCATCGCGAAGCAGAAGCGGCCGGAGGAGGGCAAAGTGGACGAAAAGGCGATCGCCGAACTCCGCCAGCAAGCCGTTCGACAAGATCCGCGAAAGTTACGAGTTGCAGAGCAAGGCGGCCAAGCCCGACCAGCCGATGCCGCAGACGCTGAAGGAAACCTCACTCCTCTGGGCGGAAATCAACCTCGAAGGCGGCGACGGCAAGACCGCCGCGCCGATCTTCCAGAAGCTGATCGACGCCGCCAAGGGGAGCAATGCGGCCTTCGACAAGACGATGCAGCGGACCTTTCTCGGCGGCGTCCGCGCGTATATGGCCGCCGACGACCTGAACAAGGCCGGCGACGTCGGCTTGATGCTCATCGAGTTGGGGCCCGATGCCGAGCCCGTCAACCGCGAATTGGTCAATTTCGCCAAACTGCTCGACAAAGAGCGGAAGAAGGCCGAAGCCCACATGATCGACGCGGTCAGCAACGCCGACATTGAAGCCGCGAAAGCGCGACTCGCGGCAATGAACGACCTGCTGGGGAAGATCCTCGCGAAGCTGGCCAGCCGGGAGAAGATTTCCGCGGCGGGCATGGTCTGGATCGCCGACACCAGCGCGACGGTCGGCCTCGACGACGCCGCCGAGAAACAGTGCAATCTCTTCCTCCAGCGGGTGAAGAACGACGAGGCTTTCGCGAAGAACGGCGGCGCGAAGGCGGCGACCAAGGTCCGCACCATCCTCATCGCCATCCTCGTCAAGAAAGAAAAGTTCGACGAGGCGCTGACGGAGATTCAGCAACTGATGACGGACCAACCCCGGGCGCTGGAGCCGAGACTGGAGAAGTGCCGCCTCCTGCAAGCCTGGGCAAGAAAGACCCAAAACACTTCGGCGAAGCCCTCGGCGCTTGGGACGCCCTGCGGCGGCAATTGGAGGACGCCAAGGACAAACTGAAGAAGCGGGGGAAGCCGTTCCCGCTGAAAAAGGAGTTCTACGAAGTGGTCTACTCCGAGGCCGTCTGCGTGTACGACGAGGCGGAGCGATTGGACAAGAAGGGCGCCAAGGCCCAGGCCGCCGCAAGGGCCTTGGATGGCCAGAAACTGCTGAAGAACGCCCTTTTCTACAGTCCGAAGCTCGACGGCGATCCGGCCACGTTGGCCCGCTACAACAAACTGATGAGTCAGTTCGACGTCCTCCAAGGCCGCAAGCCGGCCGATTCAAAGGCGACGAAGCCGTAGCGCGGACGCCCGCCATTTCCCTGCCAACACCCTCCATTCTGGTGGTTTCCTTGCACGGCGATCTTGTCGCGCCGGGGCCCTTTACACCCAGCCTAGGTCGGGTAAAATGGGTTGTGTTGGTGGTTGGCATACCCACCGCCCCCAAAATTTTCCTAGGGGCCTCCCCCCCGACGAGAAATCTTTGTTATGATAGTAAAGGATTGAGAAGCGATCCTTCCTGCGGAACAGTACCGACCACCCGTCACAAACCGATTTTTTCCTAAAGGGAGTGCGTGATGACAACCAACAAGATCAAGCTGCTGATTGCCGACGACCACGAGGTGGTTCGCAGCGGGCTGAAGACCCTGCTCGCCGGCACGGAAATCAAAGTGGTGGCCGAGGTGGCCACCGGGGCCGAGGCGGTGAAGACCGCTTTGGAGACGGAGGTCAACGTGGTGCTGCTGGACATCCGCATGCCCGATGGCGACGGCTTGACCGCCTTGGGCCGCATCAAGCTGGACAAGCCCGACTTGCCGATCCTGATCCTTTCCACGTACGACAACCCGACGTATGTCGCCCGGGCGGTCGCCTTGGGCGCCAACGGCTACTTGCTCAAGGGCTGCACGCGCGACGAGCTGATTGCGGCGATTCGCACCGCCGCCTCCGGCGAGAGCGCTTGGACCCGCGACGAGTTGCGGCGGGTGACCGGCGCCTTGGCCACGCCGCGGCTGGCCGCCGACGTCGAAGTGCCGTTGACCCAGCGCGAGAGCGAAGTCCTCCGCCAGTTGGCTTACGGCCTGACAAACAAGGAGATCGCGCAAACGTTGCACATCAGCTATGAGACGGTCAAAGAGCACGTGCAGCACATTCTCCGCAAGATCGGCGTCTCCGACCGGACCCAGGCCGCCGTTTGGGCCGTGCGCAAGGAACTGGTCTAGCGAAAAAAGGCGGATTAGGGGATTGGGGATTAGAATCACTCAGCGAGCCTGATCGCGATTCTCTAATCCCCAATCCCCAATCCCTTGGCGCCAGCCTACCGCAGGTACTGGCCCGATTCGGGGTGGACGATGATCACCGGCTCGCTGCTGCCGCACCAACGATACGGATAAGAGACGTTGGCCGAGGACCGGCCAGGCGAATATTCGCTGTGGATCGGATCGGGAGCTGCACCGCGGACGCGCGTTGGACAGGCCAAACCACTGCATCGCCGCCAGGCGACGCTGACGCTGCTCGGCTTGCCCCTCCGCGTTGCGGCGGACGGCGGCCTTCGGGTCTTCGTACTGCCGCATCGCCTGCTCGTAGAACCACATCTCGGTCGTCGGTTTCAGGTCGCCCAACGACGTGGTCCGCGGCTCGCTCTTCGCATACTTCGCCGCGTCGGCTTCCGGCTTTTGCCCCCGGGCGACGCCGACCTGCCAGGCGATTACGACGGCGAAAACGATGGAAAGTCGCTTCATATTTCCCCCCTTGATTTGGCTGACCGTGTGATGGGCTCCGCTGGCGGGCCGTCCCGTTGGCGCCCTTACTTGGACTTCGGTCTGCAATGAAGCTAAGGATGAAGGCGATTGTCGCAAATATGCCGGTTGCAACGGCCCTCTGGAAGTTGGGCAATCCGCGCAAGCTCTCCGGCTGAGAAAAGGATGAAGGCGGAAGGATGAAGGATGAAAATCGGCCGGCCATCCTTCATCCTTCATCCTTCATCTTCCTTCCCCCTCGATCCGCAGCGGATGCTCCGATTGCGGATCGACGACGCGAATCGACGCCTTGCCCGCCAACAGGTCCTCGAAGAGCCGGCCGACGAACTGCTCCCGCCAGCCGCGCGCCAAGCGGGGCGGCCGGCGGCCGTCGCCGCCGCGGTTGGTCCGAAACGCAATCAAGTCGCGAATGTCGTTCGGCCCGCCCACGAGATTCGGCGCCAGGTGCGCCTGCCGGCAAATGCTCCCCAGGGCGGCAAAGAGGAACTGCCCGAGAACCGAGAGCTGGGGCGACGGGTCGCGCGACGGCCTCGTCGGGCAGTTTTCCTCCGGCAGCGCCAGCGCCCGCTGAATCGCCGCGGCGATGTCGCCCGCTCCGCGCACGAGGTCGCTCCGCTCCATCCCGCGGACGGCGCGGATGCGCTTCACGTCGGCGGTTTTTCGCCGCGCGAGTTCCACGAGGAGATCGTCGCGAAGGACGCGTCGGGCGGGCTGATCGCGGCGGCGGGCCTCGGCGTCGCGCCACTTCCAAAGTTCGCGAACAATGGCCAGTCCGCGGGCGTCCAGCCCCGCCTGGCCCGACACCCGCCGCCATCGCTCCTGTCCGGCGGCGCGGCGCAGTTCCTCCTTCCAGTCGGCCATTTCCTCCTCGATCCACTCCCGCCGGCCCAACTCCCTGAGTCTCGCCTCCAGGGCCTCGCACATCGGATGGAGGTGTACGGCGTCGTCCAGGGCGTATTCGATTTGGCGTTTGGACAAGGGGCGGCGGCGCCAATCGGTGCGGGTTTCGTGTTTCGGCGACGACTGGCCGAGAATCTTCTGCACCAGCGGCCGAAGCCGGCCGGATATTCAATCCCCGTCAGCCCGGCGGCGACTTGCACGTCGAAGAGCCGCTCGGGGAGTCGGCCGGTCGCTTGCAGGCAGAATTCCAGTTCGCCGCGGCCGGCGTGGACCACGGTTTGATGGCCTTCGGCGACGATCGGCCTCCCAGAAGGGCCGCATGTCGTTCGACCGCCAGGGCGTCGATCGCCGCTCAGCCACCGTTGGCGGCCACTTGCACCAGGCACAGCACCGGGCTGTAGCTGTTCTCGGAGACGAACTCCGTGTCGAAGGCGATCGACGGGGCCTCGGCCAGCCGCCGACTGTAGTCGCACAGTTGGGCGTCGCTGCTGATGTTTTCGTAATCCATGTCAGAACAAGCTTGCGCTGTCGCGAGGGCCTAATTCCGAGAATGGCCGCGATTTCATCCGCCGGCAGCCTCATCATTTCCGCCGGTTCCATTTTGTGCAACCCGCCGCCATAGACCCGGCCCTCGCTGAAGAAAGTGCTCGGGGCGAATCGCGCGCAGCGCCGCAGAACTCTCCTCGGCCTTCTCCGCCGACCTGTCGGGCAATCGCGTCCTTTGGATACAGCATGTGATAGACGTTCGCCGCCGTCGCCAGCGAGCGGTTCCAAATAAAACGAAATGGCCGCTGGCGCGACCGCCCCATGTACGTGCAGACAAACGGCGCCGGGGGCCGCTTTTCTTGCGAATACCACGGCCGGCGGCGACTGGTCAAATAGCCCTCGTGCAGGCCCCGTTGCTCTGCCTTCCTCCAGATACTCGGCAAACCGCGGCCATCTCCTTGCGATCTCCTCTTCGCTCAAGCTGCAATCGATCAGGGCGAGTTGCCGGCCGAGCGCCGGCCAGCCATCCGCATCGGCCTCGATAATTTCTTGATCGACGAAGCGCGGACTCGGCAGGATTGGCCGAACGCACGCCGTCGGGATTCCCAATTCGGCCAACTCGGCCCTCGGCACGATGAAGAAACGGTTGTTCCCCGTCGCAAGCCCCCGTTTGATCGTGAACAGGCTCGCCCAACGAAACGTGATGGGATGCCGGTCCCCGCTGGCACGCTTGCGACAACGCTGTCCATTTCTTTGCGTCCCGCATCCGCTCAAGGTCCACATCGACGCAACTGCCCGGATGCGTGAGCGTGCCGCCGAAGGAAAGCGAAACGCGGGCGTCGGCCGCCGGCTTGCGATTCTCGAAGACGACGACGGCCGACGACACCAGGGCGTCGTCGAACTGCACGTCGGCGGGCGAGAAACGATGAATCTGCAAGAGCGACACCCGTTCCGTCAGGTAACGCTTCACCCCTTCCCCGTAGTTCACGTCCATGAACTCCGAAGGAATCAGCCAGGCAGCCAACGCGCCGTCCGCCAGCCATGCGTGGGCGATGAGGAGAAAATAGCAGTAGAGGCCGGACAAACCGCTCAGCCGCAAGCCGGTCGCCGCTTCCACCCGATCGCTCAGCCGTCGCTTGTCGGCGGCGGCAAGATGGTGGTGGCGAACGTAGGGCGGATTGGCCAGAACGACATTGTATCGCGGTTCCGGCGGCTGGCGGGTGAAATCGCCTTGTGTCACTTGCAAGCCCCTGCCTCTTCCAGATCGCGCTGGCGGCGTCTGCAAACGCCTTGTCCAGTTCGATGCCCCTCGCGGTTTCAATCCGCTCGTGCGGGAACGCTTGCAGAAACGCAGCGAAGAAAGAACCCGTGCCAATGGCCGGATCGAGGAAGGCGAAATTGCCCTTGCGGTGACTAGAGCTTGTTCCACGCGTAGCGCGCCATTTCGATGCGACAGGCAGCGGCGGCGTGGCGAACTGCCCCCATTGGTTCCGCTCTTTTGCGGTCTTTTGCCGGTCGAGCTTCGCTTGCTCGACAAGCCGCAGGGTTTCGGCCTCAAGTACGGCGGTCATTAGATGCCCAGTTGCTCAAGGTCGTTGATCCGATGTTCCCAGACCCAATCGATGCCGTCCTGCGCCTCGTAGCCCAGGTAGCCGGCGTCGAAATAGCCGCACAAGAAACACGACGTAGCAAACGTCTTCTCCGTAGGTCGCCTTCAGTTGGCTGATATTCTTGGCTTCCTCTTTCCGCCGCTTGTTCGTATTTGTGAAATCGCCGGCCGATTTTGCCTCGACCATGACGGGCAGTCGATCTGCGCCGCAAAACATGCGGTTGGATCATCGCGTCCACCGAGACGTTGACCCGGTGGGCGTCCGACCCCGTGGCGAGCGAATGGTGGAACGTGAACGTCCCCGGCGGCATGGCCGTCAGCGGCGAGCCTCGCGGGTGAGGCTTCCTCTTGTAGCCCCTCTTCCTCAGGTACGTTTCGATCACGTGAAGTTGGCGTTTCTCTTGCGCATTCCTGATAATCGGATTTGCCACAGCGCCGGTCAGCCGGTCGGCGACGATCGTCGACGCTCTGATGCGCTCCTCCGCACTGGGCCTCCGGCGATCGCCAACCCAAACAAAAATATCCGGATCCAGCAACGCCTCGATGACCTTGACAATCCCTTTCAGGTGGATCTCCAAGTCTCGGCTCGCCATCCGCGGGGGAAGTTTTTTCCTCTCCAGGCTCTTGACAAGGTTCTTGTCCGTGTAGGCGAGCCCGATGAGCCGATCCACCGCCAACGGCGGGCAGCAGGACATTCGCAACGTGGGCAGAATTCCGGGCGCGACCGAAACAGGTTCGGCGTCAAATCCAACATGTTGTCGCTGTCGATGATCGCTTTCTCCACCTGCTCCGCAACCTCAACGCGAGTCTCTCGAAACGCCTTCGGCGCAAACTTCATGAACCACTTGTTGTAATGGTCCACAGAGGCCAGCGTGTCCTGCTTCCAAAGTTGCGGTTTGTCGAGGTTGACAGCCATGAGCATAATGCCCCGCGGACGCGGACCCAAACGCCAGCGAGGTAGTATACGGGATTGCCCCGGGCACAACAAGCCGCCGTGACCTCCGCATCGTCGAGCCGGCGCTGGAAACCAGCCGCAGTCTACCGCAAAAATATCAACTGCGTCAGCAGCATCGTCGGCAAGAGAAACAGACAACTGTAAACCATATATCCAAAGAAGCCGGGCATGGGCACGCCGGCGCGCTGGGCGATCGCGCGGACCATGAAGTTCGGCCCGTTGCCGATGTACGTCATCGCCCCCATGAAAACCGAACCGAGACTGATCGCCACAAGCAAGTCCGCCGCCACGCCGCCGGTGCTCGCCGCGCCGCCTTCGAGCGAGCGGGCGATGGTGAAAATGACCGCGTAGGTCGGGGCGTTGTCCAAGACCGCCGACAGGCCGCCCGCGGTCCAAAAGAACTCCGCCGGCCAGCGCAGTCCCAACCGCGGCCCCTGCGCGAAGAATCTCCAGCAGCGGCTGCATGCAGATGAAGATGCCGAAAAAAAGGACGGCCACTTCGACCATCGGCGCGTAGCGAAACTGATTCGCGCGGCGGACTTCATGGCTGCCCAACAGCAGCGACGCGGCGATCAGCCCCAAGAGGACGACCTCGCGCAAGTAGATCCAAGGATGCCACGCAGTGCCCGGCAGCGGCTTGCCCGGGTCGAGCAGCGCGACGCAGGCCACCGTGCCCGCCAGGAGCAGGGCGTTGGGCCAAATGCCGTGGAAGTGGAAACGATGTACGCGCGTGCGGTCCCGGGCCAGGGCCTCGGCCGGCTCGCGGCGATAATGCCAGAAGCGGTCGAGGAGATAATAAACGACGATCAAGAGGAAGTTGACAAACAGCCACTCCGCGCCACAAGACCAGCGTCCAGAAAAATCGCACGCCCAGCAAGTAGCCCATGAACAACGGCGGATCGCCGGTGGGCAGGAGACAGCCGCCGCAGTTGCAAACGATGAAGATGAAAAAGACGACGGTGTGGACGACGCGGCGGCGATGGCGATTGGTCTCCAGCAGGGGGCGGATCAGGAGCATCGCCGCCCCTGTCGTGCCGATGAAGCTGGCCAGGACGGCCCCCACGGCGAGAAACGCCGCGTTGGTCCGCGGCGAGGCCGGCAGCTCGCCCGCCATGCGGATGCCGCCGCTGATCGCGTAAAGGCTCAACAGCAGCAGGATAAAGGGTCCGTATTCCCCGAGGATCGCCCCGCCGAAGACGTCTCGGGCCTGGGCAAAGTTGGGACCGGCCGCGGCGGGCGGGGTCCAGTGGAGTGCTGGCCATTCGGCCTGCAGCGGCGTGTCCCGGACGAAAAAGTAATAGCCCAACGTCGCCGCGGCCAGGGCGGCGGACACATAAAAGCGGTGCAAGTTGCTTTCCCACCAGTGGGCGGTCGCCGGCAGCACGGGCAAGGCGGCAATTCCCAGCAGCAGGAGCCCGAAAGGCAAAACCGTCCAGTAAGGAGGCGCCGGCGTCTGGCCAACGTGGTCTACGGCCGGGGCGCACTCGGCTTGCCGTTTCGCGTCGGTCGCCCGTTGGGGGATTCCCGCCGCGGCCAAGGCGAAATAGCCGACAATGACCAAACCAATCGCGGCGAGGAGGCGGCGATGCGCCTGTGGAGAATGGGGGGGATTGTCCATAGATTTTGCGTAACTTCCGCAAGTTCTCGGCGAAAAGAAATCTACCGCTCCGGCAACAGATTATAGTAAAAAAATTGCTTGACAGAATCCTCAAAAAGCAGATACTCAAGTTTTGTACACGTTGTCATTCGATTATCCAGCTTTTACTGCTCGGACGCTCCGCAACGCTGGATGCGTGTTCGCTTGTGGACATCGAGGGCGTGAAGACTCCCGTTGGTGTCGGATTTGTCTTTGTAGTCTGACATTTCTAAAATACTGGGTCGCGGCGTCGCTGCTGGCTTGTTCAGCAGTCCGGTCGGGCAGGCCGGCCGCGGCGTCGGACAAATGATAAGCGGTGTCCGACTATACTGCCAGCGGTCGCGAACGACGCGAAGTTGCTTGTTGGGCGACGCTTGGCGTCATTTCAAACCGGGCAGAGCGTCGAGGCTTGTCGGTTCAAGTTGAAACGCATAGTGGTAAGGAGCGAAGCCGTGCCGAGGTCCGTATTGGAAGCGATCAAGTTGGGACTTTGGGACTACGAGCCGCCGGACGTGGAATTCAATAAGTTCGACGCCTCGGACGCCATGCCCGGCACGGACGAGAAACTCCGCGTGCTGGCCGAGCGCGTTCGCCGCGGTTTGCCCTTGTGGCACACGTGCGACCGGGCGGACATCGAGGCCGCCGCCCCGCCGAGAAGGCCGCGGTGAGCGAAAGCGCGAAGTTCTTTGAACTTGCGACAACATAGTCGGGCGCCATGCCCACGCTTGCGTGGACATGTGACGTGTCAGGATCGCAGCAACATGCCCACGCAAGCGTGAGCATGGCGCCCGACTGAGCCAGTGGCACACGGATCGCCGTCCCTTCCCCCATATTGTCCCTTCCCCCATCTTTCCCTCCTCGGCGTTTTTCCATACCATAAGGGACGGTCCCTAACGAACGAGGAGGTTCCGCAATGTCGCTCACCGCGATCGCGATTGGCAGTCTTCTGCTTGGACAGGCGGCCGCCCCGCCGCCGGCCGCCGCGCCCGTCGAGCATTCGCTGCTCCGGTCGGTTTCGCCGAGTTCCGAGTCGCCTGCGCTGGCCGCGCCGCCGGCGGCGGTTTCCCCGGGGCTGGCCTCGGCCCCCGCCCGCCCCGGCCCGGAGGCCATGGTCGCCCAATCGCTCGCCCTGCCGGCAGACAGCGTGCTCACCGGCCGGCCGATTCGACTCCTCTCGCTCCTTTCGCTCGCCCAGGACCGGCAACGGCAACTCGAATTGACCCATGCGTATTGGCGGCTGGTCGAGGCGGTGGCCAACTACTCCTTCTGTCTGCAAGAGAACCATCGCGGCGCGAATCTTCCCGCCGTCGGCGAAGGGGCGGCCGACCTCCGCGCCGCGCGGGATTCGCTGGCGGCGTCGCGGGAAGAGGCGGCGGCCGAGGCCGTCGCGGCGCAGCACGAACTGGCCGGGCTGATGTCGCTTGCCGCCGACGGACAGCTCCCCTTGCCGGCCGATGCCCCCCACGTCGGCCTGTACAACACCTATTTCCGCGAAATCTTCGCCTCCGCGCCGCCGCCGCCGCGAATCCGCCTGTTGGACCGCCTGTTGCCGTTGCGCGCCCGGGCGATCGGCGCACAGGCGGCCGCCGCCGTGGCCGCCGCGGACGCCGTCGAAGCGCTCGAAGAGGCGCAGGCCGGTGGAAAGGCTTCGCTTTCGGCGGTCGCGACCGCCTTGGAGGAGCGCCGCCGGCGGCAAGAGGCCCTCGTCGCCGCGGTCTGCCGCTACAACCACGACATTGCCGACTACGCCCTGAATGTCGCCGGTCCCGGCGTCGGCAGCGCGGCCCTGGCGGCGATGCTCATCCGCGCGCCGCAAGGAGACGTGTCGCTGCCGGCGGTTGAGCGGGGAGTCGAGCCGGCGTCGGCCAATGAGCCGGTTCCCGCGTTGCGGCGACCGCTGGAGGCGAACCAACCGACGCGGGCCGTGCGACCGCCGCTGCAACGCGCGCCGGCGGAGCCGCAATTGCAGCCGCCGGCGACGCCCAGCGGCCCTCCGCAGCCGACCCTGGCCCCGCCTCGCGACGCGGCTGCACCGGAAAAACAGCAATTGGTCCCGCTGGAGCCGGAGGATTCGCCGCCGATCAAGCGTCAGGCGAATCGGCCCATCGGCGGCGAGGTCGGCGAGGCGGCGGGGGCGTCGGCCACGTCGCCGCCCTTGTATACCGCCTTGGCCCGGTCGGCGGACGCCAGTCAGGCGAAGCAACTGGCGGCGGTTTTGTGCCGCGAGGGGGCGATTGGAAAAGGGACGTTGGCGGCGACGGGGAATGGAACGTTAGGGACGACGCAGAAGGGGACAGTCCCATTTTCGTCGGACGAAAATCGGGACAGTCCCCAGAGCGAAAATCGGGACAGCCCCCGCGGCCGGCCGATGAGCCTGGCGGAATGCCTCCAAAGTGTCCCGCCCGAGAGGCGGCTGACCGCCATCGAGGCGTACTGGACCGTGCAGCAACGGCTGGCCGAGAGCCAGGCGTTGGCGGAGGAGGGGGTTTGGCTGGAGGAGTTGAAGCCGCTGGTGCTCCAGGGCGATGCGAACGCGGCCGTCGCGATGCTCCAGTTGCGCCAGGCGCGGCTGGCCGCCGCGGCGGCCCGGGCCGAAGCCAACATCGCCTCGATCCAAGCGCAGGCCGAGTTGGCCGGACAGATCGGCGCCGCCGCGGAGGAGACCTGGCCGTTGCCGCGTTCACTGCCGTTGACCGGCGAACGACTGCTTGACGAGCCTAATGGGGTGGGCGCCACTGCTGGCTTGTCCAGCAGTGGCACACAGAGTTGGGCCGTGCGGCGGTGCACAGCGGCCATGCCGCTGCTGGCGCAAAGCCTTCGCAGCCGCGCCGCCGCCGTCGTCGAGACGGATGCGGCCCGGGCGGCGGCGGCCCATGCGTACGGCGACGGCAAGCAGCCGCTCGCGGAAACGCTCGCCGCCGTCCGCCGGCAGACCGCGCAAACCCTCGCCTTCCTGCAAACGCTGGGCGAATGCAATCGCCTCCGCGCGCGGTGGCGCTGGCCGTCTTGCCGCCGACAGCCTCCGGCATCGATCTTGCCGCGATGCTGGTCGCCGCGCCATGAACCCGTTGCGCATCGGCCCGCTGACCGTCTCGCCGCCGCTGTTGATGGCGCCGATGGCCGGCTTCACCAACTACGCCTATCGCCAAATCGTCCGTCGTCTCGGCGGCGTCGGCCTGCCGGCGACGGAGATGGTCAGCGCCCGGGGATTCCTCGGCATCGAGGCGCGAAGCGGCCGACTTCCCGAGCGGCTCTGGGGCGTCGCCGAGGAGCCGCGGCCGCTGGCTGTACAGATTTGGGACAACGATCCGGAGACGCTGGCCGCTGTCGCGCGACGCCTGGCCCGCGAGTTCCGCGTCAGCGTCGTGGACATCAATTTCGGCTGTCCCGTGCGGGACGTTTCCGCGAAGGCCGAAAGCGGCGCCTACTTGCTGCGATATCCCGATCGCGTCGGCGAGATTGTTCGCCGTGTGGCCGAGGCCTGCGCGCCCGTGCCGGCGACGGCGAAAATTCGCACGGGATGCTGCCGCGACGCGATCAACGCGATCGACGTCGCCCAGGCGGTCGAGGGGGCCGGCGGGGCGGCCGTCGCCGTCCACGGACGCACCGCCGCCGATGGTTTTCGCGGCCGCGCCGACTGGGAGCAAATCGCGCGA
This sequence comes from uncultured Planctomycetia bacterium, assembly GCA_963791075.1. GTDB lineage: Bacteria > Planctomycetota > Planctomycetia > Pirellulales > Thermoguttaceae > CAWBRF01. Next base: position 34,760 of record CAWBRF010000020.1, read on the forward strand.
ATCAAGCCGCACTTGGCGCGGATTCCCTTGATCGGCAACGGCGACCTGGCGACGCCGCAAGAGGCGGCCGCGGCAATGACGCGATACGGCGTTAACGGCGTGATGATCGGCCGGGCGGCCTTGGCGCGTCCCTGGCTCTTTTGCCAAGCGGCCGCCGCCCTGGCCGCCGGGCCGATTCCGCCGGAGCCGAGCCTGGCCGAGCAGAGGCAACTGCTCTTGGACCATTACGGCATGGTTGTCGTGCAGTTCGGCGTGGAGAAGGGAACGATCCTGATGCGGAAGCTCGCCGCGTGTTATTCGCAGGGGCGTCCCGGGGCGCGGACGTTTCGCAAGGCGATCGCGCGGATGACCACGCCCGGCGAGTTCGCCGCCGCGGTCGCGGAGTTCCTCGCGGAAGGATGAAGGATGAAAAACGGCCGGCCATCCCTCGTTTTTCCTCCTTCCTCCTTCCGCCTTCATCCTTTCGTTATGTTGCCTTGGGTCATCAGAGAGGCGAAACGGCAACGTTGGCGGGCCGGATTTTCAGGCACGATCGCCGCAGGCGATGCGGATGCACCCTCGCGACGCGTGCGCACCCGCGCGTCGCAGGCGCGTTGCTTTGACACGCCCGCCGGCGCAATCTATGTTTGCCTGGAACCGGCGACTTGGGGAGAGTCGCCGGGGACGAAACGCAGCGGGGAACTGGGAACTTGAGGGGACCCTGCTGCGTTTTTTTGTTTCTTGCAGGCGGGAAGAAGGGAGGAAGGATGAAAACCGGAGGCTGACCGGTCTTCATCCCTTCGCCGCGCAGGGCATCGGCGCGGCTTGCGATCGAGAGAAGGCGGCGTGGGCAGCCCTTACATCGGCCCAGTGCCAATAAGGCGGGTGCGGCGAGAACGCCGCTCGGCGCGAAGTCGGCGCGCCGTTTGATTTCACTTGGCTTTTCGTAGTACTCGCGGCGGCGCATTTCCTTCTTGATTCCGCTTCGCTCGACCAACTTGCGAAAGCGACGCACCGCTTCTTGAATGGATTCTCGTTCCCGCAACGTCAGTTTGACCACCCAGTGCTCCTTAGTTTTGGAAGATGCCTTGAAACACGCGCACTCCACAGAATCCAGTGGAGCCTTTTAATTTATACTATCGACCGGCTGCTTGTCCACCCGTATCTAAGGATGCGAAAATGTTTTTTCCCCGAAAAAGCGATGTTCGACGCCGATGGCTACAACACCCCCCTCGTGTGGTAGTACAATCTGACGCATCGGAGGCCGACGGGCACGTTTTCCAATCGCGCGGCATAATCAGCCCAGCTTCGCTGTCTTGGTTGGGCCTGGCAGATTAAGGGCGTCTTAGCCCAAGTTCGCCAGTCATTGACGTAAGTACTTGCGGCGCAAGGGGCGCTTTGTAAAAGTCTACACTACACACCCCTCGTTGGCTGTATCTTCGGAAGCCGCCATCGCAGTCGCGTCAACAGGATCGCTTGATGATCCGTCGGCTCCGTAACGCACCTCCGACGAATCTCCGTTCCCTCGCGCGTCGGCAGCACCACATCGACCAACTGGATCTTGCCCAACTCCTCCAACACCCGTCGCGGCTCGTCGCCCAGGCCGGCCCGCCGACACGTCTGCCCCAGCGTCTTCCATAACACATAGGCCAAGAAACAGACCAGGATGTGGGCCTTCACCCGCTCTTCCTTCTGATGCCAGATCGGACGCAGTCCCAGGTCGCTCTTGTGGATGCGGAACGCCCCCTCTGCCTCCGTCAATTGGATGTAGGCTTTCCAAAGATCCTCATCGCTCCAGTCCCTCACGTTGCTCCGCAGCAGGTAGCAGCCTTCGCTTAACACGGCCCAGTCCCGCCAGCTTTCCACCTTCTTCCAGGCCAGCGTCCGCGACCGTCGGCGGTCGTTTGCACCTCGGTTTGGAACAGTCCCGCCGCGCGACTGTTCTGGCCCAGCAGACGCCCCAGTCGTTGAGCCACGACCAGCGGCTTCAGACGCTGTTTCTGGCAAGCGGCCTCGATCCGCTTGAGCCCCTCTTCGATCCGCTTTTCAAAGCGATCGTGCATCGCCTTTTCTTTCTCGCGGCGATCGCGGCTGCGGCAAAGCACAAACGTTTCCTCGCCGTCCGGCGCGGGGCAAAGCCTCACCTCCAGACCGTCGCGGATCGTGTGCCAATCTTCGGCCAAGAGATCCCGCTCGAATTGCTTCAGCATGCTCTTCGGCGTGCCGACGATGTAACGCCTGCCGCCTTGCTGGAGAAACTCGATGTTCTCCGCCGAGACCATCCCCCGGTCCACCACCCAGATTCGATCGGCCTGCCCGTAGCGACGCTCCATTGTTTCGACGATCTCCTGAAGCGTGGTCACATCGGCGCGATTTCCCGCGAAGATTTCGTAGCCCAAGGGCAGCCCGCACTTGGAGACCACCAAGCCGATGCAGACCTGCTTGCAGTCGGGACGATGATCGCGGGAGTAGCCGCGTCGGGCGAGCGCATTGCCGGCGGCCTGGCCCTCGAAGTACGTGCTCGTCACGTCGTAAAGCAAGAGGTTGTACTCCAGCCCGAACAGTTCACCGAGGCGGTTTTTCAAGAATGCTTCAATCGCTTCTTTGTACGGCAACAGGGCGTCCAGGCGCGGTAGAGACGCTGCTCGTTGATCTTCTCCGCGGGGATTCCCAAGAGGTCCGCCAGCGCGCTGTGGGCGTAGAAATGCTCGGCGATGTGCAGTTCGCTCGACGGCGCGCACAAGCGGCAGAGGATCAAGACCAAGGCCGTCAGCGACCAGGGGACGTCTTCCTCGCCGCAAGGAATCGTGTGCGCGAGAAACTCCTTCAGTCCCAACTGGTCGATCAATTTCAAGCCCAGCCAGGGACCGCCGAAATCGCGGCGGTTTTCCACGCGCAGGCGTTTGACGTCCACTTCGACCCACTCGGGCCGCACCTCGTCGAAGAGCCGCCGTTGTTGCGAGGCGGCCGCGCCTTCAGCCGCCCGATGCACGCCGAGGCATTGGGATGGATCGAGTTGCCCCAGATAGGCGACGACGCGTTGTCGCGGGCCGCGTTCGGTGCGATACGACTCCATCAAAGCCCAGTAGGCATGTCGCTTGCCGTCCTTGGTGCGGTAATGCGGGCGAATGAACATGCCCGTATTTTATCCCCGTCGTCGGGTGGCCCGAAGGGCAAGGTCTACACTACAACGCCTTTGGTGAGAATGCGTCTGCTGGCGGGGCACGTGGCGAAAGGAGTTGCGTCAAGAATCCCCACCTTTGTGCGATGATCGAATATGCCAAGATTCTTGCCGCAAGGTACGTTGCTGGCGAACTTGGGTTAGCGTCGTCGGACGTGGGTGTAAACCGGGACGCGTGCGGCGGCCGATTGGGTCTGGAAGGGCCCATTTTCCGCGACGAACCGGAGGGAGGCGACTTCGATGGACAACTTGGCTTCGCAGTTGGCGACGCTGTTGGATTTGGACGCACGGCATGACGCGCTTCTCAGACAGGCGAGCGATCTGGACCGCCGCGTGGAGCGGACGTTGACGGAGTGGACGAGAGGAAAAGATGAAGGCGGAAGGATGAAGGAGGAAGAGTGAGATCGGCAAGACGAGTGCGTTTCGCTTTTCACCCTTCCGCCTTCATCCTTCATCGTTTCGCCACGGGCCCTTGCGGGGCGATGTTCGGCGTGTAGAATGGGGTTTCCGATTGGCTGAACACCTGCCTCCAGTGAGGTACCGAACCACCCGGGATAAAAATATTTTCCCTGGGAGTGGTTCTGGGTATTGACGGTTTCTGACCGATTGGTATACTTCATGGTTTCCCCCTATCGCGGCAGCGGTAGGGGAATTGCTCTTTGACAATTTGGATTTGTGTTGTGGAGAAATGGCATCTGAGCGCGACCGCATGGGTCGGCGTTTCTCGCCGGGGTCTTGTCAAGGGATTCCTGTAGGGAGCGTTGGATTCATGCGGCCAAGTTACTAAGGGCGCATGGGGGATGTCTTGGCGTCAGGAGGCGTTGAAGGGCGTGGAAGGCTGCGATAAGCCCGGGGGAGTTGTCAAACGAGCGTTGATCCCGGGATTCCCGAACTGACATGCGTTGAATTCATAGGCGCATGTGGCGAACGCGGTCAACTGAAACATCTCAGTAGCCGCAGGAGAAGAAAGAAACCTCGATTTCCCCAGTAGCGGCGAGCGAAGAGGAAAGAGCCCAAACCGCGGAGGTTTTCCTCGGCGGGGTTGTAGGGCCCTTCACATGAGAGTTACCAAACTGCCGGTTAGCGGAACGATCTGGAAAGGTCGACCATAGAGGGTGACAGTCCCGTAGGCGGCAATTGTGCAGTCTCTCGAAGGGTACCTGAGTAGGTCGGGCCACGTGGAATCCCGACTGAATCTGCGGGGACCATCCCGCAAGGCTAAATACTCCCTGACGACCGATAGTGAAGCAGTAGGGCGACTGAAAGATGAGAAGAACCCCTGCTAGGGGAGGATAGTGAACCTGAAACCATGCGCCTACAAGCGGTCGGAGCACTATGGCGAATTTATTCGCAAAGTGTGACGGCGTGCCTTTTGCATAATGATCCGGCGAGTTGCCGTCTGCGGCTTAGGTTAAGGCCTTCCGGGCTGGAGCCATAGGGAAACCGAGTCTGAATAGGGCGAACATGTCGTTGGCGGCAGGCGCGAAACTGCGTGAACTACCCATGAGCAGGTTGAATCGCGGGTTATACCGCGTGGAGGACCGAACCCACTTGGGTTGAAAACCGAGGGGATGACTTGTGGGGAGGAGTGAAAGTCTAATCAAACGCAGAGATAGCTCGTTCTCTCCGAAATAGCTTTAGGGCTAGCCTCGAGACACTACGCGTCGGGGGTAGAGATACTGAATCGGGTTGGGGGTCTTCCCAGACTACCCTCCTGAACCAAACTCCGAATACCGATGCGACTATCTCGGGAGTCAGTCCCTGGGGGATAAGCTCCAGGGTCGAGAGGGAAACAACCCAGATCACCTGCTAAGGTCCCGAAGTCGGGCTTAGTCACTAAGGAAGTTGAATTGCGGCGACAGCCAGGATGTTGGCTTAGAAGCAGCCACCATTTAAAAAGTGCGTAACAGCTTACTGGCCGAGCAATTCTGCGCCGATAACGAACGGGAGTAAGCCCGACGCCGAAGCAGTGGATTGCGCAAGCGCAGTGGTAGGAGAGCGCTGTAGACCAGATACAAGCGGTACCGTAAGGAGCCGTGTCGGGGTCTACAGGTGCTTATGCCGGAATGAGTAACGATAAGGCAGGTGAGAATCCTGCCCGCCGAAAGCCTAAGGTTTCCTGGGGAAGGTAATTCCGCCCAGGGTTAGCCGGTGCCTTAGTCGAGGCCGAAAGGCGTAGACGATGGACAGCAGGTCAACATTCCTGCGCCGGCTTGGTGGACCGATGGAGGGACGGCGTCTAGAAGGTGAGCGGTACGACTAGAAATGTCCGTAGACCGTCTGCAGGCGAGGGATTGGCAAATCCGCCCTCACAAAGCCGACAGCCGGGCTCGAGCCCATTTACGTTGGCGAAGTCATCCGAAGGACGTCCAAGAAAATCTTCTATGGGTTGAAGCCAAGCCGACCGTACTAAAACTGACACAGGTAGGCGAGACGAGTAGTCTAAGGCGCTCGGGAGAACACTGGTTAAGGAACTCTGCAAAATGGCCCCGTAAGTTCGCGATAAGGGGCGCCCTCGGGGGTTCACGCTCCTGGGGGCCACAGTAAATCGGCTTCTGCGACTGTTTATCAAAAACACAGGACTCTGCCAACTCGCAAGAGGATGTATAGAGTCTGACGCCTGCCCGGTGCCGGTAGGTTAAGGGAGAGGGTTAGCCGTAAGGTGAAGCTCGCGACCGAAGCCCCGGTAAACGGCGGCCGTAACTATGACGGTCCTAAGGTAGCGAAGTTCCTTGTCGGGTAAGTTCCGACCTGCATGAATGGCGTAACGACAGAAGCACTGTCTCAACCAGTGACCCGGTGAAATTGTAGTCGTGGTGAAGATGCCACGTTCCCGCAGCTAGACGGAAAGACCCCGTGAACCTTTACTGTAGGCTGATATTGGGCTGTGACATGTTCTGTGTAGGATAGGTGGGAGGCATTGAAGCCGGGACGCCAGTCTCGGTCGAGCCAACGTTGAAATACCACCCTGGGCATGTTTTAGTTCTAACTCCGATTCCCGTGAATCCGGGCGGAGGACAGTTTCAGTTGGGCAGTTTGACTGGGGCGGTCTCCTCCAAAAAAGTAACGGAGGAGTCCAAAGGCGTCCTCAGCCTGGTTGGCAATCAGGCGTCGAGCGCAAAGGTAGAAGGGCGCTTAACTGCGAGACTTATCAGTCGAGCAGATGTGAAAGCAGGGCTTAGTGATCCGGTGGTCCCGCATGGAAGGGCCATCGCTCATCAGACAAAAGGTACTCCGGGGATAACAGGCTTATCGCTCCCGAGCGTCCATAGCGGCGGAGCGGTTTGGCACCTCGATGTCGGCTCATCACATCCTGGGGGTGGAGAAGCTCCCAAGGGTTTGGCTGTTCGCCAATGAAAGTGGTACGTGAGCTGGGTTCAGACCGTCGTGAGACAGGTCGGTCCCTATCTGCTGTGGGCGCACGAAACTTGCGGAGGTTCTTCTTTAGTACGAGAGGATTTAGAAGGACGTTCCTCTGGTGTGCCAGTTGTCGCGCTAGCGGCACGGCTGGGTAGCTATGAACGGAAAGGATAAACGCTGAAAGCATATAAGCGTGAAGCCCTCTCCAAGATCAGGTTTCGTAAGCGTTTAACGCGAAAGCCCCCTGGAAGACGACCAGGTCGATAGGCCGGATGTGTACGCGCAGCAATGCGTTCAGCTAACCGGTACTAACGGGCGAAAACTTGGCCGCATGTATCCAACGCTCCTAGTGCCTGCCGCAAAAAAACGGCTTCCACTGGGAGATCGGATGTCGCGCACGGCCGTTCCTTCACAACACACAAGCGACGCGCCTCTGACCGGGGCGCTGCCGCTTCTTTCCGGTGACCATATCCGAAAGGTCACACCCGTTCCCATCCCGAACACGGTAGTTAAGCTTTCGGAGCCGATGGTAGTGCCAAAAGTGCGAGAGTAGGTGTCGCCGGATTCAATCCACGAAAACCCCAGGGAGCCAAAATCCCCTGGGGTTTTTCGCGCCGCCGCCGCCGCCGTGAAAACGACGCGCCGCTTTCGCGCCCCTACCCGCCTTGCAACAACCACCGCGCGAGATAAAAGTAAATCAGCAGCGTGGCGATGTCCGCCGTCGCCAGGGCCAGCGGACCGCAGGCGACGTGCGGATCGCGACGCAACAGCCGCAGGACGTTGGGCAGCGCCAGCCCGATCACCGCCGAACAGGCCACGCTGTATAGCGACAATTACTTTTCCAGTCTGACGACAATTAGAATTCCCGGTTGAGGTGGTCGGGTAGACTATCGCAAGTCTCCGTAGGAGGGGGACTTGCGATGCTTACGGATCAGCAAGCGAAGCGGTTGTGGCAGGCATTGGCGTCGGGGAAGACGTTGGCTCAGGCGGCGGATAGGGCGAGCATGGACGAGAAGACGGCCAGGAAGTATAGGCGGCTTGGGATGCTTCCCAGCGAAGTCGCCCCCGAGCGGACGTGGCGGACACGGGAAGACCGGTTCGCCGAGGTCTGGCCGGAAGTTCATGCGCAACTGAAAGAGACCCCCGGCCTGGAGGCCAAGACGCTGTTTTCATGGCTGCAAACGAACCATCCAGGGAAGTTCGACGACTCGCAGTTACGCAGCTTTCAGCGTGGCGTGAAGCGATGGCGGGCGACGGCGGGTCCGGCCAAGGAGGTGTTCTTCAGCCAAGTGCATCACCCGGGGCGGTTGTGTGCCTCGGATTTCACCCACATGAAAAGCCTGGCCGTGACGATCGGCGGCCAGCCGTTCGACCACCTCGTCTACCACTGGGTGCTGACGTACTCGAATTGGGAATCAATCACGATCTGTTTTTCGGAGAGTTTTGAGAGCCTCAGCGAGGGACTTCAAAACGCCGTGTGGCAATTGGGCGGCGTGCCACAACGACACCGCACGGATCGCATGAGCCTGGCGGTGAACAACGCCTCCAACGAGAAGGAGTTCACCGAGCGGTACACGGCGCTGTTGGGTTACTACGGCATGGAGATGGAAAAGATCCAGCCCGAGGAGGCCAACGAGAACGGCGACGTGGAGCAGTCGCATCGGCGGTTCAAGGAGTACGTGGAGCAGACTCTGTTGCTGCGTGGCAGCCGGGACTTCGAGAGCCGTGAAGCCTATGGGCGATTCTTGCAGGAGCTGGTGGCCGCTCGCAATGCGGGCCGCCGCAAACGTCTGGACGAAGAGTTGCCTCGGCTGCGGCGTCTGCCCGAGCGGCGACGGGAGAGCTACAAACGACTTTCCGTGCCAGTGAATCAAGGAAGCCTGATCCACGCCGACCAGAACACCTATTCGGTTCCCAGCCGGTTGATGGGCGAGAAGGTTGAGGTGCGGCTGTACGTGGAACACGTTGAGGTCTGGTACGCCCAGAAGGAGGCGGAGCGATTTCCACGCTTGCGTGGACGGAAGAAACACCGCATCAACTATCGGCACATCATCGACTGGCTGGTGCGGAAGCCGGGGGCTTTTGAGAACTACGTTTACCGGGAAGAGTTGTTTCCCACCAGCCGCTTTCGCATGGCCTACGACGCCCTGCGTGAAGCGCAACCGGAGCGAGGTCACAAGGAGTATTTGGCGATTCTCTATCTGGCGGCACGCCAGAGCGAGACGGCGGTGGACGAGGCGTTGCGAACGCTTTTGGCCAGCGACCGGCCCGTGACTCGGGCGGCGGTCGAGGAACTGGTCCGCCGGGCGGAAGAGGTTCCGGCGGTCACCGAAGTGACCGTCGAGGAAGTGGACCTGTTGGATTTTGATGATTTGTTGACACACAAGGAGGTGTGGGATGAGTTCCAAGGGGGATGTGAAGGAAAAGTTGATGGCCTGCTTGCGGGAACTGCACTTGCCGACGTTTCGGGAGTGTTTTGAGGAACTGGCCCGGCGGGCGGTGCAGGAGACGGCCAGCTACGAGCAGTACCTGCTGGATTTGGCCGAGCGGGAATGCCAAGCCCGCTTGGCGAAGCGGACGGAGCGGCTGCTGCGTGATTCACGCTTGCCGTTGGAGAAGGACTTGGCGAGTTTCGACATGGGACGGCTCCCGGCGAAAGTTTCTCGCCAGGTGCGGACGCTCCTGGAAGGCTCGTTCGTGGATCGTCGTGAGAACCTTTTGTTGTTCGGCAAGACGGGCACTGGCAAGACGCACCTCTTGTCGGCGATCGCCCAGGAGCTGGTCCGCAATGGACGGAAGGTGGTTTCCTGGCCGTGTGCCTTGCTGGTGCAGGAATTGCTGGTGGCGAAGCGGGACTTGAAGCTCAGCCGGGTGCTGAAGCGGATGTCGCAGTGCGAGGTGCTGCTGATTGACGACATTGGCTATGTGCAGCAGAGCCGAGAGGAGATGGAAGTTCTCTTCACGCTCTTGGCGGAGCGGTACGAGCGGGGGACGGTAATGTTGACGAGCAACCTGCCGTTCTCGAAGTGGGAGACGATTTTCAAGGATCCGATGACGACGGCGGCGGCGATCGACCGCCTGGTGCATCACAGCGTGATCCTGGAGTTGAACATTGCCAGTTACCGGCTGGAGGCGGCGAAGCAGGCCAAGCCGCCCGAGGCGGCGTAAGGGAGGGCGGGGGTATCCGGCAGCGTGAGGTGTGGGGGGCCGTTTTGTTCCGCTTCGCTGCGCTACGCTCCACAAAACGGCCCCCCACACCTCTGATACTTGGAAGGGAATTCTAATTGTCGTTCAAGGGAAAGAATAGTTGTCGCCGAACACCACGCCGCCGCCGATCCCGCCCAACAGCGCCAGCGCCACGCGCGGCTGGCCCAGCCACGCATAGGCGACCAGGCCGACAATCGCCGCGCTGGCCAGCCCCAAGAGCAGCCCGGTCGCCGCCTCCCAAAACGCCTTCGCGAGCATCCCGCGGATCGTCGGCCGCGGCCCGTGAAGCACGCGCAGCGCCAGCATCACCGACTGGATGCCGACGCTCTCGGACAAGGCGAGCACGACGGGGATGAACAGCGCCAAGGCCACCGCCTTTTGCAGTTCCGCCTGGAAGACTCCGGAAAGAAACGCCGCCGCCACGCCGCCGGCGATGTTCGCCGCCAGCCAGGGGAAGCGGCTGCGAAAGGAAACCAGCGGCAACGTCTGCTGCGCCTCGGCCAATTGCACGCCGATCAACTGGAACAAGTCGTCGTTCCGCGCCTGCGGTCCAGGTCGGTCAACTCGCTCGTGTACAACTCCACGTCGACGATGCCGAGGATGCGGCGACGCGCAGTCGAACCACTGGAAAGGCAAGCAGGCGGTGCAAGGTGAAGAACTCGCACGCGTCCAAAACCGTGGCCGTGCTCGGCACGGCGATGACCTCGCGGACCATGATCTCGCCGATGCGCCTCTCCGGCGGACTCAGCAGCAATCGCCGCGTGGGCACGACGCCGCGGAGCTGGTTCTCGCGATCGACTACGTAGAAGTAGATGATCGCTCCCTCGGGCGGGGTTTGCCGCAAGCCGGCCAGGGCCTCGCTCACCGTCTGTTCGACGCCCAGGCGGGCGAAGTCCGACCGCATGTGCTGCGTGATCGGCTCGGCCAGGTTGTCCTCAATGCGGCGAATCGGCATCGGCCTCGTTTGCGCTTCAGGGGAGCTTGACGATCATGCACTGCGTCGTCGGAATCTCGATCAGCCGCTCCCGCTTGTCGGCAAGGAACTCCGTGAACGCCTGCTTCACCCCGGCGAGGATCGAGTAGTCGTGCGAAATGAGGATTCCGCCGGGAATCAGCCGCGGATAGAAGTATTCGAGGCAGGCCTTCGTGCTCGCGTACAAATCAACGTCGGCGTGGACGAAGCGGTAGCTCGGCTCGTCGAGCCCGGCGGCGGAGTCGGGAAACAACCCCTTGTGGAAATGGACGTTCGGATAGCCCTGCATGAACTCCTGCACCCGCTCCATGCTCGTGTCGTACTGTTTCTCGCGATGGACCGGCCCGTCGGCGGCCGTGGCCGTGGGCAGGCCGCCGAAGGTGTCGAACAGGTGCAGCGTCTTCTGGCCCTTCGCCTCGCAGATCAGCTTCGCGGAGACGCCTTGAAAGACGCCGACCTCGGCCATGGCGCCGGGCAAGTGGGCATAGGCCCGGGCCAACGAGTAAATCATGAACTCCTCGTTTCCCGTCAGCAGGCACGCCCGCTCCTTGCGGACGCGGCGCATCATGCGGATGAGGTCTTTGTCCTTGTGGCTGTTGAGGAAGGCCAGTTGCATCCCGGCGACGAAGTTGACGGCGAACCGCTCCAACCACCCGCCGCCGACAAGCCGCTGAATCTTCTGATTGTTCAACCAACCCATAGGGCGTTGCTCCTAGTCTGAGGAAAATCCGAAATCCGAAGCACGAAATCCGAAACAATGTCAAAACGCAAAGACCAAAATGACAGAAACCCGGCGTTTTCAGCCGTTGAATTTCGTGCTTTGGATTTCGGAATTGAAGGGCGGACGGTTCCGCGGCAATCGCGCTGCGGCCGTCATTGCACGGCGAACGGCGGCAGGACGCTCTTCGGCCGCGCACTTGGGCGGGGACCGGAGCCCACGGTCGGAATCGTCGCGGCGGCCGAGGCCGTCGGCGCCGGCGCGGGGACGCTGCCGTTGCCGCCGCTGGGAGGCGCCGCCGGGGCCTTCGCCGCGCGGGCAAGGTCCGACTTCAACTTGCCGTCTTGCAGCCGGATCGTTCGATCCGCCCGCTCGCCCAGCTTGTCGTCGTGCGTAATCATCACGATCGTCATCCCGCGCTCGCGGTGGAGCTGCTCGATCAACTCGAAGATCACAATCGCCGACTTCGAGTCGAGGTTGCCGGTCGGCTCGTCGGCCAACAGCAGCACGGGGTCGTTGGCCAGCACCCGGGCGATGGCCACCCGCTGCCGCTCGCCCACGGAAAGCTGGTCCGGCTTATGGTGGATGCGGTGCGAAAGGTTGACGTAGGCGAGCAGGTCCGTGGCCTTCTTCACGCGGGCGGCGGCGGGCAGCCTGCTCCCCTCGAACATCGGCACCTGCACGTTCTCCACCGCCGACAACACCGGCAGGAGGTAGAACGACTGGAAGATGAAGCCGACCCTCTGCGCGCAGGCGGTCGATGCTGTGGACGGTCGAGAGGGGCTGGCCCTCGAAGTAGATTTCGCCGGAGGTGGGCGAATCCAGCGCGCCAGCAGGTTCAGCAGCGTCGATTTGCCGCTGCCGCTTGGCCCCATGATGGAGACGTATTCGCCGCGATGGATTTCGATGCTCACGTCGGACAGGGCGCTGACGTTCCCGTCGGGATAGAGCTTCGTCAGGTGTTCGGTTCGCAAGAGGACGGAGTTGGAAAACATGCTGTTACTCATGACGAATGGCCTCCGTCGGCATCACGCTGGCGCCGCGATAGGCCGGATAGGCCGCACCGACCAGCCCGACCAGCAGCGCGATCAAAAATCCTTGCCCAACGACGCTAAGTGAAATGTCGCTGCGGACGAGTCCGCCGACCTGCGGGAGGCGGCTGATTAAGGGGGTCACGGCGATGGCGACGGCCGCACCGATCGCGCCGCCGGTGAGGCTCAAGAGGAACGACTCCATGAGGATCATTCTCAGGATCCGCCACCGCCCCCAGCCGATCGCCCGCAAGATGCCGATCTCGCGGGTGCGCTCGAAGACGGACGTGACCATGGTGGTGAACATGAAGATGCCGCCGATGGCCAGGGCGATCGCGGAGGTGATCCAGGCCATCGCGTTGACCAGCAGCAACTGCTTAAAACTCTTGGCGTACTCGGAAATCGACTGGGCCTCAAGCTTCGTGTGGAGTGCCGCGGCGACCTCCGTTTCGATCCGCTTTTGGACATCCTTCATGTCCGCGCCGTCCTTGAGCTTGACCGTGCAGCCGTTGACCTTCCCCTCTTTCTTCGTCGCCGTTTGGATCTGATCCAAAAGCATGATGATCATGTTGTTTTCAAAGAAACTGGGGCTTTCAAACGTGCCGACGATTTCAAAGTCCTTCTCGAAGAGGGGCAAACTCTCGCCCACGTTTTTCTTCAGGCTCTCGGCCACATTCTTGCTCATAATGACGAACTGTTTGCCCTTGTCGTCATCCGACAGCGTGCGCCCTTTGACAACCTGCAGGTCCTTGAACAGCGGCGAAGCCCCGGGCCAGCCCTGGACGAAAATATTGTACTTGCCCAAGTCCTCGAAGGAGACGGTGTCCAGCAGACCGGTCGACGCCCACTTGACGCCGTCGACGGCGGCGACCTTCGCGCCCAGGGATTCCGGGAGGTAGCTGTTCAGCACGGTTAGCCCACCCGGATGGGTCACAATCAAGTCGATCCCCCGGTTCTGATAAACCTCGAGAAACGACTTTTTGAACCCCTCCGCAATCCCCACAAAAGCGACCATGGCCCCGATGGCAACGGCTATGCCGGCAGCCGTCAATGCCGACCGCACCTTGCGGCCAAAGACGTTCTTCAGTACGAACTGATAAAATCGCATTAATTGTCCCCGAGCCTACGTTCTGTAGCCCTCTATCATATCGCCTTCCCGCCCTAGGTCTAGATCAGGATTCATCGCAACCCGTGTGCGGGTCTTCCTCTTTCACCCAAATGGTCCGCTTGTCGCGATTTCGCAAATTACGGTGAATGGAGAAGGCGGGTAGGGTGGGTCGAGCGGAGCGAGCCCCACCATCCACCATTCACCCGCTTTCTACACGGGCTACGTCTCCCTGGTCAATTGTTGCAACAGCCACGCCTGGTAAAATACCCCGATCGTCGGGATGGCTCGCGGTTGAGACCTTTGACAGGGCTGACGCATTTAACTGGGAAAACTGCGGAATCGTGAGAAGGCGACAACTTACCCAACCTCAGTTGACGAACTTGTGTCAGAACTGTATGGCAAACGCATTACGCCCGCTTTTCAGCAGGGAGGAACGGGTTGGCCAAGGCTCGTCAAGATAGACTGGGGTAAATCAGCATCTCTCAGGTTTCCACAATGTTCCCATGTTAATGCAATTCCAAATGCGTCAGCCCTGAGACCTTTGACAGCCCTCATCCGGTGGGGTATCATGTGCTGCTTCCAGATTCCCGCACGGCAAGAAGATCGTTCGATGCGGCAACCCTATATAGCCTTTGTTGCCAAGAAGTTGGGTGCCATGCCCACGCTCGCCGTGGGCATGTTGAAAACGCGGAGAATCGACTACATGCCCACGGCAAGCGTGGGCATGGCACCCGTTCCGAAAGCCGTCGGCAACGGAAAATACACGCTTCTCCTGGCGGCGATCGCCGCATTGATGCTATGCGCTGCGTCGGCCGCCGCCGACCCCCGGCCGCTCCGCTGGGCGGCCGACTCCGAAGGCGGCGCCCCCTATATTTTCAAAGACCCCGACGACCCCAATCGCAACATCGGCTTCGAGGTCGATCTGGCCGCAGCCTTGGAAAAGGAACTCGGCCGGCGGATCGATTTCGTTCAATATCAGTTCAGCAGTCTCGTTCCCGGACTCTTGCGGGGCGATTTCGATTTCGCCATGAACGGCCTGGAGATCACCCCCGACCGCGTCAGGGCGGTCCGCTTCTCCCGGCCGTATTACGTCTACACGCTCCAACTCGTCGCCCGCGCCGACGACCACCGCTTCGATACCCTCCAGCGATGCCAGCGGCTCAACGGGACCGTGGGCACGCTGGAAGACACCGCTGCGGAGCGGCTGCTGGACCGGCTGGGCATCGCCAAGCGGAGCTATCCGAACCAGGTCGAGCCGTACAACGATCTGAAGCTGCACCGCATCGACGCCGTGCTCCTGGACCTGCCGATTGCGGCCTATTACGCCAGACCCGATGCGGCGCTGAGGTTTGCGGGCAAGCCGATCGAGCCGGGTTTTTACGCGATCGCGTTTCGCAAGGACGAGGAAAAACTGGCCGCGCAGTTCGACGCCGCCATCGGCCGGCTGTTGGAAAGCGGACAGCTTCGCCGCATCTACGAGAAGTGGAAGATTTGGAACGACGACCAGCAGCGGCTCTTCAATGCCGCAGCCGTGGAGAGCGTCATGCAGGAGTCGGCGCGGAAGTGGACCTTCGACCGCTACTTCCCCTTGCTCCTGGAGGGCGCCGTGGCGACGGTCGCTCTGACGGTGGCGAGCATGGCGCTGGCGATCGCGTTGGGGCTGCCGATTGCGATGTCGCGGTTGTATGGCCCGGCGCCGCTGCGGCTTGCGGCGACGCTCTATGTCGAGTTCTTTCGCGGCATTCCCGTGCTGCTCTTGCTCTACTTCCTTTACTACGGTCTGCCGGGGATGGCCCAGGGCATGCACTGGTCGTGGCGGCTGGAGTTGCCGGCGTGGCAGGCGGCGATTCTCGGCTTCGGCTTGAATTACGCGGCCTACGAGGCCGAAATCTATCGCGCCGGGGTCGCCTCGATTCCGCGCGGACAGTGGGAGGCCGGGGCTTCGCTGGGGATGTCGCCGCTGCACACCTTCCGCCGCATCATCCTGCCGCAGGCGATCCGCGTCATCCTCCCGCCGATGACCAACGACTTCGTCGCCCTGTTCAAGGACACGAGCATCGTCAGCATCATCGCCGTGGTCGAGTTGAACAAGCAATATCAGATCCTCGCCAAGTCGAGCCTGAAATACCTGGAGATCGGGCTGGCGACGGCGGCGCTGTATCTGGTCATGTCCGTGCCCTTGGCGCATCTGTCTCGCCGGTTGGAGAAACGATGGGGAAAGGGACGGTGAAAGGGAAAGGATGAAGGATGAAGGATGAATGGCAACCTGTTTTCATCCTTCATCCTTCACCCTTCCACCCGTGCCTCCGTGGTGAGTTTTATGTTGCGACTCTGAGGAAAAAATGCAAGTCGAAATTTCTCACCTTGCGAAACAGTTCGGTCCGCGCCGCGTGTTGGACAACGTCACGTTGACGGTCGAGGCCGGCCAGACCGTGGCCCTGATCGGCCCCAGCGGGGCAGGCAAGTTGACGCTCTTGCGTTGCATCAACGGGCTGAACAGCTTCGACGAGGGGGAGATTCGCGTCGGCAGTCACACGCTCTTGCCCAACCGCAGCCATCACGCTTGTCCTGCGGCGCGCGAGGTCCGCCGCGTGTTCGGCATGATCTTTCAGGACTTCCAGTTGTTTCCGCATTTGACGGCGTTGGAAAACATCATGGAGGCGCCCCGTTCGGTGTTGAAGCTTTCGCGCTGCGACGCGCGGGAGCGCAGCCTTCGTCTTTTGGCCCGGGTGGGCCTGGCCGACCGCGGCGACGCCTATCCGGCGGAGCTTTCCGGCGGCCAGAAACAGCGCGTGGCGATCGCCCGCGCGATGGCGATGGAGCCGCGCGGCCTGCTCTGCGACGAGATCACCAGCGCGCTGGACCCGGAGTTGAAGAACGAGGTGTTGGTCGTCCTCGAGGACCTGAAGCGCGACGGGCTGACGCTGATCGTCGTGACGCACGAGATTGGTTTCGCCCGGCGGGCGGCGGATCGCGTGGTGATGTTGGCCGAGGGGCGAGTGATCGAGGACGGCCCGCCGCGGCAGCTCTTCGAGGACCCGCAGGCCGCGCGGACGCGGCAGTTTCTCAACCAGGTGCTGATCTGACCGCGGCGATCGCAGATTGCCGACTCAAGGTCCCCTCTCCCCTTTGGGAGAGGGTCAGGGTGAGGGGAGGCGCCGCACAGGTCGCCATTCCGGAGGTTGGGATTCTTCTATCGCCAGTCATCCTGGCGCGTGGTCGCAGCGGAGTGGATGGTCATTCGGCGCTTCCCCTCACCCCGACCCTCTCCCAAGGGGAGAGGGGGACTGCTTTCGCATGCTTCCTCGCAAATTGAAAGTCCGGACTACCGCACAACGTCGGCGACGATCGCATACGGGATGCCCGTGGGATCCTTCTCCTCCACCTTGAAAATGCCGCCGACGCCGACCTGCCGCGTCGTGTAGTCGGCGAACATGTCGCTGGTGAGTTCCACGCGGATCATCTTCGTCTTCGCCAGGCCGGCGTTGCAGAACTTGCAGTCGCCGATCGTCGGACAAATGATGAATCGCTTCAGCCGCATTTGCTGCCGCGTCGGCGCCATGTATCCCTTGATAAAAACCTGCTTGTCGTTCAGGTCCTCGGCCGCGGCGGAGACCTTCTCCTCCGGTTTTTTTTCGTCCGGCTGGAGGTCTTCGTAGGCGATGACCTGGTAGCCGAAGGGCGTGCCGTACTCCTCGACCCAAAGCTTGCGGCCGCCGCCGAGGAGCCCAAAGACAACCGCCAGCCCCATGCCCGTCCAAGCGATCTCCGCCCCGGTCAATTCCTCCGGGGCATAGCGGATGCGCCGCAACGCCCACCAACCCGCGGGGATCGCCGCGAGGGAAAGAACGAGGAAATGCCAAGTGAGGACGGACAGCGCCGAAGCGCGCCGAGGACCAGCGCGGCGACGGCCGCCGAATCGAGCGTGCGATAGCGGGCGGTCCGCTCTTCGCCGCGGGTGTCGATGGCTCGCTGATAGCGTCGGGCGGTCATGGGGCGGACATCAGCCAGCGGGCCACGTCGGTGCGGTAAGCGGCCACGGCCGGCAAGTATCCCACAACCGAAGCCAAGACGATCAACGCCGGGATGAGAATAAGCTCCGTCGATTGGAACGCCAACAGATTCACCGGGATGCCGATGTGCTCGACGATAATCGGGCTGATCAGGGCGATGACGCCGTGGCCGAAGAGCAGCCCAAGCGCCCCGCCGCCCAGCGAGAGGAGGATCGACTCCAAGAGGATCACCGCCATGATCGTCCCCCGGCTGGCCCCCAACGCCCGCATGATCGAAATTTCGTGCCGCCGGTCGCTCATCGAGTTGTAGATGCTCACCATGATGCCGATGCCCGCCACGACGACGATCATCACCGCGAACAACAAGAGGACCACCTGGATGTCGCCGACGACGCCGCGGAAGAGGTTGTCGATTTCCACGCCGGGCAGGGCCGCCTGGGCCTCGTTGCTGCTGTTGATCTGCTGGGCGGCCGCCCGCGTCGTTGTCCCCATCTGCTTCGCGTCGAGGCAAACGAGGATCGCCGTGACCTTTTTCAAGTTGTCGGGAATCGGGGCGTTGGGGTCGTGCGCGTGCGCGGCTTCCTTCTTCGCAATCTTTGCGTCCACGCCGGCTTTTGCGTCCTTGGCGGGCTGCTCGTCCTCGTCGTCGTCGTCATGGACGTGGCCCGGCTGACGGAAGAAGCCTTCGATGTTCACAAAGATCGCCCGGTCGGCGGGCGTGCCGGTCGGCTGAAGGATGCCGACGACGGTGAAGGGCTTGTGCTGGTGCTTTTCCACGTGGCCGACGTCGTGCTGGGGGCGAAACTCCTTGCCGATTTGCATGCCCGTCTTCCGCGCCGCCGTCGCCCCGAAAACTGCCTCGAAGTAGTTCTCCGGCTTGAAATTCCGCCCCTGGGCGAACTCGAACGTCTCCGTCCCCAGATACTTAATCTCGTCGAGCATGTCGGTCGTCGTGCCGACGACGCGGAAATCCTCGTAACTGTCGCCCAGGCAAATGGGCACGGCGGTCTCGACCCCGTCGGCGGCGCGGCCCTGGACCAGTTTCTTGTAATACTCATAGGACAACGGCTCGGCCGACTGCCCCATGTAATAGACGGCGTTGAGCACCAACTCCAGGCGGCTCCCCTTGGGCGCGCCGACGACCAGGTCGTAGCCGCCGCGGCCGCGGTTGAACGACTGGTAGACGACGGAATGAATCACCAACACGGCGACGACCAACGCCACGCCCAGGGCCATCGACACGGCCGTCAGCGACGAGGCGAGCGTCCGCTGCTGAATGCTCCGCCAGGCAATCTTCCAAAGACTCATAAACACACCAAAGGAAGGATGAGAGTTGAGAGTTGAGAGTTAAGAGACGAAAAACAGGCCGAACCGGCCCGCGCGACCTCAACTCCCAGCTATCAGCTTTCAGCTTTCAGTTCTCGACTCTCAACTCTCGACTCTCAACTCTCAACCTTCTTCCCAACGAGATTGAACTCCTCCAAATGCTCGACGCGGTCGAATTGCCCCGCGACCTCGGGGCTGTGGGTGACCAACACCAAGGCGACGTTCTCCTCGCCGCAGGTCTTCCGCAAGAGATCGAGCACCTGCTGCTGATGCCCGGCGTCGACGTTCGCCGTCGGCTCGTCGGCCAAGAGGATCTGCGGCTTGTTGGCCAGCGCCCGGGCGACCGCCACCCGCTGCTGCTCGCCGACGGAAAGCTGCGACGGCCGATGGGTGACGCGGTGGTCCAATCCCACCCGATCAAGCAGGTTTCTCGCCCGCTTCCGGTCGGGCTTCTTTCCCGTGAACCGCATCGCCAACATGACGTTTTCCAGGGCCGTGAACCCCCGCATCAGGTTGAACGTCTGAAAGACGTAGCCGATCCGCTCGGCGCGAAAGCGGTCGCTTTCCGCCTCGGAAAAGAGGGTGATGTCCCAGTCGTCGACGCGAACGTGGCCGCTGTCCGGCCGACTGATGCCGGCGATGACGTGCAGGAGCGTCGTCTTGCCGCAGCCGCTGCGGCCGACGAGGACCATCTGCTCGCCGGCGTCGACGTGAAATTCCGGGATGTCCAGGATCGGCAACCGCGTTCCGTCCGGCTGGGCGAACGATTTCTTGACTTCCAGGAGGTCGAGCATGGGGATATTACGCACCCCGGGGCGAAAGGGTTCGCGGG
Source organism: uncultured Planctomycetia bacterium (assembly GCA_963791075.1). Classification (GTDB taxonomy): domain Bacteria; phylum Planctomycetota; class Planctomycetia; order Pirellulales; family Thermoguttaceae; genus CAWBRF01. The sequence goes on from CAWBRF010000020.1 coordinate 54,488, forward strand.
AAGGCGGAAGGATGAATGGGGGCGGCGGCCGCTGGGAGAAAGAAATTTCACGCAAAGGCGCGGAGGCGCAAAGGCGCAGAAACGAGGGGGGGGGGGGAAGGAAAAAAGAAGGAGAAAAGTGAGGGGGGCGGAAGTATATCTCTTCTGGGTTTCCTTTGCTACTTCGCGCCTTTGCGGCTTTGCGTGAGATCTTTTGGGGTGTCCGCAGCCCGCGGTTTTCTCACTCATCCCTCGCCACGCCTTCCTTCTCCCTTCTAACTCCTTTCTTCTAACTCCTTTCTTCTCTTCACCGTCGCCGAAGCATCTGCCGCTGGATGTCCCGCTGCGTTTCGGCCTTTTTCATCGCCTGGCGCTTGTCGTGGACCTGCTTGCCGCGACAGATGCCCATGAGGACCTTTGCGATGCCACTTTTGAAGTACATCCTTAGTGGCACTAACGTTAACCCCTTTTCATACGCCCGATGGGCAAACCGCTTCACTTCCCGCCGGTGCAGCAAGAGCTTCCGCAGCCGTTTGGGGCGGTGATTGAATTGGTTGGCGTCGATGTACTCGGGAATGTCGCAGCCGACCAGCCACACCTCGTCGTCCTTCACCCGGCCGTAGGCCTCTTCGAGCGAGACCTTCCCTTCGCGGAGACTTTTCACCTCGCTCCCCACCAGGACGATGCCGCATTCCAGCGAATCGAGCACGGTGTAGTTGTGGCGGGCCTTGCGGTTTTCGCTGATGACGCGTTCGTTCGCGTTGGCCGGCGAACTTTTTTCTTCGACGACTTTGCCGTGGGAATGTCCTTTCGATGCTGGTCGATGGCCTTGCCATCCCACCCTGCCTGCCCTTACGATTCTTACATGCCGGACGCGAAATTCCAAGACCGCCCCCCCCACCCCCTGCCGCGGTGGCTGAAGCGAAACGTCCCCAAGGGGAACGCCAACCACTTCACCGCCCGGCTGATCGACGAACTCGGCCTGCGAGACCGTTTGTGAGCAGGCCCGCTGCCCCAATCGCATGGAGTGCTACGCGCAAAAGACGGCGACGATGATGATCTTGGGCGATGTCTGCACACGGGCGTGCCGCTTTTGCAGCGTGAAAAAGGGGCGGCCGCGGCCGCCGGACGCGGACGAGCCGCGGCGGGTGGCGGAGGCCGCCGCGCGGCTGGGACTGACGCACGTCGTCGTCACTTGCGTCGCCCGCGACGACCTGCCGCGACGGCGGCGCCGGGACATTTTGTCGCAAACGATCGCCGCACTCCGCCGGGCTTGCCGGGCGACCGTGGAAGTGCTCCCTTCCGACTTCGCCGGAAACGCGGCGGCGGTCGATCGCCTCGTTGCCGCCGCCCCGGAGGTCTACAACCACAACACGGAGACCGTGCCGCGGCTGTATCGGGCGATCCGCGGCCCGCGGGCCGATTATCGCTGGACGTTGGCCATGTTCCGCCGCATCGCCCGGGCGGACCCCGGCCATCCGCTTGAAGACCGGCTTGATGCTCGGGCTGGGCGAAACGACCGACGAGCTTTTCGACGCCTTGGCCGATCTCCTTGACGCGGGGTGTCGGATGTTGACCTTGGGCCAATATCTGCAACCTTCGCCGCGGCAGACGCCGGCGGTCCGTTATCTTCCGCCGGAGGAGTTCGCGATGTTGGGCGAATCGGCCCGGCGGATGGGCTTCGATCGCGTCGCCGCCGGTCCGCTGGTGCGATCGAGCTATCACGCCCGGGAAATGGCGTTCACTCCACCACCAGCCGGCAGTTGAGAATCCGCTCGCCGCGGTCCTCGGCGGCGCGAAGCCAAAGGGTCTTGCCGAGCAGGTCTCGCCCGTCGGGCAAACGATAAAGCTTCTCGTCGGGGGTGTCCCTCAGGGCGATCACTTCGCTTGCCTGGCGGCAACGCCCGGGGGCGAAAAGCTCGCAGCGAAAGTCGGCCGGCCGTTGGCCCTTGTTGACCATCGTCTGCCGCACTTCGAGTTCGCCGCGCTCGTTCAGCCGGGCCGCGGCGCGGAGGTCCACGTCGCCCAAGCCGACGGCGATCGGCCGCTCGACGTGCATCGAATATGCGCGATCGGCGCGGACGTCGAAGTCGATCGCCAGCCGACTGGGACCGACCAACGCGTCGGGCGGGAGGATGATGCGGAACGGCTGCTTCGCGTCGGCCCCCGCGGCGAGCCGCAGACGCACCTCCGCCGGACGCAACAGCCACCCTTCCGGTCCGGAGAGCCGCACCGTCATGTCCACCGCCTCGCCGAAGGTGTTTTTCAATCGCAAGGTGTTGGCAAGCGGCTGCAAGGGGACGGCGGGCAGGCGGTCCTTGTCCAGGGCCATCGCCATTTGCCAGCGGGCCAAGGGGAGGGTCAGCCCGACGACGAACGTCGGCAGCGGCTCGACGCGGAGGACGCGCCCCGCGCCGCGCTCCGGCGGCGTCGTTTCCCGCCCCCAGGCATCGACCTGCCGCAGGTCCGGACCGAGGCAGACAACCTCCTCCCCCGGCTGCGGATTCCAGATCGCCAGCACGGCGTCGCTGGCCCGGGCGAACAGCGCGTTGGGGCTGCCGCCGGGCAGCTTCAGCGCGCCGAGATACTCGCCGCCGCCGAGCAACGTCGCCGCCGTCCGCCAGGGGAGCAGCAGGTCGCCGGGCGATCCGTCCGGCTGCATCAATCCGCAGTCGCCGCCGAAGGGGGCGGGACAGAGAATGCGCGTGCGGCCCTGCGTCTTCGCGTCGACAATGCGATGGAGCAAGTCGTCGGCGCGGGCGTCGGGCAGCGTGGTTCTCCTGGGAAAGCGGTTCCAGCGCGATCCAATTGGCCGTCGCCGCGGGCGCGGCCAACGACGCAATTCCCGCCGCGTCCAGGGCGGAGCGCAGGCCGCCGCTGGTTGGTCCCGTCACCCAGTTCACGCCGGCCTGGCGGAGCAATTTGGTCAACTGCGGCTGCGCCAGCGGCGGATCGCCCGAGGAAAGGGTCCAGCCAAACTCGCCGTTGGTCGGCGCGGCGGCGGGCGCGGCGATGGCCAGGCTCAACGCGCCGCGGCGGACGGTGGACGGGCCGCCGCCGACGCTCGCGCGCACGCGGTAGAAACCCGGCTCGGCCAGCAGCGGCGTCCAGCGCGCCTTGCCGATCCAGCAGGACGAAGACTTTTGTTCTCGCGCGAGCGGCAGCAGCGGACAACTGGCGGCAACGAGGACTTTCCCGAGGCGGTCTTCCAATTGGAACGCGACCTTCGCCTCCGGCGCGAAGAAACCCGAGGCTTCGCAGGCGATTTCGACCGGCTCCCCGGGCGAGGCGATTCCGCAGGGCCGATTGCAGGAGAGGCTCATCCGCGGCAGGCATCCCAGCCAGAGGTCGGCAAAGCAGACCGTGCCGCGGAGGTCCATCAGTTCGCCCTCCGGCTCGACGTGCAGCCCAAGGACGGCCAGTTTCGCGCGGCGGTCGATGTCGGCCGGGCCGAGGCGGAGTCGCGTCCAGCCGTTGGTGTCGGCGATCGCTGGCGAACGAATGGTTTGCAGCCGGACGCGATTCTCGTCCATGAGCGTCAGGGAGAGGCTCGCGCGGTCGTGGCGGAGGCCCTGGGCCTTGACCGCGGCGTCGAGGACATAGCTGAGCAAGGGATTGACCTTGACGATTGGGCTGTAGGCCGCCGCCGCCCCGCCGTTCATCACAACCCGCAGAGAGTTCTTCTCCGCGTCCTTCGACTCCTGGTGCAGCTTGATTTCGAGGTACTGGGGAAAGCCGGGCCCGGCCCGCCGCGTCCAGCCGGTCGGCCAGCCGTCATAATCGGCGTCCCAGGCGCGGTCGAAGGTGCAATGGAAGACTTCGGCGGCGCCGCAGCGGCCGTCGTTGGACGCATCGCCGCCGGCAACGGTCAGCAGCAGCGGCAGCAGCAAGGCGATCGACATGGGGGTCCTGTGCGTTCTTGGAACTGGGCTCTTGCCGGTTGCCGAGGCATGGTCCCCTCTCCCTTCGGGAGAGGGTTAGGGTGAGGGGAATCGCTGCAAACATCGGCATCAGAATTGGACGCGATCTCCATCACCGGTTTCTTTCCTGCAACGACTATTCTCGGCGGCGGGCCGCGGACAAAGGAGTGTTAGGAGCCGCGCACAATAGTGAACTCAGCGTTTGTCCTGCTTCCCCTCACCCTGGCCCTCTCCCAAGGGGAGAGGGGAACTTGATTACCCCCAACTTCCTCTCCTAGTCGGTCAGCTTCCGCCACTGGGCGCGCTGGACGGGGGTAAGCATTTGCAGGGCCTCGTCCCGCGCGGCCTGGAGGAGCATGTCCCGTTTCCGCGTTTGCGAGTGGCGGTTTTCTTTCTGCCATTTCTCGTCAACGCTCCGCAGGGCGCCGACGGTCGCTTCGATCAACTCGTGGAATTTCGCCTGCTGCGCGTTGCTCAGTTGCAGCGCCGCGACCACTTCGGGAGCGGCAAACGGCTCCGGTCCCGGCAGGCTCAGCGCCAAGCGGCGGGCGGGGGAGTCGGGCGATTCGCTCTCCTCGCCGGTCGGCGAATCGTCGCCTGGCTTATGGGCCAACGCCCCAAAACTGACGGCATTCTTGCCCCAGGAGTACAGTTGCCGGAACAGGGCGTGATCGAGCGTCTGCGCGTCGGCGATCCAGAGGATCGGCAGCAAGACCAGGGCGAGCACTGCCGCAGCTGCACAAGACATGCCACCGCGCGACGGAGAGGCGCCATCGCCGCCGGCCCATCGACCGCCACATCGCGGCCTCGAGGACCATGCGTCTTTTTGGCGGGGATTTCGCTGAGCCGCTCCAATCCCAGCCGCACCGTGCCGGAGTTCCGCCGCGCCGTCGATCCGTCCGGCCCCACTTCGACCGCGTCGGCCACGCGGATGGCGTATCTTCCATCCGGCGAGAGCAATTCGCCGACGTTGCCCAGCCGCAAGCGTTGTTTCGGATCGTCGGCCAGTACGGTGAATCCGCCGGTGGAAACGTCGATCAGCCGCACCGCCCACGTCGCCCCGGAGATTTTCAGCTTCGCCTTCTGTCGTGCCAGCGGCACGGCGACGCGAACCGACTCCCGGCGAGCAATTGCTCGTCCACGATTTCGCTCCGGCCGCGAACTAGACGAATTGTCGGAAAATTGATCCATAGCTAGGAGGCGGGAAGGTCCGGGGGGATATCGGAGCGGGCCCCTGTCATGCGTGAACGCAAGCTGGGAATCCCACGCTAAGAAAATGTAGCACGCTCGCGGGGCAAAGCGGCGGACTCCCCACTGGGATTCCCAAGGCGGATCGGTCAAAATAGAACTCGCGACAGGGGGGACTGTCCCAACTTTTGCTTGCCCGGACCCCATGTGAAGCATCTTCGGGCGTGGCCGCGAACATGGGACGGCCCCCAGATTGTTGGTCCTGACCCCTATTTTCATTATGTCCGAAAAATCCGCTCCAACCCGCAACTGTTCGCTTCCTCGTCGAGCGGGCGGTCTTTTGGGTGGCGGCCATCCTGGTCTTGCGAACGTGGTTCTTCGACGGCTTCCCCGTGGGTTGCCAAGTGAGCGGCGGATCGATGGTCCCGGCCGTTCTGGGCGCCCACCGCGATGTCGTCTGCGGCGATTGCGGTTTCCACTTCGCGTGCGATGCCGACAGCCAGCGGCTCGACCGCCGCGCCGCCTGCCCCAACTGCGGATATGCCGACAATCCGCTCGCCGACCGCCTCCGCCTCTTGGGCGACCGGGTGCTGATCGTCCGTTCCGCCTTCGCCCTGCGCCGGCCGCGACGCTGGGAGGTGATCGCGTTTCGCCGACCGGAGGCGGGTTATTCGTTGTGCGTCAAGCGAGTGGCCGGCCTGCCCGGCGAGTCGATCGAAATTCGCAACGGCAACGTCTTCGCCGACGGCCGCATCCAGCGAAAAACGCTGTCGCAGCAGCGGGCAATGGCCATTCTCGTGTACGACGCGAACTATCCGTCATCGGGCGCCACTGCTGGCAAGCCAGCAGTGGCGCCCGCCGCGCGTCCCAACGCTGGCGCGGCGAAAGCGGCGACGCCGCTTGGACGGCCGACAAAGGCCGATTCACTCACCCCGCCGCCCCCAATCGCCAGGCGATCGACTGGCTCGCGTACCACCATGTCCGGCGGCTCTCGGGCCAACCAGGAGGTTTCGCGCCCTCGCCGGTGACCGACCTTTGCGGCTACAACCAGGGGCGGCCGCGGCGCGCGGAGGACGTCCATGCCGTCGCGGGTCTCTTCCTCCGCCTGCGTCTGGCCAAGGCCGCCGGCCGCGGGCTGTTGCTGCTCTGCGCCAACTATGGGCGGGAGGAGTTTGTCGCGGAGTTGGAGCCGGTCCAGGGGCGGTATCGCGTGTTGTACAACGGCCGGCCGATCCCCGGCGCCGCCGGGAAACTGGTTTTTGCCTCGCGAAGGGTTGACGATCGAGGTCTCCCTCTTCGACGAGCAATTTTTGCTGGCTTTGGGAGGCGCGACGGTCGGAGCGTGTCCCTTCGACCGCAGCGGGGTCGGCGGCGTCGGCAGGACGCCATTCCCGCCGGACCAGCCGCTGGCGATCGGCGTTGTCGGACTCGAGCGCGGTCGTGGACAACGTGCAGGTGTACCGGGACATTTATTACACGCAGCCCGTCTGGGCCCCTGGCGGCGGGGCTGTGCGGCTGGGGGCGGACGAATACTATCGTCTTGGGCGACAACAGCGTGATTTCCGAGGACAGCCGCACGTGGACGGGCCATCCGGGCGTCGGCGGCAAGTGTCTGGTCGGCAAGCCTTTAGCGATCCTTCTCCCGCTAACGGAGTTCGACTGGGGGAGTTGGCATTTTCAAGTTCCGCAACTGAGTCGAATGCGTTATATTCGTTAATATGAGCAAGCGAAAAGCCTCCGACGCGAAAACTTCCCGCCAAATTTCCCCCGCCGCGAAGGTCGGCGGCCGAGCCAGCCGGCCGAGGGCCGCTGCGGGCGCAGCGGACTGGATGGGCCATCCGGCCGTCCGCGAAACGATCGAATCGCTCATCATCGCCTTGGTGTTGGCGTTTCTCTTTCGCGCCTTCGAGGCGGAAGCCTTCGTCATTCCCACCGGCTCGATGGCCCCGACGCTGATGGGCCAGCACAAGGACATTTTTTGCCCCAACTGCGGTTGCCAGTATCAGGTCAGCGCCAGCGCCACGGACAAGGAACACAATCCGATGGAGGCCCCGGTGGGCGGCGCCATTTGCCCGATGTGCCGCATGACGGCCGATCTGACCGGTCGCCACGAGCCCGCCTACCCCGGCGACCGCATCCTTGTGGGCAAGTTCTGTTACCAATTCGCGGAGCCGAAACGCTGGGACGTTTTCGTCTTCCACTATCCCTGCGAGGCGTCGACAAACTACATCAAGCGTTTGGTGGGCCTGCCCGGCGAGACCCTGAGGATCACCCACGGGGCTCTGTGGACCCGCCCAAACGACGAGCCGAACGCCGTGCCGCAAATCGCCCGCAAGCCGCCGGAAAAGCTCCTGGCGATGCTCCAGCCGGTCTTCGACAACGACTACATGGCGGCGATTCGCAAGAAGGACCCCTGGCCGGCGCGGTGGAGCGGGGCGGGCTGGACGTTGCCGCAAAAGGCCGCGGCGTCGCCGGACGAGGCCGGCGCGGTGGATGAAGCCTCCTTCGAGACCGACGGCAAATCGCCCGGCGAAATCTGGCTCCGCTATCGCCATCTTGTCCCCTCGTTCGATCAATGGGAGCAGATGACGAGGACCGGCGGTCTGCAAACGCCGCTCTTGCCCAGCCTGATCTCCGACTTTGTCGCCTACGACACGGGCCAGTCGAGTTACAGGGACCCCAGGCCGGAATCCCTCGGCCTGGATTGGGTGGGCGACCTGGCCTTGCAGTACACCCTCGAGTCGCAGTCCGCCGCGGGCCAGACCACCGTCGAACTGGTCAAGGGAGGCCGCCGTTTCCGCTGCCGCATCAACCTGGCCGACGGCCAGGCGGCACTCTCGATCAGCGGTCTCGACCGCGAGCAGTTCCATCCGAAGGCGGCGACGCCGCTCGGCGGACAGGGCTCGCACCGGCTGATGTTCGCCAACGCCGACGACCAGCTTCTCCTCTGGGTGGACGACAAGCTGGTCGCTTTCGACGCGCCGACGACCTACGACTCCCGCGTCCTGCAGAACCATCTTCCCACACCCGCCGACCTCTCGCCGGTGGGCATTGCCGCCGAAGGGGCGGCGCTGCGGGTGAGCCACTTAAAAATTCTCCGCAACGTCTACTACATCGCCATCGACGTTGCCACGCAAAGAGAAAGGGAAAGGGAAAGGGATAGAGAAGGAGGAGTATACCGAGAAAGAGATAGTGGCATTTGCGAATACATCGGCGAAATCCCCGATCTCTCCAACCCGAGCACGTGGCATCGCTTCCAAAACGTCCAGGCGGTCGAATTCCGCTTGGAACGCTTCCCGTCCACGTCGGAGCGCGACCAGTTCTTCGCCATGGGCGACAACAGCGCGATGAGTTCCGATTCTCGCCTCTGGCCGTGCCAGAATTATGTGGACCGGAAGCTGCTGATCGGCAAGGCCCTGTTCATCTATTGGCCCCACTCGTGGAACAAAGTGACCATTGCGGGCCACGACATTCCCTTCCCGTTCTTCCCGAATTTTCAGAAGATGGGGCTGGTGCGTTAGGGCGGGGAAGAAATTCAATAATTGCTCGGCTTCCACGGCCAGTAGAGCTTCTCCGTGCCGCCGAAGCGCATTTCCACGCCGAACGTCAGCGAAACAAGGTCCAGCGTGTCGGCCCCGTGGTCGGAAAAGACGATCGTGTCGTTCAGCTCCAGCCGCAAGGCGATGCGGTCGTTCCAGCGGTACTTCACCCCAATGGCGATCGGGACGGTCAGCAGCGAGTGGTCGTAATAGTTGTAGAACAGGTCCATGTAGTGGATCTGCGATGCGCCCATGCCGACGAGGAAATACGGCCGCCAGCGGTAGTCGCCCCAGGGATAATAGAGCAGATCGACGTCCCAAAAGAGGAATGTGGTGCTGCGGTTCTGGAGTTGTTGAATCGCGGGATCGTTGGGCGAGATGCCGAGGCGGGCGTCGGCCAGCGCGCGCATTTCCTGGGCAAGCGGTTCGTCGTAAAGACTGCCCCAATTCCAAGCAAGCCGCGTTTCCGCGCCCCAATAATGGCTCCAGTCCCAGCCCGCGCGGACGCCCCAGTTCACTCCCTGGCCCATGCCAATCCAGTCGTGTTGGAGTTCGCTTCCCTGGGCGTCCCCGACGAACACCCCGACGCTGTAAGGGCGATAGAGCCAACTCTCCCGCCAGATCGGGTCCAGCGGTCCGCCGGACAGGTCCCAGGGTGGATGGAGAAAGAGGTTGCCGATCAGCGGCCAGGCGCGCGGGCCGGGCGGTTGTTCGCCGCCGGGCTGGTTGTACGGTTGGCCGCACTCCGGGCAGACGCCGCCGGGCTGATCGACGCCCGCCGGCGGCGCGAGGAAGTTCGCCTCGCCCTGATTCGGCGGCAGCGGCGCCGCCGTCGGCGGGCCCTGTCCCCAAGCGACCGGCAGCCGGCAAATCGCCAGCAACAGCCCCAGGGCGACACGGATGCGCCAGGCACGGATCGCAGCGGCGTTGGCCATGTTGGACAGAAAAACCGAGGAGCAGGAGAAAAGGCGACAAGAAGAGGGCGGGATTATTGCCTCCGTGGCCAACCCCTGTCAAGACGATCCGCCCGGCCGCAAAGCCGTTTCGCTGCTCGCCTGTTCTCCTGTTTCCCTGTTCTGCTATGATAAACTCTGGAATTTGACAAGGTCGGGAGGCGAATATGGACCAATATCGCATTGAACACGACACAATGGGGGAGGTTCGCCTCCCCGCCGCCGCGTATTACGGGGCGCAGACCCAACGGGCCGTGGAGAATTTTCCCATCTCCGGTCGGCCGCTCCCCGTGGAACTGATTCATGCCATCGCCCTGGTAAAATGGGCCGCTGCCAAGGTGCATCGCGACTTAGGAAAGCTGGGGGATTCGGGTAAAAACCCACTCACCCCCGCCCAGATCGAGGCCCTGATTGCCGCCGCCCGGGAAGTCGCCGACGGCCGCTTTGACGATCAGTTCCCGATCGATGTCTTTCAGACCGGCTCCGGCACCTCGACGAACATGAACGTCAACGAGGTGATTGCGAATCGGGCGATCGAATTGTCCGGCGGCGATCGCTTCGCCGCGGCCAAGCCGATCCATCCCAACGATCACGTCAACATGGGGCAAAGCACCAACGACGTCTTTCCCACGGCGATCCACCTCGCCGTCGCCCTGGCGATCGAGAAGCAACTGCTGCCGGCGTTGCGGGAGTGCTCTCGGGCGCTGGGCGAGAAGGCGGCGGCGTGGAAGGACGTGCTGAAGATCGGTCGCACGCACTTGATCGACGCCACGCCGTTGTCGCTCGGCCAGGAGTTCGGCGGCCTGGCGCGGCAACTGGAGCGTTCGCTTGGCCGGGCGGGGATGGCGTTGGCGGCGGTGTTGGAACTGCCGATCGGCGGCACGGCGGTGGGCAGCGGCATCAACACCCATCCTGACTTCGCCCGCCGCGTCTGCAAGACGCTCAGCGAGGCCACGGGCCTTGCCTGCGTTGAGGCCGCGGACCATTTCGAGGCCAACGCCCAGCGGGACGCGCTGGTCGAGTGTCATGGGCAATTGCGGACGATCGCGGCGACGCTGTTCAACGTGGCGAACAACATCCGTTGGCTTGGCTCCGGGCCGCAGTGCGGCATCCACGAGATCATCCTCCCCGATTTGCAGCCCGGCAGGCTCGATCATGCCCGGCAAGGTCAACCCCGTGATGTGCGAGAGCCTGATGCAGGCGGCGGCGCGGGTGCTGGGCAACGATCAGACGATCACGCTCTGCGGCGCGGCCGGCGGCCAGTTCCAGTTGAACGTGATGATGCCGGTGATGGGCGACGCGGCGCTGGAGAGCGTGCGGCTGTTGGCCCGCGCCACGGCGGCGTTCGCCGGCCGCTGCGTCGTCGGGCTGGAGGCGAACGTCGCCGCTTGCCGCGCGGAAGTCGAGAAGAGCATGGCGATGGCCACGGGCTTGAATCCCTACATCGGCTACGAGCGCGCGGCGGCGTTGGCGAAGGAGGCGCTGCAGTCGGGCAAGACCGTGCGGCAATTGGCCCGCGAACAGAAGCTCCTGCCCGAGGATCAACTGGAGCGGGCGCTCGATCCCTGGCGGATGACGCGGCCGCAGTAGTTCCTGTTCCGGAAACGTTGTGTTCCACGGACATCAAAACCAGGTTGTTCCAATTTGCTTTCCAATCGGAGGAAAAAATGAAGAACCGAGGCGCCACTGTCCTGTTCGCACTTGGGGTGCTCTTTTTCGTCCAGTTGTGCATCATACCGGCCTTGTTTCCGTTGGGGAAGGCTCCAACTGATTTTGCGCAGCTTCAGTCGTACGATTTGATGGCGCAAATTCGGCAATGGGCTACGAGCTTGAATTCATCGGTGTTTGGTTGTCTCGCATGTTGGCTATGGGCGTTGCATTTGAGAACCAAGAGGCTGGAACGCGAGGTCAACGAGGTCCGAGCCAAGCTCCCGATTCGATTTCCCCGGGATCCGCCAAAACGCGGCTAAACGCACGCCGGGCGGCGCTGGCTCTGGCGGCGTTCCTGGAAGCAGTGGTCGATCGCGGTTAGACGGCGGCGGATTGGGCTCAAAGGCTGCCTCGCCGCTAAAGAGGAATCGAGTAAATCCTGTTCATCCATTCCGCGGCTTCCGTCGCCGCCCAGATCAGAACCAAGTCCTCGACGACCCGCGCAACTGGCAAGTTCTGGGGAACGATCAGCACGCCGCCGCTGGATTGGCCAGCGATGAACTCGGCAAAATGCTTGGGCATGCTCTTGCGATCGTGCGTCACGAGCAACCGCCCCGCCTTGGCGGCCAACGCGAGAACATCTTTGTCGCCCAAGCCAGCCAGCCCCGCCGCCGACGCCGTGCGGAAATCGATGCTTGGCTCACGGCGCATCACGGCGCGCACGAGAATCTCGTTGAGGTCGGCATCCGCTTGAAACCGGACCGTCATCGGCTAGCCGTCCGGGTTTAGCGACGCGTCTCGATCAGCTTCTGCAAAAATTCCGGAGCGCCGCTGCGCGTCGCTTGTCGCAACGATTCAAATTCAGCGTCCGCTTTCTTGAGATGCGAGTCGATCTCCGTTCGATTCGCAAGATAATAGGCGATGGCCCCGTAGACTTGCTCGAGCGTCAGCGTGGGAAAGCACTCGCCCGCAATGGTCTCGGGCGACAAACCTTGGGCGAACGCCAGAACCACGGAATCGAGCGACACCCGCGCGCCGCTAATCCAGTAGCCGCCGTCGCGCGTTTCCACGTAAGCTTTTTCCATGCGCAAACTCCCACGCGAAATCGGACTCTTGTCGCGCCGGCGTGTCCCAGGCCGGCCGGTAATCGCCCGGCCCCTGAGCCCCAAGAACATGTTACAACGCCAAACGGGGGGAGTCAAGGTCGATCGGCCGACGGCATATGCAGGGCACCGGCTGCGGCGGGCCCGAAACGATTGAGAATTGCCGCCGCCCTCAGCGCGTCCAGGAGGCGGCGTTGCTGGTCAAGCGGGCGGAGTCCGCCTGAAGCAGAGCGTCGGCACGCTCGACGACGAACCACAGGAGCGGGGCCGCCGCCGACTCGCCGCGGGCCGATCCGACGGCAACGCCGATCGTGCGATGCGCAGGGTGCATGAAAAGGCGGCGAGAAACGGATTCGGATTCGCCCACGGCAAGGTCTCCAAGGACAGCGTGCATTATCCCGCCGCCGCCGCGCGGCGTTCGAGGGCTTTCACGCCGCGGCGGGCAAGAAATCTTCCCTTGCGGTCCGGTCGTGCCGGAAAAAAAGAAGGGACAGCTTATTCCATGCTGATCGCTTCGCTGGGGCAACTGTCCACGCACGCCCCGCAGTCGCCGCAGGTCGACTCGTCGACGATGGCGACGCCATCCTTCACGACGATGGAGTCCAAGGGGCAAGAGGCGACGCACTGTTCACATCCGGAGCATTTTTCCGAGTCTATTTTCGCGGCCATGGAGGTCCTCCAAATGATTCGTGAGATTCAATCGACGCCCTCGCGCCAGCGCAAAAACCGATGCATCATCGGCGGATGTGTAAACGGGAGGAGAACGGCTCCTCCCTTTCCAGCGGCGGTTGGACGGGAACGCCTGACGCCGTTTGCGCGGCTCGTATCTTTCGAGCGTACCCGATCGTGCGGCCAAAGCCAAGGGCGGTCCGACAGGAAAACGGCCGCGTTGGGCCACGATCCTCCACGCTTGGGGGGAATCGGCGGCAGTTCGCCCATTTTTCGCAGCTTTTCGCAGGAGCTCGCCGCCCGACCTGTCCGCTATCCTTGCCGGCTGAGGCGATCGGCCCAATAGAGCGGCTCCGGCAGGCGTCGCCCGCGAAGGAGCCGCCGCAGGACGCTCTCGGCGAAAGGCAAGTCCACGCGATGGCCCGGCGAAACGAACAAAGGACGACGACTCGCCGCCGTCGGTCGCAGCGCCGCGCCGATCGTCTCGCCTTCGAGGATCACAGGCCGCGACTCGAGCGCCGTCATCCCCTCGATGTCCGCCTTCCCACAAAGAAGCTTCTTCGTCACTCCGATCGTCGCGATGCCGGCGGCAACTCCCAAGTGCGCGGCGACGCCGAAGCGGCGCGGATGTAGAATTCCGCTGCCATCGACCAATAAAACGGGCGCCATGCGGTCGGCCGCCCGGCCTCGCCGAGCAACTCCAGCAGGATCGGCAATTCGCGAAACGCAAGATAGGACGTGATGTAGGGAAAGCGGACGCGGCGGCGGATTTTCACGGACCAGAGCAATTGGCCCGTTTCGACCTCGACCAGGGCATAGGCGGCGACGCCTTCGTCGGGCTGCGGGTAGGAGACGTCGACGCCGCCGACCAGCCGCGGCATTGTCTCCGCCGCGCGGACGACAAGCTCGGCGGCCGCCGCCTCTTGAATCTGTCGCAGACGCTCCAGGGGGCGATCCGAGTCGAAGCGGTCAAACGCGCACTGGGCAAGATCGACGGCGCCGTTGCGAACCGCAACGCCTTCCGCTTCCAAGCGGCGCCGTTTTGCCGCCGTTCCGCCGTCGATGTAGGGGCCAAGTCGTCCGCCGGCGCGGACGACGCGGTGGCACTGGCAGGCGGCATCGTGCGGGTGATGCAGGAGGAAATGGCCGACCCAGCGGGCGGCGACTGGGTTGCCCAGGGCTTCCGCCACTCGGCCGCAGGCGGCGACTCTTCCCGGCGGCACTTGCGCGATCAAGGTTCGCAAGGCGGCGGCGATGTCAGGGATTTCCAGCGGAAACGGCGGCATGGGAGTTGGATTTTGCGGGTGGCGCGGTTAAAAACGGTCTCTATCTCCACTGGGAAGAGGATATTTGTTCCCCCTGGCTTGCGCGGGGATTTGCAGCGCTGGCGCGGATAAATTATAGTAAGTGTTTGGGGTTTTTGCCGCAGCGATTTCCGCAAGAAGAGGTTCTCATCGTTTGCGGCCGCGATGAATGCGGGAGCGGACTTTTCAGTCTATGGATCTGTCTAAGGACAACTTGTCGAATTCCGACCCGGGGGAGGGGCGTTTCGTGGGGTCGGATTCTTCCCTGCTGGCCAACCCCCTGTTTCGCGACGCGATGATCTGCCTGGCGATGGTGGTGATCACTTCTGCGGCCTATTGGCCGGCGCGGAAGTTGGAGTTCGTCTATTTCGACGATCCCGGCTATGTCATCGAGAACAAGCACGTCCACCAGGGGCTCACTTGGGAGTCCTTCAAGTGGGCGTTCACCTGTGCGGGCGAGCAGAGCAATTGGCATCCGCTCACCTGGCTGTCGCACATGCTGGACATCGATCTGTTCGGCTTTGAGCCGGAGCGGCCGGACATGCCCCGCAGCGACGGCCCGCACCTGGTCAATCTCCTTTTGCACACGGCCAACGCCCTGTTGCTGTTCTTGTTGCTGCGCTGGACGACGGGGGCGCCATGGCGGAGCGGGCTGGTGGCCGCCTTGTTCGCCGTGCACCCGATGCACGTCGAGTCCGTCGCCTGGGTGGCCGAGCGAAAGGACGTGCTCAGCACCTTTTTTGCACTGCTTACCCTGCTTGCGTACGTCGGGTATGTCAACTTCTTGAAGCGAAGCGGCGATTGGGACCCACAGCGCCGGCTGGCGGCGGGGGCGTGCTGGTATCTGCCGGTCTTGGCGCTTTTCGCCCTGGCCCTGCTTGCCAAGCCGATGGTCGTGACGCTCCCCTGCTTGATGCTTTTGTTGGACTTCTGGCCCTTGGGCCGGCTGTCGCTCCACCAGGTCTGGAAGCGCAACGCGCCGCCGGCGAAAAATTCGAAAGAGAAGCCGAAGGACATGTCCCGCGCCGCGATGGCGAAGGGGCGACAGAAGGCGGCGGCGACGGGTCGCGTCCGGGCGAAGCCCGCCCCGGTGTCGCGGGCGCAGGCGCGCCAGTGGGGTTGGGAAAACGCGTTCTTGCTCGTCGTTGAGAAGATTCCGCTGTTTGTTCTCGTGGCGATTTCATGTTGGGCCACCTGGTACGCACAGAACAAGGGCGGATCCATGGCCACGGCCGAATCCTTGCCCTTTGAA
Source organism: uncultured Planctomycetia bacterium (assembly GCA_963791075.1). Taxonomy (GTDB): domain Bacteria; phylum Planctomycetota; class Planctomycetia; order Pirellulales; family Thermoguttaceae; genus CAWBRF01. The sequence continues at coordinate 70,045 of CAWBRF010000020.1, forward strand.
CTCCGCTTCTGCAACGTCGTCACTTCGTATGTCCGCTACCTCGGCGGCATGTTCTGCGGCTACCCGTTCGCGATGTTCTATCCCTACAACCTCAAACTGGCCTTGACTCAGCCGGCGGTGCTGTTGGCGTTTTTCCTCCTGGCGTCGATTTCCGTGGGCGTCGTCGTCGCCGCCTTCTTCGGCCGCCGCTACCTGGCCGTCGGCTGGTTCTGGTTCCTCGGCATGATGGTGCCGGTCATCGGCTTCGTCCAGGTCGGCGATCAGTCCATGGCCGACCGTTACTCGTACTTCACCTTCACCGGCCTGTTCATCATGGTCGCTTGGGGAGCGACGGATTTGCTCGGGCGTTGGTTCGCCGGGCGCGTCGCGCTGGGCGTGGCCGCCGCGGGCGCCGTGGCCGCCTGCGTCGTTCTCACGTATCGCCAGGTGCCCTACTGGTCGGGCAAGATCGCGCCCTTGGAGCATACGCTGGAATTCTATCCCGACAATCCGGCGGCGAACAACAACCTCGGCGTCATCTATTGGGAGAAATCCGAGGGAAAGAAGGGCAACCCCATGCCCAAGACCGACAAAGAGCGAAAGGATTTGCGCAACCAGGCGATCAAGTACTGGACGCAGGCGGTGACCATCCGCCCGCAGTTCTCCGACGCCTTGAACAACCTCGGCTGCGCGTTCCGCTATCGCGAGCCGGGAATGAGCGACGACGAGTATCACAAGCAACTGGAAAAGGCCGTCCTCTGTTTCCGCGAGGCGATCCGCTTCAAAGCGATCCATTCCGACGCGCACAGCAACCTGGCCCTTTGTTACTGGGAGTTGGGGCATCCGCAAGAGGCGATCCAGGAATTCGAGCGGGCTTTGGAAATCCGCCCCGACTTCCTCGACGCGAAAGTCAACATCGCGATGGTGTACTTCAAGCTTGGGGTGGCCGCGGAGGAGAAGAAGGACAAGGAGACGGCGGCGGAGAATTACGACACGGCGGTTCGGCAGTTGGAAGACGTCGTTCACTTGGACTCGCGCCACATCCGCGCCTACATGCAGCTTGCGGAAGTCCGCGTCCACCAGGCGCAGCTTGCCGCCGGCCAGGAGCGGCTGGAGAGGACCCGCGATGCGGCCGTGGCGCTGAACATTGCCGCGTGGTTCATGGCGACGAATGTCGAGGACGGCCTGCGGAACGGCCCGGCCGCGGTCAACCTGGCCAGTCGCGCCGTGCAACTGATCGGTCCGGCGCCGGGGTTTCTCGACACCCTGGCGGCCGCCTGGGCGGAGTATGGCGATTTCACCAAGGCCGCGGCGACCGCCAAACAGGCCGCCGACGTGGAAGAGCAAATTGCCGCGAAGCTGGCGGCCCAGGGCGACGCCGACCGCGCCGCCCGGTGCAAGGAACTTGCCGAGGCCATCCGCGCACGTTCGCGCCTCTATGAGCAACGCAAGCCGTACCGCGACACGCGAGCCGGCGTCGGCGCCAATGTCCTCGGGAAATAAACCATGTTTCGCGACAAGAAGATCGTCGTCGTCATGCCGGCGTATAACGCGGCGAAAACCCTGCGCCGGACCTACGACGAAGTGATGTCCCAGGAAATCGTCGATCTGGTGATCGTCGTCGACGACGCCAGCAAAGACGAGACCACGGCCATCGCCCGCACCTTGCCGCACACCCTCGTCCACACGCATCCGGTCAACCGCGGCTACGGCGCCAACCAGAAGACGTGCTATCGGGCGGCCCTGGAGGCCGGCGCCGACGTCGTCGTCATGGTCCATCCCGACTACCAGTACACGCCGAAGCTCATTCCGGCGATGGCCTCGCTGGTGGGCAGCGGGCTGTACGCCTGCGTCCTCGGGTCGCGGATTCTCGGCGGTTTTGCCCTGCAAGGCGGCATGCCGCTGTGGAAGTACGTCGCCAATCGCTTCCTCACCTTCGCCGAAAACGTCCTCCTGGGCGCGAAAATTTCCGAGTACCACACCGGTTACCGCGCCTTTTCGCGGCAGCTCCTCGAGCGATTGCCCGTTGACGAAGGCTCCGACGATTTCGTCTTCGACAACCAGATGCTCGCGCAAATCGTCTGGCTGGGCGAGACGATCGCCGAAGTCAGTTGCCCGACCCGCTATGAGCCCGAGTCCTCCTCGATCAACTTCAAACGCAGCGTCGTCTATGGCTTCGGCTGCTTGCGGACCGGCCTGACGTTCCGCCTGGCGAAGCTGGGCCTGATCCGGTCGAAGTTGTTTCCCGCGGCGGAGACGAAAGCGGCGAACTCGCCCTCGCCTTGATCCTCTCCCGAAGAGAGAGGAGACGGACTGCCGGCCGCGGCCGCCCTTGCCGATGTTTACTGGCTGGCGCTGTCCCGCGCGTTCGTCAACGGCGACGACAACGGCTGTTTGGGCGACAGTCCCCAGCCAGTGCGCCACGTGCGCAACGAAAAGATCATGGTGCACCGTTCCATCGGCCCACCATGATCTTTATCCTGAATCGGGACAACCGATGCCCCGCCCTCCCGGCAGGTCCATGATTTTTGTATCGGCAAGAGCGGCGATCCGGCTTAAACCGACGCGGCCAGTTTTTATGCCCTGCGCGGTTTGAAATGACGCCAACCGTCGCGGGATCGGCCGGTTTGCACTCGCCTTGACCGTTGGCAGAATGCCGGCGAAGCCGAGAGGTTGTCGGCAGCGGCTCACTGGGCGTCGAAATCCGGAACCGGCTGGATGCCGTCCGGTCCCGGCAGGCAGTCGCAAGATCGGCCCCAGCAGTTCCCCTTCGGCTGGCAGTAGTCGTCCCAGACGTGGACGCAGCAGCAGCACACCCGCTCGCCGCAGATCGGTCCGGGGGCGAAGGTGATGGGCATGGAGCAGGCTTGCCCGCGAAACGAGGGAATGACCACGCATTGGTAGGTGGGCACGATCATCGGAGCGGGCTCATAAGCGGCCGCGGCGGCGGTCGCAATGCAGACGGCCGTCAGGGCGCCGATCCATCGGATTTGCCGCATGGCGTTACTCCTTTTGCACGCGCTGGCGGTGAACACACGCGGTGGATGGCCAAAGGGAGCGTTTTATCCCCTGCGCGGACGGAAATGACGCCAACCGTCGCGAAATCGGAAGGTTCGCATCGTTCCTGACCGTTGGCAGCAGACTCCCAAGACTCGCGGGGCAACCGCGGCAGCCGTAGTTTTCTCAGACCGTCGTGCGCTGTGTTGTGCAGCCATGAGTCCATTCGACTGCCGCGGAGCGACAATTGTTGCCTTTTCCCGCCGTTTGCCGCGAAACCCTCAAGCCCCGCGTCGTTCATGCCTGCGGGGAAGAGTCTGGCAATAAAGACACATTGCTCGGACGGCGCCGAAGTTTTGGAAAACACCAGCGGCAACTTTTCGCGGCGACTCTATTACGCGTGGCGATTCTGCCGGCCGCATGCCACTTTCAGGGGCGCTCCGTTGGGATTGGACGCCGCTGCTGGCTTGCCCAGCAGTGGCGACAGCACGGTTGGGCAAGCCAACCGTGGCACACCGCTCCTCGTCAAGCCCTTCCCAAACGGAACAAACTTGCGTATCCTGAAGGAATTGCGGCCGCACAGGCGCGCGCGTCTTCGGAACAGTTCTTCGGCGTGTGAATGAGGCGTATGGCTCCATCGATCTTCTGTCCGCATTGCAACGGGAAGCTTGCGATACGGGACGAGTTGGCGGGCAAGCGGGTGATTTGCCCGCATTGCAAAACGGCGTTTCAGGCCCCGGCTGAGGCGGCGGCCGAGGAGTCTTTCGCGGATTTCTTCGCCGACTTGTCCGCCCCCGCGACGCCGCGGTCGCCGGCCTCGGGACCGCCGGCGTTGACGCGCGCCGCGCCGCCGCCGCGAAAACGTCCCGGCCCTCCGCCGCGGCCGCTGGCCGGAACGAAGATCGCCAAACGCGGCATGAAGATGAACCTGCCCCCCACCCCGTATCTCCTCTGGGGCGGCGCCGGATTGGCCGTCCTGATCTTGGCGATCGGTGGTTGGGCGCTGGTGAGCAGCTACGCCCCGAGTTTGAAATACAACCTCACCCAATCGCAGCGCAAGCGACTCTTTTATGAACTCGTCGGGGCCATCGACAACCTCGGCTACACGAACAAGGCGTGCCGAACGCGGTGGCAGGAATTGGAGGACCAGTTCAGCGTCAACAACGAGGCCACCCGCGAGATCCTCAAAGAGGGCTTCGAACACAGTTGGCCGCAACCCAATTTCGAGCATGTCGGCCAAGGCCTGCGCGAATCGCCGCGACTGGATCGCCGAACGCACGCGCATGGGCGGGTTTGCCGGCAACGCCGACCCGCTGCTGCAAGAGTGAATCCGGAGGGCCCCCGGGACGGCATTGCCGTCGATTCTCCGCCCTATTTTCCCCCCCTCTTTCATCGCCGGGGGATTGCAATTCCCCCGCAGAACGGTATCGTGGGGCATTGTAGCATTTCAACCGGTCGGACGGCGGGCGTCTCCCCATCTTTGTGGGGGTAATGGCCGCGGCGTGAGAATCGATGCCCTACATCCTCTTCGAATATGAAATGAAGCCGACGACGTGGGTCTACCTGTCGTCGCTTATGATTGTCGGCATCTACTTCAAGTTCCACCGCTTCTGGAGCGTGCGGAACCTCGATCTGTTGGGGCTGATCGCGATGGCGCCGGGCCTGTTGCTCGTCTCGCACAAATACGAGCCGGCCGGCTTTGTTTGGCTGTTCATCGTCGGCGGATGCTTCCTCGTGCGGCTGCTCCTCGACCCGTGGATGGTTCGCCGGCCGCTCTTGGAGCCGAACCTCTCCGCCAGCGGGCTGACCTTTTCCGGCGTCGCCTTGATGGTCTTCCTTGTCGCCAATGTCCTCACGGTTCACTTGACGACCAGCGACGTCGAGGGGGCCCAAAGGATGGATCGCGTCTTGGCCCGCCAACCGGCGGCCGCGGGCGCCGAGCCGGAGTCGCCGGGGCCGGGATATCCCCTGTTTCAAATCTTCGCCAGCTTCTCCCGCGATGCGTATCCCACCAGCGACAAGACGCCGCCGGAAGAATACCGCCGCGCCCTGGTCCACCGCTGGCTCACCCGCGCCGTGGCCATCCTCGCCCACCTCGCCGTGGTCGTGGCCATGGTGCTGATCGGCTATCGGCACTTTGACAACGCGCACACGGGCGTGGCGGCGGCGTGCATGTACTTGATCCTTCCGTACACGGCCCAGTTCGCTCCCTGCCTTTACCATGCGGCCCCAGCGGCCCTGTTGGTCTGGGCCGTCGAGGGCTATCGCCGCCCGATGGTCGCCGGCTTGCTGCTCGGCGTGGCGGCGGCGTTTATTTTCTATCCCCTGTTCCTCTTGCCGCTGTGGTGCAGCTTCTATTGGCGTCGCGGCCTGCTTCGCTTCCTCCTCGGCTTCAGCCTGGCGATGCTCCTGCTGACGGCCTCGCTGGCGTTGTTTTCTCCCAACGCGGCCTCGTTTGTGGTCTACTTGCAACAGATGTTCCACGCCGCCGCTTATCCCTTGCACGGCTTCTGGAAGACCCATGAACCGGTCTATCGCATTCCCGTGGCGGCGGCCTTTGCGGCGATGTCGATCGGCATGGCCCTGTGGCCGGCGAGAAGAACCTCGTGCGCTGTTGAGTTGTTCGGCGGCGGTGATGCTGGCCGCCCAGTTCTTGCATCCCACCGAGGGCGGTCTCTACTTGGGTTGGTACTTGCCGCTGTTGATCCTGACGATCTTTCGCCCCAACCTGGAAGACCGCGTCGCCCTGAGCGCCGTCAGCGAAGGCTGGTTCCGCTGGCGGCGGAGCGAAGCGTAGGCGCGGCGCCTGTCCCTTTATTGGCTGGGCGCCTCGGCAGGGTCGTTGCCGGACCGCGTAATCAGGAACATGTAGACCGCCGGGTCACAATTCTTCGAAATGGCCCAGACCGAACCATCGCCCATGGCGTGCATCACAACGTTGACGTGCGCGGAGCCCGGACCGTACTGGACGCTGGTCTGGCTGTACGGGCTTCCTGCATTCCAAGGCAATCGGAAACATCCGGCGTCCGCGCCGACGCCCGGGGTGAAGTCGAACGCAAGAAACGTGCGAAATGGGGCGGCGCCCGTGTTCCACGTGGCGACCGTGTTCAACGACTTATCCTCCACGATGCCCGTGAAGCCGGCCGGGGCGTAATAGTCGGCCGCGACGCCGTGGATCGTGGGTTTGGTGATCGCGGTGATTTTGCCGCTGCATGCGTTGACGCCGGTCCCGCCGCTGCATCCGCCCGCGGTCGGCAGGCCATAGACGGTCGTCTCCTCTCCGCGAATCCAACTGCTGGCGTTGGTGTCAACGCTTTCCGCGAGGAGGAACGTGTGCGACGAGCCATCCGTAAGGTCGCCAAGCCGCAAGCCCTCGGCGGCCGGAAACATCGCGCCGTCCGGATGGATGGATTTCAGTTTCGAGCCCGTAGGCAGGGGATTGGGATAAAGGGGCGACGTGCCCCCAACCGCGACTTGCAGGCTCTCGTAATGCGTGGCGCCCATCGCCTTGCAATTGCTCACGTACCGCACGGCCCCGTTCTTGTCTTTATAGGAGTTCGGCCTGCTGTTGCTCGGGCAGATGAAGGGCATCGGCATGGAGGAGGCGGCCATGGCCGCGGCGACCGCTTTCGGGTTTGAAGACGGGGCATCCGGGTCCACGTCCAATTGGAGCGTGTTGTACAGCGCGGGCATGTCCAGGTACGGCAAAATTAGTGTAAGGAAGCTCCAGCCGTGGGCGGAGTTCGTTTGGTTCCCAAAGGTCTGCGAACTGGGCGGCAGCCGGCCCTTGGCGCTGTTGTAGCAATGGATCGCCAAGACGATTTGCTTCATGTTGTTCATGCATTGTGCCCGGCGGGCCACCCCCTTCGCGTTAATTGCCGACAGCCACACCACGACGAGGATGGCGATGATTCCGATCACCACCAACAATTCGACGAGGGTGAACCCTCGCTTCCTCAGACGAGCAGCCATGAGACGCCTCCTAAAGAAAAGAACAGATAAAGGCTCGGCCGCGGCCATCGCCGCCGCCGTGTGCGGGGGTCGAAGCAGCCGTTGAAATCATCCACATTTTAACGCGCGCCGTCGCAGCCGGCAAGCTGAGGGGGAGGCGATTCAGGGGCGGACGGCACCGGCTGTAGGGCCGTTTACGGCCCTTGTCCGCCGTAGGCGGTCTTAGGCCCGGCGTTCACGCCGGGTTGGGGAAGCCGGCGCGCGTTGCTCGACTCAGGCGATATTCTGTCAGCCGCGTTCACGCGGCTCCTGCCCGCTGGCCGCAGGAGCCCGGTGAACCGGGCTGACCACGGCGGCGGACCGAAATGGGTGAGACGGGTTGTTCCGCCCGCCAAACCCGGCATAAATGCCGGGCCTAAGACCGCCTGCGGCGGAAAAGGGGCGTGAACGCCCCTCATTGCCTCTCCCCATCGACTCGTGCGCAAGGACAAGGGCTGCCGCCCCAGGCTATTGCAATGACGCCGCTTCGCGGCTACTTGCCGATTTCCCGCCGCCTATCTTCCCAGCGAAACCTGCGGCTCTTCCAGCCCGAGACGCTTCATCTTCTTGTACAGCGTCGTGCGATTGATGCCGAGCAACTCCGCCGTCACGTGGCGGTTCCAATTCGTCGTGTCGAGCATCTCCAAAATGATCTGCCGCTCGGGGGCTTCGAGGGCTTGCTTCAACGTGCGATTGCCCGTCGGCTCGATGCGGACCGGACCGGCGGCGATCAGGCAGTTCGGCAGGTCGTCGAGGCGGATCGTGTCGCTCTTGCCCAAGAGGACCGCCCGCTCGATCACGTTCTGCAACTCGCGGACGTTTCCCGGCCAGCGATAGCGTTGCAGGGCCTGCATGGCGTCGTCGCCGAAGCCGCGGACGATCTTGCCGGCGTCTTCGCAAACGCGCTTCAAGAAATGCTCGGCCAAGAGGGGAATGTCGGAAATCCGCTCGCGCAGCGGCGGCAACTCGACGTTGATCACGTTGATCCGGTAGAACAAGTCCTGGCGGAATCGCCCCTCGGCGACCGCGCGGCCAAGGTCCTCGTTCGTGGCGAGAATCATCCGCGTGTCGATCTTGAAGGTCTTCGTGCCGCCGACCTGCTCGAATTCGAGGTCCTGCAAGACGCGGAGCAGCTTCACTTGCATGCTCGCGCTGGCCGTGGCGACCTCGTCGAGAAACATCGTGCCGCCGTCGGCCTGCATGAACTTGCCCATCTTGTCGCCGGCGGCCCCGGTGAACGCCCCGGCCACGTGGCCGAACAACTCGCTCTCCAACAGCGTTTCCGGCAGCGCCCCGCAAGCGACCTCGACGAACGGCTTGTCGCGCCGCGAACTGCGGCGGTGGATCGCCCGGGCGATCATCGACTTGCCCGTGCCGCTCTCGCCGGTGATGAGCACCGTGGCGCGGGTGTCGGCGACGCTGTCGACGATGTCGTAGATCTTCAACATGCGGCGGTCGTGGCCGACGATGTTCTCGATGCCGAAGCGGAGATCGAGACTGCGCCCGCAACACGCGGTTCTCTTCGATGACCTTGTTCTGATTCAGCGCCCGCTGGATGGCCACCTGCAATTCCTCGTCGATCAGCGGCTTGGTGAGGAAATCGAAGGCCCCGAGGCGGATCGCCTCGACGGCCGATTCGACGGTGCCGTAGCCGGTGATCATGATGACGGCGCAGGCCGGCTGCTTCTGCCGGCAGTGGGCAAGGACGTCGAATCCGTCGTCCGCGCCGAGGCGGATGTCGACCAGCGCCAGGTCGTAGGTCTTCCGCTCCACGGCCGCGGCGGCCTCGGCCACATTGCTCGCCGTGTCGGTCTGGTATCCCTGGCTGCGGAGCCAGTCGGCCATCGAGGCCGCCAAATGTCGATCGTCGTCCACCAAGAGCAGAGTGCCGCGTTGCTTCATCGAAACACCCGAGGTTGGAACGCCGCCACGGGTTTGCAAATGCAACCGATGGGCGTCAAAAAAAGCTACGTTACGCGGTGCGATTCGTCAACGCGGCAAGCTAGGGAACTTGCAGAGAACAAAATAAAGCATGTGCGAAATGCCCCTATTCCCTTATGAAGAGGGGGTTGTATAATGATAAGATGGTCGGATTTTACCCCCTTGACCCCCTCGCCCTGCGGAGAGCGTGTAAGCTTATCCCGCTGAGTCGGGGGGGTGAATTCGTTACTCCGGGGCATTTCATCCGGCCCCCGAGTATACTAGGATAAAAAGACAGCGTCCCGCCCTGCACCCACAATATTCCCGGAGGCTCCCATGAGCATTAAGTTACTAGTTTGCGACGACCACCAGGTCATTCGCACCGGGTTGGCCAGTCTCTTGGCCGGCACGGACATCGAGATCGTCGGCGAAGCGGACAGCGGCAAGGAAGCGCTGCGCCTGGCGCAGAAGCTGAAGCCGGACATCGTTCTGTTGGACATCCGCATGCCCGACGGCGACGGCTTGTCCACGTTGGAGAAGCTTCGCGCGAAGGCGCCGGAGTGCAAGGTGGTGATGTTGTCGACGTACGACAACCCCACATACATCGCCCGCGCCGTCGCCCTGGGCGCCTCGGATTACGTGCTCAAGGGGTCGTCGCGCGAGGACATCATGGCGACGATCGTCTCCGTGGCCAAGGGCGATGCGCCGAGCCGACCGGCGAGTTGAAGCGGGTTGCCAGCACAATGAAGGTCCGCCAGACGGTCGACGACGACGACGTGCCGCTGACGCAGCGAGAGACGCAGGTCTTGCGCCACGTGGCCTTGGGCCTGAGCAACCGCGAGATCGGCCGTTCGCTGGAAATCAGCGTCGAGACGGTCAAGGAGCACGTGCAGAACATCCTGCGGAAGATCGCCGTCAGCGATCGGACGCAGGCCGCCGTTTGGGCCGTCCGCAAGGGACTGGTCTGAAAGGATAAAGGCGGAAGGATGAAGGATGAAGGGGCGACCGGGCGCGGCGGCCGCATCCCGATTCCTTCCCCTCACTTCGCCCGCGGGTGGGCCTTTTCATAAACGCGCCGCAGCGCCGCCGTGCTGACGTGCGTGTAAATCTGCGTCGTCACCAGGCTCTTGTGGCCCAACAATTCCTGCACGCTGCGGATGTCCGCGCCGCGGTCTAAGAGATGCGTGGCAAAACTGTGCCGCAGCGAGTGCGGCGTCGTCCGCCCGTCCAGCCCGGTGATCTTCAGGTACTTTTCCAACATCCGGCCGACGCTCCGCGTCGTCAGGCGGCGGCCGAACTTGTTGACAAACACCGGCGACTCGGGCCCGGGCGGCTGCCGCGGATGAAGTCGCCGCACGGCCAGCCAGCGGCGAATCGCCCGCAACGCATAGGAGCCGATCGGGGCGAATCGCTCCTTCCGCCCCTTGCCGCGGACGCGCAGCACGCCGGCGTCGAGGTCGAGGTCGCCCTGCTGCAGGCCGACCGCCTCGCTCACCCGCAGCCCGGCCGAATACATCGTTTCCAGCATGGCGCGGTCGCGGAGGCCCATCGGCTGCTCCGCCGGCGGGGCGAGGAGCAGGCGGCCGATCTCTTCCGCGGTAAGGAAGTGCGGCAGCGTGCGGCCCTGGCGCGGGTTGCGCAGCGGCTTGGCCGGGTTCGTCTTCGCCCAGCCCTCGCGTTGTCCGAAACGGAAGAAACTCCGCAGCGAGGCCAGTCGCCGCGCGATCGTCGATTTCGCGTAGCCCGCCTCGTGCAACGCGGCGACGTAGCCGCGGAGGTCCAGGGCGGTCAAATTGCCGGGTTCGGCCGGGCGGCCGCCGTTGGCCTCGGCGAGATACGCGGCCAGGGCCATCAAGTCTTCGCGATAACTCTTGATGGTCAAGTCGGACGCGTTGCGTTCGACGCGGAGATACTGGAGGAAACGCGCGATTGCCGTTTGCATGGCTTGGGGGAGAGAAGAAAGGAGAAAGGAGTTAGGAGTTAGAAGGCGGCATGGCGGGGCGTCGTCCGCGGCGATGGCTTCCCTATCCTTATGGCACGAAGAAGGACAGGTCAGTGGTTTTAGCATCAGGAGGGCGGGCATTCCTGCGACAACAGGAATGCCCGTCCTCCTGAAATGGCGCGCAGCGTTCTTGCGCACGAGCCCTGGCGTCCAGCTTCTAACTCCTAACTCCTTTCTTCTCTCTTCTTCTTCTCCTCAGCAGAACTCTTCGCCCTCGGCGGGCTGGGCCAGATCGAAACGCGACGATGGATCGAACTTCTGGCTTTCCTGGCGGATTTTCTGGCTGAGAATGGCCGCGTCGTACCAGGTGAAGCTCAACTCCGGATTCGAGGCGTAGCGGCCCAAGGTCCGCAAGGTTTCCGCGCGACTGGCGTCGTCGTAGAGAAAAACGTATCGTTCGGCGCCCTTGACCAGGGCCAGCACATTGATATCCTGACTCATGGTGACTCACCCCCCACTGATGTTTATCGGATCGTCGGCCACCGCCACACCACTCGCGTTTCGCCGGCGCCCCCGCGGCGCTGAGCATTTCACAGATGTGCATGTGGCAGCAAAAGCGGAGAAAGTCGTCGCTGCGTTGGAGGTAGTTCTGCCACCCCCCATTTCGGGCGTCATCGCGGAAGAAATAGTAGCTCGACAACGCCTCGGTAAACTCCATGTCGTGGCCGTTGTAGGTCCGCGTGTGCCGCATGACCGGCAAATCGTTGGGCAAGGCGGCGGCGGGGCACAGCTCGGCGGCGGCGGGATGAAGCCGCGGGCATCGGGCCAGTCCGGCGGCAGCCCCGGCGGCGGCACGCTGGGCGACCCGGGCATCTTGCCAGTGCTTTCCGGCAACACGGGCGAGACGCCGCCGACGCCGCCCGACGCGGCCACTTGTCCCGACGCGGCCTGCGCCTTTTCCACCGAACCCGCCGGCAAGGCCACGTTGGCCGACGTCTGCTGAATGCTCGACTGCTTGCCCGCAGCGGCCTGCGGCGGACCCGGCGGCGTCCGGCATCTTTTCATAGGGCGGCGTTTGCGTCTTCAGTTGGGCCTTGGCCAAGGCAAATTCCGCCTCGAAGACCAACGGCGCGGGGATGTCCCGCTCCTCCGGCCCTCCCCACGGCAGGCCATAGCCGGCGGGAATTGGATGGAAATTCGGGTTCGCCGCATACCATTCGACTTGCAGGCCGCACCGCGGCGGATAATAGGGGCAATAGTCGGTCACCGCCCCAATCACGATGGCGTCCACGCCGAGGATTTGGGCCAATCGCCGCGCGTCGGCCGGCCCGCGCAGGGCAATCTGGTGGTCCTGGATTTTCTGCTCGACCACATCGACCGGCACCACTTCATAGCCCGGCACCGATTGCAGTTCGTTGTAATAGGCCAGCGCCACGCGATGCCCATCGAGGGTCGGCTCGGAACTCAAATTGAAAAACGGGGCGACGGCGACTTTGGAAAGCTGGGGATAGGGGTTGTGCAACATCGGCTGATGCGCGATTTCCGGCAGCATGGAGCAGCCGGTCGCGAGGACGCAGCCGAGCAGAGCGATATATCGCAACATCTTTTGCATAAACAGTTTATGACGATTTTTCTGGTGACATTTGCCGTGTTTCCGGCCGAGGGCGCACCGACCCATGTCGGACGCTGAAATCGTCAGTGTCCGTTTTATCGGCAAAGTCGTCACAGATTCTCCAGCTTAAATTTTGCAGGGGACTGTCCCGATTTTCGCGGCGCCTCACGCTTGGCCCGCAATATCCGCGATTCCCCGCGAAAATGGGGATGTCCCCCTTGGCGCCACCTTGAAATCACCGTCCCCAGGGGCGAGAATGATGGGAACGGCTGCACAGTCCTTACTCCCGCCCGCCGCTCCATGCCGGAACACTCCCCCCAGCCCGCCTCCCCGCGCCGCAATCCCACCCGCGCCATTCGCGTCGGGTCGGCGACCATTGGCGGCGGACAACCGATCGTGGTGCAGAGCATGTGTGCGACGAAGACCGCCGACGTTGAGGCGACCGTCGCGCAAGCGAACCTTCTGGCGGCCGCCGGGGCGGGAGTCGTGCGGATCGCCGTCGATACGCCCCGCGACACCGCCGCCTTAGCGGAAATTCGCCGCCGCACGACCGCCAATCTCTCCGTCGACCTCCAAGAAAACTATCGCCTCGCTTCCGAGGTCGCCCCATGGGTCGACAAGATTCGCTACAACCCCGGCCATCTTTATCACTACCAGCGGAACCTGCCTTGGCAAGACAAGGTGCGGTTTCTCGTTGACACGGCGGGAGAGCAAAACTGTGCGCTGAGGGTGGGCGTGAACTGCGGCTCCGTCGATCCCGAGCAACAGGCGAAGTTCGCCGCCGACGATCGCACGGGCCCGATGCTGCAAAGCGCGTTGGACCACTGCGAATTGCTCGACCGGCTGGGCTTTGTCCGCTATTGCGTCTCCCTGAAGGACTCGCATCCCGCGGCGGTTGTCGAAGTCAACCGGCGTTTCGCCGCGCAGCGGCCGGACGTGCCGCTCCACTTGGGCGTGACCGAGGCGGGAATGCCGCCGGAGGGAATCGTCAAAACGCGGCGCGCGCTGGAGCAACTGATTCCGCTGGGCATCGGCGACACGATCCGGGTTTCGCTGACCGTTCCCGCCGCGCGAAAAGGCGAGGAGGTTGACGCCGGGCGGCAAATCCTCGCGGACATCGCCGCCGGGCGTTTTTCCGCCGCGGAGGAGGAGCCGCCGCGAGGCTTGAACATCATTTCCTGTCCCGGCTGCTCACGCGTCGAGAATGAGGCGTTCATCGAGTTGGCCCAGCAGGTCCGCGAGGCGACGCGGCGTCTCGCCGATCGCCCGGTCCGCATCGCCGTGATGGGCTGCCGCGTGAACGGCCCGGGCGAAACGGACTCGGCCGACTTGGGCCTGTGGTGCGGGCCAAACGCCGTCAACCTGAAGCGCGGCAGCGAATCGCTGGGCGCCTATCCCTATTCGGAAATTCTCCTGCGGCTGCTGGAACAGATCGAGGAGATGACCGCGGGAAGTTGAAAAGGAAAGAATAAAGGAGTTAGAAGTTAGGAGTTAGAAGTTAGAAGAGACAGGGGCGACGGGCGCGGGAGAAGGCGCAAGGTCGTTGCAAGAACCGATCGTATGGCACAGAGCGCATACACCCATTTTGCACGACTACGCGGCCATTTGCTGTACTAAAACGCCTGCCGCGGCGACATTCTAACTCCTAACTCCTTGCTTCTTTCTTCGATCGTGTTTTCGTGATTGTCTGCTTATTGATCTTCGAGCCCACCTTTATTATCTGGAGACCCCACCATGAAACGTCGTGAAATGTTGGCCGCCGGCGGCGGCGCGGTTTTGGCGTTGTCGAGCTTCCGCTTCGGATGGACCGCGCCGGCCGATGGGAAAAAGCAAAAAGTCCTCTACTTCACCAAGAGCAGCGGCTATGAGCACAGCGTCGTCAAACGCAACGGCAGCGAACTGTCCTTCTCGGATAAGCTCCTGACCGAGTGGGGGCAGAAGGCGGGCTTCGACGTCGAGTGTACCAAGGACGGCGGCGTCTTCGACGGCGACCTCAGTTCCTACGACCTGTTCGCTTTTTACGCCACGGGCAACCTGCACCAGCCGGGCACGGACAAACAGCCGCCGGTCACGCAAGCGGGCAAGCAAAAGCTCTTGGAGGCGATTGCCGGCGGCAAAGGGTGCGTCGGCCTTCACGCCGCCAGCGACGCCTTCCACGCCCCCGGTCCGCTCGACCCCTTCCTCGCCATGCTCGGCGGCGAGTTCCTCATTCATCAGGATCAGCAGAACGCGACGCTGGACATCGTCTCGCCGAATTTCCCCGGCATTGCCGATCTGCACGCGGGAAACGAGCTGACGTTTTTCGAGGAGTGGTACGCGTTGAAGAACTTCGCCAAGGACCTGCACGTGATCCTGATGATGGAGACGGAGAAGATGAAGGGGAAGGTTTACGATCGGCCGCGGTTCCCCTGCACCTGGGCCCGGCGACACGAAAAGGGCCGCGTCTTCTACACCTCCTTCGGCCATCGCGAGGACATCTGGACGAATCCCAAGGTGCAGTCGATCATCCTCGGCGGCATCGCCTGGGGTTTGGGCAACGTCGAGGCCGACGTGACGCCGAACATCAACAAGGTTGCGCCGATTTGGTTCAACTTGACGTGAGATGGGGCGGCGCGCTCGCGCGGACATGGCATGACGCCGCCGCGCGGTGAACGACAACGGCCCGCGTCCGTCACGCCGGGGGCGGGCTGTTGTCGACCACGACCACATCGACGCCGGAAATCGTGTAGAGCAGGCGGTCGAGGATCGACGGCCCGAACCACTGGCGAAACCACGGCCGGCGGCTGCGTCCGATGACGATGTGCGTCACGCCGTACTCCTTGACGAACGCCGCGATCGTGCTCACCAGGTCGCTGCCTTTGAACTGGAGTTGGACGCCGCCCAACTGCCGGGCGAGTTCGAGGTTGTTGGCCAATTCCCGTTGCGTGGCCGCCT
Source organism: uncultured Planctomycetia bacterium (assembly GCA_963791075.1). Taxonomy (GTDB): domain Bacteria; phylum Planctomycetota; class Planctomycetia; order Pirellulales; family Thermoguttaceae; genus CAWBRF01. Next base: position 85,419 of record CAWBRF010000020.1, read on the forward strand.
CGATGTGCTCCAGCGATTCCCGCGGCGTCTGCACGTAGACCGCGTACCACGGGGCGCCCATGCGGTCGGCGATGCGGGCGGCCTTGCGCAACAGGGCCGCGGCGTGCGGACTCCGCGAACTCAGACACACCATCACCCGCTCCGAGGCCGAGGCCGTCTCGTCCGCTCCGCTGGCTGTCTTCGCGGCGGCGGCGGTCGAGGCGGAAGGCAATCTCCTCCATCGCCAACTCCCGCAACTGCGTCAGCTTCTCCGCGGCGAAGAAATTCTCCATCGCCGTCGGCACGCGCTCCTGCGGATAAATCTTCCCCGCCTGGAGGCGCTCGCGGAGGTCCTCGGCGGAAAGGTCCACGTTGACGATCTGGTCGGCCATGGCGACGACGTAGTCGGGAATGCGCTCCTTCACGCGCACGCCGGTCGCCCGCTGGACGATGTCGTGCAGGCTTTCGAGGTGCTGGATGTTCAGCGTCGTAATCACGCTGATGCCCGCGCGGATCAGTTCTTCGACGTCTTGGTATCGCTTCGGATTGCGGCTGCCGGGGACGTTGGTGTGCGCCAATTCGTCGACCAGGGCGATGGTCGGCCGCCGGGCCAACACGGCGTCGATGTCCATCTCCTCCAGGGCGATGCCGCGATACTCGATCTTTCGCCGGGGAATCCGCTCCAAGTCGCCGATCTGGGCGATGGTTTCCGCGCGGCCGTGCGTCTCGACGAAGCCGATCGCGACGTCGATGCCTTGTCGCCGCAGGCGATTGCCTTCCTGGAGCATGTCGAAGGTCTTGCCCACGCCGGCGGCGAAGCCGAGGTAGATCTTCAGCCGCCCCCGCTGCTGTCGGCGGATGAGGTCGAGGAAGGCTTCGGGCTTGGGTTGGAGTTCTTCGCTGGACATGGCTCGGCAATTTGCGAAAGCTTACTTATACCACCTTTGTCGGGCGATGCCCAGCGTGCGGAGGAGCGTTTATTTCATCGCTTGCGGTTTCGCGGCTGCGCCCGCCGGCTCGGCGCGCCACAGCGGCAGCGCCATGCGGAAGACGGTCTCGTGGCCGGGGTCGCTCTGGCATTGCACCGTGCCACCGTGGGCGGCGACGATCTCGCGGACGATCGCCAACCCCAGGCCGCTGCCCTGGGGAACCACGTCGCCGGGCACACGGAAGTATTTTTCAAAGACCATGGGCAAGTATTGGGCGGGAATGCCGCTTCCGCTGTCGGTTACGGAGAAAACGACCGTGCCCTCGCCGGGCTCGGCGGCCAAGGCGATCCGCCCGCCCTGCGGCGTGTGCGCCAAGGCGTTGTCCAGCAGGTTCTGCAAGGCGTGCTGGAGTTGGTCGGCGTCGGCGGCGACCGCTTCCAGGTTGCCGGGATCGTGAACGAGCAGCTCGACGCCGCGGTCCTCGGCGCGGGGGCGAAAGGCGTCGGCCGCCGCCTGCAACAACTGCCCCGGCCGCTCCGCACGCGCGCGAAATCTGGCTCCGCCCGTGCTCCAGCCGCGCCAAGTCGAGGAGATTGTTGATCATCACCAGCAACCGCTCGGCGTTGTCGCGGGCGTCGATGAGCAATTCGATTTGTTTGGGCAGCAGCGGCCCGACGCCCTCTTCCAACAGCAGGTGCAGCACCAGGCGGATGCTCGTCAGCGGCGTTTTCAATTCGTGGCTGACGGTGGCGACGAGGTTGCTCTTCACCTCGTCGAGCAAGCGGAAGCGGGTGATGTCTTCCAGGAGCACGGCCGCCCCGAGCGTCGCCCCCGAGGCGTCGCGGATGGGCAAAATGCGCGGGAGGAACGACCGCGTCCGCTCCCCCGTTTGCAGCACGATCGCCTTGTCGAAGTCCTCGGGCAGATAGTCCTGGCGCCGTTGGAGGACGGAGGCCAACGGCAGGCGGAGCGGTTCGGGCGGGTCCCAGACGACGGCAATCGCCTTTCCCTCCGCGCGGGGGACGACGCCCAGCAAGCGGCGGGCGGCGAGGTTCGCCATCTCCACGTGCTGTTGCGGATCGACCATCAGCACGGGATCGGGAAACGAATCGATTGTCGCCTGGCTGGTCTGCTGGGCGCGGATCAACTGCGCCTTGTGCGACTGGCGGAACTCGCGGAGTTGGCGGGCCATCGTGTTGAAGGCGCCGGCCAGTTGGCCCAACTCGTCGTTCGAGGCCACGGGCACGAGTTGGTCGAGGTTGCCCGCCCCGATCGCCATGGCCGACTCGGTCACGGCGCGGATGGGGTAAAGGACGGCGCCGATCGTGCCGCCGATGAGGACGACGGCGAGGAAGATGCCGAAGGCGATCCCGCCGCCATACCAGAGCAGCGACGATTGCGCCAACCGCCGCGCCGCGAGGCTGGCCTGCTTCATGCTGTTTTCGTTCATCCGCCCGATCTCCCGGCCGCTTCCTTGATTTGGAGGAGGTCCTGCGAGAGTCCCGGTTGTTTGTCGCGGCCGAAATAGAGCGGATCGCGCGCGGCGGCGGGGGCGGCGAAAAACTGATCGCCGCGGCGGCGATAGGCCTGGCCGAGGCGGCCCAGACGATCGACGCATTCCTGTTCGCCCGGCAGTGAGACGTTTCCCCGCTCCTTGGCCAGCGCCGCGTCGAAGATCTTCCAATTGTCCTCGTATTGTTGCCGCGACTGTTTCTCCCGTCCGGAGAGGACGAACTGGAACGTGGAGTCGATGCCCTCAACCGCCTCGCTCAACTCGCGCATGTAGACGACGCTGTCGTAGTTGTCGCGGAGGATCTTGTCGGTCTGTTGGCCGAGGTCGTAGATCAGGATGGCGCCGGTTCCGCCGAGGGCGGCGAGGAGGACGAACAACGGCAGCATGGCCGCAAGGATGCGTCGGCGAAAAGTCATATTAGATTCCGTATTTCTTGCGTTTGCGGTACAGGGTGCTGGGATCGATGCCCAGCGTCGCCGCGGCCTCCTCGATCGTCGGCGCGGAAGCGAGCACGCGGCGGATGTGGTCGGCCTCGACCTGATCGAGCGTCATCGACTCGATCGGCCCGGCGGCCGCGTCTTCCGCCGCGCCGAAGTGCGAAGGCAAGCAACTCAGTTCGATCGTCGCCGCGGAGGAAAGGATCACTCCCCGCTCGACGGCGTTGCGCAGCTCGCGGACGTTGCCCGGCCAGGGATAGCGGAGCAACGCTTCCCGCGCCGCGGGGGAGAAGCCGGCGACGGGCTTGCCGTTTTGCCGGGCGAAGAATCGCAGCAGGCCCTCGGCCATGGGGAGGATGTCGTCGCGCCGCTGGCGCAGCGGGGGAATCGTCACCTCGATCACGTTGAGGCGATAAAAGAGGTCTTCGCGAAATCGCCCCGCGGCAATCTCCGCCTTCAACTCGCGATTCGTCGCGGCAAGGATGCGGGCGTCGCTGGCCCGGGTGGTCGTCTCCCCCACCCGCTCGTAGCGCCGCTCCTGCAAAAGCCGCAGCAGCTTCGGCTGCACGGCCAGCGGCAGGTCGCCGATTTCGTCGAGAAACAGGGAGCCGCCTTCCGCCGCCGCCGCCTTGCCGGTCGTGTCGCGCACCGCGCCGGTGAACGCCCCGGCGACGTGGCCGAACAACTCGCTCTCCAACAACTCCGCCGAGAGGCTGGGGCAATGGACGGTGACGAAGGGGCCAGTCGATCGGTTGCTGCGCGCGTGGATCGCCCGGGCGAAGACCCCTTTGCCGACGCCGCTTTCGCCGCGGAGGAGGATCGTGGCCTCGCTGGCGGCGGTCTTGAAGGCCACCTCCAACGCCTCGCGCATCTTTCGCCTCGTTGGTTTGTAGGTCCGCCTCCGGAACCACCGCCCGCACCTGTTCCTCCAACTGCTCGACCTGACTCTGCAACCGCCGCAGGCGCGCGATCCGGTCGAGGACGAGGCGAAGCTGGTCGGGCGTGAAGGGCTTGGGCAGGTAGTCGAACGCCCCGCGACGCATCGCCTCGACGGCCGTCTCGATCGTGGCGTAGGCGGTGACGACGACGATCTGCAGTCCGGGGGCAAGCGTTAGCAGCCGCGGCAGCAGGTCCAGTCCCCGCTCCTGCGCGAGGTGCAGGTCCAACAGCGCCGTATCGAACGCCCGGCGGCCGAGCAGATCGAGGGCCTGTGCGCCGTCTTGGGCCTCGACCGCCTCATGTCCAAGCACTTCCAGCGACGCCCGCAGCGTGCGGCGAAGGCTGGCGTCGTCGTCAATCACGAGGATGTTCATCACAATTCATAGCTCGCCGGCGCTGCTGAGGGTCGAATCTGATAGCCGATGCCCACGCGAATCTTGCATTTTGCACGATCGGGTATGCAGTTTGCAATGCCCCCAGGGTGGGTCGTTCATAGGCAATATAACGCAAGTCTTTTTCCAATAAGAAGTTACGTCTTTTCCGCATGATGCGGCACACGGAGTGCATAGACGAGAGTGCAGATATCGCACCAAGTCAGCGCGATGTCGGGAGTAAACAATGTATACCCAATGGTGGAAGCGACTGATTGCGGTGAGTTGTGCGTTGGCGGCCGCCGGAATCCTGGCCTGCGGCGTCGCACTCCTCCCCATCCTGACGCCGATCGGATTGGCCTGGATTTTCTTGCCGGTATGGTAATAATGCTCGCGGTAGCCGTGGTGGGCGTGATGATCGGCCACTCCTGGGTTTGCAAGAAATGCGAAGATGTCTCCGGAAAGCGGCGGGAGCGGTTGTTGGCCGCAGGCACGGCGGATCGCCCCGAGACGTGCAGACCGGAGGAGGCTGCGCGCTGGCGGCGGCAGGAGCCGAATGTCGGCGGCGATCGCCCCATGGTCTGGGACGCGCCGCCATTTCGCTCGCACGGTTATGGCGGGGCGACGCTCCGCGGATTTGTCCCCCCCAACGCAAGCGGCGAAGTCTACGCGGCGCAAATGCGCCACGGCCAGTAGGAACGCCGCCGCGCAAGCGCGAGTCTTCATCCCCCGCCAGAAACGGTCAAGAATGCTGCAAACCTTCCTATCCCGCGACGGTTGGCATCGTCTCGAACCGCGCCGAGCATAAATTCCGCGAGGAGCAACGAGAATGGACCTTTACTTCTGGATTCCCGCCATGGTCATTTTGGGCCTGGCGGTGTTCGCTTTGATGTTCGCCTGCATTTGGGCGTGCAACAAGATCTAAAGAGGAGCAAAGCGATGATCTGGCTGACTGCCGCCGCGACGGCGCTGTTGTTGGTGTATCTGTTCGCCGCCCTGGTGCGGCCCGAATGGTTTTAACAGGCAACCGTTGGCGGGCTGTCCGCGCGGACAGTCCCCGCTGAGCGGTTGCCCCGAAAAGGGAAGCAACAATGCCTTCTTCATTTCAAGTTTGGTTCCTGCCGCTTTCGATTTTGCGCTGACGACGCTGCTGGCCTATCCGCTGAGCCGCTACTTTGCTTGGATCATGGACGGCCATTACCGCGCGCCGGGCTGGCTCCGCTGGATCGAGCGGCGCGTTGACAGCGGACCGCAGGACTGGAAGCAGTACGCGATTGCGATGATGCTCTTCAACACCTTGATGTTCATCTTCGGATTCGTCGTGCTGGCCATCCAGCCGAAGGTCAATTTCCTCGGCCTCAATCCGGACGGCAAGGGAATGCTCGCGCCGACGACGATCTTCAACTCGGTGACGTCGTTCCTCACGAACACCAACCTGCAACACTACTGCGGCGAACAGCACCTCTCCTATTTCAGCCAGATCTTTTTCGTCTGTTGGAACATGTTCCTTTCGGCGAGCGTCGGGTATTGCGGGCTGGTGGCGATCATTCGCGGCCTCCGCGGCGACGCGCACATGGGCAACTACTACCTCGACATGTGGCGCGTCGTGGCCTATCAGTTCGTGCCCCTGAGCGTGCTGATGGGCGTTTTCCTCCTCGCCGACGGCGTCCCGATGACGATGGACGCCTCCGCCAAGGCCGCCACGGTCGAAGCGGGCGCGATGGGAAAAACCCCGACGGCAAGGACCAGCCGCAGGAAATCTGCCGCGGACCGGTCGCCGCGATCATTCCCATCAAGCACTTGGGGACCAACGGCGGCGGGTTCTTCGGCGCCAATTCGTCCCACCCCTTCGAGAACCCCAGCGCCTGGAGCAACCTGCTCACGGTGATGAACTACTGCCTCTTCCCTTTCGCGCTGGTCTTCATGTACGGTCGCATGTTGCGGCAAATGCGCCACGCCTGGGTGATCTTCGGCGTGATGATGGCAATGTTCCTCACGACCATCGGCTGGGCGGTCTGCTACGACACGCTCCAGCCTAACCCGGGGCTGGCCGGACTGCCCGTCGATCAACACTTGGGCAATCTCGAAGGCAAGGAACTCCGCTTCGGCACTTCCGCCGGCGCGACCTTCGCCGCCGGCACGACGGCGATCTCCTGCGGCTCGGTCAACTGCTCCCACGACAGCCTCAACCCCTTGGCCGGCCTCTCCCCGCTCGTGGGCATGTGGCTCAACTGCATCTACGGCGGCAAGGGCGTGGGCATGGTCAACTTGCTGCTTTACCTGATCGTCGGCGTGTTCATCGCCGGACTGATGGTCGGGCGGACGCCGGAGTACCTGGGCAAGAAAGTGGAGGCGCGGGAAATGAAGCTCGCGATGATCGCCCTGTTGGTCCACCCGATCATGATCCTTGTCCCCGCGGGGGCATATGCCGCCACGGACATCGGCGCCAAGTCGATCAACAATCCCGGGGCGCATGGGTTGTCGGAGTGCGTCTACGAATTCAGTTCCGCATCGGCGAACAACGGCTCGGAATTTGGCGGGTTGAACACCGCCTGGGGCGCGAACGACAATCCCTCGCCGGCGCCGTACAGCCGCTGGTGGGACATCGCCACGGGGTTGGTCATGCTGCTGAGCCGGTACATCCCCGTCATTGCCCCGATGGCCTTGGCGGCCGCCTTGTGCAAGAAGAAGCCGACGCCGTTCACCGTGGGGACGATGCGCTGCGACACGCTGACTTTTGCGTTCCTCCTGCTGGGAACGATCATTCTTATCGGGGCGCTGCTGTTTTTGCCGGTGGCCGCCCTGGGACCGGTCGCGGAACACCTCGGCCCCCTTCCGTTTGGAGGTTAATCGAGAACCATCATGTCGAGCACAGACCTATTGGAACCTGCGACCGGCCCTTCGCCGGACGATTTGAAGTTGGCCCGGCGTCACAGCCGCCGCTCCGGCATCTTCGAGCCGACGTTGCTGAAGGCCGCGTTTTGGCAATCGCTGGTGATGCTCCGGCCGGACATCCAGTGGAAGAACCCGGTGATGTTTACGGTCGAGGTGGGGACCGTCCTGACCTTGATCTACACGGTTGCCAAGTATTTCGGCTTCGAGAGCGCGGCGCCCACGCGATATCTGCTGGCGTTGGACTTCTGGCTGATCGCGACGCTGTTGTTCGCGAATTTCGCCTCGGCGATCGCCGAAGCCCGCGGCAAGGCCCAGGCCGACGCCCTGCGGAACACCCGCCGCTCGACCCCGGCGCGGCGGATCCGCCCGGACGGCGGCATGGAGGCGACCGTTTCCACGTCGCTGCAAGCGGGCGAAATGGTCGAGATCGTCGCCGGCGAAGTCGTTCCCGGCGACGGAGAAATCATTGAAGGGGTCGCGGCGATCGACGAGTCGGCGATCACCGGCGAATCGGCCCCGGTGATTCGCGAAGCCGGCGGCGACCGCTCCGGGGTGACCGGCGGCACGCGGGTCCTTTCCGACCGCATCGTCGTACAGATCACCGCCGGGCCCGGCCATTCGTTCATGGACCGGATGATCGCCTTGGTCGAAGGAGCGATCCGCCAGCGGACGCCGAATGAAATCGCCCTTTCCCTCGTATTGGCCGCCTTCACGCTCATCTTTCTCATCGTCTGCGCGACGCTCTGGCCGATGGCCGTGAACGTCGAGCAGTACATGACCGCCTTCAAAGGGGAGTCGGTCAAATGCCTGGGCGCCGACGTGCCGACGCTCGTCGCGCTGCTGGTCTGCCTCATTCCCACAACCATCGGCGCCTTGCTGGCGGCCATCGGCATCGCGGGCATGGACCGCGCCTTGCGGGCGAACATCATCGCCAAAAGCGGCAAGGCGGTGGAAGTGGCCGGCGACGTTGACACGCTGCTGTTGGACAAGACGGGCACGATCACCATCGGCAACCGCCGCGCGACGCAGTTCATTCCCTTCGACGGCTTCACCGCCGCGGACGTCGGGCGGCTGGCGGCCTTGGCCTCGGCGGCCGATGAAACGCCGGAAGGCAAGAGCATCGTCGATTTGTTCCACAATTCCAACGGCATCGGCAAGGAGGCGTCGCGCCGCTCCGCCCCGGGAGGCGAGCCGGCCGCGCCCGAGGGCGCGAGGTTCATTCCCTTCACCGCGCAGACGCGGATGAGCGGCATCGACCTGCCCAGCGGGCAATCGATCCGCAAGGGGTCCCCGGACGCGATCCTGCGGCACGTGCAGAAGCAGAACGGCTCTGCGCCGCGGCCGCCGACGCCGCCGTGGCCAACGTCGCCAACAAGGGCGCGACGCCGCTGCTGGTCAGCGACGGGGCCCGCGTCGCCGGCATGGTCGTGTTGGAAGACATCCTCAAGCCGGGCATCGCCGAGCGCTTCGAGCGTTTGCGGCGGATGGGCCTGCGGACCGTGATGGTCACCGGCGACAACCCCTTGACCGCCAAGGCCATCGCCCATCAGGCCGGCGTGGACGACTTCATCGCCGAGGCCACGCCCGAGGCGAAACTGGCCTATATCCGCAAGGAGCAGGCGGCGGGCAAGCTGGTGGCGATGATGGGCGACGGCACGAACGACGCCCCCGCCCTGGCCCAGGCCGACGTCGGCGTGGCGATGAACTCCGGCACCCAGGCCGCCAAGGAAGCGGGAAACATGGTCGACCTGGACAGCGACCCGACGAAGTTGATCGAAGTCGTCGAGATCGGCAAGCAACTGCTGATGACCCGCGGCTCGCTGACCACGTTCTCCATCGCCAACGATGTGGCGAAGTATTTCGCCATCGTGCCGGCCATGTTCGCCGGCACGCTGCCCTGGCTGAAAGCGATCGACGTGATGAAGCTCCATTCGCCCACTTCGGCGATCCTCTCGGCGGTGATTTTCAACGCGATCATCATCCCGCTGCTGATTCCCACGGCATTGAAGGGGGTGAAGTATCGCCCCATCGGCGCCGACGCGCTCCTGCGCCGCAACCTGCTGGTCTGGGGATTGGGCGGCGTCATCGTCCCCTTCGTGGGCATCAAACTCATCGACATGGCCCTGGTCGCCATGAATATGGTGTAACTCGGAGTGAATGAAATGCTTGCTCATTTACGCGCGAATTTCTGGCTGTGGCTCCTCACCGTCGTGCTTTGCTGCCTCCTCTATCCGGCGGCGATCTGGGCGATCGGCCAAGGATTTTTCCACGACAAGGCCCAGGGAAGTCTGATCCTCGACGCCAAGGGCAATCCGGTCGGCTCCCGCCTGATCGGCCAGCCGTTCACGTCGGACGAATGGTTTTGGCCGCGGCCGTCGGCGACCACGCCGGTCTACAACGCCGCCGCCTCCGGCGGCTCGAATTACGCCGCTAACAACATCCTCCTTCGCGACCGGGTCGCGCGGCAGCTTGGACCGATCGTCAAATACGCCGCCGGCGCGAAGAAGGGCCAACTCGTCGCCGCGGACGTCGAAAGCTGGTTCCAGAAGGATAAATTCGACAAAAAGCCGGGGCTGGTCGCCCAATGGGCGGCGAAGTATCCGACGATTGCGCAAAACTGGGTGAAAAACGACATGACCGGGGACAAGTATGGCCCGAACGGCCAGTACATTGTGGCCTGGCAGAAAACCCACGCCAAGGACGTTGAGCAATGGAAGAAGGACAACCCCGGCGCGCCCGATCCAAAGCCCGAGGACCTAGCCGCGGCCTTTTTCACTGGCTTCTCGAAGGACCATCCGGGAATGTTTCCCAGCCAGGTGGATGTAAAAGGGACGACCGAGAAGCAAGTCCAGCCGGTCAAGGATGGGCCGGACATTCAAAGCGGCTTCTTCGACATGTGGCTGCAAGACAATCCGGGCGTCCTTGCGGATTTGGAGCCAGTTCCTGGCGATGCGGTGACGACATCCTTCTCGGGCCTCGACCCGCACATCACGCTGAAAAACGCCTTATGGCAATTAGACCGCGTTGCGGGGGCTTGGGCAAAAAAGGCGAACCAGAGCGAAGCGAAGGTCCACAAGGAGATCGAAGAATTGTTGCGGCAAAAGTGCTGGTCGCCCCTGGACGGACTCTACGGCGAGCCGTTGGTCAACGTCCTGGAAATGAACCTCGCCCTGCGCGAGCAGTATCAGAAGCCATAGATGCGGCCAAGAGCCGCACCACGCGATCGCGAACCGGCCGCGTGGCCGCGAACCGCCACGTGATATGAAGAGACCTCGTTCCCTCGCCCGGCCTCCACACGAGCTTTGATCGGCTGCACAACGTGTGAGAGAGCCGGGCGAGGGTTTTTCTTGAAGGATGAAGGATGAAGGATGAAGGCGGAAGGATGAATGCCGAAAACTCTCGTTTTGGGAAAGCTGCGTAGGGCGCCCCGCGCGAAGCTGGCTACGCCAACGTGGTTTAGCCCCAGCTTTGCCAACTACCAGGGCAAGGACTTGCCCACTCGGCCATTCCACGCTTGCGGTTTCGCCCGGAACGCCAAGACGCGTTGCCCTGGGTCCGCCACTGTGAATCGCCCATGGCTCCGCCAGCGTTCGCTGCAACTACTGGCGATGCTGCCATCCGGCACGCCCCCCTCTCCTCTCCCGTCCACGCCGGTTATAATGGAGTACAGCCCAGCGCGGAGGCGGTCATCGAAAGCTGCGGTCCCCTGGAAAGCTGGGCAAAGCGGGACGCCAAGAAATAAAATGAGGACTCCTGCTCGCCGGCACAGGAATCCTCACTTTGAGGCTGCCCGAATCGGCAAACGGTTGTCTGCTTGATCCGGAGACCCACAGCCTTTACAACAGCTATCGGGCCAAACCCCGCTTTGACTTTATCCCGCGAACGTCAAAAAGTGATGCGAACCTTGCCTATCCCGCAACGGTTGGCGGCATTTCAAGCCGCCGAGCGCCTGAAAGCCCCCCAATAGGTCGGATACAATTCATGGCACAAATTGCAAAACTCGCCCTTGAGGACGGCAGCGTTTTTACCGGAACGGCCTTCGGCGTGCGCGGCGAAGTTGACGGCGAAGTCTGTTTCAACACCTCAATGACCGGATACCAGGAAATCCTCACCGATCCGAGCTATCGCGGCCAGATCGTCGCGATGACCTATCCGGAAATCGGCAACACCGGCGTCAACTCCGAGGACGTTGAGATGCGCAAGCCGCACCTGGCCGGCTTCATCGTCCGCCAACAGAGCGGCCGGGCGAGCAACTTCCGCGCGCAAGGCACGCTGCACGATTACCTCCAGCAACACGGCATCCCGGCCTTGGAAGGGATCGACACCCGCGCCCTGGTGCGCCGCCTGCGCATTCACGGGGCGATGAAGGGCGTCCTCTCGAGCGTCGATCTGGATGAGGCCCGGTTGGTCGAGAAGGCCCAGGCCAGCCCGGGGCTCGTCGGCCGCGACCTCGTGCGCGAGGTCATTCCCGATCGGGCGATCGAGTGGAGTCAACCGCTGAGCCGCTGGGCGCGGCTGGCCGCTTCCGCGGCGCGCGCCGATGATCCCTCGCCGCCGCACGTCGTCGCCTTGGACTACGGCATGAAGTGGAACATCGCCCGGCACTTGTTCGACATGGGTTGCCGTGTGACGATCCTCCCCGGGACGGCTTCCTCGGCCGATGTCCTCGCGCAGAAGCCGGACGGGGTGTTTCTCTCCAATGGGCCTGGCGACCCGGAGCCCCTCGACTACGCCCAGCGGACGATCCGCGAGTTGTTGGGTAAGGCGCCGATCTTCGGCATATGTCTCGGCCATCAACTTCTCGGCCTGGCCTGCGGGGCGAAGACGTACAAATTGAAGTTCGGCCATCGCGGCGCGAACCAGCCGGTGTTGAACTACGCCACCCGCCGCGTGGAAATCACCACCCAAAACCACGGTTTCGCCGTTGAGGCCGATTCGCTCCCGCCGGAGCTGGAAGTGACGCATCGGAACCTGAACGACAACACGATCGAGGGCTTCCGTCATCGCCGCTATCCGGCCTTTTGCGTGCAGTACCATCCCGAGGCCTCCGCCGGTCCGCACGACAGCAATTATTCTCTTTGCGGAGTTTCGGCAGATGATGGCGTGAGGAGGGGCGTCCCATCATTTGGGGTTTAATGCCAACGCGAAAACGGGTTGTTGGGGGGCTTGACACTATATTCTCTTCCTCGTACTTTCACGGGAGGTGGCCACCTTATTCTCTAACTTGAAAGGGTACGCCGATGGCGGAAGTGCGCAAACCGTTTAGGAAGGGCGACGTTGTTGTGCTTAATTCGGGTGGTCCGAAAATGACCGTTCACGAAGACGAAACTGGCACAACTATCCGCTGTATATGGTTTCAGGGCAACGACCAAAAGGGCGGCAGTTTTGACCCCGACACTCTCAAGCTCATCCCCGATAAGACCCACAAGGCGAGGCCGGGGGTTTTCAGGGGATGAATGAGGCGAGGAGTCTCCCGTGGAAAACCTGATACCTATACTGATCGTTTCAGCGCTTGTGTGCGGGACGATCGGTGGTATTATCGGCAATACCAAGAATGTGCCGGGGTTTGGTTTCCTTTTGGGCTTTCTTTTTGGGCCATTGGGCGTTCTTATCGCCTGTCTGATTGACAATCGGGCGCAATGCCCCAAATGTCGTGGACGCATAGAGAACGGCGCTGAAATCTGTCCGCATTGCCGCCAAACTCTCGGCTGGTATGACGGTGCGCCCATGCCCAGAATAGAGCGCGACAAACCAAAATCAGGCCGCGATTCCCCGCCGGCCATTTGGCCTGGCTTATTTGATTTGCCACCGGCGAAAGGCGACAATCCCCAACGCCATGATCCCCGGCCGACCGCGGCCAACGATGAGTTGGACGATTTGGTTGTGGATCAGTTCTTAAAGCCACCGCCCAAAGAAAAACCCCGCCAGAAATAGGATAACGTCGCGGTCTGCCGTGTATAATTGAAGGAGCCGAATTTGCCGGGGCACAGTGCAGGGGGATTACATGCCTACGGTGTTGCGGGTCGGGCCGTACCGGTTTCACTTTTATTCGGATGAGTCGCGGAGCCTGCCCATATTCACGTTCGCTCACCGCAGGGGGAGTGCAAGTTCTGGCTTGACCCGGTAGGTCTTGCCCAGAATCGCGGGATTTCCGCCCACGCCCTCCGGGAAGTCGAGCGTTTGGTTTTCGAACATCGAGAATTATTTTTGCGGAGGTATCATGAGCGCCACAACCTCTAACACCGCGGCCGCGACCGAACCCGCCGCAATTCGCGCCTGGGTCGAAAGGCGGATGGTCTTCCTCGAGCTGAGTGACGGCCGGATCATCGGATTCCCGGCCAACCGTTTCGAGCGGCTCAAGGGGGCGTCGGACGAGATGCTGAGGAAGGTCGCCCTGGAGTTGGACGGCTACGCGCTGCGGTGGGAAGAACTGGACGAGGACATCACGGTCCCAGGGGTCGTAGCCGGGCATTTCCAGCTTCCGCCGGAAACGGCCGGGTGATGAGTTGTAGGGTGGGTCGAGCGCAGCGAGCCCCACCATGATCTCTCCTGGCGGTTACCGGTGGGACTCGCGACCAGGCTTCGCCCGGCGCCCGCGGCCCACCCTACAATTTCCCAACCACCCGGACCGCCTCCCGCGCGATCATCAACTCTTCGCGCGTGTGGATCACGAGTATCCGTCGCGGACGAATCCCCCGCCGCGATATCGGCGTCGGGCCGACAGGCGGCGTTCCGCGCAGCATCCAATCGCAATCCCAAACACTCCAGTCCTTCACAAGCCGCGGACCGCATGGAGGACGAATTCGTGCCCAGCCCGGCGGTGAAGATCAGCACATCGACGCCCCCCATGGCCACGGCCAATGCGCCGACGGTCGATCGCACCCGATCGGCGAACATTTCCAGCGCGAGCTGCGCCCGGGCGTTGCCCTCCCGGGCCGCCGCCTCGACCTTGACATAATCCGGCGAAACGCCGGAGACGCCCAGCAGCCCGGAATGATGGTTCAAAGCGTCGTCGATCTGGTCCATCGTCAGACCGCAACGGCGCTGCAGATGGATAAGAATGCCCGGGTCGACCGATCCGGCGCGGGTCCCCATCATCAGTCCTTCCATGGGCGTGAAACCCATGGTCGTGGCCACAGGCAGCCCGCCGCGAATGGCCGTCGCCGAACATCCGCTGCCGAGATGGCAGACGACGACGCGATGCCGGGCCGGATCGGAGGCGAGCATCTCGATTGCCCGAGAGTCGCAGTACTTGTGGCTGATGCCGTGGAAGCCGAAGCGGCGGACTCCCCAGCGCTCGTGCCAATCGTAGGGCACGGGGTAAATGTGCGCCCGCGGCGGCTGCCGGGCATAGAAGGCCGTGTCGAAGACGGCCACCTGGGCCGCGTGGGGCAAGGCATCCTCGGCGGCGCGGATCGCCTCCAGGGCCGGCGGATTGTGCAGCGGCGCCAACTCCGCCAGCCGGGCGAGCGTCTCCTTCACCCGTTGGTCGATCAGCACGTGTTCGCGGAAGTCGGCCCCGCCATGAACGACGCGATGCGCGACGGTCGTGATCGGCGAAAGCGCCCCGCCCGCGCCAATCTCCGCCATCGCCGCCGCGGCGCACAATGCCGCGGCGCGGTCGCGGGGCACGTCCACGCGGCGGCTGATCCGGCCGGCCGGCCCGGCGTCTAAATCCAGCCGTGCGCAGTTGCGGTCCCCGTCGGCCCAATCGATCACCCCGGACGCCAGCGCGTCGCGGGCGGCGGCGTCAAAGAGGCCAAACTTCAAACTGCTCGATCCGGCGTTGAAAACCAGGATGCTCATGGGGGATTCGCCCTCACGGGGCCAAGGTGGACTGCTACATTCTCGCCGCGAAAGGGCCCGCCGACAAGATGGCCTCTCCCGCTCCTTGACATCCCGCGCCGCGGGCGGGAAAATGCCGGGCGTGACTGCAAAATTGGTTGTCATTTCCGGACCGGCGGGCAGCGGAAAAACGGAAGCGTTGCTCGCACGCTATCGCGCCAGCCTCGCGGAGAATCGCCCGGGAGAATCACTCTGGCTGGCGCCGACGTGGCGGGCCGCCGCGGACGTCCGCCGCCGCTTGCTCGACGCCGCGACGATCGGCTTTCTCGCCCCGGGCGTGCTCACCTTCGATCAATTCGCCGAATCGATCCTCGAGGACACGCCCGAACCGATCCGCCCCCTGAGCCGCTTCCTCAAACGCCGCCTCGTCGGCGAGTTGATCGACGATGCCCGCGCGGCCGGGCGATTGACGCACTTCGCCCCGATCGCCGCAACCGCCGGGCTGGTCGATCTGCTCTGCGATTTCCTGAGCGAGCTGAAGCGGCTGGAAATCTGGCCCGAAGATTTTCAACGCGCGTGCGATTGCACAGGGGCGGGAGTGCGGGAAAAGGATCGCGAAATACTCGATCTTTACCGGGCGTATCAGCAGCAGTTGCAGGAACACTGCCTGTATGACGCCGAGGGGCGATTCTGGTCGGCCCGCGATTGGTTGAAAAAGAGTTGGTCGGCCAACGAGCCGGCGGCCGGGGGGCGGACGCCTTGGCCGACGCTGCGGTTGGTTGTCGCCGACGGCTTCACCGATTTCACCCGCACGCAGCACGAGATCCTCGACATTCTCGCCTGGCGGGCGGAAGCGATTGTTATATCGCTCCCACTTCAAGCCGATTCGCGCCGAGCTTTTCGACAAGCCGTTGCGGACATTGCAGGAGTTTCGCCGGCGTCATCCGACCTTGACGCACACGGAGCTTCCTCGCCCAGAACCCCTTTGGCCGGCGATGGGTCGCCTGGAGCGGTCGCTCTTTGGCAACCCGCGGCAGGCGCGGCCGGCGGAGGATGCGGCGGGTTTGGAAATCGTCGCCGCGGCCAGCCCGCTCGATGAAATCCAGTGGATCGCCTCGCGGATCAAGCGGCTATTGCTCGAAGGCGATCCGGCCGCGGGCGGACAGCCCGTGCGTCCCGGCGAGATCGCTGTCGTCTTTCGCCAGCCGGAAGACGCCGGCGGCCTGACGGCGGAGGTCTTCGCCGCCTTTGGCATTCCCACGGCGATGGAACTCGGCCAGTCGTTGGCCCGCTGCCCGGCGATCGTCGCGCTGGCGGGCCTGTTGCGGTTGGACGCCGAGGACTGGCCGCTGGGGTCGCTGCTGGCCGTTTTGGGAAGCAACTATTTTCGTCCCGAATGGCCGGAGTGGCAAGGCGGCCAATCCCGCGGGCCAACGGAGCAGGCGATTCGGCGGTTGCAAATCCCGCGTGGCCGCCGCGCGTTGCTCGATCGCCTCGGCGGCGGCGTGGCGAGTGCCACTGCTGGCTTGTCCAGCAGTGGCACTCGTAAGTCGCCACCCGTCGCCGCGCCCTTGTTGCGCCGACTGGCGGCCGCGCTCGACGAGCTTCCCGAGCGGGCGTCGCTGGCCCGATGGGGCGACGCCTGGCAGCGGTTGGCCCGCGAGACCGGCCTGCTGGCGGCGGCCAATTCCCCGCCGGTCGGCGTGCTGCCCCTCCGCGCGTGCGATCGGGAGGCGTGGGAGGACCTGCAAACATCGCTCGCGCGAAGACGATCGATTGTCGCAATGGCTCGGCCGCGAGGCCCCGACGCTCGATTGCCGCGCCGCCCTGGCGGTCCTGTTGGACATCGCCGCCAGTCGTCGTTTGCGGCCGGGCAGCGACGACGGCGGCCGCGTCCGCGTCCTCTCCGCCGCCAACGCCCGCGCGTTGCGAATGCCCTACGTCTTCCTCGCCAGCCTGAGCGAGAAGTCGTTTCCCTCGCCGGAACGCGAAGACCGCCTTTACGGCCGTGCCGAGGCGCAACGGCTGGTCGAGGGCGGCCTGCCGTTGGTCACCCGCTGGCAGCGGAGCAGCGAGGAGATGCTGCTTTTCTACGAGGCGGCGACGCGGGCGACGCGGCGGCTCTGGCTGAGTTATCCGGCCATGGACGCGTCGGCCCAGCCTCTCTCGCCCAGTCCGTATTTGCAGGAAGTCGAGCAGGCGTGCGGCGCGGGGCGAATCCCGCGGATTGTGCGGAACGACTTGAATCCCGTGCCCGCCGACGACGGGCCGCTCTCGCCCGCCGGCGCCGGCTCCGGGCGACGGCCTTGGCCCTGGAGGGGAACGTCTCGCTCTTGGCAGGGCTCTTGCAACCGCCCAACGCCGACGCGGCCGACAGCCTCTGCGCCGGGCTGGTGCACGTCGCACGGCGACAAATTCGCGGGCAGTTCGGCTCGGCGGAGGGAATGCTTTCCAGCGAGGCGATTGCCTCCTTGGCGGGCGAGTTCCCCGCGGAGCGAATCTACAGCGCCACGGAACTGGAGCAATACGCCGCCTGCCCCTTCCGCTATTTTCTTGAGCGGGTTCTCCGCGTCGAGCCGCTGGAGGAGTTAGCCCTGGAAATCGATTTCCTCGAGCGAGGACGGCTGGCGCACGAGGTCATGGCGGCGTTCCATCGGCGGGTCAATCGTCGCCGCGGCGGGCCGGCGTCGCCGATCGCCCTGGGCGATGAAGAATTCAATCGCCTCGTGGACGAAACGTTGCAGGAGACCATCGGCTTGCCCAGCGGCGATCCGCTGCGGGACGCATTGCGGGAGGTCGATCGCCGCTTGCTGGTCCGGTGGCTGGGCGACTATCGCGAGCAACACCGCAAGTACGACGCCTTGTGGCAGGACTGCGAGTCTCCGCCGACGCCGACTTTTTTCGAGGTTTCCTTCGGCCGTGCTCTGCGCAAGGACGACGGCCCGCCTTCGACCGCGGAACCGCTGCGCCTCGATTTCGGCGCAGCAGACCATCCGCATCGCCGGCCGCATCGACCGCATCGACCTTGGCAAGGCGGCGGGCGTGGACGTGATCAACGTGATCGATTACAAGACGGGCGATTCGGTCCGTTTCAGCGTCGAGGCGGTGCGCCGCGGACTGGCCCTGCAACTGCCGCTGTACGCCATGGCGGCGGCGTCCGTCGTCTTCAGCGACCGCGACAGCGTCCCTTGGCAGGCCGGTTATTGGCACGTTGCCGGCGACGGCTTTTCTCCCAAGCGGGCGCTGAAGATGTATCGCCAGGTTGAGGGGAGCGTCGAGCCGGAGCCCGACTGGGAGGCCATGCGAATGAGCATCGCGGAGACGGTTGCGGGACTGGTGCGCGGGATTCGCCGCGGGGAGTTTCCCGTCGCCGGCGCCGATCGCGAGTGCACCGGCCGCTGCCCTTACGCCGCCGTTTGCCGCATCCATCAAGTCCGCTCCTTGGAGAAGACATGGCAGCCGCCGCCAGCGAACGACTGACCGAGCAGCAACAGCGGGCGATCGCCGCGCGGGGCGTTTCCGTTGCGCTCTCCGCCGGCGCCGGCTGCGGCAAGACGTTCGCCCTGACGGAGCGATTCCTCGCTTCGCTCGAACCCGGCGCAAGCGGCGGCCCGGCGCGGCTCGACCAGTTGACGGCGATCACCTTCACGGAGCGGGCGGCGCGGGAGATGCGCGACCGCATCCGCAAGGCGTGCACTGCGCGGCTCCTCGAAGCCCCGGAAGAGCACGTCGATCATTGGCTGCGGCTGGTCCGCCAGCTCGACGCGGCGCAGATCGGCACGATCCACTCGTTCTGCGGCTCGCTGTTGCGGGCGCACGCCGTCGAGGCCGGCGTCGATCCCCGCTTCCAGGTCCTCGACCAGGCCCAGGCCGACACGCTCCTGTTCGAGCGGATCGACGCGGAACTCCGCCAGCGGCTGTCCGCGGGGGAAGAGGCGGTGATCGAGCTGGTGGTGCAGTTCGGCCTGGGTCCGTTGGGCGACATGGTCCGCCAGCTCCTGGCCCGGCGGCAGGAGATCGACTGGGCTAAATGGCGCGCGGAGACGCCCGCGGGGCTGGTCGGGCGATGGCAGGCGTTTTGGCGCGAGGTTGCGCTGCCCGGCGTCGCCGCCCGCATCGCGCGCTCCCCCGAGGCGGCCGAAGTCCTCGCCGTCATCGCCCGCGAGTCGCCTTCGCATCCGGTCATGCGGCAGCGATGCGACGCCCTGCGGGAACTCTTGCCCTCGCTCGCCGAGGGCAAGGAGACTGCGGCGATCCTGGAGGCGATTCTCGAAAACGCCCGCGTGCAGGGAGGCGGGGGCAAAAAGGCTTGGACGAGCGAAGAGAATTACAACGCCCTCCGCGACGCCGCGGCAAAGTTGCGCGACGCGATCAAAGCGGTCAAGCCGCTGTTGGCCTTCGACCCGGCCGCCGCCTTGCCCGCCGCGGAAACCGCCCTGCGGCTCACGGCGGTTGCCCAGGGCGTTGCCGACGCCTACGAGGCTCGCAAGCGGGAACTGGCGGCGATGGACTTCAACGACCTGCTGATCCGCGCCCGCGACCTCCTCTGCGGTCCGCACGGGGCGGACCTGCGAAAACGCCTCGCCGCGCAAACCCGGCTCCTGCTGGTCGATGAATTTCAAGACACCGATCCGCTCCAGGTCGAGTTGGTCAAGGCCCTGCTCGACGGGCGGCACACGGACGGGAAGTTGTTTTTCGTCGGCGATTTCAAACAGTCGATCTATCGGTTTCGCGGGGCCGATCCGGACGTCTTCCGCCAGCTTCGCGGGGAGATTCCCGCCGCGGGACAACTGCCGCTGTCCTTGAACTTCCGCAGCCAGCCGGCCGTGCTCGCCTTCGTCAACGCCCTGTTTCGCGGCGAATTTGCCGATTACGAGCCGTTGCGGGCGTCCCGCGATCAGGTCGGCCCCGTCCCCGCCGTCGAGTTTCTTTGGGCGGTCGCCGCCGAGGAGCCAGTTAAGGAAGACGCCGAACTGGGCGACGAATCGAGCGCGGGCAAGGGCGAAACTGTCGCCTGGTCCGACGACGATTCCAAAACCGAGCGCATCCGGCGGCGCGAGGCGGAATGGATCGCGCGGCGGCTCCGCGCGATCTTCGACTCCGGCGAGAAGATCGTTTGCGAAAAGGGGGTCGCCCGCGCGGTTCGCCCCGGCGACGTCGCCTTGCTCTTCCGCGCGATGACCAACGTGGAGTATTACGAAGACGCCTTTCGCCGCGCGGGCATCGACTATTATGTCGTCGGCGGCCGCGCCTTCTACGCCCAGCAGGAAATCTTCGACGTGGTCAACCTGCTCCGCGCGCTGGCCAATCCGAGCGACGAAGTCAGCCTCGTCGGCGCCCTGCGCAGCCCCTTCTTCTCCCTCTTGGACGAGACGCTTTACTGGCTCGGGCGGCATCCGGACGGCCTGTCGGGCGGGCTGCTGGCCGAGCGTCCGCCGGCGGAGCTGGACGCCGAGCAGGCGCGGCGGACGCGGTTTGCCGCGGAGACGCTCTGCTCGCTTCGCGCCTGAAGGACCGCGCGCCGATCGCGCACGTGCTGCAAGAGTGCCTCGCGCGGACCGGCTACGACGCCGTTCTGCTGGGCGAATTCCTTGGCCCGCGAAAGCTGGCCAACTTGAACAAGCTCGTCGAGCAGGCCCGGGGATTCGACCGGTCGGGCGCACTCGGCTTGAACGATTTCATCACGCGGCTGGCGGAGTTCATCGCCCGCCAGCCCGACGAACCGCTGGCGGCGACGCATCCGGAAAACGTCGATGTCGTGCGGCTGATGAGCATTCATCAAGCGAAGGGGCTGGAGTTTCCCCTGGTGGTCGTGCCCGACGTGGACCGGCGGAGCCTGGGCCCGGCGGGCAGGGTCGCCTTCACGCCGCGGCTGGGGCCGATGGTGAACCAGGGGCGCGACGGCCCGATCGGCGGCTACGAGTTGTTTCGCGCGAGCGAACGCGACGGAGCAAGACGCCGAGTTGGTGCGGCTGCTCTACGTGGCGGCGACCCGGGCGGCCGACTCCTTGATCCTCTCCTCCGGCCTGGAGGCCGCGGACAAGGCGAAAGGGCCTTGGACGCAGTTGATCTGGAAACATTTCGATCCGTGGAGCGGTGCGCCGTGCGCGGCGGCGACGTGCGCGTGCGGGTGACGGCGACCGAACCGCCGCCGGGGTCGAAGCGCGTGGACCCGAAGAGTCGCCGGGACATCGAGCGGACTGTGGAGAAGGCGCGGCAGACGGCCGCCGAGTCGCGCGGACGTGCGCCGCAGTTCCTCGAAGCGATTCCGCCCGATCGGACCGGCCGCCAGCAGTATTCCTTCTCGCGATTAAGCGGCGGCCTGCACGCGCGGATCGCCGCGCCCGCCGGCGACGACGAGATGGCCACGGGCTCGGCGACGCTCGATCCGCGCGGGCTGGGGACGCTGGTCCATGCCGTGCTCGCGGAGGCGGACTTCGCCCGGGCGGACGACGTGCCGGGTTTGGTCCGCCGCCATGCCTTGCGCCACTTGCCGGAGGCCCGGCCGGAAGAATTGGCGGAGCCGATCGAGTGGATACAGCGTTTCCTTGCATCGGATCGTTGCGCGGAGATCGCCGCCGCGGCCGAAGTCCACCGCGAGATCGAGTTCCTCCTGGCCTGGCCGCCCGACCGCCCCGATCCGGATGGGCCCTATCTGCAAGGATTCATCGATTGTCTCTATCGCGATGCGGCGAACCGCTGGCGGGTGATCGACTACAAGACCAACGACGTAAAGCGGGAGCGACTGGCCGAAGCGGTTGCGGACTACGAGATGCAGATGTACGTCTACGCCCTGGCGGTTGAGCGGATTTTGGGCCAGCCGCCGGCGGAACTGACGCTTTGCTTTTTGCGTCCCGGCTTGGAGCATCATTTTCTTTGGGACGCAGCGGCGCGGCGCCGCGCCGCGGCGACGGTGGACGAGAAGATCCGATCGCTTTCCTGAATGGGGGATGTTCCGCGAGGGCGCCGCCAGTTGCCGCTGGTCTTTATCGCACTGTTTGATAAAATGGATGGCCGTGGGAGCCGCGGTCGGTTCCAAGCTCACGGCAACGGGGAAATGGCGGTTTATCGGGCGGCGCCCGCCGCCAGCGAATACGAGTTGCCGCGCGCTTCGCCTTGCTCCGCGGCCGTTGGTCGCTGCTCGCTAGCGAACAAATTCACGATCATTGGCGTTATGTAATACAGAGGAGATCGGCATGACAAGGCGTTCGTGGCTCAATGCGGCGGCGGCGATCCTGCTCGTCGCCGTCGGCGCGGTGCAGGGCGAGGCTCAACTCGACAACAACACTGCCCACGGGCAGCCGGCAGGCAAAGCGACGCTTGCCGCCAAGCCGATCGCCGCCGTGGACAGGTCGTACATGGATCGAAGCGTCTCCCCCTGCAAAGATTTCTATGCCTATGCCAATGGGGCGTGCGAGAAAGTGCCGATCCCCGGCGAATACCCCGCCTATGGCGTGAACCAGGAAATCGACAATCGCAACTTCGCCATTCTCAAGGAAATTCTCGAGGATTCGGCGCGCGTCGGCGGACCCAAGGGGAGCGTCGTCCAGCGCGTCGGCGACTTCTACGCGTCCGGCATGGACGAGGCCGCGATCGACCGCGCAGGATTGCGGCCGCTGGCGCCATGGTTGAAGTGCATTTCCGCGATCGCCAGCCGCAAGGATCTCGGCTGCGGTCATCGCCGAGTTGCACGCCCTGGGCCTCAATGTCGGCTTCCATCTCGACGTGCAGATCGACGACAAGGAGACGACGAAGATGATCGCGGGCGTGAGTCAAGGCGGCCTCGGCCTGCCGGAGCGAGACTACTATTTCGCGCGGGGAAGAATGCGGAGGACATCCGCGCCGCCTACGTCGCGCACATCGCCCGGATGTTTGAACTGGCCGGCGACGCGCCCGCGCCGGCCCGCGCCGCCACCGATTCGATCATGGCCTTTGAAACGAAGCTGGCGAAAGCCTCGCGCACGCTCGTGGACCTGCGCGACCCGGAGAAGAACTACAACAAGTTCGATCGGGCCGCACTGGGCAAGCTGGCCCCCGGCTTTGATTGGAACGGCTATTTTGACATGATCGCGTTTCCCGGCGACGAAACGAAACTGCTCGTTCGCCAGCCGGAGTTTGCGACGGCCCTTGCCGGCCTGCTCGCCTCCGAGCCGTTGGCGGTTTGGCGCAATTACCTCCGCTGGCACTTGCTTTCCGAAACCGCGAACTATCTCAGCAAGCCTTTTGTCGCGGAGCATTTTTCCTTCTACGGAAAGAAACTCTCCGGGGCCACGGAGATGCGGCCGCGTTGGAAACGCGTGCTCGCCGCGGAGGACGCCGCCATCGGCGAGGATTTGGGCCAGCTCTACGTGCAAAAGGCGTTCAGTCCCGCCGCCAAAGCCCGCGCAGACGATGTTGAACTTTATCAAGGAAGCCATGCGCGGGCGCATCTGCGCCGCCAACTGGATGAGCGCGGCGACGAAGGCCGAGGCGTACAAGAAACTCGACGCGATGCGGAGCAAAGTGGGCTATCCCGACACGTGGCGCGACTACGGCAAGCTGGACCTCGCGCGGCGGCCTTATGTCGCCAACGCGCTGGCCGCGGAGACGTTTGAATTCCGCCGCGAGTTGGCCAAGCTCGGCAAACCCGTGGACCGCGGCGAGTGGGAAATGACGCCGCAGACGAACAACGCGTATTACGAGCCGACGCTGAATGAAATGTGTTTTCCCGCGGGCATTCTCCAGCCGCCGTTTTTCGCCGAGAAGGCGGACGACGCCGCCAACTACGGCGCGATCGGCGCAACAATGGGACACGAACTCACGCACGGCTTCGACGATCAGGGCCGGCAATACGACGCGCAAGGCAACTTGAAAAACTGGTGGAGCGACGACGACGCCAAGGGGTTTGAGTCGCGCGCCGAGCGCGTGGCGCGGCAGTACGACGCCTTCGAGGTCCTGCCCGGACTCCACATCAACGGCCATCAAACGCTCGGCGAAAACATCGCCGACGTGGGCGGGCTGCGCGTGGCCTACGCGGCCTTCAAGCTTGCGAGCAAGGACAAGGAAGCGGCGCCTCTTGATGGTTTCACCCCGGACCAGCGATTCTTCATCGCCTACGCCCAGAGCTGGCGAACCAACGAGCGTCCCGAGGCGGTGCGTCTGCACGTGGGGAGCGATTTCCATAGCCCGGTGCGCTGGCGGGTGCTCGGACCGGTGGCCAATTTCCCCGAGTTTCGCCGGGCGTTCGGCTGCCTGAAGCCGGCGGAGAGTTGGCCGCCAATCTGGTAGCGGGCGCCCGGGGCGGGCCAGTCTCGGCAGCCACATGGCCCAACTGCTCGATCAACGGAAGTGGGAGCATGGGAAATGGTAGGCCGCGTGAGACGGACTCGGCCATGGGGCACCTTGGCTGCACTATAAGGGGGGTTTTCCATCGGCCTATGCTAAAAACGAGAATGGTACGAACCGCCCCACGATCAATGGAGGATGTCATGTTCAAGCTGAAGAGCGCGTTGGCCGCCTGTGTCGCCTTGGCGATGATTGGCGGCATCATCGCCTGCACGACGCGGCCGGCCGCATCGGGCGACGCCGACAAGGAAACCAAGCCGCGTCCGGACAGCGCGGCGGCGGCCAGTCCGACGGCGGCCAAGGCGCGGACCCCCGGCGAAACCCTGGTGGCCCAGGCCGACGCAACCGCGCCGGCGACGCCGCCGGCGGCCGGCGGCAAGCGGCCCAACATCCTCTTCATCATGGGCGACGACGTTGGCTGGTTCAACATCGGCGCTTACCACCGCGGCATCATGTCCGGAAAGACGCCGCACCTCGATCGCCTGGCCGGCCAAGGCATGATGTTCACCGACTACTATGCCGAGGCAAGTTGCACGGCGGGCAGGGCGAACTTCATTACCGGCGAAATCCCCTTGCGTACGGGACTGACGACCGTGGGCCAGGCCGGCGCCGACGTTGGCCTTCCCGCCCAGGCGTGCACGATCGCCACGGCGCTGAAAGCGTTGGGCTACGCCACCGGGCAGTTCGGCAAGAACCACCTCGGCGACTTGAACAAGTACCTGCCCACCGTCCATGGCTTCGACGAGTTCTTCGGCTATCTCTACCACCTCGACGCGATGTCCGACCCGTACTGGTTCGATTATCCCCAGGACTGGATCGACAAGACCGGCCCGCGCAATCTGGTGCATTGCTATGCGACCAGCGAGGACGATCCCACGGTCGAGCCGCGTTGGGGCAAGGTTGGCAAACAGAAGATCGTTGACGAAGGCCCCTTGGCGCCCTTCCCCGACATGAAGGACGTGCAGAACTGGCAAAAAGGCCGTCCGGCCAAGTACGACATGGAAACCTTCGACGACGTGCTCGTGAAGAGTTCCTGCGACTTCATGGACAAGGCGAAAAAGGACGGCAAGCCGTTCTTCGTCTGGCACAACACCACGCGGATGCACGTCTTCACCTATCTCCCGCCAAAGTATCAGGCGATGATGAATGCGAAGAACAACTACAATGTTGAGGAGGCGGGCATGGCGCAGATGGACGACAGCATCGGCCAACTCCTCGAGCACCTGGAGGACATCGGCGAGGCCGACAACACGATCGTCGTCTTCACCACGGACAACGGCGCGGAAGTGTTCACCTGGCCGGACGGCGGCATGACGCCGTTCAAAGCCACCAAAGGCACCGTCTTCGAGGGCGGCTTCCGCGTGCCGTGCATCGCCCGCTGGCCGGGCCACATCAAGCCGGGCACGGTCGAAAACGGCATCTTCTCCGGCCTCGACTGGTTCCCGACCTTGCTTGCCGCCGCCGGCAACCCGGACATCGCCGAGCAACTGCTCAAAGGCGTGAAGTTCGGCGACCGCGAGTACAAGAACCACCTCGACGGCTACAACCAAATCGACCTCATCGAAGGCAAAGGGCCGTCCAATCGCCACGAACTCTTCTACTTCGGCGGGCCGCAGCTCGGGGCCATCCGGATTGACGACTTCAAGTACCAGTTCTTCCAGCAGCCTTGGGGCTGGCCGGGCGAAAAGGTCGCAACCGACATGCCGACCATCGTGAACCTCCGCCAGGATCCATTCGAGCGGACGCCCGCCACGCGCGGCCAGAGCACCAACGACATGGGCGGAGGATACCTCAACGACTTCTATGCCCGCGAGTTCTGGCGATTCGTCATGGTCCAAAAGGAAGTGGGAAAACTGGCGATGACGGCGATCGACTACCCGCCGATGCAGGACCCGGCCTCCTTCAATCTGGAGGCCATCAAGAAGAAGATCGACGCGGCGATCAAGCAACACGAAGGCCAATAGCGCGCCGACTTGAGCGGGCGCCCCGAAACGCCGGGACGCTCGCTTTTTCTGTTTTTCTGTAGCCCAGGCGTTTGGCGGAACCGCACCTGCCGAAGTAGATTCGGCGGCCGCCGACCTGGACCAGGGCCTGACCGCTTCCTTTGTGCAGACGATACTTTGGAACCCGAAAAGACATTGGGCAACGCTCCTGGGGGGCGAAAGGGGTAGGACTACCCCTTTTCAACGACCTCCAAGCCGCACTGCCCAACACAGACAGGCATCCTAAGTCAAGGATTCGGCAAGACTTACGTAAGTGGGCGATAATGGACTCGAACCATCGACCCCTAGCTTGTCGATATAATCCACAGTACGCAACTGCTTATGCCATAAGTGGTTACGATTTCCCATCGGATACACACTTGCGGCGAAAACCCACTTTTTGTATCCGATACTGGGTATCCGACCATAGACCCCTAGCTTGTTATTGTATCCGCATTATGGTAAGATGCCCGGAACGATGCCACCACCAGCATCAGCAAGGGAAAACCAATCATGCCTCGAAAGAAAACGGAACTGACTCGTATGCCACTAAAACGAGGACTGACTCCCAAGTGGCGGAAGATGTATCGGGGGGAGATTTACTATTTTCGTGGCGAGTATGAAGAGGCCCTTCGCCAGTGGAAGGCGAAGGAGTTGGAACTCAATCGTGCGGGAGAACTGACCCCCGGCGAAATCTTGGGAGTCCATGCGGCACAACTTGAAATCGCTGCCCATGAGAATAAGGGGCGAAATCGCTGAGGACAAGCGAACCCCTGGACACGCAAGCCGAGTTCTGGCAAAGCTGCGTGGGGAGGGAGGGCCAAAGACAGTTGCGCAAGCCGTCACAACCTACGTGCAACGGCAGCGGGCTAGGCAGGTGGCGGGCAATGTATCAATGGCACATTCCGAGATAATCCAGCGGTGCATCGAACATTTCCAGAAGCATGTAGGCGGTGCAGTAGCCGTAGCAAACTTGACCGCCCAGCACTTGACGAGTTATCACAGTGCCTTGATGGAGCAGGTGGGCAAAGGATGGTCGCAACCCTATGCGAAGCGATACTTGGGAGTTGCTAAGCAGTTCATCAGATGGTGCTGGGAGAACGAACTACTGGCATCGCTTCCCCGTAACATGCAAAGCAAGGACTTGGCTATCGCCGACCGGCCCGCAAAAATCACGCCATTCTCCGATGACGAAATCAAGGCTCTCCTCGATGCGGCACCTGATCGCACGAAGTTGTATTTGCTCTTGGCTCTCAACTGTGGATATACCCAACAGGACATTGCTGACCTTGAACACTGTCAAGTGGATTGGAAGAAAGGGCGAATTACCCGCAAACGAAGCAAGACGAAGAATAGCGTGGGCGTTCCTACCGTGTCTTACAAACTTTGGCGGGAAACCTTCACCTTACTCAAAACACTTCGGTCAAGTGATCCCGTGCGAGTGCTGCTCAACGCTGATGGTGTCCCGCTAAAAACTGAGCATATTGACAGCAAGGGCAAATACAAGAAATCGGACAACATTAAGACTGCATACTTTCGACTGTGCAGGGGCAAACTCAAACAGAAGAAGAGCAAGCCACTGAAAATGCTTCGCAAGACAAGTCCTAGCCGATTGGAGAACAGTAAATACGCATCATGCGCCCGTTGGTTTCTAGGACATGCCCCCCGATCCATCGCCGACAGGAGCTACATTGCACCACCACAGGATTACTTTGACGAAGCGATTCTGTGGCTTGGCAAACAATACGGTATCAAGTGATGAAATCCCACAAATTCGGGAGCAAACCATCCATACCGCATTGCCAGTCAGCCTGGACGATGGCCTGTCGATTCTCGTTCCGGCCGCTTTACTCGCCGTGGCAGAATTGACGAACTCTGGTTTTCCCGGACCAATGCTGATCCGGCCGGGATTCTTGCCAGACTTCCTTCAAACCTCCCCTCCGACTGATGTCCTTCTCCTGATCCAACGGGAGAAAGACCATGTTCGCTTTGACCGGCTGGTGGGAACTCTGCGGCGGCCATGTCACGCTGGGCAGCATCATCGCCTTCCTGATCGCCCGCATCTATTTCGAGGGCCGCAAGAACTTCCTGGGAGCGGTGATCCTCTACTACGCCGTCTGCCTGATCTTTTGGATCGTCTGTGACTGGATTTGGGGGCCGTACCACATCCCCATCGCCCCCTACGAAATGCCCCATTATTGAAAGGCGCCATCATGAGCGGCGAATTCATGGAGACCCTGGACGGCGCAACCCGGCTGATCCGAGGCATTCTGTTTCTGATCGGCTTCAGCATCTATTTCGTGCTGACGGCTGGCCCGTACATCCTCTACCGGAACGTCGCCAATGCCGTCACCCGAGCCGTCGCCAAGGAACGGGTGTGGGTCATCGAAGAGAACGATGCCATCTACGACGGGAGGCTCCCGAGTCCCTTTCCCATGATCGACGGGCATGGGACGAACAGCCCGGTCCCGAAATTCTATGCCTGCGTCGGGTCAGTGAGGGAGGCCGAGGATTGGCTGCTGGCGCACGGCTACAAGAAGACGACGATCTGCACGTCTCATCTGGGCGAGAGCGAAGCCGAAAAAGAATTTTTCATCCGCAACGTGCCGGGGACAAAAGCCTATACCGTCGTCATGCTGATGATCGACTTCGGGGATTATGACATCCGCCTCGTCCCCTATCATTACGGCCGTGGCAAGTCGCCCGTTGATTTTTCTCGGTTCCAGGAGGAGGATTGGAGTGCGACCGGCGGCCCGGAGAACACTCCCATGTGGAATTGGCAGCCGCCGATGCCGTGGATGTCGACCGACGCCTACGGCTCCCATACGTTCGGGCGGATGACCACTTCCAACAGAGACGAGATGAACGAGTACGACTGGGATCGGTATGTGAAGGCCGTGATGCCGAAGGAAGGTGAACGGCAGAGTCGGTAGGAAGCTACTTGGCCTGGGCTGCGGCCCATTGTCCTTATTCCTATGCGAGCGCCGGCTCTCGATGTGGACATCAGTCGTGATCACACGGGCGATTCCCCCCCCGAACGCCTCATAGAGCTTGGTCTTCACCGCAACCCATCGCCGCCGCACGGTTCGGTCGGTCACCGTGTCATCCCTAAGACATCAGTTGGCGCTTGCGATTGTCAGAAATCCCTGCATCGCTCCGTCTGGATTCGGATCGCCCCCGCAGTCGGCGTGCAAAATGGCAAGATTTCTGCCTCTAACCCCCTCGACAGATGGATCAAGATTATTGACACGCTTGTAGAGGCCGTCCATAATGGCGGCACTTTGGCCGCTACGGATCGTCCCCGGCCCTGCACCCCGTCTCGGTAGCCGACACAGGGTGAGTGCGAGAGTGGGCAATGGTTCGCAGCGATTTCGGTTTGGATTTCCCTATTGATTGAAGGAGAACGACATGGGCCGTCCATGAGTGACTGACGGCTATTGCAACATTTTGACGACTTGCGAAAGTCAGTCCTGTTTCCCTCGAAACTACCACCTTGGGCTTCGGCCCTCGAAGATCAGAAACAGTGCTGGTCTGTCGCTCCCGTTTGGGGGCGTCGGCCATGTGCTGTTCTGATCTGCCCCGTGGTAGGGGCCGAGGGAGTGGTCGTGCGTCGGCGCTCCCTTTTTTATTGCGTCGATCATGGCTCACTGACGCCGGTTGTTTGGCCCTGCACCCAGGAATCTCGGTGACGGAACTATTGCAGGGCGGGTCCGACGATGGCAACAGCGTAGTTCGTAGAAGTTTCGGGTATCGCACACTCTTTATTTGTTCGTGAGGCAGCGTTCCGTTTGACCGAGTTTGCCGCCGTGGGCAAACTCGCTTTCAAGCGGAAAGGTCGTCGTTGCCTCATGTCTTAGGCACGGCGCACACCTTTCTTGTTTGGGCGAGAGTCTGTCCCGGCGTCGGCTTGGCGAAGACGGAACGCACTTTTATAGCCACCAACCGTAGAGAAGGCGTCCAATGAGAAGTTTGATTGCTGGTCTGGAAGGTTCTCGATTTCTTGGAAAGCTGAACGTGCGACACACGGCGACGTGGGTCGCAGGGCTTGGCGCAATGATCCTCTTGGCAGTGATTTCACGCCCCGCCAACGCACAGACCTTTACAACCCTGCTCTCGTTTAATGGCACTAACGGCAAGAATGCCACTGGCAGTTTGACGCTCATCGGCACAGCCCTTTATGGAACGACGAGTGAGGGAGGTGCTAACGGCCTCGGCAACATCTTCAGCATCAACACGGACGGCAGCGGCTTCCAAAACCTGTTCTCGTTTAGCGGCACAAACGGCCAGTGGCCCCAAGGCAGTTTGACACTCAGCGGCACTACCCTCTATGGGACGACAAATGGTGGTGGCGCAAACAGCGACGGCACAGTTTTCAGTGTCGGGACGAACGGCAGCGGCTTCCAAAGCCTGGTTTCCTTCAACGAAACCAACGGCACAAGTCCCAATGGCAGTTTGATGCTCAGCGGCACTACCATTTATGGCGTGACCCAATCGGGCGGGACGAATGGCTGCAACTGCGGCACGGTGTTCAGCATCAGCACGACCGGCGGTAGCCTTCAAAACCTGGCCTCGTTCAGCGCCACCAACGGCGAAAATCCGATTGGCAGTTTGACGCTCAGCGGCACTGCCCTTTATGGGATGACATCCTACGGCGGGGCATCCTACTACGGCGGTGACTATGGCACGGTTTTCAGCGTCCCCGTGAGCGGCGGCATCCCCACGGCCCTGCTCTCGTTCACGGGCACCAACGGCGCAAATCCTTATGGCAGTTTGACGCTCAGCGGCACTACCCTCTATGGGATGACATCTGGGAACTACGGCAACGGCAAAGGCAACATTTTCAGCATCGGCACGAACGGCACCGGCTTCCAAAACCTATTCTCGTTTAGCAGCAGCAGCGGCTATTTTCCCTGCGGCGGTTTGACGCTCAGCGGCACTACTCTTTATGGTATGACAGAGGAGGGTGGTGCCTATGGCTACGGCACGATTTTCAGCATTCCCGTGAGCGGCGGCACCCTCACGACTTTAGCCTCCTTTAACGGCTTTAACGGCGCAAACCCCTACGGCAATTTGACGCTCAGTGGCTCAATCCTTTATGGGACGACAACCGGCGGGTTAAGCGGCCTCGGCACGGTTTTTGCCCTGAACATAACCCCCGCAATCGTCGGCCTGAGCAATGTGTCCAACGCCACGATCATAAGCGGCGGGACAGCCATGCTGGGCACAACAGTGAGCAACTCAATCAGTGCTGGATATAATCTCAACTACACGATGACCGCCGCCGTCCAAAGCGGCAGTGCCACGCTTGGGTCAATAACATCTGGCACCGGCAGTCTCGCTCCAAGCACAAGCCACTCTTGCACTGTCTCAGTTACTTCCACCAACCTCGGCACCAATACCATTTCTTTTACCGCCAGCGATCCGAATGCCTCCAATAGTGCGCAGACGACCACAGGAACCTTGACTGTGCTCGGCCATGCAGCACCAAGCCTCTCGGTCGCCACCGGCAACAGTCAAACGGTCATCGTAGGTGCAACTGGGATCACTGCTGGCTTGAACTTGTCCAACGGAACTTCGGGTCAGAGCGGGCTTGCCTCGCTGGATGTCGATTCGCTGGGCAGTGGCGTAAGCGGCTCGACCGGCTACAAGTTGGTTTCCTCCGGCTCGGCGCAGTCCTACACGGCATCGCTAAGCACCGGCACGCTGGGAACGCAGGTCGAGACCTTCTCGCTCAACGTCGGCGACGACCACACCTCCACCGGCGTGACGCTGACTGTGCTCGGCCATGCAGCACCAAGCCTCTCGGTCGCCACCGGCAACAGTCAAACGGTCATCGTAGGTGCAACTGGGATCACTGCTGGCTTGAACTTGTCCAACGGAACTTCGGGTCAGAGCGGGCTTGCCTCGCTGGATGTCGATTCGCTGGGCAGTGGCGTAAGCGGCTCGACCGGCTACAAGTTGGTTTCCTCCGGCTCGGCGCAGTCCTACACGGCATCGCTAAGCACCGGCACGCTGGGAACGCAGGTCGAGACCTTCTCGCTCAACGTCGGCGACGACCACACGCTGTCGGGAGCGTCGAGCGCTGCGAACACCTCCACCGGCGTGACGCTGACTGTGCTCGGCCATGCAGCACCAAGCCTCTCGGTCGCCACCGGCAACAGTCAAACGGTCATCGTAGGTGCAACTGGGATCACTGCTGGCTTGAACTTGTCCAACGGAACTTCGGGTCAGAGCGGGCTTGCCTCGCTGGATGTCGATTCGCTGGGCAGTGGCGTAAGCGGCTCGACCGGCTACAAGTTGGTTTCCTCCGGCTCGGCGCAGTCCTACACGGCATCGCTAAGCACCGGCACGCTGGGAACGCAGGTCGAGACCTTCTCGCTCAACGTCGGCGACGACCACACGCTGTCGGGAGCGTCGAGCGCTGCGAACACCTCCACCGGCGTGACGCTGACTGTTTTTGACCACTCCAATGCCTCGTTGTCGTCTACCGCAAACCAGACGATTGAGACGATCAACTTCGGCAACTTGCTCAAAGGGGCGACGAGCCCCATTCAGAGCTTCACGCTTTACAACCGTGCAGCCAATGCGTCGGCAGCCGACACGGCAAATCTTAAAGAGACCGGCTTCACGGCCACCGGCGATGCGGCATTGACCACGACTCTTTCACCGTTCGGCGGACTGTCGGCGGGCGGCTACGTCACCTACTACGCCGCACTGGACACCAGCAATTACACGACGACCGGGACAAAGACTGTCGTCATGTCCGCCTCCCAACTGGTGGACGACAGCAGCATGCCTGGAGCCGGAAGCAACAACAACGGGGCCGTCACGGTGACGCTGCAAGGCAACGTCGGCAATGCCACGGCGGACAAGAGCAATTCCCCGAGTGCATTTGGCCCCGCATTGACCGCCCCGGTCGCCCAAGGCGCCAGCTACGCCAACCTTGAATCGACCGTAAAGACGACTACGGGGAGCGGCGGGCAGCCTATGGTCGGCAGCACGGCGACGATCCTGGCGGGAACGGCAAGCGCTTCAACGAACGTGAGCATGGCGTGGCGGACAGCGACAACCAGCGAGGGGCTGGTCAGCGACGTCCTCGGCGTTGAAGGCATTGAAATCGTGGATGGAGAGACCAAGGATGGGAGCGTCCATACGGATACGTTCGTGCTGCAAATGAGCTACAACCCTCAGGCCGTCACAGCCAAGACCGGATTGACCGAACTGGCGGCAGCCCAGGCCGGAAGAATTCAAATGGACTATCTGGACTTGGGGCCTAACGGCATTGCCGGCGCCGCCGACAATCAGTGGGAGAACGCCGTGCTTGGCAATTTCGGCAGCAACAACGACACGTTCGTTGGAGTGGGAGCGTGGAACGGCGAGATGACGCTGGGCGATTGGGGCGTCAACACCGCCAACCACACCGTCTGGGCGGTGCTGGATCACAACAGCGAGTTCGCCGTTGTGCCGGAGCCGGGAACCTTTGCTTTGCTCGGTGTCGGTGCAATCGGGCTGTTCGGATGGGCGTGGCGGCGGAGAAGTCCGCATAGAACACCACGGCACAGGCACCGCCCCGCCTCACCTCCCCACCCCTGGCCCATGTCTCTGCGGCCAGCGGATTGATCTGACGTCGATGTCGTCGCCGTCGCCGTTGAAGAGACAATTCGGTCTACCTTGCCGAAATCGGCGATACGGCTCGGTCGGCTCGCCTGGTGCGGCCTCGTGAACTGCACGCTTGCGACCACCATGGTCAAAATACACGGCCAGTTTCCGGCTGAAGATAAGCCATATCGGCTGACGCACTGTTCCGGCAAGGTCGGCAGCATAATTCTCCATCTGATCCGGCGTCGTCACGTCCTCGGGAAGGCAGTGAACCATGTAAATGCCGGGGGCAACTTCCTCAATCAGATGCGGCCTGATTCGCTGATTGGCCCACTCGTGCCAACGTTGGACAAGTTCACGCCGGTCCTTTTCCATAAGCCGCTTGATCGTCGCCTTGTCGATGAAGAGGACCGCCGCCAACTTCTGAAACAATCGGCGGTCGATATCGCCAGTCTCCTCGAACCGAACGATCTTGTTCGCAGCGCCGACGACACTTCGGTAGCCCAGGAGCCGGGCGACTTGTCCTGGGCGCATCCGCAAGGCGATTCGCTGCCGCCGAAAATGATTGGACAGATTGGTTGCCATGAGGAAGGAAAGCCGCCGTAGGAGCGGCGTATACGGCGGGGGGGACCACCTTTGTGTTGCAGGAACGGTAGATTATTTTTTCAATCTGGGAAATGCCACATGTCCTGTCAACGATTCGCTATTTGGCACAGCCGCCACACGCCTTTCAATTTTCGCCATCTCATTCGTTCCATCCCCTCTCGCCATCCCTTCTTGAAACCGATGAGGAAATTGTAGGCGATCCACAGGGCGACGGGGATCACCAAGAGCAAGGTCAAGACGTAAGACATCAGGCGGCTTTCGGCGGCTGCTGGCTGGCAAGTTGTCGCAGAATCGAAACCTTTTGGAACAGCACGGCGAACAGATAATGCGGCATCAGCCGAGTGTATCGCCCCAAGAGGCATGGGTGGTCCATGTAGTCTCGAATTGACATGAAATGATTGTTGGCAAGCGAGGCCAAGACGTGCAGCAGGGCGTTATTAACGACGTGCTCGAACCACGCATTTGTTTCTCCCCAGGTATCAAGATCGAGGGCCTTCTTGGCAAAAGCCGGATCGACATCGGCGATGAATGGCAAAGTCATGCAGAGGGGATTCCAGAGGCGACCGTCCATGGCGTCGAGACTCAACAGCCACGCCTCAATCGCCGGTATTGAGGCCCAAAAGTGATCCTCGGTGAACTCCTCATTGTCCCCCAACTCCGGCGGTCGGTAGCCGCTCAAGATCGCTACTCTTATGTCGCAGAACATCCCGATCTTCCACCGAATGTCGCCGTTCGACAAAGAAAAGCCCGGAGTGCCCTTGCAAAACATAAAATCCTTGAATTCTGCCGGGTCGAGCGTCGTGGCGTCGCCGGGCAGCGGCAGGGCGTCGCCGACTTTGGTGATGGCCTCCTGCCAACATGAAAGAAGGTGCAAGGTGTTCTGTTGGCGCTCGAAGACGAAGGGCGGAATGAGTTCCGGCGTTCGTGAGATTTCCAGGAATACGGGAAGATACTCGCTGCGAAACGCCACGATCTCTGCCTGGACCTTGGCGATCTCGTGTCCGAATGGATACAGTGTGTTGGGCATGGTTCTTGTTGACATCAGTTGGGTTTCAGCGCCGGAACGCCCGGTAATTGATCGCCTCGCAGGTATGGGAAGGGCCAATTCGCTCGGAGTTGTCCAGATTGGCAATCGTCCGGGCGATGGAGATGATGCGGTTCCGGGCATCGGGATCGATGCCAAGCTCGACACAGGCGCATTTGAGCAGGTTCACCGAATGCTCGTCCAAGGCCAGGTCGGTGTGGCCGGACATGCGGGCGATCTGGGCCTTCATATCGGCCAGCGTCGTTCCCGGTCGCCCGTTGAGTTCCCGATGCGGCGGCTGGACCACCTCGATGTTGATGTCGGCCGCCGGCCACGCCGCCCGGCATCGTTCGATCTTGGCGGATGAGCAGTCGCAGGACCGGACGGGACTGCCGTGATAGCCACAGGGACACGGCCGGGCCTCAAAAGTGCTGCCAAGACCGAGTTCGAGAGCCACGGCCCGGAGCATGGTCTTGCCGCAGTTCGGCGGGCCGATGAAGAGGATCGAGTGATTTCCGGCGGCGGCGACTACGAGCCCCCGTTTCGCCATCTCGTTGCCGCAGATGATGGTGGCGGCGTCATGGCCGTTGGCCGCCGCCTTCGCTCGCCGTGCGATCTCGGCGGCTGCCTGACGATGGAGGGCGGCCAGCTTGTTGTCGGCCAGGGTGACGAGGTTCATGGGTTGTCCTTTGGTTCTCGTTGACATCAGTTGAAGGTTCGCCCCTTCCATCGGCCATCGCCGATGGAAGGGGCTCCCACCATCACCAATCACCACCAAAGTCATCGCCGCCAGGAAGATAATCTTCGTCCATGCCAAAGCCCGCCGAAGCGAGGCCAGTTTCGTGGTCCCCGTCCATGCTGTCGTCGCCGTCGCAATCGTCTTCGTACTCGTCGCAGACGCAATACGGCTCGGGCTCGCCGCAGCCCTGGCAGATGTCGCCGTCGTCGAAGCGTTCGAGATCGTCGCCGCAGCCGCAACACGGATAGTCTTCGTGGTTGCATGCCATGATGGTTGTCCTCTGGTGGTGGGTTATGCCATCAAGACATCAGGCGGCGGCCGACTCCCAGTTGAGCAACCAGTCGATGAAGAAACTCAGGTCGAGAATCACCGCATCGGGGTTGAGCGACCCGATAGTGCCGTTGTAGTAGAGGAAATTCCACTTGCCCGTGAAGGGATTGCAGGGCCGACCGCATGAGGCCGTAAAAGCCTTGCCGAGGGCAACGTCATCGAACCGTCCGGCAACCCAGTCGTCGTAAACGCTCAGTTGCAACAGGCCGGCGGGCGTGTCGAGTTCGAGGTCGTAAGAATGGCTGGGCCGAGCGCCGATGCTGTCGAGGTAGGTCGTAACGGCGGCCTTGAATTGTTCTCGGGCCTTTGCCAAACGTTTCGGGTGTGGGCGGCGGGGCATTGCGTTGTTCCTTTCGCCATCAAGACATCAGCCTACCTGCCGCCGATACGCAGAACTTTTATGGCCGTGATCGAGTAGATCGGCACAATCGTGTCCGTGATCTCCACGAGGTCACGCAGCACTACGTAGTCCGGGCCGACTTCGACGACCTTGTGGCCGAGCGGCTGAAAATTCGGCGGAAACAACCCGATTTCAAAGCGGCCGCCCATTTCCGTGAGTGAAACCGCCCGCCCCGGCTTGAG
The DNA here is from genome assembly GCA_963791075.1 of uncultured Planctomycetia bacterium. GTDB lineage: Bacteria > Planctomycetota > Planctomycetia > Pirellulales > Thermoguttaceae > CAWBRF01. The sequence continues at coordinate 122,453 of CAWBRF010000020.1, forward strand.
GTGGTCGAGGAAGGTCTTCACCTTTTGTTCGGCGGGAGGTGCGGCCGTGGTCATGGACCTTGCCGCAAGGAAGCAACTGGCGAGGAGAATGGTCAGGTAGAAGATCGTTTTTCGGTCGAGCATTCTATTGTTCCTTTGCTGGTAAGACATCAGCCGAGTGGCAGAGGCCAAGTTCCCCAGCCGTGCTGGGGAAGCTGGCTTGCCGAACCCACCATCACGCCGCAACCGCCCCTTCTTCCGCTTCGACATTTTGACTGAAACTCAAAACAAGGTCGGCCGCAGCGCTGGCCGCCGTGGCGGCGGTGAAGATCGCCCGGCTATCGGACTTCAAGACTTCGAGCCAATGGCCCAGATAGGCGACGGCATTTTCGAGGGTTCGCTCGTTCGGAACGCCAAGGGCGGCGGTCAAGAAGGCCCCGGCAAGCTCCGCAACCAGTTCTTCGGCGGAGTAGCTCTTGTCCCCGAACCGGGCCAACTTGTCGATTCGGTTCAAGCGGCTTTCGTGGCCGGTCCAGTGAGAAATCTCGTGAAGGGCGGTCGAATAATAACTTGCCGGGGAAGCGAAGGCTTCTTTAATCGGCAACTGGATGCAGTCGTGGATTCTGTCAAAGAAGGCCCGGTTGCCGCCGTGTCGGACATCAGCGCCCGTGGCGGCAATCGCTTTTTCGGCCGGGCCGAAGTCAATGAAGTTCTGCACGGGCCGGGCGACCCGGAAGCGAGTGAGGGCTTCCCCGCCGCACTGGTCGAGATTGAAAACCGTGTACTCCTTGCAAAAGAACCGCCTCTCCTCCTTCTCTTCGCCGGTGTTCTGGTCGATGGTCGTCTGGCGGGTGACGTTCCAATAGGTGATTTTCGTCCCGTGCTCGCCCCGATTGACGTGACCGCCGAGCATGTCCCATTGGCGATACGTTGCCCAGAGCGAGGATTCGTGGCCATGTTCCTCTGAGGCGGACCAAAGCAAGAGCGTGTTGATGCCCCGGTAATGCTTGCGGCTGACCACGTTTTTCGGCAGCCCGCCGCCGATGGTCGCCCAAGGCCGCTGCCACGGGGCCACGCCTTTTTCAAGCTGGGCGATGATCTGGTCGGTGATTCGTTTGTAAAGGTCAGTGTGATTCATTTTCGGCTCCTGTGTCGTGTGGGTTCATTTTCATGACATCAGTCGCCGAATTCGTCTGCGCAGCAAAGCCGCCTTTGTCCGATTGTCGGACAAAGGCGGCGGAGACGGAGGAACCGTCAGAGAACGTCGATCCAGCCGAAGTAAAACCGGGGGCTGTCCTGGAAGGTCAGGGAGCCATGTGCGCCGTCTGCCTTGCGGCGGACCTCCACGGTTTCGTCGACGAAGCCGAGAACCTCGAAGTCCCGCAAGAGTTCCTGCTCGTCCCAGACTTGCCCGTACACGCCTTCAAGTTCCCTCCGGCTCCTCGGCTGGGCATGGAATTTGATTAGCCACTGATGCAAGGCTGCAAAATGTTCATCCATGATGCAACCCTTGCCGAGCCAATTTGACCGCCACATCGAGCAGGTAATTCTGGAAGTCCCGGCTGTTGTCGGTCGCTCCGGTGACGTAGTGGGCGATCTCTTCCAAGGCCACATGCAAGAGCCGGTCGGGCAAGTGTCCGACATCGGACAGACCAGCGGGGGCCAAGTCGCCGTTAATAAAGACCGAGCCTTCCCGATAATAACCGCTCAGCATGACGCCGCCGTCGAGGACCGAAGAGAAGATTTTGACCGGCGGCTTGGCCTTCCCGTTATTAAGTCCGCAGGATTCGATTATTTGCCAGATGAAATCAACTGCTGCCTGTGCAGAGTCGGTCGGTTCCGTAACCAGCCGCCCCGACAATTCATCGTTGGAAAGCACGGTGGCCGGGGTCTGCACACCGTAGCGAGCGGCGGCGTTAATAATGCCTTCGGGGGCTTTGACGGGCGTGTAACCCTTGCCCTCAAGCTGCTTGACGGTGCCTTCGCCGGTCAGCACGGCCGTCTCCCCTGCAACCTGCACAAAGGCATCGTGCCAATTGCGTCGTTTCCGGTCCTGGTCTTCGGCGCTGTCCCGGTAGTTTGGCTGGAGGGAATAGGAGTCGAAGGTGAATTCCCAGGCGGGCTGGTCGGAGTTGAGCAGATGGGCGAACAGGATCGCCAGCACATCCTTGTCGGCGCTTGCGAGGGCCTGCCCGCAGTGATGACGCACATCCCAATCCGAAGCCTTGCGGGCCTCGTCAATGGTCAGGTTGTTCAAGTTGTAGTCAAACAAGCTCTCCGTTTCCAAGGACTCGAACTCCCGCACACGAACACCCCGGCGATAGATCACCGCCGCCTTGCGGTCGGCCAGGTTCCGGTTGGCTTTGGGCAAGATGGCCTTGTCGAGGGACTCCGGTTCCGAGAAATGCAGGAACCACTTGCCCAGATTGTTGTAAAATTCGAGCACTTCCGGCGTCAGCGGCAGGAAGACCCTGGTGTGGTCCCGCTTCGCCCGCACACGGGTCTCGTCGACGATCTCGATCTTGACGCTGCGCCAGTCGCCATGCTCCCGGATGGCCCGGTCGATGGCATTGGAGATGAACTCCCGCAGCGCCAGGGCGACTTCGGTCCAGTCCTGCTTGCCATAGTCCAAGACGAAGCCCAGATCTTCGGTTGCGGACCTGTTGGCCCCCGTGCTGGGATCGGTGCCGCCATACTTCACGCAAACACGGGCGAAATCTTTGCTGGCCTTGGAGTCGGCGACGGTTTGGGGCTTGGTGAAGAAATCCAGCCGAAGCGTCCCGCAGAAGACCACCGGGCTGACGTTGTTCCGCAGGCAGACGGCGGCTGCGTGCTTACAGCCGCTTCCGAATTGCCCAATGACGCCCTGGTTGTCGCTTGTGTCGGCCAAGCTGACGCCGAGGACGGTGAAGCCTTCCGGCGGGCAGACGCCGATGTTTTCGATTTTCAAGTAGGCTGGCATGGGTCTTTCCTCCAACGAAACGTTGGAGGAAAGACATCAGTCGGAGGAGGCTGGAGCCGCTCGTCAATCCCGCAAGCACGCAAAGCCACCCCCGAGTGGTGGGGTGTGGTAGTAGCCCATTGCTAGAGAAAGGCATACCAAGCCAATTACGAGTGAAAGTCCATGTCGGTCGAATCCCTTCACCAAATGTTAATTGACACGAAAAATTGGCCAAGCGGGGGGGGCTCCCATTTACGAATGCCACCTGAAATGTCGATTATGGGAAATGCCCACTTGCCCACTTGCCCACTTTGAGGTAAGATAACTGAAGAGGACATAGGAGATGATCAGATGACGACCAAGACGGCTGACAGCAAGGGACGGGTTGCGCTGGGCAAAGCTTTCGCCCACAGCCCGGTGATGATTGAACGGGTTAGCCCAACCGAAGTGAGGATCATCAAGGCCCGAGTCATCCCGGAAAACGAGGGCTGGCTCTGGGACAATCAGGAGGCCCTTGAGATGGTAAAGCAAGGTTTGCGGCAAGCGAAGAAGCAAGAATTCGCCGAGAACCCGCCTGACTTGAATTTCGGTGGTTCCTTGGCCAGCGAGCTTGACGACTGATGTTCACGCTGCGATGGACCAAGGAAGCCGCTAAGCAGTATCGGGCATTGAAGGACCGGGCCGAGAAAAGTCTGGCCAACAAGTCCAAGAAGACGATAAGTTCAAAGGATGTAGGCTTATTCAAGCAGGTCAACAAGACACTGAAACAGCTTCAGGAGAACCCCCGGCATCCAGGGTTGCAGACTCATCCGTACTACTCGCTTCCCCATCCTTACAAGAAGGGTGAGAAGGTTTTCGAGGCTTACGCCCAGAACGAGACGCCTGGGGCCTATCGAGTGTTTTGGTGTTATGGTCCCAAGGTACGTGACATCACAGTCATTGCGATCACCCCACACCCGTGACCGAACGGCGGCGGGACCGCCCAATCAATAATTCATTCTCTCCGCCGCCTCGCTCAATTGTTCGCTCGTCCGCTTCGTATACCGGGCCGTCGTGTTGAGATTCTCGTGGCCCAAAATCTGGGCCAGCCCCACAAGGTCATTGCCGGTGTCGGCAAGATACTCCTGTGTCGTGTGGGTTCGTTTTCATGACATCAGTCGCCGAATTCGTCTGCCCACGAAGCCGCCCTTGTCCGGGGCGGCGAAGACGGAGGAACCGTCAGAGAACGTCAATCCAACCGAAGTAGAAGCGGGGGCTGTCCTGGAAGGTCAGGGAGCCATGTGCGCCGTCTGCCTTGCGGCGGACCTCCACGGTTTCGTCAACGATGGTTGTCGCTCGTGTCGGCCAGGCTGACGCCGAGAACAGTGAAGCCTTCCGGCGGGCAGACGCCGATGTTTTCGATTTTCAAGTAGGCTGGCATGGGTCTTTCCTCCAACGAAACGTTGGAGGAAAGACATCAGTCGGGGGAGGCAGGAGCGGCCGGAACCTCGTCGGCATCACCCGCCAGATGGGTGCAAAAGGCGCTTTGCAGCCGGCATCCAGCAGAATCGCCATTTTGTCCCTATTGACGCATGACGGAAAAGGGGACATAATTTAGTTGAAAGGATTTACCCGGTGGAGCCACGATGCCCTACAACCTTCCAATCCCGCAACGACTCCTCACCGCAGGGTGGAGAGCCAAGGTCTTCGACGAGGAAGGGCCTGAAACACCGCACATAACGATTCGCTACAGAACAGAAGGGTGTTGGCGGGTGTCATTGCGCAGACGGGAGTTTCTTGTTCCTCCTGGCGGCAAATGGAGCGAGATTCCCGTCGAGATCAGGCAGGCAATCGAAGCACACTTGGGCGAAATGCAGGCGTATTGGAACGCCCGGAACCCGCACAACCCAGTGGAAGGCGATGACGATGAGCACGATAACTAAGAAAAGTCCGAGCCTGTCGTTCAAGCGGTTCATCGTGCTTGATTCAGCTCGAAGTGCATGCAAGCAATTGGACAAAGAACAGACCTTCTGCGTCAGAAAGGTTCGGGAACTTGACGAGGCTTTTCGGCATTCGTCGCAAGACAGCCTGTGGATTGTTATGCATTCCCGGTGGGCAGAGCCGCTCTTGGAGGCGGCATGCGCTCATTTCGTGCAGTATCAGGAACGGCTTGTCCTGGGCGACTTGTTGATGCTTGAGCCTCCCCGGTCTGAACTGATTCCATCTTTGCACAGCCAGTTCCGCAGGATTGCCGGCGAGGTGCCATCGTTCAAGATGCTGCCAGCGGAACACCTGCTGGAAGTTCTTTCCAGCGCCAAGCGACTAGACCTGTTTCTCGGCGGGATCGTTGATGAGGGGAGCGGAACGCTTACATTGACCCGTGGAGACCTGACGACCTTGGTCGTTCCGCTTTCCATGTTTTCCGCCGCCGGCCCGAGTAAGCCGGACTTCGGAAAGTTCGAACTGGACGATTATGGCTATACGATTCGTTTCGGCGACTTTGAGGCGTCAGCCCACTCTGTTCTCTACCGGGTTGACCCCGAGTACAGGCATCGAGCCAACAAGCGCCGAATAGCAGAAGACAAGGGCTTTGGGCCTTCTTTGCGACGATTGCGAATCCTTCGCCGAATTTCCCGAGACGATTTTCCCGGCATCTCGCCCAAGACCATCGCACGGATCGAACGCAAGGAAACAGAGAAGCCTCATGGAAGGACGCTTGACACCCTGGCCAAGGTGCTTGGGGTTGCGCCGAAGAGATCGAGAGTTATTGAGCCGGGTTCAGAACGGTGAGCAATGGCGGCCACCAAGAAGACGTTCAGCCTGAAGGGAAGGAACCCTATTTCTTGCCGCCGATGTTCGCCGTCAGAACCGATGGCGGAACGTGAAAGTATGCTGCCAAAGTCACGATCATCGTCTTGCTAAAGGGCTTCTTTCCCGCCAGGACTTCGGAAAGTCCGCTCTTGGCAAGGCCCGTGTCTTTGTGAATTTGAGTTTGCGTGACGCCCTTCGCCTCCATCAAGTGGCGCAGCAAGTCGGCGTCCGAGGCAGCCGGGATCGAATGATGCTGATCCTCGTACACCACAACTAGATCGCAGAGAGCGTCAAGATACGCCTGTTCGCCACCGTCAAGTCTCTTCTTGTCCGTCAAGCGGTCGAGCATTGCCTGGGCCGCATCCAAATGCTCATCGGACGTGATCGACACGAGAGGCAGTTCTTGAATGAGTCGCAGGTACGTGTCCTGCTGTCGCTTATTGAGGAGTTTCATGGATTGACCTGCAAAAAATGTTTACTCGCAGCCGCAGTCGGCCTTCCACTTGCCTTTGTCGTACTCTTCGTGAGTCAGCACGGCCCGAACGAAGACGTTGTGGGTTAGATAATTGATCTTCACAACCAGTCGATATTTGTTGCCGCCGATGTTGAAAACAATGCAATCACCGACGAGACTGGCATTCCCAAAGGTCGCCTTCACGTCATGAAAATTATTCCACGTCAGTTGCTTGTCGTTGACGACACGAAACCAACCCTCCAGCGGCGAACGTGCCGCAGCCTCCTGCTGCCAGAACTCACGCAATCGACGCTTGGAGATAATCCGCATGGCATCCTTTCCCTTCGACCACCTTACGAGGCTTTCTTGATTATAGTTCTTGAAATGAGAACTGTCAAGCGGAAGTTTCTCGTTTCGAGAACCCTGGCTTGAGCTGGGTATTTTAATAACTCATCCTCTCCGCCGCCTCCCCCAACTGCTCCTGCGTCCGCTTGGTGTACCTCGCCGTCGTGTTCAAGTTCTCGTGGCCCAAAATCTGGGCCAGCCCCACAAGGTCGTTGCCGGTGTCGGCCAGGTACTGGTGCGCCATCGTGTGCCGGAGCAGATGGGGATGCAGGCTAATGCCGGTGATCGCCGAATACTTATCGCACAAGGCCCGGACGCCACGATCCGTAAGCGGCCCTCGCTCGCCGACGAAAACCTTGGTTGTCTGCACAGGCGGGCGGGATTCCAAATAGGCTTGGATCGCTCGACGGGCAGCAAGCGGCAAGGGGACTGAACGCTGTTTGTTGCCTTTGGCGAAGCGGAAGATCGCCGTGCCGCTGCGGTCGGACAACATCAGGTCGTGCAAGTCCAGGGCCACGAGGTCGCTGACTCGGCAGCCGGTGTATAAGAATAAGGAAAAGACCGCCCCGGCCCGCACGTCCTCACGCAACTCCACTTCCCGGAGCAAGCGGCGCACCTCATCCCGCTCCATCCCCTTGGGCGCAAGCTGCTGGCGACGAAGTTCCTTGACCGCCTTGGCGGGATTCGCCTTGAGTTGTCCGTTTTCACCGAGCCAAGAGAGATATCTGCGGATTGTGACCAAGGCCCGATTGACCGTTGCGACGGCCTGGCCCTCCGCTCGGCGCAAATGGTCCTTGAAGTCCGTCACGTCCCTGACGGTGATCCGCTTGACTGCGAACGGCTCCCGATTGGCATGGCTGAACCAACCGGCAAACTTGCGAAGGTCGTTGCGGATCGCCCGGCGGGTGTTGGGGGCCAGGTCGTGGGCGGCGAGGTAGGTTGAAACCAGTCGGTTCTCGTCCGGCCCGACCGACAGACCGCCGAAAACATTATCGCCCCAATTCTGGCAGCCTTCTGGACGGAAATTTGACACCTTTTTGACTCCGATTCCCCTTAACTGGGCTGATAATGACAGTTATCACCTGACATTACCGGCACGATTCTGACGCTGGAGATGAACGAAAACCCCTCGAATGACTTCAGTTTGATCCACCGACTCTACTCCTCGGGGAAACAGAATTTTGATGGCCGAGCCCACCTGATCGGCGGTGGCGGAGGTCAGGCCGAGCGCCTTCACCGCATTGAGGATGGCGACGTGCGCCGTGTTCGCCTTCTTTGTTCTCTTCGTCGGTGACGACAAAGCGCCGCCTCGTCGAGCGTAGAACAGGATCGGCTTCCCATCGACGCCGCAGTTCCGTCTGCGGACTTCGAGGCAGACCAGTTGGAGTTCCTCGGTGTAGAAGGGCCGCCGGGTCTTGATGTCATAAACCGGGGGCGGGAAGGCTGCCCCAATCAGTTGGTGGAGTCGCTGTCGGGAAAGGTTGAGCATCCGTGCCATCTCGGCCACGGTGACGGCGGCTTTCGTCTTGTCGTGTAATTGGTCAATCATCTGACACACCTTGGACGGAAATTTGACATCAGTTGGACGGCTTTGCGACAGGTGTTCCCATCTTGGCGACGGTGACCATCACTCTTGTGCGGTCGGTGAAATTGGTCAATCATTTGACGGAAATTCGACCAACATTTGACATCAGTTGGACACCAACTTGCCGACAATCAGACGGACTTTGGACGGTCTCCCAGCAGGTGCTCCCTCCCGAGAGCGGACAGTTGCCGAATCCCCTGGTGATCCTTCATCACCAGGCCCGCCCGGATCAAGAATGCTTCGATGACCACGCTCACGGTACGGGTGGGCAACGCCAACCGGGATGCCAGGACGTTCAACCGGCTCGGACCTTCGGCCAAAATGCGGAGATACTGTTGTTCGTTCGTGCCCAAGCCCAGATTGTCGATCTGTTCCAATCCACATGCCTTCTGCAAGTGATCGGTCGTGATCGACGATTCGCCCAACAACCGACAAACCCGGTGGCACGATTGCAGCAGGCGGAGCCCAATCGAGGCGTGCCTTTTGACCGCTGGGCAATCAGAGGCACCAGACCATCCTCGATGTTCCACCCCAAGGCCCGGCCACGATGGCGGATGATCTGACAGAGTTCTTCGTCCGAGTAGAACTCGTACCGCAGAACCAGTTTCATTCGGTCTCGGAGCGGCTGCAACAAGGAAAATTCGTCCGTGCTTGCCAAGAGCAGCGAAAACTTGCCGATGGGGATGCCCTGCGGAGAGGAGTTTGCCCCCTTGATGAAAACGCATTGCTTGTCGAGGGCGAGGTACAAGGCCGTCTGGTACGCTCGCTTGAGTTCGTGGGCCTCGTCGATAAACACAATGTCCTTGTCTTTGGCGGCCAGGAGCAGGGCATTGAGGTCGGGCACGCTGTTGAGCGACTGTCCCAAGACCTCGTGAAAATCGGTCGCCATCTCTTGGGCGATCACGGCGGCCAGGGCAGTCTTGCCGAGACCCGGCGGGCCGACGAGCATTCCATGATCGAAACGCTTGTTGTCCTGCTGACAGGCGTCGAGAGCCACTTCGACTTGGCGGATGACGTTCCGCTGCCCGATAAGGTGGGACAGGGAGGTGGGTTTGAAGTCGCTAACGTCGGTCGAGTGGCTCATGATTCTCGCAGTAGGTCAAAAGGTCGATATGGTCATGCGCTACGTTTTCTTTCCCAAAGACATCAGTTGGTCAGTTCAATCGTTCCGTCTTCACGATCAATGGGTCGCCAGTGCCGTCGTCGAATATCTGAATCCGGCCTTCACGGCGTAGGGCGAGCATGGCCTCATCCAACTCAGCGGGATTGCCCTTGCTCGCAACCATCGCCAGGAATTGTTCGTCGGTCAAAACCCGAAATGCCATGTGCTGGTCCCCTTTCTCTTCTTCGGACATCAGTCGTTGTTCAATCCGTCTGCCGGCCAATCAGTTTTCTGAACTCGGACACGTCGTACCGCAATCGCTTTTCGTGCTCGTCATGGACGAACGCCAGCTTGCTGTTCCCAACGGCCGTCCGAATCAGGCGAAGCAACTTCGCAGCCGGCTTCTCTCCGTAAAACACCCTGTTCCCAACGACTCTTGCCCTGCGTTGGCAGTAGGGCAGGTTAAGGAGCAAGCGCTGTGGAATCTTGTAATGCTCGGCAACAAGGCGAGAGGCGGTCGTCTCCCAGAACGTGCTGTGGTCAATGTCCGTTCGGTCTTCGGGGCAGCAGACCACAAGGCTATCGCCAAGTTTCAAGAGATAGATTGGAAACGTCGGCATAGAGAGCCCTGGTCAGTGCGTCCGCCGGATCACGATGCCAGAGCCGTCCTCGGTCAAGTTCCACGCCCAAGCCCGCCCCCATTCCTTCGGAGGCTCGACCACAACCTTCTCACCAGTTTCCTTGTTGCAGATGACGACGCCGGAAAGCGATTCCTGGGTGGCAACCCAGGCGGGCCAGGGGGACTTGTGCAGGCGGATGTCGGGATTCTCGGTTGGCTGGTGCATGGCCCGCAGCAATTTCTCGGCCAGTTCCTTTGCCTCCGTTCCGTCTGCGAAGATGGCGACGATCTTGTGCTCGTCCAGACCGCCTCGAATTTGAAGGGCGAACCGCTCGATGTCGCACTCGAAGCAGAATGTCGTCGAGGCCGCTGACCGGGGTGGGACTGACGACGAACCAGAGGGTTTCGGGAAGGCCGTGGATTTTAATCACTTCATTGTCCTTTCGGGGGAGACATCGTGTACTACCTCTTCTCGACGGCTTCAGCAAGGGGGGCATCCCCGCCCGGCACTGTTTCTTTTGACATCAGTCGGCGGCGCTCCCGTTTCGGCTTTTCCTGCTGGCTGGCGATCGCCAGGACGCCGCTGGCCTGGACCTGGGGCAGCATCGCCGCAACTTCCGGCGGAATGTGGTCCCCGGCTCGGTACGGCAGCCGCAACATGCAACTCTGCTTCATCTCGACCAGGAGCAACAGAATATACTGTGTGGCGATCTCGGACGGCATCGGCCAGTGCATGTGCCAGTAGGACCGGGCAATCGCCTCGGCCCATGCCCAGGTCGCCCGCCAAATGTCGAACTTCGTCGGGCGGATGCCGTAGTGGGAAAGGCTGCGCCGGACATCCTTGACCAGTTTCTTCTTGGGCCAACCGGGGAGGGTTCGGTCTTCGGCCATGTCAGGATCCCATTGGAGCGTGCGTATAGACATCAGCTATGGGGTTGTTTTCTTGGCGCCCTCCCGCCTCTCTCACCGCCAGGGTGGCGGTGAGAGAGGCTTCTGCGAAGGAACGCCAACAACCAAGTTCAACGACGCTATTCAGCCGGGCCGTTGGCATTTGCCGCCCGCTGCTGGTCAGCCAGTTGTTTCATGGCTTGGAGGAAGGGGCCGAGGTGTTCCTGATTCTGTTGACCCCGGAACTCCAATTGCTCGAAATTGGAAAACCCGGCAATTGGCGAGACCACGGAAAGGCCCGCAGCCCCGGCGGCGTCATTCAACGCCCCGGCCATTGCGGCGATCATTTCATTCCATTCGCCGACCTCTTCCACCAAGGCCTTCACGTCGTATTTGCCATCGTGCCAAGTGTAGACCCTTTCTGCCGCCCACGGATCGTCCGTGTAGTAGCTGCGGCCATACTTGCCCTCATCGTCGATCTCGACCTTCATCGTCGGCAGTTGGCCGATTCGGTCGAGCAGGTGGATGACACTGAGGTGGCAACGGATGAAGTTAGGAATCCCGCCCTCTGAAGGCCCAGAAGAGTATTGCGTCTTACAAAATGACGAGTATCGCCAACCGGAGCCAAGCCCGGTCTTGATCTTCCGCTTCTGCTGAAACTTTTCGTCTTCGGGGAATTCCCAGCCGTCGTGACCGTTGCTCTTGAGCCACCGCTCCCACCGCCGCCAATCGAACTGCCACCGGGTCGAGCCGCCCTTTTTGATCGTCTTGATGAAACGGTCGTCGTCCAGCGGGCGGTATGTGACTTCGATTTCTGCCGGGTATCGTGCGAGGCCAAAGCTGGCCCATTCGCTGCCAGGGCCGGGCACCGTCCAGAAGGAGAAGATTTCCAACGGCTGGACGGTGACGCTGGCCGACTGCTTGCGATGCCAGGGAATCGCCACATGCTGGCAGCCATCCAGGACGGCAGAAAACAGGTTTTCGTCGGGCCGCAATTCGTCAAGGGGCCGCTGGCACACTTCGGGGCCAAGATGCTGGACCTTGCCATCGACCGACTCGAAAGGGAGATCAAGGGCCAGTTGACGCATCCGTTCGACCAGCGATTTGGCGTTGCGTGTGGTGCTTCTCAAACCGTAATGAATTGTCAATCCCATCTTCGCACCTATCGTCGTGTTGGTTGTTTCGGCTTCACTGGTAGGACATCAGTGGGGGCTTCAGTATTCCTCAGGGAGCAAACAACAGGTCGAGCTGCGGTCTGCTTCGGTAATGACCCAAATGCGGACCCCTTTCAGCGTTCGATAGGCCGACAGGAGGCGGCTTCCGTCGACGAGGGCTTGGTCGTTCAGCCGCTTGTCTTCATCACAGACCTCGCCCCAATCGCCGCTGCTGTGTTTGTCCAGAAAAAAGGCGGGCGTCTGGCCGGCCTCGGCGATGGCTTCGAGTGCGCCGGGCGTGGCGACAAGTTGGCCAAGCGGGAATTTCATGATCGTGTCCTCCGTTTGTAAGACATCAGCCACCATGCAGGTCGGCGATTCCTGAACATCAGACCACAATCGCTGCTTGCCGCCGCCGCTCGTGCATGGCGTAGGTCGCCCGTTGCCGGATCTTCAGGTCGTATCCCCGCTGCCGGAGTTCGGCCGCCAGATCGGCGAATTCCTCGGGCGTTGCCGGTCGGCTTTCGGCGATGCAGCCGTAGTAATCGGCGGCGCAGTGCTGGCCGACGTGCTGGAAACAGGTGCAGTAAACGCCGTAATTGTCTGCGGGCAATTCGGGAAACAGGGCGAAGACATTGCCCTCCCGATCCATGCGGAAGATGACGGTGGTGGGTTCCATTGGCGGCTCCTTTCCACCGAGAAGACATCAGCCATTACTCTGCGGCGACCGTGAAGCCGTCGTCCCGCAGAATGGTGGATAGGGTTTCGGCCATGCGGTGATCGACCATGATCGAAGCACCCATGAGTTGCCATTCC
>CAWBRF010000021.1:0-81554 GCA_963791075.1 uncultured Planctomycetia bacterium
GCTGAGCCGTCCGAGACGGAACCGCGACATCACGAGCAACGCCCTGTCACGGCCCGCTCGACAGACAATTCCGAGTTCCGCCCCCCTCGCCCCAAGAAAAGCCGCCGCCGGCGCCCACCTACGAACCCATTCGGACGGACTCTCTGGCGCACCGTTCGCCGTCCGCGCAGCCTGCATTCCGACTCCCCTCCGAGCCGCCCCAAAGAAAAGCCGCCGCCGCCAGCAGCCCACCCCTCCGAGCCGTCCGAGACGGAACTCCCAACGTCACGAGCGGCACCCCGTCACGGCCCGCCTCCCGGCACCCCCGACTCCCCTCCGAGCCGCCCTCCCGGATGAAGACCGCCGCCCTCGGTCGGCATCCGGAAGCTCGGGAGTGCGACAAACAGTTTCTACGACCGGGTGCGAAAAGCCCATTGGGAACAGCCCGGCGGACAGCGACTTCTTTTTCGCCATCGGTGGATCGACATCATCCGAATCGACAAGGAACTGAGTTTTGTAACCTTGGCTTTGGAGGACTTCCTTCTGCAACGCATTCGGACGGAGATGGATAAACGGCGAGTGTGCCCAACACTCCGGGCACAGCCGCCTTTGATTTACGATGAGTTGGCAACATGAACCGGAATTTCCGTACCACGCCGCCCGCGGAACTGATTGACAGTGGAAGACTGGCACCGTAATTCGTGGGCGGATGCAATAGTGACCCGAGAATCGGAGGGCTCGATGACGGAATCAGCCGTCCCCGACCACGTGAGGGCGCTCTACGACCGGATGCAGGACGCGATGCTGCCGCTCGTCCAGCAACATGTCGTGTCGATCGTCGCCTACTACAATGGAGAGCTTCATCAGCATGCCACTGGCACCCTGGTCCAGTTCTCCGGCCACTACTTCGTCGTGACGGCTGCTCATGCCATTGAGAAATATGACGTGGCGAGGGAGGTCTATCCCGACCTTCGCCTTTTCGTTGACAACGGGGATTTGGCAAACCTCGTGCCGCTCGACGGACGCTACCACGCCACGGCGATCGTGCGCAACCGCGAGAATCCTCGCCTGGTCATTGGCGACGAGCGAGACGACCTTTGGGACATCGGAATCTGGGAGCTCGACCGCCATGTCGTCGAAGCGCTGACGAGCAAGAGGTTCCTGAACCGGGCGAGCATCTCGATCACCGACAACCTCACGACCGGTGTTTACCTCCTCGCGGGTTTCCCGTGCGAATCGGCGCATGCGGATTCGGCGAGGCGGAGCGCAAAATGGCAAAGTTTGCGATACCTCACACGTCCCTACCGCGAAAAAGACACGTTGCCGAACTTCGACCAACGGTCGCACATGGCGTTGTGCTTGGACGACGCCCCGCAGCTTCCTGCGAAGTTGGAAGGTATCAGCGGCTGCGCCATCTGGAGGCTTTCGGACGTATCCGTCAAGGATGACTGGAGCGTAAACGAGGCGAGGGTCGTGGCGATTGAGACTTGCGTCTATACAGAGCGGAACCCCAAGGCGATCCGGGGTACCAAGTGGCAGTGGGTCGCCGCAGTCCTGGCGGACATGCACCCCGAGATCAAGGAGGGGTTCAAGCTGTGGCTGCCGGGGAAGGAGTAGGAACGATCCCCATGTGGCACGGGAAACACGGGTACTGAGACATGAAGAACAAGCGGTCGGACTATCCCACCCGCGACAAGTCGTTGATCGGCGCGGCGGGGGTTCATTTCGTCGCCTCCCAGCTGAGCCTGCGGGGGCTGGCGGTCGGCCGACGATGCCAGCGAAATGGCATCTCGCCCCGACGCCGCCGAGCAACTGCCTGGCAACAGGAAAGCCGCCGAAGCCGCTTGAGGAAAACCAGGGGAGGCAGTGGGAGGATGGGTGTGGCGGCGTCACATGCAGATTGTAGACCATTGGGAACTATGTATAGTGCCGCCTCGTACGTAATACGTGCGACGAAATATGAACCTGCCAGGCCGGTCTGGTCTGTGGGGGTCTCCTTCCATAACTTATAGTCCACCTTTGGGACGTTCGGGCTCCTGTCCCGTGTCTTGCTGCGCTTGCGGCGTATCCGCCCGGCTTTCCAATCCACTTCGTCGTGCGTCAGGCGGCCAAGGTCGGAAGGATACATGCCCGTGTTGAGCATCAAGAGCCACCATAGCCGCTTGCGTTCCGATGATGCCTCTAGTATCGCCTTCACCTCTTTCACGGTGAAGGTGATCGGGTCTTGTACAGTCACTTGTGCGGACAGGTTTCGGGCTGTAAGGTTGCGGGGCAGTTCGCAGAACCGCTTGCGATATCGGTCCCGAATGAACGCCCGAACTTCCCGTTGAACCCCGGCCATGGAAGCCGCCGCCATGGTTCCGGCCCCCACCTGGTCGAACAAGTAGAGGCTGAACCGCTCCCAAAGATGCTCGTCGAGTTTATCAATGGTCAAGAACGGGTCACACCACTTGCGGAAGGTCGTCACCCGATAACGGCTGGTTTCGTATGACCCCAGTTTGCCCTTGCCGGTGGCAATAGTCTTGAGGGTCGCCAAGTACTGGTCGATATGCGCCGGATGGTATCTTCCCGTGGCGCGGCGGTCTCGACTTGCTGTTCCTGCTGGTACTCAAACTCCCGTGTGTTCCACATCGCAAGCAAGGCGATGCCTCCCCCCTTCTTCTCTTCCCATGCAGGGTCGCGGTTCCAGGGGTCTGTAAGAAGGGGCGGATCGTCGCTTTTGAGCGCCTCTTGCAACCACTCCACCGCCTGTTCGCTCTTGGTCGCCTCTTCAATGCTCCCATACTTCCGATGCCACCATGCGTACACCTTATGCCGCTTGATCGCGTGTTCGTACATTAGGACGATATGAGCGGGGTGTTGTTTCGCCTCGCCAAGGGCTTCATCTATCTCACGTTGCTTCCGCTCCCACCACTCGTTAGCCGATTGCCGGCTGGCTTCCTTGGTGCGGGCGGTCTTGAGTTGCTTTGGACTGACGGCATACCTCTTGCCGCGATAGCCTTTGTGCCACCTCTTGTCCGTTGGGTTCCAAGTCATTAGCTCCAGGGCTGTCACAACAGGGGCTCCGATTCAACGGGTTACGCAGATTGGCATCAATTGTAACCCGTTTTGTAACCCGTTGGCAAGGCGTTTAGTCGGATTGGGTTACACCCCACAAATGGAACATATTATACCGCCAGCACTTACGACGCATAAGAACAGCAATAATCAGATTGTGGATCTGGGAGTTGAGGGTTCAAGTCCCTTCACCCACCCATCATAAGGCCTTTCCTGACAAAGAGTTAGGGAAGGCTTTTTTCGTTGAAACGCGGATACGATCTGCGAACAAGCATCCTCCCCGACGCGTCGATCGCGGCGCCTGCGACCGACCCCACCTGCTCCGTCCGCCCGCGACAGTCAAGCGAACCCCCCCCATAAGTGCCATCTCTCAGGGAAAATTCGTTGCGAGAATACCCTATCGCGAGAAACGTGCCAAAATGGAGAGGGTAGAGAAGCGGCAACGACCGTTGCCGCGGCGCTGCCGAGCGATCATACTAGAGATGGACTTCTCGCCGGCTGCAGGGCTGCGCGGTTGCGCCGAAGTTCTCGTCTTTATATTGCGAACGGTCAAGAATGGTACGAACCGTTATATCCCGCGATGGTTGGCATCACTCGGACCGTCAGCGTAGAGGAACCGTTGAGGCAAGAGCCATGCTCCGCATCGGCAGGGCGGTTGTCCGCCTTCGCTCTCGTTTTCGCCATCTCAGCCGGTCGGCGGTCGTCGCCTGGCTGGACGATTGGGCGTGGACGGAAGGCCGCTGGTATGCGACCAGCGCGGTGGTGCACCTTGCCGGCCTGTTCCTGTTGTTGCTCATTCCGTGGAAGGCGGTCGTCGCGCCGCCGGGCGTCGCCCCGGGGTTCGTCTCGTCCCCCAGCGAAGCGATCGAGTCGGTGGACGTGGTCCATCTTCATCTCGGCGACGCGCCCTTGGAGCCGTCGGAACTGAACCACGAGACGCTGCGCAACCTCCAGGCGTCGCTGCCAATGGCCGAGTACAACGACGCCGCGAAGATTTTCAAGGAGTCGGGCGGGGGGACGCCGTCGGCCAACCGCCGCCCGGAGCGGAGCCTCGGCGGCCTGGGCGGATTCCATGTCCTCGCTTTTGGCGGCGGCGTGCGCGTCAACGGCGCGGGCGGCGTCGGCCGCGGCGTCGGCACGGGCATCCATCCGGGCAGCGGCGGCGCCGGCATCGGCTTCGGTTCGCGCGGCAGCGGGCATCGCGACGGGCTGGCCAACGGGGCCACGCCGGCAAGCGAACTGGCTGTGGCCGCCGCATTGTATTGGCTCTCTCGCCATCAAGAGCCGGCGGGAAACTGGAGCCTTTCCCACTTCACGCATCATTGCAAAGGGCCCGAGTGCAGCGGCGCCGCCACCCTCCGCGCCGACGCCGGGGCCACCTCGTTGGCCCTGTTGGCCTTCCTCGCCGCGGGAGAAACCCACAAGGGCGACGGCCCCTATCGCGAGGCCGTACACAAGGGGCTCTTCTGGCTCGTGAAGAAACAAACCTCCGACGGCGACCTCGCCGCCGGCGATGAGCAGCCGATGTATTCCCACGGCTTGGCCACGTTGGCCCTCTGCGAGGCCTACGGCATGACCCACGATCCGCACCTAGCCAACGCCGCCCAGTTGGGCGTGTTCTACATCGAGCGGGCGCAAGATCCGAACTCCGGCGGCTGGCGCTACCACCCCCTCCAATTCGGCGACACCTCCGTCTTCGGCTGGCAGGTCATGGCCCTGAAGAGGCCGCAGATGGCCGGACTAGCCGTCTATTCGCAGGGACTCGAAAATTGCCAAATGTGGCTGGGGCGCGTGTGCAAGGGGGAGCATGGCGGGCTGTACGCCTATCAGCCGTATCGCGAGCCGAGCGGCTCGATGACCGCCGTCGGCTTGCTGTGTCGTCAATACCTCGGCGCCGCGGCCGACGCGGAGAATATGACCGAAGGCGTCAATTATCTTCGCGAGCATCCGCCGATCAACTCGGAGGCCACGCCGCGGGACATCTACTACTGGTACTACGCCACCCAGGTGATGTTCAACCGCGGCGGTCCGGAATGGGACGAGTGGAACCGCATGATGCGCCGCACGCTGATCGAGACGCAGTGCAAAGACGGCTGTGCGGCGGGGAGTTGGGACCCGGAGCGGCCGACGATGGACGCCTGGGGGATGAAGGGCGGGCGGATCTTCCAAACGACCTTGTCGGCGCTGACGCTGGAGGTGTATTATCGCTATCTGCCGTTGTACAAGATGGGCAAGCCGGCGGACGCCATGCCCGGGCCGGTGTTGACGCCGCCGCCGGCGACGGCCGCCGCGCCTTCGCCGGCGATGCGCGCAACCCGGACGAGCCGGCGCCCGCGGCTGTCTCGCCGCCAGCGGAGCACCACGGCATTGGACTGTAAGGCGATGAGTTGCGTATTGGGGCGATTCAAGGTCCCCCTCTCCCCCTGGGAGAGGGCCGGGGTGAGGGGAACCCGGCGGAGATTCCGCCATTCATTTCTTGATCTCGGCGTAACTTCCCCTCACCCCAACCCTCTCCCAAAGGGAGAGGGGGACTGTGCGCGGCGGCGCTGCGGCGATCTTTCGGCTGCCCTGTTTGCGGCGATGGCCGTCGCGGCGGCGATGTTCTTCCTTCCGTCTGCGGCGGACGCGGCGCAGAGCGCACGGCGCGCAGCTACGGCGTCGTCGAACTCGACCAGCAGTCCGACTACTCCCACATTCGCGTCCGCAAGCAAGGGAGCGTCTACACGCTGATGTTCGTCCGCGACTCCGGCGAGGAATACATCCAGTCGATGGTCAACATGAACCGGCCCTACGAGCTGCTCAGCACGTATTGCCGGGCGATGTTCGCCAGCTACCTGCTCGAGCCCCATCCGCGGCGCGTGCTGATCGTCGGATTGGGCGGCGGCGCCATGGTCCATTTCCTCGAACATTACGACGAGGACGTCCGCATCGACGCCCTGGAGATCGACCCGGTCGTCGCGCAGGCGGCCGACCGCTTCTTCAACGTCCGCAGCCGCGGCAACGTCCGCGTGCTCGTGAGCGACGGCTTCCGCTACCTGCAAGAGACGGAGCAGGCGTACGACGTGATTTACATGGACGCCTTTTTGAAGCCGTCGGAGCAGACCGACGCGACCGGCACGCCGCTTTCGCTGAAGACGGAGCGGTTCTACAAAGACGTGCAGCGGCATTTGCGCCAGCCGGGAGTCGTGGTGTTCAACGTGAATCCGCATCCGCGCGGACGCCGATCTTGGCGTAATCCGCCGCACGTTCGCGCAGAACTACGTCTTTCACACCAGCGAGAAGAACGTCATCGTCGTCGCCGCGACGGCGTCGGCGCGGGAGGAGCTTCCCACGCTTCGCGCCGGGCGAAGGAGTTGGACCAGCGCTTCAAGGCGACATTCTCTTTTCAGGACGTGTTGAAGAATTTGTCGCGGTAGGGCCGGGCGGCCCCCCTCTCCCTCCGGGAGCGACCAACCTTCGGTCGGCGCCCGGGGGTGAGGGGAGCTGCGCCAGGGCCATCCACTTCGCCCCTCCTTCGCGGCGTTCCGTGCGGGATCGTTCATGGCGTGCGATCCGTGAAGATGGCGGCGGCTGGGGTGGAATCCCCTCACCCCAACCCTCTCCCGAAGGGAGAGGGGGACCCATCACGCAAGCGCCGGCCGCTCAATCCCCGTCCTCAACCTCGATGCTCTGCAAGAGGAGTTCCCGTCCGTCTTCGATCGTGATCTCGGAACTCTTGCACTGCGGACACTCGGCGACCAGTTCGGCGATCTTCACCCGCGCCCCGCAGGCGCGGCAGCAGGAGACGGCCTGCGGCTGTTCGATATCGACCTTCGCCCCTTCGACCACCGTGCCGGGGGCGAGGAGGTCGAAGGCAAAGCGGACCGAGTCGCAATGCACGCCGGAGAGCGCGCCGATGGCCAGTTCCAAGCGGGTCACGCGGCCCTTCTGTCCGGCGCGGCGAACCTCCCGCTGCACCTGCTCGATCAACGCCTCGACGATGGACAATTCGTGCATAACGATTTGTGAAGACGCTCCCCTTTATCCCCGCTGAAATTATACCATTTCGGCGGGCGGAAGGGGAAAACGGTCCAGGGCCGCCGCCACGGCCTCAATCGCCCGGGGGATCGCCGCTGCAACCGCCGGGGTGCACGACTCGCCAAAGGTCAGCACATCCTCCGCCTCGACGCCAACCAGGAGGATGTTGGCGTCCTCCGGCAGGCGCAGCCCGGCATGACGACCGAAGGCCAGCGCCGTGGGGAGGTTGACGTCGTGGGCCGACGCGCTCCGCTGCGTGGGGAGGGCGTCGGGACGGAGGAGGTGGACCGTCCCCGGCGGCGCCGGTGCGGATGGCGTCGACGATCACCGCCCGGTCGTAGCCGACCAGCCGCTCCATCAGCCGCAGCCCGCCCCAATAGTCCTCCTCGACGTCGATGTCGGGGCGGTCGGCGAGGCGGGATTTCAAGGCCGCCGCCACGCGCAGCCCGACGCTGTCGTCGCTGACCAAGGGATTGCCGAGTCCGAGTACTAGGGTCTTCATATCGCGTGGTTTTTCATATCGCGTGGTTTCGGCGGTCGCGCCCTTGCGTTCCGTCTCAGCCGTCGGGGGCCTCGTTTGAGGCGCCAGATTGGCGCCTGTCCAATTATTGACCGCGAGGGAAGGCCGGTGCGGCAATCGCGGGATGCAAAGCCGTGCAACGCCCGCCTCCTTCCCATCGAACAAGGATCATGGCGGGTCAGACACGGCTATTGCCCATCTTCGTCGAGGCGGACCCATTGGGCGCCGTGGATCTCGCCGCAAATCTTCTTGTTGGCGATGTCGTGGAGCTGGTCGCCGTGGCCTTCCGTGAACTTAAAGACGATCGCCTTGGCCGGTCCGCCGGCCAGGCCGCCTGGGGGCGAAAAGTCCTCGTTGTACAGCGGGAGATTGGAAATCCGCACCGCCCGGACCATTCCCCGGAACACGTCCGCGGCCGCCCCGCCGCCGGCGGGAACCTTCGCGCCCAAGACCAGCGGCAGCGGACTGGGATTGTGTTGTCCGGCGACGTTGCAGGTTGACCGGAGGCGTCCGGCGACGAACAGCCGCATCTTCTGCCCGTCGTACACGGCGGCGACGTGGGTCCATGGGTCGCGGGCGAATGCGCCCTGAAGGATGTTCTTGCGTTCGTTTCGCGGCCGGCTGAACGTCGCGCCGTTGCGTCCCCGCCGCGCCGCTTCAACGACTTGCTTCACCGCGTCGATGGATTGAAGGGAAAAAAACCAATTGTTCCACTCGCAGCCGATCGCCAGTCCGGTGCGATCCGTCTCATTGCTCAGCAGCGTTTGCCGGCCGGAGAAACCGCCGTCGCTGGAGGATTCGCATTGGACGATCGCCTCGATGGTCACCGGGCCGCCGGTGTAGAAGACGTTTCGCAAGACCACCCAGCTCGTCGCGCCGTCGAAGCGGAGCGCGTACTGGGCGACGCCCGCGTCCAGCTTGTCCAACTGCTTGCGGATCGCCGTTGTCGCCAGGCCGGAAGACTGCTTCAAGGCGAGGCGATACCAGTATTGGGCGCGGGCCTTCAGCCGCGCCGACTCCAAGCCGCTCTTCTTCTCGCCGATGCTTCGCCAGCGATCGGCCAGGGCGATCTGCTCGGGGGCGTTTTCCGGATGGGCGAGGTCCGCTTTCGCCGCGTCGGCAAGCTCCGCGTCGCCGCCCTTGGCCAATCGCGGCAGCCCCTTGTCCCAGTCGCCGCCGCCCAGGCATTGCCACCTTCCCACGGTGAGATTGGCCGCCGCGTCGTCGGGCTTGACGCGCAACACGGCCAAGGCCCCCTGCGCCTCGTCGGCGAGTCCCTGTTGCTTCTCCACGTCCTTGATCGAAGAAACAATCAAGGCGATCGTCTTGCCGTCCTTCAACCGCCGCGCCGCCGGCTGGGCGATCTTCAAACACCGCAAGGCCGTGGCCGGGTCGCTGCGGTTGAGCGCCGCGGCCGTCGCCAAACGGCAAACATCGACCAGTTCCTCGCTCGCCTGATGGACCTGCTGCGCGGCCGCCACGGTCCCCGCCCGCCCCAGCGTCTTCGCCGCCTTCGCCAGCGCCTCGCTCCGGGTTTGCAGGAGATCGACCTTCAGCGGCAAAACGTTGACGTCGAAGATTGCGTCCAACTCGTCGAGCGCCTGGAACGCCTTCGCGAGCTGCCCCGCCTCTGCGGCATGTTGCGCGGCCAATTCCAAAATGGCGAATTTGGCGGCGGGATCGTCGTCGCTCTCTCCCACTTTGCGAAGCATGTCGTCCACCACGGCGAGCTTCTGCGGCGGCGTCGCCGCGGCGGCGAACCGCGAAGCATAGACTTCGCGGACGTCCGCCTCCTTCTGCCGCCGCAGCGCGGCGTCCGGCGGGGAAAGCTTCTTCAGCTCCGCGGCCGGCTCGCGCTGCTGCGCCGAATCTGCTTCCGCGGCCGGTTCGTTTTCCTTCGGCGACGCATCGCCCGTCTTGTTCGCAATCCCCGTTTTCGACGATTTCTCGGGCGAAGGGGATTTCTCCGCCGCGGCTTCCCCAGGCTCCGCTTCGGACCCGCGGCGGGGATTGGGATTGGCCGACGTCGCCGCCGGCGTCGGTTCGCTGAAGATTTTTTGGCCGGCGGCCGATTCGCGCTTTGGGGCTTTCGCCGCACGGCCCTCGGCGGGCGACGCGGGACGGACCCCGGGCGGCCCGTTGGCCAACGCCGGCGAAGGCGAGTCCTTCTTCGCCCGCTTGACGTCGGCGGCGTGACTCGCCCCGGGCGTCGCTTTGGGGCTGGCTTCCATCTTCACGGGCGACGCGACGCCGCCATCGCCGGAGGCGACCTCTCTTCGCGGATTGTTGCCCATCTGCAGCATCAGCGCGACGACGGCCGCCAAGGCGGCCAGCGCCGCCGCCACGGCCAGCAAGCCCGCGGACGACTTCTGTTGCCGGGAACGCGTCTTTTTTCCGAAGGCTGTTGCGCGTGGGCTCGACTCTTGCGTCGGGAAGATGAATTGGGCGGGGGGAGTCGGGGCGGACGCCCATTGCGGCGAAGGCGGGGGAAAGGCGATGTTTGCCGCCGATTCCGGCGGGGGATGCCCCGGCGAAACCGCATAACCCGACCCCGGTCCCGCGGCGGCCTGACCGCTAAGCCTTAAGCGAAGTTCTTCGTCGTACTTCGCCTTTTTGTCCGGACTGAGCAGGCAGACCCGCGCCGCCGCCACCTCATTGAGCAGTTGTTCGGCCAACGTCGCGTGCTGGCCGCCGCTGAACCGCTTCAAATGCGCCATCCGCTGATCGGTGGCGTTCTCAATCACTTCCGGATCGGTCTCGAAGACCTCGATCCCCAGCAGGCGGTAATGGTTGATCGGTCGCGCGGTTTGGGGAATGCCAAACCACTTCAGATAAGGATCGAAGGCGTCGCTCATGCGTTCATCCCCCTGCGACCGACGGCTTCGCTCATTGTAACGCCTATTTGCGGGTGGAGCAATCCCCAAAGCGACTACTTCCGGCCCGACTCGTTCCTATCCAAGGGAGACCCCGGCGGGATGAAACGCCGGTTTACCACCCCTCGACGACCGCCCAGGCCGTTTCGATCTTGCCCAGCGGCGCGCTGACCTGGATGCCGGCGACGCGGTCGCGGATTCGCCCGACGGACTCGCGGGCGATCTCGATGCCCACGGCCAATTGATCCTCGCGGCTTTCGACCGCGGCCATCCGCTGCATGACGGCGTCGGGGACGACGACGCCGGGGACTTCGTTCCGCATGA
This sequence comes from uncultured Planctomycetia bacterium, assembly GCA_963791075.1. Lineage (GTDB taxonomy): Bacteria > Planctomycetota > Planctomycetia > Pirellulales > Thermoguttaceae > CAWBRF01. Next base: position 10,771 of record CAWBRF010000021.1, read on the forward strand.
ACGAGGCGTTGCGATAACTCACCAACGGCCAGACGCCGGCGAGGATGGGAATGCCGTGCCCCTGGACCTCGTCGAGCACGCGCAGCAAAACGTCCGCGTCGAACACCGGCTGCGTGATGGCGAACTCCGCGCCCGCGGCGACCTTTTCGCGGAAGCGGTCGAGTTCGCGGCGTTGATCCAGCGCGGTCGGGTCGAGGCCGACGCCGATGACGGCGAAGGTTTTCGGCTCGATCGCCTGGCCGCCGAGGATCGATGCCGCAGTTCAAGCGGCGTTGGACGGCGGCCATGCCGATCGAATCGGCGTCGAACACGCCGGTGGCGTGCGGATAGTCGCCCAGCTTCGGTGGATCGCCGGTGACGAAGAGCAAGTTGCGGATTCCGCAGGCGGCGCAGGCCAACAAGTCGGCCTGCATGCCGATGAGGTTGCGGTCGCGGCAGCAGAAGTGGAGGATTGTCTCGATGCCCGCCTCCCGCTGAATGTGGTGCGCGGCAATCAGCGAGGAGATGCGAGAGCTGGCCCGCGGGCCGTCGGGGATGTTGATCGCGTCGATGCCCCGCTCCCGCAGCCATTGGCTTTTTGCCGCGATCGGCGCGAGGTCATAGCCGCGGGGCGGCACGAGTTCGACCGTGGCGACCCATTGCCCCGCGGCCAGTCGGCCGGAGAGCCGCGATTTCTCCGCAAACGGGGCCGGCTCCTTGGCCGCCGCCGGTTCCGCCGCCGCCGCGATGGGCGTCTTCCGCCGGGCCAGCGGCTTGACGGCCAGGGCGATCTCGCGAATGTGCTCCGGAGTGGTCCCGCAGCACCCGCCCACCGCCGAGGCCCCCAGGCCGACGAACCGTTTCGCGTAGGAAGTGGAGATATTCGGGCGAGCAGAAATAGATGCGGCGATACTCGACTTCCTTGGGAAGGCCGGCGTTTGGCTGGACGACCAGCGGCAGGGAAACCGACTTCACCGCCCGCTCGACCGCGCCGAGAAGTCCGTCCGGCCCCAAGCCGCAATTCAGCCCCCAGGCGAGCGGCATGGGGCAATCGTCGGGCAAGGGCGCCAACATCGCCTCGATCGGCTCGCCGGAGGCCGATTCGTCCTGTCCGACGATCGCCGCGGAAAGGATGAAAGGGACCTCGGGCAATTGCCGCATCGCCTCGGCGCACTCCTGCATCGCCTGTCGCGTGGAAAGGGTCTCGAAGATGATGAAGTCGGCCCCGCCTTCCCGCAACGCCGCGGCTTGTTCGACGATCATCGCGGCGACGGCCTGCCGGCGGGGCTGCTCGAAGTGGGGCCCGATCGAGCCGGCCACGAACACCGTTCGCCCGGCGGCGTCGGCCACTTCGCGGGCCAACCGCGCCCACGGCGGTTGATCTCGACAACCTTGTCCTCCAGGCCGTACTTGGCCAACGACGCGCGGTTGGCCCCGAAGGTGTTGGTCGTCAGCACGTCGGCGCCGGCGTCGGCGTATTCGCGATGGATCTGGCGGATCAGTTTCGGATCGGAGAGGCAGAGTTCGTCGTAGCAGCGGTTGGTGAAGACGTGACGGCGATAGATTTCCGTCCCCATGGCGCCGTCGAAGACGAGCACGCTGGCGGCGAGGGCCTCTTGAAACGGCGATGGCTTGGACATGGAACGGTCCTTCTTTCCCACGATTATACCCGCCCTGCGGCCTTCGCGGCACTCGCTTTCGCGCGAAACCGCAAGCGTCGCGCATCGCTTGCGGTTTCGCCCATCCGCCCCGGAAAACGCTGGCAAAGCCGCCGCCGCTCTGCCGCCATTTTGCAATTTTCAATTTGCATTTTGCAATCCGCCTTGTCCAGGCTCGGTTTCCCGGCAATTCGCCCTTACCATAGCCCCCAGCCCGGGGGTTGGGGCCTCGCGTCGCCGATAAGCTACCTTTGTTTATGGTCCCCCGCGACGATGCTGAAGAATACGTCCATCCCGTCCCCTTCGACGGCACGCCGCCGACGGAAACGCCCGGCGGTTTGCAGGCGGAAACGCTCGTCGACAGCGTCCTGATCCTGCTGCTGCTGACGGTCGTGCAACGGATGGTGGGGTTTGTGCGGGAAATCCTTTTTTGCCGCTGGCTCAACCCGGAACAGTTGGGCCAATGGGACCTTGGCTTCGGCTTCTTGATGCTCGCCGCGCCGTTGGCCGTTCTTTCCCTGCCGGGCACGTTCCCGCGCTATGTCGAGCGGTATCGGCAGCAAGGGCAACTGCGGAGCTTCCTGCGGCGGACGGCCTTGGTTTGCGCGGCCTTGGGCCTTCCCGCCGCGGCGGCGGTTTTCTTCGCCCGGAGGTGGTTCTCGCACTTGATCTTCGGCCGGCCCGATCAAACCCTGCTCGTCGCGCTGCTGGGAGCGTCGCTGGCCGCGGTGATCGCCTTCAACTTTTTCGCCAGCCTGTTCACGTCGCTGCGGAACATGCGCGTGGTCTCAATCATGGAACTGGCCGCCAGCTTCATCTTCGCCGTGTCGGGCGTTGCGCTGATGTGCCTTTGGCAGTGCAGCGCCGCCGCGGTCATCGTCGCCTACGGGACGGGATGCCTGCTGACCGCGCTGGGCGCAGCTTGCTGGCTGCAGCGGGTTTCGCCGGCGGCGCCCGTGCAGAGCGCCCGCCGCCAAGCCGCCAAATGTGGTCGCAACTCCTCCCCTTCGCCGTCTGGCTGATGATGATCAACGCGTTGACGACGCTCTTCGACCTCGCCGACCGGCAGATGATCATCCACTGCTCGGCCGGCGACGCCCTGGCGGAAGTGGGCAACTACCGCAGTTCGCGGGTCGTGCCGCTGTTGCTGGCCTCGGTGACGGCGATGATCGCCGGCGTGGCCACGCCGCACTTGAGCTTCGATTGGGAGGCCGGCCGCCGCGCTCGGGTCTCGGCGCAGTTGAACCTGTTGCTGAAGGTGCTTGCCGCCGGCTTGACCTTCGGCGGCGTGCTCATCTTGGCCGCCGCGCCGTGGTTGTTCCAGGTCGCCTTCCGCGGAAAATACGCCGGCGGACTCGCCGTCATGCCCTGGACGTTGATCTATTGCACCTGGTTCGGATTGGCCATCGTCGCGCAGAAATATCTCTGGTGCGCGGAGCGAGCGGGCCGCGTGAGCCTGGCGCTGGTCGTCGGACTTTCGCTCAACGTGGCGCTGAATTTCGCCCTTTTGCCGCGGCTGGGGCTGCTGGGAGCGGTGCTGGCGACCGCCGCCGCCCACTTCACCGCCCTGATGCTGATCATGATGATGAGCGGCCGCTTGGGCTTTCGCGTCCATCGCGGCACGTGGGCGGCGCTGCTGCTGCCGGCGGCGTTGTGCCTCGGGCCGTGGAACGCCGCGCTGCTGTTGCTGGTCGTCGCCCTGGACATCGTCGTCTCCGACCGGCTCCTGTCGCGCGACGAAAAACGCACGCTGACCGCCGGGATCGCCGACTATGCGGGGAAGCTGTGGATCGTGCTCCGCGCCTGGTCCGCGTCTCCCGTCGGGAAAGGGTCGGGGTGAGGGGAGCTGCCGATGGTTCCGAATTTTGGAAGTCAGCGTCTTCACAGGGTTCCCCTCACCCCAACCCTCTCCCGAAGGGAGAGGGGGACCTCGGACTCGGCTCTCGCAAGAGATTGGTCATGTCGCCGCTGCAAGTGATTCACATCGCGTCGATCGAGGAACTGCGCTGCGACGCGGTCCGCTGGGACGACCTGTGGTGGCGGAGCAACGTCGCCTTGCCGACGCTCCGCGCGGAGATGATCGCCCTGTGGATGGAGCATTTCGCCCCGCGCTGGCCGTTTCACGCGATCGTCGTCGCCGACGGGCGGCGCTGGATCGCCGCCTTGCCGCTGGTTGGGCGGCCCGCGGCCGGCGTCCTTCCCGCGGGATGGACGGTGGGCAACCCCTGGTCCACGGCCGCCGATTTGCTCTGGGATTCGTCGTGGATCGGCGACGTCGCGACGGGCCGTGCGCTGGTCGAAGCCGCCGCCTCGCTCCCTTGGCCGTTGCTTTGGCTGGAAGGCATTCCCCTGGAGTCGCCGCAATGGCAGGCGATGCGCGGGGCCCTGCGACTGCGCAGGAACGCCGACCGCCTGCCGCTTCGCCTGGAACACGGGGCGAATCGAACTCGACGGCGATTGGCCGGCGCAACGGAAACGATGGTCGAGCGACCACCGCCGCAAGATGCACTCCCGCATGGAACGCCTCGCCGCGCACGGCGATGTGACGCTCGACTTTCTCGATCGGCTGACGCCGCAGGAGACGACCGCGCCGATGCGCGAGGCGCTGTGGGTGGAAGACGCCGGCTGGAAGGGCGTCGAAGGGACATCCATCGTCCACGCCCCGGAAGTCCATCGCTTCTTCCTCCGCCACGCCCGCCTCCTGGCCCAGTGGGACCAATTGGCCTTGGCGATCCTCCGTTGCGGCGGCCGGGCGGTCGCCTTTTCCTACGGCCTGGCGGCGAAGGGGGTCTTCCATTCGCTGAAGGTCGGCTATGCCCCCGAGTTCGCCGCGTGCAGCCCCGGCCAACTGTTGCGATGCCGTCTGATCGAGCGTCTTTGCGCCGATCCGGCGTGGCGCGGGCTGGACTTCGTCGGGCCGATCAGCGAAGCCCAGGCCCATTGGCGGCCGCGCACTTACCCCGTCGGGCGATTGATGGCTGCGCCGCGGGGGTGGATTCCGCGGCTGGCCCTATGGGCCTACCGGCACTGGCGGCCGTATGCGGAAGGAACGGCGGAGGCGGTGGTTCTGGGTGCCACTGCTGGCTTGCCTAGCGGCGCCGGTCGGGGGTAGACCGCTGTCAGACGGCGCTGCTGGGCAAGCCAGCAGTGGCACACGGCCTGTCGAACTGATAGACTGGTTTTTCAGCCGCTTCATTCCTCCAGCACCAGCTACCAGCTCGGACGAAAATTGGGACAGTCCCCAGCCGAAAAGGAACTTTCCATGCCTTCTGCACGCGCGATCTTCGGCCTGCTGCTTGTCGCCCTGCTGGTCGGCTCCGCCGAGGCCGACTCGATCGACGCCGGCAAGTTCCCCTCCTGGCCGCAGTTCCGCGGGCCGAACAGCGACAACCTTTCCCCGGAGACCGGCCTGTTGCAACGGTGGCCCAAGCGGGGGCCGAAACTCCTTTGGACCGCCAAGGGGCTCGGCGGCGGGTTCTCTTCCGTGACGATTGCTGGCGGCCACATCTACACCTGCGGCAATGTCGAGGGCCAGACGACCGTCACGGCGCTGAATCTCGAAGGAGAGACTATCTGGCGGGTTTCCGTCGGCGAGGCGTGGGAACGCAGTCACCCCGGCTCGCGATCGACGCCCACCATCGACGCCGGGCGGCTGTTTGTCGAAGCCCCCTTGGGCGACGTCGTTTGCCTCGACGCCGAGACCGGCAAGGAAATCTGGCGGCTGAACATCCTCAAGAAGTTCCACGCGAAAAACATCGTTTGGGGACTGGCGGAGTCGCTGTTGGTGGACGGCGAGCATGTGATTTGCGGTCCCGGCGGAGCGGAGACGGCCGTGGTCGCCCTGGACAAGAAGACCGGCCAGATCGCCTGGAAATCGGCTTCCGCCGACGGCGACCCGGCCGGCTACGCCACGCCGCTGTTGATCTCAAGCGGCGGCCTCCGCATCCTCCTGGGCATGACCGGCAAGGCCCTGATCGGCGTCAACGCCGACAGCGGCGAACTCCTCTTCCGGCACGAACACATTACGAACTACGACGTCAACGCCGCCACGCCGCTGTATCGCGACGGTCGCATCTTCATCTCCTCCGGTTACGGCTCCGGCTCCGAAATGCTCAAACTCACCGTCGATGGCCAAAAAGCCAGCGTCGCGCGCCTCTGGCAGAACAAGGACCTCGACAACCATCACGGCGGCGTGATCCTCTTGGACGGATACATCTACGGCGCCGCCTTCAAAGGCAAGTGGGTCTGTCTCGACTGGGACAGCGGCAAAACGATGTACGCCGAGCCGGGCGTGGGCAAAGGCGCCCTAACCTACGCCGACGGGATGCTCTACACGCTGAGCGAGAACGGCAAGATGGGACTGGTCCGGGCGAAGCCCGAGCGCCACGAGGTCGACAGCCAGTTTGCGATTCCCAAAGGGGGCACTGGGCCAAGCTGGGCGTATCCGGTCGTTTGCGGCGGCCGGCTCTACATCCGCCACGGCGATTTTCTCTACGCCTACGACATAAGGAAAGAGTAACGGCGCCTACATCGCCGGGTTCACCCCCGCGGTCCGCCGCAGCTTGTCCCGGGCGCGACTGAGAATCGGGCCGATGCTGTTCTCCGGCATCCCGACCGCGGTGCTGATCTCTTGATAACTTTTTCCTTCCAGGTGGAAAAGACGCACCACTTGGGCCTCCGTCCCCTGCAAAGAGCCCAACAGCCGCTGCACCTCGTCCTCGTCGCTCACCCGCTGTTCGTGGCTCGTCTCCGGATCGGAAAGGCTTTCGGCATTCTCCGCCCCGGCGGGGGCCAGCCGGGCAATCGACTTGCGGTGGAGCAACTCGCGGACCACAATCCGCCGCGCCACCACCGTCAAATAAGTCGCCAAACTGCTTTGACCGCGGAAATTGCGCAAAAGAGCGAAGTCGCCCTTGATGATTGCCAGGAAGACCTCGGCGCAGAGATCATCGCGATCCTGCGGGCCCAACCGCATGCTCCTCGCTTGGGCGGTGTGGTTGACCACGTGAACAACCAAACCCAAAAAACGATCGACAAAGTCCTCCCACGCTCGGGACTTTCTTTGCAAGCATCGCTCGAGCAGATTGCGGTCGATTTCAGACAGTCCCACGCCGCTCCTCCTACAGCAAACGATTGTAAACTCAAATGGGCAAATAAACAAGCCTCAAACCCTCAGAAAGGTGGATATTGTACCTCTTGCAGGGACCATCTAGCCCAATTGTTTGGGGAATGTGGATTGGGAAAGGCGGGATAAATGGGCATTTAGCGACGCCCCGCTATGCGTTCGCGTTCGCCTTCGCCTTTGAAATGACCCCCTCGCACTGTGGGGGAAGACTACGATGTCTGCCGTCGGCGGAGGATCGTATACAATAGAGAAATCTCTCCGCTCCCGAGCTTGCGACGCGTCCTCTCATGCTCCGCCACACCTTCCTCCATCTGCCCGGCATCGGCCCCGTTCGCGAGCGGACGCTATGGCAGCAAGGCATACTCGATTGGGCCGGCTTCCTCGCGGCGGCCGAAGCGGGACGCCTTTGGCCCGGCGCTTGCCAGACGGGCGTGCCCGTGGTGCGTCGCTCGTTGGACGCCCTGGCCGCGGGCGACGTTGCTTTTTTTCAAGACCGGCTGCCCTCGCGGGAATCGTGGCGGCTTTATACCGAGTTCGCCCAGCGCGCGCTTTTCTTGGACATCGAGACGACCGGCCTGGCGGCCCAACATGACGCGGTGACGGTGATCGGCGCCCTGGGCGGCGGCAAGCTTGCGTTGTTCGTCAAGGGCGTCAACCTCGACCAGTTTCCCGCCTACGTCGCCCAGTTTCCGCTTTTGGTCACGTTCAACGGCAGCCAGTTCGACGTGCCGTTTCTCCGCGCGCATTTTCCCCGCGCGCGGTTGGACCAGGCGCACATTGACCTGCGGTTTGTGCTCGCGTCGCTGGGCCATCGCGGCGGGCTGAAGGCGATCGAGCGGCGACTGGGCCTGGCGCGCGACGCGTCGATCGATGGCGTCGATGGCTTCGAGGCGGTCATGCTCTGGCATCGCGCCCGGCGGGGCGATCGGGCGGCGCTGGAAAAGCTGCTCCTCTACAATCTGACCGACGTGGTCAATCTGGTCGAGTTGGCCGAGGCAGCCGTCGCCGCGAAGCGTCGCGCGGCGGCCTTTCCCGGCAAGTTTTCCACCCGCCTTGTCCCTTCGCCGCGGTTCGCGGGCTCCGTTCTCGCCCGCTGGATCGCCGAGGAAATGGAGTCGTTCGGGGTGTGATGGGACGCAACGGGAAGGGAGGGAGGAACCGCAGGGGAACGCCCTTTTTTATTTCCCCGGCGGTTGTATCCCGCCGGTGATTTGCTCTATAATGTCGCCGACCGGCATTTGCCGCTTGGAAACCGTTCGATTCGCGGCGGAACATCTATGGGCGACCCCTTCGATCCTTATCGCGAAGCCCTGGTCATGGAAACGGCCACCGTCTGGCCGGAGCAATTCGCCCATGTCGGCCCGGACCAGCGGCGGCGGCTCGAACCGCTCCTGCACGCCGAGCCGGCCGCGGGCGGCGGAAATCGAGTACGTTCGCCTCTACACGGGCTTCTGCCGGCGGATCACCGTCACCCGGCCGACCTGGAGCGGCTGAAACAAGACGTAGGAACCGCCCGTGCCCGCCTCTACGCAGACCGTCCGCGTCGACCTCGGCCCGCGCGGCTACGACATTGAAATCGGCTCGGGAAACCTGCCGCAAGCTCGGCCGCTTCCTCACCGCCCGGGCCAACGTCTCGCACGCCGTCGATCATCACCGACGAGAACGTCCAGGAGCCGCACGCATTGCGCGTGGCCGAAAGCCTCGCCGGCCGAGAAGATCGACGTCGCCGTCGTCGCGGTCAAGCCGGGCGAGGAGTCGAAGTCGATCGACGTGGCCGCCGGGCTGTGGCAGGGCATGCTCCAGTTGAAGGCCGATCGCCAGCACGGTGGTCGTCGCCGTCGGCGGCGGCGTGGTCGGCGACCTGGCCGGCTTCATCGCCGCCACCTACGCCCGCGGCGTCCGCTTCCTGCAAGTCCCCACGACGCTGCTGGCCCAGGTCGATAGTTCCGTCGGCGGCAAGGTCGGCGTCAATCTGCCCGAGGCGAAGAACATGGTCGGGGCGTTCCTCCAGCCGCTGGGCGTGCTGATCGACGCCGCCACGCTCGACACCCTGCCGCCGCGCGAGTATCGCTCCGGACTGGGCGAGGTGGTCAAGTACGGCGTGATCCTCGACGCCGAGTTGTTCGACTATCTCGAAGCCCACGCCGCCGAGTTGCGTCGGCGCGATCCGCAGACGCTCGTCCACGTGATCGCCCGCTGCTGCCGACTGAAGGCCGAGGTGGTTCGGCTGCGACGAGCGCGAGGAGACGGGGCAGCGGGCGGTGCTCAACTACGGGCACACCTTCGCCCACGCCTTGGAGACGCCTCGGCCGGCTACGGCAAGCTTTTGCACGGCGAGGCGGTGGCCATCGGCATGGACTGTGCCGCCGCGGCTGGCCGAGCAACTCGGCCGCGTCGATGCGGCGTTCGTGCGAGCGGCAGCGGGCGCTGCTCGAATCGCCTCGGCCTGCCGGTGCGCTTGCCGAAGATCGACCCCCGAGCGGGTCGCGGCGGCGATGATGCACGACAAAAAAGTCGAGCACGGACGGTTGCGGCTCGTCCTTCCCGACCGCCTCGGACACGTCGAATTGGTTTCGGATGTCTTGTTGGAGGTGGTGCAGGAGGCGATGGAGGGATAGGCGGAAGGACGAAGGGTGAGGGATGAGGGATGAGGGATGAGGGATGGGCGCAGGAGGGCGTCGGCTGGGCTCGTATTCATTCTTCATCCTTCCGCCTTCGTCCTTTCTTCATGAGGCTGGCCGATGCTCTTTCCCCCCGAACCGCCCGATGACGACGCAGACGGCCGGCCGGACGGCGAGTTGATCGACGTGATGCGGCTGACGATGGTCCCGGGCGTCGGGCCGCGGATTCGGCAGACGCTGCTGCGGCGGTTTGGCTCGGCGCGGGCGGCGCTGGCGGCGGCCCCCGGCGAACTCCGCGACGTGCAGGGCGTCGGGCAGAAACTCTGCGAAAACATCCTCGCCGCCGGGCAGATCGACGTGGAAGCGGAAATCGCCCTGTGCCGGCGGCGCGGCGTCGCGATTCTCAGCGAGTCCGATCCGCGCTATCCGCGCATGCTCCGCGAGATCCCCGATCCGCCCGGCGTGCTCTTCGTTCGCGGCGAACTGAAGCCGCAAGACGCGCTGGCCGTGGGCATCGTGGGCACGCGCCACGGCACGCCCTATGGACTGCGGCAGGCGGAGCGGCTCTCCGGGAGCCTCGCCCGGGCGGGGTTGACCGTGGTCAGCGGCCTCGCCCGGGGAATCGACGCCGCGGCGCATCGCGGGGCGTTGGCCGCCGGCGGACGCACGATCGCCGTGCTGGCCAGCGGCGTGCTGAACATCTATCCGCCGGAACACGACTCGCTGGCCGAGGAAGTGGCCGCTGCCGGGGCCGTGCTCAGCGAGCAGCCCAGCCATTCGCCGCCGCTGGCCGGGACCTTCCCGCAGCGAAACCGCTTGATCAGCGGCCTGTCCTTGGGGGTGATCGTCGTCGAGGCCGCCGACCGCAGCGGCGCGTTGATCACCGCCCGGCACGCGATGGAACAGGGCCGCGAGGTCTTCGCCGTGCCGGGAAACATCGACAGCCGGGCGTCGCGGGGCTGCCACCGCTTGATCCGCGACGGCGCGAAACTGATCGACTCGGCCGACGACGTGTTGCAGGAGCTTGGGCCGCTGGTCGAGGCGACGCCCCAAGACGACGGCCGCGTGATCCATCATCCCGCCGAGTTGACGCTCAACGAAGTCGAGCGGCAGGTCCTTGCGGCCATGGGCGGCGAGGCGATTGCGATCGACCAGATCGTCGTCGCCAGCGGCCTGCCCGTGCCCAGCGTCCTGGCCACGCTCAGCGCGTTGGAGATGCGCCATCTGGTGCGGCGTTTGAGCGGCTCGACGGTCGTGCGGATGTGAGGTAACCGTTCACACCCTGGGAAGCAATGAAGGGGCGGATTGGTGGGCGAGATGAGCTTCGACAGCGGCAGTGAGGAAAGTGAAAACGTTGCGCCGCTGCTGGCGGCAGGTTTCGATCACCGTCAGCATCGTCTCCACAAAACGGCTGCCGCCCGCGCTCTGCGTCCCAAACGAGAGCTTCCGCCAGATCACCGCATGACGCAGCGACCGCTCGCCCGCATTGTTCGTCGGCTCGACCCCTTCGTGACGCACAAATGTCCATAGCCACTGGCGATGCTCGTGCAACTCCCGGCACGTCCCCCGCGCCTTGCGATTGTTGCTTTGCACGCCGCGCAGCAGCAAACGCTCCACCTTGTGGCGCACCGGGCCCATCCGACGCCGCAGCGCCGCACGCGAAATCTTTCCCGCGCGATAGTCGGCCCAGTGCTCGAACAACTCGCAGGTCGCCCGTCGCAAGCGGCGTCCAAGGTCTTTCGCCGGGCCGTCGCCGCCGTCAATGATCGCTTGAAAATCGCGTTTCAGGTGCGCCCAGCACCACTGCAATTGCCCAAGTTGCCAGTACATCTTCGCTCGGTCGCAGGTGACGATTCCGTGGAACCGCTCGCCGAGGAAAACGGTCAGGGCCGTCGCCTCGCGCGTCGCGCGCACCGCGAACACCGTGAACGTCCGGGCCACGAACGTCCACAGCCACGCCTTGCCGTTCTTTTCCTTGGTCGGCGATTCGTCGATGTTCAACTGCCCCTGTGTCGGCAGTTCCGCCGCCAACGCCTCATACGACGGCCGCAGCGCCGCCGTCACTTGGTTTTCGATCTTCACGGTCAGCGCGGCGCAACAGGGCTGACCCAGGATGGTGGTCAGGAACTCGGCGGTCCGCCGCTTGCTCTGACGATAGTAGGCCATCAACAGCGCGGTGAAGGCCATCAACCGCGGCCCCGACTGCCCCTCTGACACGCCGGGGGGCAGTTCCGCACACGTCGTTTCTCCGCAACCAGGGCACGTCAGCCGATGCCGCTGATACTCGGTCACATGCGGCTTGATCTCGGGCAATTCCCACACCTGATGCCGCAGCGGCTCGGCGTCGCTGCCGGAGAGCTTCGCGCCGCAGCGGCGACATTCGGTCGGCTTCAGCGGGCTCACGTCGTCGCATTCGTCGGTGGGAATCAGCGGCCGCTCGTGTTTCTCGTGGCCAGGCTGCCCGCCGCGTTTCTTCTTCGACTTGCGTTTCGGCGGCTGCGGCCGGGCGTGTGGATGTTGCGTGCTGGGCGGCAGGGAGGAATTTTGCGGGTTCATGCCCAAGCGTGCTTCGAGTCTGGCGATCCGGTCAAACAGTGTTTGCACAAAGGCGCAAACTGCCGGCGTCATTTCGGCTTCGAGTTCGGGCGGAATCGTGAGCGGCGTCTGTTTGGCGGACGACATAATGCAAGTCGTCCCCGAAAACGCCGTCCGTGTCCAGATCAGTTTTCCAAAAAATGCCCCCCGGGGTGTGAACGATTACGGATGTGAGTCTTCTCGATATTTGCAGGGAAAGCAGGTCAGCGGTCGCGGCCGCGTGTGAGGTCTGACTTGAATGGCACTGATATTTTCGTAACTCGTTATGCAGAAGTGATCTAAGTAAAAACGGCCTGCCTCGCTACAAAGGTGTTAACCAGACACCCCAAGCAGCAAGGAGGCCGCCGTGAGTGATTATACCCGATGGTCGTTTCGGCAACAGATCGATTGGTTCCGCCGCCAGTTTGCCCAGCAGACAGGGCTTCCGTTTTCGCAGGTCCTGCCGGCTCAACTGGTGGTGACTGCATTGCAGTCGCTGGGCGTGCGATTCTACGATTCGTTGTACAACCCAGTCACGGTCTTGTGGCTGTTTCTCAGCCAGGTGATGCATGCCAATCCGACGTTGGCCGTGACGGTCGAGTGCTTTCTCGCTTGGCGGTTGGCCCAGGGGATGTCGCCGTGTTCGGCCGACACGGGCGCCTATGCGCGGGCGCGACAACGCCTTCCCGAAACCTTGCTGGCCGTGCTCACCAGGCACACCGGCCGCGCGGCCGAACACGCCGCGCCGAGCGAATGGCGATGGCTCGGCCGGGTGGTGAAATTGTTCGACGGCTCGACGGTTTCGATGCCCGATACGCCCGCGAATCAGGAGGCATTTCCCCAGAGCCGCACCCAAGCGCGCGGGGTGGGCTTTCCGCTGGCCCGCATTGGGGTGCTGTTTTCCTTGGCGGTGGGGACGGTGTTGGACCTGGGCATTCGCCGCTGGGCGGGCAAGTTTCAGAGCGAACTGGCCATGCTCCGCGATATGATTCCGTCGCTTCAGGCGAACGACGTGTTGTTGACAGATTGCTTTCTCTGCTCCTACATGGAAATCGCCCTGGTGCGGAGGCAAGGCGCCGACTATGTGGGCCAGATGCACGCCCACCGGAACGTGGATTTTCGCCGTGGCAGGCGGCTGGGCCCGTGCGATCACGTGGTCGAGTGGAGCAAGCCCGGATGCCCCGACTGGATGTCTCCGCAAGACTACGCGGCGATTCCCCAGACCCTCTTGATCCGCGAGTTTCGCCGCCGGATCGTCCGCAGAGGCTATCGCACACGAACGATCATCGTCGCCACGACGCTGCTCGATGCCGAGCGGTATCCGCAAGACGAGATCGCGGATTTGTATCGACTTCGCTGGGATGCGGAAATCAATCTGCGTTCCCTGAAGACGATGATGAATATGGATGTGCTTCGCTGCCAAACTCCCGACATGGTGCGCAAGGAGATCTGGGCCCATTTGTTGGCGTACAACTTGATCCGAACGGTGATTGCGCAGGCGGCGGCCAGGCATGGCAAAAATCCACGTCAGATCAGCTTCAAGCGAACGATGCGGACGTTGGAGGCGTTCCGTCCCGTGCTTGCCCACATCCCACGGGAGCAGCTCGTCGCGCTTTACAACCACATGCTCACGGCAATTGCTTCTCATGAAATCGGCAACCGACCCCACCGCCTCGAACCACGTCAACGCAAACGAAGGCCCAAGCCTTACAAGCTGATGACCAAACCTCGTAATCAAGCCCGAAAGCAAGAAGCTAAAACACGTTAAGCAAATATCAGTGCCATTCAGGTCTGACTTTTGAAGGGTCCATGTTTCCGGGCGCGTGCGCCAAGGCGGCCTCCGTGCAGGGCCGCTTCGCGGCCGCCGCCGGTGGTTGTGCAGACAATCCTGGCGATGGATAATGAGTTGGCGGCTCGAAAGGCGGAATCTCCGCCGGCTTCCCCTCGCCATGTCCCTCTCCGAGAGGGAGACCTGAAATTACCCCAATGCCCGATTCTCAACCTCGCCTCCAATCCCCAATCCCGAACCCCTAATCCCTCTCTTCCCTCCATGCCTCCAACCCGTCAACTTACCCTCCTGGATTCCACGTCGATCATCGTCGGGATCATTATTGGCTCGACGATCTACAAGTCGGCGCCGACCATCGCCGCGGCCGTGCCCAACGCCGCCTGGCTCGTCGGCGTGTGGACGCTTGGCGGGGCGTTGTCGCTCGTCGGGGCCCTCTGCTACGCCGAATTGGCCACGATGTATCCGCAGGAAGGCGGCGATTACGTCTACCTCACCCGCGCCCTGGGCCGCTGGCTGGGGTTTCTCTTCGCCTGGGCGCAGTTCTGGGTCGTGCGGCCCGGCTCGATCGGTGCGCTGGCCTATGTGTTCGCCGACTATGCCAAGCAACTCTTCCCCTTGGGCAAAGGCGGCCGCGCCGCGCTCGTCTACGCCGCAGGCTCGATCTTGATCCTCACCGGAGTGAACATTCTCGGCGTTCGCGAAGGGAAGTGGACGCAGAATCTGCTGACGGCGGCGAAGGTCGCGGCGCTGGTCGCGCTCGTGGCGGCGGGATTCCTTTTGTCTCCCGCGGCGGCGGCGGCGGTTCCTGTCGCGCCGGCCAGGTTCGACTACCGCTTCGCAATGATCCTCGTCCTCTACGCCTACGGCGGCTGGAACGAAATGGCCTATGTCGGGGCCGAAGTCCGCCGCCCGGAGAAAAACATCCTCCGCGCGCTGGTCCTCGGCACGTCGGCCGTCGCGGTCATCTACGTCCTGGTCAATCTGGCGATGCTCCACGCCCTGGGATTGTCGGGCATGAGAAGTTCGCCGGTCGTGGCCGCCGACGTGCTCCAGCGGGCGATCGGTCCGACGGGCGACAAGCTGATCAGCCTGCTGATCTGCATCTCCGCCCTGGGGGCGATCAACGGCATGATCTTCACCGGGGCGCGAATCTATTACGCCATGGGGAGCGAACACCGCCTCTTCGCCTGGCTGGGCCGCTGGAGTCCGCGTTGGCAGACCCCGGTCCGCTCGCTGGCGGTCCAGGCGGCGGTGACGCTGGCGTTGATTTTGGGCTTTGGCCAGCGGGCGGGCGGGTTTGAGAGCATGGTCAAGTTCACCACGCCGGTCTTTTGGATCTTCTTTTTCCTCGTCGGCCTGACCCTGCCCGTGCTGCGGTTTCGCCAGCCGGACATGCCGCGGCCGTTCCGCGTGCCGCTTTATCCCTGGCTGCCGGCCGTGTTTTGCCTTTCCAGCCTGTTCATGCTCTACAGCAGCCTTTCCTACGCCATCGAGAACGGGACCTACGAGGCGCTGTGGTCGGTCGGCCTGCTGCTGGTCGGCGTTTTGCTCGCCGCCTGGGAGAGTTCCTCCAAGGCGGCGGAGAAGGCCCCGTAGGCCGCGGCGTCGAAGAGCACGAACCGCACCAATTCCGGCTGCCCGCGCTGGCGGAGGAAATCGATCGCCGCGCCCAAGGCGACCCGGGCGGCCTGATCCATGGGAAAGCGATAGGCCCCGGCGCTCAGCGCGGGCAGGGCGATGCTGCGGCATTGGTGGGCGACGGCCAGTTCGAGGCAGCGGCGCACGGCGGCGGCCAGCAGCTCCGCTTCGCCGCGATGCCCGCCGCTCCAGACCGGCCCGACGGCGTGGATGACCCATTTCGCCGGCAGATTGCCCGCGGTGGAGATGACGGCCGAGCCGGTGGGGCAGCCGTCGGGGAATTTTTCCTGCGTTTCCGCCATGATCGCCGGACCACCGCGGCGGTGGATTGCGCCATCCACTCCGCCGCCGCCGGCCAGGCGGCTGTTGGCCGCGTTGACGATCGCATCGACCGCTTCGAGGGTGATGTCGCCCTGGCGGAGATCGAGGGTTTGGTTGTTGATTTGGATGCGCATGGGGGGCCCCTGCTTTCGTCAAAACAGCGTCGTGAAGCCGGCCGCCTGGAAGTGCTCGTCGTTCGTGAACGCGTGCGTGAGTCCGAGTCGCCGCATCACGGCGAAGGATACCTGGTTGACAATGCCGGCGCGCCTGTTCCTCCCCGCTCGTACGCCTCCCATGCGCTGAACCAGTCCTCTTGCGTGGGAACAATCAGGTCGCCGCGCGCCTCCAGCGTTCGTCGCAGGGCGCAAACATCGTCGCGGTACGGGCGTCTTGCCGCGGCGTTGCCGCATTCCAGCAGAATGAACGTCGTTGTCGCCACGGATTGTCTTGCGGAGATGATGGGCCTATAGCCGCTCTCGGCGGCACTGTGCCATTGATCGTCTTCGTCCCAAAGGGCGAGCAGACCCACCGTATCGAGGAACACGGGGGTCATGGCTGATGCTCGTTGTGCCGGGCGGCAACATCGTGTTCGCCCGAGGCATGACGCTTTGCGAGAATGGCGTACACATCGTCCAGGCTCGGTTTCGCCGGCCCGTCTCTGACTTGGCGAACCTCGACCTCGACCTCGCAGAGGTTGGGCAAGTCCACCTTTTCCGTGGGGCGAAACACCCCGTTCTCGTAAACCGCGTGGATGGTTGTGCTCATCGTCGAGTTCCTTGGACCGTGATGTTCATAATGGTTTTTCTTTCCGCCCTTCCCAGTCGGCACACGCCCCCAACATCGTCCCGAATAGAGTAATTATAACGGACGCCCGCCGGAAGGGGAGAACGCGGCGGCTCAATGCGCGATGTCGCATTTCGGCAAAGCCTTTTGGAGGCGTTTCACGCCCGCATCGGTCACCTTGGTCTCCCCGAGAAACAGTGATTCGAGGTTGGTGAGCCCTTTGAGGCGCGCTAATCCAGCGTCCGTGACATTGGTTCCCGCCAAGTCCAATGTTCGTAGCGCCGCCAACCCTTTGAGGTGTTCCAGTCCGGCATCGCTCACATGGGTTTTGTTCAGGTACAAGTGCTGGAGGTTGGCCAGTCCCCTTAGGTGTTCCAGCCCCGCATCCGTAATCTTCGTGTCGGCGAGCGTAATCAGTCGAAGATTCGTCAACCCCTTGAGGCGCATCAGCCCCTCGTCAGTCACCAGCGTGTTGTCCAACTCTATTGCTTCGAGGCTTAGCAATCCCTTGAGGTGTTCCAGTCCAACATTGCTCACTCGCGTATCGTTCAAACGTAGAAAGTGAACTGCCGTAAGCCCTTTCAGTTGCTCCATTCCGGCATCGCTCACCTCTGTCTTGCTCAAATCAAGCGATTGGAGCTTGGCCAAGATTTTGAAATGCTCCAGGCCCGCATCGGTCACTCGGGTGCATGCCAGTTCGAGCGATTGCAGATTGGCGAAGCCTTGGAAGTGCTTCAGGCCAGCATCGCTAACCTTCGTATTGCTCAGAACCAGCGACTGGATCTTGACCAAGGCTTTGAGGTGTTCCAGCCCTGCGTCAGTCACTTGGGTATAAGGCAGTGCTGCAGTGATTGGAGATTAACCAAGTGTTTGATGGTGACCAGTCCCGCATCGGTCACCTGGGTGCCCTGCAGTCCGAGTGATTGGAGATTGGTCAACGCTCTAAGCTGCTTCAACCCCGCATCCGTCACCTTCGTATAGGCCAGGTCTAAGCATCGGAGAGTGCTCATTCCGTGGAGGTGCTTCAAGCCAGCATCCGTCACCTTAGAGTGCGAAGCATCGAGCGTTTGGAGATTTGTAAGCGCTTCGAGGCGCTCTAGGCCCTTATCGGTTGCCTTACCGTTCGCGAACTCGACTTCGATCCCCAGCTTGTCTGAACTCTTCTCGTCCATGGTGACTCTGCCGCCGAGTTTCTCGATTTCGGCAATCGCCTTTGCTTCTTCCAGGCTGCGTTCTGCCGCCGAGCTGAGACCGGCGGCAAACGAGAAGCCCAACACGGCCAGCGACGCAGCAATTCGGTTCATCGCGATTGCCCTTCCGCCCAGTGGTTTGGGGATGTCCACCATGCCTAGTATATCCGCCATCGCCGCAGGAGTGCATAGGGCCGTTCTATTTCGGCGCCTGCGGGAGTTCCGCCCCGAAGGGGCCGCAACATATCAGCCCAGGGCAAGCGCAGCGCCGCCCTGGGTATCCGAGATCCGCAAGCCCGATGCCCTGAAGGGGCGAAACAATCCTTGTTGCGCCCCTTCGGGGCTTGGCGTCTTCGGCTTCTCTGACCCAGGGCGGCACTGCGCTCGGCCCTGGGCTATACTGCTGGGCCCCTTCGGGGCAAAGGCCCCGCCGCCGCCCTCCCCCCCGATGGCCTTTATGCTACAATTGCAGGTGAATCAGCCGCGGCCGCGAGGAGCAGGGGAATGAAGAAGTTCGCCGGTCTTTGTCTTCTTTGGCTGGCGCTGGCGTCGGCGGGGGCGGGACGGGATGTCTTTGTCAACAACCTCGCCGGCGACGATCGCTTCAACGGCCGCGCACCGCAAAACATCACCAAGGGCGACGGCCCGGTGCAAACGCTTGCGAAGGCCCTGCGGCTGGCCGGCGGCGGCGACCGGATCGTGCTGGCGGCCACGGGCAGGCCCTATCGCGAGAGCGTCAGCATTTCGGGCCTGCGATTGAGCGGCGCGGCCGGGCGACCGCTGGCGATCGCCGGCAACGGGGCGACGCTCGACGGCACGGCGTCGATTCCCGCCGAAGCGTGGCGGTACGACGGCGAAGGTTTCTATCGCTTCCGCCCGCCGCACGCCGGCTTTCAACAGTTGTTTCTTAACGATGCGCCCCTGCGTGCGCACGGCGGCCCATACCCTTGGTCGCCCCATAAAAATTCCGCCAAGGCAGTGGCGACTCGATCATGGCGACATTCTTTTCCACGTCGAGCCGGGAAAGACGCCGATGGACTACCGCTTGAGTTTCGCCGCGATGCAGACCGGGATCACGTTGTATCAGGTCGAGGGCGTGGCGATCGCCGACCTTATTGTGCAAGGATTCCAAGTGGACGGCATTGCGGCCCTGGACGACGCGCGCAACATCACGCTCCGCGCGGTCGCCTGCCGAAACAACGGCCGCAATGGTTTCGCCGTCGGCGGGGCGTGCCAGGTCGCGTTGACTTCCTGCACGGCCGCTGGCAACGGGGCCGCCCAACTCTTCACCGCGAATTATTCGGAAACGCACCTCCGCGACTGCCGCCTGCTGGGCGATACGGCCCCGGGCTGGGTCGATGCGGGAGGACGCGTGTATCTGGGTGACAAGCTGGCGCGCGGCGGGCGGGAGTCGATCAATCCGCCGCAGCCGGCAGAAAAGCGCGTCGCCGCAATGAGCAATCCTCGCCCCGCCGTCGGCCGGCCCATGGAACTCCTCCTCGTCGAGGACGATCTGGAGGACGCCGGCCTGTTGATCGAGGTCCTCAAGCAGGGCGACGTGCCGTGTCGCGTGAGCCTGGTGCGCGACGGCGAAGAGGCGATGGAGTTCCTCCGCCGGCTGGGCCGTTTCGCCCGCGCCCCCAGGCCCGACGTCGTTCTCCTCGATCTCCACTTGCCGAAAAAGGACGGCCGCGAGGTGTTGGCCGAAGTCCGCGGCGACAAGGCCTTGCGGCGCATCCCCGTGGTCATCCTCACCGCGTCGCAGGGGCACTGGGAAGCGTTGAAGGGGGAAAATCTTTTCGTGGAAAGTTATCTGGTCAAACCGGTGGACACGAAGCAGTTTGCGCGGGTGGTGAAATCGTTGCGGAAGTATCTCCTCAGCGACGTGATCATGCCGCCGTAATGGAAGGATGAAGGCGGAAGGGTGAAGGAAGCGCAGGAACGCCCTTCATCCTTCATCCCTCATCCTTCCTCCCTCATCCCTCATCCTTCATCCCTCATCCTTCATCCCTCATCCTTCCTCCCTCATCCTTTCCCTCCCGGCCGTTTCTGCGCGAAGAGCCACGGCAAGAGGTCGGGCTCGCGGGAGGCGGCCGTCCAACTGTCGTGGCCGGTGCGGGGATACTCGCTGTATTTGGGTGAACCGCCGGCCGTGCGCAGGGCGGCGACCATGTTCCGCGCGCGGCTTGGCTTGACCGCCGGGTCATTTGCCCCGTGGAAGACCCAAACGGGGATTTTGGCGATCGCCGCCGCCGTGTGCTCGTCGGCCCCGCCGCAAATCGGAACTCCCGCGGCAAACATGGTCGGATATCGGGCCAGGGCGTCCCACGTCCCGTATCCGCCCATGGAAAGCCCCATCACATACCGCCGCGCCGGGTCGATGCTGTAGCGCTTCTCTAGGTCCGCCAGGAGCTTTATCGCCAAGGCCAGCGGCTTTGCGGGTTTCTCCGGCATGATGTGGCTTGCGGCGAACCAATCAACGTCGCACCATTTTTGATTGGCAGGGCACTGCGGCGCGACGACGAAGCAGGGGTATTTTTCGCGGTTCTCCTTCGCGGCGAAAATCGCCGCGAAGTGGAGCAACTGCGCGTGGTTGTCCGCGCCCCGCTCGCCCGCCCCGTGCAGAAACAACACCACCGGATACTGCTTCTTCGCGTCGTAATTCAACGGCGCGAGCAATCGAAAGGGCAGCGACTCCTTGCCGTCGTGGAAGACGGCGGCTTGGAACTGGTCCTCGGCGGGCGACTTGGCCGCCGCCGCGGCCGCCGCCAGGACGACCAGCGACAGCGCCAACAGCGGCGCGTGAAAGGCGTGCGTAGCGTAAAATGGCATGGGATTCTCCCGGGAAAAAGGAACTGCGGCGGGAAACGGTTCCTCAGGTTACACGTGTTGATCGGTCGCTTGGCTGGCGGACGGGGCGTCCATGAAAAAAATCCCGACGATGGTCAAGCTCACGCCCGCCAACAGCCACACGCTGGGCGATTCCTGAAACAGCAGCACGCCGGCCAAGGCGGCCATGGCCACCTGCGAGGCGTTGAGCGTATTCGCGCGGACGAGCGTTGTCAACTGCAAGCCTTTGTTCAAGGCGACGAAGCCGACGAGGTTGCAGACGCCGGCGACAGCCATCCAAGCGTACTGCGGCGCGGTGGTTTCGGCAAGAGGCCGCCAGCCCAAGCGGCAAAAGGCGAGGGGCGCGAGGCTGAGCATTCCCGTGAACGGGATGAGAAATACGAGAGTCTCCAGGTGTGCGCCGCGGCGAGGGAGCGGCGGAGGACGGCGCCCAATGCGGCGTAGACGACGCCCGCGAAGCAGACCAGGGCCACGGCGGCGGCGGCGGCCGAGGCGGTCGCGTCGGCGGCCACGCAGCGGCCAACGTCGCCGGCGCCGACGCTCAAAACGACGACGGACAAGACCAACAGTCCGAGCGAGACGGCGGTCCGCGGCGAGACGGCCTCGCCGAGCAGCAAGGCCCCCATGGCCGCGCTGGCGATGAGCATCGCCCCGACGTTCAGCGAGATGACCGAGGCCAGGCCGACGACGCCGAAGGCCCATTGACAGCCGATGTTTCCCCCGATTTCGACGACCAGTCCGACCGCGAGCAGCAACGCCAGCGTCCGCGGCGGGGGGAGGACTCGCCTGCCGCGGGCGGCCTGGGCGAGCAACAGCGGCGCGACGAGCATGGCGGTGAGCGACTCCTTGCAGCAGATGGCCCAGACGGCGTCCACGTGCAAGGCGTCGACGCGGCGCATGCAGATGTTCGAGGCGACATAGGCCGCCGCGGACAGCGCGCACCAGGTTGTGCCCCAAGCCGCCGGACGCGGCGTCGCCGATCCGAACGTCTTCGCTGGTGGTGTCGCTCACGCATCCCATTGTAAGTCGCCGCCGCGGCAGGCAACAAGAGGCGCGCCGGCATCCGCGGTTTGCGTCACCGTCCGAGCCAGCGCAGCGGATCGCGCTCGTCGCGGCTGGCCCAAATCTCCAGCGTGGGAAACTGCCGCGACAAGACCGCGGCGAGACATTCCACGGCGAAACGTTCACTGGCGAAATGGCCGGGCAGGATCAGGCCGAGGCCGCAGGCTTCCGCCTCCAGGCAGGTGTGAAAGCGGGTCTCGCCGAGGATCATACAGTCGCAGCCGGCCGATCGGGCGGCGGGGAGGAGTTCGCCGGCGGCCCCACAGGCGACGGCCGCCGTGCGGACTGTCCGTTCCGGCTCGCCGACCACTTGCAATCGCTCGATGGCGAGGAAATCCTGCACGCGGCCGGCCAGTTTGCCCAGGGCCAGCGGTTCTTCGAGCCATCCCCAGCGGCCCGCGCCTTGGCCTTCCGCCTGCGGCAGCAAGGGGACGACGCCGCGCAGGCCGAGCCCTGTCGCCAGCCGCTGATTGATCCCCTCCGCGGCGGAATCGAAGGCGGTGTGCGGGCTGTAAACGGCCGTCCGCGCGGCGATCAGGTCCAAGAGCAATCGGCCCGCCGTCGTCTCGGACGTCAAACGCTTCATGGCGGCAAACGGCAGGGGATGATGGGCGACGATCAGATCGGCCTGGCGGCGAATCGCCTCGGCGGCGGTGGCCGGAGTGATGCTCAGGCAGGTCATTGCGCGGCGGACGGAAGCATCGCTGCGGCCGACCAACAGGCCGACGTTGTCCCAGTCCTCGGCCAGCCGGCTTGGGGCGAACGCTTCCAGAAACGCGGCGACGGTCTTTACGCTGAGCATCGAGTTTGCGGAATGTAACGGAAAAATTAGGATTGCCGAAGAAATGGCCGCGGAGCCAACGTCGCCGCGGCCATTCAACCATGAAATGTAGCCGATTCCAGCAAGCGTGGCCAGAAGGCGGCCGTGCCCCCCGTTTGCAAGAGTTCGCCCCCTTAGGTAAAATGGAGTTTTCGGCCCTGCCGGGCGTCTTCTCCTGTTGTTCGGGCCACTTGTCGATCTCGCGACGGCGAAGCGGAAGGCAACGTAAGGCGGACCAGTGCGATGAAAGTCGTGATTCTCTGCGGCGGATTGGGAACTCGCTTGCGCGAGGAGACTGAATTTCGGCCCAAGCCGATGGTCGAGGTGGGCCGGCGGCCGATCCTTTGGCACATCATGAAGATCTTCGCCCACTACGAACTCCGCGATTTCATTCTCTGCCTCGGATATCGCGGCAACGCGATCAAGGAATATTTCCTCAACTACGAGACGATGAACAACGATTTCACCGTCACCCTCGGGCGCCGTCGCGACATCCAGCGGCACGGCGTCCACGACGAGGAGGATTTCCGCGTGACGTTGGCCGACACGGGGCCCAGCGCGATGACCGGCGCCCGGGTGAAACGCATCCAGCGCTACGTTGACGGCGACACGTTCATCGTCACCTACGGCGACGGCCTGGCCAACGTCAACGTCGCCAAGCTGCTGGAGTTCCACCGCAGCCACGGCAAGCTGGCCACGGTCACGAGCGTGCGGCCGGTCTCCCGCTTCGGCGTGCTCGACCTCGACGGCGAGGGCCGCGTCAAGCGATTTGCGGAGAAGCCGCAGTCGGAGGGCTGGATCAACGCGGGCTATTTTGTCTTCCATCGCCGCGTGTTCGATTACCTGGACGCGGCGGAAGGCTGCGTCATGGAGCACGAGCCGCTGGAGCGGCTGGCCGCCGACGGCCAGTTGGTCGCCTTTCGCCACGAAGGCTTCTTCTACGCCATGGACACCTATCGCGAGTACGAATCACTCAATCGCATGTGGGAATCGAATCAAGCCCCGTGGAAAGTCTGGCGATGAACGCACCGCAACGCAGCGCGCTGGCCGGCCGCTCGGCGCTGGTCACGGGACACACGGGCTTCAAGGGCTCGTGGCTGGCGATCTGGCTGCATCGCCTGGGGGCGAAGGTTTCCGGCTACGCGCTGCCGCCGCCGACCGCGCCGAGCAACTTCGTCGCCAGCGGCGTCGGCGACCTGCTGACGCGGCACTATGAGGCCGATGTCCGCGACTTCGAGCGTCTGTCGGCCGCCCTGGAGGAGTCCGCGCCGGAGGTGGTTTTCCACCTTGCCGCGCAGCCGCTGGTCCGCGACAGCTACGCGCTGCCCCGCGAGACGTTCGCGATCAACGCCTTGGGGACGGTCAACCTGCTCGAGGGTGTGCGGCGGCTGGGCCGGCCGTGCGTCGTCGTGGTTGTCACCAGCGACAAGTGCTATGAAAACTGCGGCCAAGTCTGGGGCTACCGCGAAATCGACCGGCTGGGCGGACACGACCCCTACAGCGCCAGCAAGGGGATGGCAGAAATCGCCGCGGCCTCCTATCGCCGCTCGTTCTTTCCAGCAGATCGCCTCGGCGAACATGGAGTGAAATTGGCGACCGCTCGGGCGGGGAACGTCATCGGCGGCGGCGATTGGGCCAAGGACCGCATCCTCGTCAACGTGGTTCGCTGCCTGGCCGAAGGCCGCCCGCGCGGTGCTGCAATCCCCGCGCCGTGCGCCCTTGGCAGCACGTTTTGGAGCCGCTGGCCGGCTACCTCGCCTTGGCCGCGCGGATGCTCGAATCCGACGATCCGGCCTGGCCGCAAGCCTGGAATTTCGGCCCCATGCCGGGCGACGAACTGCCCGTCTGCCGCCTCGTGGAATTGTTCCTCCGGGCGTGGGGCGGCGGGTCGTGGGAGGACGCGAGCGATCCGCGTCAGCCGCACGAAGCCGACGTGCTGCGGCTCTCGATCGACAAGGCGGTCCAGCAACTCGGCTGGCGGCCGCGATGGAGCGTTGCGGAAGCCGTGCAGCGGACGGCCCATTGGTTCCAGCGGTTCTTTCAGGGCAGTTCGCCGAACATGCTGTCGGCATGCCATGCGGACATTCAGGCGTACGAAGACCAACCAGCGGCTGCTTTCTAGGCATGTTCACACCGTCTCTCTGGCCCTCCGATCTCGACCACGTGCTCGCGCACACGCGCGACCTGTGGGGAGAACTGCGCGGCGAGCGGCTGTTCATTACGGGCGGGTCCGGATTCTTCGGGATGTGGCTGATAGAAAGTTTTCTTTGGGCCAATGAGCAACTGGACCTTGGCGCGGAGGTCTTGGTGTTGTCGCGAGATCCGGCCGCGCTGCTCCGCAAGGCGCCGCATTTGGCGGGACAGCCGAGCCTCTCCTTTCAGGCAGGAAGCATGCAGCGATTCGAGTTTCCCGCAGGGCGTTTCAGCCACGTTATTCACGCCGCGACCGAACATTACGATTCACCCTCTGCCATCGAGCGACTCTCTGCCTTGGACCGCGACATCCAAGGAACTCGGCGGGTTTTGGAGTTTGCCCGACAGTGCGGGGCGAAGCGATTCTTGTTTACGAGTTCCGGTGCGGTGTACGGGCGACAACCGGCGGAAATGACGCACATACCCGACGATTACGCGGGGAGCCCAGAGACGATGAACCCCAATACGGGGTATGGGCACGCCAAGCGAATTTCCGAGTTCTTGGGCATGATGTATGCTCAGGAGTATGGTTTGGAGACGAAGATCGCCCGTTGCTTTGCATTCGTGGGGCCGTATTTGCCGTTGAGTCTGAACTTCGCCGTGGGCAACTTCCTTCGCGACGCCCTGGCGGGGGGGCCAATCGTCGTCCAGGGCGACGGCACGCCCTATCGTTCCTACATGTACGCCGCCGACCTCGCCGTTTGGCTGTGGACTATACTTTTCCGGGGTCAATCGTGCCGGGCGTACAACGTCGGCTCCGACGAGGGGCTCGACCTGGCCGACCTCGCGAGCCGCATCGGGCGACTGCTCGGCGGCGTCGGCGTGCAAATTGTCGGCGCGGCGGTTGCCGGCCGGTCGGCGGCGCGCTACGTCCCCTCGATCGCCCGCGCAGGGGAACTGCACCTGGACATTCTCGTTCCCCTCGAAGAGGCGATGCGGCGGACGGTGCGATTCTACGGGGCGGAACCGGCGTCTCCTTGACCGAAGGACTTTCGATGGCGGCATTGACGAAACTCTCCGACTACGTTTTCGACTTCCTCGCGGAGCGAGGCGTTCGTCACGTGTTCATGCTGCCCGGCGGCGGCGCGATGCACTTGAACGATTCGCTGGGCAAACAGCGCCGCATCCAGTATGTCTGCAACCATCACGAGCAAGCTTGCGCGATGGCGGCGGAAGGATATGCGCGCGTCTCCGGCCGGATCGGCGTGTTGAGCGTCACCACGGGGCCCGGCGGCATCAACGCCCTGAACGGCGTCTTCGGCGCCTGGACGGATTCGATCCCCATGCTGATCATTTCCGGACAGGTGAAGCGGGAAACCTGCATGGCCTTCCAGCAGACGCCGGGCTTGCGGCAACTCGGCGATCAGGAAGCGGACATCCTCAGCCTCGCGCGGCCGATCACGAAATACGCCGCGATGGTTGACCGTCCGGAAAGCGTGCGCTATCATTTGGAGAAAGCGTGGCGCGTGGCGACGACGCCGCGATGCGGCCCCTGTTGGCTGGACATCCCTTTGGACGTGCAGGGGGCGCCGATCGACCCGCAATCGCTCGCGGGCTGCGATGCGGACGAGGACGCCCCCGCGTGGGACCTGGCCGCCCTGCCCGAAGTTTGCCGGCGGATCGTCCGCAGGATTCAGGAATCGTCGCGGCCCGTCGTGCTGGCGGGCACGGGAGTCCGCCTGGCCGGGGCGGTCGAATTGTTCGATCGAATCACTGGCAAATTGGGCGTTCCCGTGACGACCGCCTGGACGGCCCCCGACTTGATGGACAGCCGCGATCCGCTCTATTGCGGCCGGCCGGGCACGATCGGCGATCGGCCGGGGAACTTCACCGTGCAGAACGCCGATCTGCTGCTCGTCCTCGGGTCGCGGCTGAACATCCGCCAGGTCGGTTACACGTGGAAGACGTTTGCCGCCGGGGCCTACAAGATCCAAGTTGACGCCGATCCGGCGGAACTGCGCAAACCGACGGTCCGCCCGGACCTGCCCGTGCACTGCGACCTGGCGATCTTCCTCGCCGAACTGGAGCGGCAAATCGACCTTTGCGGCGGCGACGCCTCGCGACACGCGGACTGGCTGGCGTGGTGCCGACAGCGCGTGGAGCGTTACCCGGTGCTCCTGCCGCGACACTGCAGCGGCGCGGGGCCGCTGAATCCCTATCAATTCATCGCCGAGTTGTTTGCGCAACTGGCGGACGACGACGTGGTGGTCTGCGGCAACGCGACCGCAAGCGTAGTGCCGTTCCAGGTCGCGCCAATCCGCAAGGGGCAGCGCCTGTTCGCCAACTCGGGCGACGCTTCGATGGGATACGACCTGCCCGCCGCCGTCGGCGCGGCCGTCGCCCGCGATGGAAAACGCGTCATTTGCCTCGCCGGCGACGGCAGCGTGATGATGAATCTGCAAGAGCTTCAGACCGTGGCGCATCACCGCCTGAGCATCCATTTGTTCATCCTCAACAACGGCGGTTACCTTTCCATGCGGCAAACGCAAAGGAACCTTTTCGGCAGGCTCGTGGCCGAGGGGCCGGGCAGCGGCGTGTCGTTCCCCGACTTCGTCCGCGTGGGCGAGGCGTTCGGCATCCCCTCGATCCGCATCGAGCGGGCGAATGCGGCGAAGGAACTGCCCGCCGCGCTGGGCCGCCGCGGCCCGGTCCTTTGCGAGGTCATGCTCGACCCGGAGCAGGGATTCGAGCCGAAATCCTCGTCGCGGGTGTTGGAAGACGGCCGCATCATCTCGCCGCCGCTGGAGGATTTGGCGCCGTTTCTTTCCCGCGAAGAACTCGCGGAGAATATGCTGGCCGGCGACGAATTTTCCGGCGATGCGCCGAGCGAGCCGCTGGCGGAGCCCGAGTAGCATGGACGCGCCGAAGCGACTGCCGCTGCACAACGTGATTTTCGATCTCGACGGCACACTCGTGGACTCGTCAGGGGACATCGTCGCGTGCATTTGCCGCGCCTACGCGACGGTGGGGCTGGATGTGGCGGCAGGGGGGATAATCGACAAAGTCGTTGTCGGTCCACCCGTGGCGGACATGCTCCGGGCGCTGACCCCGGAACTGCCGCCGCCGCGATTGCAGGCTGTCCTGGCCGCCTTTCGCGAGGCCTACGACAACTCCCCGCTGGAGCGCACGCTGCCCTATCCGGGGGTTCGCGAGATGCTGCACCACCTGCGCTCCGCGGGTGCTATAATACTATTGGCGACGAATAAGCCGGCTTTGCCTACGGCGCGAATCCTGCAACGGACCGCCCTGGGGGACTGCTTTCGCGACGTGGTCACCCCCGAATCCTTTGCGGGGGGAACGGGAAGCAAGACGGCCATGGTTCGCCGCTTGATCGAGCGATGGAAACTGGAGAAAGACAAGACGGTTGTCGTTGGGGATTCGCCGGCGGACATCGGGGCGGCCCGGGAAAACGGCGTTCGCTCCGCCGCCGTGCTCTCGGGCTATGGCGCGGCGAACGAACTGCGACGCTGCGGGGCAACCGTGGTTCTCAAATCGATCGGGGAGGTTTTTCGCTGTGAAGAATTCGATTTTCGATGAGCTGTTCGTCCTCGAAATGGCCAACAACCATTGGGGAAAGTTGGAGCGCGGCCTGAAGATCGTCAGGGACTTCGGCCGCGTCGTCCGCTTCAACAACATGAAGGCGGCGATCAAGCTGCAGTTGCGCGACGTGGACTCCTTCATCCACAAAGACTTTGTCGGCCGAACCGACGTCCGCTACATCAAGAAGACGCTCGACACGCGGCTGGCGAAAGCCGACTACGCCGAACTCGCCCGCGCCATCCACCAGAACGGCTGCATCCCCGCGGCAACGCCGTTCGACGAGGCCTCCGTCGATCTCTGCGTGGAACTCGGCGTCAAGCTGCTGAAGATCGCCAGCTCCGACATCAACGACTGGGTCTTGATCGAAAAGATCGCGAAGACGAAGCTGCCGGTCATCGCTTCGCTGGGCGGGTCGTCGCTGAAGGACACCGAAGACCTGGTGCAATTCTTCAACGGCCGCCACATCCCTCTGGCCGTGAACCACTGCGTCTCCCTCTACCCGAGCGAGGACAACGAGCTGGAAATGAACCAGATCGATTTCCTCCAGGCCCGTTTCCCCAACCAGGTGATCGGCTTTTCGACGCACGAGCACAGCGATTGGACGTCGTCGATGCTCATCGCCTACGCCAAGGGGCGCGGACGTTCGAGCGGCACATCGACGTGGAGATGGACGGCGTGGCCGTCTCTCCCTATTGCTCGCTTCCGTGCCAGATCGACGCCTGGTTCCGCGCCTTCAAGAAGGCGAAGGCGATGTGCGGCACGCCGGGAACGCAGAAGCGAATCCCCACGGAGAAGGAAGTCTCGTATCTCGACGGTCTCGTGCGCGGGGTTTACGCCGTGCGCGACCTGGCGGCGGGCAGCCCGCTCACCTCGGCCGACGTGTACTTGGCGGTTCCTTTGCAGAAGGGGCAAATTTCCTGTCGCGAGTTGATGAACAACGAAACCATGATTGCCCCGTGCGCGAAGAACCAACCCGTTATGATCGAAATGGTCGACGGCCCCTACGCGCACGACGAAGAGCTTCGATCCCGCTACTACCAACGCGGACTGTGACCGCGGCCAACATGTGGTTCAGGCTCAATGCCCGATTCCCATCAGGGACCCGCACATGAAGCTGGTCGGCGTCACAACCGGCTGCTGCAAAGAGGCGGAAAGCGTGGAGGCGGTCAACCGGCGGGCAAGAGCGGCGCTGGCCGCCCCCGGCAAGCGCAAGTGCAAGCGCATTTTCATCGACAACGCCTCAACGGACGAAACGATGAAAGGCGGAAGAACGGCGGCTTGAAGAACGAGTCGCCGGGGATTTTTCCTCCGTGAGGAGCGTTGCGGCCGCAGGCGAAGGACTGAAGAATGTATCGAATTGACTCGTGTCCGTGCTGCCAATCCAGCGACCTGCGATTGTACCCGGCGGTTGTGGCGCCCTTTCTCGCCTGGTATGCCGTCCGCACGCCGCCCTTCCGGTGTTCGCTGATGGAGTGCAGGAACTGCTCCCTCCGCTTCTTCGACTCGCGGCTCACGCCCGAGGAAGTCGAGAGGCTGTACACCGGCTATCGGGGCGAAGAATACTTTCGCAGCCGCCATCGTTGCGAGTTCTGGTATACGCGGAAGTTCAACACGGGCGTTGGACACGATGGAACGGCGATCGCGCTGAGAAAGCAGGTTGCCGAAGCCTTCCTCAAGAGGCACGTCGATCTCGGAACGATCGCGGCGGCGCTGGATTACGGCGGCGACGAAGGCCAGTTCATCCCGGACGCGGTCGGCAAGGAAAAATACGTGTTCGAATTGTCCGACGCGGCCCCGGTGAAAGGCGTGACAAAGATCGGCTCCGAGGCCGAGCTTCGGCGCGGCGTTTCGACCTGGTGATGATCTGCCACGTCTTGGAGCATTGCTCCGACCCGCGCGACGCTTGCGATCGTCAAGGAACTGGGCGGCGGCCTCCCCTCGCTCTGCTACGTCGAGCTGCCGTACGAACGCTACGACCTTCGTTTCGCCGGCCGGGGAAAGCTGTTTGAGCGGTACATCGCCGGGCTGCTGCGGTGTCCGCCGGCGCTGACGGCGGTGGACTTTTTCTCCACCGTCGTGCGGCTGAAAACCAATCTGATCCCGCCCTTGGGCATCATGAAGTGTCACGAGCACCTCAACTATTTCAACGAGAAATCGCTTGCCGCACTGTTGTGCGCGGCGGGCTTCGACGTCATCGAGTGCACGACAGCCGCCGCGCCGACGTACATGGCGTCGGGCCGGATGTTGCAGGCCCTGGCGCGGACGCGCGTGGACTGACGGGGGCAGGGGAGATCGCTGCGGCAAGAAACCCAAACCATGAATGACAAAAGTCTCCACTTGGAAGGTCAACCGATCATGAAGCTCATCAGCATTGTCACGCCTTGCTACAACGAAGAAGAGAACGTCGAAAACACGTACCGCAAGGTGAAGGAGCTTTTCGACTCGCTCGGCAACTATCGTTACGAGCACATCTTCATCGACAACTGCTCCGCGGATCGGACCGTGGAGATTCTGCGGCGCCTGGCGGCGGACGACAAAAACGTCAAAGTGATCGTCAATAGCCGGAACTTCGGCCATATCCGCTCGCCGATGCACGCGGTCTTCCAAGCCCGCGGCGACGCCGTCATCCCCGTCGTCGCCGACTTGCAGGACCCCCTGAGCCTCCTTCCCGTCTTCCTCGAAAAATGGGAGCAGGGGGCGAAGATGGTCATGGGAGTAAAGAAGCGGAGCAAAGAGCATCCGCTCATGTTCGCCATTCGTCGGCTCTACTACTACATCGCCGGCCGCCTGTCGGAAATCCAACTGACGAACAACTTCTACGGCTTCGGGCTTTACGACCGGACGATTATTGAAGCCATGCGGCAGATGAACGATCCGTATCCCTACGGCCGGGGCATGGTCTCGGAAATCGGCTACCCGACCGTCAAAATCGAGTACACGCAGAACCGCCGCGAGCGAGGCATTACGAAAAACAACTTCTACACGCTCTACGACATGGCGATGCTGGGCATCACCAGCCACTCGAAGGTGCCGTTGCGCCTGGCGACGATGCTGGGTTTTGCCATCTCGGCCGTCAGTTTATTGTTTGCCCTCGGCTATTTCATCTATAAGCTTCTCTTCTGGAACAGTTTTCAGGTCGGCATGGCGCCGCTGGTGATCGGCATATTCTTCTTTTCCGCAGTGCAGTTGTTCTTCATCGGCATCCTCGGCGAATACATCGGTTTCATTCACACGCAAGTGTTGCACCGGCCGCTCGTTTTTGAAAAGGAACGGATCAACTTTGACGAGTGACAGCCAACTCTCTCCGCCCGGCCGCCTCCTGCGCCATTTCCCGCCCGCCCAGGTCCTCCGCTACCTGATCGTCGGCGCCTGGAACACGTTGTTTGGCTATAGCCTGTTCGCGGCGTTGACTTACTTGCTCACCGGCGTTGTTCCCTACGCCTACATGGCCGCCAGCGTGCTTGGCAACGTGGGGGCGATCACCGTCGCCTTCTTCGGCTACAAGTGGTTCGTCTTCAGGACCAAGGGCAACTACCTCCGCGAATACCTCCGCTGCTACGTGGTCTACGGGACGGCGATGCTGGTCGGGCTGGCCCTGTTGCCGATCGTGGTTTACCTGCTTGAGCATGTCGTCGGGCTGCACCGTTCCGCCCCCTACGTCGCCGGCGCAATGCTCACCGTCGGGACGGTGCTGATGAGCTTTGTCGGGCACAAACGATTCTCGTTTGCCGCGAAAGGCGGGGCGGAAAGGATCCTCTAAGGCGGCTTCCCGGACGCCCGCGCGTTCTCTTGCCGTCTCCCGGTCGATGTGCGAGAATAGGAAAATCGCCCGTCGCAACGAAAACTGGAAAGGCATTCGCCGGCATTTCCTTAGACGGAAGGAAATCGCCGCTCCCACAGAGAGCGGCTAGGAGCAATGTGATGCAAGATTTGCGGCAAAAACGCCAGGAAATCCTCCGCCTGGTCGCCGACTACCATCAAGCGGCCTTCGCCCCGCGGGACTTCATCCCCGGGGAAACGGTCGTCCGCTACGCCGGCCGCGTCTTCGACGCCGACGAACTCGTCCAGGCCGTTGACGCCAGCCTCGATTTCTGGCTTACCGCGGGCAGGTTCGCCGAGGAATTTGAAAGCGAACTGGCCGCCCGGCTGGGGCTCGACTCCGCCTTGCTGGTCAACTCCGGCTCGTCGGCCAACCTCGTCGCCTTCAGCGCGCTCAGCTCGCCCTCGCTGGGCGACCGCCGCGTCCGCCCGGGCGACGAGGTGATCACGGTGGCCGCCGGTTTTCCCACCACCGTCAATCCGATCATTCAGAACCGCGCCGTGCCGGTCTTCATCGACGTCGAGCTGGGAACTTACGTCCCCACGGTCGAGGCCGTGTCCGCCGCGGTCACGCCGCGGACGAAGGCGGTGATGATGGCCCACACGATGGGCATCCCCTTCGACGCGGCCGCCGTGCGCGCGTTGTGCCGGAAGCACGGGTTGTGGTTCGTCGAAGATTGTTGCGACGCCTTGGGCGCCAAGTTGGACGGGCAACCGCTGGGGACGTTCGGCGACCTGGCCTCCTTCTCCTTCTATCCGGCGCACCAAATCACCCTCGGCGAGGGCGGCGCCGTGGCGACCGACGACGAGCAGTTGGCCCGCGTCGCCCGCTCCTTCCGCGACTGGGGGCGCGATTGCTATTGCAGCGGCGGCGAAAACAACACCTGCGGCAAGCGATTCAGCCAGCAGTTCGGCGCGCTTCCCTACGGCTACGACCACAAGTACGTCTATTCGCACATCGGCTACAACTTGAAGGTGACGGACATTCAGGCGGCCATCGGCTGCGCGCAGCTTCGCAAGCTCGACGGTTTTGTGGCCGCGCGGCGGCGGAATTGGCAGATTCTCCGCGACGCCTTGCAGCCATATGCCGATCGGCTGATCCTGCCCGTCACGCCGCCGCGGAGCGAGCCCTCCTATTTCGGCTTCGTGGCGACGGTGCGCGAGGGGGCGGGTTATGCGCGCAATGAGTTGACCGCGTTTCTCGAAGCGGCGAAGATCGAAACCCGCAATCTGTTCTGCGGCAACTTGACCCGCCATCCCGCCTATCGGGACATCGACTGCCGCATCGTCGGCGCGCTTCCGAACACCGACGCGATTATGAACAACACATTTTTCGTCGGCGTCTACCCCGGCTTGAGCCAGCGGCACTTGGAGTATATGATCGAGACGTTCCGCGCGTTTTTCCGGGAACACTGAGCGACGCCCCTCGTTTGTCATCCGACGCCATGGCGACACCGATCAAATTCTCGGCGGAAGTGACTTCGATCGTGCGGCATTCCGCCGACGTGGCCACCTTCGAGTTTCGCTATCTCGACAAGCGTCCGCGGCACAAGCCGGGCCAATTCCTCCACCTCGCCTTGGACGCCTACAATCCCGCGGAACACTGGCCGGAATCGCGGGTCTTCACCATCGCCAACGGCGGCAACCAGGAGCAAATCCGCCTGACCATCGCCGCCAAGGGGCGATTCACGCATCGGATTCTGCAGGAGTTGAAAGCGGGGAGCAAGGTCTTCATGAAGGCCCCCTATGGCGAGTTCGTGGTGCGGACGGAGCCGGAAACGGACGTCGTGCTCGTCGGCGGCGGCACCGGCGTCACGCCGTTCGTCGCCTTCATGGAAGACGCACTGAACAAGGGGATGGCGGGGCGGGTGCAACTGCACTACGGCGCACGGCAGCCCGAGCTGTTGGTCTTTCGTGAACTGGCCGAGCGGTGCGCCGCCAAGTTCGCCAACTTCCAGGTGAAATACTATGCCGAATGCGGCGCCGCCGGCGGGGTTTT
Organism: uncultured Planctomycetia bacterium; assembly: GCA_963791075.1. Classification (GTDB taxonomy): domain Bacteria; phylum Planctomycetota; class Planctomycetia; order Pirellulales; family Thermoguttaceae; genus CAWBRF01. The sequence continues at coordinate 44,732 of CAWBRF010000021.1, forward strand.
GCCGGGCCGGATCGATTTGGAGGCCGCTTGCCGATCCCTGCCGTTGGCGGCCCGCGCGGTGTATTATCTTTGCGGTCCCCAGGCCATGATCGACGCCTTCGCCGCCCGGCTAAAGGGCGAATTCGGCGTCGCCGAGGCGAACATCAAAATCGATCAATGGCAGTAGCGGGAGCAAACGATTGCGTGCATTTTGGGAAAAACCCCGCGGTCCGGCAATCAACGCGACAATCGTGCTTGCCGGCGTCGTTCTCGCCCAGGTGATTCTCTTCTGGCCGTCGTTGAGCGGGCAAAAAGTTTTGCTTCCCCTCGATCTGCTGAAACTGAATGGGGACCTCATCCCCATGGCCCGCGGCGAAAAGCCGGCGTTTCACAATTGGGTGCGCTCCGACCTTGTTCGAATCGGCGAACCGGGACGTCGCTATGACGCCGCAGAGATTCATAGCGGCCGCTGGCCGATGTGGAGGACGTTTCTCTTCGGCGGCGCGCCAAACCTCTCGCCCAGACTGTCTCCCTTCTACCTTCTGGCGATTTTTGTGAGTTCCCCGGCGGTTTACCCCTGGTTGCAGTTGCTGACGGCGTTGATCGCGGGGGCCGGGACCTACGTCTTTTGCCGCCGCGTGCTTCAGGTCGGTTTTCCGCCGGCGTGATCGCCGCTTGGTGTTATCCCTTGACGGGATTCTTCGTCCTCTGGCAAGGATTCGGCATGCCTTACAACTTGGCATGGTTTCCTTGGCTGCTGTTGGGCGTGGACAAGACCGTGCGGGCGGCGCGATCCTGGGCCGGCGTCGCCTTGGGAGGAGCGACGTTTCTGGTCGTCGTCAGCGGCCAAACGGACGTTGCCGCACAGATTCTTCTAACCTCGGGGCTGTACGCCGTCTGGTGCTGGTTCGACCAATACATCAAGCCGTGGCTGGCAGAGCGATTCGGAGCGCGGCATTTCCGCGGCGGGCAGCGTCCACGTCAAGGCGTGGCAGCCGCCGCGGCGGCGCAGGCGACGGCCGCGCCGATCCTTGGCCCGGCCCTCCGCGCCGGGGTCGCGCTGGTGGCCGGCTGGGGACTTGGATTCCTCCTCGCCGCGCCCTATTTCTTGCCGTTCCTGGAATACACCCACAGCGGCGCCCGCATGGCCCGGCGGAGCGAAGGAGAGGAAGAGCGGCCGCCCGTCGGCCTGCCCGCCCTGCCGGAGGTCGTCTTGCCTGATATATATGGCACCCAGCAAAGCGGCAGTTTTTCCCTCTACGTTCCGGGCCAAGGGAATCAACTGGAAAGTTCGGCCGCGGCGTATGCGGGCTTGCTGGCGACATTGCTGATCGCGCCGCTGGCCTGGTGCAGCCGGCGACACCGCTCGGTCAACGCCTTCTGGCTGATCCTCATCTTCCTCTCCTTGGCTTGGGTGCTGGACATTCCCGGCCTGGTGTCCCTATTGCGCATGCCCGGGCTGAATATGCTCTCGCACAATCGTTGGACGTTCGCCGCGTCGTTTGCCATCGTGGCGATGATGGCCGAGGGCTTGGAATCGTTGAGCCATGGTCGGTTGCCGCGCCGCCGTTGGTTCTGGTTGCCGTCCATCCTGACGGCGGGGGTGTTTGGCTATTGCTTCATTCGCACCGTGGTTCCGCCCGAACTGACCATCCCCACGTCGAATGGATCGATCTCACTGGAAAACCTCGTCCGCAGCGGGGGATCGTACGCGTCGATCACGACCCTGGACGACGTGCACGCCGCCCAAGGGTCGTTCGTCCTTTACTTTGCCCGCTGCGCCCTGTTGGCCGGTCTGGCCGTGGGCGGCTGGATTGCCTTGCTTCGCCAGGTCAAGCCTCGGTGGTGGTTTGTGCCGCTGCTGGGGTTCCTGCTGACGGCCGACTTGCTTTGCTTCGCCTATAACCGCAGCGCCCAGTGCGACTGGTCGCTGAACTATCCGCAAAACCCTGTCTTGCAGAAAGTGGCCGAGGCGAAGCCGCCGGGCCGGGTCATGCCGTTTGGTTGGTTGTCGGCCACGCTGGCGCAGACGCAGGGCTTGCGGAGACGTTCGCGGCTACGACGCCGTCGATCCCATGCGTTTCGTCGAATTGCTCACGCTTGCCGGCGACCCGAAATCCTTCGGACCTCCCTACGCCTTGACCGAGTTTCTCAGACCGACGTTCATTCGGCAGCCCAACGGCGAAATTCACTTGCATCCCATTCTCGACCTGCTCAACGTCCGCTACGTCCCCTTTCGCGGCTCGCCGCCGCCCGGGGTCCATCCCGATTTTGTCGGCGACGATTGCTGGGTGTGGACGAACCTCCGGGCATTGCCCCGGGCCTTCGTGCCGGAAAGCGTGGAGACAATCGAAGACGACAAGCGGCGACTTGCGGCGATGGCTTCGACCGCGTTCGATCCGCGGCAAGTCGCCTATGTCGAAACGCCGGTCGATTTGCCCGCCGTCTGCCGAGGCACGGCGGAGATCGTTGACGAAATCCCCAGCCGGGTCACGATCGCGACGAACATGCAGACCCGCGGACTGGTCGTGTTGGCCGATTTATGGGACAAGGGCTGGAACGCTTATCTCGACGGCCGGCGCGTGCCGATTCTCCGCGCCGATCACGCCCTGCGCGGGGTGGAAGTCAATCCGGGCCAAGCGAGGCTGGAGTTCCGCTACGAGCCGGCCAGTTTCGCCTGGGGCCTGCGGTTGGCGGCCGTCGGCCTGGCGGTTTGTGTGGGATGGGTCGGCGTGGGCCTTTGGCGGCGTCGCGTTGCTCCGGTCCTTCCACCGCCACAGTCTTCCGCGCCGATGACGCAAAACGTCGATTCTGCTGCGAAGCAGTCTGGCCGAAAACGCCGGCCCAAGCAGCGCTGACCAAGGGATCGGCGAACCAGATCAGCCGCGGTCCGTTTCCGCGGCAGTCGCTTCCGCAACCGCATTGTCCGACCGCGCCGTCGCTCATGCCAACGCCCCTATATCCTCGCGGCCGCCCGCATGCCCCTCTTCTTCCGCTTCGTGTTCCGCCGCGGCAATCTCGCGACGCGCGCCGAGATAGTAGAGAACGCCGACGAAGGCCAGAAGAATGGTGATCAGCCGGTACACCAGCGCGTTGACAAACGCCTGCGCGACGACCGGCGCCTTGCTTTCCGGCATCGGCCCGATCAGGTTGACGTTGGCGTACAGCGACACGTAAAAAATCTCGAACGGGCCGGCCGACAGGGGAATCGTGCTCGCCACCCCGCTGACCGGATAAATGATGAAATGGTCGGCCAGCGGCCGCACGCCGCCGGGAAGCCCGAGGGCGATCAGCCAGAGCGAAACCGCCAACAGGCAATGCACGGCGACCGTCATCAGCGAGGCAAGACACAACACCGCGCGATCGCCGCGATACATGCGAAAGGCGATCAGCAGGCTGTCGATGGCCGCTCCGACCTTCGGCAGCCGGGTCATTGCGCGGACCCAGCGGGCGTCGAGAATCGGGGTGGCCAGGATGACGCCGATGACCACGGTGCCGAAGGCCGTCGCCGCCAACATCAATTGGCAAACGAAGTGGATGGCGCCCGTGGTCGGTCGCCAGTAGAAGCCCGTCAGCAAGATTCCCGCCGAGCCGACGACGAAGAGGATGTACAGCCCGATCGCGCGATCCATAATCACCGAGGCGACCGACTTGCCGAGACAGCCGGAATTTTCCCAGGCGAGCATAATCGCCTTCACCACGTCGCCGCCGACGATTCCCATGGGCGCCAGATTGAACAGATAGCCGACAAACCCGATCCGCAGGGCGTCCTTCATCCGCAAGGGGACGCCCAGGGCGCGGACCAGGTAGCACCAGCGGATCAAGGTCAAGACGATCGCCGTGCCCATGACGGCCGCCGAGGCGGCGAGAATATCCCAGTGCTTCTTATCGCCGAGCATCTTCTCGAAGGCCTGTCGGCCCCGCGGCGTCCGCAGGGCAATATAGAACAAGAAGGCGATGATTCCCACAGAGAAGAGCAACTTCAGCGTGGTGAGAAGGAGTTTCTTCAACGCAAATCTCTCCCGCGACGGACGACTTCGCTGGCGCGGCCGAGGGCGCCCCGTTCCCCGCCAGCGGCAGCTTGCCGACGAGCCTACGCCCTGGCCAACACTCGCAAACCCCCAGTTTAGTTGCCCGCATCGGTTTCGTCAATCCGCAGGTCGCAAATCCGCCGCGCCTGTGCAATCACTCCGCAATCACGCCCGGGCTGTCGTGCGCCAGCTTGTAGCTGCTGTAGATCGTCAAGCTGTTCCGCGGGAGCGAATCGCGCACTTCGCCCGCCGCGGCGGTCAGGGTGAATTTGCGCTGCGGGTTGACGCGAACGTCCACGCGGTCGCGCTGGGCCTCGCCGTAGCGATAGCGATAAAGCGGCGTCGGGGTCGTCAGCCCTTGCAACGTCAAGGCAATCGGGAAATCGATCGGGGCGTCGTTGACCACCGCCAGCGTCAGGTTTCCCCGGGGACTGCGAAAAGCGGCGCAAAACACGCGCTGCCAACCGTCGAGCTTGCCGCCCTCGACACGGCTGCGAAGGACGGCGGAATGCTTCGCCGTAAAACGGGGCAGGAGCCCGAGGCAAAAATAACTGTTTGGATGCGGAGTAAAGTCGGAAAGCAGTTTCTTCTTTTGCACGTCCCACGTCTCGATCATTTGCCACTGCCCGTCGAAATCGCCGCGGTTGAGGAAGCTCCAGCGGTTGAAGCCGTCCACGCCGGCGTTGGCCATGCGGAGGACCAGTTCGCTGGTGGCAAGCGCCGCTTCGGGGCAGCCTGGGCCGGGTTTGTCGGGGACCCAGCCGTAGGACATCGAGCCAAACTCGGAAAGGAAGAAGGGCTTGCCTTCGCCATGGGCGAAGTTCGTCCACGCTGCCGTGGTCTGCTCCACTTTGACCAGCCGCCCGTGTGTGCGGACATCGAAGTCCGTGCCGTACTCGTGAAAATCGTAGGCCCCGAGCAGGTCGAGAAAGTTGAGGCCTTTCGGCGGAGCGACAGGGGGAACGCCGTCGCAAAAGTCCGGCCCGGACAGGGGCAGCTTCAATCCCCGCTTGTCCAACGCGCGGCGGACGGCCTCCAGGCCCGGCTTCAGCGGAAGCTGCCGATTCGGCGGCGCCAGCCACCAGTAGCCGGGCTCGTTGGTGATGCACAGCCACTTGATGCAGGTGTAGCCGCGATGCTTCACTAGGTGCTCGACGAGCGTCGCCAGGCCGTCGGCAAAGGCGTCCATATCGACCGGCGCGCTGTGTACCCGGGCCGTGGGGTCGTCGCGGAACTCGGGATAGGCAAGCCAGGCGGCATTGCACCACATCTGCTGGAAGAACACGTCGGAGTGAGTCTTCTCGCACCAGTCGAGGATGCGATACAGAATCCGCATTTCGGGACTGTCGAAGGTGAACTTCCCCCGCTCGGGCTCGTAAATCCGCTGTTCGAATTCGACGCGGTTCCAATCGAGGCCGAGCCATTCGGCGTGGCGATAAATCTGCCGCCACGCCCGTTGGTCCTCGGCGGGCGGATAAGCGCCCCAGCCGCTGCCGCAGTGTCCCATGGGGATGGGCGTTTCCATGGCGTGCCAGGAGGCGCCGATGCCGCCGCGCATGACGTTGACCACGGCGCCGCAATCGACGGTCGCCCGCACCGCGTCGGCCTGAGGTGGCGTCGCGTCGGCCTCCGCCGCGGCAAGGCTCGCGACGGCCCCCGCCAATAGCAGCCTGAGAAATGCGACGTTGCTCATCACTTGGCTCCTTGTTGTCACAGCGTTTTCAAGCCCCGAGTTTAACACGCCGCATTGGCCCCACGCAAGGAAGTCGCTACAATGGCATAGGGTCGAATGTGCGTCCGGAGAAACAAGATGGCCGAGCAACCTGACACGCTTTCGGTTCTCACGCGCGTGGCCAGCGAGATGGAGGCCAGCCTGGTGGTGCTGCGGCTGGTGGATTCCGGCATTGCGGCGACGGCGGTGGGGGGGTTTACCGCCGGCATTCCCACCGAGGGGGCCCACGACAGCATCGTCGTGATGGTGAAGTCCGCGGACTTGCCCGCCGCCGAGGCCGCCTTGGCGGCGATCGAAGATGAACCATCCCTCGGGCAGGCGGCCGGCGGCGAAGTCAACGCTGGCTGTGAAGAGGAATCGGCTGAGGACGAGACGGCGGCGCGCACGGAGCCGGGGGCGACGCGGCCCTTCTGGGGCGCCATGGCGGTCACGGTCCTGTTCCTGAGCCTCCTCGCTTTGGCCGCCCTTCCGCACCGGCTCGCGGCGGCGGCAATTGCGGCCGTCTGGCTGCTGTTCCTTGGGCATCAGCTATGGAAATCCGCGCCGCGGGAATAGGCGTCTTCTCGGCCGTTTTCTCTAGCCCAGGCATTTATGGCTGGGATCTAGGCCCCCGAAACCCGCGTCCGATTTCCCCCGTCCGCCGCCGTCGGCGGCGGACGGGGGAAATCGGGCAGCGGCGGTACGCGCGATCTGCGTCCCAGGCATAAATGCCTGGGCTAGAGAAAGGGGAAGAAATAGGGCTCTGACGTTGGGTCGCGCCGGCCTCGCCAGCGTGCAGCGGAAACAGGGACAGGGCAAGCGGCGCCCCACGCCGGCAACGCCAGCGCCAGCCAACCGCAGCCGGGTTTTACTTTGCGAGTTTTGCGGCCTCGCCGCCGTTGAACGTCGCCAGATAGGCCGCCAGCGACGCGATCTCGTCCTTCGTGCCCGCCAGCCAGGGCATGAAGGCGTAGTAAGGCGAGTCGGGCTTGTGCGCGTGGAGCACGGCGAGGAAATTGTCGATCCCTTCGCGGTTCCGCTCGCCGAGAAGGCGTTTCATCGAGCGATACCCATCGACCGTGTGGCAGGCCATGCACTGGCCGCGGAACATCGCCGCGCCGCGGGCGAGCGTCGCGTCCGCGCGGGGACTGGTCCAAAGCGAGCGCGGAAGATAGCCGTCGGCGTTGAGCCGTGGGACGTCGCCGACGCGGACGGCGTTGGAATACATATACTTGCCGACGACGTACGGTTTGCGGAGCAGTTCGCGGCCGTATTCGCCGGAGGCCGTGGCGACCAGCGCGAGCAAGACGACAACCAGCGATTGGCCGAAACGAAACTGCAAGGGCGTGCGCCAGGCGAAAACGTAGGTGTACGCGACGATCGTCGCCGACGCCAGGAGGACGGCCAGCGCCACGCGCGTGACCTGCGTAAACAACCCGCTGCCGATCGTCGAGATGCCCAGTTGCAGCAGCGCCCGCTGCGACTCGGGCACGCAGCACAAATACCAGAGCATCGCCGCGGGGAGGAGGATGAAGGCGGGGACAAGCCAGAGGGCGCTCCAGCGCACCAGCGAGGTTTTCAGCTCCGGCTCCTTCGCGGCGTCGATGCGGCTGCACGTGACCAGCGCCCAGACGCCGGCCAACGAGGCGCAGACGAGGCAGCGGACCGCAAGGTTGGGCCAGTACGTGGGATTGAAAAAGGCCTGCCAGAAGCGGCTCGCCTCCTGACCCGTGCCCGCCGCGGCCAGCCACGAATCGCCCGGCGTGAGCATGAACGCGAGGATGCCGTTGATGATGACCAGCGTGCAGAGCGAAGAGATTGCGTAGAGCCAGCCGACCTTCAGGTGCAGGGCGTCGCCGATCCGGCCCCAGGTGGAATAATAGACGGCGGCGGAACTCAATTCGACGATGAAGAAGACCCACTCCATCGCCCAGCCGAAGACGAAGTTGTGGATCAGCGCGCTGGTGGCCTCGGGGTTGGCCAGTCCGATGGCGAACCAGATGCCCACGCCGGACACGGTCCCGAAGACGCCGGTGAAGATGAGGAAGAATTTCGAGTGGCCCCGCAGCGCGGCGAGCCAGTCGCGGCGGTTCTCGCGGATGGCCTTGCGTTCGGCCAACACGAGGTACGTCCCGCCGCCGACGGCGAACAGCGCGATCATGACGTGGAAAATGGCGATGCCGCCGACCACCCAACCGCTGCCGATGTAGGGCACGTCCCAGAACGGATAATTCATGCTCGATTCACCTGTTTTCCAGGGTCCAACGCCACGGAGGACGCCAGGTTGAGAGCTAAGAGTTGAGAGTTGAGAGTCGGACAACAAAACGATCAGCGATCAGCTATCGGCAAGAGAAGCCGACTGCTGAAAGCTGACCGCCGTCTCTCAACTCTCAACTCTCAACTCTCAACTGTACAAGGCCGCATATCCCCAAATCGTTGTCGCCAAGAGCACCGCCAGGACGAACAGTCCAAACCACGTCGCGCGGATCGTGCGCCGCCCGGAGGCGCTCGATCCATCGTACAAGGGCACGAGCAACCACAAGACCAGCCCGAGGATGAACACCGCCATGCCGATCATCTCGCCGGCCGTTCCGGGAAACCAGGCGCCGAAAACTTTCAGCATTTGGAAGGAACTCATAAAATACCACTCGGGGTGGATTCCCAGCGGCGCGGGTTTCAAGAGGTCGGCCTGCGGGCCGAGGCCCCAGGGAACCATCAGCGCCAGCACCGAGAGGACGTTGAAGGCCAGGAGCCAGACGCCGAAATCGCGGACGAGGAAGTTCGGGACGAAGGGAATCGCCTTGCGATCGCAGCGCGGCTTGGCCTCCTCCGACGGCGGCACGGCGTTGCCGTGCTTCTGCACCAGCCACAAGTGGAAGGTCAGCACGGCGACAAAGGCCGCCGGCAACAGCACCGCATGGAGCGTGAAGAACCGCTGCACCGTGGCCTCGCCGACCTCCGGCCCGCCGCGCACGAGGCTGGCCAACGTCGGCCCGACGACCGGCACGGAGGCGGGAATGGCCAAGCCGACCCGGGTGGCGAAGTAGGAGAGTTGGTCCATCGGCAGCAGGTAGCCGCTGAAGCCGAAGAGCATCGTCGCCAAGAGGAGCGCCATGCCGCTCCACCAGCCGAACTCCCGCGGCTTGCGGTAGGCCTTCATGAAGAAGACGGAAAACATGTGCACGAACACGGCCATCACCATCAAGTTCGCGCCCCAAGCGTGCACCGAACGCACGAGCCAGCCGAAATTGACGTCGTAGGTGATGTGCCGCACGGACTCGTAGCTGTCCGGGCCGGGCTGGTAGTACAACAGCAGCAGCACGCCGGTCACGGCCTGCACGATGAAGAAAAACGTCGCCACGCCGCCCCAGTAATACCAGGCCGTGCGGCGATGCCAAGGGACGGTTTTCTTCCGCGCGAAGTCGGCCAGCTCGCTCAGCCCGAGCCGCTCGTCCGCCCAGGCGTAAAGTGAAGAACCGATTGTGCTCATGGCGCGTAAACCTTGGAAACGACAATGCCGCCGTCGGCGACGAGTTTCACGTCATACTTGCGCAACGGCCTGGGCGGCGGCCCGGAGACGTTGGCGCCCGTCCGGTCGTTATAGACCCCGCCGTGGCAGGCGCAATGAATGCGATGCAGTTCCGGCTGGTATTGCACGGTGCAGCCCAGGTGGGTGCAGACCGCGCTGAACGCGGACCATGTGCCGTCCGGATGGTGGATCAACATGGCCGGCTGCCAACCGAACTTGAAGATCAGCGCGCTGGCGGTCGGCAGCCGCTGGGCGTCCTTGAGCGTGACCGCGGTGACTGCCGCCTCCGCGTCGGCCTTTTCCACCGGCGAGGCGAGATAGCGATAGACGGGATAGCCCATCGCCGCCAGATAGACGGCCCCGGCCCCGCCCACGGCCAACCGCAGCAGCACGTGGCGGGAAAGGGTCGCATCGTCCGCCGGCTCGAAGGGATTGAATGTCGCGTCGCTCATCCAACCGTCTCCTCTGCGACCGGCGTTGCGCGGAGCATCACGGCGACCAGCCAGCCGAGGATGGCCAGCCCGGCGACGAACAGCCCCAGGAAGATCGTCACGACGCCCCAGTTGGCCACGACCGTGCGATCCCACACGTTATAGCCCTTTCCCAGCAGGGTGATGTCGCGCAGGCCGTCGCGGAAGAGGGTCATGCTCGCGACGGAAGCGAAGGCGGCGGCGGCCCCCAGCCAGCCGACCCAGGGCGCGGCCGGCCTTTTCAGGGCGGCCCAGACGCCGAAGGCGAGGATCAACCCCGCGGCGGCAAACCAGGCGCAGCCGGCGACGCGGCAGAGGACGCTTATCTCGACCGCCGTGCGGACGCCCTCCGGCTGGTTGTAAAAGACGAAGTGCGCCGCGACCAGTTGCGCGATCGTCGCCGCCGCGGCCAGCATTCCGCCCCGCGACAGAAGGAAAACGCGAAGGTCCGCATGGATCCGCCGCGAGCCCGCCAGCCACGCCATCCACAGCCCGGCAAACACGAGCCCGCCGGTCAGCATGAACAGCCATCGCCAGATCAACGTTGGATCCACCGGCGGAAGGAGCGCGCCTCCCGGCGAAGCGGCGTACATCGCCTGCCAGACTTCCGGGCGGAGCATCAAGGTCATGTTCGTCGAATAAATCTTCGCGATGCTGCCGGCGACCAGCCAGGCAAGGGCCCCGATCCACCACGCCGCGCGACCGCCTTCAATCGCCGCGCTGAAGCGATAGAGGAGCCAGTAGCACAACATCAACAGCGGGATCACCGCCGCCCACCAGACGCCAATGAGCACGCTGCTGGTGTAGATCGCCCGGCCGTAAAGCACCTGGGCGAAGAGCAATGGCGGCACGGCGAGGTTGATCACATAGGTCATGACGATCGGCATGCGGGCGGCGAGCAAGCCGGCGGCGCCGCGCCGCAACGGGCGGGCCTCGCCCGCAAAACAACCCAGCAGCGCCAGACACGTCGCCGCGAGCAATCCGCCAAGCAACATTTCGACGGCGTAAAAGTGCAGCGTCATCGTCAGGAGGTCCAGCCCCTTGAACAGCCAGACCGGGGCCGGCAGGGGGATGGGGTCTACCGCGGGAAACGCAGTCGCAGCCATGGTGATTTGCTATCCTCGCTCAGGAATGTCGAGCCGTAAACGAAGGAAGGGATTGGGGATGGAAGCGTAAAGGGCTAGGTAGTGTTGACAGTTACGCCGAGCGACACGAGGGTGGCCGCAAGGTTGACGAACGTGAGGAAATTGCGTGGCCGTCTCACCCGCCCGGCGAATGCCATCCATCACCATCTGGGCGAATTTGTCTTTGCTCGGGGGCTTGAAGAATCTGTCGAAAAATCCCATTGTCGGCCTCAAGAGGGCGGCGATAAGTTCGGCTGGTCGGCTGGATGTGCAGGGCAATAACGTTACGGTGAAGGATTCCGAGCTTCGCCGCCAAAGATATACTCGAATCGCTTTCGATAAAACGGACTCCTGAAGGCCAGGATTAGGAATGGCAGGTTCAGCAAGTAAAGCAGGCTCCCTTGGATGAAGCAGCCCAAAAGCGGCAACAGCAACAGCCAATGCGCCGGACCCAGTGACGTTGCCTTGGGCAATTCGCACAGGCATATTGCACCATAGGCCAGGAAGGCCAAATACGCCACCAGGCTGTTCCACACAATCAACCAGCCTAGAAAGCGTCGAACGGTGCATCGGTCCCGGCAGAAGCGGGCCGTGAGCATCACGCTGAGCAGCAGGATCACCACGTACAGGCAGTAGTAGGCTGTTATCGGAACAAACATGGTCTTCTCAAGATTGAAGCGGCAAGTCAGCCAACCAAGGGCGAGCATCATTACGAGGAGCAGGACGAACGTCTCGCCCCGGCTACGATTCCGAAACCAATGGCCAACGAGCCACGTCATCGCCCAGGCCGGGAACACCGACGCCACAAGAAACCCGGTTCGTTCAATGAAGAAGTCGGATCGCCCACACAGCGCCAGCGGCAGTCGCCAGAGGAGCAGCGCCAAGCCGAGCGGGATGAAGATCAGCCACGCCGGGCGATGGTGGTTTGCTTTTGGAATGGCGAAAGACAAGATTACGACGGCCCACAAGGGCCAGACTGGAAAATGATCAAACCACCGCCAACGAAATTCCATCTTGTTGACATTTGCTGACGCCGAGCGAATGGTGACGGGACGAATCCACTTTGCTTTGTATTCCCTTGCGGCAACCTCGACACAGTCTTTCTTTGCCTTGTCGGGGGGCTCCAGGAGGCGCCATATGGCAGCGGTGAAGGACCCGAGGAAATCCGTATTTTTCGGGTCCATCTTCGCCACGATTTCATATCCATTCACGACCGTGCCGTCCATTCTAATGCCGTTGTTTTCCTTCAGCCACATATTCTGAATTGCCAAGTGTTTGGGGAAGTCCTTCGGGCCAATTTCATCCCAGGACTTCCCATCTCGGCTTCGATAGAGGCGAAACCAGTATTCAGGGGCGCGCCGATTGGCCTCCTCGCTTTCTCGATCATACACAATGATGTAAACAGTGCCGTCCTCGTCGGGCTGGATGGCGACGGGAATGTACAGTCCTTCCCACCAGCACCGCTTTCCGCCAACCGTGAATTGCACGTCTTCCCAAGGATCGCCACCGCCCCACCAAAAAGGGCTGCCATGTCCTACAGCACCGTGGTAAGCCGTGTTGGAGTCGCGCTGATGGATCTCAAGTTGCCTCCCGTCCCACAATCTGATGACTTCGGCCCATCGGCGATTCTCTCTCTGGTAACGAGCCCAATAGACAGCGGTTCCGCCGACGAGAATCAGCGCAATAATTGTGTACGCGACCTTCGCCAACCATCGCCCATAGTGGCTCATTTGGGGCTTTGCCTTCTGCATGTGTGATGGTTACCGACACCCACCCTTGCGTGGGCATGGCGCCCAAACCTGCCATTCTCGCGTCGGCGGACCACTAAAAAATCCTCAGGCTTTATTTCTGTCAACCAGGGCAGGCAATTTTATTTCAAAAGAGCACAGGCTTGCCCAGTTTTCGCCGCAGGACGACGATCTGGCCGGCGTGCATCAGCCAGTGCTGACCCAAGATCGCCAGCACGTCGGCGACGGTTGGGGCGAACGGCCGCATGGACTCCGGCCCGGGGGAATCCAGCGCGCTGTCCGGCGTGGCGTCGATTGCGGCCAACGACGCCGCCTTCATCTTCTCCGCCAAGGCGAGATACTCCGCCTTCGTGTGAAACTTGGCCGGATCGTCCAGGGCGGCGGTTTCCTTGGTATATGCGGCCTCGAACCCCGCCGGCAGCGGCGGCGGCGTGCGGCCTAGTTCCTTCAACATCCGCCCGTTGCCCACAATCAGATGGCCCAATTGCCAAGCCGTGTGATTCGCTCCCGGGACGGGCCGGACGAGAAGGTCGGCGTCGCTGAAATCGCTCAAATATGCCTGAATCATGGCGTGATCGGCGCTCACCAGATGTTGCAGGATGTCTCTTACGGTCATCGTCGCTCCTCCCCTGGTTGTGGTGATGGCTTTTCCAACTTCGATTGCGTCCGCCGCGCGGTCATTCTATCGTTGCCGGTGGGCAGAGGAAAGTACGGGTCGCAGGGGCAGAATTCCGCCGCCACCCCCCCTTGCTTCGCCGCCGCCGGCCCTGCTATACTCCGGGGCTGTCCTGGCGCCGCGCAGGTTGCCCGCCGGGGCGTTTTTTCGACATCGGCCAGTGGCTTAAAATAGAGACAGTTGCACGGAGTGTCGCGTGGGAACCAAGAAAACCGGCAAAGGGCGGCGGAAGCTCGGCCGCAAGAAACGTCGTATGCGGTCGAAAATTCGGCACCGCAAGTGATCCAGCCCTGAGAGGCCTCCGTTTCGGCCATGAGCGACCCGGCAGCCACGCTCGATCGTCTTGTCGCCAAGGCCGAGCAGTTGTACAGCCTGCCCACCGTGGCCATGGAAGTGCTGCAACTGACCGACAACCCCCAGGTGGACACCCGGGCGTTGAAGGAGTGCATCGAGAACGATCCCGCGCTGACGGGCAAAATCCTCCGCGTCGTCAACAGCTCGCTTTTCGGCCTCAGCCGCGTCATCTCCGACCTGAACCAGGCATTGGCCTTTCTCGGCACGAAGCCCTTGAAGTTGCTCGTGCTCGGCTTCAGCCTGCCCAGCGGACTCTATGCGGGGATCGAGTTCCGCACGCTCGGTTGGCACTGGCGGCATACGTTGACCAAGGCGGTGGCCGCCCGGGAACTGAGCGAACGCCTCTGGCATGTCCCCGGCGACGACGCCTTCATCGTCGGCCTGCTGCAAGACATCGGCCTGCTGCTCCTCGTGCAGCAACTCGGCGAGCCTTTCACCCGATTTCTCGACCGCGTTGTCGCCAGCCACATGGACTTGGCGGCGATGGAACTCGGCGCCCTCGGCTTCGTCCACGCCGAGTTGTCGTCGCGGCTGCTCGAACGATGGCGATTGCCGGAGAACCTCGTCGCCGCCGTCGCCGCCGACGCCCAAAAGCTGCCGGCGGACGTCACCGCCAGCCAGGCGGCCCTGCCGCGAATCCTTCGCCTCGCCGAACTTGTCGCCCAACTGCTCGCCGACGGTCAGACGGCCGCCTTGAAGGAACTGCTCGACTTCGGCCGCGACTACCGCAACGCCCCGGCCGACGCGTTGGAGTCGTTGCTGCACGACGTTCGAGGAAAAGGTGCGGCAACTGGCCTCGGTCCTTTCGCTCCAGTTGCCCGACGGACTGGAAAGCGTCGATCTGTTGGCCGAAGCCCATCGACAGATGACCGAAGTGGCCAGCGAGGCCGCCGAAGAGCTCGATTCGCGCCGGCCGGTCCGAGTCGGCGGAAAGCACGGCGGGCGGCGGCCCGCGGCATGACGACGATTTGCTCGTGGAGGAGTTGCGGGTCTTGGCCGACGCGGTGCGGACGGCGGCGGCCGGACGCCCGCGAACCGCCGCGGCCCCCGCGCCGCCTCCGCCGCCGCTTCCTCCCGACGCGTCGCAGGCCGATCCGGGACTCTTGGGCTGGTTGGCGGCGGCCGGCGGGGCCTGTCGCCAGTCGCGGCGGCCGCTGAGCCTGCTGCTCGTCCAATTAGACCGCGTCGACGAGTTGCTGCTCCTGCTTGGGGCGAAAGACTTCGAGGAATTGCGGCGGCTCTTGGAGGCCACCTGTCGCGGCCTTGACCACCCCTGGACCACATGCCTCCCCCATGGCGAGGCCGGCTTCGCCCTGATCCTGCCCAACTGCGAGCGGCGGCTGGCGGTCGAGTTGGGCGATCACCTCTTGCGGGCGATGTACGCCTTGAAGACCGCTCAGCACGCCGGCGGGCCGCAGTTGGTCACGCTCAGCGTCGGCGTGGCCACGGTCCGCTTGCCGGCGAAGAATTTTTCGCCGGCGGACCTTCTCGACGCCGCCGATCATTGCTTGTACGGCTCGCGGGCGTCCGGCGGCGGCGTGGTGAAAAGCATTGAAATCTGAGGGTTCGCGGCAAAGAGATCGCGAAACCGCAAGCGGCGTCGATCGCCTTTCTTAGTTCCCCAATTCCTTGACCAGCGCCGCCCAAAGGGCGGCGAGGGATTGGGGGATGACGCGAGTCCCGGCCAGCGTGGTCATGAAGTTCGTGTCGCCCGCCCAGCGGGGAACGATGTGCCAATGGAGATGGTCCGGCACGCCCGCCCCCGCCTCGCGGCCGAGATTCAAGCCGATGTTGAACCCATGCGGCTGCAACACCTTCTCTAAGAGGAGGACCATCCGGGAGATGGTTTGCGTCAAGTCGAGTTGCTCGTCCGGCGTCAACTCGTTCAACCGGCCGACGTGGGACCGCGGCGAAACGAGCAAATGCCCGTTGTTGTAGGGATAGCGATTCAGGATCGTCAGGGAGTGCGGCGTGCGGCAGACGACCGCCCGGGCCTGATCGTCGCCTGCGGCGGCGTAATGGCAAAGGAAGCAGGTCGGCTGGCCGCCGGGCGACAAATTGGGCGTCGGGCTGGTCTTCGGCGTCTCTTTCTCGCCGAGGATGTAGCCCAGTCGCCACGGGGCCCAAATTTGCTCGTATTCCACGGGTTGACGGCTCCATGCGGGGAATGGTTCTCATGCAGTCTAAAGGAAACCGCCGGGGAGGGAAAGCGGTGATCGCGGGCGGCTGAGGCCCCTTTTCCCTCCGAGAGAGGGGAGCCGCGGGTTCAAGTTGCGGCCACTTTGCGGACGAAACTGGTGATAGGGGATGGAGCGGTTTTTCGGTGGAGGCGGCGTTGCCGACGGATGCGGCATTTGGCCGAAAGGGCGACAACCCGTTAGACTGAGTTTGCTGTCACGCAGAAGGGGACAGTCCCATTTTCGTCGGACGAAAATTTGGGGCAGTCCCCTGCACCCTACTGGCCGCCGATGGATTTTCGCGTCGATTTGAACGTGTTCCGGGGTCCGCTGGACCTGCTCCTCTATCTGGTGCGGAAGCACGAGGTGGACATCCTCGACATCCCCATCGCGATGATCGCCGAGCAATATCTCGCCCATTTGGCGGCGCTGGAGCAACTGGACGTCAACGCGGTGGGCGATTTCCTCGCCCTGGCCGCCTGGCTGATCGAGATCAAGTCGCAGCAAGTGCTGCCGCGAAGCGACGAAGTGCAAGAGGAGTTGGAGGACCCGCGGCAGGAATTGGTGCAGCGGCTGCTGGAGTACAAGCAGTATCGCGACGCGGCGAGCATTTTGGAGGAGCGCGCGGGCGTGGCAGGACCACTATTCCCGGCTGGCCAGCGACTTGCCCCACTACCCGCGGAATCGGGCGGAGGAGCCGATCCGCGAGGTCGAGTTGTGGGACCTGGTCAGCGCCTTCGGCCGGATCATCCGCGAGAACGTCGCCACGCGGCCGTCGAACATCGTCTACGACGACACGCCGATCCACACGCACATGGAGCGGATCCACGCGCGGCTGATCGAGCGCGGGCATTTGGCCTTCAGCGACCTGTTCGACGCCGGCATGCACAAGTCGAAGTTGATCGGCGTTTTCCTGGCCGTGCTCGAATTGGTCCGCCACCACCGCGTGCGCGTCGAGCAGAACGACCTGTTCGGCGAGATCTGGCTCCTGCCCGATCGAAACTGCGATCAGCCGCTGGACTTGTCCACCGTTGACAACTACGAACACGCTGCCGTCGGTCAAGAGGAGTGAAGCATCTGCGGACAGCCCGAGTCCGGTCCCCCTCTCCCTCTGGGAGAGGGTCGGGGTGAGGGGAACCCGGAGAAAGCATGGCCTCCAGAACGCGGAGCCCCCTCAAGCTTCCCCTCACCCTAACCCTCTCCCGAAGGGAGAGGGGGCCTTTTTCAACTTTCCCTCGCTTCGCACACAGATGGTCAACAACGTCCCCGTCAAAACGCTCGCCTACAAAGACCTGACGATCGAGGGCTATTCCCGCGCCGCCGTGCAGACCTATTGGCGGATTCCGGAGTTCAAGCTCGGCTTCGATTTGGGCGCGCAGCCGTGGTCGTTCATGGGCACGCCGACGTGGTTCGTCTCGCACACGCACATGGACCATCTCGCGTCGCTGCCGGTCTACGTCGCCCGGCGGCGGATGATGAAGATGGAGCCGCCGGCGATCTATTTGCCCGCGGACGCCGTCGACCCGGTGCAGCGGATCCTCCGCCTGTTCAGCCGCATCGACCGCGGCCGGCTGCCTTGCGAATTGATCCCCATGCGCGCGGCGACGAAGTGCAGCTTTCCCGCGAACTCGTCGTCACGATCTCGGCCACCAAGCACACGGTCCCCTCGCTGGGCTTTGTTGTCTGGCAGCGGCGGCAGAAGCTTCGGCCGGAATACGTCGGCCTGCCCGGCGAGCAAATCCGCGACCTTCGCCTGGGCGGGGCGGACGTGACCGCCGAGGTGCGCATTCCGCGTTTGGCGTATTTGGGCGACAGCGCGCCCGAGGGCCTGGACGCCTGCGCGGCGATGTTCAAGGCCGAGGTGCTGATCATGGAGTTGACGTTCGTTTCGCCGAGCCATCGCAAGGACAAGATTCACAAGTTCGGCCACATGCACCTGGACGATTTTCTCGATCGCCGCGACCGCTTCGCCAACGAGTTGATCATCGCCAGCCACTTCAGCACGCGGTATCACGTCAGCCAGGTGCGGCAGCACGTCGCGCGGGCCTTGCCCGACATGCTCGGCGGACGATTGCACCTCTGGATTTGAATTCCGGGTCCCGTCTCCCTTGAGAAGATGGGCGTGCGGGAGCAGGGGGGAGCGGGGCGTCCATCCCGCTTGCGGTTTCGCGAGCGCAAGGGCGACTTTTTCACCCTCTCCCGGAGGGAGAGGGGACCTCGCCCAGCGTCCGCGCGACGAGTTCGAGCAACTGGC
Organism: uncultured Planctomycetia bacterium; assembly: GCA_963791075.1. Classification (GTDB taxonomy): domain Bacteria; phylum Planctomycetota; class Planctomycetia; order Pirellulales; family Thermoguttaceae; genus CAWBRF01. The sequence goes on from CAWBRF010000021.1 coordinate 62,785, forward strand.
GGTGGAGCGAGGGCGTGGCCGCGGCGACGTACTGGGCCTTTTCCAGGACAAAGGGGCCGCCGTCGGGGGCCGTCACGATCCCGCCCGCCTCCTGCACCAATAAAGATCCGGCGGCCACGTCCCAAATCTTCGTCGAAAAACTCCACAATGCGTCAAACCGCCCCGCGGCCAGATAACAGAAGTTCAAGGTCGCCGAGCCTGTCCGCCGCACCCCCTGACACCGCACGGCCGCCTCGACGAAGACCCGCAGGTCGGGCGAATCCCGCTTCACGCCCGGCGGCAGGCCGGCGCACGCGACCGCCGCGCAGAGATCGGCCGCCCGGCTGACGTGGATGCGGCGGCCGTTGAGATGCGCCCCGCCGCCGGCCGCGGCGGAAAAACACTCGTCGAGCATCGGATCGAAAATCGCGCCGACAAGCGGGACGCCGTTCCGCTCCAAGGCCAGCGACACGGCGAAGTGCGGTATGCCGTGGACGTAGTTCGTCGTGCCGTCCAGGGGATCGGCCACCCAGCGGTATTCGCTTCGTTCCTGCGGCGCGCTTGCGGGCGAATCCTCCTCGCCCAGGAGGGAGTGGTCGGGAAAGGCGGCCAAAACGATCTGCCGGATGGTGTCTTGCGCGGCGACATCGGCCTCGGTGACCAGATCGGCGAAGCCTTTTTCGCGGACGCTGAACTTTCCCACCCAATCCAGGAGCGTGGCCCCGGCGGCCCGGACGGCTTGTTCACAGACGGTCATGTAGTCGGGCATTGCGTGCGTGACTCGAAGAAGGGATTGGGGATTGGCGATTGGCGATTAGGAAGCGCGGGTGCCATGCCCACGCTTGCGTGGGCATGTTGCTGCGTTCTCGGCGATTCACATGCCCACGCAAGCGTGGGCACGGCGCCCAAACCTGTCGCTCTCGCGTACGTGGGTCACTGTCGGCTACGCATTATACGCCGCCGCATCACCCCTTGCCATGCCGGGCGACGAGCACCACGCGGACGTCGCCGACGTTGGTGTCCAAGGGGCCGGTCTTCACCAACGCGCCGGTCGGCTCAAAAAAATGATAGGCGTCGTTTCGGGCCAAGTAATCGGCCGGATCGAGGCCCAGGCGGCGAGCCGCCTTCAGGACCGCGGCGTCGCAGAATGCCCCGGCGGCGTCCGTGGGGCCGTCTTCGCCGTCCGTCCCCGCGGAAAGCAGGGCAATTCCCTCACCCCCGTCGGCGGCAAGCGATTCCAGCGCCGCCAGGGCCAACTGCTGATTCCGTCCGCCAAGGCCGCGACGCGACGAATCGACCAGCCGGACAATCGGCTCGCCGCCGCTAATCAGGCAATCCGGCCCCGCCTCGGACAGCATTCGCCGGGCCATCGCCGCCAGACGCCGGCCCACGTCTTCGGCGGGCCCTTCGCACTCGGTCGCGCAGACCAGGGCGTGGCTGTATCCCAGCGACACCGCCTTCTGGCCGGCGGCGTCCACCGCGGCGGCGTTGTTGCCGATGATGAGATTCATGACCTGGCACGTCGGCCGCGGCGCGGCGCGGCGCTGTTGTTTCTGTTGAAGATGCGCCATTACGCGCGGCAGAAAATCCAATCCCGCGGCGTATCGTTGGAGAATGTCGATGGCGGCCGCGGGCGTCGAGGAGTCGGGCGCCGTCGGGCCGGAGGCGATCCAATCGAGCCGATCGCCCGGCACGTCGGAGATCACCAGCGCCGCCAGTCGTCCGGCGCGGCACGCGCGGGCGAGTCCGCCCCCTTTGATCCGGCTGAGTTGCTTCCGCACGATGTTGAGTTCTTCGATCGTGGCCCCGGCGGCGCTGAGGCGACGGGTCAGGGCAACCTTCTCCTCCAGGGAAACGCCGTCGGGCGCGGGCAGCAGCGCCGAACCGCCGCCGGAGAGCAGGCAGAGGCACAAGTCCGTGGCGCCCAGGGATCGAACCAGCCGCAGGATCTCCTCCGTCGCGGCGACGCCCTCGGGCGTGGGCTCGTTGACGCCGGCCGGCCGGGCGGGCCGGAGGACGATGCGCGTCAAGGGGCCAGCGCAATCGGCGGGGACGTTGACGATGCCGGCGAGTTGCTTTTGTTCGCACAGCCGCGGTCCGAGGGCGGCCTCGACGGCGGCCGCCATGCCCGCCCCCGCCTTGCCTGCCCCGACGACTGCGATGCGGCGGATTCCCTCCAGCGGAAACCGCTCCTCGCCGATCGCCAGGTCCCGTCCTTCGACGCGAATGCGCTTGGCCACGAGTTGCGCGAGGCGACGGCGGCGACGCCGGAGTGCCAGATTGCCAAGGCGTCGCGGCGGAGTTGGGAATGGGAGCGGGGCATGGGAGAATCGCCGCGGACTGACTCCTACAATCCCAGTTCCTTCTTTACATCGCTGAGCGGGAGGCCCGGTTGGCCCGCGTCTGCGGCCTTTGCGGTGCGCAATTCTTTGAGGTCCTCATACTCTTGGAGGTCCTCTTCAATCATGACGAACTCCTCGTAAGGAAGGACCACGAAGGCCTTTTTGCCGTCCCGTTCCAGGATGTTCGGATGAATGGTTACCATTTCGACCCCTTAACTTCAAAAGTTGGAATGCCGTTCCTACTGCCCGCCGGGCTTCACGCGGAGGCAGCCGAGCCACTTCTCTTCGCGATCGATGACCACTCGCCCGAGGCTGTTGGACGACTCGGCGCGAAGGATCAGGCCGGCCATCAGCGGCTGGCCCTGGAGCTTGACGATCCCCGCCACGGCGGACCAGGGCGTTCCTTTGCCCCCGTCGCCGGGCAGGCGGACGTGCGTGAAAAGCAGATTCGCGAAGCCGCGGACGCTGACCTGTGCGGGCCAACGCCGCACGAGCGGCTGTTGCGCCTGGACGACGCTGTCCAAATTCGGCAAGAGCGCGTCGAAAACCTCGTGGAGTTGACTCGGCGGCGGCAGGCCGCGGACGCGGCCGACCGGCGCGAGGATCACGGCCGCTAAGCGGACGGGGATGAAGTAGAACTCCAGCGCCGGTCCGCCGGGGGGCGGGCCAAGCTGACTGAGCCGGTCCAGGGCGATCGTCAGGTCGGCCTGGATCGCCAGGCCCCGGGCCTTCCGCCGTCGAAAGATCCGCCACAGAAAGACCGCTCCCGCCAAGGCCGCCGCGCCCAGCGCCGCGCCGATCCACGCCGACATGGGCAGCGACTGGACGGCAGCCTTGAGCTTTTCCAAGAGCGGATATTCTTGCAGCATTACTTCTCCGCACTGGGACGGCAATAGGCCAACGAGAGCAAGGCGTAGCCGGTCACGAGGCTCGGCTCGCCCTCCAACCAACGCGCATTCTCGTTGACCCAGGAGCCGTTGGGGCGCTGCCGCCGGACCAACTCGGCCAACAGGTCTTGCCGCCAATCGTGCGCGACGCCCTTTTCGTCCTTAATCGTCTTCATACCGGCGGCGTTGAGGGCCTTCGAGAAGGTGTGATAATAGTAGTACAGGCCGGCGCTGCCCATGCCGGGGTTGTCGTCCAGGCCGTAGTGCGATTGGCACCACTTGACGGCGGCCTTGACGCGGGGGTCGTCGGGCCCAACGCCGGCGTAGATCATGCTCTTCAGCCCGGCGTAGGTCATCGAGGCGTAGCTGCGGAGTCCGCCGTTTTCGGTCTTTCCCGCCTCGCTGTTGCCGCCGGCGGCGGGCGTGTAGTAGAAGCCGCCGTCGGGGTTTTTCGCCGGGAAGGGGGTCGTGTTGTGCTCGCTTTCGAGGTTCTGGCAGCGAGAGACGAACGTCAGCGCCCGCTGCACCGCGGGATCGTCCGGCCCGTCGCCGGCGGCCTTCAGGGCGTCGAGGAAGAACTGCGTGTTCGAGAGGTCGGGCCGCTTGTGTTTGCCGTATCCGGCGCCGCCGTAGGCAGCGTTGTCCTTGTCCGCCGGCTGACTCTCGCCGCCCCATTGGACGCCCTTGAGGAACTGTTCGGCTCGCTTCAAGAGATTGTCGTAGCGGTGGTCGCGATTGGCCTCGTGGAAGCAAACGAGACAGAGCGAAGTCTCGTAGTTTTGATACTCGTTCTTCGGCGAATAGACGCCGCCGTCCGGCTGGACGTAGGTTTCCAACCATTTCAAGCTCTTGGCCACCAGAGGGTTGTCTGCGCTGACGCCCGCCCGCATCAGGCCCGTCGTGGCCACGGCGGTGACGCCCGGGCCGGCATAGGCGGCGTAAGCGCCGCGTTCGTCCTGTTTGCGCTTGAGAAACTCGACCGCTCGATCGACGGTCTGTTGATAGGTCTTTGCGTCCACCGGGGCGGCAGTCCCGCCGTCGGCGGCGAGGCAAGAAACGGAGACGGCGACGACCGCCGGCAGCAAGGCGACTTGCGAGAAAAATCGGTACAGCATGGTAAGCTCCTCCGTAAGGGCATGTAAAGCGGACCCGATGAATTCTAGCATTGCGTACAGCCATGCACACCGTGTGCCATAAGGAAAGGATGAAGGCGGAAGGATGAAGGATGAAGACAGGCTGGCCGTCATCCTTCCATCGCGCGGCGAAATTCTCGCCGCTTCAGGCGACGATGGCGAGGATCTCGTTTTCGCTCATAATCAGAAATTCTTCCCCGTTGATGGCAATTTCCGCGCCGGCGTATTGGCCAAAAAGCACGCGATCGCCCTCCTGGACTTGGTGACCGATTCGCCGTCCATCCGGCAAGAGGCGGCCGTCGCCGACCGAGAGGACGCGCCCCTGCTGCGGCCGCTCTTTGGCCGAGTCGGGCAGCACAATGCCTCCGGCGGTCACCTGTTCGGACTCCAGGCGCTTGATCATTACGTTCTCGCCCACTGGAACGACTTTCATAGGACAGTGCCTCCAAAGAAGCAATTCTTGCATCGAAGGCATCCCAGCACAAGGGACCGCGCGGCCCGGGGCCCCGCTTCCACGCGAAACCGCACTTCTTGGGGGATTGCTTGTCTTCGACCGATGTCCGGCGTAGGGTGGGTCGAGCGCAGCGAGCCCCACCACGCATCGTCCGGCATTCTGGTGGGGCTCGCGGCGCTCGACCCGCCCCACACTTTAACATTGCGCCCATGTCCGCCGCGGCCCTCCTCTTAGAAGCCCGAGATATCGATCGTCGCCACCCGAATGGGGATGGATGGCTCTTCAGCGGCGTCTCGCTGGGCATTACGGCGGGGACGCGGCTGTCCATCACGGGCCCATCCGGCGCGGGCAAGACGCTTCTGCTCCGCGCCCTGGCGATGCTCGACCCCTTGGACCGGGGACAGAATCCTCTGGAAAGGCCGGACCGTCCGCCGCGACGCCATTCCCGCGTTTCGCGGTTCGGTCATCTATTTGCACCAGCGGGCGGCGTTGCTGGAGGAGACGGTCGAGGCGTCGCTGCGCCGCCCGTTTTCGCTCCGCGCCCATCGCCGGCGGCGTTTCCCGAAGGCGGAAGCCCTCGAACTGCTCGCCCGGCTCGGCCGCGACGCCGCTTTTTGGAGAAGCGGGCCGGCGATCTTTCCGGCGGTGAGATGCAGATCGCCGCCGTGGTCCGCGCCCTCCTCTTGCAGCCGATCATTCTCCTGTTGGACGAGCCGACCGCCTCGCTCGACGCCGACGCGGCCCGAGCGGTCGAGGACTTGCTCTGCGGATGGATCGCCGCCGCGCCCGGCGGCGCGATGGTTTGGGTCAGCCACAACGCGCAGCAGGCCAACCGCGTCGCCCAGCGGAGCGCGTCGATGGAAAACGGCAGACTCAGCCTCTCGCCGCCGAAGGCAATCGCAGGAGGGAATTGATGCCGCCGGAATACATTCAACTGACGCCCGGCCAATTGGCCATCGCCGCGTCGCTGATCCTCGTCAGCGGCCTGGTCTCGATTTTGCTCCGTCTGGGGCTGGAGAAGCAATTGGCCCTGGCCGCCGTCCGCACCGTCGTGCAGTTGATCCTCCTCGGCCAGGTGCTCAATTGGGTTTTCGCCCCCGGCCGGGCGTGGTATGTCGTCTTGGCGATCATGGCGGCGATGACCCTGATTGCCGGCGGGGCGGCCGTCAGCCGCGTCGGTCGTCCCTATCGCGGCATCTGGCTGGACAGCGTCGTTTCGATGTGGGCCAGCTCCTGGCTGATCGCCGCCGTGGCCCTGTTGGCCATCCTCCAAGTCCCGCAGAAAACCCAGCAGCCCTGGTATCAGCCGCAGTATGCGATTCCCCTGCTGGGCATGATCCTCGGCAACACGCTCAACGGCATTTCCCTCGGCATGGACTGTCTCGGCGAACAGTTGGCCTCCCGGCGCGATCAGGTCGAGACCCTGCTCGCCTTGGGCGCGACCCGCTGGGAGGCCGCCCGGGCGTCGATCCAACAGGCCGTCCGCACCGGCATGATTCCGATGATCAACACGATGATGATCGTCGGGCTGGTGAGTCTGCCGGGGATGATGACCGGCCAGTTGCTCAGCGGCACGTCGCCGGAGCAGGCGGTGAGGTATCAGATCGTCATCATGTTCCTGCTTGCCGCCGGGACCGCATTGGGGACGGTCAGCGTCGTCTTGTTGGGCTATCGCCGGTTGTTCACGCCGGAGCATCGCTTCTTGGCCGATCGGCTGAAAAAGCGGTGAAGGGCGGGCGGGAAAATCAAGAGACGAAACCGCAGACGAACGCAAAAACAAAGACGGCCAAGACGCCGGAAAAGCAGCCACAGATTAACACGGATGAAACACAGATAAAGACAAACAACTGCCTGCCATTTGTGTTTCATTTGTGTTCCATCCGTGGCCTGCCCTGATCGTTTTGCGGCGATCTGCGATTCAACTCGTCTCGGACCGGCGGATCGCCGTCGAGGAGACGTCTTCGCGGAACCGTTCCGGCGGCACCTCGCGGCAGATTGCCAGCAGCGCCTCGGGCAAGTCGAGATCGGCCAGCCGCAGGAACGCATTGTCCAGCGCGCGGCCGAAGACCAAGAAGCGGCAGCCGCGGCCGGCGATCCGCGCGACCGCCGCCGAGAGCGATTGCGAATCGTCGCCGTAATACCGCGAGTGGCCGATCCGCCGCAGCGTGTCCACGCCGACCACAAACGTCGCCCCGGGAAACAATCGCGATTTCTCCTCGAACGTCGCCGCGCGGGTGAGCCAAACGCCCTGTTCCGGCGGGAATTGCCGCAAGCGGCGCTCGATCTCCGCGTAATCCAGCGGCAGCTTGTCCACGTTGCGGATGGAAATCTCCACCACCGGCGGCGTGCCGAGCAATTCCGCCGCCGCCTCCGCCATGCGGCGATGTCCCGTGTGCAGCGGATTGAACGCCCCGGGAAAGACGACGGCCGTCGATTGCGGGCGGCCTTGGCAGAAGACCGCCTCGGTCTTTCCCAGCACGAGGTCTTGCCACGGCTGCGGGGCCTTAGTTTCCGCCATCGCCGCCGCCTCCGACTTCCGCAAGGGCAGTTCGAGCCGCGGCGCGAGGCCGCAGGCATCGGCCACGGCGTTGAGTACCATGCGGCGGACCAATTCCTCTTCTTCGCGGCGGCTGCGGCAGTCCTTTTGCATCTCGATCGACCAGACCGCCGTTCGCGCGACGGTCTGGACGGCGACGTGGGCGCGATGCGGCCCGCGTTTCGGCCGGTCGCTGGCCAGGCTCGCCGTGCAGGCAATGCCCGCCGCGGGCCGATCGCCCGAAAACCCCTGTCGCGCCCGCTCCAATGCGACCAAAGCCATCGCCCGGGCGGTCGGCGCGGAGCAGAACTGATCGGGCCGGCTGCCGAGCCAGCGGATCATCGCCGCTTCGGAGTAGGGGACAGCCGCTTCGAGCACGGTTCGCGACGCGCCCGGGGCCTCGAGCAGATCGGCGATCGCCCGGCTGCCCCCGCCGCTGATGGCCAACGTCACCAGCGTGGGCGTCTGGTGGATTTGCTCAGCGAGTTGGTCGATGGAAAGCGGCATAAGGGGCCAGACGAGAGCCGAGTCGCCAGGAGGCGTCTTCAAAAAACGACGCAGACAACGCGCAACATGTCCCCGCTCTCCTGGCTGGGAACAGGCGCACCCAGGAGCGAGCGCTGCTATTCCCAGTCGGATACCACCGATGCCCCCCCTCGGTCACTCGATTGTTCCCGGCAGGCGGACCGGAGTTTCTGGTCGTTCCTCAGTCTCGAAACCAGCTTGTCAAGCATCCCGAGATCGACCTGGCCAAATACTGCTTGAGCCACCTCCGTCGCCGAGTCGGTCGCCGCCTTAGTGAAGATACACGAGTCAGCAACAAGGGTCGCAATATTGTAGGCTTCGCTTGCCCGCTCAACTCCGAGAACGGCTGACAGCACACTCTGGAATCGCTTGCCCGCAGGCGCAATCATCCCCGTTGTCCCGGCCAAGGCCCCGGCTAAGCCCGCCACGGCGTCAAGACCAACGTCAACCGCGTTTGCCCTGAGTACGTTTGCCACATGATTTCCAAGAGCTACCCGAAAGCTCAAATCAGAAGATAGCGACTCTTCCAATTCAGCGTGCTCATCGGCAGCCAGCAGCCCTCCCGCGACTTCCCCGACCCGCCGAGCGACCTCGCGTGCGAACTGCTCCTGATCGGCGAGGATTCTCCTGACAGCGTCGTAGACCTTTTCCGCGAAGACTCGGCGGCCGACCCTCACCACCGAATCCAGCACGACATCAACTCGCTCGGGCGGCGCGTGCTCGGCCAGCACTGAGCGAAACCGGTCTATAGGAATTTCTGTCAGATTGAGGTGCTTTTCCTGAGCAGCTCTTACCCATTTCGCCGGGACCCAGTTCTCGTCGTTCGGCTCCGAAACCAGTCGCAGCAGGGACTGCGCCTGCTTCCTCGACGCTGCCTTGTCTTTTTCCTGGTCCTCCCAATCCGGGGTCGCAATTCGAGAGTAGAGGTTGCCGGCCAGCCACCCCAGCTTGGCGGAGTATTCAGGGCCAAGACGCCCGCAGCGGGATTCTTGGAGCAACCCGTAGTGTTCGCGACGAAGGGCGATGCTGACACGAAGCAACGCTACCGACGGTGCGGTGATGCCCACATTGTTGTGCCGGTGCAGGTAGAACAAACCGCGGGCCTGTTCGTTCTGGTTGATCACTCGCCTCAGGAGTTGCTCAGCGTTCCACCGGTTTTCGGTGGTGAAGACCCCGGGAACTCCAGCGCCGCAACATGGCTCCAGGATCCTCGGTAGCAAATGCGCCAGTTCCCTTATCACGCACAGGTTGACGTACTCCGCCTTGCACGGTTCTCCGTCTCTCTGGGCCAGGTCGCAGGACTGGCTAAGCACAAGGAACGCCATATAGCGTTCATCACAGAAATGCGAAAGTACCTTGGAAAGCACAGTCAACAGAGCAGGCGAGCGCCTTATAATATCTCCCTGGCGAAGGTCATCAGCCGGGTCAAAGGGACAGTAGGTCCAGTGTAAGGGCTCACCCATGCGACTTACGGCGACGTTTTCGCCGCGGCGCGGCTAGGCTCACGAGGAGTGTACCGGAGCTCAATCGTGCCTTGCGTAACCGTAGTCACGGTGGTCCGGACGTCCACCGCGCCGGCCGTGGTGTCGGCGCGGGCGCGCTTTCCACCGGCGACGCCCGTGAATACTTGGCCGCTCGGTCAACGCTAATGTCAGTCTGCTGAGGTTTCTGCGACATTTTCGATGCCCTCCACGTTGATCTGGGTGCACTCCAGGAGCACTTGCCTTGCATGGTGCTCAATGTCAGCCACTGGAACATTTAACCACGATCTGAGCTCAGAAACCGAGTTGCTCGCCCGATGGAAGTTGAGATACAACTCGTATTTTCCATCGGCGTCTTCGGTTATTCCCAGGTTGATCTGCCCGTCTCCCAATTTCAAGGATCGCGAAAGGGATCGACCCGTGATCTCGTACTTCTTGTCGGAGAGCCTCGCGTCTAGCCAGTCGTGCCGGGTCACTTGCTGTAGGGCATCCAAGGGCTCCTCGCACGTATACTTCACATTGATCCCGGCTGCGACAACTGGCGTCTCGGGCAACTCCTCCAACGCGCGGCAAGCGATCTCCATCGCCTTTTGCAACGACTGGAAGTCGCACCGGTCCGGCTGGACAACCAATTGGTTGTTTGCAGCAACCACAGTGACGCCGCTGTGGTTAACCTTGTGGGGTGCAGGCATGTCGATAGCAACGAACACCGCGACCGGGGTACCGGCATCCAATCTGAACAATCGCTTCGCAATGCCGGAGGGCGTTAAAATCGCGCAATTCCAGAAACCGAGCAAGACAACGTTCCAGTCTTTTGGCGTGAGGGGCATTTACGCACACAACTCGAAAACTCGGTGATCTCGGCCGGGGACCCGACGGAGCCTAGTTATAACACCACTGAATTGTAGCCGTTTGAGAACCGGCGTGACAGCCATCCCGAGCCGGTTGCCGGGAGATTCTTGCTCGCATCAGGCACCCCCTCCCCGAAAACCGGCATACCCGGTATACTTACGCTCTTCGTGGGGAAACTGTTCGATGCGGCCGACTGCCGCCCCGATTTTGTCAGGTTCCGCGCGAGGCAGCCACGACGGCCGACGAGGGCGAAAATGGAACTCGCCGCAGATTCGCCCTGCCGCGAGAGAACCGCTAATCCATAGCCCGCGCCCCGGCGATCAGGTCGATGAAGTCGCGGTTGGTGGGAAACTTCGCCAACTTCAACGTCAATTGCTCCATCGCGTCAACCGGGTGCATCGTCGAGAGCGTGCGGCGAAGCATCGTCACCGCGCACAGCGTCTCCGCCGGCAAAAGCTTCTCCTCCCGCCGCGTCCCCGACTGCGAAATGTCGATCGCCGGCCAGACGCGGCGGTCCGCCAACTTGCGGTCGAGCACCAACTCCATGTTGCCCGTCCCCTTGAACTCCTGAAAAATCAATTCATCCATGCGGCTGCCGGTGTCGATCAGGGCGGTGCCGACGATCGTCAGCGAACCGCCCTCCTCGAACAGCCGCGCCGTGGCGAAGAGCTTTTTGGGGATGTCCATCGCCTTGATGTCCACGCCGCCGCTCATCGTCCGGCCGGTGTTGCCGACCCACTTGTTGAACGCCCGCGCCAGGCGGGTGATCGAATCCAAGAGCAGAACCACGTCCTTGCCCATTTCCGCCAGCCGCTTGCACCGCTCGACGACCAACTGGGAGAGGCGCGACGTGGCTCTCGATGTCGCGGTCGAGACTGCTGGCGACGACTTCGCCGTTGACCGCCCGCTTCATGTCGGTCACTTCCTCGGGCCGCTCGTCGATCAAGAGGACGATGAGCTTGACGCCGGGGAAATTCGTGGAGACGCCGTGGCTGATGTGCTGGAGGAGGATCGTCTTGCCGGTCCGCGGCGGGGCGACGATCAACGCCCGCTGGCCTTTGCCCAGCGGCGTGAGCAGGTCCATCACCCGCGTGGTCATCGGCTCGGAACCGGTTTCCAGCCGCAGCCAGGACTCGGGATTGATCGGCGTGAGGACGTCGAAGGCCTTGACTTCCTTGTATTGCTCCGGGGGCATGCCGTCAACGTCGAGGACCTCTTTCAGCCGCGGCCCCTGCTGGCGGCGTCCGGCCTGGACCATGCCGCTGAGCATGACGCCCTCGCGGAGGCCGAACTTCTCGATCATGCTGCCGGGGACGAAGGGGTCGGTCAACTCGCGGAGGTAATTGTTCTTCGGATCGCGGAGGAAGCCGTAGCCGTTGGGGTGCATTTCGAGGATGCCGCTGCCCGGCTCGACCGGCCCCGGTTCGCCGTTGTCCTGGGGTTCCGCACCGGGCCGGCGTCGTCGGTTTGCGGACGCATGGGTCGCGGGCGATAGCCGTTGCCGCCGCCGCCGCGCTGCGCGTTGTAACCCCCGGGTCCGCCGCGGCCGCGAAGGCGGCCCTTCTTCTTTTTTCCCATATTTCCCATAAAAGCCCACCTGAGGAAGGAAATCACACTGCCGTTCTTCGAGGACCCGCTCCGCGGGCGGTCCAGCCGCTTGGGCGACACAGCCGGCGCAACGGGAAAAGCGGCGGCCAAGGCGCGGAAAGCCGGCGGCGCAGATCGTCCCGGAACGCAAAAATGTGGTCGATCCAACCGACGCGGGAAGTCAACCAAGGCTGTGCCGGACAAGTTCGCTGCAGAACATGCCCGACTCGAAGACCAAAAACCCTGTTTTCTTAGGTCTGCATTAGACTGGGACCGGCCGACCAACGTGAGGCCGAAAAATCGGGGCTTTCGTTGGTCGCCCTGGTCCGCGATCTCTCAGATATCAAAAAAACTCTGCCCGGCCGCACTGGCGCCAACCGTCGCAAATCGGACGGTTCGCATCATTCTTGACCGTTCGCAGCATCGCCGTCGATCACTCGACCTGCGACGAAAAACGCCGATCACCCGGCAGACCAAACGCGGTCGTGACAAAGCGTCCAGATCGAGAAGCTTCTTCAAGTGCCCCCGGAAAGAACCATCCCTTGTACGGGGGGCAACTGTCAGATGCCAGATTGCAGGCTCAAAAACGCCCGCTTGTTCGGCAGAACTTACTCTATCGCTATATTAACGCGAACTTGACGCGTGTCAAGCTTCAATCTCTTATACACCGCAGCTACAAAAATTTCAAGCGGGAATTGAGTAAACGGGGGGAATTTTCCCTCTTTTCCGTCTCTTTTTCATCGGGAAAGCAGTTTTTGCCAACTCCTCCCGCGTCAACCTCCGATAAGCGTAGAGATCGGCGGTTACACTCGTCTCGCGGTGCATGGGACTGCGTAAGATGCACAAAATACATAAGATGTCGCTCGCGGCGGTCGCCGTTTTCGTCCTGACCGCTGCGGGCCTGGCTCAGCAGCCCATGCATTGGGAAATCTCCCTCGATGCCGCGAAACGGGCCGCCAGCCAGAGCGGACGGCTGGTCTTGATCGAGTTTTCCGCCCCTTGGTGCAGCCAGTGCCGGGCGATGGAGCAAGAGGTGTTCGACCAGCCGGGAATCGGCCGAGACATCGAGGCCAACTACGTCCCCGTGCATCTGAACTACGATTTGGCCAAAGAGACGGGCAGGCGGTATGGGGTGACGATGTTGCCGACGACGGTGATTATTGCCCCGACGCCGCAGGGCGAAATCGTCAACGTGATTTCTGGTCGCTTTGACGCGGCCAACTACATGGCGCGGTTGAACCGCATCTCGGCCGACGCGCGGCAGCGCGCCTTGGCGTTGGCCCAGGTCCCGAGTCAGCCGCCGCTGGCCGGCCCTGCGATGGCGGGGCCGCCCGCCCAGCCGCCCGCCGCGCCCCCGGTTGTGGCATCGGCCCCAACGATGCCGCCCCCCGCCGCGCCGCCCATTCAAGCCGTTGTCGCCCAGCCGCCGGCCGCGCCGCCGGCGGTCCCCGCGGCGACGAAGCCGGCCGACGGGATGTTCGCACTCGACGGCTATTGTCCCGTGCGGCTGACGGAGAAAAAGGTCTGGACGAAGGGCGACACCCAGTGGGGCCTCATCCACCAAGGGAAAACCTACCTCTTTGCCGGGCAGGAGGAGATGAAGCGGTTCTACGCCGATCCCGACCGATATGCCCCGGTCAACGCCGGAAACGACATCGTCTTGGCGGTCGAGAAGAAGCAAACGGCGAAGGGCTATCGCAAGCACGGCGTCTACTATGGCGGGCGGGTCTACTTGTTCGCCGGCGAGGCGAGCATGAAGAAGTTCAGCGCCAATCCACGCTACTACATCGAGCAGTTTTCCGAGACCGCCCGCGCCGACGTGGCCGCGGCCCAGCGGCGATAGGGCGGTGCGCCGAACTCGGGGTGCGCGGTTCTGGGGATGTCCGACAAAATGGGTGGCGCCGGCGTCTCGCCAGCGCTTCTGTTGGACGCCGGCAAGACGCCAGCGCCCGCGGATTTTTCCCCATCGCGCCGATTTAAGGCTGCCGGCCGCTTTAGTCCCTTTACTCCTTCGCTGGTTCGCTCTGGGCTCAGCGGCGGTTATTTGGTTTCCCCCGTTTCTGTTTCACGCACCTCCCGCCCGTCCCCGACGACGTTCACCAGCCTGCCGTCTGCCCGGACGCCGCGGCGAACTATCCTCGAAAAGGGCCAGAGCCCCACCTTGGAGCCCGCGGGTGGCCGCGATAGCTTTGCTATCGGGGCGGCGCAGCCGCAAGAGGCGTCGAACGGACGGGGAGCGCCTCCTGTGCCATCGGCACCCCGATAGCAAGCTATCGGGGCCACCCGCGCTGGCGGAAAGCAAAGGCCACGCCTGGGCGGCGCTGCCCAAGGCGGAGGCTGCCGAGCTTCTTCATCCTCTGAAACCGAGCTCTCAGCCGTTGGGATTGTCGAGCAGACTCTGCAAACGCTCGCCAAGCGGCGGCGGCAGACGTGCGGGCCAGGTCGCGTCGATGAGCCCCACTTGAATCATGTCGCGCAAGTGGGTGCGGTCCTTGTCGCGAAAGGAGGTCAGCTTCATCCGCACCAAGGCGAGAAGCGTCGCCACCTGGAACTCAACCGCCCGTTCGGATTCGTCGAGTCCAGGGCAAGGACACGCGTCGGCCGCCCGCACCTTTTCGTCGGCGAACAGAAGGTGAACGCCGGCACTCGGCTTGCCTTGCGGACCGTCGATGAAAACATCCACGTCGATCAGGCGATGGTAGACGAAGCCCGCGGCCTCCAGCGCCGCGCAGCCGTGGCGAAATCGGCGCGGCGCACGAGGAGATCGACATCGCGCGTGTTGCGAACGGCCTCGTCGTCGATGCGGGCCACCCACTCGGCGACCGCATTGCCGCCGACGACGGCATAAGCCACGCCGGCGCCATCGAGTGCCCGGGTGGCCCTGCGCAGCCTCTCCCTGACCTTTTCCGCTGCCATGAGCGCCCTTTCCCAGCCGACAATGACCGTTTCCGCCATGATGGATCCTGTTCTCGAAAGAATTATAGCCAAAGGGGCCCGATTTGGCGATAGCCTTGCAAGAGTGAAAAGGAGATGCAACGGAGCAGAAAAAGAGGCAGAACGACGTATTGCCTCCGCGGTTGCCTCGCGACTGATTGGTCTCGCGGGAATGGCACGTGGAGCGTCGAAGACGTGCCAACATGCCCACGCAAGCGTGAGCATGGCGCCCGCGCGATAGGAAAATTCCTCAACTGTCCCCGACCAGCCGCGACAGCCGCGACCTGAAGCCGCACGCCCTCCAGGTCGGGATTCAGCCGCAGGGCGCGGCGAAAACACTCTAAGGCGGAGACGGGATTGCCCAACTCGACGTACGCCCGGCCCATGCTCGTCGCGGCGACGTAGTGATAAGGGTTCAACTCCAGGGCCTCGTGGCTGTCGCGAATGCACTCGGCGAACTGGCCCAGCGCGCCATGGGCGGCGGCGCGCTGCGCCAGGCTTCGGCCAGCGTCGGCGCGGCGTCGATCAACCGGCCGGCGCGGCGGACGACCTCGGCGAACCGCCTTGCGGCGGCGAGGCGCACCAACAGGTCCAATTCCCGCCGCTGCGCCTGCGTGCCGGACCGCAGCCACACGCAACGAATGCTGTTCTCCGCCAGCGTGCGAACCGTGCGGTCGGCGTCCAACAGCGCACAGCCCAACGTGTGATTCGCGTCGTATCCGCCGATCAGACCCAACGCGAACACCGCGCCGCGGCGGACTTCTCGCCGGCCGTGTTGCGCCAGACGCTGGAGCGTGCCGGCGTTGTAACGCGGCGATACGCCGCTGACAAAGGCTGCTGTATCCCGATCCACCAGGTATTGCACGTAGCAACCCAGCAGATGGGGCATCCGGGGCTTGTCGGTCACGAACTGCACCCTCCTGAAAAGCGTTTCGCCCGATACGCCTATTCTAATCAAAGACGGCGATTTCCACCAATGCTTTTTTTGGAATTGCGGCGATTCCCCTTTCCCCGCGAGGCAAGGCGAGGGAAAATAGAAGGAAAAGCCACAATGGTTGCCGGGATGCTCGCAGCGGACGAGGGGGGAAGAGACTGTGACGAGCAGGCGTAAGACGGTAGGGTGGGTCGGCGCAGCGAGCCCCACCATGATCTGCGAACAACCTGCGGTGGGGCTCGCTGTGCTCGACCCACCCTACACGGGCTCCCGCAACAAAGACCAAATAAGCCGCGCTCGCCAACTGCCGCGCCTCTGGCGGCTCTCTTGTTGGCGGCCGTCGCCGCGTTGCCGGCAGCGGCCGCCCCTTGGGCCACCGGTCCGGACTTTCAGAAGCAGTTGTCCCGGCCGGCGGGCATTGTGTGGTCGGGCATCCCCTTGCGGCAGGCCCTTGGCAGCCTCTCGCGGGAGAAGCGAACGGCGACGCTCGTGGATCGACGCGTCGATCCCGAGCAGAAGATCGACGCGGAGTTCGCCGACGTATCTCTCCGCGCCGCCTTGCAGCAAATCGCCGCGCGCCGCGGCCTGGGCATCTCGATTTTGGGCTCGGTCGTTTACATCGGGCCGGCGGCGGCGGCCGCGCGGTTGCGGACCTTGGCCGCGCTGCGCGGCGACGACGCGCGGCGGCTGCCGGCGGCGGCGGCGGGGAAGTTTCAGCGCGCCAAGCCGATGCGCTGGGACGGCCTGGCCGAGCCCCGCAAGCTGTTCGCCGCGCTGGCCGAGGAAAACCACCTCGAATTGACCGGCTTGGACCTCGTGCCGCACGACCTTTGGGCGGCCGCCGATCTCCCGCCGCTGAGCCTGACCGATCGGCTCACGCTGCTGGCCGTGCAGTTCGACCTGACCTTCGCCGTGCTGTCCGATGGGAGCGGCTTGCGGCTCGTGCCGCTGCCCCGTCGCGTGGCGATTGCGCGGAACTATCCGGGCGGGCCCGATCCGGCGGCGACGGCGCGTCGTCTGGCGGCCTTGGCGCCGCGGGCGGAAATCGAGGTTGTCGGCGCGGCGATCCGAAGGGCATCGTGCTGACCCACGGCAATGTGCTGGCCAGCATCGGGCCGATCGAGGACGGCGCCAAACCGTACCTGCGCTACGAGCGCATTTCCATCCGCTGCGCATTCTGCACACGCTACCGTTGAGTCACGTCTTCGGCCAGACGATGGGCCTGTGGGTCCCGCCGATCTTTGCCGGCGAGTTGCATTTTCGAGAACCGCCTCGCGGCGCCGCGCCTCGTCGAGCTGATCCATGGCGAGCGCATCTCGGTGCTGGCCGCTGTTCCGCGGGTTCTGGCGCTGCTCAAGATGCATCTCGAAGCGACGCACCACGGGCTAGCCGAGCTGGCCGCGGCGTCCGTCGAGAAGATGGGGACGTGGCGTCGCTGGTGGCGTTCTTCGCTCGTCGGCACGGAATTATTCGCGGCGGTCTGGACGCTCATGCCCTCGCCGAGAATCACATTGATCAGGCTCAATGGTAAAGCGTCTGGAGTCAGACAATGAAACACCCGGCAGCGCCAGGCAAAGATGGGTTTGTTCCGTATCCCGCTTTTCGACTTTGCAGCGCGGGTTTTTAAGTTCTACATAAGGCAAAAAATCCAGGCGCGGTTTTTTGTTTCAGCTGCCTAAAATTTTATTAACTTCGTTGACGGCTTCTTCGTGCTCAATATTGCCGGCAATGGCCACCACCGTATTGGCGGGTGAATATTCGCTGGCCATGCAAATCGAGCATTAACTCGCGCCCCATCGCTTCGACAGACTGAATTGGTTCCGGCGACATCGCGTCCCAGCGGGTGGTGCCGGCCAGAGTAATTCATCGAGAATCATCCCCACCAGCTCATTCGGGGCATCCTTGCTCATGCTGATCTCTCCGATGATCACTTTGCTTTCTTTTTCGATGTCTTTTTTGTCAAAGCGGGAATGCAGCACCATGTCCGCCAGGGACATCCAGCGCCAGTTGAAAATGGGGCTGAGCGACTTTGCACCAGTAGACCGTCAGTTCTTTATCGGTGCCGCCGTTTAAAACGCCGCCGACCCCCTCGAGATAATGACGCCGGAAATATCTTTGGCGCTTAGCCTTTTTTCCGTGCCGCGAAAAACAGAGATTTCGATAAAATGCAGCACGCCGGCCTGAGCTTCAGAGCTGAACGATTCCCCGCGCATGTTGGAAGCCCTGACCGCGCATGCGGCGAAGGCCGGCGCGCGCTTTCTCTACGGCAACATTCTGTTCCTGATGCCCTCGGCCATGAAGCATTTTATGCCGTTTCTCCAGAAGGAGTTCCCCCATCTGGCCAGCCGCTATCGAAAGCTCTACGCGCGTTCGGCGTACCTGCGCGGTGAATACCCGGAGCGGATTGCTGGACTGCTGAAGGAACTCCGCGCCCGCTACGGTCTGGATGGAAATCGCGGCGAAATTCCCCCCGCGGCGCGACATCCGCAGATGGACTTGCCTTTTGCGAGTTCCCCTGCGCCCGCAGAGGCCCCGGCAGCGTGTATGACGTGAGAACAGGAGTCAGGAGTAAGGAGCCAGGAGTCGGGGGATTGGCGAATGGCGATTGGTGATGGGTGATTCGGTTCTGGAGTACCTTCTTTTTCAGCATGTTCCCAGGACATCTCGTCACAGGCGCATGCGCGCCCGGTTCCGCGCGGGCCGGCGTTCCTTGGAGAGCAGAAGTCAGATTCTGCACGCGCCGTGTCCCGTATTCCCGATCCTTTGTTTTCATCAACATCTCCGGTTGCACCTTCATTTCTTGAAGAACAGGAGCCAGGAGTAAGAAGCCAGGAGTCAGAATCGGGCGCGCCGAATGCGCCGTTGCTGTTGTGTCCGGACTTCGGACCGCGGACTTCGGACCCACTCTTTTGTTTTCAACAACATCTCCGGTTGCACCTTCATTTCTTGAAGAGCAGGAGTCAGGAGCAAGGAGCCAGGAGTCAGAATAGGAACACCCGTCGCAGATGCCCTTCGACTTCGGACCTCGGACGCTCTCTTTTGTTTTCAACAACATCTCCGGTTGCACCTTCATTTCTTGCAGAGCAGGAGTCAGGAGCCGGATACCCTGGAACCTCGTACCTGACG
>CAWBRF010000022.1:0-112671 GCA_963791075.1 uncultured Planctomycetia bacterium
GCTGAGCTTCGTGATCGTCAACGCGACCGCCGGTGCATCGCAGTGGATTGTGCGGTGAGGTGGACTTTCGGCCTACGCGTTGGCCTTTGGCGGGTTGATCTTCGGCTCGCTCCTGGGCAATCGCTTTCTGCGGAACGCCCGCCCGCCGACGACTTTGCCGACTCGACGGGAGGACAAACCTGATGGACAGCGTCTTGCTCTGGTTTTGGATGGGCCTTTTCTTCGCCACGGTCCTTCGGTGGGCGGTCATGTTGGTCCGCGTCGCCTTCATCGGCCCCGTCGAACTGCTGGCGATGTTCCGCAATTGAACCAATCCGACGCGGCGCGCTTCCGCGGAATCCGACGATTCTGAATAATCGCGTCCTTGGAAGAGTCAATCCCCTTGCCCACAGGAGAACGGCGACATGCGTAAAGTGAACGTCGGCATCATCGGTTCGGCGAGTTCGCTCTGGGCAAAGTCTGCCGAACTGCGTCGCCGCGGAAAACATGGAATTGTGCCATTGCTCGTCGATCGATGAACCGGGCCGCAAGAACGCCGCGGCGTTCAACCCGAAGAAGATCAGCGACTATCGGGACCTCCTGAAAGACCCCGAAGTCGATATGGTGATCATTTCGTCCCGCATCAGTGGCACCGATTTTACCTCGAGGAAACCATCAAGGCCGGCAAGCACGTCTTTTGCGAGAAGCCGATGACGATGACGATGGCGGAGGCCTACGACGTGATCAAACTGGTCCGCCGGCACGGGGTGAAGTTGTGCGTCGATTACAATCGTCGCTTCAGTCCGGCGATGATCAACATGAAAAACGCCTACCACGCGCACAAAGCGAATCCTCAAGGCGCACCGCGCGTCTATTTGCAGGAGCCGAACCGCCCAATGTGGGCGAAGAGCGTCAGACGCTGCTTACCATTCGGATCAACGACGAGAGCCGCACCTACGGCGGAGTTCACATCGATTGGAAAGAAGGCGGCGGACAGATCATCGGCGAGGGCTGCCACTGGCTCGATCTGATGCGTTGGCTGCTCGAGGAGCGGCCCGTCCGCATTACGGCGGCGGGATCGCCGCGAATGAACTACGCGATCACGGTGGAATTCCACGAGGGGTCGCTGGGCTGCCTGGCCTTCGGCGTCGGCGGCACGTTCAATGGCCGAAGGAACTGCTCAAGCTGCAACATCGGGCAAATTCTTCCGCAGCGAGTGTTTTGTCGAAAATCACTACTTCGGCCTCGGCGAACGGACCATCAAGAAGTTCCCGCTGCAATGCGATTTCCATCCCCAGGCGGGCGGAAGGCGGATTGTCCGGCTATCTGGCAAAGATCGACGCCGCGGGGAGGGAATATCAGCAAACGGGCGTGTACAGACCCAGTTCGCCCGACAAAGGACATGCGGGGATTTGACTCGCCTTTGCCGACGCGATTCTTCACGACAAACCATCGCCGCTGAGTGCCATGGACGGCATGAGGGCGACGTACATGAGTCTCCGCGCGATGGAATCGATTCGTCAAGGCATTTCCCTCCCCGTAAACATCGAAGATTGGGAAATGTACGTGCACTGACGTCCACAAGGACCGATATTCTCTTCCCCGCATGGTCCAGACGGCGTTCAACGCGGTGACGCTTGAAGTCTATTCCGTTGAGGCCGGCGCCGCTTGTGGAGCAAGGGCGACCAACGGGAGCCCGGTCTCTCGGGCCGAACGCATCGAAGTGTTCCGCGATGAACAACGGAATCAATCGCTGGTTCCCGAGATACAAACTGTCCCGGAAGACAAATAAATCCGGCCGGGAACTTTCTCCGCCCTCCGATCGTCTAATCCGGTATGGGGGAGACACAGGCGGAAGGTAACTCACATTTCCCGAAAGGAGGAGGCGGTCATGTTCAGAAGCATGGTTTTCGGTGGTGTGGTGGCGGTGATGTGCGGACTGGCGGCGGTCTGGTGCGCCGCGGCGGAGGAGAAGGCGGCGGAAAAGCCGGCCTCCCCGCCGGGCAAGCCGGAAGTGAAGCGGGCCCCGGCGGTCACCCCCAAGCCGCTTTCGGAGCACGTCAAGCGGGGGACGAAATGGCTCGTCGAGCATCAACTGAAAAAGGGAGGCTGGGGCCAGGGCGAGGAGTCGGCCCACATGGGTGGCGGCAGCCAGATGAAGGACGTGCCCAGCGTGGCCGACACCTGCATGGCCGCCCTGGCGTTGATCCGCGCCGGCAACACGCCCGCCCAGGGCGAGTATGCCAAGAACGTGCTGCATGCCGTCGAGTTCGTCTGCGGCGAGATCGAGGAATCGGACAAGGATTCACTCTACGTCACGCCCACCCGCGGCACCCGCGTGCAGAGCAAGCTGGGGCCGTACATCGACACCTTCGTGGCCGCCGTGCTGCTGCCGGAGGTCAAGGACCAGATGCCGGACGAAGCGGGCCAAAAGCGGGTGGCCGCCGCGCTGGACAAGCTCCTGGCCAAGATCCAGAAGAACCAGCGGGCCGACGGCACCTGGGGCGGCCAGGGCTGGGCCACCACGATCCAGCAGGGCATGGCCGTCAAGGGGCTCAACCGCGCGGCCCAGAACGGCGCCCAGGTCGATGAAAAGGTCCGCGCCCGCGCCGAGAGCAAGCCCGGCAGAGCTTCGACAGGCGTCGGGCAAGTTCGCGGAAGAGGGCTCGGCCGGCGTGCAGCTTTACGCCGCCGGCGCGAACCTCGGCGCCATGGCCGAGTCCGTGAAGACCAACAACCAGCGGAAAGTCCAGCTCGAGCAGAGCGCTGGCCAGTTCCTCGCCCCGGCCCGCCGCGAAGGCCGAGGCCCGCGCGACCTTGCATCGTTACGAGGCGGCGGAGAAGGACCTGGCCGACGCCCAGACGGCGGTCATCGCCCGCTTGGACGACAAGCAGTTCATCGCCGGGTTCGGCTCCAACGGCGGCGAGGAGTTCCTGAGCTACATGAACATCGGCGAAAGCCTGGTGGTCAAGGGCGGCGACGCCTGGAAGTCGTGGGACAAGTCGATCAGCGAGAACCTCAACCGGGTGCAGAACAGCGACGGCAGTTGGTCGGGCCACCACTGCATCACGGGCCGGACGTTCTGCACGTCGGCGGCGCTGCTGGTGCTGATGGTCGACCGCTCGCCGCAGCCGATCTCGGAAAAGATGAAGCGGCGGTAAACGATGAAGTGTTTGACGACAACGCCTTTCGCTGTGCGGGCTTGCCCGCCGTGCGGCGGCGGCCTTCGTGATCCTGCTGCTCGCTTCCGCCGCCCGCGGGGAAGCGCCCCGCGGCGACGAGTCGGCCCGCCGCGTCGACGTCGCGCTCGAGAAGGCCGCGCGATACCTCGTCTCCAAGCAGTCGCCCGACGGGGCCTGGCGGTCGGAGACCTACGGGGCAATGCGCGACGGCCCGTCGCTCACGCCACTGGTGATGAGCGCCTTGCTGTTTCTGCCGCAGGCCGGGGCCGACGGGCAGGCCGCGCTTGGCAAAGGGGCCGACTACCTGGCCGGCTTTGCGGGCGACGACGGCCGGCTCAAGGTCCACGCCCGCGAACTGCTCTTTCCCGTCTATACGGCGGCATCGGCCAGCCGGGTGCTGGCGCTGGTGGAGCGGAGTCCGCGGAATCTCCGCGCGCAGCAGGCATGGCTGGCCTACCTCCGCGGCCGGCAACTCAACGAGTCGCTGGGCTGGCAGCCGGCCGACCCGGAGTACGGCGGCTGGGGCTATGCGTTCGACGTGCCCCGCAAGCCCGCGCCGGGCAAGCCCAAGGAACTCTTGCACGAGTCGAACCTGGCGGCCACGGTGTTTGCGCTGGCGGCGCTGCGGTCGGCGAAGGCGCCGGCCGGCGATCCGGCATACGCCCAGGCGCTGGGGTTCGTGAAGCGCTGCCAGAACTTCAGCGACGACCCGGCGGCCGCCGATCCGAAGTTCGACGACGGCGGGTTCTTCTTCATCCCCGGCGACGCGGCGCAGAACAAGGCCGGCGCGGCGGGCGCCGATCGCTTCGGCCACGCAGCGGTTCCATTCCTACGGCACGATGACGGCCGACGGGCTTCGCGCGCTGCTCCGCTGCGGACTGGCGGAGGACCATCCGCGCGTGGTCGCGGCGCGGAACTGGCTCACGCAGAACTTCTCGGCCGCCCACAACCCGGGTGCATTTGCGGCCGATCGGGCAGTGCTCCAGGACGCGACGTGGTATTACTGGACGTGGGCCGCCTCGCACGCCTTTCTCGCCGTTCGCCTCGAGCGGTTCCGCACCCGCGACGGGCCGGTCGCCTGGCCCGAGGCGTTCGCCCGCGAATTGCTCGCGCGGCAGCGGCCCGACGGCTCCTGGGTCAACCGCTTCACCGACGCGAAGGAGGACGATCCGCTGGTGGCCACGTCCTGGGCGGCCGCGGCGCTGGCCATCGGCCGCGCGATGACCAGCGGGCAGTCCGACATGCCGGGCGACCGATGTCCGGTGGGGACGATGAAGCGGCCTTGAGTTTGGCCGCTACGGCTTCGGCGCGGACGGCCCGAAAATCTTGTGCAGCCCGCGCGGACGGAATACTATGAGGGCGCGACGAGGTTGATGCAACCCGCGGGAGCGGCTTCGAGGAGGCCGAGGATCGGCTTCCCTCGCGATTTTACAGGGAAGCAGTCGCCACAGGCCCTCGCAGCGGCGATGTGATCTACTGGCGGATCGCGTCGCCGACGGCGTTTACTGGCTGTTCGAGCGTGAGTCGATCGCCCAAGAGGGCTTCCAGGTTGGGAAGATCGTAATACGGCAGCGCGTCGTGGACTAATCCGGCGATCACGCCCTTGTTCATGCGGTTGTGAATGACGTTTGACCAGGAGACAAGCATCCGCGACAGTTTCACGTTCCGAAACAGCGTTGGCTCAAGGACGGCGGCGTGGAGGGCGGGAATGCCGACGTTGCCGACGGCCTCCAAGGAGACGACGCCCTCTCGATTATCCGCCAGTCGTTCCGTCGCGTAACGGGTGCAAACGAGGATGTCTTTGGCCCGCATCCCGACGTAGGATCGACCCAGCAGATAGGCCGTGTATGCGTCCTGCCAACTATGGCTATAGTAGTCGTCTTGCCAATTGTGACTATAGTAGTCGTTCTCGGCGGGGCGAGTTTGTCCGAGCCTGCGCAGATCGACGGCCAGCACGGTCTCGCCCGCCCGCACACGCTGTTCAATCGGGCCGCCGGGGCCCGCGTCAGCCGCCTTGCCTTGGTTGTGAAGGTACAGGACGACGGAACCCGGCGTCGGTTTTTCCGGCAGGAACACGAGGGCGGGCAAGACGATGCCTTTTTCCGGCACAATCGCCAGTTTTTCAATGCGGAAGCCGCCTCGTTCCACCGTTCCGCATCGTTCCACTTGCGGCGTTGGCAATTCGGCCAGAGTGCGGATGCCGGTCAAACGGCGCACTTCGGCCAACCGGGCCGCACGATCGCCGGAAGCCCACGACGCCGCCCGCCGCTTCGCCAGTTCGTTCTCGTAATCCTCGTTCAAGTCGTAAACGGACCGTGCGCCCGGCAGCGACATCACATTTCCCTTGGGAACGCAGCAACACTCCTTTTCTGAAAGAAGCGCGATCTTCGGCTCGGTGATCACCCGATCTTTGCCCAACAGCCATCGCGACATCCATCGCGCCGTGCCTTCGCGGTGGGTGATGTGATAGCCGTGCGGGGTGCTGGACTCGACGATCTCGACGCGTTCGGGAAATCCCAGGTCGGTATAGAGCCGCTTGGCATGCCGGTAGGTCTCCCAAGCGCCGTTGATGTTGAAATAGGGGTCCTCGGCGGCCACGCAGAGCAGCACGGGCGACGGCGCCCGCATGATGATCCAATGGACGTAGTCAACGCCGAACTGCAATTGGCCGAAGATGTTTTGCTCGGAGTCCTGGGCGCCGGGATCGGTTAACAGATGGGACATGGTGGTGCACCAGCAACTGGGCGCCGCGCATCGGATGCGGTCGTCGAGCGCCATGAGGTAGCTGGTTTGCGTGCCGCCCCCACTGCAGCCAGCACAGCCGATGCGCTGTGGATCGACTTCCGCCCGAGACTGAAGGTAGTCGATCGCCCGCATGCCGTCCCAGATTTCAAAACGCGCCGTATTGCGTCCCAACAGGAGACTGCCCATGCCGATCATCGTATGACGGGACGTGACAAAAGCCGTTCCCGCGAGCCGCGCTGAGTAAGCATACTGGAGGCGTTCGCCTTGTTCGACGGGATCAAAGACCAAGACAGCCATGCCGTTGAGCGCCAAGATGGCGCCCATCGCCTGGTGGCAGCCGCTTCCCTTGCCAGCCTGTGCGTGGCCGCACGCCACGAGCACGCCCGGATACGGCGGCTTGAACTGTCGTCCGGCGGGCAAGTACAGCAGCGCGGTGACATAATGCTTGGGCTGGCTCTGAAAAATGACCTTCTCCACGCGATAGCCGGGCCGAAGAATCGCGCCGACGACCTGCGGCTCCAGCGGCGTTCGCTTGGGCAGTCCGCCGATCGCCCGCAACACGTCGTTTCGCAATCGCGTTTGATAGGCGGCGATGTTCTCGGGCGTTTTCAGCTTTGCGCGTTCCGGGTTCCAGCGAGGGTTGTTCATTCCCTCATCCGTGTCGGCGAATGAGGGAGTCCACAGCGCGTCAAAGTCCGCTTTCCAACGCCGGCTGGCTTGATCCACTTGTCGCAACAGATAGGCGCGCATCATGCCGGACGGCTCTTGGACGCCGAGCCTTTCCAAGGGAACGGCCAAGTCTTCGCCGCCTGCGGCGGCAGGACCGACCATGAGCACGACGAACGTCAAGAACACATGGGTGAAACGTCGCATTGCAATTCTCCTTTCAGGGGCGTCGATTTTCAATCAGCCGCTCCAAGCCGGCATCGTACAAGGCGGGCTCCGTCGGTATGCCCTCCGTGTCCCAGCCCATCATCGCATAAAATGTCTGGATCGCCGCGTGGAAGGCCGTTTCGTCGATCACATCGCCGCTGCGAGGTCCTGTGGCGACTGCTTCCGTGTAGAATCGCGCGGGAAGCCGATCCTCGGCCGCCGTGAGGCCTTCGCGCAAGTTGTACCAACGCATGAGATGCAGGCGGCGCTCGCCGATCTTCATCATCTCGTGCGAACTGAATTCCCAGCCCGTCGCCGCGCGGACCATCTCGGCCATCTCCGGAAGGGAGAAAATCCGTGTTGGAGCGATGGCGAAAATGCACAAGTCCAAGGCGTCGGCCGCGGACCAAAGGGTGAAAAGGGCCTTGAAATACCGCACCTTTTCCGGGCCGATGCGGTTCATCGGCACGCGTTTGAGGATGCCGATCGTTCGGGAGAGAGTCAGCGTGTGCTCCCAACCGACCTCCGTGTCGAAATCCCAGTCATGTTCGCAAATGTCATATCGCGGCCCGATCGGAGCGACGGCGTATCCCAATGCCAGATTGGTCTGGCTCCGCGGCTCGAAGCAAACCATCTCTAAGCCTTTGACGTGCATCGCATAGCGATCCGCTCCCCGACCGAATCGTTGGGCCGCCAGACGTGTTCCTTCGGCCAGAATGTCCCCCAAACCATGTCGATATACAATATCCTCCATGAGTTGTCGCGCGCCGTCCCGATCGCCGAACGACACGGGCCGGCTATCCTGCGGACCAAGAATGCCCTTTTCGAACAACTCCATCGCAAAGGAAATCGTGAATCCGAGCGACGTGGGATCCAAACCGAATTGATTGCAGAAGTTGTTGGCTGCTAGTATCCAGTCCAGATCGACAATGCCCAGGTTTGGACCCATCGTGCCGGTCACTTCTCGGTGAATTCCGCTCGCGCGAGCATCCAAGCCGTGCGAACCCAACGGGTGCAGAACCTTCATGCAGCGATTGGGGCAGCCCGGGCAGGAGAGATCGCCCACATAGCGCCGCATGAATTCCTCGGGCTTAAAGTTTTCGCTTCCGTCGATGATCGGACGAGAGTAGTTGTTCACGCACAAGGCCGCGTCGAGTCCATGGAGGTATAGCCAACAGGAAAAGCCCGGCGGATCGCGTTGCCAACGACTCAATGGGTTTCCGGCAATGCGAGACTCAAAGGAACTGCCGAGTCGCGCAACCGCAACCGGATCGGCCAGCGGCGGCGGCGAACCTTCCTTCAACACGACGGCCTTGAGGTTCTTCGAGCCCATGACGGCGCCCATGCCCATCCGCGAGGCTTGAAATGTGCGGTCGGCGACAATCGAGGCGAACCGCACCCGATTTTCGCCGGCCGGGCCGATGGCCGCGACGTGGATGCCTCCTCCGCATCGTTCTTCCAACAGGTTGACGGTCTCGCCGACCGTCTTGCCCCAGCAATCCTCTGCGTCGTGAAACGACGCGCGTCCGTTTTCGATCATGGCGACGACCGGCCGTTCGGCTTGCCCCTCGAACACGACGGCGTCGGCGCCCGACGCTTTCAGGGCGATTCCCCAAGGGCCTTCGGTGCGTGTTTCGCCGATGCCGCCGGTCAGCGGGCTTTTGGCGGCGGTGGTGAATCGCGCCAGCCCCGGGGCTTGATGGCCTGCCACGACGCTCGACGCGAAGATCAGCAGATTGTCTGGGCCCAGCGGGTCGATTCCAGGCGAACATCTTTCCAGCAGCAAGGCCGTCGCCAACAGCCCGCCGCCCACATGCTCGCGCCAGAAAAGCTCGTCGCGCTCTTCCATGCGACAAGTCTTCGAGGACAAGTTGATCCAAAGAATCTTCCCGAAATGGCCAAACGTGTCTTGCATAAAACGCTTTCCGTAAGCAACTACTGCGCCGGCTCCAAAAGGAGCAGCAAAAATTGCGCTTGGGCAACGCCACGGTCGCCTTCCCATCCTTCACGGTCTGCCCGCGCAGCCCGCTTCAGCCTCATTCCATGCTGTTCTTCTTCCGTCCCGTCAAACAACAATCAGGATTTCGCGGCAGTCGATCTTGCGACGGCTCGATTTCGCTTCGTTTTCTTCACCGTCTCGCGGGGTGCGCCTCTCTGCGGCGTTGGTTGTAAAGACTTCCCGGTCGCGGACGGCGGTTAGAATCCCAATCCTGGTCCCTTGAGCGCGCCCGTGCCTACCGTGCCATCGACGATGCGGAACATGGAGGGAAACCGCTCGGACCAGCCGCGGTTGGCGGCGGGGCAGTATTGCCGGCCGTTGCCTTCGACGGCGGCCACGCCAGGAATCCGCGCGGCCAGCGAGGCGGAGTGCAAAAAGGAGGCGCCCGGGCAAGTCAAATCCTGGACGCAAAGAAACATGCCGAACTTCTGCGCCGCCGCCGCCATCAACAGGGCTTCGCTGTGCCCCTTGCACGTCTTCAACGCGACTCCCGAGTAACCCAGTTCCCGCGCCAACAGCAAACTTTCATAATCGACCAGCGATTCGTCGACCACCACCGGCTTGATTTTCGCCGCCGCGTCCACCCGCTCGCGCCGCGACTTCAGGTCTCGCGGCATGGGCTGCTCGATGTATTGCAGCCGCCGCAGCGCCGCCGGCGAACCCTCGCCAATCCGCGCGAGAAAATCGATCACGTACTCCACGCTGCCGCACTTCTCATTGAAATCGGCCGAATATCGCCAATCGCGGCAGCCTCGGGCCGCCTGGGCCTCGGCGGCAACGCGTTCGATCGACAACACCCGCTCAACGTCCCACTCCAAATTGTCGCCGTTAAGCTTGATTTTCAGATGCGCGATCCCCTCGGCCGCGATCCATTGGGCCAACGTTTCCGGCAGGCCGTCGCCGATGCGGCTGACGACGTTGGCGTCGCCGAGCGGATCGAGCGCCGCCGACGAGGTGATACAACGGCATCGTCGGCCGCGGCGCACGGAGGGTGTAGCGGTCGAGATATTCGCCCGCAAACCGTTCGTCCAGATAGGCCGCAAGGTCGGCGTTGACCCATTCCGGCCCCAGGAGGTCGAAGCTGTTGCGGCCGAGGATCTTGCCGAAGGCGTCGTGGATCGCCGCTTCCAAGGGGCTGGCGGCCACGAGTTGCGCCAGCGGGGGGATCGCCTCCGGCAGCGCGGCGGAAACGGCCAGGCGGCGCGACGTTTCCGCGTGGGCGTCGGCCAGGCGGCGAGTGATCTCCAGGGGATGGCCGCTTTCGCGATGGTCGTTGGCCTGGCGGATCAGTTCCTTGGCCAGTGCGAGCATGGCGTTTTGCGTTTCCGTCGGCCCTGCGACTGCGCTCGGCCACGCCCAGACGTTGCCCAAGGGCATCGAGCCGAAGCCGCGGCCGCGGCGGCCATCGCGGGTTTCGGCCTCGACCGCCGCGTCCATGAGCAACATCTCGCGCATTACCCGGCCGCCAAACTTGATCGGCGCGAAAAGGCACGAACTGCGTGGAAAGCGTCGCTTCGCAAAGTCGCAGATCGCTGGGCTTCATGGCCGCTGCTCCCGCTGAAATACTCGACGTAAATTCGCGCGAAGTCCGACTCGGAAATATCGGCTCAGTTTCCCTTTGTCTCGGTGAGATGCTTCAGCCGCACGCTCCGGGCGCGATCCAGGTACGCGTCCAGCGTTTCGATCTCGAACTCGTCGATCATGTCCTGGACCGACTTGTCGGGATGGAGCGAACTGAGGAAATAGACCGCCTCGGGGCTGGCCGTCTCCACCTTCACGTAGGGCCCGTATTTTTCCTTCAAGCGGCGCACCCGGTCGATGTTGTAGTCGATGTGCGCCACGCGGCAGTCGAGATTGATCCGTGCAAAGATGATCTTTCCGTAACGGCTCGATTCGGCCAGGGTGCGTCCCAGCGGATTGACGATCACGCCGTTTTCCTCCGGCACGGCGCTGGCGATGAAACATTGGTTCTGCAGCGCCGCTGCGGGAATCCGCTTTCCGGCCCGATAATTCGACAAGAAGCAGATCATGTCCACGCCGAGCTTCTTGTACTCTGCGAGGAGTTCAGGGAAGTTGAAGTCGAAACAGATCATGGCGCCGATGCGGCCGAAATCGGCGTCGAAGGCGAGAGCGCCGCGGCCGGGGAGAATGCCGTCCTCCATCTCGCCGATGCAGGGAAACATCTTGTCGTAATACCCGACAAGCTTTCCTCGCCGGTCGAGCAACACCGCGCTGTTGTATCGCCCTTGCCGGTTCGGCGCCTTGCGCCAATAGCCGGCAATGATGTAGGTGTGATGTTGACTTGCCTTGCGGGCCAAGAATCGCGTGATCGGCCCGAATTCCGGAAGCGGCTCGGCCCGGGCGCATTTCTCTTCGCGGCTGGCCGAGTCGGGCGTGTTCTGCATGCAGCCTTCCGTCAGAAGGATCAGGTCGGGTTTGTCGAGCGCCGCGGCGTCGATCAGCTTTTCCATCTCCGGCATGCTGGCGGACTCTGGACTGCAAATGCAGGAAACGCCGACCGCGCGGCCCGCTCGTTTTCCTTGCGTCTTGGCGTGTTCTGCGCCGGAACGTCTGCGCCTTCCACAGCCGGCGCCAGAAGGACGATGATCGACGCTGCGGCGACGAGCGTCCAGCGGATTGGTCGCCGGCGTTTCATCGGCGACGAAGACAACAAGCGAATAGGCGATTCAAGGACGACGCATCGCAAAGCGCGGTTCATGGAATTTTCCTCCAAATGGACGACTCTTCGGGAAGCGGACGGCCACTCCACCAGGCGACGCCCCATCGTCCGCGACGTTCAGGAGATCCTGCAATGCGGGGCGCGAAACCATGGGGATTAAGCCCATTTCAACGCCTTCGAACGTCCAGCGGAACTGTGCCGCCGCCAACGCGAACCGTTGGCTCGTCGTCAACGATTTGTTTTCGTCCATCTTCGGTCTTTTCGCGAAGAGGGCGCTTCCATTTTATTGTTGAAAGCATTTCGCGTCAAGGAACCGCAGCATCGCGAGGCTCATTTGACGACGGCTCGCACATTCATGGCAGCAGGCCACGGGCGACGACGCCCTCGACCACCCGGCTGACGGCGATGTCCATTGCCGCGCAACGCATCGACTGGCGGGTTTGTTGGGCGCGCTCGTAGGTTTGTTGGAATGTCGTTTGCATCCGCTCGGCCAAACGTTGTTCGACCTCATTGCGGGTCATCCGGTCTCGCTGTGTTTCCTGGGTGTACTCCAAGTAGGAAACGAACACGCCGCCCGCATTGCAGAGAATGTCGGGGATGACGAACACGTTGCCCGCGTTAAGGATCTCGTCGGCCGCGGGAGTCAATGGGGCGTTGGCCCCTTCGGCGATGATTTTGGCGCGGATCCGGCCGGCGTTCTCCGCGGTGATTACGGATCCGGTCGCAGCGGGAATCAGCACGTCGCACTTGGTTTCGAGCACCGCCTCGCGGGGAATGTCTTTTCCTCCGGCAAACCCCTTCACGCTTCCAGTCGTGCGCACGTGTTCGGTCAGAGACGGCATGTCCAGCCCATTCTCGCAGAACGTTCCGCCGGCGACGTCGGAGACAGCCACAACGGCGACGCCCCGCGCGGCTGCGGCCAAGGCGGCGTTGGAACCGACATTGCCAAAGCCTTGCACGGCGGCGCGGAGGCCGGTCAGCCGCAGTCCAAGCCGTTCACAGGCGGCGGCAATCGTCGCAACCACGCCCTGGCCTGTAGCCTCGCGCCGGCCCGCAATGCCGCCGAGCACGACCGGCTTGCCGGTGACAAAGCAGCCGACGGGGATCGAGGTGCCGCCGCTGTAGGAAATGCAGTCGCGGATGTGGCCCATGTCGCACTCGTTGGTTCCCATGTCCGGGGCGGGGATATAGATCTCCGGCCCGATGTGCCGATGCACGTGGCGAGTGAACGAGCGAATCACGGTTTCTTTGTCGATGGCGCTGAGGATGCTGGGGTCGGCGCAAATGCCGCTTTTGCCGCCGCCAAACGGCGCCCCAATCAACGACGTCTTCCAGGTCATCTCCATCGCCAAGCCGGTCACTTCGTCCAAGGCGACGCCGGGCGACATGCGAATGCCGCCCTTGGCCGGCCCCAGGGCGTCGTTGTGCCGAACGACAAATGCGTGGAAGTGAAAGGGCCGACCATTGGAAAGAACCGGATTCGCTGCGATCTGGATTTTCTCCTGAGGCTCGGAAATCCGGACGATTGTGGCGTCATCGAGGCGCAACCGCTGGGCCGCCTGAGTGAAGTTGCACAACGCCGTGGTCAAAATGCCGTTTTGCGACGCCATAGGCTTCCTTTACGCATTGTTTGCCAGTCTTCCCACCGTCTCGTGGAGGACTTCACAGCCCTCGCGCAAGGCTTCCTCCGTGATGCACAGGGGCGGGGCAATTTTCACGCAGCCGCCGCCGACGCCCACCGGCGCGAACAGCAGCAGCCCGCGACGGAAACAGCCGTTGACGATGTCCCAGGCCAAGTCGTAGTTCGGCTCCTTCGTGCCAGGCTTGACCACGAGCAGGCCGCCAACCAGCCCCTCGGCCGGCGCAAATCCCACGACGCGAGGAAATTCGCGCTGGATCGCCGCCAGTTCTCGCTTCAACACGGGTCCCAGCCGGGCGGCATTCTCGATCAGCTTCTCCGCGAAAATCGTCTCGATGCTCGCCAGCGCCGCGGCGCAACAGATCGGGTTCCCCGAATGGGTGCTCGTCATTTCATTCGGACCGTAAAGGTCCATCACATCCGGTCTGCCGACGACGGCGCTAATCGGCAGCGACGAACTAATCCCTTTGCCCAGGCAGAACAGGTCGGGGACAATTCCGTAGAGTTCAAAGCCCCAGAGGGTTCCGCAGCGGCCGAAACCGGCCTGAACCTCGTCGAAGCAGAGGATCGCATCGTGCCGGTCGCACCATTGGCGGAGCGCCTGGGCGTAGGCTTTCGGCATAAAATTGGGGCCGACGCCCTGATACGTTTCCGCGATCACGCCGGCGACATTCTGGGGATCGACCTTCTGCGCGGCCAGCGTCGCTTGAAAAAGCGCGAAACTGACGTATCTTCGCAACGGAACCCGTCGGGAAAGGGGACGTGGACGATCTCCGGATCGAGGTTCTTAATCCATGCCTTGGCGGCCGGCGTTCCACCCAGTTGCTGGGCTCCCATCGTCCGCCCATGAAATGCATCGACAAACGAGACAATGACGCTCTTCCGGCCGCCTCCCCGCCGAAGGCCGTAAGTGCGCATCAACTTCAGTGCGCATTCCGTGCTCTCGGCGCCCGTGCTCATCAAGAACACCTTGTAGTCCGGCTTCGGCGCGATCGAGGCCAACTTCTGCACGAGCTCGATCCGCGGCTGGTTGGGAAAGCAGTAGGTCGTCAACAGCGGCTTGTCGATCTGCTGCCGGATCGCCGCGGCGATTCGCGGATGGCCGTGCCCGGCGTTGGCGATCAAGACGCCGCTGGAGAAATCGAGCCACTTGTTGCCGTAGGCGTCGAAGACGCTGCTGCCTTCCGCGCGATCCCACACGATCGGCGGCTGGCCGCGCATGCTCTGCGGCTCGGCCGCGCGCATGCGCAGGATCTGGTCGACCGTTTCCCGATTTGGAATCATGCCGCTGAGCTTGCGGTGCCGGGTCGACACGGTTTCCACAAGCTCAGGCGTCAAAGGGAACTCTTTTGCCATCATGCACTCTCGTTGTTGTCGGCGGCCGTGTTTCTCACTTCATCGAATGCGCCCGCATTGGGTCCGTAGACGATCTCCACCTCGCGGCCGCCATTTTGGATGGAAAGGCGGCCGGCTTCCATGGCCAGTTCGTTGTAGCTGCTGTTCTTCGGCGTCGCCATAATGCCTTCCTCGTCGTACCGCTTGAGAAGCCCCTGCCGCTTCGCCAACGCATCCGCATCAGAAAGGCCGTCGGACGCATCGATCGCCCGGCAAATGTTGCGAACGATATACTCGATGGAGCGGTACCCATAGCCGACCGGCGTCAGGCCGCCGCCGCCGAGATCGACGAACTTCAGGTAGTCGGGGCTCGGCTCGACAGTAGTACTTGTCGTCGGGCGGGGCCATCTTTTCGACGTAGCAATACTCGATCCCGCGATACTGATCGTTGTGGACCAACATGCCGCTGCGGTCCTTGCCGGCGCAATACATCCGCAAACCTTGGAAGTTCGCCCCCGGCCCCTGGTCGGGATAGCCCATCATGTTGACGACGCTCAGGCAGGCGCCGTTTTGCCACAGCACGCGGCCGCTCGTCCAGAGGTAGCCTCGGTTGCCGTTCGGATAGGAGTCGACGATCCCGTACACCGACAACGAAGTCGGCAACAGGCCGGTAATGAAATGCACCTGGTCCACGTAGTGGCAGCCGACATAGGTGAACATGTCGGAATTCTCGCAGGTGCACCAGTTCATGAAGTTCGAGCGGCGATAGGAATACGGCTCGTTCATTTCCGCGTGGCCCAGCCTAAATTCGCCGAAAAGCCCCTGGCGATACTGCTGGCGGGCGATCAGCGCGCGATCGTCCAGCCGCTTGTGATACTCAACGCCGACAACCAGGCCTTTCTCGTAGGCCAGCCGCTCAATCTCCAGCGCCTGATCGTGCCGAAGCACCAGCGGCTTGACGCAACAAATGTGCTGTTCGCGCCGGATCGCCTCCTGGAGGACCATGTAATGCAATTGATCGGGCATGGCCACGACGACGATGTTCCCCTTGCCCATCTGCGCAATCGTTTCCCGGAACAAGTCCGGGTGTTTTTGCGACGGATCCGTCTCCCGCGACGGATGGGCGCGGAAGGACTGGCCGGGAAAAGCCTTTTGCAGGCCCGCATCCTCGGCCAGCGTTCGCAAGGGGCCGCTGTCGAGGGCGCAGACGTGGATTTCGCCGACCACGCCCAGCCTTTGCAGTTGATAGAGCGAGGGCAAGATCTGCACTTGCGTGATCATTCCGCCGCCGACAACACATACGCTTGGTTGAACCGCCATAGGCACGCCTCACTTCGAGCAAACCGACCTCAATTCACTTTACCGTGCGCTTTCCTTTCGTCTTCACCTGGCCCATTGCGTCGAGATGTCTTCGAACTGCCCGCGCCGCCGCCTTCGCGTTGCGCTGACGCAACGCGCTAAGGATTCGGCGATGATGAGCGATCGCCATATGCTCGTCGCCAGCCCATCGACTGGTAAAGACTTGGAAATATCTGTGATATTCGCGAATGGCTTCGAAGGCAGTGATCAACGGGCAATTGCCGCTCGCCCAAACGATCGCCTCATGGAATGCCATGTCGCACTTGAGGAACACCGGAAGATCTTCCGTGTTCGCCTCCATACGGGCGATCAGTTTCTCGATTTCTTTGAGTTCTGCGGCGGATATCCGCGCGAAGCGAGCCCTGCCGCAGCGGTCTCGATGGCCTTGCGGCGCAAAGAATGTCTTCCAAGTTGACCTTGGCAATCTCCCGAGGAAGGTAGTCCATGGGAATGCCGAACTGGGAGAGGCTTTGAACATAAGCGCCGCTGCCGTGACGGGTCGAGATCACGCCCAATGCGGCGAGCATGCCCAACGCCTGGCGGACGGTCCCGCGGCTGATGCTGAACTCGTCGCCCAGCGCACGTTCCGGCGGCAGCCGCGAGTTGATTGTGTACTCGCCGGCGAAAATCCTCGCGAGGATTTCACGAACCAATTTGTTGGCCAAAGAGTCCTTGTTCACGGTCGTTGCCGCCGAAAAAGTGGTACAGTTAGTGTACCACATGCTGAACTCATGTCAAGGCCAAGGGCAAAAATAGCCGGTTCCTTCCAAGGACGCCGCGCGAAGGGGCGGAAAGGCGACCGGAAATCCTCGCCGTTTCTTGCCTTCGCGCACCCCCCCTGGTTTAGCGGTTTTCGCGGTGCGGCCGTCACGCTACAGCCGCTCTGCGATAATCTGTTGCTTCGATCAGTTCCGCCAGGCCGGGGCCAATCGGCGCGGGGCTCAAAGCGCGGGCTTCGATTCGCTGGCCGCTGGTTGAAGCAGACCTCATCGGGTGGCGAAGAATGCTTCCAACATGTTATCGACTCAACAATTCGGCCACGCGGGCTTTTGCAATCGGCTCGGCAAGAACGCCTCGCGAAACGATTTCCTTGACGGCCAGTTCGGACACTCGCCGACGGTCAGTCGCGTGTTTCGCGCACCATGCTTTCAGCAGGCCGTATTGCCCGGCAAAACCCCATTCGAACGGAGCGCCGCCTTCCCCGCCGCCGACCCACCGATGTTGGCGCCACCAATCCACCAGCGCCGCCGTTCCATCGGCAATGACCGCGGCGGCTTCTTCGGGAGTCTTGGCCGAACGGCGGCACGCGTGCAACAAACGGATCTGCGAATCCGCCTGGGCCGCCAAGATGTCCAGATATCGCGCCGCCCCGCCCGGAAGGAGCGACGCCGCGGGCTGGTCAGTTTGGCCGCGTGCAACCTCGCCGGAAGATCCGCCGGAAGCTTGTCCAAGGGCAACTGGAGGCACGACCAGGCGGGAACGAGCAACTCCGGCGGTCCGCCAAGAAACCGGGCGAGGTCGGCAAGAACTTGCTCGTCGCCTTGGGCAAGATAGCTCGGCTCCGCCGCTCCCCGGGCAAACAAGTACAGGTCCGGCAGCGCCATGAGCGGCGTTTCGGAGTTGCCGAAGAAACCCCGCGCGCCCGGCGACATGGCCAATTCCTGAGTGAGAACCCGGCGAATGTGCGCGAACTGGAGCACGGCGGCCGGCGGGGAAGGTTCGAACTCGATGATCTCATAGCAGAGCAGCGTCGAGCGATTCAGCAGGCCCGCCTTTTTGGTCAGTTCCATGTTGATCCGGCCATTGGCCCAGCCTTCGATATGACTGCGGCCGGGGAGCAATTCCCACGGTTCGAGCGCTTGCTGTTGTTGCTTGAACGCTTCAAGCGTTGCAGAGATGAACGGCTCGATCGGCTCCACCCAAACGCCCTTCGTGCCCCAGCCGGCCCAAATCCAGGGGATGATCTTTTGGCTCGTCGGATGCGTGCCGACGCGGTCGATGGTCTTCCGATCGTTGAGGAGGACCTTGAGGAAGTCGGCCGGCTTTGCCCCGGGATAACCGCCGGGATCGCCGTCGATGGTCACATAGCCGTCCGCGTTGTTGAGAATGTTCAATAACGCCGTCCGATGTTTGAGGTACGCGTCCGCTTCCTTGGGATTGTCGAGCCGCACGGTCCGCATGTGGGAATAGAGGCTCCGCTCCATCCAGGGTTTGGCGGCAATTTCGGGGCCAGCGGTCACTAAACACACGGTCAACCAAGCCTCCAGCCCGCATTGACGCGCATCCTCAACAATCGGGCGGAAGGCGCGCACGGCGTCCCGATCCGCCCGGGAAAGCGGCGCCGGCACAGCCTCCAGAACGGGCCACATCATCACCGTGTTGAATCCGAGCTGTTTCAACAATTGGAACATGTTGTGATAATCCGCCGGCTTCCAAGACCGGACGGCAAACGGATAGTCGTACTTCCAGCAACCATGAAGATAGAAGCCGCGGCGCTGGAAGGCGGGCTTCGTCGCGGGCGCATCCACGGCCATCGCGCGCGAAAGCGGGGCGGCCAAAACCACCATCGCCAAGATCACGCGCGCGAGAAAACCCCGGCGAGATCGGGGTCGCTTCGAGTCGAAAGCAAACACACGATTGCCATCCATCGCCTTCTCCTGTTCTACGCGCCCGCAACGGGCGGCTTGAGGGGATAAACCCCGTATTGATGGGCAACTTCGACGTAAGCTTGAATGTTTTCCAAGGGAATGTCGTCGTGCAGGCTGTGGTCGGTGGCCATGATGTATCCGCCGCCGGGCGCGGCGATCCGCAGACACGCGATCGCCTCCCGACGCACGTCGTTGGGAGCGCCGAACACCATGGTCGTCTTGTTGTTGATGTTGCCGATCGGGCATATCCGGCCGGCATAGCGCCGCTTGACCGCGGCAAGGTCCATTCCCGCCGCCTTCTCGACGGGGTGATAACCATCGACTCCGGTGGCGACAAGGTCGTCGAGCACGTCCCAGATTTTGCCGTCGTTGTGCATGATCACCGGCGCGCCAAGGCGGCGCATTTCGTTGACGATGTCGCCGTACGGTTTGAGGAAGAATTCGCGCAGGTGTTTGGGCGACATGAGCAGCCCCGCTCCGCCGCCCCAGTCGTCGGCGAAATAAAACGCGTCGATTGGTCCGGCGGACACGGCAAGGCGCACGGCCTCGATGGCCCAGGCGGCGTAAGCCCGGCACATTCGTGCACCAGGCCGGGGTCGTCGTAGAGCGTCGTCGCAAGCGTTGCCGGGTCCATCAGGTAAAAGTTCGCCATCGTCAGCGGGCCGAGCACGACGACGAGAATGGCCAGCTCGTCGCGGTTGCACTGCACCGCTTCGCGGATCATGCGCGTTCGCCGCGGCGCGGAGACGTCGGGCATCTTGTAGTTGATCCAGTCGCTCCGCGATTTGATCGGCGCGGTCGTTTGCGTCATGATCGGCCAGCCGTGTTTGACGTAGGTCACGCCCCATTCATCCTCGTATTTGGAGCCTGCGGCGTGCGGCTCGTCCTCCACGCCGCAAAACCCGCCGAGGAAGACGGGAAAGGCGTCGAAGCCCAGCAGCCCGGCCAACTTGGCCTGGGTCTCCGCCTCATAGAGGTCCGTGGCATAGCCCAGCAATTGTTGTTGCAGCCGGCGGCTGCCGACGAAATCATAGACGGGCACCCGGTCTGGGATGCCGCAACGCAGTGCGGCGACAAAACGTTCACGCGGCTTCATGGCTGCTGTGCACCATTGACGCTTGTTGCCCGGCCGGTCTCGCTCAAAATGGCCTTGCCGCTTCCATTGTACCAACCTTCGCGACGCGCCGTGGTCTCGAGGAGTTACATAATTGCCCAAAAAGCGTTCCTCGATTTACCGGCGACATGGCATCGAGGGCGGCCGCCAAGCAGAGAATGGAGCGCACGGGCGCCGATTGCGAATAAGCGGGCGACGGGTTATCATGGGGAGGTGAAAACGCGCGAAGACGGTTGTCCATCAAGATTCAGCAAAGGGCATCCCGTCAAGAGTTGATTCCCACCCAAGATCCCCCCCCGTTCTGACAAGGCGCCTGCGATGCGAGCAATGCACTTTTATCTGTCCGTTTTTCTTGTCTGGCTTTTTGTGGGCTCGGCGGTTTTTGCGGCCGGCGACCCATTGGACAAGTACAACGTCGTCTGGACCACGCCGAGCAAAGACTGCAACGGCTCCATGCCCATCGGCAACGGAGAGACGGGCCTTAACGTGTGGGTTGAACCGAAAGGGGACCTCGTTTTGCTCTGCGGTCGGACGGATAGCTGGAACGAGGGCATGACGCTGTGCAAACTCGGGCGGGTGCGGATCACGTTCACGCCCAATCTGACCTCCGGCCCATTCCGGCAGACGTTGCGGCTTCGCCAGGGTGAAATCGAGATTCAAGGCGGGCCGGCCGATGCGGCCATTACGGTCCGCGTGTGGCCCGACGCGAATCATCAGGTCGCACGGATCGAGGCCGAAAGCGCGAGGAAGTTTCAGGTGCAAGTGGGGCTCGAAATCTGGCGAGGGAAGACACTCGATTCGGCCGACCGCATCGCCTGGCATCATCGCAACCCAAGTTCCATGTGGAAGGAGACGCTGGAGCTTCAACGGTTGCAGCCGGCCATCGGATCGGGCAAGGATCCGTTGCTGTTCCGCACGTTCGGCGGCCTGATCGAGGGCGAGGGACTGGTCCGCGCCGATGACAAGACGCTCAAGAGCGCTTTGCCCGGCAGACAGTTCCAGGTTGCCATTCACACCCACACGATGACGCCGGCCACTGAGGCCGAGTGGCTCGCGGCCATCGAGAAGAACGCCGCGGCGGTTGACGCCGTCGGCATCGAGCAGGCCCGAGCGGCGCACCGCCAGTGGTGGAACGCATTTTGGAATCGGAGTTGGATTCGCGCCTCGGGCGCGCCGGCGGCCGAGGCCGCCACATTGGCGTACACGCTTCAGCGATTCATTTCCGCCAGCGCCGGCCGCGGACATTACCCGATCAAGTTCAACGGCTCGATCTTCACCGTCGATTTCAACGGCGATCCGGATTATCGCCAGTGGGGAGGCTGCTATTGGTTCCAGAACACGCGGCTTGTGTATTGGCCCATGCTGGCCTCGGGCGATTTCGAGATGATCCGCCCGCTGTTTCGCATGTACGAGGACGCCCTGCCGTTGGCCCGAATCCGCAACAAAATCTACTTCAACCACGAAGGCTGCTTCTTTCCCGAGACCATAACCTTCTTTGGAACCTACGACAACGGCGATTTCGGTTGGTGCGGACGGAAGACCGGCAAGCCGGGCGATCCGATCCCCAATAAGGCCATTTGCTTCCACTATAACGGGACGCTGGAACTGCTGGCGATCATGCTCGATTACTATGCGCACACTGAGGACAAGGAGTTTTTACAGAAGGAACTGCTGCCCGTGGCCGACGAGTTTCTCGTCTGGTGGGACAAGCACTGGCCGCGCGATGCGGCGGGCAAATTGAAGATGTCGCCGTCGAACGCGCTGGAAACCTATCATAGCGTAACGAACCCGGCTCAGGACATTGCCGGACTGATCTGGGACATCGACCGGCTGTTGGCGCTTTCGGACGAGGAAATCGGGGCGGCGCGTCGCGTGCGATGGAGCCAACAGCGCAACGCGACGCCGGCGCTGCCCGCCATGACCCGCGAGAACAAGAAAGTCTTGGCGCCGGCCGAACTGCCGCTGCCGGGCCGGACCAACGTGGAAAACCCGGAACTCTACGCCGTCTTTCCCTTCCGCATCTACGGCGTCGGCAAGCCAAATCTGCAACTGGCCTTGGACTCCTTCAACACCCGGCTTGTGGCGGGCAACGTCTGCTGGCGCCAAGACGACACCCAGGCGGCCATGCTTGGATTGGCGACGCTCGCGCGCGACTACGTGACCTTCCGGGCGGTGCACAAGGACGAACGAAGCCGCTTTCCGGCGTTCTGGGGGCCTAATTTCGATTGGGTTCCCGACCAGGACCACGGCGGCAATTTGCTCATGGCCATGCAGGCGATGCTCGTTCAGGCCGACGCTGGCCGGATTCACGTCCTGCCGGCGTGGCCGAAGGATTGGGACGTTGAGTTCAAGCTTCACGCACCGCAGAACACGATCGTCGAAGGAACGGTTCGCGGCGGCAAGTTGCTGGACATCACAACCTTGCCCGAACGGCGCAAGAAAGACCTTGTCGTCCATCCGCCGCAATAGCGCATTTCTGGATTTGGCGTCCGCGGCTGCGCCGCTCTCCGGCGCGGCCGGGCCGCCGAGTCATCCACGCGAGCGTTTCCGGTACTCGCCCGGCGTTTGACCGGTGTGGAGGCGGAAGACCGTCGCCATGTGTTGTAGATAGCGAAACCCGGCGGCAACGGCCACTTGCCGCAAGGGCAGGTTGGTCGTGGCCACGAGTTGTCTGGCGCGCTCGACCTGCGCACGTTGGATTTCCGCGTGAATCGTCCGGCCGGTGAACGCCTTGAACCGCACCTCCAAGGTCGATCGCGAGACCGCCACCGTCCGCACCACGTCGGAAACTTGGATCCCCTCGCCGACATGCTGGCGGATGTGTCGCAGCGCCTGGGCTACGTCGGCGTCCTGGATCATCATCGCGTCGCTCGACCGCCGGCTGACAATGCCTTCCGGATCGACGACGAACTTCAATTGCCGCGGCTTCTCGCCGGCCATCAGCCGATCCAGCAGCGCCGCGGCCGCGCGGCCCATGGCGCGAGACCCTTGCTCGATGCTGCTCAGCGGCGGGCTGGTCAGTTCGCAAAGCAACTCGTCGTTGTCCACGCCGATCACGGCGACTTCCTCCGGGACGAGAATGCCGAGGCTGCGACAGGCGATCAAGACATGCCGGGCGCGGACGTCGTAGCAGGCCATCAGCCCGACCGGCTTCTCCAGCGAGTCGAGCCACTTCATCAGTTCTCTGGACAGACTGGCCTTCCCGGCGCCGCGCGGAACCGCCGACAAAAACCGAACAAGGCGTGCCGGCCGCCGCCGCGGATTGTTCAAACGCCGCCTGCCGCTGCGCCGACCAGCCGGTCATTCGCGTGTGCGGAAGTCCGCAGAAAGCCAGCCGCGCGAATCCACGCGACAAGAGGTCCTCGGCGGCCAACCGCCCGATCGCCGCGTTGTTCGTGGTGAAGTAGGGAATGCCCCAACTCGGATCGGCCCAGCCATATTCGGCCTCAATCCCGACGACGGGAATTTTCTGCTTATGCACCAGAACGGTCGCGGCGCGGTTGACGAAGGAGGCGATGATCCCGTCCGCGCGCCATCTTCGCCGCACCGGTACACTCTCCATGGGGTCCTGGGCCAAGTAGAAGGGATGTTCCAGCGGGGCCTGCACCACCTGAAAATCCCAGTTCCCCTGTTCGTGCGCATAGGCGGCCGTCCCCTGCGCGATTTTCCGCTGGTGGGGATTCGCCGCGTCAATCACCAGCACAATCTGTCGGTTTCTGGACTTCTTCATGGCGACTCGCTTTGGTCCCAACGTCCAACGTCTCCGTATTTCCTATCACAGCCGCAAATCTCCGTCAATTGCCATAATCGCTGCCACCGGCCCTGCCCGCGGCCGCCGGCCGGCGGCCAAAAACGCCTTCATTTGCGGGCTTTTTCCCCCCAATTTCTCCATCCGCCCCAGCCGGGGGGGGCGGATTTTGGGAAAGATTTACGCAATCGCGGACTGATTTTTACGAAAAATCATAACCCTAAAAGCTTGCGTCTCGGTTATATTGAGTTTATTGGATAGACTCAAAATTGATGCCGGCGGTGTCGTTCGGACCTTAATCGGAGGACGAAAATCGACGCGTAATTGGCTGTGCAAGGGCAGCGGCTTTTCACTTTTCTAATTCAGTTTCTTGGTTCCTTTTTGGGACGAGAGAAAACATGAGATGGCTAGCTTGGAGCGTGGCGGCGGTTTGTTTGTTGGCGGCGGGGTCCGTCCGGGCCGAATACGTCACCTTTTCGACCGATCCGAATTTGGCTAGCGATTGGACGCAGTACGCCTTCTATGGCCCGAACAACGGCACGGCCACGTGGGATTCGGCGGATCAGAACTTGAGCCTCAGCACCAGCAACGGCGATACAGTCAGCGGGCTGTATAAGAACGGCACGACTCGGGCCGACACCGATACGACGACCGTGACCTTCTCGAACATCGACTTCGCGAGCAGCGACTGGTCCGTCGCCGGGCTGGCGATCTCGGCGGTCCAGGAGCCGACCCTAACGGGGGATCCTCCCGGTAGTTCGGACCAGTATCGTTTCGAGTTGGAGGGCACCTCGGGCGATATCGATTACAGGGTCTTAACAGCAGGAGGCACTCCTATCGCCACCTATGGCTTGGAGACGCCAACGGCACCCGTCACTCTAAGCATCGTGCCGAGCGGGTCGAACTACCTCTTCGAGGGGAACGGCGCGACGATCTTTACCGAGCCCAAGCTCGGGGTCTCCCTCCCGTACTACGCGATGTACTGGGGCACGGGCGGTGCCACCACCATGTCGGTATCGGCGGACAACTTCGGCGTTCCGCCCTCAATCCCCGAGCCGGGGACGCTGGCGCTGTTGGCCGCCGGCGTGGTCGGGCTGGCCTGTTACGGCTGGCGCAAGCGAAAGTAACAGAAGGTGATTGGCGGACGGGCGGCAAGCGTCTGAGTGACTTGAAGATCAAACTGCCACGAACGGCATAGGGCGCCGGACTTGCCAAGCGGGCGGAGCAAGACAGCAAGCATGTTCACCGCCGACTCCCGCCGGAGTTCCGCCCCCAGGCGGCGCAACCACTCCAGCCCAGGGCGACGCTGCGATTGCCCTGGGCTGTTGCGTTTCGGCCCCTCCCAGTCTCAATGCATAAATCCATAAGACCGCTTCGCGGCAGCGCCCGTGAACCGGCGCACAATCGACACTTGCGTCCGCGGCGGATCGGAACGAAAATGGAATAGAAGGGGTTGCCGC
This sequence comes from uncultured Planctomycetia bacterium, assembly GCA_963791075.1. GTDB lineage: Bacteria > Planctomycetota > Planctomycetia > Pirellulales > Thermoguttaceae > CAWBRF01. The sequence continues at coordinate 24,763 of CAWBRF010000022.1, forward strand.
AAGCGGGGGAAGTTCTCACCTGCCCAAGCGACGAGTAGGCCATGGCTTTTCGCTGTTGGATGATTTCGGTTTGTCTCCTCTGCGCTGTCAACGTCGAAGGCGGTGAGATTCTTCACAAAGATCAGCGGCCGACGAGGGCCGCGTTGCCGCCGCCGTTCGAAAAGAATCGACCGGCCTGGGAAATCAAATTCGCGGACGCCAGCAATGCGGTGATGTCGGTCATGCCCGGCGAGTCCGGGAAGACTTTTCGCGATCCCCTTTCCAACAAGGACGTAAAATGGGAGCAGAGACGTCTATTGCCCGACGTTCACGGCGTTCAACGGCAAGCTCTACTGCGTTTATCGGGCTTTTGGAAACGACGACGAGTGGCGGTTCGGTTTGGCGTGGAGCGAGGACGGGTTGCATTTCACGCGATCCGACAAGCCGTTGTTGTACGCGAAGCCGTCCGATGCATTCCTTGGGCCATTGCGCAACGCAAAGAGCGGAGGCGTTTCCTACGGCGACCCGAAACTATCCGTCGGCGAGGATGGCCGCTTCTACCTCTATTTTGACTTCTTTCATTATGGGAATACAACAAACAACCAGCAGTTGGCCGTGGCAACGTCGCGGGATTTGCTGGACTGGACCGTTCGTGGCCGCATTTTCGCCCGCCAGGCGGCGAACGACAGAGCCGCGATTCCCGAAAGAGCGCCGTGGCGGCTTCCGGTCGCCACGGTGATCTCTCGACTCGAAGGCGACCGCTTCGTCGCCGCAAAGATCCAAGGCAAATACTGGGCGTACTTGAACTGCTACGCGACGAAAGGAGCATATTGCCTTTGCGCGGCGACGTCGGAGAATCTGCTCGACTGGAAGGTGTTCCGAGATGAAAAGGGCAATCTCGCGAATCCGCTGCCCACGCGTCGCGGCTGCTTCGACAGTTGGTACACGGACCCGGTTGCCGCCGTCTTGCGCGATGACGGCGTTCTCCTCATTTACAACGGCGTGAATGGGGATCCCAAGTCGGTCGGGGATCCCCGTCGAATGCACTATGCCCACTATCCGGCCCAGGCGCTGTTCAGCAAGAACGATCCGACGCGGCTTTTGCAGCGCAGCGACACTCCCTTCCGCGGCGGCGACCTGGAGTTGGAGAAGAAGCCCATCGTGTTCTGGTGTGCCCCGCTCTACGAAGCGTGGTCCCTCGTGCCGTTTCAGGATGAGTTGTTGCTCTACTGGAATCACGCTTTCGGCCGCAGGTCCGTAGGATTATGGAAGGCCCCAATTCCGGAAAATATGAAGACAGACGCCCTGAAGCAGCATCCTGGCGGGGCGGCTGCATTCGACCCGCCCTACACCGCGTTCCGCAACGGAAACGAAACAACACGATCGGCTGCAAGAAAGTAAATGACTGGACTTTTGCAAATTGATCGGCAATTTGACTAGGGGCGCACGATGACTTCTCGCTTTCTGTCGCTGGTGGCTTGGGCGCTGTGCTTGCCGGCGCTCTTTGCAAAGGGAGCGGGCGCGGAAACCGACCGCGTCCAGGCGGCCGCGATTCCAACCATCGGCATCTACAATTGCTATACGGGCCTGCCGGCGGAAGCGATCCCGTTTTGCCGGGCCTGCGGCTACAACACGTATCAGCGTTGGGACTTGGGATGGGGGCAATGGCCGACCCACCTCGATCAGTATTACGCCGACATGGTCCGGGACGTTCGGCGGATGCGGAAGGCGGGATTCAAGGTGTTTGTCGTGTTGACCATCAACATGATTCAACGCCGGGCGGGCGAGCCGGAAGGTTATGCTGAATCGTTGTTCGACCCGGCCGACGAGACGTTGATGCGGAACCGCCTGGGGTACATCGCCCAGGCAGTTCGGAAGTTGAAGCGGGCCGACGGTTTCACCATCTTCGCCGGCGATCCCGGCGGTCATGGCCGCGCCAACGCCCGCGCAGTGTTTTGACGCCGTCAAGAAGATGATCGCGCTGATTACGAAGGAAGCGCCGCAGGCGGAAATCAACGTCAACACGTGGGGGATCGCCGCCTGGGACAAGTTTCCATCGCCCTTCAGCGTGGCGTTTTGGAAAAAGGAAGTCCAATTGACGCGGGATCTGATCGGCCAACCCGACATCGTGGGCCCCGACGCGGGCATCGAATTCCCCTTGCACAACTATTATCGCTCGTTGGCGCTGAAGTGCTACGCGGACGCCGGCGAGCCGCCGGTGCTGTTCCCTACGGTCGGGGAAATCCAGCAACTCAAGCAACGCGGCGTAAACCGCTTATGGGGCTGGCCCTATTTCCTCACCGACGTGTGCGACGATGGCTACTGCTCGGGCAAGGCCGGGCTGGCGCAGCCGGAAACTCGCTACATCAAGGACATTATCGACGCCGCGCGGCGGCTGAAGCTCGATGGCATGATCGCCAACGCGATGGCGCCCAACATCGGCGCCGAAAGCCTGAACCTCTACGCTTTTGGACGCTTCTGCAAGGATCCGACGGCCACCCCCGAGCAGGTCATTCGTGAGTTTGCGGGGTTCATCTCCGAGCCTGAAACAGTCGCCGAGTTGGCGCAGGTCCTCCGATTTATCGAGAACCATCAGCGCATGGCAGGCCGGTTTGCCCGAGAAGCGACGCCTGGCAAACTTCAACGTCGGAGAATTGAAGTCGATCAAAGACGCCGGCAACATGCTGGCCAAGGTGGCCGCACGCAAGCAGAGCAGTTTGGCGATGCCGATCCTGCCCGCAGCCTATGTGCAAAAACTGAAAGAGCACTCGGTGAATAAGAATGTTCTCTTGACTTCTGGTGTGCGCGCAAGCACGCGCTTCATGTGCCGGCCGCGTGGCCGCCGCTTGGGGCGTTTGACGGAGCGCTTGTAGACGGCAACCTGCTGTCGCAGGGAAGAGGTTTTCGGCGGCCGGCGCCGATCTCCTGGGGAAACGACGTGTTGGAAGCATTCCTGAAACTGTTAGCCGGCGAACGGCCCCGCGAGGTTGTCTGGACCGCGGACATTGTCTACTGGATTGCCGGCCGGCAGCAGGACGGCACGGCGAAGCCCGCATGGAAAACGGAGGAAGGCTGCCTCCAACTCCATAAAGAGCTGGGCATTTTGCCGTATTATTACTACGAGAAGTTCTGGGCCGCCGAACCACGCTACGATCCTTCCGTCCAGTTGATCGAGACGAAGGCGGGCGGCGCGACCAACCGTCGCTTTCGCACGCCCGTGGGCGAGCTATGTGAAACAAACGTCTACTCGCCGCGGAGTTGCTCCTGGGGCGTCACGAAGCACTTTGTGGAATCGCAGAGCGATCTGGACGTTCTGCTGCACCTTATGCAGCATCGCCGCTTGGAGCCGGCCAACTTGGCTGACTGGCCCGAACGCCGCCGGCTCTGGCAAACCTATGGCGGCCTGCCGATAATCGGGTTGCCGCGGTCCCCGTTGGCTTCGTTCATGGTGGAGTGGGCGGGCGTACAGAACGCCAGCTACCTGCTGTTGGACGCTCCCCAACAAATTGCCGAGATTCTCCGTCTGATGGAAGAACAAGAGCCCCGTGATCGACGCCGTGTGCGACTTGGCGCCGCCGCTGGTCCACTTTCTGCGACAACTTGTCGAGCGAGTGCTCGAACGGGACTCTACGACAACTATATGTCGCCCGGCCACCGCCGCCGGATCGAGCAATTGCATGCCGCCGACGTGAAGTGCGCCGTCCATCTGGACGGCGCGATCAAGGGACTGTTGCCAAAATTGGTCCGTGCGGGCTTCGATGCCATCGAGGCATTGACGCCGAAACCGGCCGGCGATCTGGACATTGAGGAAATCCGAGACCTAGCGGCCGAGCGACACGGTAATCCTTTGGGGAGGCGTGCCCGGCATCATGTTCGCGCCCCCTTACACCTGGGACCAAATGGAGGCCCACGTCCGACGACTCTTGGATTGTTGGCAGGGTCGGCCTTTCGTCATGGGCGTGGCCGACCAGGTGCCGCCCGACGGCAACATCGAGTTCTGCCGCAAAATCGCCCAGCTCATTTCATCGTAACTTGTCACATCCGAAGAAGGAGATGCCATTGTGCCAGCGAACGGATATGACCGAGATTGGGCGAAAGTCGATGTGAGTCGAGGTTCCGCATATCAAGGTCAAGCCGCCGGGACCCAAGTCGCGGGCCATCGAAGCACGGTCGGAAAAGTACATGCAGGGATATTCTTCCCAGGCGCATCTGTTTCCCGTGGCCTTCGAATCCGGCAACGGCGTGATCCTCACCGACGTCAACGGCAACCGGTACATCGATTTCAGCAGCGGAATCTACGTTGCCAACTGGGGTCATTGCCATCCGAAGGTCACCGAGGCCGTCGTGGAATACACCCGCAAGCTGCAAAACTGCCATGATTTCAACACCGAGATCAAGACAAGATTGGCGGAGGCCCTGGTGCAAATCACCCCCGGCGATCTCAACAATGTCCAATTGTGGTGCGAAGGCTCCAAGTGCGTCGAGGCCGCGATGAATGTGGCCCGGGCGGTCACGGGAAAACACGAATTCATCTCTTTCTATAACGACATGCACGGCAAGACGCTCGGAGCCCAAAGCCTCACCACGATGACGAAGGTGAGCGGACCGCGAGCCGCGGGATCGTTTCGCGTCCCCTTCGGAAACTGTTACCATTGCTCCTTCAAGCTCGAACGTCCGGCGTGTGGATTGCAGTGCGTGGAGTTCCTTCGCGAGGCGATCATCGAGCTGGCGACCAACGACGTGGCGGCGATCGTCGTCGAGCCGATTCAGGGTTGGGGCGGCAGCGTGATTCCCCCCGACGATTGGCTGGCGAAAATACGCGAACTGTGCGATGAATTGGGCATCTTGTTGATGGTCGACGAAGTGCTTACCTGCATGGGGCGGACGGGAAAAATGTTCTGCGTCGATCATTGGAACGTCGTGCCGGACATCATGACCTTGGGAAAGGGGTTTGGAAACGGATTTCCCGTCACCGCCGTGGTCTATTCGGACAAGCTCAAGGAAAAGATGAAAGGAATCAAAGCCTCTTCCAGCTACGGGGGCAATCCGATGGCCTGCGCGGCCGCCTTGGCGTGTGTGGAGATCGCCCAGGAAGAAGGCATGCTTGAACACGCCCGGGACCTGGGCGCCTTCGTCCTCGAAAAGCTGCAAGGCATCAAGGAACGACATCCCCTTGTCGGCGATGTTCGCGGCCTCGGATGCCTGCTGGGAATGGAACTGGTGAAAGACCGGCAGACGCGGGAACCGTTCGAGAAGGCCGCCAACATGGTCTATCAGAAGGCGTTCGAGAAGGGAGTGTCTTGGATTCCAGCCAAGCAGAACCTGCGCATGTCGCCCCCGCTGATCATGACCAAGGACGTGGCCGCCAAGGCGGTCGATCTCATCGAGGAAAGCATTGCGGAAACCGAACGGGAAGTGGGGCTATTATGAACGGGTCCGCCGCCAGGCGAACAGAAAGTCTACGGCGTCGGGATCATCGGCGCAGGTTTTATGGGACATACCCACGCCTACAATTACCTGAACATGCCGTTTTTCTACGATGCTCTTCCTTTCAGGATAAAACTCGTCGGCGTCTGCGATTCCGACTTCAGCAAAGCACAACGACTGAAGGATGCATTTGGATTTCACTGCGCCGCCGATCGTTATGAGGATCTAATCGCCCGAGAAGACATCGACATCATCGATGTTTCCACGCCGACGAAGTTCCATTGCGAGCAGATCACCGCCGCCTTGGCCGCCGGCAAGCACGTCTATGCCGACAAACCGCTGTGTGCGACCGTGGAAGAGGTCGAGGCGGTGCTGGCCGCCGCATCGCGGAGCGATCGCGTAAAACAGGTGGCTTACCATTACCGCTTCTTCCCCGCAACGCTGAAAACGCGCGAGCTGATCGAGAGCGGATTTCTCGGACGGGCGATTTCATTCCGCATCACCTACTATCATTCCAGCAACCTTGATCCGAACAAACCCATGGGTTGGAAACAGGACAAGGCCATGGGGGGCGGCGGAGTGTTGATCGAAATGGCCTGTCATGTCCTCGATCTGATTTACCACTTTTTCGGAGAGTTCGCGCACGTCCGCATGAACAGCGTGATCTTATACCCGCAACAACCGGGGCCGGATGGGAAGCCGGTCAACGTCGAGGGGGAAGACCATGTGCTTCTGACCGCGCAAATGAAAAATGGCATGATCGGCACCGTGGAGGTCTCCAAGGTCATGGCGGGAAGCAATGACGATCTGAATTATGAACTCTATGGGACCGGGGGAGCGATCCGTTACGCAATGATGAATCCCAACTTCCTTCAGGTGTATGACGCGAAGGATCGAGGCGGTTCTTGCGGCGGAATCGGCGGCTTCAAGGCCATGGAAACCGTGAACAAGTATGCGGATTCCAAGTCTTGTTTCCCCGGTCCAAGATTTCCCATCGGTTGGCTGCGCGGTCACGTCGCCTGCCAGCGCCATTTTGTGCAGTGCGTCCACGATCGGCAACCGGCTTCCCCCTCGTTCGCCGAGGCGGCGTATGTCCAGCGGATGATTCAGCGAATCTACGACGGCAACGATCGCGTTGGCGACATCACATAAGCAAGCGACGCGCAAATGACCTGTTTTTCGGGCATCGAAGCCGGCGCCGCGAAAGTCAAGGCCGCACTCGTCGATGACAAGAAGGGATTTGTGGCCGGCGCCTCGCTCGCGTGCGCCGCCTCCATCGCAGGAAGGATCGCGTGGTGCGCACCGTATTGAAAGGGATCGCCTCAGTTTGATCGCCCAGGCGAGCGCTAAACACAAGGAGCAAGTCGTCATGTCAATCCTATTCGCGGAAAACTCCTGGCCGCAAATCCAGGAGTGCATCGATGGGAAGGGGCTGATCATCCTTCCTTTCGGAACCCTGGAAGAGCACGGATTGCATCTGCCGGTGAACGTTGACGCGGTGATTGCCGAAGAGACGGCCAAGCGAGTGGCGGATGCGGTGAAAGACACGGTTTCCGTCCTCGTACTCCCTGTTGTCTGGGCCGGATATTCCGTCCGGAAAATGAACAAATGGCCTGGAGTCATTAGCACCCGCAGTGAAATCCTCATGGAAGCGTGGTTCGATCTGATGGCCTCGTTGGTGAAGATGGGCTTTAAAAGACTTCTCTGCATGAATGCTCATGGGCAGAACCCGGAGATCATCAAGCTGGCCGCCCGAAGGATATCGGACGAGTACGATGTGAACGTGGCGACTTCCAACTGTTGGTCCATGGCGGCGGATACGATGAAGAGCATCCGCAAGTCGGAAATCGGCGGCTGCTTCCACGGCGGCGAGTTCGAAACCTCGCTCATGCTCTACTTTACCGACCTGGTCAACATGGGCAAGGCCACCAACGAGGACATCATGCGATATCGTTCGGAGTTTTTTCCGGGCGACATGTTCGGATCGGCAACGAGCGGAGCGTTTCTTTCCACGTGGTACGTTCAACAGAGCAAGACCGGCATCTACGGCGATCCCACCGTGGCAACGAAGGAGACCGGCCGGCTGCTTGTCGAGGGCATGGTGCGCAAATACGTGAAACTGATTGACGAATATCTGAAACTGACATGATCTTCCGACGGGAACGCGACTGCGAGCAAGGGAATGGAGGAATGCCAGAAGGCCGCAGGCATCGCCGTTAACTTGCAATCGTGGCGGCGAAGGCGAAAAGGGCGTCCCCTCGACCGTTTGACGCCTCTTGCGGAGCCCTCGGGCCAATTCTCACGCGCGACATCAAAACACCCTGGCCAGCGCCCCGCCGTCAACCACCAACACCGTCCCGCTGATGTAACTGCCCGCCTCGCTGGCCAAGAGAAGCGCGGGACCGGCCAACTCCTCGGGCCGACCCCATCGGCCCAGCGCGGTGCGGGCGGCCAACGCCGCTTGCTCCGCGGGACTGAGGACCGACAGCGGCAAGTCGGTGGCAAACGGCCCGGGGGCGAGACAATTGACCGTGATGTTCCAGGGGCCGAGGTCCAGGGCGCTGGCCTTCGCCATGCCGACGAGCGCCGCCTTTGTGGCGGAATAGGCGTTTCGCCCGACGGTGCTGGCCAGGCCCATGATCGACGAGGTGTGAATGATCCGGCCCCAGCGGCGGGTTTTCATGCCGGGAACCAACGCGCGCGTCAGCGCCATGCAACTCGTGAGGTTCAGTTCCACGAGCCGCTGCCAGTCTTCGTCGCGGATTTCGTCGATCGGCTGGGGGATGTTGCCGCCGGCGTTGTTGACGAGGATGTCGATCTTGCCCAGGGCGGCGACCGCCGTTTCCGCCAGGCGGAGGACATCGTCGCGGCGGGTCATGTCGGCGGCGGCGCACTCGACGCGGGCGGCGGTCGCGCCGCGGATTTCCGCGGCCGCGGCCTGGAGTTCGTCCTCGTGGCGACTGGAGATCATCACCTCGGCCCCGGCCGCGGCGAAGATCGTCGCCATCGCCTTGCCCAGTCCCTTGCTGCCGCCGGTCACCAGGGCCGCCCGGCCCGTCAAATCGAAAATTTCCAGAGACATCTTTGCGTCATTCCTGTTTGCTTCTTTCACGATGCGGCGCGGGCGGATGCGCCGCGGCCGCAAACGCCCGGGCGATTTCCGCCGGCACGCGTGCGGGCTGGCCCGTGGCGTAGTTGACAAAAACCCAGTGGGTTTCCGCCGTCGCCAGCAGCGCGGCGTCGGCCGGCCGAAGGATGCGATAGCGGCGAATCGAGCGGACGCGAGTCCGCAACGCCACCCACGTCTCGATCACCAGCCGATCGCCGGCCTGGGCCGGCTGACGATACTCGATCGCGTGCGACCGCGCGACCCAGCCGAAGCCCAGTTTCAAGTAGGCCTCGGCCGGCCATCCCAGGGCGGTCGAATGGGCCACCGCCGCATCCTGCATCCAGCGGATGTAGCAGACGTTGTTGGCGTGCCTCTGCACGTCGATCTCGTCGTCGCGAACCCGATGATGGTGTTGGAAAATTGCGAGCATACCCCATTATCCGCCGCGCCGCGGAGGCTGTCGAGCGGTCCTGAACCAAATTGCCCGCCCGCTTGTCGCCGCGAAAGCTATTTCGCGACCGTCTTTACCGCCGGCGGCTTCCAGGCGCCGTCGATCGCCTCGTCCTTCGGCCAGCAAAGCCGCATGACCAGATAAATCGGGCCGTCCGGGGCCGGCAGCCAATTCGCCTCCCGCTGCTTGCCCGGCGAATCCTTTTGGATGGAAATCGTCAGCGATCCGTCGCCGTTGTGCTTCAGGTCGGGCAGCATGGGCGAGTTGATCAGATAGCGGTGGATCGGATTTTCGACCAAAAGCTGCGTCTTGCCGTCGTACATCGTCACCGACCAGAAAGCGTTCACCGGCGGGAGCTGTCCGGGAGGAAATGTGAGCGTGTAGCGGCGTTTGCCGCCGTCGAGCGCGGCCCCGTCGGCGTCGGCGCGGGTCATGGGATACATCGCCTCGGCGGAATCGTTGGCATAGACGCCTGCCGCCGCGACCGCCGCGCGCGCGAGCCAATCGCCGTGATAGCCGGCGCGGTCGAGGGTCCCGGTCATTATTCGCCAACCGTTGATATCCTTGCCCATCGCCGCCGCGGCGCGATGGATCTTCTCCATGCCGCGCTTCACCCCTTCGAGCAACCCCTCCATCTGCATCGGCGGCAGCGCCGCGGCGTCGAAGGGCGTGCCGGCGACGATCCCGATCTTGGCGAATTCCGCCCGCAACGCCTTTTCCTCCTCGAACGGGCGGGCAAAACTGGAGCACGAAACTGAGGTAGCCGAAGGGATTCACTTTCGCCAGGTCCTTGTCGATCTTGTCAAAAGCGATCGTCGGCGGCGGCGGCGGGGCAGGCCCCTTCATAAACTCGGACAGCGTCTGGGCCTCGTATCCGGCCTGGATTTTTTTCACGTTGTCGATGTCGGCCGCGTTGAAAAGCTGCGTGCGGAAGATTGCCATCGAGAAATCCGTCTCGCAGCGAAACGTCTTCTTCACTCCCGCCGGGGTCTCGCCCTTCCAGCTCGGGCCGGCGATGAGGAACGCGCCCGCCCCATTGCCCGTCGTGCGGCTACCGATGTACCCATAGTTGAACGTGTACATGTCGATCAACTGCACCGAATAGTAGCGGCCCTTCTCCACCTCCGGGACGGTAATCACCAGCGGCCCCGCGCAGGTCCATTTGCAACATGGAATAGGGCGTGTCGCTGTTCGGCGTGACGATCGTCGTGTCCTTGGGCGTGAAGACGCGGGCCTCGTTGATGATGCGGTTGAAGGGGCCTTTGTACTGCGGCGACGCCTTGTCGACGTTGAAGTCGTACATCGTCCCGTAGTTGATCACCAGCGGGAAGCCGTAGACGAACGCCTCCTCGGCGATTGTCTGCGCTTGCGCGGCGGCGGCGCGGTCGTCCCTGCCCGGGGCGGCTTTCGGCGAAACCCAGGTCACGTCGAGAGGAGCGGACGGTTTTTTCGCGTCGGTGGGAGGCGGGGCGTTCCGCTTCGCCCAGGGCCGGCCTGCCGGATCGACCATGCTGAAATAATACCACATGATGCCGCCGAACATCGCCGCGCCGCCCACCACGGCGACAACCGCGATGCACCAGCCGCATTTCGCCGGCCGACCACACGCACACGTCTTCTCGGGAGCGTTCTCGTCCATAATTCAGGCCCTCGCTGTGCCGCCCCCGCGCAGCGCTGGGGTAAATGAACAACGCAACCCAGGCGTCGTCCGGGTTGGGAAGATGGATCGACTCGTCAACAGCCAATTGTAGACGCCGGGTCAACCAGCGAACAGTTGCCGCGCTGCCGCCGCGAGGCATATTGCCCCAGCGCGGCGATTTGGGGCGCGGTCGAATCGCCGCGAACCACGGCGGACAGGGGCGGGCCCGGCCTATTTTGCCTGCCTGCGGCGGCTATTTTCCCAGGCCCCGCCGTTTGGCACGCCGCGTGCGGTTATGCTGTCGCGGGCAAGCGTTCAACAGGCGGGCCAGTGGGAAACGAAGACGGCGCAAGGGAGGTGGACGATGAAACAGGTCGCGCTCAATCAGCTTATTGTGGGCATGACGGCGATGATGAAATCAGGCGCGCCGGTGCGGCTGTGGATGCGAAATCTTCACAACAACCGCCGGGTGCTGACGCCGGCCCACTATGCTCCGCTGTCCCAGGTCGTGGCCCATCCCGAATGCGGGCTGGAATACCTGGAGGTGCGGGTCGTGAAAGTGATGCTGCCCTATGCGATCGTCTATCACCACAATGGCCGCGGTTGGGTGCGGCTGTGGATCGACACGCGCCAGACGCCGTTGTTCTCCGTCGATCGCTGACGCTGGCCGTCACTCCCCATCGGCGCCCAGCGCGCCATACTGCCGCAGTTTTCGATAGAGCGTCTTGCGGTCGAGCCCCAAGGTCCGGGCGGCCAAGGTGCGATTGCCGCCGACGCTTTCCAACACGTGCAGGATGTAGCGGCGGTCGATCTCCTCCAAGGGCGCCAGCTCCCCCGGATCGGCGCCGCCGAGAATCACCTGCGGCGTGCGATAATCGCGGATCTTCTCCGGCAAGTCTTCGACGGTGATCTGGTCGAATCGCGTCAGCGCCACGGCCCGCTCGATCACGTTGCGCAGCTCGCGGACGTTGCCGGGCCAGGAATACGCCAAGAGCTTTTCCGCCACCGGCTGGGCCATGCCGAGCACTTGTTTCTTCGCCCGCGGCGCACACGGCGATAAAGTGCTGCGCCAGCAGCAGGGCGTCGGCGCCGCGGCGCGAAGCGGCGGCAACTCGACTTGGATCACGTTGATGCGAAAGAAGAGGTCCTCGCGGAACCGCCGCTCCTCCACGGCGGTTTCCAGGTCGCGATTGGTCGAGGCGAGGATTCTTACGTCGAAGGGCGCCTCCCGCTCGCTGCCCACCGGGCGGACCGTGTTCTCCTGCAGTGCGCGGAGCAGCTTCGGCTGCATCGCCAGCGGCATTTCGCCGATCTCGTCCAGGAGCAGCGTCCCTCCCTCCGCCTGAAGGAACAGCCCCTTGCGATCGATCCGCGCGTCGGTGAACGCGCCCTTGACGTGCCCGAAGAGCTCGCTTTCCAACAGCGTGTCGGGCAGGGCGGCGCAATTGACGGCGACGAACGGCCGCTCGCGCCGCCGGCTTCGCTGGTGCAGCGCGCGGGCGACAAGCTCCTTTCCCGTCCCGCTCTCGCCGGCGATCAGCACGGAAACGTCGCTGTCGGCGATCTGCGACAACTGGGCGTAGAGTTTCTGCATGACGGGGCTTTCGCCCTGCAACTCCTCGAAGCGCGCCATCCGCTCGACCGCCGCGCGAAGCGAGCGAATCTGCTCCTGAAGCCGTCGCCGCTCGATCGCCCGACGCAGCGTCGCCGACAGCAGCTCCAACTCGATCGGCTTGGTGACGAAATCGTAGGCCCCGGCGCGAATCGCCGCCGTCGCCGTCTCCAAACTGCCGAACGCCGTCATCACGATCACGGGAATGTCCGGCCGATTCGCCGCCAGCCGGGAACAGAATTCGATGCCGTCCATGCCGGGCATCATCAAATCGGTCAAAACGGCGTCAAAGTCCTCGCGGCAGGACGCCTCGAACGCCTCCTCGGCGGCAGTGAAGCAGCAAGGCTCGCAGTCGCGCAGCCGCAGGTCCGTCTCCAGCAAATCGCACATGCTCCGCTCGTCGTCGACGATGAGGATTCTCGCTTTCACGATTTCGCTCCCGCGGGCAAGAAGACGGTGAAGCAGCTTCCCTTTCCCGGCCGGCTGGTCACGTCGATCCAGCCGCCGTGCTCCTGCACGATCCCGTAGGCGATCGACAGCCCCAGGCCGGTCCCTTCGCCGACCTCCTTGGTTGTGAAGAACGGCTCGAAGAGGCGCCAGATGTGCTCCTCGGCAATTCCCACGCCCTCGTCGCGAATCTCGACGGCGAAGTACGCCGCCGGCTGGGCGTCGCCGCCGTCCGGAGGGCAGGCGGCCTGACTGCGGACGGCGATGTCCGCCTTGCCCCCGCCGGGCATCGCCTCGACCGCGTTGACGATCAAATTCGTGAGCACTTGCTGAATCTGTCCCGCGTCGATCTCGGCGACCGCCGGATCGCCGCCGGCGGCCAGCCGCAACTCGACCTTCCGCTTCTCCGCCAAGGGGCGAAGCAAGTCGACCGTCTGCCCGACCACCTGCCGCAGATCGGCCGCCGTCTTGCGCGGCGTGCTCGCGCGGGCGAAATCGAAAAGCTGCCGGATGATCTTCGTCATTTTGTCCGACTCCGCCTTGATCGCCGCGGCGCTGTGGGAAACCTCGTCCGCGGTCAGCTTTCCCGAGCCGATCAGGCCGGCGCGGCCGGAAACGACGGACAGCGGCGTGCCCAACTCGTGGGCGATCCCCGAGGCCATGCGGCCGACCGTCTTCAGCCGGTCCGCGTGGCGAAGTTGTTCCATGGCGGCGATTCTTGCGGCGGTTTCCTCGTGAATCTTTCCTTGCGACTGCGACAGCCTCTCGCACATCATGTTCAGGCTTTCGCCAAGTTCCGTCAATTCGTCGCGCGTGCCCAGGTGGATCGGCCCCTGCAGGTTTCCCGTGGCAATCAGCCGCGTTTTCTCGATCAGCACGCGCAGCGGCTGGCCCACCAAGCGGACGCCCAAGGCGGCGGCCAGCAGCCCGCTGAGCAACGCCATGCCGCCGATCAACAGCGCCGTCCCAGCGACGATTTCGCGCTCGTTGTTTCGCAACGCGGTCTCCGCGTGGGCGAACTCCAGACCGCCGCGGCGATTGGCTTCCAGCGGCACGGGCCAGTAGATGTCCAACTGCGGCGTGCCGTCCGGGGCAAGGGCCTCGACCGCCGTGTGTTGTTCGATCGTCACGGTGGTCAGTTGTTCGGGGGAGACCGAGGGGATGTCCGGATCGCCCGCCGGGGCGTCGAACCACACCCAGCGAACGCGGAGTTCGCGCTCGTGGGCCAGATTCACCTTGCGGACAACCTGGAGCACGCCCTGGCGTCCGCGTTGCCGCCAGGCGTCGGCGAGCATGTCCTCCATGGCGCGGCCGAGCGATTCGGTCTCGACGCTCGCCGTGTGCTGAAAGCGGCCCACTTCGCGGCGGACCGCCGCGTAGGCGTAGATCGTCGCCAGGAGGATGTTTCCGAGCGTGAAAGCCAAAACGAACTTGAGTGCGAGTTTCATGTCTTCCTCTCACGGAATGGCAGACCGACGGTTCACGGCGGACTGGCCCCTTCGGCGCTGCCACGGGGCATTTTTCCCCGCGTGGGGATTCTTGGGGCGCGCCGACTCTAGAATTGTACCCCATTCCGGCGATCGCGCGTAGCTTGCACCGGTTGCGGAAAACGTGGTTGCGGTGGTTCCATCGCAGCGAGTCCCGCCAAAATCCACGAGAAATAAACAACGGGGCTCGCCGTGCTTGACCCACCCTCCAAGCTTTTTGGCCGTCGCGCATGGCTTGGCACGGGTTGTGCAATCTAAGGATTGGCAACGCGACCCGGCCGTCGCCGGGCGCCTCCCAAGAAGAGCATTCTTCCATGAACTACTCCCAGAGGCCCGGCCGGCTGTTGGGCGTCGACGCCTGCCGCCGCCGGCCTTTCCTGATCGTGCCCATCTGGGCCGCACTGATCTTGCTCGCGGCCGGCGCCGCCCTGGCGTCTGCGGTCAATGCGGCCCTTTTCATACTCGCGGCGCTCGCCTGTGCGAGCGTGCTGGCGGTTGGGTGGTTTGTGTTTTCCGGCGATGGGGCGGAGAAGGCGTCGCCGACAGCCGCTCCGCCTTCACTTGCCGGCAACCGCCCGCCCGTCGTCTTCCTGCCCGCTCGCGCCCGCGCGGATGAAGCGGCCGCCGCGCTCTGCTCTCCGCAGTGCTACTTTCCCGTGGCGCAAGGGGGCGAGATTGTCGGCGTGCTCCCGAAAGCCGCGCTGCTGCGGGCGATGGCCAACGGCTGGGGAGATCGTTTGATCGTCGAGTTGATGGCGGAAACGGTTTCTTCATCGACGGGGACAGGGGGGCGAACAAATCAAGCGCGAGAGCAAGCAACAGACATTTTCAGTCCGAGCGAGGACGTTGGTTCAGGGAGTGCCTGGACGACGCCCGCGCGACAAGAACTTTGGAAAAGGAGAGAGTTATGCAAGGTTTGAAGAGTGCATGGCGGAATCGGCTGCCGCTGCTGGCGGCCTTGGCGCCGCTGCTGGCCGCGGTTGCGTTGGCGGCGTCGCTGGGGGCCGGGGAGCAAGACGGCCGCCCCCGCCCAAGCTTTGTCGCAAAGCTTTCGCGAGGCGATCAAGGCGGTCCAGCCCGCCGTGGTGATGATCCGCAGCGAATCGCCGCTGCCCGTCAACATGGAAGGAAAATCGCCCGGCGGCGACGATCCGTTCGGCGAGCAGTTCCCCGGCATGCCGGACCTGCGGAAGTTTTTCAAAGATTTGCCCCGTGGTCCCGAGCCGCGACAGAGCGGCATGGGGTCGGGACTGGTGATCGACGCCGCGGGCGTCATCCTTACGAACCGGCACGTGGTGGCCGACGGCCGCGACATTACGGTTCGTCTCCACGATGGCCGCGAGTTCAAGGCGACCAGAGTGGTCGCCGATCCGCAGGCGGACCTCGCCGTGCTGAGGATTGAGGGCGCCAGCGGCCTGACCGCCGCAAAACTCGGCGACAGCGACAAGGCCGAAGTCGGCGATTGGGTCCTCGCCCTGGGAAATCCCTTCGGCCTGGAAGGCACGGTCACGGCGGGAATCGTCAGCGCCAAGGGCCGCGGCATCGGCATCAACCAGCGAGAGAACTACATCCAGACCGACGCGGCCATCAACCCCGGCAACAGCGGCGGCCCCCTGGTGAATCTCGACGGCGAGGTGATCGGCATCAATACGGCCATCTCCTCCCGCAGCGGCGGAAACGAAGGCGTCGGCTTCGCCATCCCCATCAACCTGGCCAAATGGGTCGCCGACCAGCTTTCCCATGGCGGCGCCGTCCATCGGGCGCGACTGGGCGTCGTCATTCAGCCGCTTACCAGCGACCTGGCGAAGCAGTTCGGATTGAATCCCGGCGAGGGCGCACTGGTGGCCGAAGTGGCCGTGGACAGCCCGGCGGCGAAGATCGGCCTGAAGGCGGGCGACGTCATCGTCGAGTTCGCCGGCAAGGCAATTTCCACGCCGCAGGAACTCCAGGCGATCGTCGAGCAGGCCTCGATCGGCCGCGACCATCCCTTGGCCGTCCTCCGCCAGGGCAAGCGGATCGAGTTCAACGTCCGCCTCGCCGAACAGCCGGGGGAAACAGCGGCGAAAACCGAGGGGCCGACCCCGCGGCTTGAGAAACTCGGCATGCAGGTGCAGACGCTCACCCCAGAATTGGCGAAGAAGCTGGAAGTCAAGGCGGACTACGGCGTCGTCGTCACCGACGTGCAAAGCGGCGGCGCGGCCGAGCGGGCCGGGATGGCGGCGGGCATGGTCGTCGTCGCCGCCGCCCACAAACCGGTGAAAACGCCGGAAGACCTCAACCAGGCCCTCGGTGAAAAGTCGGCGGCCAAGGGCGTCCTGCTGCTGGTCCGCACCGCCGCGGGCAGCCGTTTCCTTGTGATTCGAGAATAGGCGCGATCGTTCGCACATGGCGGCGCCCACGCAGCGCAGCGAATCGCGCGATTGGCAGTCCCGTCGCGCGGTTCGCCGCTGGCGGCGTCGGCCCAATGTTGTCAGGAGGATGAGCCATGAAGGAGCCTGGCAAATTGCCGCAGGAAGGATCGCCGCCCGGCATGGTTCGGCCCGCCGGAGCCGGCGAAGCGACAAACCCGATTGTTGTGCCGCATCCGCACGGTTTGATCTTTCTCATCGCCGTTTTGAAGAAAGTGCAAGCGGCGGAATCGTTGGCGGACGAACGGCCAGCGGAAACGATTGCCGCGAAACCGCAAGCGACGAACGACTCGCAACGGCAGCGCACCAATCCCTAATCGCCAATCCCCAATCGCTTCTCTTTCTCCGCCGGCAGCGTGGAGAACCAATTCGACGATCTCCGGCGGGCAGTTCATCCGCAAGGGCAGCACCGCGGAAACGCCCCCGGTGACGTGCAGAATCGTCGGCGGCGCGTGAAACACGCCCGCGGCGTACTTCACGCCCCGGCGGCTGGGGGCGAAAATCGGACCGATCAGCGGAATGCGGATCTGGCCGCCGTGGGTGTGGCCGGCCAAAAGTAGATCGAACGTCGTGCGTCTGCGCCCAGGGGAGTTGATCGGGGCTGTGCGACAGCGCGATGCGAAACGGTCCGCCTTGCCGCGGCGGACGCGTGTGCTCCAAGTCGGCGGCGGGCGAAATCCAGGGAAGCTCGTTGCCGGCCAATATCACCGGCTGGCCGTGAATCTCGATCTGCACGCGCCGCCCGCCCAAGTAACACAACCCGCACTGCTGAAGCACGCGCACCAGCCGCGCCGTGTCCACGCGCAGATCGTGATTGCCGAGGA
This sequence comes from uncultured Planctomycetia bacterium, assembly GCA_963791075.1. Taxonomy (GTDB): domain Bacteria; phylum Planctomycetota; class Planctomycetia; order Pirellulales; family Thermoguttaceae; genus CAWBRF01. Next base: position 42,146 of record CAWBRF010000022.1, read on the forward strand.
TGCAAAACACTCCGTAGCGGGCGGTCAAGCGGCTGAGCGTGTCGGGAATCCAGTCGATGCAGCGGTTGCGATCGACAATGTCCCCGGTGAGGACGACCAGGTCGGGGTCGAGTTCGTTGCAGTGGCGGACGATTTCCTGGAAGTACGTTTTGCCGACGCGGCCGGTGAAGTGCAGGTCGGAGAGGTGGACGAGCGAAAGGCCGTCCAGGGCGGGCGGCAATCGCGGGACCTCGATCGCCCGATGATGCACGTCCAGCCATAGGCTCTCGTTTCGCGGCAGATGGAGGATGAAATGACGCGGGTGGTCGTCGGCGTCGGCGGGAGGCAGCGAAACGCGGTCGTAGACGCTGCGGACGTTGTGCGCGCGGAGGACCTCGGGCGGGCGATGCAGGGCGTGCCGCCGCAGCCAGACGGGGATGATCGCCGCGGCGACCGCCCAACAGACGACCAGATAGGCCAACAAGGCCGGCGGGGCCGAACGCAGAAACTCGCCGGCGAGAACCCTTCGCAACGCGGCCGGATCGACCGACCACGCCCACCAGGCGATCGCCGCCGGCAGGGCGGGGACCATCAGGAGCAGAAAATAAGTTGTCGGGCGAATGACAAACCGGGACCAGCCCGTCGCGTGGGCGCGGTTGACCAGCGCCACCCAAAGGGCAGCGTGTCCCAGCAGGGCGAGCAATAGGAGTGCGGCGTCCATTGCGGCGCGGGGGTCAATTTCCCGACGTCTCGCGGCGCCGGGCTGGGGGCCTCGATGATGCGCTCCACGGCGCTGAGCAGTTGATCGAGCCGGAAGGGCTTGTAAAGGACGGCGTAGGCGGGCAGCCCCGCCTTGCGGGCGTTGACGATCGAATGCCCGGGATCGTAGCCGAAGCCGGTCATCAGAATCAGCGGCACGGGGTCCATCACTTCCTGGAGCTTCAACATCAACTCGTAGCCGTTCATGTCCGGCAGGCGGATGTCGGCGATAACCACGTCGTAAACATCGTCGAGCATCGCGCGGACCATGCCGACGGCCCCGGCGCCGTCGTGGGCGGTCTCCACCGTGCAGCCGTAACGGTCCAGCAGGGCATGGGCGGCGCTGCGGACGTTCTCGTCGGCGTCGACCACCAGCACCCGCCGCCCCCGCAGCGTCGGCCGCTCCTCCGCGGCGATCGCCTGCGGATGCGCCTGCCCCGGGGCCATCTTCTGACCCACCTTCTGAATGAGTTGCTTGATGTCGCGGGCGTTGCGGAGGATGCGTTGCACGCGGCCCACCACCTCGGGATCGTGGCCGATGTAGCGCTCCATGACGTTGACCGCCTCGTTGAGGATTTCGTTAACCGGCAGGGCGACGGCGCTGTGGATCGCCTCGACGCTCTCCGCCGCCGTGATCCCCTTCTCCGCGGCCAACAACTCCAGCGTGTTCAGCGCCGCGGCGACGTTGCGGCTGAAGATCTCCAGGAATTGCAGGTCGCTCTCGCTGAACGCCTTCGGCTCGACGCTCTCGACGTTGAACGTGCCGATGACGTTCTCGTGCCACAGCAGCGGCACGGTCAGCGAACTCTTCGCCCCGCTGACCCCTTGCAGATACAGCGGATCCTCGCTCGTGTCCTCGCAGAGGTAGCTCTTGCCGGTGGCCGCCACGAAACCGGTCACGCCGTTGTTCTGCGGCAGGGCGTAGAGCACCCGCGCCGCCGCCTCCGGGTCCATCTTCAAGGCCAACAGCGGCTCCAAGCGGTTCGTCTTCGGGTCCAGCAACCGCACCTCGACCACCTCGAAGTTCAACAAGTCCTTGGTGAACTGGAGGATGTTCGCCTTCAACAGGTCGATGCGGTCCTTGACCGGCATGGAGACGAGTTCCTCGGGCTTCAAGTCGGCCAACTCCATGCCGGCAAGGTGGATTGCCGCGAGCTTCTGTTGCTGGTGGACTTCATTCGTCACGTCGCGGACGGTGACAATCAAGCGGCGCGGCGGTGCGCCGATCTCCCGCACCGGCGCGGCGTGAACGTGGAAGAAGCGGTTGTCCTCGCCGCGCAGCGTTGAACTCGTGCTCCGGCCGGTGGCCAAGGCGGTGTGGAAAGGGCAGAAGTCGGGTCCGAGGATTTCCGGGCTGCCCAGGGCGGTGAAGAAGTTCACGCCGACGACCGACTCGCGGCCGCTCCATTCGCAGATCCGCCCGTTGCCCCAAAGGATCGTGCTGTCGCCTTCCAGCAGGGCGACGCCGTCGGGCATGCCTTCAAGGATTTGTTCGTTTTGCAGCAGCTTGCCCAGTTCGAAGACTTCGCGAAAGAACTTCGGGGCGACGTAGACGCCGGCGAATTTTTCCCGCGTCAACAGGGCCAGCGCCCGCATGGGGTTCTGAACCGTCACCGTATCGTGCGAGCCCGCGGCCGCATCCAACACGCCGCCGACGTCTTCGTCCGTGTCGGAGATCAGCAGGATTTTTGGCTTTTCCACCGATGTCATTGGCACTCCCGCGGTTCCGCACGCCGCGCCTCGCCGCGGAGCAAAGCCGAAGCGGGGACACAAACGTTCCGTCAACGACAAGCGCGACGCAAAATTGCCCCAACGTCTTCCCGTCGGCGTCCTCTCAAGTTTTCAAGCCTTACAACGGGTAGGACCTCCCTCGTTGTCATTATACAGCGTGCCGCCGAGGCAAACAACCACGTTGGGCATCCAGTGGGATCGGCCTTGTGCAACCGGCAAATTAATCGCACTTTCGCCAAATGCCCCTATTTCCGCCATGGTTCTTCCCATCGATTCCCACACCGTTGCTACGCACCGCATAAGCGGAACCCGCCGGCCGACTTGCGGCGTCTGGACAGCCTCTCTCCCTGGAGCCCCGGGGCCGGCGTCGTCGATCAATGTGAAGGACGAGTTTTGACCAAGGACCTCTGGGAAATGCGATCATGTGGCGATCCCTATTTTTGGCCATCGGCATCTTCACGATCCTTCTGGGAATTGGCTTCCTGGGCGTCGACCGCGTGACGATGCGGTTTCACGACGAGGCGCCGCCGCCCTCGGCGTTCGATTTCGGGGATACCTCGAAAGAAGGGCCGGCGACGCAGATTGTGCCTGCCCCATGGTGGCCCTGGAGCTTCCTCTCCTTTGGGGCCGTTGTTTGCCTTTATTCGTTCACCATCCCCTGCGCGTCCAGGGGAAGTGAAGATCACTCTTTGATCTTCTTCAGTTCCGCCTCCGCCGCGGCGAGTTGCTCCTGAAGGCCCTTCAACTCCTGCGCATCGTCCATTTGCTTCTTCGCCCCGGCCAGGCGTTGTCTCAACATCTGAATCCGTTGATTGAGCGTGTCGATCTTCTTCTTTGCCTTCTTGTCCATGCTGCACCCTGTATTCGGCGTTCGATTAAGAAGTCTCGTCTTGCAACAGTCGATCGGCCAGGGCCAACGCTTCCGCCGGCGTGCGGATCTCGCCGTCGAGTTGGGCGCGGCGAATCTCCTGCAACATCGGCCGGAATCGCGGCCCAGCCGCCGCGCCCCGCGCCAACAGATCGTTGCCGGTCAACAGCGGCGGCGGATCGAGCGACTCGCGCGGCTGTAAGAGGAGCGCACGGCAATAGGCCGCCTCCTCCGCGGCGTCCGGGCGGACCGCCTCGTGCATCGCCGCCAGGTCTTCGATCCCCTCGCAAATCAACAGCGGCTGGACGGCCGACCATCGCTTCGCGCGCATGCCGCAAAGGTCCGCCCGATGTTCCACGAGCCAGGCGATGCGGTCCGTCTCCTTGTTCGCCAGCCGCCAGCGGAGGCCGATTTCCCGCGCCGCGGCGGCCTCGGCCGCTTCGCCCAAGAGCGTCGCCAAGGCCAGGGGAAACTCGGGCCGGTGCAATCGCTCCAAGGCGGCCAGCGACCGCTCCAGCCGCTCCCGGCCGGCGTCGTCCGTCGGCGCGATCTCCGGCAGCACCGCCGCGGCCAGGTTCACCTCCACGAGCAACCGCACGGCGCCGCCGCGGCCCGGCTCGATCAACATCCGCCGCATCTCCACGGCAATCCGCTCGGCGCTGACGACGCGAATCTGCTCGGCCATCTGCGCGACGACCCGGCGGGTCGCTTCTTCGAGCTCAAAACCCAAGGTCGCCGAAAACCGCACCGCCCGCAACATCCGCAGCTTGTCCTCGGCGAACCGCTTCTCCGGCGGGCCGATGGCGCGGATCACGCGGCGGCGCAGGTCCTCTTGCCCGCCGACAAAGTCGATCACCTTCCGCTGGACAGGGTCGTAGAACAGGCCGTTGATGGTGAAATCGCGTCGCCGGGCGTCTTCGCGGGCGGAGCTGAAGGCGACGCGGTCGGGATGCCGGCCGTCGCTGTACTCGGCGTCTTCGCGGAAGGTCGCCGTTTCGACCATTCCCGCCTTGCGCGGCCCGCGCACGCCAATCACGCCGAAGGCGGCGCCCACGGCGAGCGTTTTTTTGCCGCCGAAGAGTTCGCGGATTTGTTCCGGCCGGGCGGAGGTGGCGACGTCGTAGTCCTTCGGCGCGCGCCGCAGGAGTTCGTCGCGGACGCAGCCGCCGGCCCAATACGCCTCGAACCCCGCCGCGCGGAGTCGCTCGACAACCTCGACGGCGAAACGGCGTTGTTCTTCCGGCACGATGATTGAGCCCAAAACAGCGCTCCGAATGTGAACAACGGATGCAAATGCTACTCTGGACCGCGGCGGCGAATTCCCAAACGATCGACCAGCAGTCCGATGGCCGTGCGAAGCTGCTCCTGCGATTGCGACGCGAACACCACCGCGTCGATGTTGGGCGACTCCAGGCGATGTTGCACGTTGACGTGTTCCGCCGTGAACGGATAGTAGATGACCGCCGCGAACTTGCCGCTTGGGAAAGCGCGTTTGAACTTGGCGGCCTTGTTTACAATCTCGTCGCACCGCTTGTGGATGTCGCGACGGGCCTCGATTCGCTTTACGTTAACGCCAACGTCGATGCCGTCCGTCGGAGGCGCGGCAATGTCCAACTCGAAACGTTCTTCGTCGCACCGAAACGCGCGTTTCTTAAACGACAAGGCCGACTGCTCGTTGATGGAGTCGCGGACTGCCCGCTCCCATCGCCCTTTGAGCATTCGCACCTGCTTGTCCACGAAGAAATGCCGGTCCAACTCCGTGAGGGCGGCCACGGCAATCTCTTGCGGCAGGAACGGCTTGAGATAGCCGGCGACGGCGGCCACCTGCTCCGCGCTGAGCCGCGGTTTGTACGCGTCCAAGTTGCAAATGTCGAGGTCGCGTTCGATCGCCCGGCTGGCGACATTGCACGCGGCGCAAATCGGCTTGAGGATCAACGGATACTCGCCGAGCGCAGTGCGCCAGATCCAGTGCAGTCATCGCGGAAAAGTTGATTACCTCGGCCTCGCGCACCTCAATGAACGGCCCAAAGGCGGCGAGAAGGGCGTCGGTCGCTCGCCGATGGCGGGTCGTCGCGTCGTCCTGCACCCAAGCCATGTAATCGGCGTGGGAGTTGAAACCGCCGGGCATTCTCACTCCTCTACGGCAACGGCCGCGTTGCGGAACAGATTGGCGGCGAAGTCGGAAATCCGCCGCTGGGCGAGACCGAGGTAGTGGGCATCGACCTCGAAGCCGATGCTGTCGCGGCCCCAGTTGGCGGCGGCAAGATTCGTCGTGCCCGTGCCGGCGAAGGGATCGAGCACGGTGTCGCCGACGAAGCTAAACATGCGTACAAGCCGTTCCGCCAGTTTGAGCGGGAACGGCGCCGGGTGGCTTTTCGTCGAGGCGCCGGTCAAGCCGGTCCAAACCTGCTGGAACCACGCGCGGTGATTCTCCGCGGAAATGACGCTCAGAATTCGCGCCGCCGGCCCGGGCGCACGATAACCACCCGGCTTCCGCTCCATGAGTATGAACTCGATGTCGTTCTTGATGACGCCGTTGGGCTCGTAAGGCTTGCCGAGAAACCCGCCCCCGTTCCCCTCCGCTTCAAACCGCGCATTGGCAATCTTGTTCCAGATGATGGGCGCCAGGTTGTCGAAACCAATCTCGCGGCAATGCTCTTGGATCGCAGCGTGCAACGGCGCCACGGCATGCCGACCGGCGTTCTTCCGTCGCGAAAGACAAACATCGCCGACGACGCACACAACCCGCCCGCCCGGCGCCAACGCGCGATAACACTGCTTCCACACCTTGTCCAATTCGCTTACGAAGGCGGCATAGTCTTCGACCTCGCCAAGCTGCCCCGCGCATTCGCGGTACTTCTTCAGCGTCCAGTAGGGCGGCGAGGTGAGGACAAGATGAACGCAATTCTCGTCCAGCGGCCACGCCTGGCGCGAATCCCGGTGGAAAAAACGGTGCCGCGTCGGGATTCCCTGGATCGCCTGCTCGACGGATCGCACCGCCGCCGGATTTTTCGCCAGCGCGGGCATGGCGGTTTGCAGGTCTCCCAGCGTCTGGAGTTCCTTTGGCAGGTGCTCTGAAAGTCGATCGTGCTGCGCCGTTTCAATCATCCAAGCCGCTTTCTTCGCCGCGTACGCGGTCGCCAGTCCCGCGCGGAAAAGGGCATCGCCCCATTCTATCTGGTCACCCTGCTGGCGGGCGCCGCCCACCTTGCCTCCGCTGGCATTTTACCGCTATCCGGCGTTGCCGCAAACCGCCCCCCCCGCCCTATCGCCGCTGCCGCCACACCTTCCAGGAAGTCGTCAACATCTGCGGGACCGCCCGGCTGAGCATCGCAAACCAACTCTTGTAGGGCAACTTGTAGTCGGGCACGGCCTCCATGGCGATGGCCTTTTTCTCCGCGCAGGCCACGGCGCACAGGCCGCAGCCCACGCAACGCTCCTGGCGATGCCGCCAGGAGTGCGCCGCGCGATCGACGACGATCGCCCGCATCGGACATGCGCCCGCGCACTTCAGGCAATAAGCGCAGCGGGCCGGGTCGAACCGCGGCAGGAAATGCGGGGGCGCGATCATCCCCGGCACGTTGTGCGCGCTGATCCCCCGCATCGCGTGACAGCAACATCCGCAGCAGGAACAGGAACTTTGACTCTTCGTCGCGGCGACGTTGAGGAACCAATTGACCATGCCGTGGGCTTCCGCCTCGCGCTTGATGTCGAGCATTTCCTGCTTGCTGACGCGGCGGAACATGCCGTTTTCGGCGGCCTTCCGCGCCCAGCGGCCCATCGCGGAGCAGTTCCCCTTCGGTTTGCCGCAACCGCGGCCGACGGCGTCCATGGCGATGCGGCATTGGCACTGCCCAACGGCAAAATCCGCGAACTGGTCCAGCACCACCTCCAACTGATCCGAAGGCAGTGCCATCGGATGGACCTCGATCGCCTTGCCCACCGGCAGAAACCGCACCAGCGGCGTGTTCAATCCCCGATAGTCCTCAACGTAGCCGGTCTGGTAGAGCGCTTCAAACAACTCGGCGAAGCGGCGATGCCAGTCCGTCAACGTCTCCAGCGACGGACGAATCAAAACCATCTCGAAAATGCCCGGCATGATCGGCACGAGTCGATAGCGGCTCTTCTGATTTTCGCCGCTGCGGACGATCACCCGTTTTTCCTCCGACAAGCGATGGAGGACAGGCTCGATCTGGTCCAGGGGGCGGCGTTCGGCGCGGGCCAGGGCGGCGGCGCTGCGGCCAGCCAACAGCCCCAAATGGCGAACCACGCCCGCCTCCTCCTCCGTCAGCAGGTGTTGCACCAGGGCGACGAGTTCGTCGCACAGCGGCGGGCCCATCAACAGCGGGCTGGCGAGTTTTTGCGCCACCTCGATATAGACCTTCGGCACGTGCGGATAATCGCCCGCCCTAGTCGCCCGCAGGCTTCGCGGCCGCGGCGAATCGCCGATCGATTGGTCGATTTCGATGATGTTTCCCATGGGTCAGCCTTCTCCAAAAGAGCGGCGGAACGGCAACTGCACTCATCCGTCATCCGGCATCTTTCCTTTTCAGCGCCGCGGCAATCCGCCGGGCCAATGGGGCCGAGGCCAACGCCTCCAATCCGCCGGGCAAAGCCAATCGCCAATTCGGCCACTCCGTCGTTGTTCCCGGCATGTTCGGCCGCTCCTCCAGGCCGAGGGCGTCTTCGAGCGAGGCGACAAGGACCGCCGACGGGGCCTCGCCCAACAGGCGATACGTTGCTTCGATCACCCGCTCGACGGGGGCGTCGGCGTCCAGGCCCGTCAGCCGGGCGTGATGCTGCCGCAACCTGGTCATCTCTTCTTCGGTCGCCAGGCCGGCCGCCTGCTGCGCCGCCCGGTCCGATCCCGTCCACAATCCGGCGACCGTGGGCAGGTCGTGCGTCGTCGCGGCGGCCATGGTCAGCGGCGGATACGCGGCCGGCTTCTCCGGCTCGAACCAGAGCAGGCGGCAGGAGAGGATTCGCCGCGCGGCGAGGCGCTGGCGGACGCCGGGCTCGACCGTGCCCAGGTCCTCGCCGATCACCAACGCCCCCGCGCGATGACTCTCCAAGGCGGCGATGCCCAGCAAATCGTCGGCCGGATAGCGGACGTACGCGCCCTGGGCGGGCTCGGCGCCATCGGGGATCCAGAAGAGGCGAAACAGCCCCATGACGTGATCGATTCGCACTCCGGCGGCATGCCGCACCGCGGCGCGAATCGTCTGAACGAACGGCTCGTAGGCGGCGGCGCGGAGCTTCCAGGGCACAAACGCCGGCAGTTGCCAGTTCTGTCCGCCCGGGTTGAAGGCGTCCGGCGGCGCACCGACGACACAGCCCTTGGCCAGCAGGTCCTGCCACGCCCAGGCGTCCGCCCCGCCGGGATCGAAGCCGATCGGCAAGTCCTGCACCAGCGGCAGCGTCCGGCTTGCACGCGCGAGTTGGCGATCGAGTTGCCATTGGAGCCACTGGTGAAAGCGGAGTTCCGCGGCGTGTTCCGCCGCGAAACCGCGAGCGGAAGCGCTCGTCGGGCGTTGGTGCTCGGCCGGCCACTTTCGCCAATCGCTGCCAAACCGCTCGGCCAACGCGGAGTAGAGGGCGAACTGCACGAGCGGCTCGCCCTCGCGGCGACAGTATTGCTCGAAGTCCGCATCGCCGGCGAAATCTGCCCACAACGCGGCAAACGCCTCCCGCTTCAAGCGAAATACGGCGTCGCGATCGATCCGCCGCTCGGCATCGAGCGCCCTGCCCGCCGCCGCCAAGGCCGCGAGCCGCGACGCAAGCCGCGCCGCGCCGGCATCTCTTCCACGCAGAGATACAGCGGGTTGCGAAAGCGGCGGCTCGCGGGGTAGTACGGACTGTCCGCCTGCGGCACGACCGGGGCCACGCCGCCGATGGGATTGATCAACAGCAGATCGGCCTTCAGCCCCGCAGCCCAGGCGGCCAACCGCCGCAGATCGGCCAGGTCGCCGATGCCCCAACTCTCCGCCGAGCGGACGGCGTAAAGTTGGACGCCGAAGCCCCATTGCCTCGCCCGCGGCGCCGGGCATTCCCACGGCGTCACGATGACGCGGGTCGTCTGCGACGCCTTGCCGGAGGGGAAAAAATCGTGATAGCCCAGCGGCAAATCGCCCGGCAAGCGGTCGGAGACGGGAAGGCTTCGACCGTCTTCGAGGACGAGATGTCCGCGGTCGGGCCAAGCCAGCGGCGTCCCCGCGCGGATGACGCGGACGGCGCGGGCGGCCTCGGCCTCGCTGGGCGCCGCGGAAAGCTCCAACGCGGCGACGATTTCCTTGGGGGCGTCCGGCGGGATTTCCTGCCAACGGTATTCAGCGTCGGCGGAAGGGTCAACGATGTCCATCGAAGGTTGTTTGCGGGGGATCCGCGAAACCGCAAGCGCGACGCCGGAAGCGCACGGTTTCGCTTGCACGCCATTATCCCCCCGCCGCCGCGAATCGGCAAGAGCAATGCCCCTTGACCCCTCCTAGTTCAAAATCGCCGCCAGGTCCTTCTCCGGCGTGGTGATCGGCGCAATGTTGAACTTCTCCACCAACACGCCCAACGCCGCCGGGGTGACGAAGGCCGGCAGAGTCGGGCCGAGGCGAATGTTCTTCACGCCAAGGTGCAGAAGCGTCAGCAAAATGGCAACCGCCTTCTGCTCGTACCAACTCAACACCATCGACAGCGGCAGGTCGTTGACCCCGCAGCCGAAGGCGTTGGCCAGGGCCAGGGCGATCTGGATCGCCGAATAGGCGTCGTTGCACTGGCCCACGTCCAACAGCCGCGGAATCCCGTCGATCGATCCGAAGTCGAGCTTGTTGAAGCGATACTTGCCGCAGGCCAAAGTAAGGATGACGCAATCTTGCGGCACTTTCTGGGCCAATTCGGTGAAGTAGTTTCGCCCGGGCTTGGCGCCGTCGCAGCCGCCGATCAAGAAGAAATGGCGGATGGCCCCTCGTTTCACGCCGGCGATCACCTTGTCGGCCACGGCGAGCACGGCGTTGCGGCCGAAGCCGACGGTGATCGTCCGCGCCGTGGGGGCGTCGGCGGCGAATCCGGGGGCGGCCAGCGCGGCCTCGATCACGGGGGTGAAGTCGCGCCCCGGGCCGATGTGCGCCACGCCCGGCCAGGCGACCAGCCCGCTGGTGAAGATCCGCCCCTTGTAGCTTTCCCGCGGTTGCTGAATGCAGTTGGTCGTCATCAGCACGGCGCCGGGGAAGGCGTCGAATTCGCGGGCCTGGTTCTGCCAGGCCCCGCCGTAGTTGCCCACCAGGTGCTTGTATTTCTTCAGGCCGGGATAGGCGTGGCAGGGGAGCATCTCGCCGTGCGTGTAGACGTTCACGCCGCGGCCTTCGGTCTGCTTGAGCAATTCTTCGAGGTCCTTCAAATCGTGGCCGGAAACGGCGATCGCCTTGCCGCGGAGCGGCGTGACGCGGACCTGCGTCGGCTGGGGATGGCCATACGCGCCGGTGTTCGCCGCGTCGAGCAGGGCCATGACCTTGAGGTTCAGCTCTCCCGCCGCGAGCGCCGGGCGAGGAGTTCGTCGGCCGTATGGCCGTCTTCGGCGAGGAAGTCGAGGGCTTCGTGGAAGGCGGCGTAAATGGCCGGGTCTTCGCGGCCCAGGGCGTAGGCGTGATCGGCATAGGCGGCGGCCCCTTTCAGGCCGTAGAGGACCAACTCCGCCAGTCCGGCGACATCGGCGCCGAAGAGGGTTTGCCGCTGCAAGATCGAGACCTCGGCGCCTTGTCGCACCAGGCCGTCGAGGTCGTCCGCCGGCGTCCAGGCCGCCGTGCCGGAGAGCGATTCCGCCGGCTTGCCCGCCTTGCGACAGGCGGCTTCATAGATCGTCCGGGCCTTGTCGCGCATGGCGGCGGCCTTATGGAGGTGGTCTTCGAGGCGGAGCGGATCGAAATCGACGTTCGTCACCGTGGCGAAGAGGCTTTCCATCATGCAGCGATCAACGTCCGGGTCTCTTGCTCCCAGCTTCGCCGCGCAATGCGCGTACATGGCGATGCCCTTGGCGGCGTGGACGAGGAGGTCTTGCAGGACGGCGGTTTTTTCGTTTTTGCCGCAGACGCCCTCGGTGGTGCAGCCTTGGCCCTTGAAAGTTTGTTCACATTGAAAGCAGAACATGATGGAAGCTCCTTTTTGGGTTGTTTGCATGTCTCTCCGGTCCCCTCTTGCCATGGAGAGGGTTAGACTGTTCGGTCCCCTCTCCCCTCGGGAGAGGGTTATGGTGTTCGGTCCCCTCTCCCCTTGGGAGAGGGTTAGGGTGAGGGCGTCTGTGCGCGGGTTTCGCCCGGCCGACTCTGCACAATCATAGAGGGCTCGTCCAGTCATTCTGGTGGGGCTCGCTTCGCTCGACCCAACCACACCCGTTTCCGCGCCGGAAACAAGCCGCTTCACACCCCGGCGGTCAGGGTGTCGAAGTCCTGCACGGTCACTGCGGGCAGGCTCTTGAAGCCGATCCCGGTCAGCTTCGCCAAGGCCACGGAGGCCTTCATCGCCTCGTTCACCCCGGGAAAGGCGACGATGAACACAAGGTCGTAATCGCCCAAGGTCGCGTACATCGAACTGACCTTGCCGCCAAAACGCTCGATCAACTCGACTGCCTTTTCCGTCCGCTGGCGGCTCAATTGCCGCAACGCCTCCGAGGAATACTGCCCGAGCATGATAAACGTGGTCATGGCACTGCTCCCAATGGGTTCAAAGCAGAAAACGAGTAAGCCCTGACGACGCTGTTATCATATCCGGGCGGGGCCTTTTGGGGAACTGCCCAGCCACGCGAATTTGGTGCCATGCCCACGCTTGCCGTGGGCATGTTGGCAGGTTGCCGAGGGCAGCGACATGCCCACGGCAAGCGTGGGCATGGCACCCGTCAAGGAAGTTGAGATGCCGCGGCTACGCTTCCAGCGAGAGCCCGCCGAAGCCAAGCGAATCGGAATAATCCAGCGAGGGCAGGGCGGTTCGCGCGGCCGGAGGCGGAAGGGCGCCGGCGGGGTCGATGCGGCGGTCGCGGGCCTGCTGGCACACTTGCCGCCAGGTTTCCCGCTCGAACTCCAACAGGCGGATCGCTTCGCCCAGTTTGTCGTCGTCGCGCTGAAAGCCGACCTCCGCCAGGCGGCGAAAGATGAAGGCGTACACGGACGCCGCCCGGGCGTTCAACTCTCCAGGCGACTGCTGATCGACCCCGCGGAGCAGTTCGGTCACCACCGCCTGGGCGTGCAGCAGCGACTGGAACGCCTCCTCGGGCCGCTGGTCGCGCCATTGCTGGCCGGCGCACTGCGCCGATCGCAGCGCCGCCTCGATCAACAGCAGTTGCAACTTGTGCGGCGAGGCCGTCGTAATCTCCGCGGCCTGATAGCTTTCTCGGGCGGAAGGGGGCATGGCGGGTTCTTGTGCTGAAGGCGGGAATAAAGTCTTTGGCAACGGCGCGCCGCGCACGGCAAGCGATTAGCTGCTCGTCGCGCCGGCAGTGGAACTCGTCGCGCTGGTGTCGCCGCTGGCGGCGTCGGCGGAGATGATGCCGGCAAGGTCGGTCCCCAGCGTGCTGGAGGACGGGGCGTCGCCGAAAATGTCCGTGCTCGAACCGTCCGCGTTGACCAACGAGAGGGTGTTGACGATGCTCTGGCTCGTCTGCAATTGCGCGATCGCCGCTTCCATCTGGTAAAACTGGTTGTATAAATCCTGGCGCTGGTTGCTCAACATCGTGTTGAGCGAATTGATCTGGTTCGTGTTCTGTTGGACGATGCTGGAGATCGCATTAATCTGCCCGGCCAGGAGCGAGTTGCCGCCGCCGGCGAGATGATTGGCCACATTGTTGAGTTGGACGGCGAAACCAGTCTGCTTCTGCGTGAAGAACTGTTGGACGCTGCTGGGATTGGAAGCGTAAGCCTGGCTGAAGGTCGAACTGTCGAAGGACAGGGAGCCGTCCGAATTCAGCGTCACGCCAAGCTGCGCGAGGGACTCGATGGCGCCGGCCCCGAGGATCTGCCCGTCGAACAAGCCGGAAACGGCCGCGTCCGTCTGGATCGTCGTCGGATCGTCCGACAGGACGGCGCCGGTGTTCGTCGAGGAGTTGTACGCCGTGTCCGTCGTCAGCGTCGAGTTGAAGCTGTTGTAATCGTTCACCAAGGTCTGCACCGCGTTGGCCAAGTCCGTGTCGTCGGCGGCGACGGTCACCGTCACCGGCTCGCCGCTGGGCTGCCCCACCGCGAGCGTCGCCCCGGAGAGCACGTTGGTGAATTGGTTGCTCGCGGACGACAGCAAGAGACCGGCGGACGCATTGCCGCCGCTGCCCAAGGCCATCAGGGCGTTCTGCGGCCGGACGGTCTCGGCCAGGGACATGGGCGTGCCCAACTGCGAAGTGTCCACCGTCAACGCTCCGGCCACCCCCGACTGGTTGCTCGTCAACATCAACCGATAAGGACTGCTCGATCCGTCGTTGAGAATCGAAGCCGTCGCGCCGACATTCCCGCTGTTGATGTCCGTTTCCAGGTCTTCGAGGGTGTCGCCGGCGACCAGGTTGACGGACTTCGTCATCGAGCCGTTGATCGTTTGTGTCTGGCCGGGCTGGCCGTTCTCCCCCTGAAGCAAATTCAGGTCGGCGGCCGTGGTCGAACTCCCCTCGGCGACCGTCAACGATTTGCTCCCGTCGTTCGTGTCGGTCAGGAGGACGCCGTCGCCCGTGCTGTTGATGCTCGCGGTGATTCCCATGTTCAGGCGGTTGACGGCGTTGACGACGTCGCCGACCGTCTGCATGGTGGAATCGACCGTCACCGTGGCGGAACTGCCCAGGGAGTTGGTCAGGGTGAACGTTCCCTGGGCGACGCCGGCGCCGCCGTTGAGCGCGGAAAGGAGGGTGCTGAGCGAAACCGTTTGCAGGTGCAGGTCGCCGCTGTTGACGCTGGAGACCGCGGCGTTGACGGCGATGCCGAGCTTCGTCGCCGTGTTGTCCGTGTCGCCGGGGTCGTTGGCGACGATCATGTTCCGCGAGCCGCCGGTGGAATCGACGAGTTCGATCCCGTTGGCCGCGGCGTTGATCTGCGCGGAAATGCCCGTCCCCGCATCGTTGATGTCGTCAATCACCTGGCCGAGCGTCTGCGCGGCGGAAAGGTTCACGACGGCCGACTTGCCGTCGCGGTCGGTCAGGTCGATCGAGCCCAACTGCCCGAAGCCCTGGCCGCCGTTGAGGCTGCTCAAGAGCGGGCTTTGCAGGCCGCCGAGAATGGCGTTGCCGGCGAGCGTGTTGCCGCCATTGGATGAGACGTTCAGGCCAAGGTCCTCAAGCGCCGCCGAGCCGTTCAGGGCCTGCGCCGAAAATGTGGCGCCGCCGCTGGTCTCGTCGGTGACTGTCAGACTATTCGTCGTGGAATCGATGCTCGCTGTGAGTTCCTGGACCCCGCCAACGTCGCCGGCCGCGTTGATCTCGTCAACAACCTGGCCGAGCGTGGTCGGCACATTTCCCGAGGGGGAAAGGTAGACCTGGACGCTGTTGCCGTTGGCCAAATTGAACTGGATGTCGGGCAGGACCGTGCTCATGGAGACGCCGGCCCCGTCGTTCAGCGCGCTGAGACTGGTGTTTGCGCCGAGGCTGAAAATGTCTTTTCCCGTGGCCGAGGCGGCGGCGACGTTGATGCCGGCCAGCCCGAGCGAGGCCGCCGTGGTCCCGTTACCGACTTCCTGCACAATAAGGTTCGAGGCGGGCGTGCCGGTGGTGTGGTCGGTCAAGACGATGTGGTTGCCGTCGGCCGTCGCCGTGACGTTGACCACGCCGTTGTTGTTGATGTCGTCGAGCACGTCGCCGATGCTCTGGGCGGAGGAAAGATCGATCGTCGTCGAGGCCCCGCTGCGATCGGTGATCTCAATCTTGCCGGGGCTGAAGCCGTCATTGAGCGAGTCCAAGGAGACGCTCTGGTTGAGATTCGGGCCGTAGCGGAAGGTGACCTTTCCCGCGCCCAGGGCGGTGGTTTCGCTTGGAAAACCGTTGCTGAGCAACTGCTGCGATTGGGCGGCCTGCAACGGAGTGAATTCGTACGTGCCCACCGCCGGGGTCCCCGTCACCGTGGCGGAAAGCGCCGAAGAATCGCTGCTGGTCGCCGACGTTGCGGCATAAAGGCTGCTCTGTTGAAGCGAGAGGGCGTCGTTTTGCAGGGCCAACAGTTCGGCGGACAATTGCGCGTACGCCGTCGCCTGATTCTGCAACTGCGTGTCCTCATTGGTCAGTTGCGTGACCGGCTGCGACGCCGTCTGCATCATGTCGTTGACGGTTTGGGTGATATTCAGCCCCGTGATCAGGCCGACGCTGCTCTGGATTGCTGACATAAGTCACCGTGTAAACTGGAAACTTAGGAAGGATGCGTTGATCTGGCGGCTGGCGTACGCAGGGCGCCATGCCACGCTTGCGTGGGCGTGGCGCCAGCGCGCGAAATCGTGTGCTGTTCCGTCACATCAAGGTAGGATCGTCTGGAAGGACCAATAAAGTGTAGGTTACGTGCCGCAAAATCGATCCAAATTGCGTGGTTTGCCCCCCCGAAAGGATGAAGACGGAAGGATGAAGGATGAAAAACGAACAATCATTGCTTCTCCCCCTTCATCCTTCCAAAAAGCGATCGGTCCGCCGCGAGTGTTCGCGGCGGACCGATCCTAAGCGAATCCGGGAACGTCATCAACCGCCGTTCTGCAACAGGGCCAACACGTTCTGCGGGGCATGGTTGGCGATGGACAACACCGCGGTGCCGGACTGGACGAGCACTTGGGCCCGGGTCAGAGCGGCGCTTTCGGCGGCGAAGTCGGCGTCCTGAATCGAACTCTGCGCGGACGTGAGGTTCGTCACCGCGTCGTCCAAGGAACTGATGTTCGAGTTCAGGGTTTCACTTTGGAACGCCCCCAACCGACCGCGGAGCGAAGTCACCTGGTTGGCAACGTCGTTGACGATCTGGGCCGCGTTCGCGGGACCGTTCGTCGCGGTCAAGGAATCCGCTCCGCCGGAGGCGATGTCCGAGAGCCGTCCGCCCGTGGAGGCGACCAATTGGGTCGTGGCCATGCTCTGGATGCCCAACCGCGCCTGCTCCAGCGTGTCCACCGTCGGGCCGATCTGGAACGTTGCGCCGCCGCCGGTGATGTTGAACGCCATTTGGGTGTTCGCGGCGGTGGTCGAGGCAACCGTCAGGTTCATCGACAACGTCGGGTTGTCCAGCGACAACGTGGTGCCGTTGCCCTGGGCGGTCACGCCGTTGATCGTGCCGGCAATGTCCTTGCCCGTGGAGCTGTTCGTCACTTGGCTGGCGGCGTTCTCGAAGCTGTTGTCCAGCGAGCCGCTGAGGATGCTCACGTTCACGTTGGCGGCGGAGCCGTAACCCTGGGAAGTCAGGGCCAGCGTGTTCGGCGTGGTCGTGCCGTCGGCGACGACGCCCGTGCCGGCGGTGTACTCGTTGATCGTCTGAGCCATCGTCGCGGCGTTCGCGCCCGCCTGGAAGGAGAACACTTGCGAGCCCAGCGCGCCGGTGATCTGGAAGCTCACGGCGTTGGCCAGGGTCCCGGCAACGTTGTTGCTCGAAGTCGTCGGGTCGGCGGTCAAGGCCGCGCCCCCGACAGCGAGAGCGAGGTCGGCGGCGCCAGTGGTGGCGCTGTCGGCCATCGAGAAGGACGCGGTCTTGCCGGTGTCCACGCCGTTGTCGAAGAGCTCGGTGCTCCCCAGGGCGGTATTCATCGCCGCCTTGGTGTTGGTCGTCTTGCCCGGGGTGATGGTCAAGGTGTTCGTATGCGAATCGTAAGCGGCGGTTGGCGTCGCAACCGTCGCGGAAGCCGCGCCGAAGGCGACGGTAAAGCCGTTGTAGGCCGGGCCAACCGGAGCGGTGAAGACAAGGTCGTTGGTGCCGCCGGTGACGCTGAAGCCCGACACCGCCGCCTCCGCGCCGGTGCTTACGGCGCTGGAGAGCGAGGCCTGGGTGGCCGCGCCGGTGACGTTGACGGCGACGCTCATGTTGCCCGTGGTCCCCAGGTCGGCCTGGTTGATTTGCAGGTTGGTGGCGTCGTTGGTGTAGTTCACGCCCGCCGCGCCGGAGCCGGCCGCGGTGGTGAAGGCGAGACTGCCGTTGAGCAGGTTCTGGCCCTGGAACGTGGTCGTCTCGGCGATTTGGTCGATGGCGTCCAAAGCGGAGTCGATCTGCGACTGGTTGGCGGAAATCTGCGAAGTGGTTTCCGTGCCGGTCTGGGCCGCTTGGGTGATCAGGCCCTGAACCGTGTTCAGCAGGCTGCTGATCTGTCCCAAGGCGCTGTCCGCGGTGGAAATCATCTGGCTGGCCGTCTGGCTGTTGGTCACGGCCTGCTGCGTGTTGGTGATGTCCGTGCCCAGGGCTTGCGCGGCAATCAGGCCGGCCGGGTCGTCGGCGCCGGAGTTGATTCGCAAACCGGTGCTCAACTGGGTCAAGGCGCTTTGCAGTTGGTTGTTGCTGTTCGCCAGGCTCTGCTGCGCCATCAAGGAACTGACGTTCGTGTTAATACGAGTCATACTACATACCCCTCAAATAAGGATTTACTCCAAGCCTCACCGGATTGCAGGGAGATCATTCGTCCGGACCAGCTTAGCCGCGGGCCGCCAAAGACCGCAATGGTCTTAGCCGGACGGCTCGCCTCAGGCGTGAAATAACAGGTGGGTCACTCGAGACACGTGATGGTGATTGTTCCGTTGGGGATCGGAGGCGGGTTAGACCCGACATCCTCGTTCCGGCGTGACCGCTCCGTCTCGCGCCTGTGCCCCGCTGACTCAATCCATCCAATGCTATCGGAATGATAAGATGTGCTTTGCACGCAAGATGGAGACCGCGCGGCGTTTTTTGGAAAATCTTCGCGCCGCCGCCCGCACTTTATGGAACCGTCGGAACAACCTGACAGAAGCGTCACACCCCATCGGGTGGAACGGCGCTAGAAGCCGTGGGTTTTTTGCCAGAGAGACCGTAGAGAATACGTAAATTCTAATGGTCTCAACGGGTCAACTTCCCCTCCGCGGCCCCGTGCGGTTTATCGCCTGTCGCCTCGTTCTCGCGCCGAATCGCGTCGTAGACCTCTTGACGGTGGACGGGAATCTCCGCCGGGGCCTCAATCCCCAGCCGCACCTTGTCGCCGCGGATGTCCACAATCGTCACGATCACATTGTCCCCGATGATGATGCTCTCGTCACGTTGCCTTGATAGAACAAGCATCGGAGGCTCCTTGCTCATTTGCGTAGTATACGGAAGGTGTATCGGTTCACAACGTTTGCAGTAAACAGTAAAAATGGTTATTGTGGGATGAATGGCTCATGCCGGCAGACGTTGCCGATTCGCAACGCCGATTTGTTGTTTTTTCGCCACGCGTCGTCAAATTCATGCTAGCCTTTTCATGGTGGGATGCCACATCGATCTCGCCGAAGGGTCCAGGCATGGGGTTTTCAAGGATGAGGAGCCGGCTAAGCTGCGCCGCGCTAGCGTTTTGCGCTGCCGCGGCCGGCTGCAGCATCTATATGCAAACGCCGCGACTCGATCCCAGCGGCGAACCGATCTGCGTCGGACCGTCCGCCTGTCCGCCCTGCCGCGTCCAGCCCGCTCCACCCTGCAATTCGATCGACGCCGAATTCGGCTGTCCGCCGCCTTCGATTGGACCTGCCGGTGGGCGGCGGATGTTGACCACGACGGTTTTGCATCAGAGCAATCTCGCTCCGCACGTCGGCTGGTCGGTGCGTTATTCGATCGTCGGCGGGCCGCCGGCCGGCTTCGCCCCGGATGGGGCCCAAGTGGTTGAGGCGACAACCAATGCCGCCGGTCAAGCGAGCGTGGAAATCTTCCAGAAACAGCCCGCCCGCGGGACCAACAATATCAGCATCCAAATCATTCGTCCGGAAGGCCCGGGCCAACCGCGTTGGATCGTCGGCACTGGCAGCGCCTTGGCGACCTGGACCGCGGCGAACGTCAGCGTGCGGAAGACCGGGCCGGCGACGATCGTCGTCGGCGGCACGGCAACGTACCGCATCGAGGTCTGCAATCCCGGCGACTTGCTCGCCCGCGACGTGCTGCTCACCGACGAAATCCCCGACAGTTTCTCTTATTTGAACAGTTCGCCGCCGGGCGAAGTCGCCGGCAAGCAAATTCAGTGGCGGTTGGGCAACTTCGCGCCGGGCCAGAGACAATGCATTGAGTTGTGTTTCCGGGCGGTCCAGGCGGGAAGTGTGGCCAACTGCGCCCAAGTCACGGCTGCCGGAGGACTTACCGCGACCGATTGCGCCACGACGAACGTGTGCCCGGCGACATCCGTAAGCCCGCCGGCGTCGGCGAGTCCTTCGCCGATCATACATCCGCCGACGTCCGCGGGTCCCCCGCCGACCGCCAGCCTTCCGAGCATCGACGTTCAGGTGGTCGGCCCGGTCCCGGCCACCGTCGCCGTCGGCAGCTCAGTGAAATTCAATATTGTCATTGAAAACCGCGGTCAGGTTGTCGCCAGCGGGCTGACGCTGAAAGACCGTTTCCAGCCGGGATTGGAATTTCCCGACCATCCGAGTCCGATCGAAAAGGACCTGCCCAACCTGGCGCCGGGCGAGACCAAGAGGGTGGGTCTCACGTTCCGCGTCACCCGGCCGGGGCTGCTTTGTCACACAGCCCAGGTCCTGTCGCGTCAGACGGTGGCGGCCTCGGCCGAGGGCTGCGTGACCGCCGTCGAAAGCCCGGGAGGATTGCCGTCGGATCGAGGGCCGATACTCCCCCGGCCGTCCGAGCCGCTCTTCCTGAAGGTCGAAGTGAGCGGACCCGCCCGAGGCGCGGTGGGCGAGGACGTCGAGTTCTCCATCGCCATCGCGAACACGACGAGCCGGGAGTTGACCGACGTGAAAGTGGTCTATTCCGCGGATTTTGGCCTGCTGCCGAAACTGGCCTCCGTCCCCCCGAAGCGCCGCGACGGCGACCTGGTGTGGACCCTTGCGAGCCTTGCGCCCGGGAAGACCGAAAAGCTGGCGGTCGGCTGCCGTTGCACGGCGGCTTCGCCGCGTGCGTGCAGTCGCGTGACGGCCGCCTCGCGGGAGGACGCCCGCGGAGAGGGCGCGGCCTGCATCGAAATCCGCGAGGAGAAGCGGCCGACCCCGCCAGTTGCGGCCTCGGGGTTGTCGCTGACGGTGACCTGTTGGCATAAACCGGTTGCCGTGGGAAAAGACGCGCTTTTCCTGGTCAACGTGCGAAACGGCGGGACCACGGCGGAGAAGAGCCTCGTCCTCACGGCCACCCTGCCGGCGGCGATGGCCCTGGTCCCGCTGGGAACCCACGGACCGGCGACGACGGAATACGTGCCCAAGGATCAGGTGCTTCAGTTCACGCCGTTGAAAGAACTTGCTCCCGGCGAGACGGCGACTTATCGAATCACTCTCTTGGCGAAACAAAAAGGCGTTTTCCACCTGGCCGTCGATCTCAGCGGCGGCGGGCTGGCCCAACCGATCCACGGCGATGAAGCCGCGGAGGTCTTTTAGCGATTTTTCGCCGCGGATTCGCGTTGCTGTCGCCGGGAATTGCCTCAACCGCCGCCGACGGGAATTTCCTCCTTGCCCATCGCCCGCTCGATCTGTTGGCTTACGGCGACCGCCGGACGGTGGCCCGCGGCCGTTTCCACCTCTCGAGGACGCTCGCAAAAACTTTGGGAAAACTTCTCTTTGCAAAATTGCGAAGTGTGGTTAGAATGAAGACTGGCGCGTGTTTTCGGGGACTTTTCTTCTCGTTCATGAGCACTCTATCGCTGCCTTTGTTTCGGCGCAAACCGGAAGGATGACTCTGCGCCCGGATCGCAGGCGCATTTCCGCATAGGTACCGTAGCGTTTTTTATACGCTACAAAGGGGCCAGGAACGACTTCGGCGAATTCGAGCGCTGAAGGCCGCTTCCTGGCCCTATTTTTCGCCAGCCATGTGCGGCGACTGCCGCTTTCGGCCAAAAATGTCATGTCCGACGACTTCATCCAGATCCGCCATCGCCCGCCCGCCGTCCTGGACCGCCCCCGCGAACTCCTCGTCGCCTGCCCGCCGATGCGGAGCAACGTCAACCTTTCCCGCATCGTGCGGACGGCTTCCTGCTGCGGCGTGCGGAAGCTGATCTGCTGCGGGGGTGTGAAGATCGACGCAAGCATCGCCCGCGACACCGGCGAGGCGATCCAAATCGAGGTCCATCGCACATTGCCCCCCGTGCTGCGGCGACTGCGGGAGGAGGGCTACGCCCTGGTCGGATTGGAGCAGACCAGCGGTTCGCGATGCATCTACGATTTTTCTTTCCCGCGGCGGACGGCGCTCGTCGTCGGCAACGAGCGGCTGGGGATCGAAGCGGAGTCATTGCGGCTGTTGGACGAGACGGTCGAGATTCCCGTCTATGGGCTTCCCTACGCCCACAACGCGGCGACGGCCGTCGCGATGGCCCTCTACGAATACTGCCGGCAATACCCAAAAGGGTAGGTTGACCGCCCTACCCCCGGCCGACTAAACTGATGTGTTTGCGTTTATTCTGATACTTTGAGGGGGTTGCCGCGGTGCCTGCCACGTGTGTCGTCGGATTGCAATGGGGGGATGAGGCCAAGGGGAAGGTCGTCAACATACTGACCGAGCAGCACGACATTGTCGTCCGCTACCAGGGCGGGGCCAACGCCGGCCATACCGTGGTTTTCGGCGGTCAGACGTTCAAATTGTCGCTCATTCCCAGCGGCATCTTCCGTAGCGACGTCCAATGTGTGATCGCCGGCGGCGTGGTCCTCAATCCGGCCGCCCTGCTGGACGAGATCGACGGCCTGACCGCCCGGGGCGTCCAGGTGGGGCGAAACCTGATGATCAGCGACCGCGCCCACGTGATTTTTCCCTGGCATTTCGAGGAAGACCGCCTGCTGAACGACCAGGTTGCCGGCGGCGAGGCCCTCGGCACCACGCTCCGGGGGATTGGGCCGTGCTATCGCGACAAGGTCGGCCGCGCGCACGCCGTTCGCCTTGGCGACATGCACCGGCCCAGCTTCCGCCGGCGGATCGAGGAGATCGTCGAGGCGAAGACGCAGGTTCTCCGCGGGCTGGGCGGACCGGCCGACGGGGCTCCCTTGGATCCCGAGGAAATCTTCCAGCGATACAGCGTCTATGCCGAGCGGCTGCGTCCCTACGTGGCCGACACCACCGTCTATCTGCTCGACGCGGTCGAGGCGGAGAAGAAGATCCTCTTCGAGGGCGCCCAAGGCGCACTGTTGGACGTCGATCACGGCACTTTCCCCTTCGTCACCAGCAGCAATAGTTCCGGCGTCGGGGTGTCCAGCGGGTCGGGCGTGCCCGCGCGGCATCTGACGAAGGTGGTCGGCGTGATGAAGGCCTACTGCACCCGGGTGGGCGGCGGGCCGTTCCCTACCGAGCAAGACAACGCCACAGGGCAGCACATCCGCGAGCGCGGGCGGGAGTACGGCACGGTGACGAAGCGGCCGCGGCGCTGCGGCTGGTTCGACGCCGTGGCCGCCCGCTACACCGCCCGGCTCAGCGGCGCCGACGGCCTGGCGGTCATGCTCCTGGACGTGTTGGGCGAGTTGCCGGAGTTGAAGGTCTGTACGGCCTACGATTTGGACGGCCGCCGCGTGACCGATTTTCCCAGCCACGTCGAGGACCTCCGCCGCGTGCAGCCCGTCTACGAGACGCTGCCCGGCTGGCAGAGCGAAATCACCGCCGCCCGCCGCATTTCCGACCTGCCGGCCAACGCGCGAAAGTATCTGGACCGTCTGAGCGGGCTGCTGGGGCGACCGGTGGAAATGGTTTCCGTCGGCCCGGACCGGCAGCAAACGATCTTCGTCTGATCATGTCCACGACCTCTCCAGCCGTCGCCGGTCTGCCGTTTGACTTGCCTCCGGAGAGAATGCCCGGACACATCGCCATCATTATGGACGGCAACGGCCGCTGGGCGCGGCAGCGGGGCCTGCCGCGGATCGAGGGGCATCGCCAAGGCGCCCTGAGCGTCCGCCGCATCACCGAGGAATGCCTGCGGCTGGGAATCCGGCAATTGACCCTCTATTGTTTCTCCAGCGAGAACTGGAAGCGGCCGCAGGAGGAACTCGACGCCCTGATGAGCCTGCTGGAACATTACATGGCCGACCAGCGCGCCGCAATCGTCGCGCGGAACATCCGCGTCGCGGTGATCGGCCGCCGCGAGGGCCTCCCCGAGGCGTCGTTGCGGGAAATCGACAAGACCGTCGCCGCCAGCCGCAACAACACCGGCATGACCGTCTGCCTGGCGATCAACTACGGCGCCCGGGCGGAATTGGTCGACGCCGTCCGCCGGGTTGCCCGCAACGTCCAGGCCGGTCAACTCGATCCGGACCAGATCGATGAACGGACGATCGACGCCCGCCTGTACACGGCGGGCATGCCCGACCCGGACCTGTTGATCCGCACGGCGGGGGAAATGCGGATCAGCAATTTTCTTCTCTGGCAGATCAGCTACGCGGAGATTTGGGTGACGGAGCTGTGTTGGCCGGACTTCAGCGAGGCCCAACTTCACGAGGCCATCCGCAGCTTTGCCGCCCGGGACCGGCGTTTTGGGGGAATCGAGCAATAAGCGAGCTGCGGTCAAGCGTGCGACCAACGCCGCCGCGAAGAATTTCTCACGCAAAGGCGCGAAGGCGCAAAGACGCTGAGAAAGAGGAGAAGGAGGAGGGAGAAAGACCAATTGTCATTGATCGGCAGGCTACTCTTTCCAAATGCCATGTATGACGCAACCCCCAAAACCGTGCGGGACGACGACCGTGACACCCAAGCTCGGTGATAGGCTGTTATCGGCGGCGGTTCGTAATATCATGGCCCTATTTGCGGCCCTGCTGGGTTTTCGCCTTCTTGAGTTCCATTGCGTTTGGTCCGTTATTGGACGGTATGTCGTCCTAGTATTCGCCGCCTTGTACGTAGCAATTCTATGGGCAAATTGGAACCTGTTCGGGAGCGACAGTTGGAGCGCGGAAAGATGGGCGGGTTGCATTCTTGTCAGCGTGTTGCTGTTTCCACTCTATGTGTTCATTGTCTTCGTAACAGCCTTATTGTTCTGGATGCCGTTTCGGCCCTAACTTAGAAACGATGGACCCGTTCGAATAATCTTGTACATTATCCGTATTACTCGGGCGATCGCGGATCGCTTTGCCTGAAGTTTTTCTCCCCCGCGTCTTTGCGTCTTGACACCAATCCATTAGGAGAGAGCATCCGGGGCCGGCTGGGACGGGTCTACGACGCGGCAAAGCTGGCTGAATTACGGCGTAGAAGCGTGTAAACGAGCCATCCGACGCCTGATTCATACCTTTGTCCAAGGCACCCCACCCCAGAATTTGAGCCGATGCCTGCCGGGCGGTCAAGCCCGCGGGAACGTGATGGCCCTTCTGAGGGATGACGGCTTCGCACGCGGGCGTCATTCTTGTCTCCGAGAATTTGGGGAGGAAATCGGCGATAGCCACCCCGGTACGCGCGGCGCTTTGGGGGAGTCCAGTAGTTCCCGCCATTCAGAATCGTTGAGTCTTGCTGGATGCAAGAACTCGTAGTAGGGCATAATCGCCCCGCGACAGAGTATCTCACTTCCCTTCCACGGATACAGAATATAGAACCGCCGTGCGCGCCCGATACCCACCTCCAAGTAGCGGCCGGATGCGGGATTGGAAACCACATCGACGATTCGGGCGCGTTGTCTCTCGACTCTCCCGAATGAACACTGATATGAAACATGATGTCGGCAAGCACTTCACCAAAATTGATAAGAAAGCTATTGTCCGCCCCGTCAAAGGCTTTCTCTTCCAGTTCCTTCTTGGCCAGTGCCTCGCATCGCTGGCAAAGCTTTCCCAGGACAGCCCAGCGCGAAGCGATGTCGCGATAGCGCCCCAATAAACGCTGTAAGTCTGGGTACTGACTGATACCCCCTCGCGATAGGTCATCGTCAGCCTTGCTCAACACCTTGATGGCCTCTTCGGGCGAGAAATCGCTTTGGAACGCATCTTTGGTTGTCTGCTTGATAGCCCACCCGAGCATGTAGCGTAAGCGCTCATCATTCGCGGAGTTTCGAGCTTATTCGCGCTGATCTTCTTGCCGCCATCAGAGGACTTCTTCAAGATTTCGATTAGTCTGCGTATCTTCGGGACCAAATTCTGGGGAGACTCTTTCTCCAACGCAAAACTGCCGGTCGCTCCCAATAAGGTTTCGGTACTCTTGATGAGGCTTGCAAGCCGCGAGAAGAATGCCGGATTCGGTTCGACGAAGCCGGCAGGACGACTGGATTCATCGCCATCAAGGAAGATTGCGTTTTCTTTTGCCTGAAGCACCCATGTGTGTCGCAACTGCGCCCATCCCGCCAGTGCCGTCTGGCAACTCTTGATCTTCCACGGCTCACTAGACATAAAGGCGGGCGCACTGGCAGGCGGAGCATCGAAGAGGGCCGTAACGCAGTGCATGTAGTCGAAGTACAAACTGGACCCGCGGAAAAGTTCCTTCGACTGTCGGATTGTTGCCAGTAGCTTTTCATCTTTCGTTTCAGCCAACTTCTTTTCGGCAAACGACGATCCCAACGCAGCACATACTTCCAAGCCCGAAGGCCATTCGCGTCCTAGTCCGTTGGTTGTTCGCTCGAACAAGATGGCATCGGGAGTTCGATAGGCCGAAAGAATGCGGAATGAGAGCTTCGGCCCTTTGTCGGAGCCGCTCGGCGGGAAGCGGACTTGATCGTTAATGAGCGATTCGGGTTCGGATCGAGCAGCAAGCTTCTGAAACTGCGTGCGCAGTTCGGGAAGTCCGTCACCTCCCAAATCAACGTCCAATTGCTTGGGCACAGCATGACTAACAGTGAGCAAGTCCCAGTCGTCGTTGTCACCGATAAGCTGCCGGTAACAGCGAAACACGGTTTCTAACTGTTCTCGCTTTGCACTATCTCCACCGAACCGGCACTCCGCGATACTGTTGCCCAGAAGAAGGATTGAAAGGAACTCCTCGTCGTGATCCAACCGGAAAGGGAGCGATTGCAGCCAACTGACGGCCCGGAAGTAGGCATCGAGTCCAGGGGTTTCAGCGTAAAACCCCCGTGGCTTATAACGTGAATAGTCGAGGGGATCGGCATCCCCAAGCCACGCCGGTTTCTGTATCCCCTGCGCCGCCGTAACGCGCTCGATTTCCACTTGGATAATTGGGCGGACAGCGGCATCGGATGAAATGTCATCAATCCCGAGAAGTCCCAGGGCGGTGCCAAGAACGACCTGCGCGGTCCTTCGCTTTCTTGCGAAGATCAGGGTTGCCTCGCACTCCTTTCTCGGCCGCATCGAGGTTTTGCGAAGCTGCGCGAAGGAATTCGGCTAAATGCTCCGCATTGACCTGTTCGGCCCGCACCACAGATTCTCGGAAGACCACATGGAAGGCGTTCAGCAGCGAGTCGGAAGTGATGAACACGGGCAACGAAATGGAAGAGTGCATGTAAGGATCGTAAACCTGACGGCACCACCGTAGGTAAGTATATTGAGTAGAACCATGCCGTTGCGTGGTGATGACGGGTGCGATTTTTCCCACGGCCCCGTGTTCGCCGCAATCGCACGGGCCACGTTGAGCATTGCCTCAATATAAGCGTCAATGGCCTTATCGGAATTCGGCGCGTCCCACACGATCACGCTGCCACCCTGATTGAAATAACGGGCAGAATGGTCGGAGTATGCCGCCACCGCGTCCACACCCATTTCAAGGCCGACCTCAATTACAATCCCCTTGACCTCGCGGGCAAGGTCAGGATTTGGGCGTTCCCCAATTTCTCGTAGACAACTCCATGCCATCAGATAAACACGGGATTCAAGGTTCGGCGTGGCAAGAATGCGGTGGAGATGGGCCTCGGTGCCGACTCGGTTTGATTTCGTGTCAGCAAAAGCCGCAGCGAACATTGCCCACGGTGAGTCGGCTGGCTCGTTTGGTTTTGCAAAACCAGCAATCCTTTCCAAAGGCCAATTGGCTAGAATGGAACCGCGAAGTGACTCGTATGGCGTGGGTGCGGGCTTTTTCTTCCTGAACCAATTGAACGGCATAATGCCTCCTGCGAAATTGGCACCGACCTATTTGCTTACTTGAAGCTGATCCTCAAATCGAACTTCTCTTTGATTTCCAACAGGGCCTCGGCGTTGCCCCGCACGTCGTCCACGGGATTGTGCGTGTGCTTCGTCTTCCGCAGGTGCTTGAAGTTTACGAACATATCCTTCACCAGGCCCTTGTACAAGGAGCCAAGATTCGTGGAGCTATGGCCGAAGGGGTTCTTGCCCAAGAAGTGGTGGAAGTACCAGTTGATGAATTGCCAATCGAAGCCGTTGTTGTCCGAAATGAACATGGGCTGCCCGCTGCTGACGGAGCGAACCCAATCGGCAAACTGCTGCATGACGGCCTGCGGGTCATCGAACGCCATCGTCTCCTCGCGGGTGAAGCCGCTGACCTGAAGGGCCTCGGGAATCCATTTGTCGGAGATCGGCTTCAGCTTACCGTAGAACGTCCTGTCCAGCGACGGCTCCACGACGATGGCCCCGAAGCAGACCATCGAGTAGTCGCCTGGGATCGGGCCGTCCGCTTCGATGTCGAGCATGATGTAGGTCATCGTGCAAGCACCTTCTCGCAATGGACTATGACTGCGGCCAGGATTGAAGAAGGGCACTTCGGGTCGTCAACGAAAAACCAGAACTCCCCGAACTGATTGTTGATCGACATGCTGTATTCCTTGTAGGTGAAATCAATTCAGACTTCTGTCACGTTGTCTGTAAGATAGCCAGTAATCTTGGCTTCGGCCAGAGCAGCAAGATGATCTCGCAAGGCTTCCCAGGACATGGCCTCGGGCAGAGCGGCAAAATGCCGCGAGCCATCCTCCATTCGCATGTCGATCAGTTCCATTGGTCGGCCTCTAAACGGGCGGTCGCGTTCGCCAGACCCTCTTCACCCACTCAAACAGGTTGACAACATTCAGCGCCAGGAGCAGCATGGCGTAGGTGATTGCAACACAACCGATCACACCCGCCCAAAGATGCCAGCCATTCCAGCCGAAAGATCGCAGGATAGGCAAACTGATGGCAACGACCACGCCGCTGAATGCCGCCAACCCCCAAAACTCAGTGTGCCTGTCGTCAAATCCCGATTTCGCCGCTCCCTGCCTCTGCGCAACGGCATTGTCTTGCGTGGCCCCTGTCCTGGGACGAGTCGCGTACCAACTCCACACGGCCCCCGCCACCGCGCCACCGCAGCCGCCAAAGAGCGACCAACCTTCAAAGAGATTCGTCTGTCGCAACGCTTCAGGCGGTCCCAGTTTCGCAATCGCGCCTTCGTCCATAAGGCTGACCTTTTCGATGTCGAGTCGATGGTAATGGACACAGAAAGAGCCTGCGGAAGCCGTGCCGAGGAGGGCCAAGCCTATCACGAAATGCAGTCTGACTCGCCTTCTTGTGTTCTTGGCAATCCAACACACCACCCACACGAAGCCCGCACACCACATCGCTCGCCACAATGCTTCAAAAGCGTTTGCGGGGCCGCCGATCTTGAAGAAGGCAAGGACAATTGCCCACGCTGCCGTTGCCAGGAGAAGCGACCAAAGTGTGGAACGAAAGCGGGTATCTCCAGGTCTTCCATTTGGCATGAAAGAGCCCTCCTGGTCAGCGTGATTCGTTCTTTGATGCTTCGATCCGTTCGGCCAATGAAAAACGGATTTCATTGTACCCGGCTTTCGAGGTGAGCATCAAGCTGCTGATCGTGGCCTTCCCGCCTTGATGCCGTATGATGATGCACCTGTTGCCGCGATATTGCCAATCGGACACGCCAATAATTGACGAATACGGAATCTCGACTTCTTTGGACGACCACCGCGACTTGGGAACGATGAGACAGCGTGCCGTCAGGACGACTCGCTGGGTGAAGATCATGGCGAGGATCGCCCCCGCAATTCCCGCCAACACGAAAGCCACGCTCAAGCCCGCAAACACCCACCAGAAGATTGTCGCGCCTTCGGGTGAAAGCGTGATGATGCCGTTGATAATCAAACCCCGCACGTTCGATTGCGCTTTGTACGAGAAGAAGAGGGCGGCAACTCCAAACAGGAGTACGCCCAGCAGAAGCGTAGGCAGATTGGCTTTGTACTCGTATTGTCGATCAGGAATGGGCTGCATGTTGAGCCATGCCTTCTTCAATACTGGAGGTTTCGCACTCGATCTGTGTACAACTTCTGATGCCGCTCCGACGCTTCCGCCCAAGTGCGGGGAAACGCGGCCTTGCCGAGGAGGACCTCTTCAATGGCAACTCGCACATGATGGGCGCACGTCTGTGGCCCAATTTCTCCAACCCCAGTCCCCAGCCCTGGAAAGGCCACGGTCTTCACAGCATCCGAAATCCGTTCTCCCGTCAAAGTGCCTTGGTCGAACATGCCGTGCTGGATGAGGAGGAAGACCGCACGGGCCGCAAGGTAGGGGTTTACAGAATCGTGCAATTTCATCGGGACTCGCATGGTGGGGGCGGCAATCAAAAACGGAATCCGCACGTTTCCCGTTTCTACGATCTCGGCGGCACCCACAAGAAGCTCGCCATGATGCTTTTCGCGGATCAGCGATTGGAGCCGCTCTTGAACTTACCACCCGAAATGCTGGGAATATGCCATGTCGATCCCGCCGTCCATGAACCCAAAGCTGTTGGCAGGGCTGACGACGGCATCGCAGTCCACGTCGAGGATCGACCCGCGATGCACCCGAACGCTCTCCAAGTCACCGCAATGCTGCTCCCAGGCAGACGCCAAGGCGTCGTCGGTCGCCGTCAGGGTGATTCTCATCGTTTGGGTTCCATATTGGCTTTCCTCTCCTACACCAAGAACTCCGAAATCGCCCGGTAAAATCCCTCTACGTCGGCGTTCTCAGGAAGCCCTGCGACCTGGGCGTCCCCAAGTTCAACAATCATCCAGTCTCCGTCCCGGCGTTTGGCGATGTCCATCGTGAAGAAACGGCTCTTCACGGCGGCGGCAACCTCTCTGAATTGTGCCACAGGAGGCGACATTCCAGCATAGTCGCCCTCTTCCCAATACTCCGTCCAGAAGACCGGCTCGCCGTCCAAGAAGAACAGGCGGAACTCTTTCGTCAACGGCATTCCGCTCTTCGAGTGCTGCGTCAACGGCTCAAACTCTATGAACTCCCGGAAGACCAGTCCCTCATTCAGATCGTCTTCCACAAGCTCCAGGAAGCGACGGACGACCTTCTCCACGGAACTCCGGTCGGATGCAGATGGAATGTAGCACGCTTCATCCCATTCATGTTTGCGGGACTTCACGAAGTCCTTCATTACCAGCGGTGCCCCGCTGAAGGGCCGTAGCAATTCCATGATCTGGTCCATGTCCACTTCGCCCTTGATCTTCGTCCAGACAGATCGGGGCGTCCATCGTTCGATTACCGAATACGATTCGGGCAGATAGTGGCAATGGAGGTAAGCGGCCGGGTCATTGACCAGGCGCACATTTTTTGCGGCAAGTGCCTCGTACAAACGGCTGTAAGCGGACGGCTTGAGCATCCAACCCCGATATATGGCAACGCTTGGTTCCGGCGAATCAGGCACCCGGCGAACTGCTCTGGCAGCATCCCCTTCAGTAACGAGGGCATCAAAGTTGATGAGGATGTGTTGCCCACCCACCCGTTCCACAGCGGCGACCTCACTGGCGTAGGCTTCGTCGGGCTTTCGCCTGTCGAAATCATCGGAGCAGAAGATTATGGTCATGGCTGGTTTTTGCATAGCGTGCCAACACAAGTCCCGTTATGGCAAGGACTTCGTTCTCGGGTAATCATGGCGAACACCAACAAGCACGGATGCTCTTTCACCTGCTGCGTGAGGCGGGAATCAGGGGTCATTGTTCTTTCTCGCCTTGCAGTGTTGGGTGAAACTCGTGGATAACCTCGATTGGACCGACGATGTGATCGTTGAAATTGCCCAGTTCCTTCGCGGGAATCCAATACTCGACGCATCCCTTTTCCCCAACTACGTGGGGCTCGAACCGATCAAGGTACTCCTTCACAACCTGAAAACGGAGAACGTATCCCACGAAGTCGGAGTTTTGGTCTTTGGTGTTCCACTCGCTGGCAATGCGGGCTGCATAGTCTTCGTTCAATACAGGATAGAATACGGGCTGCCAATGCAAACGAGGCGGAAACCGTCGCCAGTCCGACTCCTTGATAAGGTCCAGCTCTTTCTGTCCGACAGGCCGGAAAAGCGTCACGGCAGGTTCAGCGTGCGACATCATCGGCCTCCACTGCGAATCGGCGTGCCTGGACGACAAAGCGATTCGCCTTCTCGTAATCAGGCCGCCCTGGTATCCTCACCGTTCCTCCAACGCCTTCTTCACATCGTCGATCCACGTTGTCTGGACCCACTCCAGGTTGTTGAAGGGCGCGAGCCTGGAACACCTCCAGCCTGTGTCTTCCAGCACCATCATCATTCCCGGAACCGCCATGACATTGGAACTGTGGATGAGCACCGGGCAGACGGCCTGTGCGAGCCAAGATAGTCGGCCACGTCGCGGCCCGTGCCTGGGTCTTGAAGTTCTCCGTTCAGCAGCCGATTCGCACCGAGATCGTGGTCCAGGCAGACCAGCTTCACGTCGGTCAGGTGGTCGGTCGGTCAGCCAGGCAATCATCTCCGGGGCGTTGTCGAACACGACCACTTGCTCCTCGCCAAGGGATTCTCGCAGACACCGCACCATTTCTTGGGTGCGGCGAGCATCGTCCTCAAGGATCGCGATTCTGGCCGGCCGGCTCATACCCTCACTTTGACCGACGCAAGTTCTGGTGACATAAGGACTTCGTTGTCGGACGCAAGGCAACCTACAGCGAAATTCTACCCGAGAGTGGGGGTGCCAGCAAGCCAGGGTTCTCGAAAACAGGCCAGGGATCAAGCCGGGCGAGCCGGCGGTTCACGCGGGCCTTGCGCCGCCATGCGTTCCACAAGAGAGCCTTCTTCGGGGAACGGCTTGCTGCGGGGCCGTCGCCAACGCGGCTTGGGAGCGCCGGTACTGCGCTCGGCAAGGTTCAGTGTATCATTAGGCGATGCCAGCCTCCCTCAAGGAAGCGGAGGCCGAAGCGTGGAACTGGTGGTCGCTACGTTGCCCCGCGCGGAAATTGTCGGAGAAGAGGATCATGCTTTCCAAGTTGTTTCATCACGTGTCGAAAGCGCCCACGAATCCGCACGCCGCCCCCGCGGCGAAGGTTTTCGATGTTGCCGATCTCTACCGCGGCCCTGCCGCGACGACGCCTGATGAGGAATTGTCGAGTCTGCCATTGGACGAGAAGCTGCGGCAAGCGTATTTCTGGATTGTCAATTACGCAATCATCAGCCCATTTTACGACATCGAGTACAACGAAGGCGCTGCTCAGCGTTACGTCCTGGGCGATCAGAAGACTGTGGTCACGCTGCCTAGTGGTCAGAGTTACTCTAGTTTTGTGCTGCTGCCGCTGTTGACGTTTGCCACGCGGCGGAAGTGCTTGTTCATCGGCGGCCCCGGACGTGGAAAGACCGCCAGCGCCATGCTCATGGGCATATTGGGCGGCTACTCCATCAAAGAGGTGAAGCGGGCCATCCAGAAAGGCCAGCCGCAGATGACCGTTTCCGATCTCTTGGGCCATCCCCTTCCTGCCGACCTGGTTCAGGCCAAAAGCATCGACCAGATCACCATCGCCTGGCGCAAGTGGCTCGCCATGCGAGTCAAGATCATCGACGAATACAACCGCATCCCCACGCGAACGCAGTCGGCGCTTCTGACGGTCATGGCCGACAACTATGCGGAGCTTTACGATCAGATATACGAGTGTCCCGAGGCGGCCTGGTACTTGACGGCCAATGACGATGCCGGCGGCGGCACATACCAGGTCATTGAGGCGCTCAAAGATCGCATCGACATCGTGGTGAAGGCGCTCCATTTCAACAGCCGCTTCATTCGCGATCTGCTGGCACGCATCGAGCGAGACATTCGGCCGGAGGAAGTTGTCCCAGCACAGATCATCTTCACGGAGGAGGAGTTGAATCGAATGTACCAGGAGGTCCTTGCCGTGAACATCCCCTGGCCGCTGATGCGGCGGCTGGAGTTCTTCGCCAGTCAGTTTGAGTATTGCGAGTATGGCGCCGACCAGTTCGAGTACAAGACGAAGGATAACGTCAAACTCTCGGGGATTGATTTCGCACAAGTCACGGCCCAAGATACAGGCAGGGACAAGCGGCAGGACATCGGCAGCCAGACTCGCAACGGGTTGAGCGTTCGCGCGGTTCTTACGGCCCTGGTGTTCATCAAGGCGATGGCCTATTTCCGTGGGAATCGGGAGGTGGCGTTGGAGGACATTCGCCAGATTTTGCCCTTCGTCTTGCATGATAAATTGCTTCAAGACGCCGACGCGCCGGTGTTCGGCGCCCCGGAACACGCCGCACTGCGCCTGGATAAAATCAGTTGGATTCGTCAGCTTTTCGATTCGTCGTGCGCCAATTATGAACGGTTAGCGTTGGATGCGGAGGACCCTTTGGCTGAATTGGAACGCTGCTTCGATGCTGGATTGGATGGAGTGACCCAGAAGCAGGCGCGGGCGGAGTTGGTCAAGATTGAGCGCTTGTTGAGCGAATTGAGCGCCGGCCGAAAGTTCTACGGGCACATGTACGATGACGTTTTGAAGCTGAAATATCTGCACCAACGGTACACGAACTACTTGCGATGGTTGCAATGGAAAGGGTAAGTGGCCCGCTGGCGGAGTGCCTCGCCCACTGCCGCCGCGAACTGAACGCGAGGTTCCTTGCAGCCCGGAATGCCAATCCGAAGCTTGATGCGGAGGCGTTTCTGGAGCATGTGGGATCGACTCTTGATCCGATCGCTCGCACGGTGGCCGCCGTTTACCCGGAGCGAGTGGAACAGGCGATCTTGGCTCTGTATGACGTGTCGTTGGAACTGGTCGGGGTGCAGCTTCTGGGGAAGGCTGCTCGCTACCCCGTGCTCCAGGATGCTTGGCAACGACTGTTGCCAGTCATGCCACGGTTGGTGGCCTTGGAACCGCGGCGGGTGGCGGCGGCCGTATCCAACGCTCTCTACAATCTCGCCACAACAACGGGGACACGTCCCGAGTTCTGGCTTGAGCAGATGCAGCAAGTGGCCGCGGAATGTCCTAACACGGTCACCCTCTTGGATTGCGGGAAAGTTCTCGCCTGGCGGGCCGGCATGGCGCATTACCGTGATGGTGCTCTCGAAGCGGCCGGCAGGACGCCGCCGGCCTTGGCGATACGCATCCTCGGATTGCCGGGGGATACCGCTCCCACCGCCGTACAAGGGGTTCTGGCCCGCCTGCGGACCAATCCCTGGCTCTCTCCCGTTGGGGCAGCACAGGCATCGCTGCCGGAGGGACGGCTTCAGTTGCTTGGCAAGGCGGGCGGTTTTCGCGGTCTGGCAGGCCCCTTTCTGCGCCCGCCCATCGTATGGCAGGAAAATGGGCGATTGCTTGCCAGTGACCAAGAAGCCACGTGGGAACTATTTGCAGATCGCTTCGGCGCGGTATTGATGCGGGTTGAAGCGGCTAAAGTTCCGAAGGCAAGCAGCAATGTCAAGGTCGGCCGCGTGGGTGAAGTAACCTGGGGCGGTCAAACCGGTCGGTTCGGCGAACTCGCGGCTGCCACCGCGGTTGCGTGCAATGACACTACGCTTGCGGTGACCACAGCCGCGTCGCACTACATCTATCTGCTGGCAATCGCGGACGTAGCAGCGGGCTAGGGGGAATCGCTTGAGCGAGCATCGTGAACACACCGACGCCCTGGAGACCTTGACGGCAAACTGGCGCGCCGTTTGGCCACAAGCCCTGGAGCGATGGAACCGCTATGTGCAACTCAGTGAGCCGCGTTGGTGCTTCACAGCAGAGGAAGAAGCCCGAGAGGAACTGACGGGCAGCTTCGCCATGATCCGGCTGGTCGATCACGCTGTTGTGATAAGTCTCCGACAGGTTGCTGAGCGGGGGCTGGAGTCCTTCGCAATGGAGATTCTCGCCCACGAGATCGGGCATCACGTCCTCTGTCCGGCCGATTTGACCGATAACGCCCGCTTGTTGGCGCGAATGCGCGCCGGCCTACCGACGAAGGAGCACTTGGCGCCCTTCATCGGCAATCTCGATACCGACCTGATGATTAACGACCGCTTGCAGCGTCTTGCACGGCTGAATGTCTCGGGTGTCTATCTCCGGCTTGCTTCCAAGGACGCCGACCGGATGTGGACAATGTACATGCGGATTTACGAATGGCTCTGGAACCTGCCACGGGCTGCGTTAGCCCGAGGAGCAGTGGATCAGCACCTTGATTACGATGCCCAACTCGGGGCGCGTTTGATCCGCACTTATGCCAAGGATTGGTTGGAAGGGGCGGGCCGCTTTGCAGTCCTCTGCCTCTCCTATTTGCTGGAGGACGATGCAAGGACGATCCAAGGGATCGTGGGTCCGTGGCTGGACACGACTGCCGCCGGCAAGGGCGGAATCCCGGAGGGGGTGACCGAGATCGAAGGCGCCGAGGCGAACGGCGCCATTCATCCCGCCGAAGATGATCGGATTACGGGCGTCAAGGCGGACGAGAGAAAGGAAAGGGAACAAGGCGATGCGGCGGGTGGAAACGACCTGCCCGGCGCAGGGCAGACCGGCCGCAAGACGTTGAAGAGCTACCGAGGTCCGGTTGAATACGCCGACGTGCTGCGTGCCAGCGGGGTCAATCTACCGGACCAGGAAATCACTGCTCGGTACTATCGGGAGCGAGCACTGCCCTATCTAATCCCCTTCCCTTCGCGTCCCTCGCCACAACACAGCGACATCCAACCCGAGGGTCTTGACCTCTGGGATGTAGGCTCGGACGTAGAGGACATCGACTGGGTGGGCACTGCGATGTTCGGTCCGCCGGTCATTCCCGGTGTGACCACGAGGCAACGGCTTTATGGTTCTGCGCCCGACGATTTGCCGACGAACCAGCCGATCGACCTTTATCTTGGCGTGGACTGCTCCGGCTCCATGCGGAACCCGGCACTCGGTCTTTCCTATCCGGTCCTCGCTGGAACCATCATCGCCCTTTCTGCTCTTCGGGCCGGTTCGCGCGTCATGGCCGTCCTCTCTGGGGAGCCGGGCAGGACCGTCTCTACCGAGGGTTTCGTTCGTGATGAGCGGGGAATCCTCAAGGTTCTGACAGGTTACTTGGGAACAGGCAACACGTTTGGCATTCACCGCTTGCGCGAGACCTTTGCGTTCGAGGACAATGGCCGATCGTCCCGTCCACATTCTCATTGTGACTGACAATGACATTTTTAATCTTCTTGAAGCCGTGGTGGACGGTCACTCAGGCTGGGATGTAACCCGAGAGGCGGTTGCCAAGGCTCGCGGCGGCGCCACCTACGTGCTGGAGTTGTCCGAGCGTATGCGTAGCGTGCGACCATCGTTTGCAGCCCGCGAGGAGCGGATGCAGGCGGATGGTTGGAATGTCCGGCACGTAACTTCGATGGAGGAACTCTTGGAGTTTGCACGGCGTTTTAGCCAAGCGGCCTACGGGAAAAGGCCGGCAAAACTTATGACGCAAGCCGCTCGCTCAGAAGGATAGCCATGCAGCAAGAAGGCCCGTTGCTGGAACGATTGACTCGCCGACTGAGCGAATGCCCAGAGGAGTTCCTGCTGCCTCCGGTCACCGTAGCGGGCGGAACTGTCCACGTCGCCGCGCTGGTGGCGGATCATCTGCGCAAGATCGGAATGCAGCCGGATGTGCCCGCGATCCAGGAGCGGTTCGGCCCAGCGGTGGTTGGCTGGCGGCAGGACGACAATTGGCTAAGCATGGTCGCGCTTGGCGTGTGGTTGCTCGAAGAGGATTGGTTCCTTGCTCGCCCCGATCTCGCTGTCCACGTGCGACAATTCTGGGAAGGATTGCAGGCTCTTTCTCGCGTGGTAGATGCAAAAACGGCGGTGACTGATTCAGACCGCCGCGAGGAGTTCGCACGGCTCTGCCTCAAGTACCTGGGCCTGCGCCCGTTGGGGGAGACCATCGAGTACGCAACCGATCGGCTAACAACGCTGGACAGCGTTGAACGGGTTCGTGTGGTTCGCGAGATGCGATCCGCGGAAGCCAGGGCGCGCCAGGTCCGCGAAGCGTTGGCCAAGCAGGCAGCCCAGGCGGCAGCCGCCAAAGCATCCCGAGAATAGAGGAACGACCGATGTCCGAACCGCTTGATTCTCTGGACGCCCTGCGGTTCCACAACCCGTTGATTACGCCGCAAGGAATACAACTCGTCAATGACCTCAAGCAGCATCCACATGCGCCGCGTTTCAATCACGTGGCCGGCGATCGCCTCGTCGCCGACAACCTGGATGCGATCGACGCATACCGGGCGTCTCTGGCCGTCGAGCGTGTTCCAATGGACAAATGCCCGTCGCAGGACATGCTGCTGCGGATTGAGCGGACCATCCGGCAAGTTCCGCTGTTCCGACAGCGGCTTTCGGCGGACCTCGATTTTGCCCGTGATTGGGAGCAGATTCCTACAATGTCGCGAGAGGACATTGCCGTGCGGCCAGACATGCTTGTCCCCGACGACGCCGACCTGGAGCAACTTATCGTCTATCGCACGGCCGGCACCACTGGGCACGCCCTCCTGGTTCCGCACCATCCCCGCGCCGCAGCCTGTTATCAGCCCCTATTGGAATACGCAATGGGGCTATATGGAATCCACATTGATTTTGATCCGGCTGAGGTCGCCTGCTTCCTAGTCGGCGCCCAGGCACGCACGGTCACGTATCCGACTGTGCTATCGGCATGGAACGGGGCCGGGTTTGCCAAGCTCAATTTGCGTGAGCACGAGTGGCCCGCCGCCGAAAGCCCAGCCCGCTATTTTGCCGCGTTCAGCCCTCGCTTTCTGACTGGTGATCCAATCTCGTATGCCGAAATGCTCCGGCTGGGGGTAGAAGGGCGGCCTGCGGCAATGTTTTCCACGGCGGTCGCCATGAGCCGGAATCTAAAGTCCCGGCTGGAGCAAGCGTACTCCTGCCCAGTCATCGACCTTTACTCTCTTACCGAGACCGGCCCGATTGCTTGCTGGGACCCCAGTGGCGACGGGTATCGAGTCTTGCCCCACGACATATTTGTTGAGTCCCTCGGCCCCCAAGGACGCCCAGTGCCGGCTGGGCAGCGCGGTGAAATCACGGTGACCGGCGGGCGCAACCCGTTCCTGCCATTGTTGCGATACCGCACCGGCGATTGGGGACGCCTTGAGCACGACACCGACGAAACCGGCAGGCCGGTCACGCGCATACGCGACCTTGAAGGACGGAGCCCGGTCCTATTTCGCGCCGGCGATGGGAGCCCAGTCAATCCTGTAGACCTCTCGCGAACCCTGCGAGAGTTTCCGTTTGTGCAGCACGAGTTTTCGCAGCGTGCCGACCACTCCTGCACCCTTATGGTGCGACCTATTCCCGGCGCGATTTTCGATAAGGCTGCAATTGAGGCGGCCTTGCGCACGCTGCTGGGGCCTGCGGTTCGCCTGGAGATCCGCGTCGATCCGACGCTCGGGGACCGCACCGGTAAGATCGCGACCTACCAGAGCGAAATCCTCTTTGAGGAGTGACGATGACAACGCAAAGGCAGTTGGACGACGCGAAGATGCCACTTGACCATCCCTATTCAGGACGGCCTCATCGGGTTTACGTCGCCCTCACAAACCATTGCAATCGCTCCTGCCCCTGGTGCAGCACGTGCTCGTCGCCGTCGCGCAACACATTTCTTTCGCCTGATCGCCTTCTGGAAGCGATCCCACCAAAGGGTGACTTCGAGATTCAACTTGAAGGCGGCGAGCCGACCACGCATCCTCAGTTCGACCACTTTGTGCGCACCGCTTGCAGCTTGCCCGGTATGCGGCGGTTGATCCTCTGCACCAACGGGGCGCTACTGCCGCGCGACCGGCCCGCACTCCATCGTTGGCTGGACCGCCTGGGCCAACCATGCACGCTCAAGCTGTCATTCAACCACTATCTTTATTGTCACGATCCGAACTTATTGGAACTGGCTGTGGCGGTAAAGGACGTTTTCGAGAACCTCGGCGGCGATCGTCTTCTGGTGCTCAATGTCCGCCTGCGCCCAAATCATGCCGAGGAGGAAACATGGCTCAAGAGGGCCGTTCAGCAGGCTGCACTGGCGAATTGTGCGAACATTTTCTACCTGCAACGGTACGGCTTCGCGGCCGGTCAACAGGATTGGGAGCCCCCAGTCTTGGCAGGCCATAACTTTCGGCTGGTCAACCCGGACGGCACTGTGTTTGACGATGACTTGGTGGCGCGATCCGAGGCGATGAGGCATCTTCCATGATCGGCTCGACCGTGCAAGGATTCTGCGACAACTGGCGGCGGGCCAAGAGCGGCGCCTTTGACCTGCGCACAAACTCCACCAGTCGGCAAACCGTGCGGTTCGGGCTCTGGGGCCGGCAGGTCGAAGTCTATTCTAACGCGAACCTGTCCATTTACAGCGCCCAGGGCTGCAACGGTGCTTGCCCATTCTGTGTTGAGCGGCTCCGCCCGGCATCGCGGGGCGTCACATTGGAATCACAAAGAGTTGTGGAGCACGATGATGGGCGGTATTTCGCGGCCCTGGAAGAAGTGCTGCGGGCGCTCCGCCCTCTTTCTCCAACCGTCTCTATCACCGGCGGAGAACCAAGCAAAGATGCCCGGCTGCCGGATATTCTGCGATTGCTATCGCGTGTCGCGGCCCGAAAACGCACGATGACCACGAACGGCTCCGGCCTCTTGGATCGACGTGCAGGCCGGCGCGTGATCGACTGGGCGTGCGAGTTAGGATTACGTCACTTGAACGTCAGCGTTGCCCATTTCGATCCGAGCCGTAACGCGCGGCTTATGAACCTTGACTCTGGGCTGGCCACCGAAGACTTGGCCCTGGTTGCCCGCCTGGCAAAGTCGGCGGGCGTCCGCGTGCGACTGTCCTGCGTGCTGGTCCGCGACGGCACCAAGGATTACGCTGACGTGCGATCCTATCTTGATTTCGCCCGAAGCATTGGCGTGGACAACGTGGTATTCCGGCAGTTGATGAAGACTGATCCGCGGACGCATTTTGCCCACGATGGCGTAGTGCGATACAGCGATACCCACCATGTCGCCCTGGAGCCGTTGCTGGATCGGGTAAGCGGCGACAGCGACTTTGCGTTTGAGCGACAAGTGATGGGCTACTACTATTACGTCGAGGTTTGGCGATTCGAGGGAATGGACGTGGTGTTTGAGGAAGCGGACCTCGCTCAATTGGAACGTGCAAGACGCCGCTGCCCAGAGATCATTCACGAGCTTGTGTTCCATCCCAATGCCCGGCTGGCATCGACTTGGCAGCCTTGGGATGGAGTGTTAGGACCGCCTGAGTACGGGGCCGCTTGAGCAGTCCCGACAACGGTTGGATCGACGACTTGCCAAGGACAACGGCTCCCGAGCGATTGTTGAAGGGGCCGGGACGGTAGTATGCGAAGGCAACCATCAAGATGATCGGCTCTCCGTCAGCAGTCGTCGGCGCAGTCTTGGGCACCGCGGTCGGCGATGCCCTGGGATTGCCATACGAGGGCTTGTCGGCAAGGCGAGGCCGAAGGCTCTTTGGCGAGCCTGACCGCTACCATCTGCTTTGTGGGCGCGGCATGGTTTCTGATGACACCGAACACACCTGCATGGTGATGCAGGCTTTGATGGCCGCTGGCAACGATGAAGAACAGTTCTTACGCCAGTGGGCCTGGCGATTGCGGCTCTGGCTACTCGGTCTGCCTGCCGGAATTGGCATGGCGACACTCAAAGCCACATTGAAACTGTGGATCGGGTTCCCCCCGCATCGCAGCGGGGTCTATTCGGCCGGCAACGGTCCCGCGATGCGGAGTGCCGTACTGGGGGCGGCAATTGCCGACCAAGACCAGCTTCGGCGGCTCGTAAAGGCTTCGACGCGACTTACCCATACCGACCCAAAGGCCGAGTACGGTGCGCTGGCGGTGGCAATGGCGGCTCGAATGGCAAGCGGCGGCGAGTTGCCAGACGGAAAACGCTTTTTGGCGGAACTGCGCCGCCTCTTGCCAGATGAAGGAAGCGACGAACTTCTGCAATTGCTCGACCGCGCGGTTGGGAGCGTCGATCGCGGTGAAGGAACCGCCGACTTTGCAGTGTCCTTGGGTCTCGGCAAGGGCGTGAGCGGCTACATGTATCACAGCGTACCAGTGGCCCTCCATGCCTGGCTGAGCCATCCGCACGATTTCCGATCCGCCGTACTCTCGGTCATTCGATGTGGCGGCGACACCGATACGACGGCGGCGATTGTCGGCGGCATCGTTGGTAGCGCGGTGGGCAAACAGGGTATTCCACAAGAATGGCTGTCGGGGCTGGCCGAGTGGCCCCGATCAGTCGCCTGGATGGAGCGGCTCGGGGAAGAGTTGTCGGCTGCCAGGACTACTGGCACCGTGAAGAGGCCGCCGAGACTCCCCGCCATGCCTGTGCTTGCGCAATCTGCTGCTAATCGCCGTGGTGCTGTTTCACGGCTTCCGAAGGCTCATGCCGCCGTATTGATGCAGCCGGCGGCTGCCGGGCACGGAATCCTCATGCGGCCTTGTCACCTTCCGTCAGGTGCTCCTCGTCGAAAGATAGCGTCGCGCGTCCGCAAGCCGCTTGAATGTCGTGCGTTTCGATGGCCACAACGCAATCGGTCCGGCCACCCGGAAGCAGTTTGCCTCTTCGCCGAGAACGCTGATTCGCCGAATCCGGCACTTCTGATTTCGGAACACGACTTGGTAAACGATCATTGGTGGCTCCCTGCGCCGAAACGAAAAGGACCCCAGCCCCACGATCCTTGTGGGCGCCGGGGTCCGACAATTTGGGCCGAGCGGCCCGAGGAAACAGCATCCGCAGTGCTTACGCGCGGCCCTTCTTGTTCGGCCGCAGGCCGAGCAACTCAGGGTTTTTGGCTCGGATTTCCATGTACTGCTGCTGTGTGAGCCGCTTCACATCAATCTTGCCGCCGGTCGGGGCGCCGGGTCCGCTGCCGCTGCCGATGCCGCTAACGACGCCGGACTTGAACAGGTTGCCGTAGGCGTTCGGCTTGGCCTGCATCGCCTTCATGGCGTCGCTGGGACTCAATTCTCGCGTGATCGCGGTTCCATCCTCGGCCGTGTCCGGGAAGTTGACGACGACTTGGTGCTCGCCCGTGAAGTGTCCCTTGTCGTCGCGCACCTCGGTCAGTCGCGTCGATGGCCGAAGCAAGTTGACAACCTGTTGCGTGCTGAAGGCATCGCCTCGCACGGCGGCGTCCTGAAGCGCGCTGTCAATCCTGGTCGCCTCGTACCTCTTCTGCCACGTCTCGGCGTCCTTCGTCTTCTCGACGAGTTGCTTCTTGTACGACTCTTCGAGTTGCCTCTTCTCGTGCGTCGCCTGTTCCTCCTTCGTCCGCAAGGCCGCCTGCAATTCGTCGCGTTGGGCGGCGACTTGCTCGCGCTCTTGGATCGTCAGGTGTTTCGACGCCGACACCTCCTCCAGCGTCTTCTCGACCCGCTGAAGCTGTGCCTGGAACTTCCTTTTTTCCTCTGCCATAATCCGGTTGACTTCGCTTTGCGTGAGCCGCTTTTCCGGTCCCGGCTCAGAAGCCGGAGGCGGCGGAAGCGGCGGCTGCTCGTTGTCGAAGCAGGCGAACACTGGACGCGACAGATACAACATATTCATCACACACACTCCAACCTGCAACAGGAAAACAGAATCGCCGTAGCAGTGTGAACGATTCCGTCGCAGCGATTGAAAGGGCTCGCTGCAAGAAGCCCGCGGCCGAACGGCCAATCACTTCTTGTTCGTTTTCAGGATTCGCGCCACGAGCCTCTTGTACTCGCGTTCGCGTTGAGCGATCAGTTGCTTCTGCCGTTCGTAGAACGGAGTCTGGACTATTGGTCTCTGGCGGGTTTGCACGTCTTTCACGGGTTTCCCCGATCGAGAAGGCGCATCGCCGGGACGACGCAAATGTCCTTCGTTTGTCTCTCGTGCTCGGCGAGGCGAGCGGCAGTCCGCTGGCGAGTCTGTTGCTGCGCCGCCGCCTTCTGGAGACCGCGGACCACTCGCTCGGCCACTTCATTTGCGTTTCGTTGGTCCACTGGTCCGGCCCTCCAGGATTCGTTGCGTGTTGCGTTGCGCGGCGGCAGCGCTCTGCTTGGCCGCCTGCTGTTGCGTTGCAGCCAGCTTGGCTGCGGTGTCCTTTCCGGTCGTGTTCATTTGCGATTCTCCTGTTCTTGTTGATGGGAAAAACTGTATCCGGCCGCGGGCCGCCTTGCTGTCGATCCCCACCAGCATGTGGGCAGCCCGCGGCACTCGCTCAACGCCGAGGGACTCGACGGAGCGTTTTGAACAGATGTCGTTGGTTTCGCTTCAGTGCGGAGATGGTGTCCCATCCGTCGCCTTCGTCAGTGCATAGAACGAGATAGGATTCCACAACCGCGGCATCGGTCGCGCCGGCTGCGCGGGCAATCCGCTTTGCGTCACTGCGGGTCAATCTCTCTTGAGTGTGCATTTCTTCCTCTGGGGTTGTTCGTAGACCGCCCGTTCGGCGTCGGTGAGCCTTTCGCGCGGCGGCGCGTCGCCGGCGCGATGCGCGAAGGACTGCGAGCCGGGGGCACGATTTCGTTGCCACCTGTCCGCAAGGCAATCCTCGCACAGTCCGTCAGCCTGATAGACGGGATGAATGCTCCTTCCGCACAGGCAAGTGTCGAGGATTGTGAATCCCCGTCTGACTGAAATCACGGTGCGGTCTCCTGGTGGGTGAGCCGCAGCGGTTCGCGTTGCTGCTCGCGGCCGGCGGTCTTGATCGTTTCCGTGATTGCCGGCAGAATCAGATCGACGACCTGCTCGAAATTCGGCAAGCTGGAGAGTCGCTCCACAAGGGCGCGGCAAATTGCCTGACCAATCTTGAAGAGTTGATCCCTGCCGAGCAGTTCGCCGTCCCGCTGGCGGCGATCCAACTCCACGTTTTGGACTTTCGCCAAGACCGAGAGAAGATTTCCGGCCAAAGCCGGGCATGAAGGCGCGGTGCGCTCGATCAGAACTCGCAGCAAGGCGATTTCTGGACTGAGGTTGTCGCCGCCATTCTCTTTGATCGCTGTGTAGCGAGCGGCGAAGTCGGCATCATTGAATTGGTACTCCACGGTTTGATTCTCCAAATGGAAGAGGCCCG
Organism: uncultured Planctomycetia bacterium; assembly: GCA_963791075.1. Lineage (GTDB taxonomy): Bacteria > Planctomycetota > Planctomycetia > Pirellulales > Thermoguttaceae > CAWBRF01. Next base: position 86,696 of record CAWBRF010000022.1, read on the forward strand.
GCGTCGGGGCCTCGGTGATTGTAGGATCGGTCGCCAATTTGATGGCAGACGCCGTGACGCCGGTGGCCATTCGGCAGGACGCCGGACGGAACTGCCTGCCCACGAGCCGCACGACTCCTGCGGCTTTAACGGCAGGCCGCCCAGCGAAATCCCAGGATGTCGTACCGCGGTCCTTGCGGCCAATGAAACAAGGCATCGAGCACCGTGGCCTTTAGCAACTGCTTCTCAATGCGCTCGTATTCCTTCGGCGACAAGCCGTGCGCCGCCATGATCTGCGACGGCGACAGCACTCCGGCCGCCATGACCTTGCCGGCCGCTACGACGACTTCAGGAGTGAAGGCGCTGCCGAAGACGTTGCCGTTGGCGTCATAACACTGGGCATCCACGAGGATGATGTTCTTCATAAGAGAGTCCTGCGAAAAGAGCCGGCCCGATTGGGTTGGCCTGGGTGTCTTTGCCCGGAGACCGCCGGGCCGGGCGCCGGCATACGGCCGGCTGGAAATGGAACCGGACTCACCGATACACTTCGGTCCTGGTGTCCAATTGCTCGGGCGGCAGTGGCGCGGAATCCATCGTCGGCCACTCGGCGTGCACGTCGTGCATGAGCGCACTGCGCAAGTCGGCCACGTCCCCCAACAGCCGGTCGGTAAGCGGACGCATTTCAATGCGCAGTGAATTGGCGCGGCGGGCCACTTCCAACTCGTCAAGGCTGGATCGAACGACGCGGAGACAATAGTCAAACATTCTGCGTTCCTGAATCATGGTGCAACCTCTTTCTGAAAACAGATGGTGAACAGCCTGCAAATAACTGTGTCCTTGAATCAGGCGGCACGATACGAAGTCGCCTGAAGGTTGTTTCAAACTGGCCGGCTCCCCGCCGGAGGCGTGCAGGAAGCCGGCCGCGAGCATCGACGCACTGGGCCGATGCCTGTAAGGGAGTGCTGGGCTGGATTCGTCAGGTCCGGCCCAGCACGAAAGCGGACGGGGGAGTTACTGCCCAGCCGCCTTGAATCGGATGCCTTTGAATCCGCGGACTTGCTGCTTATCGACGTACTGCCGATCCTTCACCAACTCGGGGGCCGCCGACTTCAACGCTATCACGAAGTCTTCCACTTTGCCGCACGCGAAACTATGCTCCTTGCAAAACGCTTCCCATGAGGCAAACAACGCTTCCGTCGATGTAAAAGCATCGCGCTGTAAATCGCACCGCTCCTCCAGGAAGGCAAGAACAGGGGAACCCGTTTCACGCAATTCGTCCAAGATGAGTTGCGAAGATTCGGGCATTGTGAATTTCTTATTCGCGTCAAGGCGCTTCCACCCCTTCAGCGCCAGCAAAACAATCCCCGGCAATTCAGCCTTCAGCTTCGCCGGGAATTGCTTGTCCACCTTGTCTTCCGCAATGCGATTGAGAAACTGCAACGGTATCAGGCGGTCGAACAACGCGCCGGAGTCATCAATCAGTTTCAAAAGGTGATTGCTGACGGCAAGAATTTTCGTATCAAGGCGCAAGGAGAGGGACACTTTGAATTTTCGTTTGATGTCCACCGTGTCGTTTCCGGTAATTTTCTTGATCTTCTCGACGACGGCGGATGGACACCGAATGTCGTTCCCTGCTTCGCTCACCAGGATGAGTTTCTTCCCGACGACTGACTCCAACCCGAACTTCTCCGCGAAATCGTGAAGGTCCACCGCGCAGCGATTTCGTGCCCCTACCATTTCCTCCGTTGCCTCGGCAAGCGCGCTCTTGCCGGCGCGGGGCCTCCCCGTCCACACGAAAAACACCCGGCGGCGCGGATCGGGCAAGATGATGTCGCCGAGAATCTCCTCCACCAACAGGTGGACATTCGCGTCAGCCCACGCATATTGACAGAACTCGATAAAGTGTTTGGGTTCCGGGGCGTGTTCGTCGAAGTCATACGGCAACTTCCCCAGCGAGAAGAAATCCGGGGTGGGATCGGCAAAGTAGCCCTCGCGCCCCTCAAAATAGCTTGGGACATGCAACAGGCCATTCTTGAACAACAGGAACTCGCTGGCCGGCCGCTCGCGCGACGTACACCAGTGCGGGGCGTCTGGGTTGCGGTCGAACGTCAGCGCGGTGAGCGCCGCTTGGACGTTGGACACCAGCTTTGTTGTGACGTTGGGCGTGTCCTGGAATCCAAGCAAGTCAAAATCCCGTTTGATGTGCCGATTCAACGCGGCTTTGAGGCTCGCGTCGGTTTCCTCCACATACTCCCCGTCAACATAGTTGTGGGGCGCGCCCTGCCAGATCACCACGGGGGGACGAGCGTGCAGATAGCCCCGCGCCAAACGGTAGGAATCGTCGAATGCCTCCGCCGCTTGTGACGCCAACTCAGGCGCGATAACCGCAAGGATGTGCTTCAGTCCCTTCCCGTGGCATTTTGCGTGGAAGCAACCGCCGCTCACGCCGTCGGTAGGATGTATCTTGATCCAATTCTTGCTATCCTTTTGATCCGGCCGAAACTGACAATCAATATGAAACCACCAACACAACGTCCCCTTGCTGTCGGGGCTTCGATCCAAACTGTAGGGAATGCCTTTGGCGTGCAACAGGGTTTTGATGCTGGCGATCTGCTCATCGGGGGTCCGGCCAAAGGTCCAACTGGTGACAATCTGTTGGACCCGTCGCGCTTCGGTTTCCGCTTTCGGCAACGGTGCGAACGCCGTCATCGCCGCCTCGCTGAGCAACTCCAATTCGTCCGGCGAGTCGATGATTCTCGATTGCCGCCCGGCCGATCCCCCCTTGAAATTGTCGCTGCCAAGCAAGCGGCCGATACGCGAAGCACTGGCGACGGTCAAGTCAACCCCGATGACTGGCGTTTCCCACTTCGCCTTGATCGCCTTCAATACTTGCTTCACCAGCGGAGAATCCGGCGGCAGGTCGATGCGCCAGAAGGCGCAGGCTCCATTGCCGCTGTCGCCGATCAGCGGCCGAGGGAAAGGCAATTGACCCGCGACGGATTGCACCCACGCAATCGCCGCCTCATGCTGGGCGTCCGTACTCGGGACTCCCGCGGGTCGGTTCGGATCGGCATCGAGGTACAGGAGGATTCGGCGGATGATGTCCTTGGCGGAGGTGCAAGCCCCCTTTTTGCAACGCCGCAAGCAATTCGTTGCCGGGATGTCCGGGTCGAGCCTGTTGACTGTGACATAGCAGTTGCCCGGAAAGCCGGCGGCATCGTTGGCCAGCTTCTCCAGGTCATTGTAATAGCCGTGATGGCGAATCTTTCGCCCGTGACTATCCAACTGGTCAACGCGCAATTCGACCAATTCCCCCGGCTTCAGAATGGAGAGGAATCGCCGAATGGTGGCAAGATCGGACATGGGTGCAACTCCTGATGTGACGCGGCGATTGCCGCTGACGAGAAAGATTGAGGCTGCCCCGGCCGGTGAAAACGGCGTGTAAACACCCGTTTAAGCCGGGCTAGCCGGGGTTTGAACCGGACCCCTACAAAACCGGAGGGTGTTTACAAAACTGGACCAGTTTGTAACAGCCCCTACGCGCACATGCTTAATCGGTTAGGACCCCGGCTACCCCGGCTTAATCGGCTTCCATGCCCCACCCGCAAGCGACGTGGGATAGTTCTACAGTGTGCTTTGATGTTGGCGGCCATGATGGTCGTCGCCGACGATGACGGGGACAGGAACATGAGAGTCCCGCAGGTCCGACTCGCCGCAGCCGTCGCCATGATCTTCCGTGTTCGTCGGCGACTGTCGCCGAGGATGTCCCCTAGACCCAGACGCCGTGGTCGGTGATGGCCAGCAGGCTCCGCATCTTGAAGATGCGACCGCGGCTGACGCCGCATTCCCTCGCGGCCAACGTGCTTGACGGCCAGGCCACCACCGTTCCATCCGGTTCGATCAGGCAGACCGGCCGCGATCTGTTCTGCCGTGCGAGGCCGAGAGCCTCCCGAAGCATCACGGCTACACGTAGCGCCGTTTCCGCAATTAGTGGACAGCCATTGCCAAGCAAGATTTTGCCCAGCGGCGGCGCGGGGAGGCCCGCCAGCCACGTTCCCATGTCCCCCGCGAGCCTCTCCCGAGCGTTCCAGAGGATGCCGCGGATCGCCGGCCATTGCGTCAGGTTCGCGGCGGTGACGAAGCACGGCCGCTCGTCCGGCGATCCAGATAGGGCCACGACCCCGTGTTCAGCTATCGCCATCTCCACCTCCACTGCTGCTGCTCCCCGCTCTCACCCTCACGGTTATCTACGGATTGTGGTTGCGCCGCCCCGACCCACAACATCTAGGCCGCGTCGCCGCGGCGTCGTAATTCTTCCGAGCATCGCCACCGTACCGAGCGTGTAAACATACCAATCTCTCGTGCGATGCCGTTGTGCCTGGCTGAGGGCCGCTGACGACCAGCGGCTCGTCGTTGAGTGCCCTGCGAAGGCGGGGCAGGAGGACGACACGTTCTATAGATGGGCAAGGGCAACCGGAGGCGCTTGACCTATACTTAATATGCTCCCGCCGACAGTTAATTCGCGCGGATTTCATAGATTTCTTGCAACTCGCTCAACATGGCCAAGTCCCGCAACAGCCGTCGTCCCAAAAAGTCGTGGCAGAAAATGGCGACGGCGCGGGATGTGGAACTAATCCAAGGCACTTGGCCAAACCTTCTTCCCGCAGCCGACGTGTACCATCCCCTCGGGGAATCCATCTACGTCGGTGGCTGGAATCGGAAGTCCGCAGCCCCAAAGTACGACGACACCCGACTGGATATGTCGGACCTGGGCGTCACGTATGCTGAGGCCCGTTGGGCTGCTTACGATAGTCTTTGCTGCCAAGCCGTCCTGCCCAACCGGTTCACGGGCGAAAGCCTATGCTTCGCCTATAGGTCCAGCATCGACGCGGCAATCTACAAAATGTTTGAGCACGATGGACGGCTTCAACGCGGCTGTGGCTGGTTGGCGGACGAGGCTTTTCAGTTGGGTATGATCGCCATTTGGCGGCACTGCGCCAAAGTCGTTGGAGCGGCCGACCACGCCGGAGGACATCGGTCCAGACGGGCTCGACGTAGGACCAGACTTGACCGACGTGGCGTCAGCGTACTATCGCACTGTGGTGGGGCGAGCGCTGGGGAAGATGCGATATGCGGAATGGGACCGACGCAAACGCGAGAAATCGACCGTGACGACCTACCTCCGGGGACAGCGCCGTTGGCATCCCGAGGAGGACAAGTGGAACACCAGAATGTTCTGGCTGCCGAAAAATGCTTGGACACCGGTTGCGCCGCCGGTGATCGAAGACGAAGAATCCCGGCACCTGAAGGCGGTGGAGGCGGTCACGTCGGCCTGTTGGACCGATCTGGACAGACGGATCATGGCACTCAAGGAAGAGGGCGATCTGTCCGACACCGAGATTGGTGAGCTTGTTGACAAGACAGACGCCCAAGTCAATCGTGCCTGGCATGGGGTCTTGGAGCGTAGTGAAGCGACGCTGGGGTTGGACGGTGACAACGAGAAATATCGGAAATGTCACCGCCGCAAACATCGCCGCGACACTCTGGCACGATGGAGCCACGCGCGAGCCGTTTTCTGGTCCGTTGCGTGGGTCAGCTTTCACGGCAATCGTCGCCCGGACGATCCGATGCCGGACACCGCTGGTCTGTTCGACGAGGACGGCTTCAAACTCGGCCCCCTCCCGCGCTGCTGATGGCGGTCGCATGGCGCCGCCGCCCTGGTCGATGCCAGCCTGCATCCGCGCACCCAGCGGCCGGAGCCCTGCCCACGCGCTATTGGCCGCCGGCCCCTTTCTCAGGACCGTCCAACGTCTCTACAGGCTCCACGCCCTCGCCTTCATTGCCTCGACCACGGCGGCCGGATGCAGGTGGCGAATGTACCTATCTGTGGTTGCCACGGACGCATGACCAACTGGCATTGAATCACGTGCAGCGGCGTTCCTTCGCTGGCAAGCTCGAAAGCGAACGAGTGCCTCAAGCCGTGGGGATGAACCCTCCTTTCAATCCCCGCCTTGCGTGCCAGCCTTGGAAACAGGGTGCGGACGTAGGCCGGCTTCATCGGCTCGCCCTTCGAGCGTACAGAACACGGGCGAGCGGCCGTTAATGCCGAGAGCGGCCCGGCGGTCCAACCAGAGTTGCACGATCGCCCACGCCCCGGCGTCCAGGCCCACAACGCGGTCACGGTCGCCCTTGCCGCGGAGAATGCGGACGCGTGCTGGCCTGGACGTCCAGGTCTTTCGGGAGCAAGGCCAACGCTTCGCCGATGCGCAGGCCGGCGCGGTACAGCACGGCGATCAAGGCCCGATTGCGGATGCCCGTGCTGGCCCGCTTCGAGCAAGCGCGAATCAGGCCCTTCACGTCGTCGGCGCTGAGCGGCTCGGGCGGGAGCTTCTTGCCCTTGTTGGAGGGAGTGTGGTCGATGTTGGTGGAAATCATGGTTGCGGTCCTCAAAGTTGTGTTGAGCTTCGCTTCTACACAGAAGCGCCTTTCTATTTCGACATTGCTTGGCGATCCGACTGAAGTCAAGCAGAAGCGCTACGGAATTGAGAAGATGGGCCGCGTTTCAGACGGGGCGAAGCGGCATGGAAACAGCGCGCGTTTACACGCCTCTTTCGCGGATGGTCCCGGTCCGGGATGGTGGAGGGTCCGGGATGGTGGAGGGCCACAAAAGCCCATAGGATTTTCATGCCGGCCGCGCGACCCGAGCCGATGCCCGCCGGCCGCGCCGAGGCAAAGTTCCCTCCAATCCCGGCCGAAAGATGGTGGCCTTCGCGCTCTTGTTGCGCCGATCCGCGCCAGCGGCAATTCCGCCCGCCGATCCTCGGCCGACAATGGCGCGGCTGACTCGCTGTCAGTCGCGGCGAAAATGGGGGCCAGTTTCGCGGGATGAGGGGGCCAGGCCGCGCGCGGATGCAATCGCGGCGAAATGGGGGCCAGGTGGCAGGCTATCCCCAGGAAAGGGTGGAAGAACGGCGGCGGCGTGATTAAGCTGGACCGATGTTGGACGAGCAGGAGGTGAGCGGTCCAAAGCGCCCCGGAGCGGAGTAGAAGCTCCGCTGCCGGGACTTGACCTTCGGGAGTTGGCGCTCCTTAGGTCCGTGGTCCAGCATGATTGCTCTTCGATACGATCGCAAGTCCCCGACCCATTGCCGCGTGCGGATTTGTCTTCTGAAGGGATGCGAGAAGTGGTTCTCACCGCCGCATCCTCTTTCGCGGTACTGTAGTAAAGCCTGCGCGGCAGGCGGCCCGGCATCTGGTCGCGGCGGCAGGCGGCCCAGCGGTATCGGGCCAGCGAGCAGGGCAAGGATCGCCGTCGCCAGCAATCATGCCGTTACCGGGAACGGGTGCGAAAGCGGCGGGAAGAGGCCGAACCGCCGATTCCGGTCGGCGAGGGCCATCAGGAGGCGGCGGATTCGGAAAAAATCCCCTGTTCCCGTCCTGGTTGTTACGAACTCTTCTCGCCCGAGCGTCGTTCGCCGCTGAAGAAGTTCTGTTGTGCCTTGTGCCGAGAGGCTTTACGGCGAGTTCGCCAGCGGGAAGGCCGTTGGCGGCGGCGGTTGCCGTTTTCCGACGAGCAGCGCGGCGAGGATCGGCATCGCGGCCCGCCCGACTGGCCTGGTTAGGTGTCGAATATTGCCAGGCCGATCGGCCTGCGGCGGTAGATTCCGTGTCCGCTCGCCGCGGTGCGAGGAAGCACGGGTTCCAGAGAGAGGGACGAGAAGAGGCTTTTTCCATATCAGGGAGGTGTGCCGTGTCGAGTTGGGCCGTGGAGGAGTTCCGGGCGTTGCGGTTGGAGGAGATCGACGTGCGTTATGCCCGTTATCGGCTGTCGGCGTTGGAGGCGGAAGAGACGATGGCCCGCAGCCTTCGTCGCTACGGGCAGATTTCGCCGCGTGGTGGTCTGCCTGCGGGAAGAGTCGCCGGTGTTGGTGGACGGCTTCAAGCGGCTGGCGGCGGCGCGGGGCCTGAAGGGGTTTGGGACGCTGTCGGCGCGGCGGATCGAAGTGGACGAGCGGGGCGCGAAGGCGGCGATGTACGGGCTGAACCGCACGGGGCGGCACTTCGGCGAGTTGGAAGAGGCGTGGCTGGTGCAAGCGCTGGTGCGGGAAGACGGGCTGTCGCAGGTCGAAGTGGCAGTATTACTGGCGCGTCACAAGAGTTGGGTCTGTCGGCGGCTTGGCGATGATGGAGAAGCTGTGTGCGGCGGCCCAGGAGGATCTGCGGTTGGGGCTGCTTTCGCCGACGATGGCCCGGCAGTTGGTGCGGTTGCCCGCGGGCAACCAGCAGGGAGCGTTGGAGACGGGGCGGCGGAATTCGCTCTCGGCGGCCGAATTGCGCGGGGTGGTGGACTTGCTGTTGGTCTCGGGCACGCAGGAGAAGGCGACGTTCGTTCTGGAGCGGCCGCGTGAGGCATTGCGGGAGGCCCAGGCGGGCGAGGTCCGCGGCTGGGACCCGCGTCTGAGCGCGGCGGGCAACCGCGTCAGCCGCCAGTTGGCGGCGCTGTTGGATCAGTTGGCGCGGATGGGGAACTGGCTGCGGCATCACGGCCGTGGGGACCTGGCGTTGTGCGACCGGGGCGTGTTGGAACCGGCGTTCACCCGGCTGGCGGGCGAGGCCCACATGGTGGCCGAGTTGACGGACGACTTCCTCGAAGGAGATCCATCTTCCATGAACGACGAATTGCGGAACGAAGTGCTCCGTCGCAAGTACGGCGGGCAGTCGGGACGGGACATCGCCCGCGATCTGCACCTGTCGCGGAAGACGGTGGCCAAGGTGCTTGTCGAGCATCGGCAGCAACGGGCCAACGGCACGACCGGCCTGCCCAAGCCGCGGAAGAGCCGGGGAAGCCTGGTCGATGCCTACGAGTCCACGCTGCGGGATTACCTGGCGCGATATCCCGACATGACGCGTGGTCCGGCTGTTGGAAGAAGTTCGTCGCCGCGGCTATGCGGGCGGCTACACCGTTCTTCGCCAGCGGATGAAGCAGTTGCGCAAGCAGTGCCATCGGCCGCCCGTGGAGCGTTTCGAGACGGGGCCAGGGGTTCAAGCACAAATGGACTGGGCGACTTACACGATGGACTTCACCCAGGAAGGCCGCCGCAAGGTGAACCTCTTCAGCTACGTGCTGGGTTATTCCCGCCGACAGTACATCCACTTCACCGCTTCCCAGGACTTGGAGACGACGCTCCGCGAGCACGTCCGGGCCTTCGAGCACCTTCAGGGGCGCTGCCGCGACCTGCCTCTACGACAATATGAAGGTCGTCGTGGCCCGCTACGAGGACGGCGAGCCGATCTACAACACCCGCTTCCTGGCCTTCGCCACGCACTACGGCTTCCGGCCGGTGGCCTGCCGTCCGCGGCGGCCGCAGACGAAGGGCAAAGTGGAGCGGCCATTCTTGTACATCGAGAAGAACCTGCTCAGCGGCCGCGAGTTCCGCTCCCTGGAACATCTCAACGAAGTGGCCGCCTGGTGGTTGGCGGAAGTGGCCGACGTGCGCGAGCATCGGCAGACGCGGCGACGGCCGATCGACATGCACGCCGAAGAACTCCCCCACCTGATCCCCTTGCCCGAGCGGCCTTACGAGGTGGCGGAGATGGTGTATCGCACCGTGGACGCCGAGGGGTTCATTCCTTACGGGAATAATCGCTACTCGGTGCCGTGGCATTACCTGGGGCAAGTGCTCCCGGTGCGGATCACCGACGAGGCCGTGGCCATCTACAGCCCGCGACTGGAACTCTTGGCCCGGCACGTCCGCTTCCCGGTCACGGAGCGGCACCGGCAGAGCCGACAGCCCGAACATCTTCCACCCCGCGATCTGGTGCGGCGGCGCGAGGTCCTGCGCGGGCGGTTCGCCGAGTTGGGGGCCTTGGCCGTGCGGTTCCTGGAGGGCCTGCTGAGCACGCAACGCTGTGGCTGGGACCATGCCCAGAAGGTGCTGGCGCTGTTGGGCATTTATCGCCGCGAGGACCTGCTGGCCGCCCTGGAGCGTGCCGTGCGTTACGGGGCGTTCTCGGCGAAATCCATCGAGCGCATCCTGGCGGTGCAGGCCCGACCCAAGACCTGCTGGGACCGCATGGCGGAAGAAGAACCGTCTCACCTTGGGGAACTGCTGTCCGACGACCCTACGCCGCCGCGACCCGCGACGGAATACCAAAACCTGCTGTTCGAGGAGTCCGACCACGATGACGCAACCGAAGAAAAAGACGACACCGGCCCGGAAGACCAAGACGAACCCTTCTGAGAATCTTCGCCAACGGGTCTTGGACGACGCCCAGACGCTCAAGGTTCCCCTGTCCGCCGAGATGCTCGACGCGGCGCTGGCCCGTGCCGACCAGGAGGGGCTGTCCCACTTGAACTTCCTGGAGCTGATCTTTGGAGAACCTGCCGCACGCTGCCGTCAGCGGGCCATCGAACGGCGGATTCGGGAGGCCAAGTTCCACGAAGACAGGAACCTGGCGGACTTCGACTGGAAGTTCAATGCTCAGGCGATCGACCGTGCCCAGATCGAGCAGTTGGCCACCGGCGAGTTCCTCCGCCGCCACGAGAACCTCGTGATGGTGGGGCAAAGCGGCGTCGGGAAAAGCCATCTTTTACAGGCGATGGCCCGCCGCTACTGTGAACTGGGCTACCGCGTGCGTTACACCACCAGCGCCGACTTGCTGGAGGACCTGCGGGCGTCGCTGGCCGACCAGACCCTGCCCCGCCGCATCGGCTACTGGTCGCGTTTCGATCTGGTCATCATCGACGAATTTGGCTTCGACCGCATCGAACGCGGCGAGTGTCCCCAGGCGGCGAACCTCTTCTACAAGGTCATCGACGCCCGCAGCGGCCAGCGATCCACGGCCTTGGCCACGAACATCGACTTCGAGGCGTGGAGCGAATACCTGGGCGATCCGCCCTTGGCGATGGCCTTCCTGGACCGCATCGTGGACGGGGCCATCCTGCTGAAGATCCGCGGCAAATCGTACCGCGCCCACCGGGCCAAGAAACCACCCGACGGCTCCAAAGCCGATGCAGCATAAAGGTCCGCCGCCGAGGCCACCATGCCGGGCATCGACTATCACCAGCTTCGGCGGCAGATTACGATGGCCGAGGTGTTGGACCTGATCGGCTTCCAGCCGACCTGGCGGCACGGCCCTCAGCTTCGCGGCCCGTGCCCGATTCCCGGCTGCGGCTCCGCTTCGTGCCGTTCGCTTCTCCGTCCATCTTGCCCGGCAGGTCTATCACTGCTTCGCCTGCCATTCCCGACGGCAACGCCTTGGATCTCTGGGCGGCCGCCTGCGGCCTTCCTCTTCACGACGCCGCGCTGGCATCTCTGCCAAGCCACGGACCTCGATCCGCCCTGGCTCGCCTCGCACTGTCATCTCAGCCTTGCGTCCCGCTCAGTTGCATCCCGCGCCCCATTGCGCAACCGCTGAACTGGCCCCCTCTCGCCGCGAAAGTGGCCCCCTTTCTCGCCGCGCGCAACAGACTCGCTCGCCGGCCCGGCCGAGAACGCCGACGACCCGCAAGAAACTTCGTGACCGTCCACGATGATTCTTTCGCCCATGCCGTCCGACCGCCGATCCACACGGCCTCTTGCACCACCGTCGCCGGCAGGTGTTGATCGTCGCCGTCGCCGAGCAGGACACGGCCGGCACATGCCGTCAAACGCCGTAGGAGCCTTGCCCTTGCGTGCTCGCCTCGGTCAAGTCCCAAAAGCCTAGCGGCCGTTGCGAGAGCCTTGGCGGGCCAGCGAGCACGCGAAGCGAGTAGAACAGACAGGAGCGCCAAGGCGGATGGCGATGAACGGCGGGAGCGTGGAGAGTGTCGAGCTTGCGATTGAACGATGGACGCGAGATGATCGTGGCCGGCCTTCCATCGTTTCGAGCAGGCTTCCGGCCGCTGGGAGGCGCCGGCGACCGCCCAACCCCCTGCGTTATGAATCCGAATTCGGAATTTTCATACACACCCAGCCTACGGTTTTGTGACCACCAAATTCGCCCTCTCCGGGGCTTCTAAAACGTGCCGGCGCCGTCGGCGCGAAGGGCCGCAAATCTCCTTGTTTTCGGGGCAGATTCACTTGTGCATGTCCCCGGACATGGCAGGATTTCATGTCGGCGGAAATTCACTTTTCACTCTTCCTTTTCGGAGTAGCAACCATGAGTCACATCGAATTGACAACCGGAGACCTGGAGGCGATTCTGCGGCAGCACCACATTCCCGCGCGTGAGTGGGTCGAGTGGTCCGCGCTTGTGTACGCGGGGCAACGCCCTGGGGCAGCGCTCCTTGCTCACTTGCGGCAGGGCAAGCGCGCGGCAGCCTTCCGCCACATCTTGAAAGCCTTGTCTGAAGCCTACTGGCGGAAGACGGGAATCAAGTTCCCTCCGAAGCACACCACCTTGCGCAAGGCAAGCTAACCGAAGCGCTCGCGTCCACATGACTCTAGCGTAATCGGCGCGGGGTCGAGAAGCAAGCACAATCCGCTTGGATTCGCAATGGGCAGGGAATTTCACCCTGCCCATTTCTTTGGCGCGTGTTGCTCCCGCTCTTGCCCCGCCCTTGATTCATTCCGCGCTCTTGCTTCGCGCTCCGTTGCCTTGTCCCCTTCGCGCCGCTTGCACGCGCGATGAAAGAGCAAAAGCCAGCATGACGGCAAGGGGCGGGGGGCTATGCCGTTGTGTTTGCGTGGATTGTGCCGAGAATAGAGTGGGGAGGGTTGTTTTCAATGGCTTGCCCCAATGGGGACGAAAAAAAATCTCGGGTCGGTCCTTACTCTCTGCTCGCGCGCGCCGAGGATGGCCGACGCGGCAGTACAAACGAGGAAGTCGAAACCTTCAGGACTCCAGTGTTCAAGACAGCCGATGCAGAATTGTGCGGTATCGACGCTTGCAGGTGGATCAAATCGCCGTCCTGCGCCAACGCTGAAGGTCGAGCCTTTTGTCAGTCCGACTTTGCGCACCAGATTTTCCGAATCCGGCGCAATCACGGCGCGGATGCGGCGCTGGTGCCGGCAGGATTCTGTTGTCATTGTGGCCGGCGTCATTGTGCCGAACGCATCCGCAATTCGTAGTTGATGGAAATTGTCGAATCGGCCCTCTGACCGAGCCGGCAGTTGCCGGGTTCCTGCGGGTCAAGATGATCGAAAGGGCTGTGGTCACGTCATGTGTGACGTATGCTTGCTTGTGCGGTGAATACTCGGGAACAGTAGCGGGGCCAGGGAGCCGGTCCCGCGTTTTCCCGACATCATCAAGCGATACTGTTAGCCGGGGTCCCAGTGTGGAATACACGAGGACCTGGTGGCCTACATCGAGCGGCATACCGACCGGGGACCGGACGCCTTGGCGGCCCGCCGGCCTCGCGGGGCCGCTAATGGGGTTCCCGAGCATGACATCATCGAACACCACCGTCGCGTCAGACATTCTGGAAGAAATCCGTCAAATCAAGGAGCAGAATTTAGAAATCCTGCGGCTGATGCGCCGAGCCAGGGACCGACGATGGTACAACTTGCACGATGCGGGAGAGCGGCTCAGTCGCGCCGCGTGGACGTTGCGGCAGTTGTGCAACCACGGCAAGATTCGAGCCGAGAAGGGTGAGGACGGCCAGTGGCGCATTTCGGCCGATGAGCTGGCGCGGCTTGAACAAGAGGGCGTCCCCAAACTCCCGCAGCGACCATCCAAATAGCTCTTACATCGCTCGACGCAGGGCGGGTGGTCGAGCAAGAGAAGCGGGGGCGGCCGTGGTTGAAGGCACAAGGTCTTCAGGGCCGACACCCCAGGAGGCGGAAGCAATGAATAACGATGTGGTCCGCGAGTTCAACGAGTATTTCAGACTGACCGGTGACGTGATCGCCGCCACGAATCTCACGCTGACTGCCGCACTGCGAGAGTGCTGTTTCGGTTCGCCACCGCCGCCGCCGCCACCACCAGCCGCACCGCAGGAAAGCCGCCCCGCGCCACCCAACCAGCCACTCACCGTGCCGGAAGTGGCCAAGTTCCTGCGGGTCCGGCCGGACAAGGTGCTCTCGTGGATTCGCTCTGGCCGGCTGCGCGGGTACAACGTCGCCGAGAAGGAAAACGGACGCCCCAAATACCGAGTCAATCCAGAAGACTTGGAAGCATTCGCGAAGATGCGGATGCCATTTCAACCGGTCCCCCTGGGTCGGCCCCCTGGCCGTCGCCAAATTCCGGTGCCGAAGTGGCAGCCGCGTCAGTGAACAGTCAGTTACAGATATGGTCGGTCACGGGTCGCCAACCTCAAGTAATCGGCTCTGAACCAGTCGATGGTCTGGCAGCTATTCCTGGGAGGCGTCGATGAACAATCAAGTTGTCAGTCAATACAACGAGTATCTGAAATTGACCACTGGGGACATCCGGGGAGAAAGTAAGATGACGTTGAACACACAACCTCTCACTCCGCCAGAAATCGCCAAGCACCTTCGCATCAAGGCCGAAAAGGTGCTGACGTGGATTCGGTCGGGGGAACTGCGCACATTCAATGTGGCAACGAAGCAAGGTGGGCGGCCGTTGTGGCGGGTGAAACCGGTTGACCTGGAAGCCTTTATTGCAAAGCGGTCAACCACCCCGCCCACGCCGAAGCCGGTCCGCAGTCGGCTTCCCGCCGGGATCATTGAGTTCTATTAAGACGCTTTGACAACACGCTAGCCGCCTCGGCCGAAACTCATTCGTGGTCAATTGATTTCCCGTGAAGAGACCCGCCACATTCGCGCGGTGATGAAGATGGTTGGCCGTCGCCGGATTTCGGTGCCGCGGTGGCAGCCGCGTCACTGAACAGGCGGTTGTAGATACGTGGTTAGCGTCAATAAATCGCCAGCCTTGCGGGCCGTGGTACGCTGGATGCCTGGGTAGGATTCATCCAAAGGCAGTCGGAGGACCAGGCGATGGCGATGACCAGGAGCGCAGATCGGCGGCGGTATTGGCGGGAAACGATTGAGCGTCAGCAGGCCAGCGGGCAGAGCATTGTTAGGTTCTGCGCCAAGGAAGGGCTGTCCCCAGCGTCATTTCATGCTTGGAAGCGGCGATTGCGATGGCCCCGACGAAAGACCGGGCGCAAAGCGGCGGTGCAAGCCCTCCTTCCCGTCCAGATCGTCGATTCGGCACCGACTGGCGCGGGAAAGTTGGAAGTCCAGTGGCCTGATGGCATCGTGCTACGGGTCCAGGGCTGTGATGTGCAGACGGTCGGTGCAGTGGTCGCTGCTTTGTCTGCCCTGCCAGCGCGAAGGGCACGCCGATGTTGAGCTTGCCTACGTCCCTGCGGGTGTTTGCCAAGACCGGCCCCACAGATATGAGAAGAAGTTTTGATGGTCTGGTGGGGCTGGTCGAGCGAGAGCTGGGCCAGCAGGTGGAATCCGGTGATCTATTCCTTTTCTTGTGAGCGTTCACGGGGTACGTAGCGCGACCGCAGAACAGAACAGGATAACAGAAAACCAGCACGCCGTCAGGGCCCTGACGGCAATAACGAGGGCGGGGAAGCACCGCAAAAATGAGCTTGTACCGAATCGAGCAAGAACTGAAAGACCGCCCGACCTTGTTGGGCACAAGTGGCGATCACCGTCCAGATGCGTTCGCACCACCGGCGGCCTTTCTCGCTCCGTGTCCCCTGGGTGATGTGCCGGTCGATCACCACGAAGCGAATCGCCTGCTCTGCCAGGTTGTTTGTCGGGTCGATGCCCGGCGTCGTGATGAAACGGAAGTACGCTTCCCCGTTCTCGCGGAACCGCTTCGCCAGGTTTCGGGCGTGCTTGGCGTCCGGCACGCGGGTGGTGGCGGCCTTCATCACCTGCTCCCGCGCTGCCTCCAGCGCCCTCTGAAAGGCCGCCGCCGACATTTTCTCGCGCCGATGGATGACGCCAAACAGTTCTCGCAAGGTGTCCCGCAGACGCTGGCCGTAAGCCTGCACCTCGCGTCCGGGGAGCGTCAGCAGAAATTTTACGTCGCGGATCAGGTGGGCCATGCAGAACTGCACCAGCACGTCGCACTCCCGCATGTATTTGCGGTAGGCGCTGAAGTAGTCGCAGCCCAGCACTCCGTTGAACTCCTCGCCCAGCACCTCGATCAGCACCTTCGATCCCCGCGACTTGTCGATGCGGAAGAGCGTGTAGACCTGGGCGCGAAAGCACCAGGTCCAGAACCTCTGTCCGTTTTCCTTGTGCCCCGTCTCGTCGATGTTCAGCACGGCCTCGCCCGGCAGCCTTTGGAACAGCTCGGCATACGCCGGGGCCAACGAATCGCTCACCTTGCCAATGAGCTTCGCCAGATAGCCACGGCAAACGTCCACCCGCACCACGTCGCGGAGGAACTTGCGGATCGTGGAGAACGAGGCGTGGCAGACGCCTTTCATAAAGGCCACCAGGGCTGTCAAGCGGGGACCGAACAAGCCCGCCTTCACCACCGCCTCCGGCATCGGGGCGTAATGGACCTTGCGGCAGTGCGGGCACCAGTAGGCCAGCCCTTGGTGTTCCGTCACCACGGTCGGCGTTTCGGTGATTTCCACCTGCTGGAGCACTTCCGGTTCGCGCCGCGAAAAGACCAGCCTGCCGCCGCAGTCCGGGCAACAGTCGAGGGTATGGGGCTCGAAATGATCGACCGAATCGGGTGGGAACGGCGACCGCAAATGCTGTTCGTGTCCCGGCTGTC
This sequence comes from uncultured Planctomycetia bacterium, assembly GCA_963791075.1. Taxonomy (GTDB): domain Bacteria; phylum Planctomycetota; class Planctomycetia; order Pirellulales; family Thermoguttaceae; genus CAWBRF01. The sequence goes on from CAWBRF010000022.1 coordinate 103,310, forward strand.
CGCCCTTCTTCCGCTTCTTGCCGCCCTTCGGCAACGGCTTCTTCGGCTTGACGATGTCGCTCGACGGCGGCTTGGAGGAGGTCGAGGAATCCTTGTGCGCGGCAGCCAACTGCTGCTCCAGCCGGGCAACTTGTTCATGCAGCCGCGAGTTTTCTTCTTCCAATTGCGCGTTACGTTCCGTTACCCCGAAAAGCTTTTCCTCCAGCTTGGCCATGCGTTGGGCCAGCCGCTCATATTCGGAATCGCACCTCGGTTCCCGCAGTTTCATAGTGCGGGAAAATACGCCTCCCTGGCCGTCCAATCAAGACCAATTGCCTGCCCGCCGAACGCAAGAATTCTGGAAAATTCTTGGGGGGGGGCGCTTGACAAGCCAAATTCCCCCGTTCAAGATGACGATTGTCGGCCCGCTGCCGTGGGGTTCCGGTGGGCATAACAAGAGTAAGAACCCCGTGAACAATCACCTTTTCTTCAATCGGCGCAGTGACCGTGTGAAAGTGATGTGGTTTGCGGGCGATGGCCTCGTAATTTGGTACAAGCGATTGGAAGGCGGGACCTTTGAGGTGCCGAAAGCGGCGCGAGTTGTGCGGGAGGATGGTTCAGTTTCGCCAGGCGGGATCGAGATGCGCCTGAGCGATTTGACGCTGATCCTGGAAGGCATCGACCTGGCCAGCGTGCGGCGTCGTCCGCGATGGCAACGTGCATGAAGCCAATTCGGTGTCGCGAGGCGTCCGCAGGCTTGTATTTTGTCCGTCCCGAAAAATTTTTCCGTTTCGGCAGAACCAAATCGCAGCGTCGAGCGTTTAATAGGGCATGGAGAACGGAAGTCCATCTCTTGCCGATCAACTGGCCGCCTATCGGCAGCGGATTCGCGAGCTGGAGCAGAAAGATGCCGAGCAACAGGCCGTCATCGCGCAGCAGCAGGAAGCCATCGCCTCATACCAGGAGCAACTGGCGAAGGCCGCCGAGCAACTGCGATTCTTTAAGCGTGCGATGTTCGGCCAACGTCGCGAGCGGTATGTACCCTCGCCCGATCAGAAAGTACTCTTTGTTCCCGAAGTCGTCGAGGGGTTAGACACTCAGCAGCAGAACTCCACGGACGACAATGCAGACTCGACGCCGCCTCGGACTCGACGGAAGCCACGACGACCGAGGATCGAGTTCCCGCAATTCTGGGAACACCGACGGACCGAATATCCGCTTCCCGAGGCGGAATTGCCCTGCGGCTGCTGCGGCACTCCACGGGTCATCACCCGCACCCACGTCACGAAGCGGGCAGAGATGGAAGAGGCGAAGCTGTACGTGGTCGAAGAGGTGCGGTACACCTACGGTTGTTCGGCATGTCACGACGGCTCGCAGATGGTGACCACACAGAGGCCGCCGCAGGCCGTGGAGAAGAGCCCCTTCGGCCCGAGCATCCTGGCTCGGCTGGTGACCTGGAAGTTCCTGCATCATCTGCCCGTATATCGGCAACAAGAGCTGCTGCTAGGTCCGTTGAAGCGTTGGCTGTCGCGTTCGCTGTTGTGCGGGCTTCTGGGGCGAACGGCCCAGGCTTTGCGGCCTCTGGAGCGATTGATCCGCCAGCAGGTGCTCGTCAGCGTCGTCATCAACGCCGACGAAACGGAAGTGCGGATGCTCAAGCCGGGACACGGCAAAGCGATCACCGGCTACCTCAGCGGGTACGCAGGCGACGCCGACCATCCCTTCGTGTTCTACGACTTCCGCCCCAGCCGCAGCCGGGACGGCCCGGCAGAGATGTTGGCGAACTATCGTGGTTACTTGCAGACCGATGGCTACGTGGTTTACACGTCGCTGGTTCGCCATTCGGCGGGCCGGTTGGTCGATGTTGCTTGCTGGGCGCATGGCCGAAGGGGCTTTGAGGAAGCGATACCGGCGACCAGTCACCCGCTGGTCCACGAGGCCATGATCTGGACGCAGCAACTTTATGACCTTGAGGACCGTGCGCTGGAGATGTCGGCGGACGAGCGCCGGGCGTTGCGCCAGGCCGAGGCGTTGCCGATCTTGATGCGGATGAAGGCCCGTTTCGAGGAAGTGCGGCCCGCGTTGCGTCCCACGTCGAAGTTGGCCCAGGCGATCGACTACGTGCTGAACCGTTGGAACGCCTTCGTCCGGTACACCAGCAACGGAAAAATCCGAATAGATAACAACATCATTGAGCGGCTTCTGCGGCCAGTCGCTATCGGAAGAAAGAATTTTCTATTCTTTGGAAGCGAGAGGGGCGGCCAGACGGCAGCAACGCTCTACACGCTGGTGCAGAGCGCCAGGCGGAACTGCGTTGACGTGTGGCCTTACTTGACCGACGTGCTGCGTCGGATAGCAGCAATCGCCCCAGGCGACACGACTGCGTTGGAAGCCCTACTGCCAGATCACTGGGTTGCCGCCCACCCTGAACATCGGCTGGAACAGCGGGAGGAAGAATCTCGCGAAGCCCGGGCCTGCCGTCGTCGGAAGCGGGCTGCACGTCGGATTGCTGTAGCCCAATAGGCGGCTTTTCCACGGACGCTTCCCGGCGACCGACGTCCGTGATAATATCAGGGGCGTAGCGTTCGATCAAAATTCCTCTCGATCATTGGCCGTCGTGGTTCGGCGCGGGCATCGCCGGGCCAGTAAACTCTCTTCTGGGAAAACACGTTAATGAGAAACGTCGTGATTGGGTGCATCGTGCTTTTCACCATGGCGGGGACCGCTTTCAGCGAGACGAAGAACCCACCGAAGGAACTCACGGTGGATCTGGGCGGCCGGGTGAAGTTGAAAATGGTCCTCATCCCGGCAGGTGAGTTCAAGATGGGCAGCGGTGAGTCGGCCGAGGATACGGCCGCGTTTTTCAATAAGACCCACGGCCTTGATCTTCTGAAAGCAGATGATTTCAAGAACGAGCATCCGCAGCACCGCGTGCGGATAACGAAGCCGTTTTATCTTGGCACCTCCCATGTCACGCGGGGCCAGTTTCGGCAGTTCGTCACCGATACGGGGTACAAGACAGACGCGGAGAAGAAGGACCAGAAGGGCGCGTTCGGCTGGAACCCTGACAAGAAACACTTCGAGTTTGACGAGAAATACTCCTGGCGGAACGTGGGTGAGCAGAGCGACGAGCACCCCGTGGTCAACGTGAGTTGGAACGACGCCGTGGCCTTCTGCAAGTGGCTCAGCCGCAGGGCGGGCAAGACCTACCGGCTGCCAACGGAGGCCGAGTGGGAATACGCCTGCCGGGCGGGAACAACAACGCGGTACTACAGCGGCGACGATCAAAAGACCTTGGCCAAGGTTGGCAACGTGGCCGAGGTTGGCACCGTGGACGACCCGTCGGCCGGGTCGAAACTCCCGAACCCGATCTACCCGACGCCCAAAGCCAGCCATGGCTACGTGTTCACAGCTCCCGTGGGTTCATTCAAACCCAATGCCTTCGGGCTCTACGACATGCACGGAAATGCTATGCAGTGGTGCTCGGACTGGTACGGCGAGGACTACTACGCCAAATCTCCCGTGGACAACCCGACCGGCCCAGACTCCGGAGTTGTCCGTGTCCTTCGTGGCGGTTCTTGGAACAACCCGCCGGACATCATGCGCTCCGCCAGTCGCAGCAGAGGCGTGTTAGTCGGCTGGGACATCATCTTCGCAGGCTTCCGTGTTGCCAGGAGCCAGTAGCCGCTGGCGATTCTTTGACGCTTACGATACGTGGTCGATCACAGCTTGCCGGCCTCAAGTAATCGGCTCTGAACCGGTCGATGGCCCGGCGGCTATTCGGAAGGCGCCTGAACGTCACCCGGCAGACGGTCTATCAGAATGTGCCGGAGTGGCCGGCTCCGCAGCTTTCGGCCCGGCACTGGTCGCGCGCTGCGGATTCCCTGTTATGCTGTCGCACGCCAACACTGGCATAGCCAGTGTCACGCGCGCTTTTTGCGCAACGGAAGCCAATCAGGGCGACAGCCGCGGCGCCCAGCAGGGCGAAAGTTGACGGTTCGGGAACGGTAGCTTCAAAATAATGAAGACCACCCGACGAATCCCAATAGGACCCGAGGATATTGCTGCCTGAGATGCCCCAGAGCCAAGTGCCATTGCGTGGGCCGCCAAATGTTTCCGACGGGTCGTCAATTGTCGTGTAAGTCGAGCCGTTGTAAAGAAAACCATGATAAATACCTGACGAGTCGCCGTAATACCCGACGATATTATCGCCGTCGATGCCATAGGGCAAGGTGACAACTGCTCCCAACGGCCCGCTAAGTGTCGTGTACGTGGAGCCGTTGTACAGGAAACCGTAGGGCGTAAATGACGAGTCCCAGTAAACCCCGACGACATTACTGCCGGAGACGCCGAACGGGTTGGTTGTAGAACCCAGCGGGTCGTCTATCGTCGTCCAAGTCGAGCCGTTGTAAAGAAAACCGTGCGGAGTACCGTTATTGTAAACCCCAACGATATTTCCACCGGAGATGCCAGAAGGAATAACGCCACTTGGCGCCGATGGGTCGGTTAGTGCCGTGTACGTGGACCCGTTGTAGAGAAAAGCGCTGGTCGTGTCTGACGATGAGTTCCAAGAGTATCCGACCACATCACCGCCAGAGACGCCGTAGGCGAAGGTTCTTGTTCCCGACGGGTCGTCTAGCGTCGTGAGCGTCGAACCGTCGTACAGGTAACCGTGAACACCAGTCTGGTCACTATAGTAACCAACGATGTTATTGCCGGAAATGCCGTGGGCGTACCCGGGTAGGTCTAGCGCCGTAAACGTAGTGGCCGCGACCGGGCCCACCCAAAGGGCAATTGCAAACAGAACCGCCAGCACGAGCCAATAGTTTCTCATTCGTTTCATAAGTGCATCATCCAACGCTTCATGCTGCTCGCTCTTGCCGCCGCCACTTCCATCCGAACAATCCGATGGCACCGGCGCCAAGGAGGGCAAAAGTGGAGGGTTCGGGAACTGAAGAAACAAAACCATGTACGCCTGACGAACTGTTGTAATATGCCCCAACGAAGGTGTTACCGACTGCCGCTGTATAACCTGCCACGCAGATCAACTGATACTGGGACCCAGGCGGCAGGTTGGGCGGAATAAAATCGGCAGATACAAGCGTAGGCGCTGCATTGGCAACGAGTATGACGGCAAGAAACAGCAGCAAGCGATCTTTCATGGAAGAATGCCCTCACGCTGTCAGGTTGCTCACGTTTTCAGAGGGCACTGGTCGCCCAGATCGCCGCCGCCATGCGAACGCGACGAGGCTGGTCGAGCCAACGGCGAGAAGGGCGAAGGTGGAGGGCTTGGGCACGGGGGTGAGCAAGAACGCATGGGTATTCCCGCCAATCAAGCCGTAACCACAAATTTCCCCCGAATCATTGATGCCATTGGCTACCTCAAGCGTCCATCCAGAATTGGCAGAGATCAAGTTGTTCAGGTCGTACATCATCCCGTGTATAGCGACAATTACTTTTCCAGTCTGACGACAATTAGAATTCCCGGTTGAGGTGGTCGGGTAGACTATCGCAAGTCTCCGTAGGAGGGGGACTTGCGATGCTTACGGATCAGCAAGCGAAGCGGTTGTGGCAGGCATTGGCGTCGGGGAAGACGTTGGCTCAGGCGGCGGATAGGGCGAGCATGGACGAGAAGACGGCCAGGAAGTATAGGCGGCTTGGGATGCTTCCCAGCGAAGTCGCCCCCGAGCGGACGTGGCGGACACGGGAAGACCGGTTCGCCGAGGTCTGGCCGGAAGTTCATGCGCAACTGAAAGAGACCCCCGGCCTGGAGGCCAAGACGCTGTTTTCATGGCTGCAAACGAACCATCCAGGGAAGTTCGACGACTCGCAGTTACGCAGCTTTCAGCGTGGCGTGAAGCGATGGCGGGCGACGGCGGGTCCGGCCAAGGAGGTGTTCTTCAGCCAAGTGCATCACCCGGGGCGGTTGTGCGCCTCGGATTTCACCCACATGAAAAGCCTGGCCGTGACGATCGGCGGCCAGCCGTTCGACCACCTCGTCTACCACTGGGTGCTGACGTACTCGAATTGGGAATCAATCACGATCTGTTTTTCGGAGAGTTTTGAGAGCCTCAGCGAGGGACTTCAAAACGCCGTGTGGCAATTGGGCGGCGTGCCACAACGACACCGCACGGATCGCATGAGCCTGGCGGTGAACAACGCCTCCAACGAGAAGGAGTTCACCGAGCGGTACACGGCGCTGTTGGGTTACTACGGCATGGAGATGGAAAAGATCCAGCCCGAGGAGGCCAACGAGAACGGCGACGTGGAGCAGTCGCATCGGCGGTTCAAGGAGTACGTGGAGCAGACTCTGTTGCTGCGTGGCAGCCGGGACTTCGAGAGCCGTGAAGCCTATGGGCGATTCTTGCAAGAGCTGGTGGCCGCTCGCAATGCGGGCCGCCGCAAACGTCTGGACGAAGAGTTGCCTCGGCTGCGGCGTCTGCCCGAGCGGCGACGGGAGAGCTACAAACGACTTTCCGTGCCAGTGAATCAAGGAAGCCTGATCCACGCCGACCAGAACACCTATTCGGTTCCCAGCCGGTTGATGGGCGAGAAGGTCGAGGTGCGGCTGTACGTGGAACACGTCGAGGTCTGGTACGCCCAGAAGGAGGCGGAGCGATTTCCACGCTTGCGTGGACGGAAGAAACACCGCATCAACTATCGGCACATCATCGACTGGCTGGTGCGGAAGCCGGGGGCTTTTGAGAACTACGTTTACCGGGAAGAGTTGTTTCCCACCAGCCGCTTTCGCATGGCCTACGACGCCCTGCGTGAAGCGCAACCGGAGCGAGGTCACAAGGAGTATTTGGCGATTCTCTATCTGGCGGCACGCCAGAGCGAGACGGCGGTGGACGAGGCGTTGCGAACGCTTTTGGCCAGCGACCGGCCCGTGACTCGGGCGGCGGTCGAGGAACTGGTCCGCCGGGCGGAAGAGGTTCCGGCGGTCACCGAAGTGACCGTCGAGGAAGTGGACCTGTTGGATTTTGATGATTTGTTGACACACAAGGAGGTGTGGGATGAGTTCCAAGGGGGATGTGAAGGAAAAGTTGATGGCCTGCTTGCGGGAACTGCACTTGCCGACGTTTCGGGAGTGTTTTGAGGAACTGGCCCGGCGGGCGGTGCAGGAGACGGCCAGCTACGAGCAGTACCTGCTGGATTTGGCCGAGCGGGAATGCCAAGCCCGCTTGGCGAAGCGGACGGAGCGGCTGCTGCGTGATTCACGCTTGCCGTTGGAGAAGGACTTGGCGAGTTTCGACATGGGACGGCTCCCGGCGAAAGTTTCTCGCCAGGTGCGGACGCTCCTGGAAGGCTCGTTCGTGGATCGTCGTGAGAACCTTTTGTTGTTCGGCAAGACGGGCACTGGCAAGACGCACCTCTTGTCGGCGATCGCCCAGGAGCTGGTCCGCAATGGACGGAAGGTGGTTTCCTGGCCGTGTGCCTTGCTGGTGCAGGAATTGCTGGTGGCGAAGCGGGACTTGAAGCTCAGCCGGGTGCTGAAGCGGATGTCGCAGTGCGAGGTGCTGCTGATTGACGACATTGGCTATGTGCAGCAGAGCCGAGAGGAGATGGAAGTTCTCTTCACGCTCTTGGCGGAGCGGTACGAGCGGGGGACGGTAATGTTGACGAGCAACCTGCCGTTCTCGAAGTGGGAGACGATTTTCAAGGATCCGATGACGACGGCGGCGGCGATCGACCGCCTGGTGCATCACAGCGTGATCCTGGAGTTGAACATTGCCAGTTACCGGCTGGAGGCGGCGAAGCAGGCCAAGCCGCCCGAGGCGGCGTAAGGGAGGGCGGGGGTATCCGGCAGCGTGAGGTGTGGGGGGCCGTTTTGTTCCGCTTCGCTGCGCTACGCTCCACAAAACGGCCCCCCACACCTCTGATACTTGGAAGGGAATTCTAATTGTCGTTCAAGGGAAAGAATAGTTGTCGCCGAACAACCACCACGCGACGCGACGTTTCACGCACCCGGGCGGCAACCTTAATCAGCCTCGTGCGCCATGTGCAAGGCTGGCCCTCGCCCAGCGGATCGCCCTCCCGACGGCGGTTGTGCCAACCGCGACGTTGACGGCCGGCGAAAGCTTCCACGGGAACTTCTTCGCCGCTCGCCTCGCGCGGTGGATCGGCTACTTCGCGACGCATGTGGACCAAGAGGTTGTACGCCGTCGTGTGCAGATAAAGTCGAAACAGGTTGGCGAAGTAACGATGATCGCTGAGGCGGTCGGCCAGCAAGCCGACCTTGAGTTCCTTGTTGCGGTTCTCGCTCTCGCCGCGGTCGGCGTAGCCGTCGTAGGCGGCCCCCGGCAGCACCGTCGCTCCCGCGCGGTTGCTGACCACGGCGCGGCGGTTCGTGCCTTGGGCGTTCGCTTCGCACTTGATCACAACCCAACGCGGAGCCGGCCAAGAACCCGCCTGATACCAAAACGCCGTGAACAGACGTTGCGGCTGGCCGGTCGCCTCCCATTGCAAAACCGCCTGTTTCAGCAGGGAATCGCTCATTTTTTTCAGCCGTGAGTTCATGCCGATGCCGATGGTGTATTGAATGTTCAATTGTTCGCAACCAGCGTACATCGCGGGCGTGCCGAAGCCACTGTCGCCGCGAAGGTGGACATGCACGTCCGGCCACGCCTCACGCAAACGACGCAGGACATGCTCCAACTCGTCCTCCGCTCCCAAGGCGGCATGGGCCGTGCCATGCAGCAGAGAAAGCGACAGCACAAGGTCGTTCTCCGCGCGGTGACAACCCGCGGCAGGTATTGATACTGCTCGTAGTAGCCGTGGAAGAACGTCAACTGCTGCTGACCGTGCGTGGGATCGTCAAAGGGGTCGATGTCGAGCGTCAACTGCCGCGGCGGCTTCGCAAACGAGGCGATGAACTGGTCGAGCAAGAGGTCGCGGAGGCGGAAGAACGAGCGAACGTCGATCGCATTCTCGAAGCGCGAGAGCGTCGGCTGGCTGGCCAGGTCGTCGTCCTCGATGGAACGGTCGCAAAGCAGTTTGAAGATTGGATCGCTCCGCAACACGTCGTGGTCGTTCTGGTCGGCATAGTCGGCGAGGATGCCGTAGACCCGCATTCGGGTCATCTCCAGGAAGGGGTGATCGATATAGCCGATGTGGCGTCGGTCGGTCAAAGCGTCGGCAAACTGCCGTGTGAGGCCGATCCGCTCGTCGAGTTGGCGGAACGGCAGCAGCCCGGCGTCGCTGGAAACTTGCTCTGCCGAGGGCACTACCACAACCGGCTTGGATCTGAGAAAATCAAGCGTCAGTTGAAAATCACTCTGCGAAACCATCACGTGCCTCCGTGTCCGCGTAAAGGTGCTTGTTTCCTAACACCTTAAACGCTACCGGAGGCGCGTTGGTTTCCAATTTATGAATAATCCCGG